>NZ_JAIVAH010000025.1 GCF_020171745.1 Prescottella equi
CCGGCAAGCCGGCAATCAGTCATAGACATCGAGTCAAATCACTAGCAAAATAAACTCAAACTAGCTGTTTGCGCTGACCATCCCAGACGGAAGAATGGAACAATCAGCAAATACCCACCACAAAAAGTGATGGAGTACCAAAATTGGCACTGACATTCATCGACACACTGTTGAGTTCTCAAAGAACACGCGCACACCATCACTCGAAACCTTGCAGTTTCTTGCTTTGGGGCAACCGTTCTAGCCTAACCCGATCAAGTTCCGGAAGCAAATCCGGCACTTTCTCGGCCACCCGAAGGCGCTCCACAACCCTACAGGATGTTTCACACTCGGATTACCAGGCGCTCCCCGTACAACCTCGTTTACCCTCGCTGACCTGTGGAGGTCGCGGCCGGGTCGGTGTCCGTGTCGCTCTGACCTGGAATAAGTTACGCGAGCGTTTCCGGAGCGTCAAACCTCCTGGTCGGCGACCTGCGGACGATCATTTCCGCAGGTCGCACCGTCGGATCTGCCGAAAATTCGGCCGATGCGCCGTTTGTGATGCCGCACACAGGGGCCTCAGGCGGGATCCTCGGCGGTCGTCACCCGACGAATGTCGCCACCCAATCCGGCCAGGTCCTCGACGAATCGGGGGTAGCCCCGGTCGATGTGGTAGACGTCGTGCACCTCGGTCACCCCGTCCGCGACGAGGCCCGCGAGCACCAGGCCGGCGCCGGCGCGGATGTCGGATGACCACACGGGAGCACTCGACAGTTCCGGCACGCCCCGCACCACCGCGTGATGTCCGTCCGTGCGCGCATCCGCACCCAGGCGGATCATCTCCTCGACGAAACGGAACCGCGCCTCGAACACGTTCTCGGTGATCATCGACGTCCCCTCCGCGATCGCCGCAAGGCCGATCGCCATCGGCTGCAGGTCCGTCGGGAACCCCGGGTACGGCAGCGTCGCGAAGTTGACGGCCTGCGGACGGTCGTTCTGAACCACCCGGAAGCCGTCGGCTTCCGCAGTGATCTGAGAGCCGGCGGCGCGCAGCTTGTCGAGGACCAGGCTCAGGTGCTTCGGATTCACGCCACGCACGAACACGTCGCCACGCGTCATTGCGGCGGCGATCCCCCAGGTCGCGGCGACGATCCGGTCACCGATGACCCGGTGCGACGTCGGCTGCAGCCGGTCCACGCCGCGAATGGTGAGGGTCGTCGACCCGGCGCCGGCGATCTTCGCGCCCATCCGGGTCAGCATGTTGCACAGATCCACGATCTCCGGCTCGCGCGCCGCATTGTCGATGACCGTCTCTCCCCTGGCCAGCACCGCGGCCATGAGGATGTTCTCGGTCGCCCCCACCGAGGGAAACGCCAACCGGATGTTCGCACCGTGCAGGTCGTCCGCTTCCGCGACCACGCAGCCGTGCTCGATCTCGCTGTGCGCGCCCAGCAGGCGCAGTCCCGACTGGTGCATGTCCAGCGGGCGCGACCCGATGGCGTCGCCGCCGGGCAACGCGACGACGGCCTTGCGGCACCGGGCGACCAGCGGACCGAGCACACACACCGAGGCCCGGAACTGCCTGACCGCCGCGAAGTCCGCGTGGTACTTCGGCTGCGCGGGCGTCGTGATCCTTGCGACGTCCTCTTCCAGGGACACATCGCAGCCGAGACCGCGCAGTACGTCTGCCATCAGCGGCACATCGAGGATGTCGGGGCAGTTCTCGATGACGGTCGTACCCTCCGCGAGAAGAGCCGCGGCCATCAGTTTCAGGACGCTGTTCTTCGCGCCGCCCACCGGCACCTCACCGACGAGTCGGTTTCCACCAGCGACAAGAAAGCGTTCACTCACAGTCGAACAGCCTAGCCAGGAGAACACCGGACCTGCCGAGCGGTACCGTTGCCACATGGCTGTTCACTTGACGCGGATTTACACCCGGACCGGCGACGACGGCACCACCGGGCTCAGCGATTTCTCCCGCGTGTCCAAGAACGATCCCCGGCTCATCGCGTACGCGGACTGCGACGAAACGAATGCGAGCATCGGCGTCGCGCTTGCGCTCGGCGCTCCTCCCGAGGAGATCGTCGACGTCCTCCGCCAGATCCAGAACGACCTGTTCGACGCCGGCGCGGACCTCTCGACACCCATCGTTCCGGATCCCAAGTACCCCCCTCTGCGGGTGACCGAGGCCTACGTCGAACGCCTCGAGGGATGGTGCGACGAGTTCAACGAGCGCCTCGAACCGCTGCACTCGTTCATCCTGCCCGGCGGGACCCCGCTGGGGGCCCTGCTGCACTCGGCGCGCACGATCGCCCGCCGCGCCGAACGCTCCGCGTGGGCGGCAGTCGAGGCCAGCCCCGAAGACACGAGCGCACTGCCGGCGAAGTACCTCAACCGGCTGTCGGATCTGCTGTTCATCGTCAGCCGCCTCGCGAACCCCGGCGGCGACGTTCTGTGGAAGCCCGGCGCCGGACGGGAGTGACACCGGCGGGAACGCAAAAGGGAGGCCCAAAGGCCTCCCTTTTCTTTCACCACGACCCGTCAAGCGGGGCGACCCCGCATCGAGCGCCCCGAGGGCCTGGACTCGACCCACGAGAGGAAGGCCGTCAAGGCTCCTCGATCGAGGGCGATCTCGTAGGTGTCGTCACCATCGGAGATCTCGAGAATCACGATCTCGTCGGTCATGATGTCGTACTCGTTGCCGACGGGCCCGCGTCGCGAACCGACCTCGATGCCCTGTCGGCTCAACCGGGTATCCGGGCCCGGACGCAGACTCGACAGTTTGAAGAAGATCAGCGAGCCCTCGCCGTACCGGACGACACCGTGCCGCCACCCGCTCCCGCCGGGAGCCGGCGTGACACGCAGGATTGCCGCCGTTCCCCCACGTCGCAAAACGGCAAGCCTATACACGAAAGCCGCGACGAAGGCCGCGAGCAGCACAACCAGAATGATGAGAACTACCATTCCGATCGTCACTACTCGTCGGCTCCGTCGCGGCTCGTCGTGGACTGACTACGCGCGCTCGACCGCGCGCAGCTGACCCTTGGCGATCGCGATCGCCTCGAGATCCTCGGTGGTCTCGGCCAGGACGGCCTTGGCCGCCTCGACGTCGACATCCTGTGCCATGTCCGCGGACTCGGCCAGGATCGTCACCGTGGTGGCGGTCACCGAGAGGAAACCACCGTGCACGGCCGCGACCACGCGCTCGCCGTCGACGGTCGTGATCGCAACCACGCCGCCCTCGACGAGCTGGCCGAGGACCGGCTCGTGCCCGGGCATGACACCGATCTCACCCTCGGTCGTCTGGGCGCTGACCAGCTTCGCCGATCCCGACCAGAGTCGCTGCTCGACGGCAACGAGTTCAACGGTCATCTCAGCCATGTCGGTCTACTTCCCGGCGATCTTCTTGGCAGCGGCCTCGACGTCGTCGAGTCCACCGCAGCTGTTGAACGCCTGCTCGGGCAGGTGGTCGAACTCGCCCTTGCAGACGCGGTCGAACGCCTCGATGGTGTCGCGCAGCGGCACGACCGAACCGGGCTCACCGGTGAACTTCTCGGCAACGATGAAGTTCTGGCCGAGGAACTTCTGGATACGGCGCGCGCGGCCGACGAGGACCTTGTCCTCTTCCTGCAGCTCGTCCATACCGAGGATGGCGATGATGTCCTGCAGCTCCTTGTACTTCTGCAGGATCCGCTTGACCTCGTTCGCGACGCGGAAGTGCTCCGCACCGACGATGCCGGGCTCCAGGATGCGCGAGGTCGACGTCAGCGGGTCCACAGCGGGGTAGATACCCATCTGCGAAATCGGACGCGAGAGCTCGGTGGTCGCATCGAGGTGCGCGAACGTGGTGGCCGGCGCCGGGTCGGTGTAGTCGTCGGCGGGGACGTAGATCGCCTGCAGCGAGGTGATCGAGCGGCCACGGGTCGAGGTGATGCGCTCCTGGAGTTCACCCATCTCGTCCGCCAGCGTGGGCTGGTAACCGACGGCCGAAGGCATACGACCCAGCAGGGTCGAGACCTCGGAACCGGCCTGCGTGAAGCGGAAGATGTTGTCGATGAACAGCAGGACGTCCTGGCCCTGGACATCGCGGAAGTACTCCGCCATGGTCAGCGCGGACAGGGCGACGCGCATACGCGTTCCCGGCGGCTCGTCCATCTGGCCGAAGACAAGGGCGGTGTCCTGGAGGACGCCCATCTCTTCCATCTCGAGGTGGAGGTCGGTGCCCTCACGGGTCCGCTCACCGACGCCTGCGAACACCGAGGTTCCGGAGAACTCGCGGGCGATACGGGTGATCATCTCCTGGATCAGAACGGTCTTGCCGACGCCGGCGCCACCGAACAGACCGATCTTGCCGCCCTTGACGTACGGGGTCAGCAGGTCGATGACCTTGATGCCGGTCTCGAGGATCTCGGTCTTGCCCTCGAGCTGATCGAAGGCCGGGGGCTTGCGGTGGATGCCCCACTGCTCGCCGTCGCGACCGGTGCCCGGAGCGTCGAGGCAGTCACCGAGGGCGTTGAACACATGGCCCTTGACGACGTCACCGACGGGAACCGAGATCGGCTTGCCGGAGTCCACGACAGCAGCGCCGCGGACCAGGCCGTCGGTGGGCTGCATCGAGATGGTGCGCACCAGGTTGTCACCCAGGTGCTGCGCAACCTCGAGGGTCAGCGTCTTCGCCACGGACGGGAGGGTGACCTCCGAGTGCAGGGCGTTGAACAGGTCGGGAACATGGCCGCGCGGGAACTCAACGTCCACAACGGGACCGATGACCCGCACGACCCGGCCGGACGTGGTGTCCGCGCCGTTCGCGTTGGTTTGGGTTACTGCTGCGGTCATGTGCTAGTCACTTCCTGCGCTCGAGGCCAGCGCATTCGCGCCACCGACGATCTCGCTGATTTCCTGGGTGATCTGGGCCTGGCGAGCCTGGTTTGCCTGACGGCTCAGGGTGTTCACCAGTTCGTTCGCATTATCCGTCGCGGCCTTCATGGCGGTACGACGGGCGGCAGACTCCGAGGCGGCGGAGTCCAGCAGAGCCGAGTAGATACGCGTGCTCACGTACTTCGGCAGCAGGGCCGACAACAGCGTGCCGGCCTCCGGCTCGAAGTTGTAGACCGCGGTCGGACCCGACTTGCCGTCGTGCTGGCCGTTGGACAGCATGTCCTCGCCCAGCTCGATGTGATCGTCGGTGTAGTCGACCTCGAGCGGAGCCATCCGCCGAACTTCCGGCTTCTGGGTGAGCATCGACACGAAGCGCGTGTAGACGATGTGGAGCTCGTCGACGCCCTCGATCGTGCCTTCACCGTTCGGGGCCTCGACCTCCGCACCGGAGCCGGCCATGAACAGCTCGACCAGGTGACGGCTCGCCTTGGCGGCGTCCGCGTAACCGGGCTCCTGGGAGAAGCCGGTCCACGATCCCCCCACGTCACGCCCGCGGAAGGTGTAGTAGCCGAGACCCTTGGCGCCGAGCACGTAGATCACCGGCTCCTTGCCCTCGGAGCGCAGCAGCTGGAACAGCTCCTCCGCCTCCTTGAGAGCGTTGGAGTTGTAACCGCCACACATACCGCGGTCACTGGTCACGACCAGGACGGCAGCACGCTTCGGGTTGGTGCGCTCGTTCAGCAACGGATGATCGAGCGACGCCGAAGCACTCGCCAGCTCGGAGAGCACCTTGGTGATCTCCTCCGCGTACGGCTTGGAAGCCGCAACCCGGGCCTGCGCCTTCGTGATGCGCGACGTGGCGATCAGTTCCTGCGCCTTGGTGATCTTCTTGGTCGAGTTGGTCGCCTTGATACGAGAACGCAGTTCGCGAATGCTTGCCATCGGTCGATCACTCTCCCTTCGGGTGACGCTGTGTCATGGGGACCACGCTCACTTGCTGACAGTGGTGCGCTTGACGGTGACCTTCTCCTGGCCGACCTCGGAAGCGTCGAGAGCCTGGGCCTCTGCCTCGTTCACGACACGGCTGCCATCGGAGGCGAGGAAGCCCTGCTTGAACTTGTCGGTCGCAGCCTTGAGCGCGGCGATCGACGCGTCGTCGAGGGCCTTGCCGCCCTTGATCGACTCGTAGACGCCGGCCGCGTTGCGGTGCAGGTCCTCGAGCAGCTCGGACTCGAAGCGACGCACGTCGCCGACGGGCACCGAGTCGAACACGCCCTCACCGGCGAGGTAGATCGAGACGATCTGGTCCTCGACAGCAATCGGCGAGTACTGGTCCTGCTTGAGCAGCTCGACCAGGCGCTGGCCGCGCTCGAGCTGAGCCTTCGAAGCGGCATCCAGGTCCGAGGCGAAGGCCGAGAAGGCCTCGAGCTCACGGAACTGTGCCAGCTCCAGACGGAGCGAACCGGAGACCTTCTTCATGCCCTTGGTCTGCGCGGCGCCACCGACTCGGGAAACCGAGATACCGACGTTGATCGCCGGACGGATGCCCTTGTTGAACAGGTCGGACTCGAGGAAGACCTGGCCGTCGGTGATCGAAATGACGTTGGTCGGGATGTACGCCGAGACGTCGTTGGCCTTGGTCTCGACGATCGGCAGAGCCGTCAGCGAACCGCCACCGAGCTCGTCGGACAGCTTGGCCGAACGCTCCAGCAGACGAGAGTGCAGGTAGAAGACGTCACCCGGGTAGGCCTCACGTCCCGGCGGACGACGCAGCAGCAGCGAGATGGCGCGGTACGCCTCGGCCTGCTTGGTCAGATCGTCGAACACGATGAGGACGTGCTTGCCCTGGTACATCCAGTGCTGGCCGATGGCCGAACCGGTGTACGGGGCGAGCCACTTGAAGCCGGCCGAGTCGGAGGCCGGGGCGGCGACGATGGTGGTGTACTCCATCGCGCCCTGCTCCTCGAGCGCCTGCTTGACGCCGGCGATGGTGGAGCCCTTCTGACCGATGGCGACGTAGATGCAGCGGACCTGCTGCTTCGGGTCACCGGTCGCCCAGTTTGCCTTCTGGTTCAGGATGGCGTCGACGCAGACCGCGGTCTTGCCGGTCTTGCGGTCGCCGATGACGAGCTGACGCTGACCGCGACCGATCGGGGTCATGGCATCGATGGCCTTGATACCGGTCTGCAGCGGCTCCTCGACGGGCTGACGCTCCAGCACCGTGGCGGCCTGCAGCTCGAGCGCGCGGGTCTCGGTGGTCTCGATGTCGCCGAGGCCGTCGATCGGGCGGCCCAGCGGGTCCACGACGCGACCCAGGTAGCCGTCGCCGACCGGCACCGACAGAACGTCGCCGGTCCGCTTGACTTCCTGGCCCTCTTCGATGTGCTCGTAGTCACCCAGGACGACGGCACCGATCTCGGTGGCGTCCAGGTTCAGGGCCACGCCGAGCACGCCGCCCGGGAACTCCAGCAGCTCGTTGGCCATCGCCGACGGCAGGCCGGTGATGTGAGCGATGCCGTCGCTGGTGTCGGACACCAGGCCGACCTCCTCGCGGGAGGCCTCCGGTGAGTAGCTCGCGGTGTAGTTCTCGATCGCGCTACGGATCTCGTCGGAGGAGATCGTCAGCTCCGCCATGTTTTTCCTGCTCTCGGTATCTGGTCTTCGAAAAGATCGGGAGTATGTGTTCGGTCGTCGGCTACTTGAAGGTCTTGCGCAGGGCAGCGAGGCGACCGGCCGCGCTCCCGTCGATGACCTCGTGGCCCACCCGGACGACCATGCCGCTGAGGAGAGCCGGTTCGACCTCCACGTGCACGGTGACGGGCTTGCCGTAGGTGCGGGTCAACGTCGCCGTAAGCCGCTCGACCTGCTCGCTCGACAACGTCGAGGCGCTGCGCACATGCGCAACAGCCTTGTCTCGCAAGGCCGCGGCGAGGGCCGACAGCTCGTCGAACGCGTCCGCCGGGGCGGTGCGCAGGCGACCCACAGCCTGAATGGCGAGGGCCTCGGTGATCGCGGTGACCTTGCCGTACAGCAGCTTCGACAGCAGCTCTCGCTTGCCGGCGACGGGCGTCGAACGATCCGAAAGGACCTGCTCCAGCTGCGGATTACCGGCAACGATGCGGCCGAGGCGGAAAAGCTCGTCCTCGACCGTGTCGCTCTGGTTCTGATCCGCCGCGGCACGGAGCAGGGACTCGCGTCCGACCGTGACCAGCGAGTTCAGCAGATCCGCCTTGCTCGACCAGTCCTGGCCCGCGGCGGTCTCGAGGACTGCCAGCGCCTCGGCGCCGACCTTCCCCGAGAACACCTGGCGGGCCAGGCCCTGTCGACCAGCGGCAGGCGTGGACGCGTCAGCGAGCGCACTCCGGAGAGTGCGCTGGCCGTCGAGAACCTCGACCACCGAAAACAGCTCGGATCCAGCCTGCGCCGCGGCCGCAGTGGCCGCGCCGGGAGAAACGGAATCCAACGCCGCGGTGAGCGCAGCACGGGACTGCGTCAGGGCTTCACGGCTCGCTGCGTACATGGTGCTCACTTTCCTGCTGCGGAATCGGCGCTGACTGCGTCCAGCTCGTTGAGGAAGCGATCGACCGTTCCGGCGCGCTTGACGTCGTCGGCGAGCGACTCTCCGATGACCTTCTCGGCCAGGTCGACCGCGGTCTTGCCGAGGTCGGCCCGCAGCTCGGTCACGATCTGCTGCCGCTGAGCGACGAGCTGGCTGTGACCGGCGGCGACGATGCGGTCGCTCTCCTCCTGGGCCTGTGCCTTCATCTCGGAGATGATCTGCTGGCCCTGAGTACGTGCTTCCTCGCGGATCTGGGCGGCTTCGGTCCGAGCCTCGGCGAGCTGGGCATGGTACTGCTCCAGCGCGGCCTTGGCCTCGGCCTGAGCCTCTTCGGCACGCTTGATGCCGCCGTCGATCTGCTCGGTGCGCTCGGCGAGAACCTTCTGGAACATCGGAAGGACGAACTTCCAGAAGACGAACCCGACGACCACCAGGGCAACGATCGACCAAGTGATGTCATACGTCGCGGGCAGGAGGGGGTTGTGTGTTTCCCCCTCGGCCGCGAGCAATGCGATGGTGGTTGACATGGTGTGTTCTTAGAAGATGAAGCCGGCGACGAGGCCGATCAGCGCCAGGGCCTCGGTGAACGCGATACCGAGGAACATCGTGGTACGGACCTGGCCGGCCATCTCAGGCTGGCGGACCATGCCCTCGATCGCCTTGCCGACAACGATACCCACGCCGATGCCGGGGCCGATGGCCGCGAGGCCGTAGCCGACTGCGCCGAGACCCTTGAAAGTAGTGGTCGCATCCTGCGCGAGGACCTCAACTGCCTGAAGCGCAACGCTCATTTGGTGTTCCGTTCCCTTTCTGTTGCCCACCGCCGGTCGGCGAATGGGGCAGGTCTAACTATTTGAGTGGTCAGTGCGAGTCGGCGTGGAGCGCCAAATCGATGTACACGGCGGTGAGCAGCGCGAAGACGTACGCCTGCAGGCCGATCACCAGGAGTTCGAAGAACGTCATGGCGACGCCGGCGATGATCGACGGGACGCCGAAGATCGCCTGGAACCCTCCGGACTGGAAGAAGAAGTACTGCGTGGCGCTGAAGAACAGCACCAGCAGGATGTGTCCGGCCAGCATGTTGGCCATGAGTCGGACCATCAGGGTGAACGGCCGGAGCACGAACGTCGAGAGGAACTCGATCGGGATCAGCAGGAAGTGCAGCGGCAGCGGCACGCCCGGAACCACGACGCTCGACTTCACGTACTTGAAGAAGCCGTACTTCTTGATGCCCACGTAGTTGAACGTGATGTAGGCCAGTGCCGCGAGCACGAGCGGCATGCCGATTCGCGCGTTCGGCGAGATGTTCAGGAAAGGCGTGATACTCGCGATGTTGCTGGCCAGCACGATGAAGAAGATGGTCGTGATGACCGGCAGGAAGCGCTTGCCCTGTTCCTTGCCCAGGATTTCTTCCGCGATGTTGATCCGCACGAAATCGAGCGCGTACTCGCCGACATTCTGGACACCGCGCGGAACGATCTTCGGGCTACGCATCGCGATGATGAAGAACACTGCCACCAGCGCCGACATCAACAGACGGATGAGCATCAGACGGTCGAGTTCGAAGATGGTGCCCTCGAACAGCACTGCGGGCGGGTAGAAATCATCGAGTGACGGCGGATGGTATTCCGCGGCCATGAAGGTGACGCTCAGCGGTCTCTCCCGTAGTCGGCCGCAGGCATCGCTGTCTGCGGTTCGATCGGACATTGACGAACTAACAAGTCGACCAGGTCGGCTCGCGTATTCGTCAGCAGCTGGGGACTCGGGCGAACCCGTCCTGGCGTCTGTCGGTGTCGGCGACTGTCGTCGACTCGGCAACAAGAGGGCGGTTCCGTCCGAATCCGAAATTCAGACAACTCCGACAACCTCTGTCGCCTGCAAGCGTTACCGGGACACCAGGTCATCTGGACTTTCCCGGCGTCTACACACTTGCTTGGCCCAGAGACTATCAAGACATCTACGACGTTGTGTAGACGGGGTACCCCAGAAGTCTGGAACGTGTTCCAGGAACGGGGGCGCCAGGATGTGTCAGGCCGCGCCGGAACCGTCCTCGGTTTCGTGCGGCGTCACGTACGGAACCTTCGTCTTGAGGACCCCGTAGGTCTCCGCGCCCAGCACGATGACGAGCGAAAGCACGATGACGATCACCAGTGCCTGGCGATTGTAGAAGTCCAGCCCATCGAGGATCGCGAGCACGGTGATGGCCAGGATCATCTTGAGCAGCCAACTGCCGAGCAGGACGGCACCGGCCGTGACGGCCGGCAGTTTGGCGGTGAGCAGCACGGCCAGCATCGTGCACAGGATGAAGCCGCCACCGACGGCAGCACCGATCAGCGCGCCCCACAGTCCGGCGACGCCCGCGAACAGGCTCGCGATGATCGCGCCGAGGACGGCGAGCGCGAGCAGGCCGAGCACGCCGTAGCGAAGGCCACGGCGGAGTGCTGCCGTGGGATCGGTCGAATAGGGCTCTGGGGTCGAAGTCACGGAACCCAGGTTAGAGGAACGTCGGCAGGGGCCCTCTCCCCTGCCTGACTACCGGCGACTGTCCTGCCGCAGCCCGCGCCAGGACGGCACCGCGGTCACCACCAGCGCGAAGACCAGACCGCCGGCGACAAGGAGCACCACGATCCGCCGGTCGATCAGCGACGATCCGACGGCGCCGAACGCGAGGACGGCAACCCACAAGTAGATGAGCAGCACGACACGGCGGTGCGAATGACCGATCTGGAGGAGTCGGTGGTGCAGATGCATCTTGTCGGGGCTGAACGGGCTCACCCCGGCACGGGTCCGCCGGATGATCGCGAGGAGCAGGTCGAGGATCGGGATGAACATCACCGCGCCGACCAGCAGCAGCGGCGACAGGAGGCCGAGAAGATCCCGAGAACCGTAGGCGGTGAAGCTGATCCGGCCGGACGCGCTGGTCGACACCGCAGCGAGGGTGAGCCCGATGAGCATCGACCCGGAATCGCCCATGAAGATCCGGGCCGGCTGGAAGTTGTGGGGCAGGAAACCGAGGCACGCGCCGGCGAGCGCCGCCGCGATCATCGCCGGCGGGTAGACGCCGACGTCACCGCCCTGATCGTGCAGGATTCCCACCGAGAACGCACAGATCGCGAGCGAGGCGATCAGTCCGAGTCCGGCCGCGAGCCCGTCGAGTCCGTCGACGAAGTTCATCGCGTTGATCATCACGACGGCGACCGCGACCGTGACCAGCCCGGCTTGCAGCTGGTCGAGGATCACCGTGCTGCTCTCACCGAACGGCAACGGGATCAGGTACCAGCTGACCCCCATGACGACGAGGATCCCCGCCGCGGTGACCTGCCCGACGAACTTGGTGAGCGCGTCGAGCCCCCACCGGTCGTCGATCACGCCGACCAGCACGATCACGAATCCCGCCACCAGAACCGCGGCGATGTCCCGCGAGAACTCGAATCCGCGTGTCAACGCCGGGAGTTGGCCCGCGAAGAGCAGCGCGACGAGCATTCCGGCGTACATGCCGATGCCACCGAGCCGCGGCGTCGGTTCGACGTGGACGTCACGGTCACGCGGGATCGCGACTGCGCCGAAGCGGATCGCGAGCCTACGGACGATGCCGGTCCCGAGGAAGGTGACAACGGCAGCCGTCAGCATCACGAGCAGCAACTCGCGCAGCGGCACGCCCGCGCCGTTACCGGCCTGGGCGAGCGCCAGCACCGCAGTATCTGCAGAACTCACTTCGACGACGCTACCGGCCGACCGGCCGGGAGCCGGGATTGACCAGAACGAGTCCCCTCACCGTCAGGCTCCCCCCAACAGGCTTTCCGGAGTCACACCGAGAACTTCGGCGACGTCGGCGGTCGGCACCGCGCCCTCGCGGAGGATCCGGACCTCGTCACCGGTGAGGTCGACGATCGTGGACGCCACCGCATGGGTCGCCGGACCGCCGTCGAGGTAGACACTCGCCGCGCCACCCAACTGGTCTCGGGCCTCGTCGACCGTCGTGGCCGGCGGACGCCCCGAGATGTTCGCACTCGACACCGCCATCGGTCCGACGTCACGCAGCAACTCGAGCGCGACCGGATGCAGCGGCATCCGGAGCATCACCGTGCCACGGCTGTCGCCGAGGTCCCACGCGAGCGAAGGCGCTTGCTGCACAACGACACTCAGCCCGCCGGGCCAGAATGCCTTGATCAGATCGCGCGCCTGCGGACGGACCGAGTAGACCAGCCCGTCGATGGTGTTCCAGGAACCGACCAGCACGGGAACCGGCATGTCCCGACCGCGCCCCTTGGCCCGCAGCAGGCTCGCGACGGCGTCGCCGTCGAAGGCGTCGGCGCCGAGGCCGTAGACGGTGTCCGTCGGAAGGACCACGAGACGACCGGCCTTGAGCGAGTTCTTCGCGGCGGTCAGTCCGGCTTCACGATTGTCGGGTTGCTTGCAGTCGTAGACAGTGCTCACGCACCCATCCTTTCACTCACGCCGCCGGCGCCCTCACCGTGCCGCCTCGACGTCGGTCGCGACACGGTGCGCGACGACGAAACGGGGCCGCCCCGCGAGGTCGGGGTGCTCGACGACTCGGTCGAAGACGCGGCGTGCCCGGAACAACTCCGCCACCTGGCTGCCGTTGGTGTCGTCGTGCTCGACCCCCACGGCGCCACCGATGCGCAACCAGCGCGCGATGTTGTTGACCATGGGCTTGATCACCGAGAGGCCGTCGGCGCCGCCGAAGAGCGCGGTGTGCGGATCGTGATCGGCGACCTCGGGGTCGAGGACCGCACCCTCGGGTATGTACGGCGGATTCGACACGACGAGGTCGACGCCGCCCTCCAGCTCGGTGAGCAGCGTCCGATCGGTGACGTCGCCCTGGACGAGGTTGATCGGCGTGTCACCGGCTTCGCCCCGCCGGTCCGCGTTGCGGCGCGCCCACGCGAGGGCCTGTGGCTGGAGCTCGACCGCGTGCACGACCGCGTCGGGGCGCGCGTGGGCGATCGCGAGCGCGAGGGCCCCGGTACCGGTGCACAGATCCAGGACGACGGGGGCCCGCAGCCCGCTCGCCTCGAGATGCGCGAGCGCCCAGGCAAGGAGGAGTTCGGTCTCCGGTCGCGGAACGAACACACCGGGGCCGACCTCGAGTGAAATGCTGCCCATCGCAGTCGATCCCGTGATGTATTGCAGCGGAATCCGCTCCGCCCGGCGGGCGACGAGCTTCCGGTACTCCTCGATGACGGACGGGTCGACCAGCGGCACCAGCCCCAGGCGGGTCCGCTCGACCCCGAGCAGGTGCGCGGCCAGGAGTTCGGCGTCCACCCGCGCCGACGGCACGCCGGCACGCTCCAGCTCGGCGGCTGCCTCGATGATGGCCAGACGGATGGGTTGTCGACTCACGGGCTACAGCCTGCCACGTCGGTCACGGACACAGCACGGATAGGTGCCGGACCGCTTGCATCCAGCCTCGTCCGGGCACCCCGGCGATAGAATACGACCGGTCTGGTCACCGTCAGGCCGAGGTCGGACGAAGGAACGTTCCATGTTCTCCGCCACAGCGGCGCGAATTCTCACCGCCGCAGCCTTCACCACAGTCAGCGTCGCCGTCGGTCCCGCGCTCGGCGACGCCGCCCCGTTCGATGTCCAGCCGGCGCCCGCGATCTGTCCGGGCGGGATGGGCGTCGCCGACGCCACTCCCCTACCCGGCGGACGGCTCGCGATCAGTGTCGACGAGCCCCCACCCGCCGGCGGCGGCAGGGTCGTGTGGGTCAACAATTCCACCGGCGCCAACGGGATCGCGACGCTCACCAACAACGGCACCCGCGCCGAGTTCGTCGCGGACACCGGTCCCGGCGTCGTCACCACCGTGCTCGACGGGGTCTACACCAACCGTGCCGGTCAGCCGTGCGTGCTCGCGCAGGGCGGCGTCGCCACCACCGTCGTGAGCTGAGACGCCGGCTGACTACTCGGCGGCGAGTCGGGCCTCGCGGTCCGCCTTGCCGAGGGCGTCGAGCAGCGCTTCCATGTCGCCGTCGAGCACCGCGTCGAGGTTGTGCGCCTTGAATCCGATGCGGTGATCGGTGATGCGGTTCTCGGGGAAGTTGTACGTGCGGATGCGCTCGGAGCGGTCGACGGTGCGGACCTGGCTCTGACGACCGGCCGATGCCTCGGCGTCCGCCGCCTCCTCCGCCGCAGCCTGCAGCCGGGCGGCGAGGACCTGCATCGCGCGCGCCTTGTTCTGCAGCTGGGAGCGCTCGTTCTGGCAGGTCACCACGATGCCGGTGGGCAGGTGGGTGATCCGGACCGCGGAGTCGGTGGTGTTGACGCCCTGACCGCCCTTGCCGGACGACCGGTACACGTCGATGCGCAGATCGGTCTCGTCGATCTGCACCTCCTCGACCTCCTCGGGCTCCGGGTAGATGAGAACGCCGGCAGCGGAGGTGTGCACGCGGCCCTGCGACTCGGTGACAGGCACACGCTGCACCCGGTGGACACCGCCCTCGAACTTCAGGCGGGACCAGACGCCGTCGCGGGCGTCGCCCTTCGACTTGATCGAGATCGTGGCGTCCTTGTATCCGCCGAGGTCGGAGACCGTGGCGTCGAGGATCTCCACGCGCCACCCGGCACGCTCGGCGTGGCGGACGTACATGCGGGCCAGGTCGGACGCGAACAGTGCCGACTCCTCGCCGCCCTCACCGGACTTGAGCTCGAGGACGACGTCGTCACCGTCGTGCGGGTCGCGCGGCGCCAGCAGGTCGGTGAGGGTCTTCTCGAGTTCGGTGACCGTCTCTTCGAGCGCCGGGATCTCGGCGGCGAACGCCGAGTCGTCCGCGGCCAGCTCGCGGGCGGCGTCGAGGTCCTCCTGCGCCGACGTGAGCTTGGCGTAGGTAGCCATGACCGGGGCGAGCTCGGCGAAGCGCTTGCCCGCCTTGCGCGCGGCCGACGGATCGTTGTGCAGCGCCGGGTCGGCGAGCTGCTGCTCGAGGCCTGCGTGCTCGGCCAGGATGTCGTCGATCGCCGACGGCTGCGTCGTCCCTGCCATTCTTGGCTCCTGTTTCGCGTTTTGCGCACTTGTCGTTGTCGTCGAGACCTCCGTACCGCGGCAAGTGCGCAAAACGCGGTACGGGTCGGCACAAAAAAGCCGACGCCCGGCCTGCAGAATCACAGGACGGGCGTCGGCGGGACAGCTACTGGTCGGCAGCGGCCTTCGAGCCGGCACGCTTTCCGTAGCGAGCCTCGAAGCGGGCGACGCGGCCGCCGGTGTCGAGGATCTTCTGCTTGCCGGTGTAGAACGGGTGGCACTGCGAGCAGACCTCGACGTTGATACGTCCGCTGGTCGCGGTGCTGTGGGTCTCGAACGTGTTGCCACAACCGCACACGACGGTGGTTGCAACGTACTCGGGATGGATTCCTGCCTTCATGGTGTCCCTTTCGATGGCCGCCGGGTCGTCCTCGCCGTTCGAGGCCGTGAACCGGAACCGGACATGATTGTCACGCGATCGCCCATTCTGCCAGAGGCGGACGCATCCTCATAAACGCGCCCCCGCACGGAATGATTCCCACCGGATACGACTCGTCCCCGTGACGCCAGGCGTACGGGGACGAGTCGATCAGGTCGAGATCGGGACGATCAGTCGTCCATCCGACCCGGAGCCGTCTTCGAGACCTCCATGAGGAACTCGACATTGCTCTTGCTCTTCTTGAGCCGGTCGACCAGCAGGTCGATCGCCTGGTGCGTGTCCAGGCCGGACAGCACGCGGCGCAGCTTGTGCACCACCGCGAACTCGTCCGGGCTCATGAGGAGCTCGTCCTTACGGGTGCTCGACAGGTTGACGTCGACGGCCGGGAACACCCGGCGCTCGGCGATCTTGCGGTCGAGCTTGAGCTCGGCGTTGCCGGTGCCCTTGAACTCCTCGAAGATCACGGTGTCACCGGTGGAGCCGGTCTCGACCAGCGCGGAGGCGATGATCGTCAGCGAGCCGCCGTTCTCGATGTTGCGCGCGGCACCCAGGAATCGCTTGGGCGGGTACAGCGCCGTCGAGTCGACACCACCGGACAGGATGCGTCCGGACGCCGGCGACGAGTTGTTGTACGCGCGGCCCAGTCGGGTGATCGAGTCGAGCAGCACCACCACGTCGCGACCGGCCTCCACGAGACGCTTCGCACGCTCGATCGCCAGCTCGGCGACTGAGGTGTGATCGGCCGGCGGACGGTCGAACGTCGAGGCGATGACCTCGCCGTTCACCGAGCGCTGCATGTCGGTGACCTCTTCGGGACGCTCGTCGACCAGGACGACCATGAGGTAGCACTCGGGGTTGTTGACGGTGATCGCGTTCGCGATGTCCTGCAGGACGGTGGTCTTACCGGCCTTCGGCGGCGACACGATCAGCGCACGCTGGCCCTTGCCGATCGGCATGACCAGGTCGATCACGCGGGTCGTCAGGATGTTCGGCGTGGTCTCGAGGCGCAGGCGCTGATTCGGGTACAGCGGCGTGAGCTTGTTGAACTCGGGACGCTTGCGCGCCAACTCGGGATCGTTCCCGTTGACGGTGTCGAGACGCACCATCGGGTTGAACTTCTGGCGCTGGCTGCTCTGCTCGCCCTCGCGCGGGACACGGACCGCACCGGTGATCGCGTCACCGCGACGCAGTCCGTTCTTGCGAACGAGGTTCATCGAGACGTACACGTCGTTCGGCCCGGCCAGGTAACCGGACGTGCGCACGAACGCGTAGTTGTCGAGAACGTCGAGGATGCCGGCGACCGGCTGCAGGACGTCGTCCTCGCGGATCTCGGGCTCGCGGCCCTCACGGCCCTCGCCACCCTCACCGCGGTCACGTCCACGACGACGCTCACGGAACCGACGCCCACGACGGCCGCGGCCATCTTCCTCGTCGGCATCCCGGCGCTCGCCACGGCCTTCGCCACGGGGGCCGTTGCCACCCTGCGAACGATCCCCGCGCTCGCCGCGCTCGCCGCCCTGCGAACGCTCACCACGCTCGCCACGCTCACGACGACCGCCACGCTCCTCGGCGGACTGGTCCTTGCCCTGTTCGCGGCCCTGTTCGCGGCCCTGTTCCCGGCCCTCGTCCTTACCCTCGGCCTGCTTGGCGGGCTTGGACTCGGCGGGTGCGGTGTCGGTCGCGGTGGATGCTCCGGCGTCGGCCGACTCGGGAGCACCGGCACGCCGGGACGAGCCCCGACGCTGTCGGCTACGACGGCCACCCTGCTCGGACTCACCGGCGTCCGGCGTCTCACCGGCTGCGGGAGCCTCGGTTTCCGTAGGGGCCACAGCGCGCTCCTTGCGTGCGGGAGCCTCGGTTTCCGTAGGGGCCACGGCGCGCTCCTTGCGTGCGGGCGCCTCGGCCGGAGCGGATGCTGCAGCCTTGGCCGCACCGCCACCCTGACGCTCCTTGATCGCGGCGATCAGATCGCCCTTGCGCATGCCCGAGGTGCCCTTGATGCCGAGTTCGCCCGCGAGCGTACGAAGCTCGGCGAGCACCATTCCGGACAGCCCGGCACCGCGCCGGGCATCGGCGCGCTTGGTGGACGCAGCGACCGCGCCCTCGCGCGACCCCGCGTCGGAAGTCTGTGCAGAATTGCCCGCCCGGGCACCCGCGGCCTCTGCCGGGGAATCTTGAACAGGCGTGGCAATCAGGTCCGTATCGGTCACGGAGGTCCTTTCCTTCCCTCGCTCGCGCTGCGCAAAGCCGAGGGTTCGTCCCGCAATTCAGTTGACTGACTGAACTCGGATGTGCCGTATCCGCTGGATGGAATTCCGGCCTTGTCCCCATCACATCACCGGAGGAGGCGGGTGCTGTCGATCTGTCAGCGCAGAGGAAATCGCGTGAGGATCATGCCAGGAATACCCCGAAGAAATGGAGTGACTGCCCTGGTGAAGCACCGGCGTCTGAAGCGCACGATGTACGGACACGCCCAGGATAGCGGCGAATGCCTTACTCGGCAAGAACCGAGCAGTAACTATCCTGGGCGCGTTCCGTCAGTTCACCTGGACGCCGTCGGCAACCTCGAGTTCGAGCACCCGCAGACCGCTGTCCTCGGCCTCGCGGCGCAGCGTATCGGGGAACGGCTGGTCCGACAGCGCGAGCACCGTCGGCCCTGCACCCGACACCGTCGCGGCGATACCGGCGTCACGCAGTTTGGCGATCCAGCTGGTGGTGAGCGGCAGGGCCGGAGCACGCTGCGTCTGGTGCAGCTTGTCCTCGGTCGCCGTCATCAGCAGGTCGGGTCGCTGCGTGAGCGCGACCACCGCGAGTGCGCCCCGGCTCACGTTGAAGGCGGCGTCCCGGTGCGGAACCGTCTCGGGGAGCAGACCCCGGGTGAGAGCGGTCGACGAGCGCTCCGACGGCACCAGCACGACGACCCGCACATGGGGATGCACCGGCAACCGGACGGCGCTGTACCGACGCTGCGCCGCGTCGTCGACGCCCGGCTCGCTCCACGAGACGACCGCGCCGCCGAGGACGCTCGCGGCCGCATTGTCGGGATGACCCTCGAACTCGGACGACAGCTGGACCAGCTGCGCGTCGGTCAGCGCCAGCTCCGGCGCCGCCTTGAGCGCGAGACCGTTGGCCGCGGCCAGGCCACCGACGGCAGCGGACGCGGACGAGCCGAGTCCACGGGAATGCGGAATGGCGTTACGGCACACCACATCCAGCCCGTCGGCCCACAGGCCCGCGGCTTCGAGGCCCCGTTCGATCGCGCGGACCACGAGGTGCGAGGGTCCCCACGGGACGTCGTCGGCGCCCTCCCCCTCGACCCGGATCGTCAGACCCGAATCGGTGGTGGTGACCGTGATCTCGTCGTACAGACCGAGGGCCAGACCCAGCGTGTCGAAGCCCGGACCGAGGTTGGCACTCGACGCCGGGACGCGCGCGGTCACGGTGAGCCCGGCGGGAAGGGTCTGTGTCATCGTCTGGTCCACTGCCGTGTCCGGAGCCGCGGTCACTATGCCAGCTCGAGCGCCGCAGCCACGGCGACCGGGTCGACCGGGATCGGCTGGACGGCCGGCATGCCCGCGAGGGCGGTGTCGGGATCCTTGAGGCCGTTGCCGGTGACGGTGCACACGACGGTCTGGCCGGAGTCCAGCCAACCCTCCTTGTGGGCGGCCAGCAGGCCCGCGACGCTCGCGGCCGACGCGGGCTCGACGAAGACGCCCTCGGTCGCGGCGATCAGGCGGTACGCCTCGAGGATCTCCTCGTCGGTGGCGGCGCGGAACGCACCGTTCGACTCCTCCTTGGCGGCGACGGCGCCGTCCCACGACGCGGGCGCACCGATGCGGATGGCGGTAGCGATGGTCTCCGGATCCTTGACCGGGGCACCGTGCACCAGCGGCGCGGCACCGGCGGCCTGGACGCCGAGCATGCGCGGGCGCACCGAGGTGATGCCGTCGGCGAAGTACTCGGAGTAGCCGCGCCAGTAGGCGGTGATGTTGCCGGCGTTGCCGACGGGCAGCGCGTGAATGTCGGGGGCCTTGCCGAGAGCGTCGCAGATCTCGAACGCGGCGGTCTTCTGGCCCTCGATGCGCACCGGGTTGACCGAGTTGACCAGACCGATCGTCGGGAACTCGGCCGTGGTCTTGCGGGCCAGCTCGAGGCAGTCGTCGAAGTTGCCCTGCACCTGGATGATCCGCGCGCCGTGCATGACGGCCTGGGCGAGCTTGCCCATCGCAATCTTGCCCTGCGGAACCAGCACGGCGCAGCCCATCTTCGCCTTGGCTGCGTAGGCGGCCGCGGAGGCGGAGGTGTTACCGGTGGACGCGCACAGCACGGCCTGCTGGCCGCGGGCGAGGGCGTCGGTGACGGCCATCGTCATGCCACGGTCCTTGAACGAACCGGTGGGGTTGAGTCCCTCGACCTTGAGGTAGACGTCGCAACCGGTGAGCTCCGACAGGTGCCCGGCAGGGAGCAGCGGCGTGCCGCCCTCACGCAGGGTGACGGTCTTCCAGTTCGGTCCGATCGCGAGCCGGTCGCGGTAGGCCTCGATCAGTCCCGGCCACGGGGTGTGGACGGGGGTGGTCTTGGTATCGGCCTTGGGGTTGGCGCCGGTCATTCGGAGGTACCTTCCAGTCGGAGCACGCTGGTCACAGCGGTTACAGATTCGAGTTCGGCAAGGGCGGCAACAGTTTCCGAGAGTGCCGCGTCGTTTGCGAGGTGGGTGACGACCACGAGACGTGCGCCGTCACCGGCGCCCTCCTGCCGGACGGTGGAGATGCTGACGCCGCGATTGGCGAACTCGGCGGAGACCGCCGACAGCACGCCGGCACGATCGGCCACCTGCATGTTCACGTAGTAGCGGGTCGGGATGTCGCCCATCGGTGCGATCGGCAGCTGCGCGTACTTGGACTCGCGCGGACCGCGGCCGCCGTGCACCTTGTTGCGCGCGGCCATCACGAGGTCGCCCATCACGGCGGACGCGGTGGGGGCGCCGCCGGCGCCCTGGCCGTAGAACATCAGACGGCCGGCGTTCGCCGATTCGACGACGACGGCGTTGTAGGCGCCGTTGACGCCCGCGAGCGGGTGCTCACGCGGGACGAGTGCGGGGTACACGCGGGCGGAGACGCGCTCGCTGCCGTCCGCGGCGACGATCCGCTCGCAGATCGACAGCAGCTTGATCGTGCAGTCCAGCGACTTGGCGGCGTCGAGATCGTCGGAGGTGATCTTCGAGATGCCCTCGCGGTACACGTCGCCCGCGGTGACGCGCGTGTGGAACGCGATCGACGCGAGGATCGCGGCCTTCGACGCGGCGTCGAAGCCCTCGACGTCGGCCGTCGGATCGGCCTCGGCGTAGCCCAGGCGGCCGGCCTCGGCGAGGGTGTCGGCGTAGTCGGCGCCGGTCTCGTCCATCGCGGACAGGATGAAGTTGGTGGTGCCGTTGACGATGCCGAGGACACGGTCCACGCGGTCACCCGCGAGCGACTGCGTGAGCGGGCGGATCACCGGGATCGCACCGGCCACCGCGGCCTCGAAGTACAGGTCGACGCTCTCGCGCTCGGCCGCCTCGGCGAGTTCACCGGTGTACTCGGCGAGCAGCGCCTTGTTCGCGGTCACCACGGACTTGCCCGCGTTGAGCGCGGCAAGCACCAGCTTGCGCGGCAACTCGATGCCACCGATGACCTCGACGACGACGTCGACGTCGTCGCGGGTCACCAGCGACTCGGCGTCGGTGGTCAGCAGTTCCTGCGGCAGGCCGCGGTCACCGTCGATGCGCCGGACCGCGACACCGCGCAGCTCCAGTCGTGCGCCGACTCGGGCCTCGAGGTCGGTCGAGTGCTCGCGGATGATCCGAGCCACCTCGCTGCCCACGGTCCCGAGGCCGAGAACAGCCACCCCGATGGCGCGCTGCGCCGATTCGCTGGTCACTCCGAAACCTCCAAGCTGAGCAGATCTTCCACAGTTTCCCTACGCAAGATTAGGCGTGAGGCGCCGTCCCGCACTGCCACCACCGCAGGGCGGGTGAGCAGGTTGTACCGGCTGGACATCGAATAGCAGTATGCGCCCGTGGCCGCGACGGCGAGCAAATCTCCGGGACCTAGATCATCAGGCATCCAGGCATCACGGATGACGATGTCGCCACTCTCACAGTGTTTGCCGACGACACGGGCCACGACGGGGGCGCCGTCGCTGTCCCGCGAGACGAGGCGCGCGTCGTACTCGGCCTGGTAGAGCGACGTGCGGATGTTGTCGCTCATGCCGCCGTCGACGCTGATGTACCGCCGCGTCGCGCCACCGTCGAGGGTGACGTCCTTGATGGTGCCCACCTCGTACAGCGTGACGGTGCCGGGGCCGGCGATGGCGCGGCCCGGCTCGACCATGAGGGTCGGCACCGGCAGTCCCGCGGCCGCCGACTCGGTGGCGACGATGTGCGCGAGCTTGGCCGCGAGTTCGGCGACCGGCGGCGGGTTGTCGCTGTCCAGGTACGAGATGCCGAGACCGCCACCGAGGTCGACGATCGACAGCTGCGCCGTCTTCTCGGCGCCGAAGCGGTCGACGATCTCGCGGATGAGCCCGATGACGCGGTGCGCGGCCAGTTCGAAGCCGTCGACCTCGAAGATCTGCGAGCCGATGTGGCTGTGCAGGCCGACCAGACGCAGATTGCCGGCGGCGAGGACCCGTGCGACGGCCTCCATCGCCTTGCCGCCGGACAGCGAGAACCCGAACTTCTGATCCTCGTGCGCGGTCGCGATGAACTCGTGCGTGTGCGCCTCGACACCGACGGTGATGCGGATCAGGACGTCCTGCACGACGCCGTGCCGGGCCGCGACCTCGTCCAGCCGGTCGATCTCGACCATCGAGTCGAGCACGATGTGCCCGACGCCCGCCGCGACGGCGGTGTCGAGTTCGGCGACGGACTTGTTGTTGCCGTGCATCGTGATCCGCTCGGCGGGGAAGCCGGCGTGCAGTGCGACGGCCAGTTCACCACCGGACGCGACGTCCATCGACAGGCCCTCGTCGCGCACCCAGCGGGCGATCTCCGCGGACAGGAACGCCTTGGACGCGTAGTGGACGCGCTCGGCACCGCCGAAGGCGCGCGCCATCTCGCGACAACGGGAGCGGAAGTCGTCCTCGTCGACGACGAACAGCGGCGTGCCGTACTTCTCGGCCAGCTCGGTGACCGGGACACCGGCGATGCGGACGACGCCGTCGGTGCCGCGCTCGGCGCTGCGGGGCCACACCTGCTCGGGGAGCGTCGTCATCTCGGACGGCGTCGCCGGGCGGGGCGGCAACCCGGGGGCGTGCTGGATCTCGGCGTGCCGGGGACCGGCGGGATGCGCGTTCACATGCGCTCCGGTGCGCTGACGCCGAGCAGCTCGAGGCCGTTCGCGAGGACCTGACGCGACGCGGCGCACAGTGCCAGCCGCGCGGTGTGCAGCTCACCGGCCTCCTCGTCGCCCTGCGGCAGGATCCGGCAGGCGTCGTAGAAGCGGTGGTAGGTGCCCGCGAGCTCCTCGAGGTAGCGGGCGATGCGGTGCGGCTCACGCAGCTCGGCGGCCTTCGCGACGACGCGCGGGTACTCGGCGATCGTGCGGATGAGGTCGCCCTCGCGGTCGTGCGTGAGCAGACCCAGGTTCGGGTTCTCCGCGCTCAGGCCCAGGTCGGCGGCGTTGCGCGCGATCGAGCACAGCCGCGCGTGCGCGTACTGCACGTAGTAGACCGGGTTCTCGTTGGTGGTGCTCGCCCACAGCTCGAGATCGATGTCGATGCTCTGGTCCACCGACGAGCGGACGAGCGAGTAGCGGGCGGCGTCGACGCCGATCGCCTCGACCAGGTCGTCGAGCGTGATGACCGTGCCGGCGCGCTTGCTCATCTTCACAGCGACGCCGCCACGGACGAGGTTGACCATCTGGCCGATCATGACCTCGACGGTGTCCGGGTCGTCGCCGAACGCGGCCGCGGCGGCCTTGAGGCGGCCGATGTAGCCGTGGTGGTCGGCGCCGAGCATGTAGATGCACAGGTCGAAGCCGCGGGCGCGCTTGTCCTGGAAGTAGGCGATGTCGCCGGCGATGTAGGCGGCGTTGCCGTCGGACTTGATGACGACGCGGTCCTTGTCGTCACCGAAGTCGGTGCTCTTGAGCCACCAGGCGCCGTCCTCGTGGTAGAGGTTGCCGGAGCCCTTGAGGGTCTCGACGGCCCGCTCCACCGCACCGGACTCGAACAGCGAGTTCTCGTGGAAGTAGACGTCGAAGTCGACACCGAACTCGTGCAGCGTGCGCTTGATGTGGGTGAACATCAGCTCGACACCGATCGACCGGAAGGTCTCGTGCTGCTCGGCCTCGGGCAGGTCGAGCACGCCAGGCGCCTGCTTCTGCACGTCGGCCGCGATGTCGACGATGTACGCACCCGCGTAGCCGTCCTCGGGGGCCGGTTCTCCCTTCGCCGCGGCGATGAGCGACCGCGTGAAACGGTCGATCTGCGCGCCGTGGTCGTTGAAGTAGTACTCGCGCGTGACGTCGCCGCCCTGCGTGGCCAGGATGCGGCCCAGCGCGTCGCCGACCGCGGCCCAGCGGGTGCCACCGAGGTGGATGGGGCCCGTGGGGTTCGCGGAGACGAACTCGAGGTTGATCCGCTTGCCCGCGAGCGCATCGCCCTCGCCGTACGCCGCGCCCGCCTCGAGGGCCTTGGCGACGATTGCGCCCTGCGCGTCGGCGGCCAGGCGGATGTTGAGGAACCCGGGGCCCGCGACCTCGGCGGAATCGATGCCGTCGGACGCGGTCAGAGCCGCGGCGAGCCAGGTGGCGAGATCACGCGGATTCGCACCGGCCTTCTTGGCCACCTGCATCGCCACGTTCGTGGCGTAATCACCGTGCTCAGGGTTACGAGGACGCTCGACCGTCAGTGTCGCGGGCAGTACGGAAACGTCGAGTCCGTGCTCGGCGAGCACCTTCGCGGCGGTCCCTCGGAGCAGTTCGGCAAGGTCGGCTGGAGTCACAGGAGTCCATCTTATTGCCTGGACCAGCGGGCCGTTTACCCAGTATCACCCTGTCTCCAAGGTTTCCCTCAGGGTCGGAACGTACAGTGGTGAAGCCTGATGGGGACCGGGGAGGCTCCCTGCCCCTCGAGGACGCCCTGTATCCCATCACCGAAAGAGCACTCATCGATGCCCAGCGGTTCGGAAAATCGCGGTCCCGGCAGTAGCAAAACGGGGGCCAAGTCAGCCAAGGCGATCAAGGCAGCCAAGAAGAAGCAGGGTGGTGTGCCCGCGTCCAAGCGTGGAGGCGGCGCATCACGCCAGATTCCCTGGCTGACCATCGGCGCCGTCATCGCCGTCGTCGCGCTGATCGGCGTTCTCGCCGTCAACATCTTCCCCAAGTACCAGGACCAACAGGCCGTGGCGAAGTTCACGCCGTCGGAGTCCAACCAGGATCCGTCGTCGTCGATCGACGGCGTCGTCAAGGTCGATTACCCGGCCGGCGTGCACGTCGAGTCGACCCAGCGGGTCGCGTACGACCAGACCCCGCCGTTCGGCGGACCGCACGATTCCGTGTGGGCGACGTGCACCGGCACCGTCTACGCCGATCCGATCCGCACCGAGAACGCCGTGCACTCGCTCGAGCACGGCGCCGTCTGGATCGCCTACAACCCCGACAAGCTCGACGACGCGCAGCGCAAGCAGCTCGAGGAGCGCGCCAGCTCGCGTGACGGCTACATGCTGATGTCGCCCTACCCGGGCCTGGACTCCCCGATCTCGCTGCAGTCGTGGGGCCACCAGCTCAAGGTCGACAACGCCGACGACGAGCGCATCGACCAGTTCATCAAGGCGCTGCGCCTCAACCGCTACGCGTACCCCGAGGTCGGCGCGAGCTGCTCGACGATCCCCGGCTCGTTCGACCCGGCCAACCCGCCGCCGTTCGACGCGAGCGCCCCGGGCCCCGACGCGGTGCCGATGGACGGCGGCGGCATCACGCCGGACGCCAACGAGACCGGCGGCGCGGCCGGTGTGCCCTCGGGTCTCCCGATGCCGACCGGCCTCGAGCAGGCCCCCGCTCCTGCCGCCGGCGGGAACGGCTGATCGACGCGATGACCGACATCGACACCCCGATGGAGACCGCAACCGAACCGAGCAGCCGCAGTCAGCGGACCGCGCTAGCGGTCGTGGGCCTGATCGGCGTTCTCGCGATCGGTTTCGCCCTCGGTTTCTTCGTGCGGCTGCCGATCGACGACAACGGCACGCCGACTCCGGCGGCGACGTCGGTGGACGTCGGGTTCTCCCAGGACATGACCGTTCACCACAATCAGGCGATCGACATGTCGTCGATCGCGCTGACGAAGTCGACCGACCCCAAGGTCAAGAGCCTCGCCTTCGACATCCTGACCAGCCAGCAGAACCAGGTCGGTCAGATGCAGGGGTGGCTGGCGCTGTGGGACAAGGCTCCACTGCCCACCGACGGCTACATGACGTGGATGACCGAAAGCGACGGGCACGGAACACATTCGGGCCACGGGACCGCCGCGACTGGCGCTGCAGAGGAGCACGACAGCAGCAAGATGCCGGGCATGGCGAGCCCCGAGGAGATGGCCGCCCTCGGCCAGGCGTCGGGTCCCGAACTCGATGTGATGTTCCTGCAGTTGATGCTGCGGCATCATCAGGGCGGGCTGCCGATGATGGAGTACGCCGAGCAGTACGCCGACGTCCCGGCCGTTCGCAATTTGGCGAAGAAGATGGTCTCGACCCAGCAGGGTGAGGCGACGCTCATCACGAACATGCTGACGGAGCGCAACGCGTCTCCGCTTCCGATGAACTGACAGATCGTTTCATCGACCGTCACCGGGCGGCGCTCCCCCAGCGGGTGCGCCGCCCGGTCCGGTTCTGCCGCCGGTGCAACGTCGGCACCACGAGAAAAACACCGATCTACCAGCCGATGTGGACGATCGGCGACAATGCGCTACGCTAACTTCGCCCACTGGCACACCGGATTTCCGGTGCGCCCCCGTAGCTCAGGGGATAGAGCGTTCGCCTCCGGAGCGAAAGGCCGCAGGTTCGAATCCTGCCGGGGGCACACGGAAGGCCCCACTCTTACGAGAGTGGGGCCTTCGGCCGTTTTCGGGGTTGTACGCGCGTCGCTCCGGCCTCAGCGGGATCCCGAGCGCAGATCGAGTCCCCACGCGCCGACACCGCACACGACGATCACCGCGACCGCGGCCAGGACGACCGGCGTCGAGCCCGACAACTCCTGCCCGAAGCCCGGCAGGTAGTCCGCGTACCGGTGGGGCATGCCGGCCGCCGCCACGACACCGGGGATCGCGACACCGAACGGCAGCGAGAGGCCGACCGTCGATGCGGGCGCGGACGTCGGGAGGCAGGACCCGACCGTGTACCCCACGCCGACGGGTAGCGCGATCGCGTAGACGAAAACAGGGACGTCCGACTGATCGAGGTTCACCAGGGAGACCGCGGCCACCACCGCCAACAGCCCGAACCCGACCGGCGGGACCGGCCACCGGAGCCCCACCGCGGCACCGGCGACGATCAGCGCAGCGGGGATCGCGAGGGCCCACCAGCCGGCGCTCGTCCAGGGCGTTCCCACGGCCGCTGCGGCGAGCACCGCCGCACCGGCGAACACCAGCTGCCCGTCGCGCCCGGGCAACCGCCACGCGATCCACGCGACGAACGCCGTTGCCAGACCGACGTATGGGTACCACCACTCGGGACGTGCCGCCGATTCCATCAGGATCCGGTTGACGACGAAGGCCGCGACGGGCAGCGCGACGGCGGCCGCGAGCCAACGGGGCTCGACCCGCGTACCCCACGACGTTCGCCGGTCGACCACGGCCGCCAGGACGACGAGCGCTGCTGCCGCGACGGCGGGCCACAGCCCGACCACGCCCCCGCGCTCGACCTCCGCGAACGATGTCAACGGGGTGTAGGCGGTCCAACCGAAGTCCGCCGTGCCGACTCCGATCAGGTCGACGACCGCCCCCGACAGCAGGAAGGCGCCGACGGCACCCACCGCGAGCGCCGCCTGAGCGTTCCGTTCGCGCGCGGCGAGAGGCGAGACCGCACCGAGAACCATTCCTGCGGCAACGGCATTCGAGTACAGGAGCACCGCCGGATCCTCGGGGTACGACAGCAACTCCGGCAACGCGAGCAGCAGCAGCCCGGCCACGGCCGCGGCCGTCACCAGAGCCAGCGACCGCCGCCGGGCCAGGGCGACGGTGACCAGCACGGCCACGACGGCCGCGGCCGCGACGCCGGCGCCCTTCCCGACGAGGGCAGCGGGCAGGGCGCTCTCGACGCTGACGTAGTCGTCGGGCATCGGGAACCACAGCACCCGACCAGCGAGCGCGCCGCACACCAGGGCAGCGAGCACGGGCACGATCCGAGCGAGACGACTCATTCCTGTTCCCTGCACCTTTCGCGGAGTTATCCGGCGTGTAGTTCGGCGATCACGTCGGCCATGCGGCGATCCTGGTCGGGGTTGTCGGGCAGCGCCAGCGTGACACTCGGTGCGACGCCGTCGAGACGCTCGCGGACCACGTCGGCGAGCGCGTCGTAGCGGGCCGTCGGGACGACCGCGGTGAGGACGTCGTCGGTCACGATGTCGCGCAGACGATCCCAGTCGTCGCGCCGGACCAGGTCGGCCAGCCGCCCCTGCAGGTCGGGGAAGCCGTGCCGTTCGAGCGCCCCGCGGTAGGCGGGCGTCGAGTACAGGAAGGCGAACAGCCGGCGGCGTCGTTCGCGTTCCTCGGCGACGTCGGCGTCGGTGGCTCCGGTGATCACCTGCAGTCCCGCGACGATGTCGAAGTCGTCGAGCGAACGTCCCGCGGTCGCCGCGCCCTCGGCCAGCGCCGGCAGGCACTCGTCGACGAGGTACCGCGGATCCGAGTTGGTCGGGTGCGTGACCAGACCGTCCGCGCACTCCCCCGCGACCCGCAGCATGCGCTGCCCGACACCTCCGAGGTAGATCGGTGGCACCGACGTCTCCGTGTCGGGACCCGGGTTGAAGTACGGCTGTATCCGGGTGAACCGGTATCGATCGCCCTCGTACGCAACGAGTTCGCCGGTGCGGAACGTCTCGAAGGCCGCCCGCACGACGCCGACGTACTCGCGCATCGCCGCGGCGGGCGCGGTCCACGGCATCGCGTACCGCTCCTCGATGTTCTGCCGGATCTGGCTGCCGAGTCCGAGGTGGAATCGGCCTCCCGACATCTTCGACAGGTCCCACGCGGTGTACGCGGTGAGCAGCGGGCTCCGCACGAACGCGAGCGCGACCGACGTCCGGACGACGATCTGCTCGGTGGCCTGCAGCGCCAGCAAGGCAAGCAGGAACGGGTCGTGCACCGTCTCCGAGACGTGCAGCCCGTCGTAGCCGGCCGCCTCGGCGCGCCGCGCGAAGTCGGCCACCGCCATCGGATTCAGGGCGGGATCGGTTCCGGTGTAGACCTTCATCCGTCCGTTCTACCCGGCGAATTGCCGGAATTCGCGGTGGCACGGTGAGGGCGCTCGGTGACAAGTGTGATTGCCGTTACCATCGCTTCTCGTGGTCGACAGCATGGTGGGGGCGGAACATGCATCCGCAAAGGTGGCAACGAGAGAGCCGGGACCGGCACGTCCGGGGCGGTGGGACGTCCGGCGGGCGCGCCTGATCGCGATCATCGCGGGCGTCCTCGGCGTCCTGAGCGCGGTCGCGATTCCGCTGCTGCCGGTGAACCAGGACCAGTCGACGATCGCGTGGCCGCAGAACGGATCGACGGGCAGCGTCGAAGCGCCCCTCGTGTCGTACGCGCCGTTCACCTTCGACGCGCGGATCCCGTGCGCGACGGCCGCGGACCTGGACTCCGGCGGCGTGCTCGTCGCGACCATGCCCGCGGGCGCACCGGGAGCGGAACGCTACGGTCTCGTCGCGAAGACGGTCGCGGCCACCGAGTCCGCGCCCGCCCGCCTCGAGGTGATCCTGCGGGACCGGTCGCTGATCTCGACCCCGCTCTCGGAACTCCGCGGCGGCGAGTGTGCGATCGCCGTGTCGTCGACCTCCGAGCGGACGACGGCGTCGATCGCCGGATCCGTTGCGGCGGAGACGACGAAGACCGTCGACGGCGACGTTCGCCCCCAGATGGTCGGCGTCTTCAGCGATCTCGACGGCAGCGCACCGGCGGGCCTGCAGGTGACCGCCGAACTCGACACCCGCTTCTCGACCACGCCGACGCCGATCAAGATCCTCGCGATGGTCGTGGCGGTGCTCGCCACGTTGCTGGCGCTGGTCGCGCTGCACCGACTCGATCTCACCGACGGCCGCCGGGCCCGCCGATTCCTGCCCTCGCGGTGGTGGCGCATCGGATCGCTCGACGTCGTCGTGATCGGAACGCTCGTGCTGTGGCACTTCATCGGGGCGACCACCGCCGATGACGGCTACCAGTACACGATGGCCCGGTCGGCGCAGTCGTCCGGCTACATGTCCAACTACTTCCGCTACTTCGGCGTGCCCGAGACCCCGTTCGGCACGCCCTACTACTACATCTTCGGTCTGCTCGACGACATCTGGAGCGCCAGCCCGTGGGTGCGCCTGCCCGCACTGCTCGCCGGCATCGTCACCTGGCTGGTGCTCAGCCGGGAGGTCGTGCCCCGTCTCGGCGTCGCGGCGCGCACCAGCCGGATCGCTCTGTGGACGGGCGCGCTGGGCTTCCTCGCGGTGTGGTTGCCGTACAACAACGGACTGCGTCCCGAGCCGATCGTCGCGGCCGGTGTGCTGCTCACGTGGTGCTCGGTGGAGCGGGCGATCGCGACCCGGCGCCTGCTGCCGGCGGCAGTCGCGATCCTCGTCGCCGCGGCGACGCTCTCGGTCGGGCCCTCCGGAATCATCTGCTTCGCCGCACTACTCGCCGGATTGCGTCCCCTGCTGCGGATCGTGATCGCCAGGGCCAGGACCGTCGGATTCGCGGCGTTGCTGCTGCCACTCCTGGCCGCAGGCACCGCTATTCTCGTCGCGATCTTCGCCGACCAGGCGCTCGCGGTCGTCCCGGCCATGCAGGACGCGCACGTCGCCGGCGGTCCCAGCGAGAAGTGGTTCAGCGAGAACCTGCGGTACCAGTGGTTGCTCAACGACACCGCCGACGGGTCGCTCTCCCGCCGGTTCGGCATCTTCGTGATGTTCCTGGGCCTGGCGGTCACCATCCTGGCGATACTTCGCAAGAACGGACGTATCCCCGGTACCTCGGTGGGGCCGTCCCGCCGGATCATCGGCGTCGTGCTCGGCGCCCTCGCGCTGATGATGTTCACGCCCACCAAGTGGACGCACCATCTCGGTGTGTTCGCCGGACTGGCCGGCGCGCTCGCGGTCCTCACCGCCGTCGCCGTCGGTACCGCGGTGCTGCGTTCGCCCCGCAACCGTGCACTGTTCGCGGCAGCGGTCCTGTTCCTCCTGGCGTTCACGTTCATCGGGACGAACAACTACTGGTACGTCTCGGCGTGGGGTGTGCCGTGGTGGGACAAGCCGCCGTCACTTGCCGGCACCGGGGCGGCGACCGGACTGTTCGGTGGCGCGATCCTGATGGTCGGTGTCGCGACCTGGTGCCACCTGCGCGAGTCTCGGGTTCCCGCACCGGGTTCCCGGACCCGATGGGTGTGGGCGCTGCCGCCGCTGACCATCGCGGCCGCCGTGATGGTGGCGTTCGAGGTGCTCTCACTCGCAAAGGGCGCGGTGAGCCAGTATCCCGCGTACTCCGTCGGGCGAGCGAACTTCGATGCGCTGCGCGGCCAGAACTGTGGCCTCGCGAACGACGTGCTGCTCGAGACGGACCCGAATGCGTCCATGCTGCAGCCACTCTCGGGTGACGTGGCCACAGCGCTCGCCGGCACCGAATCCACCGGCTTCCGCCCCAACGGCGTCGCGTCGGACCTCAGCGCCGACGGGGAGACCGCGGCCGCCGCGGGCACCGCGAACCTGGTCGACCCGGACGCGGCGCCCACCTCCACCGACAACACGGCCGGAACCGGTGGCGGCGAGGGGGCAGTGGGCATCAACGGCAGCACCGTCGCGCTACCGTTCGGACTCGACCCCGCGGCAACGCCCGTGCTCGGCAGCTACCGCGCCAGCGACCAGATGCAGGCATCGCTGGTCAGTGGGTGGTACGGCCTGCCCGACGTCGGCGCCGACGGGACCCGCGGCGACATCGTCTCGGTCGCCGTGGCCGGGCGGATCCGCTCGGTGGACCGCGACGGCATCGTCACGTACGGCCAGGACCTCGAGCTCGAGTACGGTGTCCGCCGACCCGACGGTTCGGTGGACGTCCTGGGCCGGGCGTTGCCCTACGACATCGGTCCCGCGCCGTCGTGGCGGAACGTGCGGGTTCCCCTGGACCAGTTGCCCGCCGAGGCCGACGCGGTTCGCCTCGTCGCCTCCGACGAGGACCGCGACCCGGACCAGTGGCTGGCGGTGACCCCGCCGCGTGTGCCGCAGACCCGCACCCTCCAGGACGTCGTCGGCTCCGACACTCCCGTGCTCGCGGACTGGGCGGTGGGACTCCAGTTCCCGTGCCAGCAGCCGTTCTCGCACGCGAACGGCGTTGCGGAGGTGCCCGGGTACCGGATCCTCCCCGATCGACCCGGCGCGGTGTCGACAAACCGGTGGCAGGACCACTACGGCGGCGGCCCGCTCGGCTGGACCGACCAACTCCTTTCCGCGGAGACCATCCCGTCGTACCTGAACCACGACTGGCGACGCGACTGGGGCCAGGTCGAGCAGTTCACGCCGCGCGACAAGTCCGCGGTGCCGGCCGAACTCACCACTGTGAGCGAGCGGCGCTCCGGGCTGTGGAACCCGGGCCCGATGGTGCTGAGGTTCTGACGCGAGTCGAATTCGCGCCGACCTCTTGACTTCGAGCGGCGAGCGAGAATACTTAAGTACGTGCTTAAGTATTCCGCACCGCTCGACGGCGTGTTCCACGCACTGTCGGATCCGAGTCGGCGCGGGATGGTCGAGCGACTCGGTCGCGGCCCCGCCTCGGTCAGCGAGCTCGCGGCTCCGCTCGACATGTCACTGCCCGCCGTCGTGCAGCATCTCCAGGTGCTCGAGGCCAGCGGACTGGTGCGGTCGGAGAAGGTCGGCCGCACCCGGACCTGCCATCTGGTGCCGGACGCCCTGGACGGGGCCGGGCAGTGGATTGCTCAGCGGCGCACGAGTATCGAGCGCCGCCTCGACCGACTCGGCGAGTTTCTCGCCGAGGCCGACGAAGCACCGCCAGCCGAGGAGTTGCCGTGAGTACCCGATCGGTCACCCATTCCACCTTCGTCGTCGAGCGCATCTACGACGCCGATCCCGCCCGCGTGTTCCATGCGTTCGCCGACCCCGAGGCCAAGGCCCGCTGGTTCACCCACCCCGACGAGTGGGTCTCGGAGGCGGGCACGATGGACTTCCGCGTCGGCGGTCGCGAGACCGTCAGCGGCGGCCCGAAAGGCGGACCGGTGCACTCGTTCTCGTCGATCTACCAGGACATCGTCCCGGACGAACGGATCGTCTACACCTACGACATGCACATGGACGACGTCCGGACGTCGGTGTCGCTGGCCACGATCGAACTCTCCCCCTCGGGCGAGGGCACCCGACTGGTGATGACCGAGCAGGGCGCCTTCCTCGACGGCTACGACGACGCCGGCTCCCGCGAGGAGGGCACCATCCTGCTGCTCGACGCGCTCGGCGCCGCCCTCGCGGCGGAGTCCACCGAAGCCTGAACCACTACGGGTGGGGCTCGATGATCGCCGTGATCGCCTCGATCTCGGCGCTCGGGATGACGAAGTGTTCGGTGATCGCGACGGTCAGGGTGTCCCGGCCTGTGGTCATGTCGAGCAGGAATCGGGCGACCACGTCGGTGCCCCACTCCCGGAACTCGAGGTCGCGGACCGCGCTGATCGGCCGGTACTGTGCGCCGGTTTCGAGCATCGACCGGATCTCGTCGCCGGAATCGCCTGTCCGCTGGCCGTTCTCGTAGCGGTGACAGTGCCGGGCGAGACGCACCTTGCTCGCGTCGTGGGTGACGAGCGAGCTGATGTACTCGCGGGCCATCGCCACCCGCGGGCTGTCGGTGGGCCCACCGGTCTCCTCGGCGATGCCCGCGAGCAGTGGCACCGCGAGGTCGCGGCGGCAGATCAGCAGGTCCGGCAGGTACGGGTGGGCCTCGTTGTACCGCAACGGTGTTCCGTCGATCCGGGAGCAGTGCAGTCCCGCCGCGAGGGCCACGCCGACCGGCGCCGCCGAGTCCCACTCCCACTGCCCACCGGCGTGCACGTAGGCGTCGGCGTCGCCCCGCAGAACCGCCATCGCCTTCGCACCCGCCGAGCCCATCGGCTCGACGGTGCCGCCGACGCGTCGCGCGAGTGCGTCGACGAACGCGGGAGGCCTGCTGTCGCTCACCAGGATCCGCGGGCGGTCCCGCTCCGACGCCACTGCCTGTGCGGTTCCGCTGACGTACACCTCGCCGCGCGCGGGCTGTGCGACCGCAGCCGCGGCGATGCCCACCCCGCGCTCCCACAACGCGACGTGCACGGCCCAGTCGGATCGTCCGGCCAGGCCGTACTCGCGGGAGCCGTCGAGCGGGTCGATGATCCAGACCCGCTCGTTGTCGAGGCGGGCCGCGTCGTCGGCGGATTCCTCGGACAGCACGGCGTCGTGGGGGCGGGCGGCGGCCAGCCGTTCCAGCAGGAGCGCGTTGGCGGCCTTGTCGCCGCGTCGGCCCAACTCCTTCGCGGCGGCCTTGTCGAGCGGGGCCTCCCCCAACTCCCGGGCACGGATCTCCAGCAGCAGGTCGCCCGCGCGCGTGGCGAGGTCGGCGGCAAGTTCGGCGTCGGTGCTCACAGGTGCAGATACTCCATGATCTTCGCGGCCTGCGCGACCGGGTCGCCGTCCTCGGGCCGCAGCACCATCTCGGCGCGCTCCGGAGCCTCGTACGGGTCGTCGACGCCGGTGAACCCGGTGATCTCCCCCGCCCGCGCCTTGGCGTACATCCCCTTCGGGTCGCGCGCCTCGCACTGTTCGATCGGGGTGTCGACGAACACCTCGACGAAGGGCAGTCCGGCCTCCTCGTGCAACCGGCGTACCCGATCGCGGTCCTCGCGGTAGGGACTGATGAGCGAGGCCACCGCGACCATGCCGGCGTCGGCGAGCAACTGCGCGACGGCCCCGACCCGTCGGACGTTCTCGGCCCGGTCGTCGGCGCTGAACCCGAGGTCGGCGTTGAGTCCGTGCCGCAGGTTGTCGCCGTCGAGCCGGTACGCGGGGACACCCGCGGCGACGAGGCGTCGTTCGAGCTCGACCGCGACCGTGGACTTGCCGGACGCCGACAGGCCCGTGAGCCACACCGTCGATCCTCGGGTCGCCCGCTCGTCGCGGGACACCGCGGCCGAGTGCCACACCACCTTCGATTCCTTGAGGGTGGGCCCGGTGATCATGCCGGCGGCGACGGTGTTGCCGGTCGTGTCGTCGACGAGGATGAAGCTACCGGTGACCCGGTTGCGTCGGTACGGGTCGAACAGCAGCGGCTGCTGGGTGCGCAGCTGGACGCGTCCGATCTCGTTGAGCGTCAACGACTGTGCCGTCTCGTCGCGGTGCAGCGTGTTGACGTCGAGACGGTAGTCGAGCCGCACCACCTGAGCCTTCGTCGCGCGGGTGGTGTGCAGGACGGTGTACCGCGCGTCGGGGCTCAGCGACGACTGCTCGGTGAACCAGCAGATCATCGCGTCGAGTTCCTGACCGAGGAGTGGTCGATTGTTCGGTCGACACAGGGTGTCGCCGCGGCTGACGTCGAGGTCGTCGGCGAGCTGCACGCACACCGCGGACGGCGCGAACGCCTCCTTCACCTCCTCGCCGCCCGGCCCCCAGATCGCGGAGATCGTGGACGTGAAGCCCGACGGCAGCGCGACCACCTCGTCGCCGGGTTTGAAGACGCCGCTGGCCACGGTGCCCGCGTAGCCGCGGAAGTCGTGCAGGTCGGCGTCGGTCTGCCGCTGCGGCCGGATCACGTACTGGACCGGCAGCCGCGCGTCGATGAGGTTCCTGTCGGACGCGATGTGCACGTCCTCGAGATGGTGCAGCAGCGACGAACCCTCGTACCACGGCATGTTCTCGGTGCGGGTGACGATGTTGTCGCCCTTGAGCGCCGACACCGGAATGAAGGTGAGGTCGTGCACGTCGAGTTTGGTCGCGAACTGACCGAACTCGTCCTTGATCTCCTCGAACCGCTCCTGCGACCAGTCGACGAGATCCATCTTGTTGACGCACAGCACCAGGTGCGGGATCCCCAGCAGCGTCGACAGGAACGCGTGCCGCCGGGTCTGCTCGAGCACGCCCTTGCGGGCGTCGACGAGGATCAGCGCGAGGTCCGCGGTGGAGGCCCCGGTGACCATGTTGCGGGTGTACTGCTCGTGCCCGGGGGTGTCCGCGATGATGAATTTGCGCTGCGGCGTAGCGAAGTAACGATGCGCGACGTCGATCGTGATGCCCTGTTCCCGTTCGGCGCGGAGCCCGTCGGTGAGCAGCGCCAGATCGGTGTACTCGGTGCCGCGCTCGCGGCTGCTGCGTTCGACAGCCTCGAGCTGGTCCTCGAAGATCGACTTCGAGTCGTACAGGAGGCGTCCGATCAGGGTGGACTTGCCGTCGTCGACGCTGCCCGCGGTCGCGACGCGGAGGAGTTGCTGGGTGTGGGCCATCAGAAGTACCCCTCCTTCTTGCGATCTTCCATGCCGGCCTCGGAGATCCGGTCGTCGGCGCGGGTGGCGCCGCGCTCGGTGATGCGGCTGGCCGCGACCTCGGTGACGACCTCGGCGGCGGTGGAGGCCGACGACTCGACGCAGCCCGTGCACGTCGCGTCACCGACGGTGCGGAACCGCACGAGCTCGTCACGCGACTCCTCCCCGGGAAGCAGCGTCAGGAACCGCGTGTCCGCCAACAGCATTCCGTCCCGTTCGACGACCGGGCGGCGGTGCGCGTAGTAGATCGACGGCAGCTCGATCTCCTCCTCGAGGATGTACTGCCAGATGTCGAGTTCGGTCCAGTTCGACAGCGGGAACACCCGAATGTGCTCGCCGCGGCGATGCCGACCGTTGTAGAGGTTCCACAGTTCGGGCCGCTGTGCCTTGGGATCCCACTGCCCGAACTCGTCGCGGAAGCTGAACACGCGCTCCTTGGCGCGGGCCTTCTCCTCGTCGCGTCGGGCACCGCCGAACACCGCGTCGAACCTGTTCTCCCGGATGCCGCGCAGCAGCGAGTGGGTCTGCAGCCGGTTGCGGCTCGCGCGCGGTCCGGTCTCGTCGACGACCCGTCCCGCCGCGATGTCGTCCTCGACGCTCGCCACCACGAGCCGCAGGCCGAGCCGTTCGACGGTGGCGTCCCGGAACTCGATGACCTCGTCGAAGTTGTGGCCGGTGTCGACGTGCATCACGGGGAACGGCAGCGGCGCCGGCCAGAACGCCTTGGCAGCGACGTGGAGCATCACCACCGAGTCCTTGCCGCCGGAGAACAGCAGGACCGGACGTTCGAAGGTCGCGGCGACCTCTCGGAAGATGTGGACCGCCTCGGCCTCGAGCGCCTGCAGGTGCGACAGCTCGTAGGTGGACGGGGATGCCAGGGGTGTCACGCGCGACTCCTCGACGATTCGCTGGTACATATTTGTACCGGGTCGGTTCGAAAACTGACTTCGAGCCGAGAATAGAACCGGTTCCACCTTTCGGTCAATGGCTTGCCCGAGGTGACCGAATGTCACACCGGTTCACTCCAACTGGACGCGTGTGACATTCGGCCAGGTCAGGAGGTGCGCACCGGGCGCCGACCGCCGACCTCCGCGGTCACCGCGTCCGCCGCGGCCACGAGCGCCTCGCCGCGACGGGCGATCTCCGCACCGCTGATCGGCCCACCCACGTCGAGCGTGAGCACCAGCGCCTGATGCCCGTCCGCGTCGTAGACCGGTGCCGCGATCAGGCTCACCGGGTAGTCGACGTCGGACTCGGTCTCGCTGTGCAGGTAGACGCGCTCGCCGAGACTCGACACCATCTCGCCGATCAGCTCGCGCAGTTCCGTCGGCAGGTCCCGACCCGCGACGCCGGCCATGAGCGAGAACAGCTTGCGCCCGACCGGAGTCAACCGTTCGACGAGGTACCCGACGTTGCGGCAGTCGTCGACGACCCGCCCGAGCAGTTCCCGATCGAGGACGACCGGCAGCGCGGGATCGCGCCGTAGCCACGCCTCGAGGTCGTCGTCGCTGTCCCAGATCACGTACATGAGGCCGACCGGCGGTGCGAACGGGTATGCCTGACCGACCCGGGCAGCGGTGCGCCCCAGCGCCATTCCGGGAGGGGCGACGGTCTCGAGGATCATCACCTGGTCGCCGACCACCGCGGACGCCGTGCACACCGCGCCGAACTCGGCGGCAACCGCGTCGAGCTGGGCCCGTGCGATCGACCCGACGGCGAAGCCGCGCTGCGCCGCACGACCGGCGGCGATCAGGGCCGGACCGAGTCCGTACGTCTTGGAGTGCGGATCGCGGGTGAGGTATCCCGCCGACACTAGTTCGGAGAGGATCCCGAGGCACGTGGGCTTGCTGATCGACAGCGCCCGCGCCAGTTCCGACAGTCCGAAGCGCTGCTCCTCACGAGCAACGAGGAAGTCGAGGATCTGGACCACCCGCTCGGTCGGCGGAGAACGGCGTCCACTCGACTCGCCGGACTCGGCAATCCCTGAGGTCATTGACCACTCCTTGAAACACGTTCTATCGTCTGACTCATCGCAAGTTCTACCACCCAGGTACATATTTGTACCACCGGATCGAAGGAGCAAGGTGTGCTGACGGATCCACTCGCCGAGGCCATGGCCGAGGCCGAGAAACTGGTCGAGAGTGCCCCCCACATCCGGTCGGAGCAGGACCTGCTCGAGGGAATGCAGTACCTCGCGGGCGGCATCCTCGCGACCGTGCATGCCGCGTGGGCCACCGAGAAGACCCATCCGAACTTCATCCAGGGCACCGGGCCGTACATGAAGATGGGGCTGGACAACCCGGACACGCTCTACTTCGGCGCGCGGATCAACGACGACGCCGAGTACATCGTGACCGGCACCCGCGGCACCACCGCCGACTTGAGCTTCCAGGTACTCAGTGGCAACTACACCAACGCGAACGTGCCCGGCAGCGAGATCGCGTTCGACGACCGGGAACTCCACATCGAGGACGACGGCACGTTCGTCGCCACGTTCGGTCCGGGGCCGGCGGACGGACGCCGCAACCACTTCACCCTCGCTCCGGGCTCGTCACAGCTGGTGGTCCGCGAGGTCTACAGCGACTGGAGCCAGAAGCGGGGCAGCATCCGGATCGAGCGCGCCGACCGCATCGGCGTCCCGGCGCCGCCGCTCACGAGGGAAGAGACCGAGAAGCGCTTCGCCCGCGCCGGTAAGGCCCTGGTCGGGCGCGTCAAGACGTGGCTGCAGTTCCCCCAGTGGTTCTACGACAACCTGCCGGTCAACACGATGACCGCACCACGGCTGACCCCGGGCGGGCTGGCCACGCAGTACTCCTCGGTGGGCCACTACGAACTCGCCGACGACGAGGCGATGATCATCACCGTCCCGAAATCGGATGCGCCCTACCAGGGTTTCCAGCTCGGCAGCCTCTGGTACATCTCGCTGGACTACATCGATCACCAGACCTCGCTGAACAACACCCAGGCGCAGGTCGATCCGGACGGGATGATCCGGATGGTCCTCAGCGAGCAGAACCCGGGTGTGACCAACTGGCTCGAGGCCCTCGGCCATCCGCGCGGCTACCTGCAGTTCCGGTGGCAGCGGACGTCGCGGGAGTTCACAGCCGAGGACGGCCCCACCGTCGAGGTCGTGAAGCTCGACGAGGTCGCCGCGAAACTGCCGTTCCACGAACACAACAAGATCACGCCGGAGGACTTCGCCACCCGCATCGCGGGACGCCGGGCCGCCGTCGCCGACCGGATGCTGGGGTAGACAATGACAAAGACGCTGCAGTCCGCGCTTCTCGAAAACAAGGTGATCGTCATCTCGGGCGTCGGACCGGCGCTCGGCCGGACGCTGGCACTGCGATGCGCCGAGGCCGGCGCCGACCTGGTGCTGGCCGCGCGCACCCAGGAGCGCCTCGACGAAGTGGCCAAGGAAGTCACCGACCTCGGCCGCCGCGCGGTGACGGTGTCGACCGACATCACCGACGACGCCTCGGCCGCCCACCTGCTGGCCGCCACCACCGACGCGTTCGGCAGGGTCGACGGCCTGATCAACAACGCGTTCACGGTGCCGTCGATGAAGCCGTTCGGCCGCACCGACTTCCAACACATCCGGGATGCGATCGAGCTGACCGTGCTCGGCGCGCTGCGCCTGACCCAGCTGTTCACGCCGGCCCTGGCCGAATCCAAGGGCGCGGTCGTGAACGTGAACTCGATGGTGCTGCGGCACTCGCAGGAGCGCTACGGCAGCTACAAGCTGGCCAAGTCGGCACTGCTCGCGATGTCGCAGTCGCTCGCCACCGAGCTCGGCCCCCAGGGAATCCGCGTCAATTCCGTCGCCCCCGGCTACATCTGGGGCGACACGCTGAAGAAGTACTTCGAGCACCAGGCCGAGAAGTTCGGCATCACTGTCGACCAGATCTACGAGCACACCGCCGCGAACAGCGACCTCAAGCGCCTGCCGACCACCGACGAGGTCGCGAACGCCGTGATCTTCCTGGCCTCGCCGATGGCGAGCGCGATCACCGGCCAGTGCCTCGACGTCAACTGCGGCGAGTTCCACCACTAGAGAATTCGGACGACAATGACTGAACGCACCACCGTCGGCACCGTCGAGGACCTGCACGCGTCCGCGACCAGGATGACCGGACTCGACGACTTCGGCACCGACGACTACACCGAGGCACTCGGGGTCCTGCTCGACTCGTATGCCCGGGACGAGGATCTGACGCCGTTCGGCAGCAAGATCTCTCGCGTCTTCCTGCGCGGCGCGCTGGTCGCCCGCCTGCTCAGCGAGGCCGCCTGGAAGCAGTTCCCGGAGCACACCGATGTGCCGATCGAACGACCCATCTTCGTCACCGGCCTGCCGCGGACCGGCACCACGGCACTGCACCGCCTGCTCACCGTGGACCCGGGACATCAGGGACTGGAGATGTGGCTGACGGAGATGCCGCAGCCGCGGCCCCCGCGGGACACGTGGGAGTCCAACCCGGTGTTCCAGGCGATCGAGCAGCAGTTCGGTCAGCATCACATCGACCATCCCGAGTTCATGGGCGTGCACTTCATGTCCGCGGCAGAGGTCGAGGAGTGCTGGCAGTTGTTGCGGCAGACCTTCAAGTCGGTGTCGTACGAGTGCCTGGCGAACCTGCCGACGTACTCGACGTGGCTCGAGGGCCAGGACTGGACCAACGCGTACGCGCGGCACAAGAAGAACCTGCAGCTGATCGGCCTGCCGGATCAGGATCGGCGGTGGGTGCTCAAGAATCCGAGCCACCTGTTCGCGCTCGACGAGTTGATGGCGGCGTATCCGGACGCCCTGGTCATCCAGACGCACCGGCCGCCGCGGACCATCGTGCCGTCGGTGTGCAGCCTGGCCGAGCAGGCCACCGAGGGCTGGTCCAACAAGTTTCGCGGCGAGGTCATCGGCCGCAGCCAGTTGGACCTGTGGGCGCGCGGGCTCGAGGACTTCACCGCGGCGCGGGCGAAGTACGACCCGTCGCAGTTCATCGACGTCGACTACGGCGACTTCGTCGGCGACCCGCTCGGCACCGTCGAGAAGATCTATTCACACTTCTCGATCCCGATGACCGAGCAGGCGCACCGGGCGATGGAGGACATGCACGCCGAGAGCCGCTCGGGCAGCCGCAAGCCGGCGCACAAGTACACGCTCGAGGAGTACGGGCTGACGGCTGAGGAGGTCGACGAGCGGTTCGGCGACTACTCCGGCGGCTGAACCGAGAAAGAATCTCACCCACCGAGACCCTGCTGTGACGGCCGCCACATTCCGGGTTAGCTTTCCTGGCATGGGGACTGCAACGGCGCAGACCCCTGTCAGAGAGGCTCGATCCGAATGTTCCTGCACGCAAGACGATTCGATACCGAACAGGACCGGCTTCCGGACGGCATGCACAGCTCGCCCGGAACAGCGACCGCCGTCGACCTCGCCGCCGCGGGATACACCGAGCAGGAGTTCTTCCTGAGCGGCACCGCGACGGCGTACCGCGAGGACGGTACGTGGGATTCGGACGGCCGCTGGACCGTCGCGGAAGCGGGGCAGGCCCCGTACCGGACGCGTCTGCTGGTCCGGGCGCCCGCGGATCGCAGCCGGTTCAACGGCACCGTCGTCGTCGAGTGGCTCAACGTGAGCGGCAACGTCGACGTGGACGTCGACTTCGGCTACATGCACTCCGAACTGCTGCAGGGCTACGCCTGGGTGGGGGTGTCCGCGCAGGCCGCCGGTGTCAACAGCACCGGCGGCAGCCCACTGGGCCCGAACGTGGTGGGGCTCAAGGCATGGGATCCGCAGCGGTACGGACCGCTGCACCACCCGGGCGACGCCTACTCGTACGACATCTTCTCGCAGGCGGGTGCCGCGCTCCGCGCACCGCGTGGCGCGGACCCGCTCGCCGGGCTCGTCGTCGAACGTTTGCTCGCGGTCGGCCAGTCCCAGTCGGCGATGCGGATGCTGACCTACGCCAACGCGATCCACCCGCTCGCCCGGGTGTTCGACGGCTTGTTCGTCCACAGCCGCGCCGGCTTCGGCGCACCGATCGGGGCCGGCACGGGCCTGCCGAAACTCGACGGTCCGGACGGGCCACGGGTGGTGTCCCCGGCACGGGTCCGTACGGATCTCGACGTCCCGGTGTTCCAGGTTGTCACGGAGACCGAACTGTTCGAACTCGGCGGCGGCCCCGGTCCAGGGTCGTTCGTCGCCGCCCGTCAGCCCGACAGCGACCGGATCCGGACCTGGGAGATTGCGGGCACGGCGCACTCCGACGCCCACGCCCTGCGAATCCTGTACCCGCAGTATACCGCCCAGTTCGGCGCCATCAGGGATCTCGGCGCGGTGATTCCCGTGGTCAACGACGGTCCGCAGGCCCCGGTGGTGGCCGCGGCGCTGCGTTCGCTGAATACGTGGGTCGCGGACGGCACCGCTCCCCCGGTTGCCGATCCGATCGAGACCACGGATTCGGCCATCGTCCGCGACGAGTTCGGCAATGCCCGCGGTGGCGTGCGCACACCGCAGGTCGACGTCCCGGTCGCGTCGCTGACCGGAGAGACCGTCCACGTCCCGAACAACGGCGCGACGGTCGCTCTCGACGCGGACGCCCTGGCGTCGCTGTATCCCGACCAGGACGCGTACGTGACGCGAGTCGCGGAGGCCACCGATCGCGCCGTCGCGACCGGGTTCCTCCGCTTCGAGGACGGCCGGGCGCTCGTCGCCGCCGCGCGTGGCACGCGCCTCGGGAACTGAGTCGCTACCGGAGGTGGGCACCCAGCAGCGCGTCGACCTGCTCGGGTGCCTCCTCCGGAATCCAGTGGCTGACACCGTGCAGTGTCTCGAACGTGTACGGGCCGGTTACGAATCGCTCGGTGAGCCGGGCGGCAACGGGACCGAGCGCGATGTCGTTGTCGCTCCACACGTACAGGGTCGGCACCGTCACCTTCGCGGCGGCGGACTCGGGATTGGTGAACGGCATCGCGCGATACCAGTTCAGCGCGCCCCGAATACGGCTCCGCTCCCGCATCGCGGCGAGGTCGCGGTCGGCCTGAGCCGCCGTCATGCCACTCGAGAGCAGGGCTCGGCGAGCGAATCCCGTGGTCGCGAAGGCACGTTCGGGCAGCACGGGTAGCTGGAAGGCCGCCATGTACCACGACTTGCGGATCTGACTGCTCGTCAGTAGTGCCCGGACGAACGCGGCAGGATGCGGCACCGACAACGCGGTGAGGGTCCGGACCAGATCCGGTCGGTGTGCGGCGAGCGTCCAGGCGACCGCCGCGCCCCAGTCGTGCCCCACGACGTGCACCGGACCCAGGCGGTGCTGCTCGACTAGGGCGGTCACGTCTGCCGTCAGTTCCGAGAGCCGGTACGCCCACCGGGAACGCGGGCGGGCGCCCGGTGAGTAGCCGCGCTGATCGACGGCGAGCGTGCGGAACCCCCGCGCGTGCAACAGGGACGCCAGCCGCTCCCACGAGCGCGAGTCCTGTGGGAATCCGTGAAGGAGCACGACCGGAGTGCCGTTGCCGGGTCCGGCATCCCGGACGTCGAAGGTCAGCCCCACCCGAGTGAAGGAAGAAATCCGTTCCACCATGTGAGCCCCCAGATCCCCCCGGCACGTGTCTCAGCCACGCTATTGCTGCTCCCGAGCCCCGTCAACGACGTCGATCTGGACGAACGTCCAACGTCTTCTCGGTAAAGTGCACAAACCGACCACTCTCCTGCTAGCTTTACGGCCAGTGGCGTCGGGCCACATCCACCACACCCCAGAGGACTGAAACATGGGTTCGTTCAGCACCATCAGCGCCGTCATCGACATCGTCAAGACGATCCTCCCGATCATCGAGCAGCTGAGCTCGATGAGCTGATTTCGACGCACTTCGACGGGCCGGATTCCTGGAATCCGGCCCGTCGTGCATCGACAAGGCTTCCGCACGCCGGGAAGCGACTCGCATCACACTGACTCGATCCGACATCGTCGGTGAATAACTGTCGACGAGACACCCTCACCGCCGGCGCACGGCGACACAGCAGCCACCTCCACCAGCGAGGAGAAGGCGCGACTCGGCACGATCGTGGCGCTCGGCACCATGACGGCGCTGGGCCCGTTCACGATCGACATGTACCTGCCCGCGCTGCCCGACATCGCGACCGCACTCGACTCGACCGCTTCGGGTGCCCAGCTCACGATCACCGGGACGCTCATCGGACTGGCGCTCGGGCAACTGATCATCGGTCCGCTCTCGGACAGCCTGGGCCGCAAGCGTCCACTGGTCGCCGGCATCGCGCTGCACATCGTCAGTTCGCTGGTCGCCGTATTCGCCACGAGCATCGTGATGCTCGGTGCGGTGCGTGTCTTCCAGGGCATCGGCGCCGCCGCGGCCGCCGTCGTGACGATGGCGATGGTGCGGGACCTGTTCTCCGACAAGGCCGTCGCTGTCGTCATCTCACGGCTGATGCTGGTCCTCGGCGTCGCGCCGGTGATCGCGCCCAGCGTGGGCGGGGCGCTGCTGGTCGCGATGGACTGGCGCGGCATCTTCGTGGTCCTCGCGCTCATCGGGATCGCCATCGCGTCGGTCGCCGTCTTCGCACTACCGGAAACCCTTCTGCCCGAGCGGCGTCGGCCGAGCGGGCTGCTGCCGGTGCTGCGCACGTACCGGATGCTGCTGCGCGATCGCACGTTCGTCGCGCTCACCTTCGCGTCGAGCATCGTGATGGCCGCACTCTTCGCCTACGTGTCCGGTGCTCCGTTCGTGTACCAGGACCAGTTCGGTCTCGATCAGCAGCAGTTCGCGATCGTCTTCAGCGCAGGCGCGTTCTCGATGATCGGTGCGACTCAGCTCAATGTGCGTCTGCTGCGCCGTTGGTCGCCCCAGCAGATCGTGCAGGCGTCGCTCGCGGCCGCCGTCACGTTCGGCGTCGTCGCCATCGCGGTGGCCCACTTCCAGATCGGCGGGCTGCCCGGTTTCGTCGCCGCACTGTGGATCATGTTGGGCGCGGTGTGCTTCGTGCTCCCCAACGCACCCGCTCTCGCGCTGACCCGGCACGGCGAGGCCGCCGGAACCGCTGCGGCACTCCTCGGTTCGATGCAGTACGCCGTCGGCGCCGTCGTCGCGCCGCTGGTCGGACTGCTGGGCAACACCAACACGGCGCTCGTGGCGAGCATGACGGCCTGCCTCGCCGCCGCGCTGGTCACCATGTTCGCGGCGGCGCGGACGTCGTAGCGGTCAGCGGCGACGCCACGCGAGCAGCGCGCTGCACGTCGTCGCGGCGAGCGCGAACACGACGGCGCCGATCGCGAATCCCGTGCTGCCGAAGCCGAGTGCGCCGAGGACCACGGTGCCGACGGCAGTACCGACGTACATCGCGGAGTTGTTCCACGACACCGCGCCGGCTCGGCGTTCCGCCAGTTCCGTCGTCAGCAACACCTGACCGGTACTGAAGAACGCCGAGCCGGCCGCGAACGCGATCATGAAGCCCACGATGCTCGCCCAACTCGTCGGCGCGAACACCGCGAGCGCCAGCGCCGTGGCGAGCAGACTTCCCCAGCCGATGCACAGCACCGACTCGTGCCTGCCGGCGGCACGCCACCGGTCGACCAGCGGGCCCGCGACCAGGGAGCCCGAGAACGAGCCGATGCCGACCAGCGCACCGACTAGCCCGAGCGTCTCGGTGCTGAGCCCGAACCGGGTCGCGAACAGCGCACCCGCGAACGCGTACGTGCCCAGGCGGGCCGCCTGCGCGAAGAGATTGCCGAGCATGATCAGGCGGAAGGTCCGGTTCCTCCAGAGCCGGAACGACGTCGCAAGCGCGGTGAGGGCGCCATCCGGCCGCACCACCGCGCGGGCGGGCTCCCGGAGCCGCACGGCGATGGATACCCCGACACCGACGAGCACGAGGGCAACCCCCGCGAAGGCCCAGCGCCAGTCGAAGCTCGCGGCAACCAGCGTGCCCAGCGGCACACCGATGATCTGACCACCCGCATATGCGGCGGCACCGCGCGAAATGGCCCGGCCACGCTCCCGTGGTACCGCCGTCTCGGCGAGGAAAGCCCAGATCGCCGGGCCCATCAGCGCACCACCGAACCCGCCGACCATGCGGGCACCCACCAGGAAGGGAAGGCTCGGCGCCAGCACGCAGAGAATCTCGCCGAGCACCATCACCGAGAGGCCGGCGAGAATCACCCGTCGGCGCGCCACGTGCTCGGTGAGCGCCCCGAGCAGGGGACTCGCCACCGCGTACGTCAGCCCGTAGGCGGTCACCACCAGCGCGGTCGCCGGAATGCTCGTGCCGAGATCGTCGGCGATGGTCGGCAACAGCGGCGAGATGAGGAACAGTTCGCCACCCATGAGGAAGAACACCGCGTGCAGCAACGCGTGCTGCGCCCACGGGGTTCGGGCGGGCACCACCGGCTCGGTTCGGGGCGAGCCGGACTCGCTCGTATGCGCCATGACGTCAAACGTTAGCGGCGGTCATGACCGCGCCGCGTATCGGGAACCGGTCACCGGAAGTGCCGTGCCGGGTTCGCGAGCAGGGCAGGCCTGCATGGGATGATCGGGGCATGCCGTCACCGTCACCGCTGCCCCTGGATCCGATCGAGGAAGCGCACCGTCAGTGGACCGAGCACGGCTGGGGCGCCGTCGCCGACGGGATGGCCGCAGTGACATCGGTGGTACGCGCGCAACAGATCATGATGGCGCGGGTCGACGAGACCCTCAAGCCCTTCGGGCTCACCTTCTCGCGATACGAGTTGCTGACACTGCTCACCTTCACCCGCAGCGGCGCGCTGCCGATGGCGAAGGCGAGCGCCCGCCTCCAGGTGCACCCGACCAGCGTCACCAACGCGGTCGACCGCCTCGAGAGCGCCGGCCTGGTCCGCCGCGTCCCCCACCCCACCGACCGCCGGGCAACGCTGATCGAGATCACCGACGACGGCCGGGACATCTCCCGGCGGGCCACCGAGGCGCTCAACGAGAAGGTGTTCGCCGAGCCCGGACTGTCCCCCGACAAGCTGGATTCGCTCGTGCGCATCCTCACCGAACTGCGAGTTCAGGCAGGCGATTTCGACACCGGCGACCGGCCGGGCAAGTGGCACTGACGCCGACGACCGAACGGCCGCCGGTGCGCAGTCCCGTCGACCGCCGCGCTATTGCAGGAGCTCTCCGGCAATCTGCTCGATCCTGACGACACCCTGAAACAGGTCCTCGCCGACAGCCTCTCGCAGCTCGGTCTCGATGCCGGCCGCCAGTTCGTCCGCCTCGTCTATCGTCTTCGTGCCGAGTGCGGTCAGCCTCACCTCGACGAGCTTCTGATGCATGGGCGAGGGCCGACGGCTGACGAGTCCCTTGCCCTCGAGACTCGACAACATGGTTGCGATCGACTGCGGCGTCCCCAATCCGGTTCGCGCGAGCTGCGCAGCGGAGCTCGGCTCGAGGTGCTTGAGCGCCAGGAGCGTCGAGTACTGCGGCACCGTGATGCCGAGCGGACGCAGGGCGGCCGCCTTGGCGTCGATGATCATCCGCGCGATGTGCCGAATGCGCGTGCCGATCCGGTCGTCGAGCACCTGGGACAGGCGATCGATGTCAGCATCCTCTGTCAACGACTCCACTCCTCCGTCTACGAACCCTCAGCGTTGCCAGAGTATTGCGAAAACCCTGAACCGGAACAACCGAGCCACGCCCAGCATCGGCCAACACAGGACCTTTATATGTGAAAGTATTCTCATAGATGACAGAATGTTGTTACCTTTCGGAAAGCCGGCATCGCGCCGGAACCGCCACGGGAGGAGCAACGACATGAGCGGACAGAGGACACGAACCCCGGAACCCGACACCACCTACGAGGGCAGCAAGAGAGAAATCCCCACCGACGAGGGCGTGCTGCGCTACCACGAGGCGGGGGACGGCCCTCCCCTGCTTCTGCTGCACGGGTCGGGGATCGGCGTCAGCGGCTGGCGCAACTTTCGCGGAAACCTGGCGACCTTCGCCCGGCACTTCCGTTGCCACGTCCTGGAACTCCCCGGCTTCGGCATCAGCGATCCCGTCGACGGCCACCCCCTGCGCACCTCGGGCGCGGCGGTCATCAGGTTCATGGACGCGCTCGGCATCGAATCTGCTTCGATCGTAGGTAATTCGATGGGCGGCGTCGTCGGCGTGAATGTCGCAATGACGCACCCCGACCGTGTGGACAGACTCGTCACCATCGGCGGGGTGGGCCCGAACATCTTCAGCCAGAGCCCGAGCGAAGGGTCACGTCTGCTCCGCGAATTCGCGGACGATCCCAGCCGGAGCAAGCTCGTTCGCTGGCTCGACTGCATGGTGCACGATCCGGCGCTCCTCACCGAGGAGAGGATCGACGAGTACTGGGAGAGCGCCAACAGCCCGCAATCACACAAGACGCTGGTGGCAATGTACGGATCGGAGGCAACCGCCGCCCGGGAACGGGCGATGGCCGACCCGGAACGCGCTCCGTACTGGATGGATATGCGAAAGGTGCAGTGCCCCACACTGTTCACGTGGGGACTCGACGACCGACAGTGCCCGCCCGACATGCCGCTCGTCCCGCTCCGACTGGTCCCGAATGCCGAGCTTCACATCTTCCCCAACTGCGGCCACTGGGTGATGCTCGAAGCCAAGGAGGCGTTCGAGCGCGTCACACTCGAATTCCTGCTCCGCTGAGCGGCGGCCGTCTTCCATTGAACGGGAAGCGGCATTCGGCCACGAACTTTTGCATAGCTAACGTAAGCAATCGTCAGTGACGCCCGTCACTGCCGGATTGGGGGATTCATGCGTGTGAGATCGAAACTGGGCAGGACGTGGGCAACCGTGCTGGTGGCGAGCACACTGGCCGTTGCCGGCTGCGCCGACACCGCGAACGGAGACACCGAGGACGGTCGTCGCACACCGCCGGCCGCGGGATTCGTCGGGGAACAGGCGGTGGGAGGAAACCCCACGCCCACAGCACAGTTGACGTTCAGTACCCAGTCGCTGGCCGCGTACCTCAATCCGGTGAGGACCGCGGCGCGCGGCGAGAGCGGCGGGTCCGAACTCGCCGCGGTGTACGACGTCCTGATGCGGTACGACAGCGCGGCCAATCGGTTCGAACCGCGGCTCGCCGAGTCGCTCACCGAGGAACCCGGCGGCCTGACCTGGACGCTGAAGCTCCGCCCGGATGTCAGGTTCAGCGACGGCACGCCGCTCGACGCGAGCGCGGTGGTCCACAGCATCGATCGCTACAACGCCGGACGCGGCGACGGATCGGCCGTGTGGACCGCCGCGGTCGAGTCGACGACGGCGGTCGATCCGCGCACCGTCACGTTCCGCCTCCACGACCAGTGGCCGACGTTCCCGTCGATGCTCGCACTCGGCCACGGAATGATCGTCGCTCCCAGCGCCGGCGAGGGTGAATCCTTCGAGCCGGTCGGCGCCGGCCCGTTCGTCCTGGACCACTACTCCCCCAACGAGGAACGGGTGTTCACGGCCCGCGACGACTACTGGAACGGCAAGCCCGCCACCGCCAAGCTCCGGTTCATCGCGCTCACCAACTCGCGGCAGAACTTCGAGACGCTGCAGACCGACGGCATCGACATCGGATTCCTCCGCGGCGACGCGTCGGCGGTGTACGACACCATCGACCACGACTATCCCGGCTATTTCAACATCCTGAACAGCGGCAGCGCCGAACTGATCAACAACCGCGCCGGTAGGCCGGGGGCCGACGTCCGGGTGCGTAAGGCGATCTCACTGGCCCTCGACCCTGACCTGATCGACGAGCGCGGCGAGAAGGGGCTGGGGCTTCCGACGAAGGCGATGTTCGACGAGCGTTCGCAGTGGTTCACCGATGTGCCGGCGCTCCCGTACGACCCCGACGCGGCCCGTCAACTGCTCGACCAGGCCAAGGCCGACGGCTACGACGGCCACCTGAACTTCCTCGTCCTCCAGGAACCGCGCTCCAACGCGATCGGTCTCGCCGTGCAGTCGCTGCTCCAGACCGTCGGCTTCACCGTGACCATCGTCCCGGTCAACAACGCGGGCGACATCGTGAAGAAGGTGTACGCGGAGCACGACTACGACATGGCACACGCGGGAATCGGCCTGTACGAGTCGATCCCGTACCTGGGTCTGCAGTCCAGCCTCGGAAGCACGTCGAAGGCAAACTTCTCCGGCTACGCGAATCCCGACATGGACGCGCTGCTCGGACAGTTGCAGAACGCGGACGATGCCACCTACCGGGACGTGCTCGGACGTATTCAGCAACTCTGGAACGACACCGTTCCCAGTGTCCCGACGAGCGCACTGATGATCTACGTGGCGTGGCAGAAGAACGTCCACGGCATGGTCCCGACCGCCACGAACATCATGCTGCTCGACAAGGTCTGGCGCGAATAGCCTCGCAACCACCTTCGGCCCCTGCCGCGTACACGGTAGGGGCCGAAGACGGTGCCGGACGAAAAGAACTAGTGGTGGCCGAAGCTCGGGTCGCGCTTCTCGGCGAACGCGGCCATGCCTTCCTTCTGGTCCTGCGTCGCGAACGCGGAGTGGAACACGCGCCGCTCGAACCGGACGCCCTCGGACAGCGTCGACTCGAAGGCCCGGTTGACCGACTCCTTGACCATCATCGCGATCGGCAGCGACATGTCCGCAATCTTCGACGCTGTCGCGATGGCCTCGTCGAGCAGGTCGATCGCCGGGACGATCCGCGAGACGAGGCCGGCACGCTCGGCCTCGTCGGCGTCGATGGTGCGACCGGTGAGGCACAGGTCCATCGCCTTGGCCTTGCCGATCGCGCGGGTGAGCCGCTGCGAGCCACCGATGCCGGGCAGCACGCCGAGCTTGATCTCGGGCTGACCGAACTTCGCCGAATCCGCCGCGATCAGGACGTCGCACATCATCGCCAACTCGCATCCGCCGCCGAGCGCGTACCCGGCGACCGCTGCGACGATCGGCTTGCGGGCCGCGGCGATGCGGTCCCACGCCGAGAACCAGTCGTCGAGGTACATGTCCATGAACGACTTGGACTGCATCTCCTTGATGTCGGCGCCGGCCGCGAATGCCCGCTCCGAACCGGTGATCAGGATCGAGCCGATGCTCCGGTCCTTCTCGAAGTCGTCGACGGCCGCGACCATCTCCGACATCAGCTGCGCGTTGAGGGCGTTGAGCGCCTCCGGCCGGTTGAGCGTGATCATGCCGACGCGGCCGGTGCGCCCGACCTGGATCGTCTGGTAGTCCGTCATCGAGTCTCTCCGTTCGATCTGTCCCTGATGTCCCTGATGATTGCCGAGAAGTCCTCGCCGCCGTGCCCGGTCTCGTGGAAGCGCCGGTACAGCTCCGCGGCCCGCAGCCCGAGTTCGGCGTCGACGCCGTTGGTGCGCAGCGCGTTCGCGGCGAGCCCGAGATCCTTGTCCATGAGGGCGGCCGCGAACCCCGGCTGGTAGTCGTTGTTCGCGGGGCTCGCCGGGACGGGCCCCGGCACCGGGCAGTTGGTGGTGAGCGCCCAGCACTGACCCGACGCGTTGGACGCGACGTCGAACAGCGCGTGGTTGCTCAGGCCCAGCTTCTCCCCCAGCACGAAGGCCTCGCTGATCGCGATCATCGAGACGCCGAGGATCATGTTGTTGCAGATCTTCGCGGCCTGGCCCACGCCGGGGCCGCCGCAGTGCACGACCTTGCGGCCCATCACCTCGAGCAGCGGGCGGGCGGCCTCGAAGTCCTCGTCGGCGCCGCCGACCATGAACGCCAGCGTCCCGGCGGCGGCGCCCATCACCCCGCCGGACACTGGCGCGTCGACGCTGCGGTGCCCGGCCTGCTCGGCCAGTTCGTGCGCCGCACGGGCATCGGCGACGTCGATCGTCGAGCTGTCCACGAACAGCGTGCCCTGCCGTGCCGCGGTGAGCAGACCGCCCTCGTACAGGTCGAGGACGTGCCTGCCGCTGGGCAGCATCGTGATGACGACGTCGGACTCGGTGGCTGCCTGCGCGGCGGACTCGACGACGGTGATCCCGTCCCGCCGGGCCTGCTCGAGCGCCGCCGGCACCAGATCGAAGCCCTTGACGACGTATCCGGCCTTCGCGAGGTTCGCCGCCATCGGCCCACCCATGTGGCCCAGGCCGACGAATCCGACGGTGATGTCGCTCGTGCTCATCGCACTTCCTCCCCACTCACGAGCGCTGCGGCCAAACCGAGTTCGGCCTCGCCGAGCGGCTCGAAGAATCGATCCACTAGTTCGTCGGTGACCGCCTCGAGGGTCGACGGCGACCATGCGGGGTTACGGTCCTTCTCTACCACCTGCGCACGGATGCCTTCCACGAGATCGTGGGATTCCAGGCACGCCAACGACACCCGGTACTCCTCGTCGAGGACGGCCTCGAGGCTGTCGAGGGTGCGGGCGCGGCGCAGTGCCCGCAACGTCACCTTCGCGGCGGTCGGGGACTTCGCGAGGATCTGTTCGGCCGCGGCCTGCGCCTCGGGAACGTCACTTGCCCGCAGGTTCGCGACGATCTCCTCGACGGTGTCCGCGGCATACGCGGTGTCGATCCAGTCCCGCTGCGCCGCCAGCTCCGACGCCGCGGCGGGCTGCGCGAACTGCGCGAGAGCGTCCTCGACCGAACCCTCGGCCAGCGCCTGCTCGAACTCGTCGAGCCGATCCGACGGCACCGAGTGGTCGGCGAAGCCGCACGCGATCGCGTCGCCGGCCGTCATGCGCGCCGTCGTGAGCGCGACGTGGGTGCCGAGTTCGCCGGGCGCCCGCGACAGCAGGTAAGTGCCGCCGACGTCGGGCACGAAACCGATGCCCACCTCGGGCATGCCGATCGTCGAACGTTCGGTGACCACACGGACGTTGCCGTGCGCGGAGACACCGACGCCGCCGCCCATGACGATGCCGTCCATGATCGCGACGTAGGGCTTGCCGTAGCGGGCGATCGCGGCGTTGAGGACGTACTCGTCACGCCAGAAGTCCTTCGACCCGCTGCCGCCGTCCCTCGCGTCGTGGTAGATCGAGACGATGTCGCCGCCCGCGCACAGGCCACGCTCGCCGGACCCGCTGAGCAGCACGGCCCGGACGGACTCGTCGTCGGCCCATTCCAGCAGCGCCGACGCCATCGTCTGCACCATCGCATGATTCAGCGCGTTGATCGCCTTCGGCCGATTGAGGGTGATCCGGCCGAGAGCGCCGACCCGTTCGACCAGAACCTCGGGTTCACCGATGTCGCTCATGCCGCGCCCGCCGATCCGACCACCGCGCGGGCCACGACGACCCGCATGATCTCGTTGGTGCCCTCCAGGATCTGGTGCACCCGCAGGTCTCGCACGATCTTCTCCAATCCGTATTCCGCCAGATAGCCGTAGCCGCCGTGCAACTGCAGGGCCTCGTTGGCGACCGTGAACCCGGTGTCGGTGGCGAAGCGTTTCGCCATCGCGCACAGCTCCACCTTGTCCGCGGTGTCCGCGTCGAGTGCGTCCGCGGCCCGCCACAGCAGGGTGCGCGCGGCCTCGAGTTCGATCCGCATGTCGGCAAGCCGGAACTGCAGTGCCTGCGATTCGACGAGCGCCGCCCCGAACGCCTTCCGCTCGCCGAGATACGCGACGGCCTTGCCGAGCGCGGCCTGCGCGCCACCCACCGAGCAGGCGGCGATGTTGAGCCGTCCGCCGTTGAGCCCCTTCATCGCGATGCGGAAGCCCTCACCCTCGCCGCCGAGCAGATTCGCCGCCGGCACCCGGACCGCGTCGAGGATCACCTGCCGGGTGGGCTGGGCGTTCCAGCCCATCTTCTTCTCGTTGGCACCGAACGACAGCCCGGGCGCGTCCTTCGGCACGACGAACGCCGAGATCCCGCGGGCGCCCGCATCGCCGGTGCGGGCCATGACGACGTACACGTCGGAGCTGCCGGCACCGGAGATGAACTGCTTGACGCCGGTGAGCACGTAGTCGTCGCCGTCGCGAACGGCCTTGGTGGACAGGGCCGCCGCGTCGGAGCCGGCGCCTGGCTCGGTGAGACAGTAGCTGCCGAGCTGCTCCATCGATGCCAGTCCGGGCACCCAGCGACGCCGCTGCTCGTCGTCACCGAACTCGTCGATCATCCACGTGACCATGTTGTGGATCGAGATGTAGGCGGCGATCGACGGGCAGCCCGTGGCGAGCTGCTCGAAGATCCGGACGCCGTCGAGCCGGGTGAGACCGGAGCCGCCGACGTCCTCGCGGATGTAGATGCCGCCCATACCGAGCGTGCCGGCCTTGCGCAGCACGTCGACCGGGAAGTGTTTGTTCTGGTCCCACTCGATCGCATTGGGCGCCAGGTATTCCGCGGCGAAGTCGCGCGCGGTGTCGCTGATCGCGCGCTCGTCGTCGGAAAGTCTGAACATTGCCTTCGCTCCTAGTTCGTCGTCATCGTCGATGACGTGGTGGCCGCGGTCGTCACAGGGATTTCGCGATGATCCCCTTCATGACCTCGTTCGCACCGGCGTAGATCTTCTGCACCCGGGCGTCCTCGTACATGCGGGCAACGAGGTACTCACGCATGTACCCGTAGCCGCCGTAGAGCTGCACGCAGCGGTCCACGACCTCGCACTGCTTGTCGGTGAGCCAGTACTTCGCCATGGCCGCCTCAGCCGCGTCGAGGTCGCCGCGCAGGTGCTCCTGGATGCAGTGGTCGAGGAACACCTCGCACGTGCGCGCGATGGTCTGGCACTCGGCGAGCTCGAAAGCGGTGTTCTGGAACTCGAACAGGCTGTGCCCGAACGCCTGCCGGGACTTGACGTAGGCGACTGTCTCCTCCACGGCCCGGTTCATCGCGCCCGATGCCTGCGCCGCGATGATCAGCCGTTCCTGCACGAGCTGGGCGATGAGCTGGCTGAAACCCTGGCCCTCCTCGCCCAGCAGGTTGGACACGGGAACCTTCACATCGACGAACGACAGCTCGGAGGTGTCGGCGGCGTGCTGCCCCACCTTGTCGAGCACCCGCCCGACCGTGAATCCGGGGCAGTCCCGCAGGTCGACGATCAGCAGCGAGACTCCCCTGGCACCGGCCTTGGGATCGGTCTTGACCGCCAGCACGATCATGTCGGCGGAGGACCCGTTGGTGATGAATGTCTTCGAGCCGTTGACGATGTAGTGATCGCCGTCCCGGATCGCCGTCGTCCGGATGGCCTTGAGGTCCGATCCGGCGCCCGGTTCGGTCATCCCGATGGCGCCGAGGATCTCCCCGGATGCCATGCCGGGCAGCCAGGTCCGCTTCTGCTCCTCGGTGCCGTACTCGTTCACGTAGTGCGCGACGATGCCGCTGTGCACCGAGACGCCGAACGCGAGGTCACCCGCGTGGCCCTGCGCCTCGAACACCGCGAGATCGTGCGCGAACGTGCCTCCGCCGCCGCCGTATTCCTCGGGGATCGAGCAGCAGAGCAGCCCCAGCTTCCCGGCCGTGAGCCAGACGTCGCGATCGATGCGGCGCTGCGCCTCCCACTTGTCGTTGTTGGCGACCACCTCGCGTTCGAAGAATCCGGCCGCGAGCTCGGAGAGCGCCCGGACCTCGTCGTCGTGCCAGCCCGGCACGTACTTCTTCACCGCGTCAGTCCATCGTCGGGATGACGAAGTGGTCGGCGTGCTCCTTGAACCCGGAGGGCCAGCGCTGCGTCACCGTCTTGGTCTTGGTGTAGAAGCGGATCGAGTCCGGCCCGTGCTGGTTGAGGTCGCCGAATCCGGACCGCTTCCAGCCACCGAACGTGTGGTAGGCGATCGGCACCGGGATCGGGACGTTGACGCCGACCATGCCGACCTCGACGCGGGAGCAGAAGTCGCGGGCGGTGTCGCCGTCGCGGGTGAAGATCGCGACGCCGTTGCCGTACTCGTGCTCGGAAGGCAGCCGCAACGCCTCCTCGTAGTCGTGCGCGCGGACCACCTGCAGGACGGGTCCGAAGATCTCCTCCCGGTAGATCCGCATGTCCGGGGTCACCCGGTCGAACAGCGTTGCGCCGGCGAAGAATCCGTCCTCGTGGCCGTCGAGGGTGAAGCCGCGGCCGTCGACGACCAGTTCGGCGCCCTCGTCGACACCGATCTGCACGTAACCGTTGACGCGATCGAGCGCGTCCTTGCTCACCACGGGACCGAAATCCGCGGTCTCGTCGTCGGAACGTCCGATCCGGAGTTCGCGGACGCGCTCGGTGAGCTTCTCGACCAGCGCGTCCGCAGTCTCCTCACCGACCGGCACCGCGACCGAAATGGCCATGCACCGCTCACCGGCCGAGCCGTAGCCCGCACCGATCAGCGCGTCTGCGACCTGGTCGAGGTCGGCATCCGGCATGACGATGGCATGGTTCTTCGCGCCACCGAAGCACTGCGCGCGCTTGCCGTGCGCCGCGGCGGTCTCGTAGATGTACTGCGCGATCGGGGTGGAGCCGACGAACCCGACGGCCTGGATCCGCGGATCGGTGAGCAGCACGTCGACGGCGTCCTTGTCGCCGTTGACCACGTTGAACACACCCGGCGGCAGACCGGCCTCGAGGAACAGCTCGGCCAGGCGCAGCGGCACCGACGGATCCCGCTCGGACGGCTTGAGCACGAACGCATTTCCGCACGCGAGGGCGGGCGCGGCCTTCCACAGCGGGATCATCGCCGGGAAGTTGAACGGGGTGATGCCCGCGACGACGCCGAGCGGCTGGCGCATCGAGTAGACGTCGATACCGGAGCCGGCGCCCTCGGTGTACTCGCCCTTGAGCAGGTGCGGGATGCCGGTAGCGAACTCGACGACCTCGAGGCCGCGCTGGATGTCACCCTTGGCGTCGGGAATGGTCTTGCCGTGCTCGGACGACAGCAGCCGGGCGAGCGGATCCATCTCGTCCTGGATCAGCTGCAGGAAGCGCATGAGCACGCGGGCGCGGCGCTGCGGGTTCCACGCCGCCCACTCCTTCTGGGCGTCGGCCGCGTTCGCGATGGCCGCCTCGGTCTCGGACCGGTCGGCGAGCGGAACCCGCGCCTGCACCTGCCCGGTGTTGGGGTCGAAGACGTCGGCGAATCTGCCCGACGCACCGGGGATCCGCTTGCCGCCGATGAAGTGAGAGAGCTCTCGAACGCTCATTGCCCGAACCCGTCCTTTGCTGGTCGTCACAGAGCCACGAAGGAGACGCACGTCACCCTCGCCATTCATCGCTCATCCTATAGTTGGAAGTCCACGTAGGTCCAGGGTTCGATCACGACAATTGCCCGAACCGCAGGTAGCGGCCCCAATCCTCGGACAGAATGACGAACCGAACGCCTGATTTCAGCGATCGCTTCCCGGACGGAGATCAGCCGATGGACTCCCTGAGTGAACCGATACTCGACACTCTCGATCACCCGTTCTCCCGGCGGACCTTTCTCGGCGGTGCCGGCGCACTGCTGGTCGCAGGCATGGCGGGTGCGGGCGCACAGGCAACGGCCGCTCCCGGCCCCGCGCCCGCGACCCAGCCGGGCGCGCTGCCGCACCGGCCCAACATCGTCGTCGTCATCACCGACCAGGAGCGGGTGCCGATGTTCTGGCCCGCGGGTTGGGCCGAGGCAAACCTGCCGAACCGCAAGCGTCTCGCCGACACCGGGCTCACGTTCGACGGCTGCTGCTGCAACGCCGCGATGTGCTCGCCCAGTCGCAGCACGTTCTTCACGGGCCTCTACCCCGCACAGCACGGGGTCACGGCGACACTCACCGAGGGCGGCACCGTCTCACCGACGGAACCGACTCTCCCCCTGGGCATCCAGAACATGGCCAAACTCCTCGACTCCGCCGGCTACAACGTGCAGTACCGCGGCAAGTGGCACATGAGCAAGGGCGAGGACGGCGGCGATCCGTCGAGCGCGGACGTCGCGGCGTACGGCTTCCAGGGCTGGGTCCCGCCCGAGGGCGGTCAGGACACCAACCCGGACCACTTCGGCGGCGGCTGCGCCGATCTCGACAGCCGCTACGCGTCCGAGGCCGTCGAGTTCCTGCACGGCCTGGACCCGAACGACGATCGTCCGTTCGCGCTCGTGGTCTCGTTCGTCAATCCGCACGACGTGCTCGCCTACCCGCAGACGTGGGATGCCATCAACGGCACGTGCGACAACTACGGCTCCGACGCCCCGGGCATCTTCGAGCAGGGCATCGATCTGCCGCCGACGTACGACGAGGGCCTGGCCCGGAACTTCAAGCCCACCGCGCAGATCCAGTCCCAGGTCCTGCTCGCCGCCGGACTGGGGCCGCTGCCCGGGCAGGACGCCGCCCGCAACTACGTGAACTTCTACGCGTACATGCACAAGGTGGTCGACGAACACATCGGCGCGGTACTCGACGCCCTCGAAGCCCGACCCGGGATGCGGGAATCGACGGTGGTGATCCGGATGTCGGACCACGGCGAGATGGGCATGTCCCACGGTGGCCTGCGGCAGAAGGTGTTCAACGCGTACGAGGAGACGTTGAAGGTCCCGCTGGTGATCAGCAATCCGACGCTCTTCCCCCGGCCCGTCCACACGGCCGCGCTGTCGTCCCTGATCGACGTCATGCCCACTCTGGCGAGCCTCGCGGACGTGCCGGACCGGTCCGCGTGGGACTTCCGCGGCGTCGATCTCATGCCGATCGTCACCGATGCCGCCGCGAACCCGGCGGCGCCGAGCACCGAGGTGCAGGACGTCCTGCACTTCACCTACGACGACCAGAACTGCGCCACCCCCAACGGCCAGACGATCGTCACGCAGCCCAACCACATGCGCACCATCCGCGACCACCGGTGGAAGTACTCCGCGTACTTCGATCCGGCCGGGGTGACGCCGCCGCAGTTCGAGATGTACGACCTGCAGACCGACCCGCTCGAACTGCACAACCGCGCGAATCCGTTGAACGTGGGCTACTTCGATCCCGTCCAGGCAATGCGGATGCACTCGCAGCTGTTCGAGGTGATGGAGCGGTGCGGGACGACACCGGCCCGCGGGCTCGCCCCGGTTCCGGTCGGCGGCTCGTAGGAGCCGCGAGCGGTCACCTCGCTGAGCAGACCAGCATCTCGGTGCCGCCGCCCTGGAATTCGTAGGCGACCGAACGCAATTCGTGTTCGACGCCCCGGACGTCGAGACGTCGGTGCAGCTCGCCCAGCTCCGCGTAGCGGTCGGTCCGCCCGCTCGGCACCAGCGGGAAGACCCGAACCTCCCGCGCCGAGACGCGGAGTAGTTCGGCCAGATACCGGTCGTGATCGTCGACATCGAATCGGTCCGCGTAGGTGAACAGCAGGTGCGACGACAGCACCAGGTCGAACGAACCGTCGGGGAACGGCAGCGCGGGAAGCGCTCCCGGAATGTACGACTCGGGGTGCGCTCGCAGGTCCTCGGCGAACCGCTCCACCGACGCGAGCCGATGTTCGAGATGGTGCTCGGCGTCGCGGAAGAAGCTCCCCGCGAACCGTTCCGGTCGCTGCGCGATGTAGCTGTTGCCGCGGATGGTCTCGGCTCGCGCGGTCGCGGCCAACGCGGAGGTGTCCCCGTACGCGATGTCGCACGCGATGACATCGATCCCGCGGGCGCGGGCGGTCGCGGTGAACGACGACGCACCGGCGGGGCAGTCGAGGACGGTGCCCGTCAGGTCGTCGTCGCGTAGCGCGAACATCGCGACGTACTCGTCGAACGACCGTGCCGAGACCAGCATCGGTCCGATTCCGGCGTCCTCGGTTTCCGTGTGCGACATGGCGGCTCCTGGGTCAGTGCGGGTCGCACGTATCCTGCCCGAGCCGGCCGGAGGCGCGGAACTCGGTGGCCGAGCCGCCGCAGTGTGACGCGACGGACGGGGATGGTGTGTGGGTCAGGCGCCGCCGCTGTGGCGCCCCGCCCGCCTGCGCAGTGCGATCGTCGTGGCGACCGCGATCAGAGCGAGGGCGCCCAGTCCGACGACCACGGCGGTGAGGTACCGCGGCCCCGGCACTCCGAACTCGGCGCTTCCGGAGTCGGGGAACGTGATCTGCGTTGCGGCACTGCGCTCGACCAGCCCACTCTCGAGCGTGACCGAAGCGTTCCATGGACCCGGCGGGATGTCCCTACTCAGAGTGGCCGTGACAGCGCCGGCCGTTCCGGGCGCCAGTGTGGTGATTCCCTCGACGGAGAACGGACCCGCGTTGAGCCCGCCGGGCCCGTCGGCGAGCGCCAGGCTACCTTTCAGATCCAGTGCCCGCCCACCGGTGTTGCGGACGTTGGCCTCGAGGATCGGCGTGCCGTCGTCGGTCCGTGCGGCGGTCAGGGACTCGATGGCGAAATCGGGCGCCGGTGGATTGCCCGGCCCCACAGAGAGATACAGCCTTATGCCGACCCGGCTGATCTGCGCGACCGGTGACTGCGGCGACGCCGCCGAGCGGACTTCGGCCCACAGGACCCCGTACTGCTCCCCCGGTGGCGCGTCCTGCGGTACCGCGATGGTCGCGACGGCTTCGGCGGCGGAATGCGCGTCCACCCTCACCTGTGCGGGGGTGATCGAGGTCCAGGTCGTCAGGTCGTTGGCGACCTGACCGGCCGCCCCGGTGAACTGGCCGCGGTCGATCCCCGCCGCCGAAGGGTAGAGGCGCACGTCGGCAGCCTCGCCCGTGGTGTTCGTGACCTCGAATCGCCTGCTGATGGTCGTTCCCGGCGCGAGGTGATCGACGATGTACACCCGCGCACGCGGGTCGCTCCCGTTGTTCGACGGCGCCTCGAGCAGGCGCACACCGATGCCTTCGTTCTGTGTCGGCGACGACTGAGCCACGGAGATCGCCGATCCGGAAGCCAGCAGCGCGAACGCGCTGATCAAGGCCGCGACGGACGCGATGCGCCGTGCGACGAAATTGGTGCAGTTTTGCGAGCTGCGCACTGTGAAAGATCCCCCCCAGAGCGGTGATGGGAATCGGTGTGGGTGCGGCACGCCGCACCCACACCGATCTCCGGGTCAGGCGACGGAGGTCGACACCGTTCCGGTGTAGACACCGGCGAGAGCGTCCGACGGCAGGCCGACGGTCAACGTCGGGTTCCAGCTGGCCGTGTTGTTGCCCCGCGCGGCGGTACCGGCGACCACGGTCTTGGCGGAATCGAGTCCGGCGACGGCCGACGGAGTCGTCGTCACAGTTCCCGTGCGCTCGACGGTGCCCGGGTTGTACTGCACCTGAGTCGCGGCAATCGTGGTGTCACCGCTCTCCGCAGCCAATGCGAACTCGGACGAGGACACGGTGACGGTCCAACCCGCATTGTTGCCGCGGCTGTCGGTGACCGTGACCTCCCCCAACAACCCGAGGACGTCCGACGCACCGGTCTGCGCGGTGTTGAGCGCGGCAGAGGCCTGAGGAGCGATGGTCAGCCCTCCGGCCACGAGTTCGAAAGTCGTGGTGGTGTCCTCCGCACTCGCGTGGGCCGGCGCGACCAATGCGGCCGCGACCGCGACTCCCGCCACCCCGAGACTTGCCAATTGTTTTCGCATGATCACTCCTTCGCAGAGGTGCGCCCCGACAGCACACGAACAATTCGGACCCTAACACCGAAAGCCTCGACCGGTCGGTTGGTTGAATGTCAAAACAACTGTGCTGGACGATCTTTCAACTTCAGGCGTTCACATGAAGAGATCAGCGTGGATCGCACACATCTTGTGAGAGCCGACCGGTGCGGAGGAACTGGGTGACGAGCCCGCCGCAACTCGACCCGACGGTCGACCCGTGCACGCCGTCCTCGATCGTCAGGAGCCGGCCGCCCATCACGGCCTGCGCTTCGAGCGCCCACCCGTACGGGGTGACCGACTCGTCGCGGTGGCCGATGATCAGCAGGTCGGTGCCGGTGTTCGTGGCGGCCGTCGGCTCGACTGGGAGCGGCCAGCCGCTGCACAGGCTGATGCCGGGGACGTCTGAGTCGGCGGGGAATTCGATGCGGCGCTGCGGGTCTCGGCCGAGTCGGGCGTTGAGCTCCAGGTGCTCGGCGAGCTGGACCGCGCCGTCACCGACCGGATCGAGGCTGTTGCAGATGTAAGCGGTGCCCGCGGTCGGATCGAACGCGCGCTCGAGGAAATCGGTGGTCGCCGGGTCGAGCGGGGCGTCGTTGTCGTCCGGTGCCGGGGCGTCGCCGGGCGGCACCTCCGGTTCGTCGGGGGTGACACCGCCGTCGTCCCCGGCGTCGAGCGCGGCCGCGTCGGGCAGCATCTCCGGCGGGACGTCCGGGTCGGCCGCCGCGAGCACGCGCAGGGCGTCGACCGCAGAGGTACCGGTGTAGTCCATGCTGTCGAGGACCACCCGGTGCAGGTACTCGGGAAAGCGGGACTGCAGTTCGGCGCCGAGGACCGTGCCCCACGAGACGCCGAGGAAGTCGATCGTGTCCAGACCCAACGCCTGCCGCACGGTGTCGAGGTCGTGGGCTGCCGTCGCGGTCGTCAGGCTCGCGACAAAGGCGGGATCGGCATCGACGCAGTCCCGGTTCGCGGCGGAGATCTCGTCGACGTAGGCGGCGAGGCCGTCGTCGTCCCGGGTGTCCGGCTCGTCGGGTTCGGCGCAGTCGATGCGCGACGAATAGCCGATGCCGCGCAGGTCGACCCCGACGACGGTGCCGCCGAGTCCGAGGCTCGATGCGACGGTAGCCGCCATGCTGCGGCCCTCCACACCCGGACCGCCGGGGTTGACGAACAGGGTGCGCGCGGCCGGATCGGTTCCCACCACACGGCTGAGCGCGAGTTCGACGGTCCGGCCGCCGGGGTCGTCGTAATCGAGCGGGACGTCGATCGTCGCGCACTGCAGGCGATCGACGACGTCCTCGTCGACACCCAGATCGGTGACGTAGGCGGCCAGGTCCGTGCAGGGTTCCCACGCGACGGTGTCGGCGGCCACCGGTCCGCCGCACCCGGACAGCGCGCCGGCACCGAGCGCCGCCACGCCTACCCACACCGCCGTCCGACGCACCCTCACCCGATTCCTCTCGTGCCGCCATCGCAAGGCTCCACGGTAGAGGCAACGGGAGAGCACGCAGGTCGGCCGCCTACCGGCGCGCTGCGAGGTGCTCGGACGTCGTCGCGTCGGCCGGGAAGAACGTCTCGATCGCGAGCTCGGACACCGCGACGTCGAGCGGGGTTCCGAAGACCGTGGTCGTGCTGAGGAACGACAGATCGTGGTCGCCCACCCGCACCCGGAGCGGCACGACGAGCGATGGCCCCGGCTCGGTCCCGTCGACCCCACCCGGGTAGCCCGCGAGCTCGATACGGAGCCGGCGCAGCTCGTCGTCGCCGGTCGCCTCGATCTGCCGGTCCAGCCGGTGCAGCACGTGTGCGCGCCATTGGGCGAGGTTCGTGATCCGCGGCGCCATCCCGTCCGGGTGCAGGCTCAGGCGCAGCACGTTGACGGGCGGCTCCAGCAGCCGGGCGGCGGCGCCGTCGGTCAGGAGTGCCACGGTGTCGTTCGCATCCACCAGGTTCCAGTGCCGATCGACCACCAGCGCGGGCATCGGGGAGTGCGCCGCCAGGAGGGTCCGGATCGCGTCCGAGACGACCGCCATCGGGACGTCGGTCAGCGTGTGTTCCGGAAACGCCGGCGCGAACCCGGCGGCGAGCAGCATCGCATTGCGATCGCGCAGCGGGATGTCGAGATGGTCACCGAGCCGGAGCAGCATCGCCCGGGTCGGCCGGGCGCGGCCCGTCTCGAGAAAGCTGACGTGCCGGGTCGAGACCTCCGCCCGATTGGCCAAATCGAGTTGCGTCATCCGTCGGTGCCCGCGCCACCACCGGATCTGATCCCCCACCGGCTGCTGTGTCCGCGACATGCCCCGACCCTAGGCGGTCACGGGGAATACAGCCCATTACCTCCGAGGTAATCGACCCGCGGCAGCCACCTGGGCACGCTCGTTCCCACAGGCCGCGCTCCGACGGCCCATCACGAAAGGCTCTCGCCATGAACGACTTCGACGCCCTGATCCAGCGCTACCTGGACGTATGGAACGAGACCGACGGCGACAAGCGCGCCGCCCTGGTCGAGGAACTGTGGGCCGCCGACGGACGCTACGTCGACCCGATCGGCAGCGCGACCGGGCACGCCGAACTGAGCGCCCTCGTCGGGGCGGTGCAGCAGCAGTTCGACGGCATGCGGTTCGAACTCGTCGGCGACGTCGACGCCCACCACGACCAGGCCCGGTTCACGTGGGCGCTCGGCCCGGTCGGCGCCGAACCGCTCGTGATCGGATTCGACGTCGTCGAGCGCGACCCGAACGGGAAGCTGCGCACCGTCCTGGGGTTCCTCGACAAGGTTCCCGCCGCCTGATCACATAGTGAGCAGCCGCACGGCGCGACGGACGTGATCGCGCGGGCGTCGTGGACGATCAGACGTGGGAGGCGGCGAGCTCCGCGAGCATCGCCAGGTTCGCCGCCATCCCGTCGCGCCACACCGACATCCGGTGCGCGACGATCGCGCCTTCCTTGTCCGGGTGCTGGGCGATGAAGTCGGAGAGCGGGGACCGGCCGGGGCCGGCCTTGGCCCACTGCCGCACGACGGTGCCGTCACGACCGGGCTCGACCTCGAAACCCCACACGGCGAAGGGCTCCGCGACGGAGCCGACACACCACACCCAACGGCGGCCCTCCTCGACCTCCACGATCTCCGACTCGGTCTGCCACTCCCCCATCTGCGGGCTGGCGTTGTATCCACGGAATCGGGCGCCGACGGCCACCCCGGTCGCGCCGTCCAGCCACTCGACCCGCTGCAGTTCGCCGTCGGCGCGGGTGGGCAGTTCGATATCGGTTACCAGCGCCCACGCCCGCTCGGGGCTGCAGGCCAGCCGTTGGACGACCTCGACGGTGGGGTTGTCGCTCAGACGCATGAGGCTCCTTCGGGTTTCAATCGGCACCTCGCGGACGACGCTGTGCCGACGGCATCGGACCACACCGAACGTAACGATCGCACTGCTCGGCCCGGAAGCCGCCCCGCCGCGAGCTCGGAGTCTGGGACGCTGAGATGACGCTGTCGAAGGGAAACCCATGACCGTGCCCAGCGACATCACGATCGATCCCAGGCTGGTCGACCTCTACAAGGACCTGCACCGGCACCCCGAGCTCGGCTTCCAGGAACATCGGACCGCCGGGATCGTGGCGGAACATCTACGAAAGTCGGGCTTCGATGTCACCACCGGCGTCGGGCGAACCGGGGTGGTCGGGGTCCTGAAGAACGGCACGGGACCGACCGCGCTACTTCGCGCAGACATGGACGCGCTGCCACTCCGCGAGGAGACCGGGCTCGACTACGCCAGCACCGTGACAGCTACCGACACCGACGGCGCCACCGTCCCCGTCGCCCACGCGTGCGGCCACGACCTGCACACCACCTGCCTGCTGGGAGCGGCACGGATACTCGCCGACGACCGGTCACGATGGACGGGCACGTTGCTCCTCGTGTTCCAGCCTGCCGAGGAACTGGGTGCGGGCGCACAGGCGATGGTGGACGACGGGCTGTTCGACCGTTTCCCGAAGCCCGACGTCGTCCTCGGCCAGCACGTGTCGCCGCTACCGGCAGGCAAGATCGCCGGGCACCCGGGACCGTCCTACGCGGCATCGGACTCGCTGCGGGTGCGACTCGTCGGCAGGGGCGCTCACGGGTCGATGCCGGAGACGTCCGTCGACCCGATCGTGATGGCGGCGGCGACGGTGCTGCGCTTGCAGACCGTCATCTCCCGCGAGATCCCCGGAACCGCAACCGCGGTCCTCACCGTCGGCTCCATCCATGCCGGCGACGCCGCGAACGTCATTCCCGGGCACGCTGAAGTCCAGCTGAACATCCGCAGCTACGACACGCGGGTGCGCCAACGCATTCTCGACGGTGTGGACCGCATCGTGCGCGGCGAGGCCGAGACCTCCGGCGCACCCGAGCCCCCGACGATCACCGAGATCGAGCGGTTCCCCATAGTCACCAACGACCCGGAGGCCCTGCGCACGACCCTCGACGCCGTCGCCACGTGGCTGGGGTCGGACAACATCCTCGACCCGGGTGCGGGAGCCGGCAGCGAGGATGTCGGCATCCTCGCGACCAGTTCCGGGGCGCCACTGTCCTACTGGCTCCTGGGCGGCGCGGACCCGTCACTCTTCACCACGGGCGACATGACCGATCCGGCGCTGCTGAAGGTGCCGTCCAACCACTCCCCGCACTACGCGCCGGTGATCGAACCGACACTGTCGATCGGAGTGGCCGCGCTGGTGACCGCCGCGCGCACGTGGCTGCCGCCGACAGCCTGAGTCGGCCGTCGTCCGTCAGCGCCGCCGCCGGAACCCGCTGCCCAGCGCGCGGTAGCATTCGTCCAGATCGCGCAGGGCCGCAACCACTTCGGACTCGCCCGCGACGGCCTCGTCCGCACCCGCGCGAAGCACCTTGCGCAGCAACATCGCATCCAGGTCGTCGGGCGCGGCGGCGAACTCGATCTCGGGCAGGTGCTCGTACCGCACGGCGTCGCCGAAGTGGTCGTCGGTGTGCGCGGTGCCGGTCTCGTCGTCCTCGCCGCCGACGGCCCGCATCAGCGTGTCGAGGTCGAGCCCGCGCACCTTCAGCATCGTCAGCGGTTCACGGTCGACGCGCTCGGCGAGCAGGTACGCCACCGCGGCGACGTGCTTGCACGGCCAGCCGGGATCGGGGCAGGTACAGTCGAAGTCGAGTTCCCGTCCACCGTCGGGCAGCAGCATCGGCGCCAGCTCCTGCGGGACCGCCCCGGACGCGAGCGCGGCGAGCGTGCCGGGAGTGGAGCGGATCGTCTCGACCAGTTCGGCGGTGTGTTCGTCGTCGAGCGTGCGCAGCGTCAGCACCGCGGTGAACGGCGTGATCTGGCTGCCCTGCACCTCGCCGATGATCCGGCCGGCCGCGATGTCCAGCGCCACCACCTGCCCACCGCGGGCGTAGGTGCGGCCGCGGCTCAGTCGCCCGCTGTCGCCGACCTTCTCGAGCGCCTCGATCAGCGCCCGCCCCCACCATCCGCGTGCGAATGTGCCTCGCTTGGAGACCGATTCGACGCCGCCGACGACGGGCCGGCGCTTGCCGAAGGCGCTGAAGTCGGGGCGACCGCGTTGCGGGCTCATTCGCCGACCGCCTCGTCGCCGAGGATCAGCAGGTCGTGCAGTTGATCGGCACTCATCTCGGTGATCCACTTCTCGCCGGTGCCGACCGCGAGATCGGCGAGTTCCTGCTTGTTCGAGATCATCGCGTCGATCCGTTCCTCGAGCGTGCCGACGCAGACCAGTTTGCGGACCTGCACGTCGCGGCGCTGCCCGATCCGGAAGGCCCGGTCGGTGGCCTGGTTCTCCACGGCCGGGTTCCACCACCGGTCCAAGTGCACCACGTGATTGGCGGCGGTCAGGTTCAGGCCGGTGCCACCGGCCTTGAGGGACAGCAGCATGATCGGCGGCCCGTCGTCACCCTGGAACCGCTCCACCATCCGGTCCCGGCGAGCCTTGGGCACCCCGCCGTGCAGGAACGGCACGTCGGTCCCGAACCGCTCCTCGAGATACGGCACCACCAGGTCGCCGAACTCCCGGAACTGCGTGAACAGCAGCGCACGTTCACCGTCGGCGGTGACCGAGTCGAGGATGTCCTCGACCAGGCCGAGCTTGCCGGAGCGGTGCCGGCCGCGGCGCAGCACGCCGGACCCGTCGCCGAGGAAGTGCGCCGGATGGTTGCACACCTGCTTGAGGCGGGTGAGCGCGGAGAGCACCGCACCCTTGCGCTGCATCCCCTCGGTGTCCTTGATCTTCTTGAGCATGTCGTCGACCACCGCCCGGTACAGCGCGGCCTGCTCCACGGTGAGGTTCGCCCGCACCGTCATCTCCTGCTTCTCCGGCAGATCCGAGATGACGGCGGGATCGGTCTTGACCCGGCGCAGGATGAACGGCGACGTCACCGCCCGCAACCGGGTCACGGCGGCCTCGTCCTGCTCCCGCTCGATCGGCACGGCGAAGCGGGCCCGGAAAGCCTGTGGGCTGCCGAGCATTCCGCGGTTGACGAAGTCGAGGATCGACCGCAGCTCGTCGAGCCGGTTCTCCACCGGGGTGCCGGTGAGGGCGATGCGATGCTCGGCCGGGATCGCCCGGGCCGCGCGGGCCTGCGCGGTCGCCGAGTTCTTGATGTGCTGCGCCTCGTCGAGCACCACGCGGCGCCACGCCTGCTCCCCCAGCGCCTCCACGTCGCGGGCGAGCAGCGAGTAGGTCGTGATGAACAGGTCGCAGGAGCGGACGGCGGCGGCCAGGTTGTCGCCGCGGCTGCGGTCGGCGCCGTGGTGGACGTGCACGCGCAGGTCGGGCACGAACCGCGCGGCCTCACGCTGCCAGTTACCCACCACCGACATCGGGCACACCAGCAGCGTCGGGGTGTCGGCGCGTTCGTGCGCGAGCAGCGCCAGCAACTGCACCGTCTTGCCCAGACCCATGTCGTCGGCGAGCACGGCTCCGAGTCCGGTCTCGCTCATGAACGCCAGCCAGTCCAGTCCGCGCTGCTGGTAGTGCCGCAGATCGGCGTGCAGCCCGGCGGGTTTCGGCACCGGCGTCGGCTCGAGGGTGCCGTCGAGCAGCGTGCCGACCCAGCCGGTGGCGTACACCTCGTCGACCGGCACCGGCGGCCGCTCCGCCTCGGTGAGCTGCCCGAGGAGACCACTCAGCGTGCCGTCCTCACCCGAATTACGCTGCGTCACATAGCGGGCCGCCTGCGCCAGCACGGTGGCATCGGCCTGCACCCACTGCCCCCGCAGCCGCACCAGGTCACTCTGGGTGTCGGCGAGCCGGGTCAGTTCGTCGGGGGTGAGGACGATGTCGCCGAGCGCGAGTTCCCAGTCGTAGCCGACGATCTCGTTCATGCCGACGGCCCGGTCCTCAGCCGCGGCGGGCACCGGGGGCGACGACACCTTCACCCGCAGCGACGGCGACGCCGCCGCCCACGCGCGCGGCAGCAGCAGCGCGACGCCGGCGTGCTCGAGCGCCCGCGCCCCGTGCAGCACGAGGTCGGTGACGACCGGAGTCGGCAGCAGCAGGTCGAGACTGTCCGGGTCGGTCGGCAGGTCCCGCAGCCGTGGGTAGGCCGCGACCGCGGCGGCCAGCTTCCGGACCGCGATCTCGAGCAGCCGGGACTCGGTGCGGTGCAAGCGGATCGGCGCAGGCGCCTCACCCTCGGCGCGCAGGCACACCTGCAGGCGCCACAGCGCGTCGTCGGCGAGGTCGAACTCGTCGCCCGCCTCGGGCTCGAGCAGCCGGAGCACCAGTTCCGGCTCGTCCACGGTGAGGCTCTCGCGCCACGCGTCGAGCCCGCTCGCCATCTTGTGGTTGCCGCCCTCGTAGGGCTCGCCGCGCAGCAGCGCCCGCAGCAGCGGGTGTTCCGCGTCCCGGTCCCCGAGCAGGTCGCGGACGACGGCGTCGGTGAGTTCGCCGACGAAGTCGTCGAGGATCTCGCGTGGGGTGCCCTCGAACCGCTGCACCGGCGGCATCGCGGACGCCAGCTCGGCCAGCCACGCGCGCTGTCGCTCGCCGCCGAGCAGCCGCCACCGCGGCCACCAGTGCCCCTCGGTCCGGTACAGCTCGGGCACCACCCGGCCGGCCCGCGCCCACCGTTCGACGCCGCGGGCGACGTGCGCGAGGTACCGCAGGTCACCGGAGATGCCCGGCGCGTCGTCCGGGACGGCGAGCAGGACGTCGGCGGCCTCGGCCGGCGCGAGCGCGAGGACCGGGACGCGCTGCTGGCTGACCCCGACGGCGGCGGGCACGTGCACGGTGTGATGCCGCCGGAAGCGCCGACGCAGCACCCGCGCGAGGGGCTCGGGTAAATCGGGCAGCTCGGAATCCGGGCCCCGCCACAGCATGAGGCCCGCGCCCGGCGACCAGAGCCCGTGCAGCATGTCGTCCATCCAACCAGCCGCCGCCGACATCCCTGGATTCCAGCCCGCCACCAGGCCCATACTGGGCGCAGAGGGAAGGTCGGCACCGATGACGATCATGCTTCAGGTCTTCGAACAGGTGTACTCGCCGAGCACGCCGTGGCAGGAGCGCAAGGTGGCCTTCGTCGACGCCGATCACATCGTCGCGATGCGCCTGGACGGCCAGGCCGGGGTCTGGCTCGACGTCACCAAACAGGGCGAATCGCACCGCCTGGCCACCACCCGCACCCCGGAGCAGGCGATCGGCTTCCTCCTGAGCGTCTTCGGCAAGATCGCCGAGTGCCGACAGAACGGCGGGTCGTGGCTCATCGGGCACGACGGCGTGGACGCCGGATCCCTCCATGCCGCGAAGTTCCCGCACTCCTGACCGATCCCGTCCGGCCGATGCTGTCGGTCCCGTCCGGCACACTGGCCGCGACAGGTGGCCGTCCGGGGAGGGGCAGCGGTGGGACGTGGTCGGATTCTGTTCGGTGCAGGGGCCGTCGCCCTGGCCTGCGTATCGTGCGGCACAGCGCCCGGTGCCGTCGAACCCGCGCCGGGCAGTCCGTCCCGCACCGCGGTCGACAACCTGCTCGCCCGGGTCGAGGTCGTGGCCGCCCGGCCCGACGTCGCCGGTTACGAGCGCGGCTGCCGGACCGGGCAGGGCTGCGTGTTCGGCCCGTCCTGGTCCGACGACCACACCGGGCCCGGCGGCCACGACGGCTGCGACACCCGCAACAACGTGCTCGCGGCCGATCTCACCGACGTCGAGTTCCGCGACGGCACCCGGGACTGCGTCGTGGTCGCGGGCACACTGGCCGACCCGTACTCGGGGCGGACCGTCGCCTTCACCAAGCAGGACGCAAACGCCGTGCAGATCGACCACGTGTACCCGCTCGCCGCGGCGTGGGACATGGGAGCCGCCTCGTGGCCGATCGAACGACGCCGCGACTTCGCGAACGACGTCACCTACAACCTGCTGGCCGTGAGCGGACCGGAGAACCAGGCCAAACGGGACAGCACGCCGTCGGGCTGGTTGCCGTCCGATCCGGCCTACCGCTGCTTCTACGTCGGCAAGTACCTGGGCGTGGCGGTCCGCTACAGCCTGCCGATCACCGTGGGCGATCGGGATGCGATCGCCGACGTCGCCGCCACCTGCGGATGACGAGTCGCCGACACGAGCCCCGGTCGCCGGTTAGCGTGGACGGGTGAGCCGCACGATCACCGACGCCGTCAGCAAGGACACCCGACTGTGCATGTCGCTGTCCGGCCGGCCCAGCAACATCGGCACCCGCTTCCACAACTACCTGTACGACGAACTCGGCCTGGACTTCGTCTACAAGGCGTTCACCACCACCGACCTGCCCGCGGCCATCGCCGGGATCCGCGCGCTCGGTATCCGCGGGTGCGGGGTGTCGATGCCGTTCAAGGAGGCGTGCATCGAGCACGTCGACGTCGTGCACCCGTCGGCGTCGGCGATCGACTCGGTGAACACGATCGTCAACGAGGACGGCGAACTGCACGCCTACAACACCGACTACCAGGCCGTCGCCGATCTGCTCCACCGCGCCGAGCTGAGCCCGGATCTCGCGGTCGCCGTCGCCGGCAGCGGCGGCATGGCCAAGGCCGTCGTGGCCGCGCTGCGCGACAGCGGCTTCCGCACGGTCACCGTCGTCGCCCGCAACGCCGAGACCGGACCGGCCCTGGCGCGGACGTACGGCTTCGAGTGGCTGCCCGACCTCGGCGCGGCGCACCCGCAACTGCTCGTCAACGCGACTCCGATCGGGATGGCGGGCGGCCCCGAGGCCGACGCGTTGCCGTTCCGGGAGGACGCCGTCCGCGCCGCCGAGGCCGTGTTCGACGTCGTCGCGATGCCCGCCGACACCCCGCTGATCCGACTCGCCACTGCCGCGGGCAAGACCGTCATCACCGGGGCACAGGTGATCGCGCTGCAGGCGGCCGAGCAGTTCGCCCTCTACACCGGGGTGCGGCCGTCGGACGAGCAGATCCGTCGGGCGTCGGAGTTCTCGAGAGCCCCTTCGAAGGCCTAGGGTCCCCGATGGCCGACCTCCCGCCGAACGATTCGGACGAGTCGCAGAGCACGCGCCTCGCCCGGAACTTCAGCGAACTGCTGCAGGAACTGCGCGTGCAGCAGGCCGGCGTGCAGATCCTGTTCGCGTTCCTCCTGGCGATCGTGTTCACCGAGTCCTACGAGGAACAGTCCACGTACGTGCGGGCGCTGCACCTGGTGACGGTGCTGTGTGCGGCGGCATCGTCGGCGCTGCTGATCGCGCCCGCGGTGTGGCATCGCATCCTGTTCCGGCACCGGCGCCGGGAGGACATCCTGCGGCAGGCCAATCGGTGTGCTCTGGCGGGCTCGGTGTTCCTGGCCGCGACGATGGTCGGCACCGTCCTGATCGTCGCGGAAGTCGCGGTCGGCGGCTGGGCCGCCAAACTCATCGGCGGGTCCACGGCACTGGCCTTCGGCATCCTGTGGTTCGTCGTGCCGTCGATGCTGCGTCGCGACGACGACCTGCGCTGATCGATTCCCGGGCACTATCGTCGATTTCATGGCAGCTCCCGACGAGCCCGAACCACGCGCCGAGGCCTATCCGGCCTTGTGGCCGGTGCCGACCCGGTGGGCCGACAACGACCACTACGGGCACGTCGACCACATCGCCTACTACGCGTACTTCGACACCGCGATCAACGGATGGCTCATGGCCAGTACCGGACTCGACATCCGCGAGCTGCCGGCGATCGGGATCGTCGCGGAGGCGTCGTGCCGGTTCGTGCGCGAACTGTCCTTCCCCGACCAGCTGCACATCGGCCTGTCCGTCGAACGCATCGGCGCCACCGACATCGTGTACGCGCTGGCGATCTTCCGGGAGGACCCCGACGGGATCCTCGAACTGGCGGCTACCGGCCGGTTCGTGCACGTCTACATCGAACCGGCCGGACGCCGACCCGCCGCGATCCCTCCCGAGATACGAAGCGCGGCAAACCTTCTGGTCACCGACTCCGGGTAGGTTCCGGCGCCGATCAGCGCTGTACCGGAATCCTGCGCAACGCGGCGACACTGACGAGCGCGGTGAGCGCCACGACGGCCGCGGACGCGCCGGCCGCGACGACCAGGCCGTCGGCGACCGCCTCGGACGAGACCACCGACGCCGGATCCGCGCCGAGGCTGCCGCGGTGCACGGCGAATCCGAGACTGCCGAGCAACGCCACCCCGAGTGCGGCACCGAGTTCGGCACCCGTCTCGGACAGCGCCGCGGCCGATCCCGCGCGCTCCGCCGGAGCCGAGCTGACGACGATGTCGGTGCACAGCGCGATCACCGGGCTCACCCCCAGTGAGATCGCGACGTAGCCGACCATCAGCAACGGCAGGTCGTCCACGCCGACCCGGGTCAACAGCAGGAACCCCAGCACCGACACCGTCAGGCTGCCACCGATCACGACGGCGGGCCGCCACCGTCGAATCAGGAACGGCGCCACCAGCGAACTCGCCAACGTGCCGAGGGCGGCCGGCACCATCCACATCCCGGCCTGCAGCGGTCCGAGCCCCAGCACCTGCTGCAGGTAGAGCACGACGAACAGTTGAGTGCCCGCCATCGCCAGCAGCCCGAGCGTGTAGGTACCGAGCGACGACCGGATCAGCCGGTTGCGCAGCAGTGTGAGGTCGAGCAACGGATCATCCAGTGTCCGCTGTCGGCGCACGAAGACGGCACCGGCCACGAGACCCACCAGCACGAACGCCGCCGCGCGGGCATCGAACCCGGACGCGGCCGCATGCTTGATCGCGTACACCAGCGCGAGGACCGCGGACATCGACAGCGCCGCGCTCGGCAGGTCGATCGACCGGGCCGTCGGGTCGCGGTACTCGGGCAGCGTGCGCGGTCCGACCAGGAGCAGCAGGACCGTGACCGGCACAGCCATCAGGAACACCGAACCCCACCAGAAGTAGTTGAGCAGCAGACCACTCGCCAGCGGCCCCAGCGCGGTGCCCACCGAGAAGGCGGCCATGATCACCGACACGGCCAGGGTGCGCCGCCGGTCGTCGTCGAACATGACGCGGGCGAGCGAAAGGGTCGACGGCATCAGCGTGGCGCCGGCCAGGCCCAGGACGGCGCGAGCGGCGATGAGCGCCTCGGCATTCGGCGCCCAGGCGGCCAGTATCGACGCCGCCCCGAACAGGGCAGCACCGAGCAACAGCAGTCGGCGGCGGCCGATCCGGTCGCCGAGTGCACCCATCGGGACGAGCGCCCCGGCGATGAAGAAGCCGTAGATGTCGTTGATCCACAGCAGTTGGGTGGCGGTCGGCCCCAGGTCTTCACTGAGGTGCGGAATCGTAACGTAGAGGCAGGTCATGTCGACCGCGATGAGCAGGGCCGGCAACGCGAGCATTGCCAGCCCGGCCCAGTTTCGCGATACGGCACTCTGTGGGACAGGTCGGGACATCGGAACTCCTGGACACAATTTCGTCGAAGAACGTTGGTGCGCAGCACTTTCACCGCGCCCCGGTCGGACCGGGACACGTTTCGGGCACGGGGCGGCAACCGGACCGGCTCGAATGACATCGACCGGTCAGGTTGCGGAGGTGCCGACAGGCGGCGAGCAGACCTTGCAGCAGGCGCTCATGATGGAATTCGCCGCGCGAGGAGAGCAGATGTCGGGGATCGATGCCACCGACGCTCTTTATGGCGTTGCGTGAAGGAGAGTGGAAATACGTTGTGCCGCAGCGCCCCGGAACACATCCGGAAATCGGAAGGCAAGCGGCGGACGCTGATGCGGAGAGGAGCGGAAGCGCGCTACGCAGGCAGTCACATGGGCGTATACGTTAAACACATATCGGACGAACTCCAAATCGAAGTAGCCTCAGCGCAACCCCACCGCGTCGGCGGTCGCGACCGCGCGCCGCACCACGTCGTCGATGAGTTCCGCTGTCGGGCCGCCACGTTCGGCCCGGTTCCGCGGATCGTCGAGGGTGCGGCGCAGCACACCCTCCGCGATGATCGCGAGCTTCCACAGCGCGAGCACGTGCCAGAAACCGACCGCCGAAACGTCTCGTTTGGTCTCGTGCACGTACGCCTCGACCAGTTCGTCCCGAGTCGGGAACCCGTCGAGCGTCGACGCCATGAACGGCCCGCGCACGCCGTCTCCGCGCTGCGGCCAGTACGCCAGGAGCCCGCCGAGATCGGCGAGCGGGTCGCCGAGCGTGCACAGCTCCCAATCGAGGATCGCAACCACGCGACCGTCGTCCGGTGAGGTGATGACGTTGCTGAGATGGAAGTCGCCGTGCACCAGGGTCGTCTCGGTCTGCTCGGGCACGTTGCGGGCGAGACGGGCCGCGAGATCCTCGATGTCGGGCATGTCGTGGGTCTTGGACTGCTCCCACTGCGCCGACCAGCGCTTGAGCTGTCGTTCGGCGTAGGGTTTGTGACCGGCGAGGTCGAGCAGGCCGGCCATCTCGAGGTCCACCCGGTGGATGCTGGCGAGCGCCTTGGGCAGCGACAGCCCGATGGCGCGCCGCCGCTCGGGGTCGAGCTGCTCGGCCACCGACTCGTCGTCGATCACGATCCCGTCGACATAACTCATCAGGACCAGCGGCACCTCGGTGATCGCCGGATCATCGGTCAGAGCAATCATTTTCGGTACCGGAACGCCGGTCCCCTGCAGCGCCGCCAGGATCCGATACTCGCGCCCGACGTCGTGTGCGGACGCCAGCAGCTGCCCGAGTGGCGGCCTCCGCAGCACCCACCGGCCACCGCCCGAATCGCGCACTGCGAAAGTGAGATTCGACTGACCGCTACCGATCCGTTCGAACGAGAGCGGGGCGAGTGCGCCCACACCGAGACCGGTGATCCAGGTCGAGACGGCGTCCTCGTCGAGGCCGACAACACCCATTGCGCACCACTCCCCTCCGGTGTCCCGCATCTGCTTCCGCTGTTCGGATCGATCGATTCCTCACGCCGGTCAATTTCGTCGAATCCCGCACCCCCGGTCGACGCTCGTTTGACGATGCTAGTCGGCGGACTGCCCCCGCGCGGGAATTTGCGCACCACGACCTTCCGCAGTGCGCTCGAGCAGCGGCGCGGTCCTCGGCCCGACCAGTTCGCGCATCACGAGCGCCATATTCGTGCGCTCGACGCCGGGGATCTTGAGGATCTGCCCGGCCAGCCGGTAGAGATCGTCGGCGTCGGTCGCGACCACCTTGACCGACAGATCGGTCAGGCCCGTCATGCCGTACACCTCGACGACCTCGGGGATGTCCGCGAGCGCGTCCACCACCGCGTCGAGCTGGTGCTGATCGACCCGCGTGGACACGAAGGCCGCCAGCGGATAGCCGAGCGCGCGAGGGTCCACGAGCTGGTCGAAGCCACCGAGCGCCCCCGAACCCTCCCACCGGGACAGCCTCGCCTGCACGGTGTTCCGCGAGAGCCCGAGCCGCTGCGCGAGGTCCACACCGGTCGCCCGCGGATTGCGCGACAACTCGAGCAGCAGGCGGGCATCGGTGGCGTCCAGAGTGCTCATCTTTCGCAGTGTGCCAGCCCTCACCCCACCGAAACTGTGCATTGTGCTGAATCGTTGCAACTTCGCTTGCGCAGATCGCGAGACGGTGGATGCTGTGAGGTAGAGCACATACATCCGGACTTTCGCTCACGAGGCGGACCCGGATCGATGCGACGAGGTGACCGACGATGGCCGACAGAATCGCCTTCCCGGTGCAGCTGGTCCAACCCGACGGACAGCGCGTGCACCGGCCCGACTACGCCGCGCTGGTGTCCGACGTCGGACCCGAGGAGTTGCGCGCACTGTACGAGGATCTGGTCGTCGCACGGCGGATCGACACCGAGGCCACCGCCCTGCAGCGGCAGGGCCAGCTCGGGATCTGGGCGCCGCTGCTGGGCCAGGAGGCCGCCCAGGTGGGCTCGGTCCACGCCCTGAACCCCGACGACTACATCTTCACCAGCTACCGCGAACACGCCGTCGCGTACTGCCGCGGCGTCGATCCGGCGGTGATGCTGCGGATGTGGCGCGGCTGCGCGTACTCGGGCTGGGATCCGGCGACGGTCAACATGACCAATCCCGCGATCGTGGTCGGCTCGCAGGGACTGCACGCGACCGGCTATGCGCTGGGCGCGCACCTGGACGGCGCCGAGATCGCCACCGTCGTGTACTTCGGCGACGGTGCCACCAGCCAGGGTGACCTCGCCGAGGCGCTCGGTTTCGCGACCAGCCTGGCGGCGCCGGTCGTGTTCTTCTGTCAGAACAACCAGTGGGCGATCAGCGAACCCGTCCACCTGCAGAGCCCCACCCCGATCGCGGCCCGCGCCGCCGGGTACGGCATGCCCGCGGTCCAGGTGGACGGCAACGACGTGCTCGCGGTGCTGGCCGTGACCCGCGAGGCCGCCCGACGCGCGCGGGACGGCGGCGGACCGTCGTTCGTCGAGGCGATCACGTACCGGATGGGTCCGCACACCACGTCCGACGACCCGACCCGCTACCGCACGGCCGGGGAGTCGGAAGTGTGGCGGGCCCGGGACCCGATCGATCGGATGCACCGCCTCCTCGACCGCGAGGGCCTGTTCGACGACGCGTTCGACGTTCAGGTGCGGACGCGGGCCGACGACGTCGCCGCCCGGCTGCGGGCCGGCGCGCTCGAGGCCCCCGATCCCGGACCGGACGAGTTGTTCGAGCACGTGTACGCCACCGACCATCCGCTGATCGACGAGGAACGCGCCGAGTACCGGGCCTACCTCGACACCCTGACCGCCGGCGAGGAGGCAGTGTCATGACCACCACGACGACCACCACGATGACCCTCGGCGCCGCCCTCAACGCCGGCCTGCGCCGCGCGCTCGAGGACGACCCCAAGGTGCTGCTGATGGGCGAGGACATCGGCAAGCTCGGCGGCGTCTTCCGCATCACCGACGCACTGCAGAAGGACTTCGGCCCCGCCCGCGTCATGGACACCCCGCTCGCCGAATCCGGGATCGTGGGAACTGCTTTCGGGCTGGCGCTGCGCGGCTACCGGCCCGTGTGCGAGATCCAGTTCGACGGCTTCGTCTACCCCGCGTTCGACCAGATCGTCTCGCAGGTCGCCAAGATCCACTACCGCACCCGCGGACACGTGAAGGTGCCGTTGACGATTCGCATCCCGTACGGCGGCGGCATCGGTGCCGTCGAACATCATTCGGAGTCCCCGGAGGCGTATTTCGCGCACACCGCGGGCCTGCGTGTGGTCAGCCCCAGCACCCCGGCCGACGCGTTCGCGATGATCCGGCAGGCCATCGCGCTCGACGACCCGGTCGTGTTCCTCGAACCGAAGCGGCGGTACTGGGATCGCGGCGCGGTCGACGTGGACGCCCCACCCGATCTGCCGCTGCACCGGGCCCGGATCGTCAGGCCCGGCACCGACGTCAGCGTCGTCGCCTACGGATCGATGGTGCCGACCGCGCTGCAGGCCGCCGAGATCGCCGACGGCGAGGGCACGTCACTCGAGGTGGTCGACCTGCGCTCGCTGTCCCCCGTCGACTTCGCGACCGTCGAGGAGTCGGTGCAGCGGACCGGACGGCTCGTCGTCGCACACGAGGCGCCGGTGTTCGTGGGTCTCGGCGCCGAGATCGCGGCGCGCGTCTCGGAGCGCTGCTTCTACCGGCTCGAGGCACCGGTGCGCCGGGTCGGCGGCTTCGACATCCCCTACCCGCCGGCGAAGCTCGAGAAGCACCACGTGCCCGACGCCGACCGCATCCTCGGCGCCGTCGACGAGGTGCTCGCATGAGCCGCCTCGAGGAGTTCCGGCTGCCCGACCTCGGCGAGGGCCTCACCGAGGCGGAACTGGTGTCGTGGGCGGTCGCCGTCGGCGACACCGTCGAACTCAACGCGACGATCGGCGAGGTCGAGACGGCGAAGGCGCTGGTGGAACTGCCGTCGCCGTTCGCCGGGGTGGTGCGGGAACTACTCGTGCAGCCCGGGACGACGGTGCCGGTCGGGACGCCGATCATCCGCGTCGAGACGGCCGACGACCGTGCTCCCGATGCTCCCCGGCCGGACTCGGTGCTGGTCGGCTACGGCCCGTCGGCGCCCACCGTGAGCAGGCGCCGACGGGCTGCGCCGCACGCTCCCCGGTCGCCGGGAGTCCGTTCGGGCGCCGTCCACGCGCGCCGCACCGCGGAAGACGCCCGCGAGACCCGAACGCCGATCCGCGGGGTGCGGCGGGAGACGGCGGCCGCGATGGTCGCCAGTACCGCCGCCGCACCGCACGTCACCGAGTTCCTGACCGTCGACGTCACCGAGTCGGTCAGGTTGCTCGACCGACTGCGCGCGTCCACCGCGTTCGACGGACTGCACCTGACGCCGCTGACACTGGTCGCGAAGGCGCTGCTGCTCACACTGCGGGCGCACCCGTCGCTGAACTCGTCGTGGGCGGAGGACACCCAGGAGATCGTCACCAAGCACTACGTGAACCTCGGGATCGCGACCGCCACCGAGCGCGGCCTGATGGTGCCCAACGTCAAGGACGCCGACCGGCTGGCCCTCCCCGACCTGTGCCGGGCGATCGGCGCAGTCACCGACACCGCGCGGGCCGGACGGGCGACGCCGGCCGATCTCACCGGCGGGACGATCACGATCACCAACGTCGGGATCTACGGCATCGATACCGGCACCCCGATTCTCAACCCGGGCGAGGCCGCGATCCTCGCGCTCGGCGCGATCACGAGGCGGCCGTGGGTGGTGGGCGACGACATCGTCGCGCGGGACGTGACGACGCTCAGCGTGACCGTGGACCACCGGCTGGTCGACGGCGAGCAGGCCTCGCGGTTCCTCGCCGACCTCGGCGCGATACTCACCGACCCTGTGACCGCCCTCCTCGCGCACCTCTGACCCCACCCGCGCGCCGTTCGGTACAAAGGGGAACGTGGACAACCCGACACCCCTCCCGCGACACCTGCGGTCCGCCCGCGCCGCGATCTTCGGCGTGTTCGGCATCAACGGGTTCCTGCTCGCTATGTGGGTGGTCCAGATCCCGGCCATCAAGACCCGAACCGACATCTCGCATTCGACGCTCGGCTCGCTGCTCCTGCTGCTCGCGGTGGGCGCGATCGCCGGCATGCAGTTGTCGGGGCCGCTCGCCGACCGGTACGGCAGTCGGCTGCTGGTCGCACTGAGCGGGACGCTGCTGTCGGTCGCGGCGATCGGCCCGGGTCTGGCGTCCACCGCGTGGCAGCTGGGCCTGGCGCTCATGGTGTTCGGGTTCGGCAACGGCGCGCTGGACGTGTCGATGAATTCGCAGGCGGTCCTCACCGAACGTGAGTACGGCCGCCCGATCATGTCGGCGTTCCACGGCATGTTCTCGATCGGCGGCGTCGCCGGTTCGCTCGTCGGGGCGGTGACGATCGAGGCGGGCTGGTCTCCGGCCGTCACGCTGGGCGCGGCGTCCGTCCTGGGGGTCGCGGTGATCGCGCTGTGCACCACCCGGCTGCTGCCACCGTCGGCGCATCCGCGGCCCGAACCCCACGAGCAGCGGACGAAGGCCCGGTACTCACCGCGGGTGCTGGCGCTCGGTGCGGTGGCGTTCGCGCTGATGCTCGCCGAGGGGGTCGCGAACGACTGGTCCACGCTGCAGGTCAAGGAACACCTGGAGGTCCCGGAGTCGGTCGCGGCGCTCGCGTTCGGGGCGTTCTCGCTGACGATGACGGTGGGCCGGTTCACCGCGGACCGGGTCAGTTCCGCGCTCGGACCGGTCGCGGTGGTCCGCTACGGGACGCTGATCGCGGCGGCCGGAATGGCAACGGTGGTCGTCTCGCCGTGGCTGCCGACCACGCTGCTCGGGTGGGCGCTGTTCGGGCTAGGGCTGTCCGGCTGTGTGCCGCAGATCTTCACCTCGGCCGGGAACCTCGGCACCGGCTCGGCCGGCGCGAACATGTCCCGCGTCGTGGGCATGGGCTACATCGGCTTCCTCGCCGGGCCGGCCACCATCGGCTGGCTCACGCAGCTCGTGCCGCTCACGATCGCGATGGTGGTGCCGCTGGCGTGCGTGCTGGTCGCATCCCGCTTCGCCGGGATCGTGGGACGGCCGGCGACGCGGACCGTCACCGTCGGCTGAAACGGCGGAAGGGTCCCTTCACCCGCGGGGAGCGTGTGAAGGGACCCTTCGTCTGACGGGCGGAGGGGGATTCGTCCGCCAGTTGCCGTCTTCGTATTCCGTGGTGCGCCGAGGACCTACAGGGCCTTGAGCTCCTCGGTGACCTCGGAAACCATCTTCTTGGCATCGCCGAACAGCATGGACGTGCCGTCCGCGGTGAACAGCGGGTTGTCGATACCGGCGTAGCCCGACGACATCGAGCGCTTGAGCACGATGACCGACTTGGACTGGTCGACGTTGAGGATCGGCATGCCGTAGATCGGCGAGCTCGAATCGTTGCGCGCGGCCGGGTTGGTGACGTCGTTGGCGCCGATGACGACGGTGACATCGGTGCGCGAGAACTCGCCGTTGATGTCGTCCATCTCCTTCATCGCGTCGTACGCGACGTCGGCCTCGGCGAGCAGGACGTTCATGTGACCGGGCATGCGGCCGGCGACCGGGTGGATCGCGTACTTGACCTCGACGCCCTTCTCCTCGAGCAGGGCCGCCATCTCCTTGACCGCGTGCTGGGCCTGCGCGACGGCGAGACCGTAGCCGGGGACGACGATGACCTGGTTGGCGTACGCCATCTGGATCGCCGCATCCGACGCGGAGGTGGCCTTGACGGTGCCGCCGGCCGCGCTGGTACCGGCACCGCCGGCGTCACCGCCGCCGAAGGAGCCGAAGATGATCGCGGGGATCGAGCGGTTCATGGCCTTGGCCATGAGGTTGGTCAGGATCGAGCCGGACGCGCCGACGATCATGCCGGCGACGATCATCGCCTGGTTGTTGAGCGCGAGACCCGCGGCCGCGGCCGACAGACCGGTGAGCGCGTTGAGCAGCGAGATGACGACGGGCATGTCGGCGCCGCCGATCGGCAGCACCACGAACAGACCCATGACACCGGCCGCGATCAGCAGGCCGACGATCCAGATCGCCGACGTCGGATCGTTGGCCGGGTCGGCCTGGATGCCGATGTAGATCGCGATGCCGACCGAGACGACCGCGAGGATCATGTTCGCCAGCTGGAACGCCTTCGCCGAGGCGACGACCTTCTTCTCGAAGTTCTTGTTGAACAGTTCCTGCAGCTTCGCGAACGCCACCAGCGAGCCCCAGAACGAGACCGAACCGATGATCGCGGCGAACAGCGAGCCGACGATGAACGGCACCGACGGCACCGTCTCGACGGTGGTGAAGCCGTCCGAGTTGAGGAACTCGGCCCACGCGATGAGCGCGACCGTGCCACCGCCGACGCCGTTGAACAGCGCGACGAGCTGCGGCATCGCCGTCATCTTCGTGCGCAGGGCCGGCGGGACGCCGAGGATGATGCCGACCGCCAGGCCGCCGATGATCAGGCCCCAGTGGTCGGTGTCGCGGATGTCGATCAGGACCGCGACGACCGCGATCAGCATGCCGACCGCAGCGATGTAGTTGCCGCGGACCGCGGTCTTCGGGCCGGTCAGACCCGAGAGACCGTAGATGAACATCGCAAACGCGACGATGTAGAGGATCGTGACGAGGTAGCTCATCAGGCGTCAGCCCCCTTCTTCTCAGCTGCCTTGGGGGCGTCCTTCTTGGGCTTGAACATCGCGAGCATGCGGTCGGTGACCACGAAACCGCCGACGACGTTCAGGGTGCCGAACACGAGCGCGACGAACAGGATGATCCTGATCGACCACGGCGCGTCCGCCGGCAGGTGACCGAGCACGACCAGCGCACCCAGCACGACGATGCCGTGGATGGCGTTGGTGCCCGACATCAGCGGCGTGTGCAGCGTGTTCGGCACCTTCGAGATGACAGCGAAGCCCACGAACCCGGCCAGGACCAGGATCGCGATGTTCGCCAGAAGTTCGGTGTACATCTAGGGGGTCTCCTTCGATCCGGTCACGCACGCACCGGCGAGGATCTCGTCCGAGAAGTCCGGCGCCAGCGCGCCGTTCTCGTCGAGCATCAACTCGATCAGCGCCGAGACGTTCTTCGAGTACAGCTCCGAGGCGTGCTCGGGCATCGTCGCCGGAAGGTTCAGCGGCGAGCAGATCGTGACGCCGTGCTTGACGGCGGTCCGGCCGGGCTCGGTGAGCTCGCAGTTGCCACCGGTCTCACCGGCCAGGTCGACGATCACGCTGCCGGGCTTCATGCCCTCGACGGCAGCGGCGGTCACCAGACGCGGCGCGGGACGTCCCGGCACCAGCGCGGTGGTGATGACGACGTCGAAGCCCTTGATGGCGTCCTCGAGTGCCTGCTGCTGCTGCGCACGCTCGGCGTCGGTCAGCTCACGGGCGTAACCGCCCTCGCCGGCCGCGTCGATGCCGAGATCGAGCCACTGCGCACCGACCGAGCGGACCTGATCGGCCACCTCGGGGCGCACGTCGTAGCCCGTGGTGCGGCCACCGAGACGCTTGGCCGTGGCCAGCGCCTGCAGACCCGCGACACCCACGCCGAGGACGAGGACGGTTGCGGGCTTCACGGTGCCGGCCGCGGTGGTCAGCATCGGGAAGAACCGGGTGGACTCCGACGCGGCGACGAGGACGGCCTTGTAGCCGGCGACGTTGGCCTGCGACGACAGCGCGTCCATGACCTGGGCGCGAGAGATACGCGGGATCGCCTCGACGGCGAACGCGCTCACACCGGCCGCGGACAGCGCACCGATCTGGTTGTCGGCGTTGCGCGGCGCGAGGAAGCCGATCAGCGTCTGCCCCGAGCGGAGCCTGCCGACCTCGTCGTCCGACGGCGGTGCGACCTTGACGACGACGTCGGACGTCCACGCGTCACCGATGGTGGCGCCGGCCTCCTTGTACAGCTCGTCCGGAATCAGGGCGCCCAGTCCGGCGCCGGGCTCGACGACGACGTCGACCCCCTTGGCGGCCAGCGACGCCACGACCTTCGGCACCAGAGCGACCCGTCGCTCGCCGTCGCTCGTCTCCCGAACGACACCGACCGATGGGCGCACCTGTGCCGCGCTCTTCGATGTATCCAATGTTTCGACTTCCTGCGGTAGATGGTGTGCCGGCCGCGACGGGCGGCAACTATCGAGCGATCGACGGACGATGACCCGAACGATGCAAGTGGTCCACGATGGTAAGCAGAACTACCGTGAGCAAGGAAACACACGCAAGTCGGCGAGAGTGTCTGAATCGAGTCCGAACAGAGGTATACCACTGTAAGAGACACTTTTTGTGATACAGCTCACTATTTCACATGGACGTAACTTACCGTTCGAATAGGCCCACGAAACGGAGATGGCAGATGCCCACGAGAACCGTCGACATCGAACGTGTGTACGACCATCCGGGTGCAGAGGCGGGCTTTCGCGTCTTCGTGGACAAGCTGTGGCCGCGCGGATTGCGCAAGGATTCGTTCCATTACGACGACTGGGCGAAGGATCTCGCGCCGTCGACGGAGCTGCGCCGGTGGTACAGCCACGACATAGCAGAGTTCGGCGAGTTTCGCTCCCGCTATCTCACGGAGCTGGAATCCGCGGAGGGACGAAGCGCCGTCGAGCGCGTACTGGCCCTCGCGGGACACCGCCCCCTGGTCCTGCTCACCGCGACCAAGGACCTCGACCACAGTCACGCCGCCGTCCTGCGCGAACACTTCCGAGATCTCGAGATTCCGAGCTGATCCTCACGCGGGCACGTACCCGGCACGCAGGGTGTGCTTGACGAGTTTGCCGGTGGGGGTGCGTGGCAGTTCGGCGACGAAGTCGATCGACCTGGGCGCCTTGTAGTGCGCGACGCGCTCGCGGACGTAATCGAGCAGTTCGCGTTCCACGTCTGCGTTGCCGGTCACACCGTCCACCAGCTGGACGATCGCCTTGACCTCTTCACCCATCTCGTCGTGCGGCACCCCGATGACCGCGACGTCGTACACCTTCGGGTGCAGCGTGAGGACGTTCTCCGATTCCTGCGGATAGATGTTGACGCCGCCGGAGATGATGGTGAACGCCGCACGATCGGTGAGATAGAGGAAGCGGTCGTCGTCGATATGGCCGATGTCGCCGCTGGTGGTCCAGGTCGGATGGTCGGGGTGCTGCGCGGACGCGGTCTTGACGGGATCGTTGTGGTACTCGAACGGCAGCTGATCGCGCTCCCAGTACACGGTGCCGGTCTCCCCCGTCGGCAGCTCGCGCCCCGCCTCGTCGCAGATGTGCACGATGCCGAGAACCCCGTCGCGCCCCACCGACCCGGGATGGGCCAGTGCCTGGGCACTGTCGATGAACGTCGCCCCGGAACCCTCCGTCGACGCGTAGTACTCGTGGATCACCGGACCCCACCAGTCGATCATCGCGCGTTTGACCTCGACCGGGCACGGGGCCGCGGCGTGGACCGCGACGCGCATGCTGGACACGTCGTAGCGGTCGCGGACCTCGTTGGGCAGCTTGAGCATTCGCACGAACATTGTCGGCACCCACTGGCTGTGTGTGACCCGGTGGCGTTCGATCAGTTCGAGCGCCTCGGTGGCGTCGAACCGGTCCATCACGATCACGGTCCCGCCGACGGAGTTGATCGTGCCGCAAAACCTCAGCGGCGCAGCGTGATACAGCGGCGCCGGGCAGAGATAGACGGTGTCGGCGTCGAATCCGTACATCGGTGCGAAGACCGCGGTGTACGGATCGACGGTCTGGTGCACCTGCCCCTCCGGCAGCTTCGGCTTGATGCCCTTGGGCCGGCCGGTGGTGCCCGACGAATACAACATGTCCTGCCCGCGCGGCTGGGATGCCAGCGGTTCGTCCGACTGCCGCGCGAGCACGGCGTCGTAGTAGTCGTAGCCGTCGACCGCTCCCCCGAACACCAATCGGTGTCGTACCTTCGGCAGCTCGGCGCGATCGGCCGGGAGGGTCGCGGCGGCGTCCGCCGAGACGACCAGTACCGACGCCTCGCAATCGTCGACCACGTACGCCGCCTCCGCCGGGGTGAGGTGCCAGTTGACGGCGGTGATGTAAAGCCCGGATCGCAGCGCCGCCCAGTACACCTCGAGCACCCGCAGATCGTTGCCCGCAACCACCGCGATGTGGTCACCGGGCCGCATCCCGACCGAGTGCAGGTAGCGGGCCAGCCGCAGCGACCGGTCGTCGAGCTGCCGGTAGGTGAGCTGTTCGCCCGTGGCGGGCCGGATGACCGCCGGCTTGTCGGGGGTGGTGGAGACGAAGTTTCCCGGAAACACGGCAGCTCCTCATGTGAACGGTGATTCGCACGATCGGTCTGCGTCGATGGTCCACCTCCGGTCGCGTCCGCGGGGCGATTTCGACCGAATCGTTCGAAAGACCGACCTCGCGCCACGTTTGCGGTCCGAGTCGTCGCCCCGGGCGGCGATCGGTCATAGAGTGGCAGGGTGAGCACGGACGCGAGCGCCGAGCCGATCACGTCGGTCGATTTCCACTTCGACCCGATGTGCCCGTTCGCGTTCCACGCGTCGCGGTGGATCCGGCACGTGCGCGCCGAGACCGCGATCGACATCTCGTGGCGCTTCTTCAGCCTCGAGGAGATCAACCGCCGAGACGATCAGAAGCACCCGTGGGAGCGCGAGTGGTCCTACGGGTGGTCGCTCATGCGGATCGGCGCACTGCTGCGCCGCGAGAGCATGGATCTGCTGGACCGCTGGTACTTCGCGACCGGTCATCTGCTGCACGTCGACGGCGGCAAACCGCACGACCCGGTGGTCGCCCGCGGCCTGCTCGAGCGGTTGGGCCTCGATCCGGCGCTGCTCGACGCGGCCCTCGCCGATCCCACGACGCACGACGACGTCCGCGCGGACCACGATCGAGTTGTCGCGGCGGGCGGGTTCGGCGTGCCGACGCTGTTCGTCCAGGGCACGGCGTTCTTCGGCCCGGTGCTGATCGACCCACCGGAGGGCGCGGCGGCGGTGCGACTGTGGAACACGGTGACCGAACTGCTGGAGTTCCCGCACGTCTACGAGATCCAGCGGATCAAGGGCGCGTCGGACGCCGCGGACATCGGACGCGCGCTGGAACCGTACGTGCGGGGCCGCGACTGGCAGAGTGTCGACCGAGGCGAGGTCGTCGACCTCCCCGTGGCGGAAACGGAGAGTGACAGATGAGCGAGTTCCCCCAGGGCATCCTGGTCGACGCCCTGTCCGAGCAGTGGGCCGTGCTCGACGACGTGCTCTCCACCGTCGAGGGCGACGCCTGGCTGACCCCGACCGCGCTGCCCGGCTGGACGGTGCGCGACGTCGTCTCGCACATCATCGGCACCGAGTCGATGCTCTCGGGTCTGAAGCCGCCGGCGACCGCGATCGACGTCCACGGACTCGCCCACGTGCGCAACGAGATCGGCGCGCTCAACGAGCAGTGGGTGGAGGGACTGCGAGCCCACACCGGAGCACAGATCCTCGCGATGTTCCGGGAGATCACCTCCAGCCGGCTCGAGGTGCTCGGCGACATGAACCAGGACGATTTCGACGCGACCGCGGTCACCCCCGCCGGGCCGGCGACGTACGGCCGGTTCATGCGGATCCGGCTGTTCGACTGCTGGATCCACGAGCACGACATCCGCGATGCGCTGGGCGGCCCCGCGAGCGACGAGGGCGGCTCGCGCGGCAACCTCGCGTTCCAGGAGATCGAGGGGGCGCTCGGCTTCATCGTCGGCAAGCTGGGCCACGCACCCGACGGCTCCCGGGTGACGTTCGAGCTGTCCGGTCCGCTGGCCCGCACGATGCACGTCGAGGTCGACGGCCGGGCGGTAGTCGTACCCGAGTTGTCGGGGCCGGCCACGTCGACGATCGCGATGGACTCGCGCCTGTTCACCCGGCTGGCATGCGGGCGGACCACCGCCGCGGACCACGTGTCGGAGTTCGAACTGAGCGGCGACACCGAGGTGGGGCGACGGCTCCTCGACCACCTCGCCTACACGATCTGACGTCGGGTGCGCCTATTCCTGTCGTCGTATCGTTTCGGCACGCACGTGGACCGGTTCGTGGACCTCGCGGGCGGTCCGGGGCCGATCGCGGTGATCGCGAACGCCGCGGACGCGTGGCCCGCCCGGGCGCGGGAGTCCGCGGTCGTCAGCGACGTCGTTCCGCTGCGGCGGCTCGGGTTCGCCCCGGCCGAGGTGGATCTGCGCGACTACGTCGGCGCCCCGGAACGGCTGGCGGCCACGCTGTCGGGATTCCGATCGGTGTGGGTGCGCGGCGGCAACACGTTCGTCCTGCGCGCGCAGCTGGCGCGCAGCGGCGGCGACGTGGTGCTGGGCACGGCGGTCCGCGACGGGCGGCTGACCTACGCGGGGTACAGCGCCGGGGCGTGCGTCATGGCGCCGTCACTGGTCGGGATCGACAGCGCCGACGATCCGGGTGAGGTGGAGCCCGTGTGCGGCGTCCAACCACGTTGGGACGGGCTGGGGTTCGTGGACTTCTCGATCGTCCCGCATTGCGAGCGGGACACCGACGGGTCCGTGGATACGACGAACCCCGGCAGCGAGGCGGCCCGAATGGTCGAGGCCTGCAGTGCTGCCGGGGTTCGGTATCGAATGCTGACGGACGATCAGGCGATCGTCGTGGACGCCGGCGCCACCGCGGTGCTGTAACCACCGACGGCCACCAGCTCGCGGCGCTCGGCCGGCGACTCGATGCGGTCCAGGGCGGCCCACGTCGTCTCGCAACGCTTGACGGTCATTTCGTCGGCCTCGGAGAGCAGGGTGTCGAGCAGCGACTTGGGATCGTGACGCCAACCGGCATCGACGCGCGCAACCTGCGCGTTGGTGAACAGACCCGACCCGGCGACCGCGCCGACCCACTCGCGGACGTCGCCGCGATGGATGCGCTCGAGCGAGTCGAGGTCGACACCGCCGTCCATGAATTCGTACGCAAACATGGCCGCGATGTAGTTCTCGATGCAGTTCGACGAAGCGCTCACGACTCCGCGCCCCTTTCTCCCCGACGGCCCGATCTCGCACTGGCGGACATCACGATCCGGGCGACGAGAATGTAGATGTTGTGTCATCGCGTAACGCTTCGATAGCGCCGGGCGATTGAGATCGACGCTAACGTGACGAATGACTGGGGCGTTACTGTTTGATCATCACGATTAGATAACGAAACCTGCCGTTCACACACAGGCGGATTTTCTCGAAACTCGAGGGTGAGAATTCGGGTGAAGTCCACACCTAGCACCCCAAATATGCACTTTGTGCTGGTAACCTCCGCTCGCACCGACGGCAGCGCCGACGACCGGGGAAGGCCGTCGGCGCTGCGGTCGGTAAATGAATGCGCTAGCGCGCCGAGTGCGGTGCGCCGATCCCCGGATCGATCTTCACGGGCCCACTCGCCGACGGCGCGATCGGGAAATCGAAGATCGCGGTCGGTAGGTACACCGTGGCGCACGAATTCGGGATATCGACCACGCCGGACAGCCGTCCCTCGATCGGCGCGGCACCGAGGAGTAGATACGCCTGCTCGGGGCTGTAGCCGAACTTCGTGAGGTAGTCGATCGCGTGCAGGCACGCGCGCTGATATGCCAGCTGCGAGTCGAGGTAACGCTGCTCGCCGTCGAGCGTCACCGACGTCCCCGAGAAGGCGAGCCACTCGGAGTACTGCGGGTCGGTGTTGCCGGGCATGAAGATCGCATTCTCCGAGACGCCGTACGTCTCCATGCCGCCCTTGATGATGTCGACACGCAGGTCGATGAAGCCGCCCATCTCGATGGCGCCGCAGAAGGTGATCTCGCCGTCGCCCTGCGAGAAGTGCAGGTCGCCCACCGACAGATTCGCGCCGTCGACGAACACCGGATAGAAGACGCGACTGCCCTTGGTGAGGTTCTTGATGTCCTGGTTGCCGCCGTTCTCGCGCGGCGGCGCGGTGCGGGCGGCCTCGGCGGCGACCCGGTCGAAGTCGGCGCCGGCGAGGGTGCCGAGGATCGCGTCCCGCGGTTCCGGCGGCAGCGCCAGCGGCGGCACCCGGTCGGGGTCGGTCGCGATCAGCGCGGCCTCGCGGGTGTTCCACTTGCCGAGCAGCGCGTGCGACGGCGCGGTGCCCATCAGACCCGGGTGCACGATGCCGGTGAACTTCACGTGCGGCACGTGCCGGGAGGTCGCCGTCTGGCCGGCGAAGTCCCACACCGCCTTGTAGGCGTCGGGGAACTGCTCGGTGAGGAAGCCGCCGCCGTTGTCGGTCGGGAAGATGCCGGTGTACCCCCAGCCCTGCCCGGCCAGCGGACCCGAATCCTCCTGCGGGATGGGCCCGATGTCGAGGATGTCGACGATCAGCAGGTCGCCGGGCTTGGCCCCCTCGACCGCGAACGGCCCCGACAGCGTGTGCACGGTCGTGAGCGGGGCGTTCAGGATGTCGTCGGCCGAGTCGTCATTGTGGATCGCGCCGTCGAACCATTCCCGGCAGTGCACCCGGAACGAGTCACCGGGTTTGACCGTCACCGCCGCGGGGATGTCCGGGTGCCACCGGTTGTGGCCGATCTTCTCCTGCTCGGTGAACTTCTTGTTCGAATCCAACGGGAACAGCAACTCGGGCATCGAGCCTCCTAACGCGGACGGGCGATTTACTCAGGGGCGGGGCAACTTTCGGTGGAGCGGGTTGGTGGTGGTCTTCTGCGGGGTGCGCCGGGCACCGGGGCCGGGCCCGGTGACGACGGCGGGCTCGCTCGCCGACCGGGCGGTCGCGTCGAGCAGTCGCATCGACGCCGAGCCGCCCCGGCCGAGCCGGGTAGCGGTGATCTGCCGGCGCCCGTCGGACGCGCAGAGCGGGCAGTCGGCGCTGTCGGGAACGTCCGCCATCGGGAAGTGCCGGTCGAACGGACCGCACTGGGCGCACCGGAACTGGTAGAGAGGAATGACCGCGTCCTTTCGCCGGGGCAAGGATCGAAGTGCCCCGAACGTTAACGGACACCCGGCACATCCGCGCGCGATCCGAGTTGTCCCCGGTGTCCGAAACCCGGAAGCGCCGAAATCGGGGACGCTCCCCCGCGAACGGGTCCACACTTGAAGCGACGTCGAATCGAACCGAGGACTAATCGCCGAGGAGCGCGTATGACCGAGGGACAACCGTTCGTTCCACCGAGCGCGGTGGATGTCGATCTGTCCGCGGTCGCGTGGGGTCAGAGTCGCACCATGTCGGATTTCGAGACCGGCATGTGGCGCATGGAAGAGGTGCGACCCGAACTCCGCACCCCCATCGTCGCGGTCGACGTCCTCGACAAGGCCCCGGACTGGGACCGGTTGGTACGCGCGCACGAGTGGGCGTCGCACATCGTGCCCCGCATCCGGATGCGCGCGGTGGAGCCGGCCTTCGGGCTGGGTAATCCGGTGTGGTCGGTCGACCCCGAGTTCGACCTCGACTACCACCTGCGACGGATTCGCCTGCCAGGGAAGAAGGCCGATCTCGATCACGCGCTGCGGATCTGCCGGCATCTGGCGACCGAGCCATTCGACAAGGCCCGGCCGCCGTGGGTCGCGATGCTCATCGAGGGCCTCGACGACGGCCGTGCGGTGTACGTCGTCAAGACGCACCACAGCATCACCGACGGCATGGGCGGCATCCAGATGATGGCGCTGCTGCACAGCCGTCGCGCCGAGCCGACCCCGGACAAGCCCGACCGCGAACCCGCACCGCCCGAGCACCTGTCCGACCTCGGGGCGCTCGGTCGCGATGTGGTCTCCGGGTTCCGGAAGGCCCCGGGCCGTGTTGCCGGGTTGGTGTCGGGGTCCCTCCGTGCCGCGGTCACCGCCGTCACGCGCCCGTTCGACGCGGCCGGCGAGGTCCTCGACTACGCCGGGTCACTGCGCCGGGTCGTGCAACCGCCACCGGCGACCGGCTCGCCACTGCTGCGCGAGCGCGGGCTCGGCCGCTGGTTCGGGGTACTCGAGGTGGGTCTGCACGAGCTGCGGATCGCAGCGCACGCGGCCGGCGGGTCGGTCAACGACGCCTACATCGCGGCGCTGCTCGGTGGCTTCCGGCGCTACCACCAGGAGATGGGCACGGAGGTCGGCAAGGTTCCGATGGGCATGCCGATCAACATGCGGGCGGCGTCGGATCCGTCGGGCGGGAACCGGATCGCCGCGGTGCGGTTCGCAGGGCCCGCCACCGAGCCCGACGCGGCGAAGCGGATCCGGAAGGTGCGCGCGACAGTGCTGGCGTTGCGGGAGGAACCCGCACTCGACATCGTCGAGGCGGCCTCGCCGCTGCTGGTGCGGCTGCCCACCCGGCTGCTCGCCGAGTGGTACCTGTCGCAGTCGACGGGCCTGGATCTGCAGGCGTCGAACGTCGCGGGCGTGCCGGTGCCGGTGTACCTGGCGGGCGCGCGGATCGAGCGGATGTTCCCGTTCGGGCCGGCGCCGGGCTGCGCGGTGATGGCGACGATGGTCTCGCACGTCGGCACGTGCTGCATCGGCGTCAACATCGACACCGCGGCGGTCACCGAACCCGCGCTGTTCATGCGCTGTCTGCAGGAGAGTCTCGACGAGGTGGTGGCGCTGGGCGGCGCCGCCGAGGACGCGGCGGAGGGGGCGCAGCGATGACCGATCCGGACCGACATCCGCGGATCTATCTCACCGAGGAGATGACCGACACCGAGGACCGGGTGTTACGGACGTGGCTCGGCCGGCGGGAGGCCGAGGACGGCCGGCCGACGGTCACGGTCGCCACCACCGGGCAGTCGCTGTCGGCGCTGGTGTTGCGTGACGACGACCCGGTGCTGACGCCGGTGCGCGTGGTGTGGATGCCCGAGACCACGAACGGTCATCGAGGGCAGCGCCTGCGCGAGGTGCTCTCGGCCCGGGATCCGCTGCACATCGCGCCCAACGCGCAACGACGGGTGCTGCGCTCCGATCCCGCGCGATGCAAGGTGATCGAGGGCGATCCGGCGTCGCTGACCGAGATGCGGGACCGGTTGGCCGAGCGCGGCGGCGGGTCGCTGCCCGACTTCATCCGGCGTCAGGCCGCGCTCGCGCTCGAGCGGGCCGAACGTCACCTGCTCGGCACGCAGTACAAGGTGTCGCGGTTCGTGGTCGAGGAGATCACCGACACCAACCGCTTCACCGCGGGTGTGAAGAAGCTTGCCGCGCAACTGAACCTCACCGTCGTCGACGTCGAACGTCGGGCCCGCGCGGACCTCGACGAGATGGTGGCCGCCCAGAGCCGACGGGCCATCGCGGTGTGGGATCAGTTGGGCCGCTACTTCTCCCGCGCCTACCGCCTCGACGTCGACACCACCCGGTTCGAGGAGCTGAGGGAACTCAACCGCGAACACTCGCTGGTGTTCCTGCCGAGCCACCGCTCGTACCTCGATCCGCTGGTGCTGCGGCCGGCGCTGCTGGCGAACGACCTGCCGCTCAACCACGTGATGGGCGGGCTCAACGTGAGCTTCTGGCCGATCGGCCCGATCAGCAAGCGCAGCGGCACGGTGTTCATCCGTCGCAAGTTCGACGGCGACGAGATCTACAAGTGGACGCTGCGCGAGTACATGCGCTTCCTGATGAACAAGCGCTTCAACCTCGAGTGGTACATCGAGGGTGGCCGGTCCCGCACCGGCAAGCTGCGTCCGCCCCGATACGGGCTGCTGACGTATCTGGCGAAGGCATTCCAGTCGTCCGACGCGTCCGACGTCTACCTCGTCCCCGTCTCGCTGGTGTACGACCAGTTGTACGAGGTGAGCGCGATGGCGGCGGAGGCGCATGGTGCGGCGAAGCGGAAGGAGAGCTTTCGCTGGATGGTCGGCTACGTCCGGGCGCAGGGCCAGCGCCGCGGCGTCGCACATGTGACGGTGGGACGTCCACTGTCGCTGCGGGATTCGCTGGCGCAGGAGGACGACTTCCGGTTGGCGATCCAGAAGACCGGCATCGAGGTGAGCCACCGGATCAACGAGGTCACCCCGGTGACCGCGTCGTCGCTGGTGATGCTGGCGTTCCTCGGGATCGAGGATCGGGCGCTCACCGTGCCCGAGCTCGGCTTCATCCTCGCCCCGATGGTCGACTACATCATCGCGCGCAAGCTGCCGACGGCCGGCGACGTCGACCTCACCAACCCGCAGGTGATCCGCAGGGCGCTGTTCACGCACCTCGATTCCGGGGTGCTCGAGCGGTACGACGAGGGCAATGAGCGCGTCTACTATCTCGGCAAGGATCAGGGTCTGGTGGCGGCGTTCTACCGCAACAACACCATTCACTTCCTGCTGGCGCGGGCGATCGCCGAGATGGTGCTGTGCGCGGCGGTGGACGAGAAGTTCGCCGACCCGCTCGCCGACGGCTGGGCCGAGGCCAAACGGATCCGCGACCTGCTCAAGTTCGAGTTCTTCTTCAGCGACAAGGACACGTTCCGGGAGGAGCTGCGCTCGGAGCTGAGCCTCATCGACCCGGCGTGGGAGAGCGACCTGAGCAACCCCGAGCACGTCGAGCACATCCTCGACGAGGTGCGCCCGTATCTCGCGCACCGGGTGCTACAGCCGTTCCTCGAGGCGTACGAGGTGGTCGCCGACCATCTGCTGGACGCGCCGGTGGCGCCGGACTTCGACGAGAAGGCGTTCCTCTCAGAGTGTCTCGCGCTGGCGCAGCAGCGCCGGCTCCGCCAGCAGATCGCGAGCAGCGAGTCCATCTCGTCGGAACTGTTCGCCACCGCCCTGCAGTTGGCCCGCAACCGCCGGCTGATCGAGAACGACGACCCGTCGGTGGAGGCGGGGCGCCGCGCGTTCGCCGACGAGGTCCGCACCCTCGTGCGCCGCGTGCGCGAGATCCGCGCCCGCGCCCACGCCAAGCTCGACGAGGTGAAGGGCGCCGACTCGGTGGCCGAGTTCATCGAGGGAACGGGGTCGGATCGATGAACCGTCTCGACGACATCTACTCCGCGATCGCCGCCGCCCCGCAGGGGCCGAAGACGCTGGCCGCGTTCGATCTGGACGGCACCCTCATCACCGGCTACACCGCCAGCGTCGTGTACCGGGACCGGTTGCGCCGCTTCGACATCAGCGTCGCCGAACTGCTCCGCACCACCGGCGCCGCGTTCGACACGCAGTTCCGGGGCGCCGACGTCGGTCGGCTGATGGAGATCGCGGTCACCGGACTGGCCGGGCGGCGCGAGGACGAGCTGCGGGAGTGGAGTCAGCGGCTGTTCCGGCAGGACATCGCCGCGATGATCTACCCCGATGTCCGACGTCTGCTCGACGCCCACCGCCGGGCCGGGCATCGGATCGTGCTGGCGACGTCGGCGACGGTGTATCAGGCGCAGGACGTCGCGTACGACCTGGGGATCGACGAGATCCTGTGCAGCCGTCCCGAGGTGGTGGACGGCATGCTGACCGGCAAACTCACCGGTCCGGCGCTGTGGGGTCCGGAGAAGGCGAAGGCGGTGCGGGCGTTCGCGGAGGAGGCGGGGGCGCCGCTGGCTGAGGCGTTCGCGTATTCCAATGGCGCCGAGGATGTTCCGATGCTCGATTCGGTGGGGCGGCCGGTGGCTTTGAACCCCGATCGCAAGCTCGCCGGGATCGCACGGTCGGAGGGCTGGCTGTCGGTGAATCTGCCGAAGCCGGAGCGGGGTGCGACGCCGGTCGCGACGGCCCGGACCGGGGTGGCGTTGGGTGCGTTGATGGCGACGACGGCGCTCGGGGCGACGGCCGGGGTGCTGTCGGGGAATCGGCGGACGGCAGCGAACCTGGTGGGGACGTACGGCCCGGATCTGGCGCTGCGACTGTGTGGCGTCAACGTGCACATCACCGGCGAGGACAACGCGTGGAACAACCGGCCGGCGGTGTTCATGTTCAACCATCAGAGTTCGCTGGACATGTTGTTGATCGGCAAGGTGATCCAGCGCGATGCGACGGGGGTGGCGAAGAAGGAGGCGTCGCACGATCCGCGGTTCGCGGCGGTGGGGGCGTTGCTCGACGTCGCGTATGTGGACCGGACGGACAGTGCGCAGGCGCGGGAGGCGCTGAAGCCGGCGGTCGACAAGCTGCGCGGCGGCACGTCGATCGCGATCGCGCCGGAGGGCACCCGCTCCCCCACACCCCGGTTGGGCCGGTTCAAGAAGGGCGGCTTCCATCTGGCGATGCAGGCGGGGGTGCCGATCGTGCCGATCGTCATCCACAATGCCGGGGATCTGATGTGGCGTAACTCGTTCGTCGCGCATGCCGGTGAGGTGTACGTCGACGTGTTGGAGCCGATCAGCACCGAGGGGTGGACGGTCGAGGACCTCGACAAGCACGTCGCCGAGGTCCGGGAGCGGTTCGACGACGTGCTGCGGGCGGGGCCGGTGAAGGCGTAGGTACAGTGCCTACATGACCCGAAACGCCCGGTTTGTTCCAGCGGTTCTAGTTCTTGCTGCGGCGCTGAGCGCCTGCGGTTCCGACGATGCCGAGACTGCAGGCTCGGAGGTCACCTTCGGCACGGTCGCCGGTGGTGAGGTCGCGGATGCCGCGAGTACCTCGGGCGCGGATGTGCTGGCGCGGTTCTCGAGTTGCGGGGACGTCGCGCCGACGGTTGCGCAGTACATCGCGGGACTGCAGGAGAGCCCGTCGAACGCGGCCGACGAGTACGGAGTGATCTGCAACTGGGAGACCCCGGAGAGCGCCACCTCGCTGAGCGAGATCCGCTCTGTCGAGGTGCTGATCGAGCCGGGGACCGGTGAGGTTCCGGCGGTGAGTGACCTCGAAGCCGGCAAGCTCACCGTCCTTCCGGATGCCGCAATCGCGAAGGCGGGCGGTGTCGCCTACACGCTGCCGATGACGACGGCAGTCGCCGGGGTGATCGTCACGACGGTCGAGACCCCCGAGGTCAAGGTGACGATCACCGGCGGCCAGTGGGACGACATGCCGTCCCTGGACGCCCCGGCCGCCGTCGCGGCGGCCAAGCAGCTGATCGGCGTCTAGGGCTGGCGCCGGCCCCGGCCGCCTCAGCTCCCGATGACGGGCGGGGCGGCCAGGGGCAGGTTGCCGATGAGTTCGCTGCCGTTGTCGACGTTCACCAGGTAGCCGGGCGTCTTGTGTTCGGCATCGTCCTCGCCGCGCCCGCGCGCTCCAGCACCCGGCATCATGCCGCCGCCAGCTGCACCACCTCGCGCGGCGGTGCCGGCGGCTGTCGTGCCCGTTGCTCCGCCTGCGGTCGCGCTCGGCGACGATCCCGCGGCACCGCCTCCGGTTCCTGATCCACCAGAACCCATTCCGCCGGAGCCGTATCCGCCGGTGAGGATTCCACCTCCGTAGCCGCCGGTGCCGCCTCCTGCTCCTGCGCCGATGCCCGACCCTGTGCTCGATCCCGAGCCGCCTGTGCCCGAGTAGGTGCCGGCGCCCCCGCCCACCCCGGGGATTCCGTAACCGGACTGTCCCGCGCGGCTGCCGTCAAGCCCTGTCGCAGCCGCGGGTGCGGTCCAGGCGGCGGCTGGAGTTGTCGTGGCATCGGCCGGGAAGGTGAACTGGTCGTTCGCCGCGGGCTGCCCGCCCGGCGTGATCGGATCGTAGGCATTGGGAGTGGATCCGGAGCCGGGTGTGCCGCCGGGAAGTGCGCCTTCGGGAGTCGGCGTCTGCGGGGTCGGAGCGGTCGCACTCGGCCCCCCGACGTAGGGGCCGTACGGGTTCGGGGCGCCGATACCGGGTGCACCGCCTCTGGAGTCTGGGTAGTTCTGCCCCGGACCGACGACCTGTGGCGGCTCGGGGAGTCTCGGGACTCTGGTGTCGGCCTGCTGCATGACCGGGGTGTAGACGGTCCGCATGATCTGGATGGCTTCCTGGTGCGATTCGTCCTGGGCGTGGAAGACGCGTTTGAACACGCCGGCACCGGGAACGCCTGCGTCGAAGGCGATCTCGAAAAGTGAGCGACCGGAGACGGGCGGGACGGTGGCTTTCACTTGGTCTACGCCGGTTGCGGCTTCGGTGATCTTGGTGCCGATGAGTTTTCCGGCCCGCGCCAGTTTGCCCGACTCGGTGGCGTATCTGTCGGTCGCTGCCGCGGCAGAATCCTGCGCGAGGCCTTCCCATTTGCCGTTGGTCTCATTGGTGATGAAATCACGGAAGTCGTTGAGTGCCTGTTCGAGCGATTCACCGATCTTGGTCCAGCCTTCGGCGCTGGCGCGTAGGGATCCGCCGTTCATCCCGTCGACGGCGGCCTTGATCTCCTGATGCGACATGGCTTCGAAGGGTTCCGGAGATCCGAGGGCGGGGCCGTCGAACTCGTTCTCGTCGAAGTCGCCGTACAGCGGGGTCTGCACGAGGTAGAGGTCGTCGCGTAGGGCATTGCCGTCGGCCTGCGCGTCACGCACGCGGCCGCGTTCGATCAGGTCGTAGCCGGTGAGCAGATCCACCACCTTGTTGCCCGAATGCTTGCCGAACTCGACGATGTCCTTGCTGATGCCGGCAATCAAGCCGCCGAAGCTCGACACGCCCATTCTCATCCCCCTCTTCTCATACCTCGGCCGGTGACCCCGTCCGTGGCGGATCCGAGGCCGCGCCATCCCCTCAGTGGCACGGCCCCGGAAGCTCTAGTTGATCTGCGATTCGACAGCACTTGCGGCGGCGGTGTTCGCTTCCTCCGCTGCGGCGAAGCGGCTTTCAATGGCCAGGAAGACGTCGCGCATCTGTTCGATCTCGGCGATGTGCTCGGAAAGGGCTTGGTCCAACGAGTAGTCTCCTCCCAACGCCTTGCGCTCAAACTTGGCGGCAAGTGCAATGCCCGAAGGCAGCTTGTCGCCGAAACCCTCGACCTTCCCCAGCCATTTGGACTCATACTGAATGTCCTTCAATCGGGCTACGAGTGCACTGCATCGCTCCGCACAGCGTTGGGCGGTCCCTCGCTCGATGCTCAGATCCCCTGTGGCAACAGATTCGCCCAGTTGACGCCATCCAGACATGTCCAATGCTCCCCCTCGAACAGTTTGACGCTATGCAGGAATGTACTGAGCAATATTGTCCGCGCGCCGGACTGCAACGAGACACGGATCTTCGACCACCGGATCCACGCCCAGGTACGTAACCGAGATGATTGCTACGCCACCACCGGTCGCCAGTGCTACGTCGCAACTTCGACGTTCCCGGTCAGTGGTTTCCCTGTACGTCAGACCCTTTCGACCCGAGACTTCGATCTCGTTGAACTCCGTGTTGCGGGCGTTCTCCCGCACGTCGCCCAACGTGTAGTTCGTGGCAGCGACTCCAAGGGCAGGTCCTGCACCTTGCCACTTGCAAATCTTCCAACCCGGCTGCTTAATACCCATGATCTCGGGCGATTCGGTCGCAGGGTCTAGGCCAAGATCAATCAATACCTGGTCGGGAATGTCCTCACACGGACTGAACGCGGCCTCCCCCACAGCAGTTCCCTCGGCACCAGCATCGCCCGGCACAGTTCCCGACCCACACCCCGCCAACAGCAGACCAGCACCGATCAGCACGATCGCAACGGTAACTCGCATCCGGACCTCCTCCCCTACTTCCAGACCACTTCACTCTAATCAGACGCCGAGCCGACACTTCTGGTTCCATCGAGTTCACAGCACCGGCAAACGGTTGCACCGGCAATCTCGGAACACCCCACCGCCGGCGACGAGACCTACTCCATCGCGGAGGCGGAGCCCGCCAAGGCTGCGGTGTTCGCTTCATCCGCTGCGGTGTAGCGGTTCTCAACGGCGAGGTAGACGTCTCGCATCTGCTCAACCTCAGCGATGTGATCGGCCAGCGCTTGGTCGAGTGAGTATTCCCCGGCCGAGGCCTGCGCTCGAACTTGGCTGCAAGGACAACCCGCGGAGGAAAGGTGCTCCCCGAACCCATCGATCGTGGCCGGCACCAACGCCCGATCCTTAATGGCCTGAAGTTGACCAACCAAACTCTTCACAGCGAGCGGCACACTTTCTTGCTATCCCAAGTTCGAAGCCCAGTTCACCCGATGCCGCAGAGCTGGCACAAACCAGGCCGTACGAGTTCCGTCACGATTGACTACTCCGGGGTTTAGGGGCTCAGGACCGTCGCCAGCTTCACAACCTACTCACGGGGGTCAGGCCGCGCATCATTCCGAAAGACGTTGGTACGAATAGTCGACGCACCACCATCCGGCGGCACCGCCACGTCGCACCGCTCTCGCTTCAAATCAGTTGTTTCCCTGTAGGCGACGGCGTAAAACAAGCCGGGCAAGTCCCCGATACCAGTGATGCCCGGGCGGCAGCACACGATCCACGATGATGGTGCTATATGTTCATCGCATGTCGACGAGAACGCAGGTGGAGCCCGGATCGAAGTTCACGCAGACACTAGAGGCCTCCGCGCAACTCCCCGGTGCCCGAATCGACCGTAGGGCCTACCTGCGTGCTGCGCTGAAGCGGTACTGCACCGATGAGCAGATCGAGCGCGCGATCGCTACCAGTCCAGCCGCCGCGGGCATCCCAAATGACGTGATCACTAAGGTGGCGAAGACCTCGATCAAGTTCGAGACGAGCAAAGTGACTGCGTTGTCTACGGCCGCAGGGATTCCTGGCGGTGTGGCGATGCTCGGCACTGTGCCCGCCGATGTGGTCCAGTACTTCGGTCACGTACTACGCATCGCCCAGAAGCTCGCCTATATCTACAGCTGGCCGGACCTATTCACCGACAAGAGCGACGGCATCGATGAAGCCACCGAGGGCATCCTCACTCTGTTTGTCGGCGTCATGTTTGGGGTTCAGGTCGCCCAGGCCGGCGTGGCGAAGGTCGCCGACATGATGGCGAGGCAAGTAGTCAAAAAGTTGCCCCAGCAGGCGCTGACCAAGGGGACGCTGTACCCCGTAGTCAAGAAGGTCGCGACCATGCTCGGCGTCACGATGACAAAGCGTGTCTACGCGGGGGCGGTAGCGAAGGTCGTACCGGTCATCGGAGCGGTGTTCTCCGGGGGACTCACCCTCGCGACATTCCTGCCGATGTCGAATCGACTGCAGAAGCACCTGGCTAGCCTCGAACTCACGAAGCCCGACTATGGGGCGATGTCGTCCTGACTGGCGACCCGTCGACCCCGCTGCGACTGGCGATGTGATGTCCGGCAACTATCCGACAGCGGTCGAGACTACGCAGATCGCGAGACATCGGCCCGCAACCACCAATCGAGGCGGCAGCGACCACGTTGCTATCGCAATTGGTGAACACAACGAGCACGAATGGGTGGACACCCTCCACTGCTGCAGCGCGGCCGCCGAGTACGCCTAAATCACGATGCGGTTCACGCGATCCGTGTCGACGCCCTCGACCGCAAGCCGCGCCAGCAGCCCAGCGCACCGCAACGCCACGTGTGCGATCAGGTCGGCCGACACGCTGAGCGGCACGATTCCCGTCACCTCGTGCACCACACGGTCCGTCCGCCGTCGAACCAGCGGCAGCCGACCGGCACGACTGCTCAGTTCGAGCTCGCGGCGTGGTTCCCGATTGTGATGCGCGAGAACGAAGTCGACGAACGCGTCCGGCCACCCGAACGGCGCGTCGATTCCGGATCTGTCGGCACCCCGGACCGCTTCGACAAGGTCGTCGTTCGTCGCTCCGAGCTTCAGGCCGACGACCCGAGCGGAGCGCTCACCCCAATCGATGGTCGCGACAGCAGTTTTCGCGGGTTCGGCCGCAAGGTCGATACCGACAGTCCTCATGCCGCGACGTTATCGGCCCTCAACGCATCACCGGCAGGACCGCGCCAGTGGACCGCCCCGACGCCGCCTCGACGAACGCCAGTGGATCGGGCACCGCGGCGAGGACGTCGCGTGCCCGTTCGAGCGCCATCGCCTCGGGCTGATCACCGCCGACCGCGTCGATCACGTCGAGCCAATGCACCGTCGCTTCCATGATCGCCATGTCGAGGAAGGCGCCGAGCGAGACCGACTCCAGGATTGGGTGCGCGATGTCGGTGTCGCGGCTCAGTCCGGTGAGCCGTTCGAACGCGTCGGGCAACTCGGTCTCGAAACGCTCGACGATGGTCCCGCGATCGACGTCGGCGGCCATCTGACGGACCATCTCGGCGAGCTGCGCGTGCAGCGGCTCGGTGGCGGCCGGGTCGGCGTTGAAGACGCGAAGCATGTCCGCGGCGCTCGTGATCTTCGCGTCGCCGTCGGCGGCGGGCTCGGCGAGCATCGCGATCAGGACGTCGGGGGTGACGTGCACGTACACGTCACAAACGGTCCAACCCGGCAGCCGGGTCTCCGTCGTCCACTGCTTGTCGGACAGCTCCGAGGCCCGCTTGGCCCACATCCGCCACAGTCGGATCAACAGATCCCGGTCCTGCTCGAACTCCGCCACCACAACCCCCTCGTCGACGTACGGTCGCTTCGACGTTATCGCCCGGTCGTTACCTTCGGTCGCAAATCCGGCACGCGGGGGCATGATGGACGCATGACGACGGTGGACCCGGCTGTTCTCGACCAACTCATCGGCGCGCTGCCCGACGGCGCGGTGCTGACCGACCCGGACATGACCGCCGGCTACCGCCAGGACTGGGCCGCCGACCCGAACGCCGGCACCCCGATCGCGGTGGTCCGCGCGACCTGCACCGAGGACGTGCAGGCGGTGATGCGGTGGGCGTCCGAGCACCGGATCGCGGTGGTGCCGCGCGGCGCGGGCTCCGGGCTGTCCGGCGGGTCGAGCGCTGTGGGCGGCGGGATCGTGCTGAGCACCGAGCGGATGCGGGAGATCACCGTCGACCCCGTGACCCGGGTCACCGTCACCCAGCCCGGCCTACTCAACGCCGAGGTGAAGAAGGCCGCCGCCGAGCACGGGCTCTGGTATCCGCCGGACCCGTCGTCGTACGAGATCTGCTCGATCGGCGGCAACGCGGCCACCAACGCGGGCGGCCTGTGCTGCGTCAAGTACGGGGTGACCACCGACTACGTGCTCGGCATGCAGGTGGTCCTCGCCGACGGCACCGCCGTCCGGTTGGGCGGGCCACTCCTCAAGGACGTAGCCGGACTGTCGCTGACCAAGCTGTTCGTCGGCAGCGAGGGCACCCTCGGCATCATCACCGAGCTAACGCTGCGGCTGATCCCCGCGCAGCCGCCGGCGTCAACGGTGGTCGCGTCGTTCCCGTCCGTCGAGTCCGCGGCCGACGCGGTCCTCGCGATCACCCGGGAAATGCGGCCGGCGATGCTCGAGTTCATGGACCACGCGAGCATCAACGCGGTCGAGGACGCGGTCCGGATGGGCCTGGACCGCAACACCCGCGCGCTGCTGCTCGCCCAGTCCGACGCGCCCGGCGCCGCCGGTGCTCAGGAGATCGCGACCATCGTCGCAGCGTGCGAAAAGAACGGTGCGACGGAGGTGTTCGCGACCGACGACGCCGCCGAGGGCGACGCCTTCACCGCCGCTAGGCGATCCGTCTTCCCCGCCGTGCAGGCGATGGGCAGCCTGCTGCTCGAGGACGTCGGCGTGCCGATGCAGCAGCTGCCCGCGCTCATCACCGGCGTGGAGGCGATCGCCGAGGACTGCGACGTCCTCATCTGCACCGTCGCCCACGCAGGCGACGGCAACACCCACCCGTTGATCGTCTTCGACCCCACCGACCCCGACATGACCGACCGCGCCCGCACCGCCTTCGCCCGCGTCATGGAGCTGGCAATCGCACTGGGCGGCACCATCTCCGGAGAACACGGCGTCGGACGGCTCAAGCGGGACTGGCTGCCTGGGCAGCTCGGTGAGGACGTCATGAAGCTGAACCGGCGGGTCAAATCGGCACTCGATCCACTGGGGATCCTCAACCCCGGCGCGGTGCTCGGCTGACGCCATTCGCGTCCAGCCGCTGAGTTTGTCGGGCTTGCGGACAGCTCAAATCGAGCGGATACGTGCGTCGCCCGCGTCGAAGCAAGGAACGCGAGCGTCGCGCCCCCACCGGGCGACCAAACCGGGTTGCCCATTGACCAGCCCCGGTGAATCGCTCGCGGCGAGCGCGAGCCGAACCGAGCATGTCAAGGTAGACGCGACTGGCCACCGCATTTAGACAGCCCCGTGGATTACCGAACCGATGGCTTCACACTGCTCACCCAGTGAGGGCGTACCAGCGCGCAGTTGTCTCCTGCGCGGCATCCTCCGCGTCGATAACCGAGCCGAGCATGCGCGAGATCGTGCCCCTCGAGTCGAGCGAGGTCCGCGTCGGAGCCCCATTCAAGGACGGTCAGATCAGATCGCTTCAGCTCACACGGGATGTGGAAAGTTGTCCGGCGTCCAAGATCCCCCGCGCGGACGCTGAAACTTCGTCATCGACTTGCTTTGACGCCAAGCGTTCCAGGCCAGCACGAAGAACGCGATCATGTCACGCTCCGGCTCGTTGGTCTTCGATTCCTTGATCCGCCCCAATCGTTCCCTCAATGTCAGGATCGGGTTCCCCACTTCAAGCGAGTCACCGTTGAGAAGCTTGGAGAAGAAGCGATCCGCCGCCTGCGCATCTATGCGGTACAACTTGAGAGCAACTCCCATAGATACCGATGGCTGACACCGAATCTTGCGGAATCCATCTGCTGTGAACTTGCGCCCGATGTCCACTGCCCAGTCATTGTTCAGCGCCCAGTCCACAACCTCGGCCGTCGTTGTCTTTGAACGGACTTGATCGCCGAATAGCTTGCCCTGTTCCCATCTCATGTACAGCCGTATCGCGGCGGCCATAGTGCCGTCGGCCTGTACGCCAGCAAGGGAAAGTTGCTGATGCGCATGCCTCACTCCCCCTTGATCCATCGTCATCTGGGACTCCATCGGCAGCCCACGAATGACGAGCATCTGAACACTAAACCCTGGGACGTCAATATCTGCGACCGCTTGCAGCCGATGCTGGCCGTCCAACAGGACACCGGTATCGGAAATCTTGATAGCCTCACCGTTCATCGCCCATCGGCCAGCTAGCATGTCGTTCTTGTACTGATCGATGCGCGATTGCGTCTTGCTGCGGTTATGGGTGTTGACCTGTAGATACTCGGCCGCGATCGATGGTGTGAAATCGACGAGCTCGGTTGACAGCTGCAACCCGATTGAAGACACCTAGCCCCCTTGCGATACGAAATGAATGATCATCATATGAGACAACATCGCACCGCCCCAAGCCCGGCGGGCGAATGTGCACCAAAACAGCTTCTAACTGCAGCGATACCCAGACTTCATGCGATCTACATCGCCCGAAAGTCTGCGGCTAGCCCATGCTTCGCCACCATCCCGCCCCTGCAACCCGTTGCATCCTCATGCATTCCTTGCAACCACGCCAAATCCCTTCCCTCTAGCGCGACACGATCCTGCTATGGCTGCCCCTAGACGCATTCCCAGTGTCCACGTCAGAATCCAGCGCAGGATCGGTCGCTGAGTCCGCTAAGCCCTTAACCGATCTATGAGCACGCCAGCCACCACGCGTTGGGGACAGATTGCGCGAAGTTGAGCATCGCGAAGCCTGATTGATACGCCCGAATGGATCCGGCGCTGGACTTGCTCGGCAGATCGCTAGCCAAGTAGAGACAGGCTACCTTTGGGGCTCGTCCACACGCATCAGGCCTGTCGGAGTACAGCCAGTGCGCAGTCGTCGCCTGATTGATGGCGACCGATCCCACCAAGCCTCCAAGCAGCAGCTACGCGATATCGCCGGGGTTTCACCACGGTTCAACTGCGCTACCACAATCGGGAGGGTCGGAAATAGAACTACCAACATTGCTCAGACCCGCTCCGCAACTCTGTTCGTCGCAGGGCGTGCCGACAATCGCAGCTACGCTGACCACCACCGACCCCCCGAGGCGGCTTCGGCCGAAGTGCTCATCCGAGAACCGTACGTGGTCACGTGCATACGTGGATCCCCCGTGCCCGTTATGAGGTGGGACAGATCGATGGCCCGCTCGCAGTGGTCTTTCGACCTCGGCGGCATCGATTACCTGAGTCAGGAGCTGGAAGTACGCGTTGAGTGCGACGGGTCAGGCGTACTGGAGCCCACACATTGCGGACGCTACGCCGATCTGGACGCCATTCCTGCGCCACCGGTGGAATCTACCCAAGCACGGGTACTGGTGCCACTATGCTGGCGCCTACTGGTCGGACCGGTCACCGATGCACCACTATCAGCGGTACGGAACCTGATGCGGTGTAGCGTTCGTGTCCGAAGTGATCCAGACCCGGCACGGAGGGGAGCCGGCTCCATCACCGATCCGGAACTGTTCGCCTCTGTGAGCGACTGAGCGGATCTGCCAAACTCTTTGATGCGTTTGAGTACTGCGCCGCGAGGAGGTGAAGAAGGCCGCTGCCGAATGCACCGGCGACGCCAAGATCCAAGCCTTATCGTCTTCGACCCCACCGACCCCGACATGACCCAACGCGCCCGCGTAGCGTTCAGTCGCGTCATGGATCTCGCGATCGCCCTGGGCGGCAGCATCTCCGGTGAGCATGGCGTCGGGCGGCTCAAGCGAGAATGGTTGCCTGGCCAGCTCGGCGAGGACGTCATGGAGCTGAATCGGCGGGTCAAGAACGCGCTGGATCCGCTGGGGATCCTCAATCCAGGTGCCGTCCTGTCCCGACCCGGGTTCTACAGCGACGACCCGAACGTCGACCGTTGCGCCAGTGCAAGATCGGTCACCCGCTCCGCGAGATCCACCCGCTCCGACAGCGGTCCGGTGAGCAGCACCCACGACCGCCCGGTCGCCGTCAGCGCGTCCTCGAACCACCGCGTCATCTCGGCCCGCACATGCTCGCCGTCGCGGATGCCGTCCTGCACGAAGGGGACGCCGACGTGATCGGTGAGCAGGTAGATTGCCGACCGGTCGACCAAGCCCTCCCAGGCGCGCCCACTGCCGGTTCCGAGGTAGCGCCGCTCCCAGACGGTGGTGGCGAAACTGTCGGTGTCGCAGATCAGTACCGGCGAGCCGGCTCGGGCGGCGGCTTCCTCGATCCGCGCCTGTTCCGCGGCGATGTCCGCGAAATCGTCGCCGGTCCATTCCAGTTCTTCCATCGCAGCCTCGGGGTGCGCCGCACGCAGGCTGGCCAGCTTGTCCAGAGTGGCCTGCCGCCCGTATTCGGGCACCCAGCCGGTCCCCGACCACACGCCGCCACGGTCTCGGTAGTGCTGCGCCAGTGCGCGACTGACGGTGGTGGTTCCGGTCGATTCGGCGCCGAGCACCACGACGCGGGTCGTCAGCCCGGCGCGTGCGGGCTCGTCCAGCCGATCCCAGTGCCCAGAGAGGTCCGCGCGGCACCCGGTGCCCGATACGGGGTGCGCGATCCGGTCGGGATCGACGCACACGTGGGTGGCCGAGAACCACTGTGCGAGCTCGTCGCCGTACTTCTCGCTCGACACCACCGCGTCGATCGGGGTGGCGTCGACCTGACGGACAGCGGCGCGCATGCAGGCGACCTGCGCCGCCCACACCGCGGTCGATTCGAGGTCCATCGGGGCGTCGCAGGCGATCCCCGTGATCTGCACCGCCGCGTCTTCCGCGTGGCTCTGCCGCATCCAGGACACCCTGTCGGCGAGCGGGATCGACTCCGCCGCCGACGCCATCACCACGACCGTCACGCGGTCTGCGATCCGCGCGGCCGATCGGACCAGGTGGTGGTGTCCGAGGTGCGGTGGATAGAACTTGCCGATCACCAGGGCGTGCCGGTAGGGCGCGGCCATCACGCCACCGCCAACACGGGATCGGTTGCCCGACTGCGTCGCCACGCGAGGAGGCCGCGAATGCACAGCAGCAAGAACCCGGCGTAGAGCAGCGCCGTCAGCGTCAACCCCTTGTGCACGTACAGCGGGATGTAGATCAGGTCCGCGGCGATCCACAGCAGCCACGACTCCCACCGCTTAGTCGCCTGCCCCCATGTAGCCAGCAGCGACAGGACGGTGGTGACCGCATCCCAGAACGGCACCGTCGATGACGTCGCGGTGTCGAGAAGCACTGTCAGCACGCCGGTTCCGGCAATGCCCGCGGCGGCGAGCCACATCCATTCGGCCCCGGAGGTGCCGGTGACCGGCAGGGCATCTCCCGCGCGCCCCTGCACCCAGTTCCGCCACCCCCACACCGCGAGCGCGATGTAGACGACCTGGAGCGCCGAGTCCGCGAAAAGTCCTGCGGTAGCGAACAGAAGGATCCACACCAGATTGTTGGCGATCCCGATCGGCCAGTTCCAGATCGACTGGCGGCCCACCAACCACACACACCAGGCTCCGGTCACGAAGCCCAGCACCTCCGCCCAACTCGTCGGCGCACCGAATGCGGTGAACGCCGTCGAGTTCAGGAAATCGATCATCACTCCTCCTCGGCTCAACGCCCATCACATTAGCGCACATTTGCGCTAACTCTTACCGAGGGATGCCCGGCCGTCCGGACCTCCCGTCCCGACACCGCTCTCACGTGAAGTCGCGCAACGCGAAACGGTCTTGGGCAGCGTCGGTCCCGAGCTCGCCGCGCATTGCGGGATCGTTCGCGTAGAAGCGCACGAAGTGAAGCAGCAGCACGTCGTCCATCGCGAACTTGCGGCAGTCGAGCTCGATCATCGGAACCGGGGGCAGTTTGTCGATTCGCCAGATCGGTGTGGTGTACCGGCGGGTCCACTGCGCGTTCGTGAACCCGATCAGCAGGATCATCCGGTGCCCGCTGTGGGCCGGCTGCACACCCGCCACCGATTCCCACGGCAGGTAAGAGTCGAAACTCCAGCCGCGATGACGAACCCCGTCGGGAATGAGCAGCACCGAGCCCCGTCGAACCCGTCGCAACACCACCAGAACGAGGAAGGACCCCAACAACGCTCCGACCACACCGAAAACCACCGTCGCGCCGGGTACTCCGGACGTCCCCACGCTGAGATAGATCTCGACGGCCGGACCGGCGGTGATAGCCGCACAGCACGCCGTCATTGCCACCAACACCGCCCACAATCCGCGAGACTGCCGAATCTCCGTGGCCGTCCCCGACTCCACCGGAGTGCAGCGCACCGCACCCCCGGAACGGGGCCACCTCGTCAGAACCCCGAACGCCGCAACGAGAAGGGCGAGACACCCGTAGGCCGCACTGTATCGCAGCACCATCGTCCTACCATCGATGCCACCGGCGACGCCCATAATGATTGCACCGCAACCGATTGCGAGGAGGACCACGATCGCGGCCCATTCACGCAACGAGAACGACGCGCTCGGCCACTCCCCCACCCTGTGCGTGTCATCGGATGACTTCATGTCTCCCCCTTCGCCGCCGACGAGCGTTGCGCGGCGGGGCCACACTACGGTCGCCCCGAAGTCTGGCGCCAACCGCCGAGGGGGCCGCCGCGCGTCATTCGGTACATTGGCGACCGAACCGGTGCGATCAGGGGAGGTCGCCGGTATCGAGGGGGAATCGCATGAAGGTGGACTCCGCGCGGCTGCGTGCGTTCGCATCGACCATGGACGGCGCCGGCGATGCGGTCGACGCCATCGCCGTGATCGGTCCGGGCGTCCGGCTTCCAGGTTCCGCCGCAGCTACAGCCTGTAATCAGGCCGTCGAGTTTGTCGAAGGCGCCTATCTCCGGGTCGCGGACCGGTTGCGGCAGATGGCCGTGATCGCTCGGGGCAACGCCGACGAGTACGACGTCACGGAATCCGACTTCACCGCCCGACTCGGCGCGATGGGCGGAGTGGACTGATGCCCAGCCTGTCCGAGGTGCGGTCCTGGAATACCGCGCTGCTGTCCGACGCCGCGACCCGCACCGCTGACGCCGACTCCCGGTTCGTCGACGAACTGGCCGCGACGTCACGGGCGATGGACGAGCTGAGCCACGACTGGTCGGGCGTCGCCTACGACGCCGCCCGCGATCGCGTCGACGCCGAGCGAGCGGCAGGCCAGTCCGTCTCCAATGACGTCCTCGACCTGGCCAAGATCCTCGACGAGGGTGCGCAGCGGTTGTACTGGGCACGGGATGTTGCACTGTCGCGGGTCGAGGCGGCCCTCGCCGACGGGTGCACCGTGCTCGACGACTGGACCGTAGTGGGCGACGCGGTTGCCTCCGCGGAACTCCTGCTCGCCCACCGCGACGCGGTCGCGGGCGCCGCCGCGGCCCTGGCATGCGAGGACACCGAGGTGGCGCGCCTGATCGAGGATGCGGCGCAGCGCATCCTCGCGCGCGGTGATCTGATCGGTTCCGGTGGCGACCCCTCCGAGTCGATCGCGGACGGCGCCGGCGGGCTCGGACGCGAGGACGGCCAAGCGCTCGCGACAGCCGCCGCAGCCGGGGACGTCGAGACGCTCGACCGAATCGCCGGCCAGCTGCCGGTACAAGGCCTGACTACCGCGGAACTAGATGCGCTCGCGGCCGGCGGCCAGGTCGGCACGCTGCCGCAGTCGGTGCGCGACTATTACGCCGAGTTGTACCGCACGGCCGGCAAGGACGGGATCCTGGCGCTCGGCGATCATCTGCGGGCGCAGGAAGCCGGTGGCGATCCGAACGCCGGCCGCGCCCTGAACTCGCTGGCCAACGGGCTGATGGTGGTCTCGAACGAGAACATCGGCAGCGGTTACAACCCGGACGGGTCGTTGCGCTCGCCCGGCTCGTACGACCAGCTGCCGGCAGATCTTCGAGAGGTGATCTCGACGCGGACGCACGGCGCCGAGGCCAACGCGATCCGCTTTCCCGGCGAGTCGGGGGCACTCGGTGACCAGTACCGCTTCCACGAGGACACCCGGCGTCTCGGGGAACTGTTGAAGGAGTCCGAGCCGGGCTACGCCCCGGGCATCGAGATGGCGCGAGAGCTGACCCGCCAAGCCGCGAATCTGGCTGAGGGAACAGCGCTCTCCGGCGCCGCCCCCGAGTTGGTCGAGCAGTCGATGCGCGACTATCTCGAGGTCTCCGGCCGAAACCATGAGGCGATCACCCAGCTGCTCACCGGCGAGGGCTCGGATCGCGTACCGCTCGACAGCGACTACAAGCCCTCGAACTCCGTTACCCCGCTCCTGCAGTTCGATTGGTCCGACGATCGCGGCGCGCCGAACCTGTTCGGCTGGATCGGCGACAACGCGATCCCCGGCGCCGAGGTCTCTGTCGCGCAGTCCGAGCAGGCGGGCCGGGCGGCGACCGGACTGATCTCGCTGATCACGGACGGAACGTCGGGCCGATTCGAATCGATGATGAACCTGCCCGGTCACGATGGACGTTCACTCGGCGAGGTCAACCCCGCCCTGACTCAGCAGATCGCGCAGGCGGTCACGCCCTATCTCGGAGACATCGCGCGCGCACCCGAGTTGCAGACACACGGCTTCGACCGGGAAGCCGCCGTCGGCGAGGGCGGCGATATCCGGTCGATTCGATTGGCCACGCTGATGAACACCGATCCAACGGCGTCCGCCCTCTTCAACGGCGCCATCGTCGAGCGCACCAACGACTATGCCGGGCGGTTCGGCGAACTCCACGGCGAATCCAGCGTCATCCGGTACCAGCTCGGGGAGGCGAGCGGACGCCTCCTCGGCTACATGGATCAGGGTCTGCGCGCGGAAGCATACGACCGCGGGCTGGATGACGCGGCTGCGGCCGAGCAGTCCGCTGACAGAACCACGCTCGCTATCGACGTCGCCACCAAGACCGTGGTGGGACTCGGCGGGCCGGCGACCATCCCACTCGACATTGCGTCGTCGGTTGTGCAGGCGGGGATCACACCGGAGAAGTCGGGTCTGCCCGCGGAATCGTTCGACGTAAGCGACAACCTACTTGCAGGGCAGCGGGCTTACCACGTCCTCGAGGCCGTCGCGGCGAAGGATCCGAGCGTTCTCGACGAACTCTTGAGCGACGGGGATCCGTTGATACCAAGCGACTGGGTAGACGATGGCAGGCTCCGCAGCTACAGCGAAATCGTGGCGACCGATGGTCGACTCACCACGGCCGTCGAACTGCGCACAATCGCGGAAGAAGCGCTGGATCGCGGTGGCCTGAGGCTGGAGCGGTTCAACGGGCCGCTCGACGAGTGGCGGGGCAATCTGCAGGAGTACACATCCGATGCAGCCCACTACGAAAACAGGATCCTGGCTGACCCTCAGGTGCAGCGTTGAGAACCCCGCACAACCCCGCTGCAGCAATCGCACTCGCTCTCACACTGATGTGTGTCGGCTGTAGCTCGACAGCCGAAACACCTGCCGCCCCAACCAGATCGTGGTCGGTCGCGTTCCAGTGGAGCAACACAGAGGACCTCGATCTGGACTCGCCGCCGATCTCCGTCATCCGGGCGGCGGCAGAGAACAATCTAATCGCACTTGGCATCGGACGCCGCTACACGTACCCCGGATACCTCGAAGCCGCAGGCCCCAATGCGACTGCCATAGCGGTCAACGCACTCGACAACACGGTCGGGCCGATCGGAACTTTGCGCCTGAATTTGCTACTGGAGCAGGCCACCGAGCAAAGAGTCGACGCCATCGTGTGCACCGACGACACCGACGTCTCCCAACCCACCGACGGCCGCTTTCCCCTCGCCCGCAATTACGCCTCCGGCACACTGTGGGCCACCCGAGTCACCGTCGAGAAGCCAGATACACCCGCTCCTGGTTGGACCGATCGCATCGACGATGTCGACCTCGAAACCCCGTTGCTGCCCCCGATGACCGGACCCGAAGGTCGCGCACCCCGCCCCGCAGACAACGTCTTCGGCGACTGGCGCATCACCCACTACGAACTCGAGTACGCTCGCCCCAGCTATGACGCCTGCCTGCCCTGGGCCACGCAACGCTGGGGTGGGCCGAACCCGCCGGCACCGAACCGCACCGAAGCTGACCCGCCCGTGATCGAGCCCTTCTACCCGGGCTGGTGAGCGTTCCGGATCCAGGACCCATCGCGGCGCGTGACCACACACGTATTACCGTGTGCCCGTGGCTTTGACAGACATCACACGCGCCTCGGTGCTGACGGCGATCGACGAGTACGACGCACTCGGCCAGGAGGCGTTCCTGGAGAAGTACGGCTTCAGTGTCGCTCGCATCTATCGCCTGTCGCACGACGGCCGGTGGTACGACTCGAAGGCGATCGTCGGCGTGGCGCACGGCTTCGCGACGGGAACGTTCTGGACCGGACGCGACTTCAGCGGTGGTGTGCGCACCGTGGTTCGAACTCTGAGCAATCTCGGGTTCGTCGTCGACTCCGCGCAGGCCCGCGCCCGGTGACCGGTGAGGAGCTACTGGCATCTCTGCACCAGATAAAGGTTCAGATCTACAAGGGCCAGCCGGCGCCGTATCAGTACGTGGTCCTGTTGTGGGCGATCGACCGGGCGCACATCGGCAAGCCCCGGATGCCCAGGTTCGGAGAGGTGCAGGACGAACTGAGGCGAGCGCTCGCCCCGTTCGCACTCGCCAAAACTCCACCGAATCCGGCCAATCCATGGGTGGCGCTCGGGCAGTCACCATGGTGGGAGCTCGAAGCCACGATCCCGTACAAGCTCGTCGCGAAGCACGATCTGGCCGCGGGTCTGAGCGTCGCCGCCTATGACCGCGTTCGCGACGACGCCGGGTTCGCCGGGCAGGCCGTCGAGAGCATCTCCCGGGTCATCGGCAATCATTCTGCGTATCCGACGCTATTGAAGGCGCTCTCGGTATCAGACCTTTAGGCCCTTTCTGAGCCGCCAGAACCTAGTAGCTACCCCCCGCCGATGATGAACACCACCACGAAAGGCTGCCCATGTCCTTGATCGCATGGCTCGACACGTCCGCGGACGAGGAACGCCAGATGCGTGAGCTCATCAAGATGCTCAGCGACTCGGACACCCTCGACGATCTCGGGATCGGCCAGATTCGGGACGCACTCGGAGACTTGCTGTTCCCGGGAATCTCGACGGTTCAGACTCGGGCGCGCTACCTGCTGTTCGTACCGTGGACCTATCAGCGCGCCTCCCGTCGACACGCAGGTGCCGAACTGGCCGCGCGTGCTGCGGACGAGGAACGTCGACTCGTGAGCATCCTGAACTCGCAGGGCGCGACCGACGGGCTGATCGGCCGCCGGGCCGGGGCCGCGGTGAAGGTACTGCCGTCGAGCATCTATTGGACCGGCTTGAAGACCTTCGGGATTCTGAGGTCGGACGTCCGCCCCTCCGGACTCCAGCAGGCCCACCGCGGCCGCGTGCACGACGATCATCCCGACGAGGCCGGCGCCGCCGATTGGTACTGCCCGCCAAAGGCTCCCGACGGCTACCCCAAGACGGTGCCCGGAGGTTTCGACCTGACCGCCACCGAGGCGGCGTGGTTGCGGGAACAGATGGCAACCGCGAAACCGCACCCCCAGTTCGAGCACTCCCTGCTGTCGCACCTACTCCGGAAGGGTGACGCTCCGGATGCCGAGTGGTCGGCGCCGTGGGACGTCGACGATCTCGCCGCGGCCCCGGCTGAGCTGCGTGACCTCGTCCACCACGCCGAGATGTTCTCGTTGGTGCTCCAGGGTGCCCGGCTGCTCTACAACCTGATGCTGGCCGAACGGTACGAAGAACTCGGGTTCACCTCACTCGATGCCCCGGTCGACTACTACCGCGAGGAGCTCGACGAGTGGGCCGTGGAGTGCGAGGCACGCCGCGGCGAGGTCGCCGCGTGGCAGGTGAGCGACGTGTGGCCGCTGGTCGCGCTGAAGGCACCGCGCATATCCCCTGCCACAACACAGTTCGTCGAAAGCTGGGTCAATGCAGTCCAGTCACAGGACTGCCACACCCTCGCGACCAACCCCGCACTGCGGCGGCTGGTGTCAGATCGCGAGTTCCAGAACAAGCGCGGGCAGTCGCGCCTGCGCAACGACAAACTGCTTGCCACGTGGCGAGGCGCGTCCGGGACGACACCTTTGGTGTACCGGTGGTTCCAGGCGCGTCGGATCGTCACCGATATCTTCGAGGGGCTGGGCCGTGCTGACTCCTGACAACCGTGCGACTTTCCTCGAACAGCTGCGGCCCGGCGCGGGTCGGCGACTCGACCACCTGGTGGGCACCACCTTCACCGTCGATCTCGAATCCGCGCTGCTGCCGCCGCTTGCCTTCGCCGAGTATGGGGATTCCCGCGACCCGCTCGCCATGCTCGCGGCGGTGCACTCGAGCATCACGAACATCGACCTGTTCCACCAGTGCGGTCAGGTGAAGGTGCCCTCCACGCCGTCAGCACTGATGGAATTCCTGGCGCCGTCACTGCACGCGGTTCACCCACCCCGCGGCGGATTGTTCCACCCGAAGCTCTGGCTGGCTCGATACGTCGACGAGGACGGGGAACCGTTGTACCGGCTGCTGATCCAAAGCCGCAACCTCACGCCCGACGCCTCCTGGGATCTCGTCGCGGCCTTCGACGGCTGGCACGGCAACCGCCGCGAAAAGGCGAACACACCCCTCCGCAACCTCCTCCACTACCTCGCCGCCGACGGCACAACCGTGTCCCCGCTCGACGCCGATCGGGTCGAGCGCATCAATGCGCTGGCCGACGCAATTCGCTATGCGCAGTGGGAACTGCCGGACGACGCAAAGTCTCTCGACTTCCACGTCCTCGGAGTGCCGGGTCACAAGACGAGGCTCGACTTCTCCGGCACCCGCCAGCTTGTCGTCTCCCCGTTCCTCACCGACGACGGTCTCAATGTGTGCTCGGCGGACATCAAGCGGCTGACGGTGGTGAGCCGCCCGGAGGCTTTCGATCAGCTCGACCCCGAACGGGCTCAGTTCATCGATCAGGCCTACATCCTCGACCCCAATGCGGGAATCCCCGACCCGGATAGCACCGGTTCGGTCCTGTCAGGCCTGCACGCCAAGGCCTACGTGGTCGAGTACGCGAACCAGACTCGCCTGTTCCTGGGCTCCGCGAACGCCACGGGCCCCGCTTTCACACGCAACGTGGAGATTCTCGTCGAGATGACGGTGCGCAGCACGGCATTCGGAATCGACACCTTGCTCGGCGACAAGGGGATGGCCCCGATCCTGAACCCTTACCCCGCCGAGGGTGGCGCCGCGCCGGATCTGGACGAGGACGCGAAGAAGGAACTGGCGAACGTTCTGCGCGCCCTGGCCGCCGTCCCGATCACCGCCACGGTGGTAGCCGACGCCGACCGCTTCGATCTACTCCTGGGCACCGACCGGCCGCTCGACATGCCCGACGGTTTCGCCCTCGCGATCGGGCTGTCTACCCGCCCGGGCAACAACGTCCGGATCGACACCGGCACCGATCTCGACCATCGCATCCGGCGGCTCGCCCTGGTGGAAATCACTCCGTTCGTGACGCTGACGGTCACCTCGCCCGAGGGCCTCGTCGCTTCGACGGTGGTCGTCGCCACCCTCGTCGGCGACCCGCCGGAGCGTCTCGACGAGGTCATCGCCGCGCAGCTGAAGTCCCCCGAGGACTTCCTGAAGCTGATCGCGCTGCTGCTATCGGTGCAGGGCATCCACGGCGGCACGGGAACTTCGTGGTCGGCCGCGGCTTCGGGCGGTGCTACCGGGGATGCAGCCTCGGGAGTCCTCGAGGTGCTGCTGCAGGCACTGGCGCGCGGGGACGGAGATCTGGAGGCGATCGGACGGATCGTGGACCGCCTCGACGGCCGGAATGTGCTCCCGGATGGTTTCAGCGAACTGTGGCGCGCCGTCGAGGATGCCTCGAAGGCCTTGCAGGAAGGAGCCACCCGATGAGCACGGGATTCGACGCGGACGCGATCGTCGCCGGCCTTCGCCCGTTCCAGCAGCACACCGTCGAGCACGTCGTCGACCGGTTCTACGGTCCAGATGGGTGCAGTCGCTTCCTGGTGGCCGACGAGACCGGGCTCGGTAAGAGCATGGTCGCCCGGGGTGTCATTGCCCGAGCCATCGAACACCTCGAGGACGACGCCGCCATCGACCGGATCGATGTGCTCTACGTGTGCTCCAACATCGACCTCGCCCGCCAGAACCTGCGCCGGCTGAACGTCACCGGCGGGGCCGACGTCCCGATGCCGGGCCGCCTCGGCCTGCTCGCGGTCCACAGCGGAAACCTCAAGCACCGCAGCGACAACGGCCGCAAGCCCATCAATCTGGTATCCCTGACGCCGGGCACGTCGTTCGAGAAGGGCCACCAGACCGGCCGCCGCGACGAACGGGCCCTGCTCTTCTGGCTCCTCGACCGGCACCTGAACATGACGCGACGACAACGGAACGCGGCATTGAACCTCCTCCGCGGCCAGGTCGACGCGACACGTTTCCCCGGCGACGTCTCCAACTTCATCTCCGCCAACACCGACCGCCTGGACCTCGGCATCGAGCAGCGGTTCGTCGCCGCGATTCGGACACGCGTCAACGGCACGACCCTGCTCGACGAGTTCACCGACCTGCTCCCCAGCCGGATCCCGGGCGTCAGGCCTCCCAAGCCCGACCCCGACATGGTCAAAGACCTCGTCGGCCGGCTTCGCACCGCACTCGCACACGCCGGTGTCGAGGCGCTCGAGCCGGATCTGATCATCCTCGACGAGTTCCAGCGTTTCACCGATCTGCTCGATACGAAGACGGACGCCGGCAAGCTCGCGGAGCAGCTCTTCGGCTACCCGGACGCCCGAGTTCTGTTGCTCTCTGCCACGCCGTACAAGCCGTTGACGCTGGCGGCGGAGACCGAGCCGGGTCAGTCTCACCAGGACCAGTTCCTGTGCACCGTGAACTTCCTCGCGAAGGGTGCCCGCCCCGGGCTAACGGAGGAGGTGACCGAACAGCTCAATCTGTTCCGGTCCTCGATCGTCGGCCGCACCGACGCCCGTCCCGCCGTCGACGCATTGGAGAAGCTGCTGCTGGATGTGATGTGCCGCACCGAGCGGCCAACCACCGAGGCCCGCAACATGGTGGACGAGCGTGCGGTTCTCGTGGACGGGGTCACCGCCACCGATCTGCTGGACTACGTCGCGCTCGAGGAAGTCTCGGCCCTCGCCGACGCACGACTAAACGTCGACTACTGGAAGTCGGTGCCGCTCTTCGCGAACTTCATGGATACCTACCAACTGGGCCGCAAGCTCGCCGACGCGTTGACCGGCGAGGACGGCGAGGCCGCCCGCGACGCGATCGGCCGGCTGACCCGACTCGACCCGGATGCGGTGCGGCGCTTCGAATCGCTGTCGCCCGGTAACCCCCGATTCCGTCGCCTCGCCGGGGACGCGGCGGGCTGGGAGCAGTTGCTGTGGGTGCCGCCGAGCCTGCCGTACCTCGTTCCCGGCGGGGTGTTCGCCGACCCGGCGATCGAGTCGATGACGAAGAAGCTCGTTTTCTCGGCGTGGTCGTCGACGCCGCCCGCGGTGGCGTCGCTGCTCAGCTACGACGCGGATCGCCGGATTGCCGAGACCACGACCAAGGCGTCGGACCGATCCCAGAACCTGGAGCAGATTGGTGCTCGCCTGTTCGGCGACGACGAGTCGCCGGTGGTCCCGCCCCGCCTGGACTTCCGGGTGCGGGACGGCCGAGCCGAGCGGATGACGGCGCTGGCGCTGTTCTGGCCGATGCCGCATCTTGCCGAGCGGTCAGATCCACTCGCCGCGGCCCGCGGCGTTCGCGCGGTCGTGAGTGCAGCCGACGCCGAGGCGCAGGTGGCCGCATCGCTGCGGGACGACCTGCAGGGCGTGCCGACGAACAATGCCAGCGAGCATCAGCATCAGTACTGGGCGTGGCCGCTGTCGCAGGAGCCGGGTCTGACCAACCTGTTGACATCGATTTCGCCGGCGGACCTCGCCGGCGCGCTGCACGGCCACGACCCGTCGGAGGATGAGGGCACCCAGCTCCGCCCGTATCTCAGCGAACTCCGGAACCTGACCGCCGATGGCCCCACGCACATTCCCGCAGATCTCGCCGCGGTGACCGCGCAGCTGGGCATGCACTCGCCCGCGAACTGCGCCTGGCGCGCGCTCGGCCGGCTCGGGCTCCCCTCGACAGCCACCGAGGAGGGGCGGTGGCTCGCGGCAGCGGTGGTGGCGTCCGGGCTGCGGAGCACGTTCAACCGCTGGCAGTCGATCCTGCTGCTCGACCGCGAGTATCCGGAGGGGTCGTACTGGCAGAAGGTGCTGCGCTATTGCGCCGACGGCAACCTTCAGGCACTGCTCGACGAGTACCTCTTCCACCTCGCCACCGACCTCGGTTTGCAGTCAGTGGACGACAACGGCCTGCGCGTCCTCGCGGAGACTGCCGCGCAGGCGATGTCGCTGCGGCCCGCGCGATACCAGGCGACGGACCCGCTCGGCGAGCATCCGCCGATCCGGTTCCCGGCGCGGTTCGCGATGCAGTACGGCTCGAAGGCCACCGACGAGTCCTTCCGCCCGTCCGACATCCGCAAGTCGTTCAACAGCCCGTTCTGGCCGTTCGTGCTGGTATCCACGAGCGCGGGTCAGGAGGGTATCGACTTCCACCCGTGGTGCCACAACGTCGCGCACTGGAACACCCCGAGCAATCCGGTCGACTTCGAGCAGCGTGACGGTCGGGTGAACCGCTTCCGCGGCCACGCGGTGCGCCGCAACATCGTCGCCGCCCACGCCACGGAGATCCTCGGGTCCGCGGAGGCCAGCCCGTGGGCCGCCGCGTACGGGCTCCCAGAACCGGGCCTGGACGGTCTCATCCCCGACTGGATCCATCCCGGGCCACACAAAGTGATCCGTGACGTCATGCCCTACCGACTGAGCCGCGACACGCGCCGGCTCGAACGAATCAAGTCGGATGTTGCTCGCTATCGACTCGCCTTCGGGCAGCCGCGGCAGGAGGACTTGATGGCTCTGCTCGAAGCGGACAGGGTCGACGACGAGAGCGCCGCGAACCTGCGACTTAACTTGCGCCCACCGAGCTGAGTCAATCTATTCGATTCGCTGACGTTTCCGGCTCAGAGTTCATTGGCACGGAAATGAACCATTACTTCCCGTGCTCAGCGCTGAAGTTGGTGGCCTGCAGGCCGAACACCGTTTGTAGGAGACCGACTGCACTCGGCATTTTCCTTGCCACGACGCCGGTTCCAGCTGTACCACGACGCCACCGAAACGATTGTCGAGGCCAGCACCATCACGATCACGACGATCCCTGGCGTGGGTGCAGAACCGACCAGCCACCCGCGATCCGCGAGCAGCGCCCGCTGCCATTCGGACGGTTCCGGTGTACTCGCCGCGAATCCGTCGACAAGTCCGTCCAGCACACTGGCCGGCGGTACCAGGGCGAGAACGCCCGCACCAACGACGCCGATACACGCTGGCACGCCGATCCATCCGAGCAGCCGATTCGGAAGCGCCTGCCCGCAGTCGTGGACGACCAAAACGAGGCCAAGTGCGTAACCGGCGACCGCGCCGAGGGTGGACACGTTCACGAAGGTGGCGACGGTGAAGGCCGAGTCCGCCACCTCTGAACCCAACGACATCTCATTCGTCGCGCCTTGTTGCGAGTATCGGTGCCAGAAGAACCCTGCGGTGGCCACGAGGAAGCCGATCGTCGCGCCGCCACCGCTACACCCAGCGAGCCTCGCGACGCTTGCACGTATCCGTGGCCGCCCGTGCAGGGCACCGATCAGAACCCACGCGAGGACCGCCGGGATCGTCACCGAGAACAGAATGGTGAGGCCGTACAGGACCGCGTACTGACGCATCATGTCCGACACAACACCCCGAGAGATCATCAATTCGACGGACACACCCCCTAGCAGGACCGCGAAGCAGCCCCCGCCCAATAGCCACCGGCCACCCCGCGGGCCGTACCAGCTGGGCTCGGATAACCCGCTTCCGACGGTCCATGCCGCATCCCAGGCCTCCTTAGCTCGGTTCAGTCCCGCCAGTGCGGCCCGCCGAACGGCGGACGAAAGGGTGAGACCATCCCCAGACTGCCGCACCCGGCGCCCGATAGCGGCGGCAATTCTGCCGATCGCGAGGCCCGTCAGTACAAGCAGTATGAATGCCCACAACACGGTGAGCACCAGCGAGATCGGAGCATCACCCCACCACCCCAAACCGACAAGTAGGGTGAATGCAATGACGCTCGCGCTGTAGCAGGCATCTTTTGCCGCTCTCAGGCGCGGCCGCCACGCGAGCCGCCCATCGAATGCCCTCGACAGCCGAGTGACCAGGAACGCCCCACCTACTGAGCCTGCTCCAAGCACAATCATCGTCTTGAATGCGGTGGAAACCCAGGTGGAGATCCTGTCACCTGCGGCGAACACGACGTCGATTGCAGCTTCCCCCAAACGCATAGTGTTCCCACCCCGTTTCGTCACAATCCCGCCAAACCGCACCCTGCCACGTGACACTGACAAACCAACACTCTCTGGCAACGGCCGCAACCGTTGCCAGTGTTTTCTGGAGTACGCAACGTCGTTCGGCTGCCGTCGATATCTGCGAGCGAGTGCGGTGACATCGGCCGTTGACCGCCACAACGGGACCGATGGAGACACCGACTCCGAAGAAGCCACGATCCCGTGCATCTTCTTACAAGCTAGACATCCCTCTGTGGGCAGGAACCGTATGACAACTACACGGCCGAGCGGTGGTTCGTAAGCCAGAAGTGGTACCGCGCCCCTCCACTCACCAGACTATTCGGCTATCGAATCTGATGATTCGTCCGCGAGAGCGACGGCAGCGGCCCACCCGCGGGCCGCCGGATCAGCCGATTACGCTCAACCCCGAGGCCAAATAGTTGGATCCTCAACTCACGAAGTCCGGACCCACCGGGGTGAGTGATGCGCTGAGGGAGAGGTACGAATTTGTTTGATCAGCACGCGGACGACGATGATCTGGTTCGCAGGGCGGTGAACCTGTTCACCTTCCTCGGGCGAACTCAGCAGCTCCTGGTCAAGCCTGTACGCACCGTCGACGGCTTCGAAGAGGTCGTCTGGTTCAGCGAATTGCCAACCCACCTCGCTGTTCGGAGTCGCCATGGACAGGCGAACCTCGAGACCGACGAACCTCTCCTTGAGATCGACCGCGTCCCCAGTATGGACCCGCCGGTAGTGCCCGGATTGTTGGGCGAGTGGGTTACGGGGTCCGTCAAGGATATCGACCAGCAACCGGTTCTGCGTGAAGAAATCTTCACTGACGAACCATCGCCGGACGGTGAGATCCGTCGACGGCGTGTCCTGCTCGAAGAGGCCGATGGCGTCTCGGAGGCATTCGAACAGTGGCTCACGGCGTGGCGCGCCTGGGCCGATCGTGAACGTGAAGATGTGATAGCGCGTGACCTCTACAAGGAGCTCTTCGCACTGCATCTGAAGTCGACCGACCACAGCGAGGAGTTCGAACTCGTCGTGGGTGTCGGATGCATCGCATGGCGCCCTGAAGGTCACGCGCAGGTCCAACGACACATCGCCACAGCGCAGGTCGCGATCACCTATGACGACTCATCAGGAACACTGACCGTGCGTCAGGTGCCGTCACCCCAGTCTGTCGTTATCGAACTCGACATGCTCGACCCGAGCCTGGTTTCAGCCCCCGCCGCGATTGACGAGATCAGAGAATCCGCCGCCGCGTACACGGCTCACGTACTCGACGCGGAGGCAATCGGCGACATCTGTCGGCGGCTCATCTTCCGGCTCGATCCTGACGCGGCGTACGACGACGTACTCGAGGCGCCGACCGGCGCCGACCCTCGCGGCGCTTTTGCGCCTGCACTGATATTGCGCCGGCGTACCAATCGCGGGCTTGTTCAGATTTACGAACAGATCACGGCACAGATTCTTGAGAGCGATGAGGTTCCCAGTGGGCTGTTGCCGCTCATCGACCCCGACCGCCAACCGGCGGCGACGGCAAACACGGCACCGGGCGCGGCCGTCACCATCGACGAGGAGGATTTCCTTCCGCTACCCGTCAACGAGGCACAGCGCCGCATCATCGACCGCGTCGATGCGACGGCGCAAACTGTGGTGCAGGGGCCGCCGGGGACCGGAAAGACACATACCGCTGCCGCGCTCGTCTCGCACCTCCTCGCGCAGGGAAAACGTGTGCTGATCACGGCCCATACGGACCGTGCCCTGCGTGAGGTCCGCGAAAAGCTGCCCCGCGAGATCCGCTCGCTCGCCGTGGCGGTGATCGGTCAGTCACGTTCGGACATGGCAGATCTGCGCACCGCCGTCGAAAACATCTCGCGGCGAGCTGACGAGTTCGAATCCGCCGAATCTGCGCGATCGATCGAGCAACACCATGCGAGGCTTGACCAGTTGCGCCGCCAACGTGCTGAGACCCGAGCCCGGCTGGTCGAAGTTCGGGAGATGGAGACCGAGACTCGTACCGACGGGCCGGTGGAAGGCACCCTCGCAGCGATCGCGTACCGCAGCCTCCAGGATGAACTCCAGTTTGCGTGGATCCGCGAGTTCGATGTCGACCCCACGAACTGCGCTGACACCCTGTCGAACGTCGAGATCAATCGGTGGCGGACCATCCTTCTCGATCGCGACGTCAGTGACCACCAGGCGGAGGCGGCCAAGCCGTTGCCATCCCTGACGGTCGTACCAACCTCGGATGCATTCACGACGATGGTGCTTCGCGAGCAACACGCCGTGTCGGCCCGAGAGCAGTTCGGTTCACTGCTGTCGCACGAGTCGTTCGACTTTGTCCGGTCTCTCGATCCCGCACTACGGAACGAGTTGCGAGCAAGAGCGTGCTCGCTCTCCGAACGCGCTGAGTCGCTGGAGCAGCGGCAAGAGGCCTGGATGAACGAAGCCTTGCGTGACGTTCGCAGTGGTCGGCAGCAGACTTGGGTCGAGCGATCACGTCAGATCAAGGCCTTGGTGGCGAGTGTTTCGCCGATTCTCGAACGATTCGGGCCAACGACCACCGTGGTCGTTGCCGGCGATAGCAGTGTGCAGCAACAGGTCGCGAGGACACTTCTGACGTTTCTGCAGTCGGGCGGGAAGATCAAGGTCAATCCGGATGGATCACCCAAGATTGGCGCGTTCACGTCGAAGACGATCAAGCAGAGTGACGGATTCTTCACGCACGTCAAGGTCAACGGTGTGCCCGCAACGACCACAGACCAATTGACGATTGTTGTCGATTGGGTCGATGCCAATCGCGCCATCATGGCAATGGACCAGGCCTGGCCAATTTCGGTGATCATCCCAGAGGAAGACACTTTCGGAGAACGAGTCCAGTGGCATCGAACCGAAGTCGAACAACTCGACAAGGTCCTTGCTCTCGGCGACCAGGTCGAAGCCGACCGGGAGTGGTTCCAGAGACATTCACTTCCAGTTCCCAACTGGAATGACCTCGACGAGATCCGTCGTTACGCAACTCTCGTCGAGGCCGCGGCGGCCAGCGACGAGGTTGCGGCTGCATCGCATCCCATCGAGCTTCTCGTCGACGAGATCTGCGGTGGCCGACCGCGACCCAATCTCGAACCGGTCACCGCCAAAATCGTACGCATGATGTCCGAGCGAGACCTCAGCGGCTTCAATGCCGCGCGAGTCAAACTCGAGCACCTTCACAGCGTTGCTGACGCTGTTGCCGAGCGGGAGAAGTTGGCGGCGGTGCTCACGAAGTCCGCTCCAGCGCTCGCGGCGGCCGTTATCGCAGATCCTGGCGCATCCGACTGGGATGAACGACTCGGCAGCTACGAGGAAGCGTGGCGCTGGGAAATGACCAACCGCTGGATCCTGGCCCAGGACGATGAGGACGTCAACGTTCTCAAGGCGAAGCTGAGCGACATCGATCATCAGATCCGGAACGAGGTGGAGCGACTTGCCGCCGAGCGGGCTTGGGCCCATGCGGTGGCACCGGGAAGGCTGACCGGAAGCGCGCGAGCCAATCTCACTCAGTACGCCCAACTGGTCGCATCTCTCGGGAAGGGCACCGGTAAGTACGCGGCGAAGAAGCGAGTCGAGATCACGGAGGCGATGGACCGGTGCCGGCCATCGGTTCCGGTCTGGATCATGCCGATCTATCGCATCGCGGAACAACTTCGCGTCCAGCCCGACTTGTTTGACGTCGTCATCGTGGATGAAGCGTCGCAGGCGGGCCTGGAGGCCTCGTTCCTGCAGTATCTCGCGCCGAAGATCGTCGTTATCGGTGACGACAAGCAGGTCTCGCCGTCGGCGGTGGGAGTCGATCAGCAGCAGCTTCGCGATCTCGCCAATCAGTACCTCGCGAACGACCCATACCGTGCATCATGGGTGGACCCTAAGCGCAGCTACTTCGATGAGGCGTCGATGCGGTTCGGTGGTCGAATCACTCTTGTCGAACACAGGCGGTGCGTCCCGGAGATTATCGGATTCTCCAATCGCGTTGCATACGAACCTGAAGGAATCAGACTGGTCCCGGTTCGACAGTTCGGGGCCGAACGACTGGCGCCGATTCGGGTCGTCCACCTCAGGGACGGGTACGAGGCCGACAACAAGACGAACCCAGTCGAAGCAGATGCGATCGTCGAACAGATCCAAAAGTGCTTGGCGGAACCACAATACGATGGCAGGACCATCGGCGTGATCTCATTGCTGGGCAAGGAGCAAGCTCGGCTTATCGAAAACAAGCTGCTCGACGCGGTTCCGCCGGAGGAGTGGACGGCACGCGACTTGCGATGCGGCGATGCGTCCGACTTCCAGGGATCCGAACGCGACGTCATGTTTCTGTCGATGGTCAAGGCCCGGTCCGAGAATCGTCGATTGACCGCGCTGACGGCCATCCAGTATGTGCAGCGATACAACGTCGCTGCGTCCCGCGCAAAGGATCAGATGTGGGTCTACCACTCGATGGCGAGAGAGGATCTCACCAATCCCGAGGACATGCGCTACCAGTTGCTCGACTACTGCTACGGGGTGGCCAACCGGGTATCGGGCGATACGAACGGCCCTTCGCTCGGCGTTGTCCCCGAGGATGTTCCTGTTGCTCCATTCGATTCGCTTTTCGAGCAGCGGGTGTACAACCGCATCGTCGACCGCGGATATACGGTGCACGCCCAGTACCCCGCACTGGGCTACAACATTGACCTTGTCATCATCGGAGCCAAGGGAAAGCTCGCAGTCGAGTGCGATGGTGACTTCTGGCACGGCCCAGATGCTTACGCAGCTGACCTGGCGCGCCAACGAGAACTGGAACGCTGTGGTTGGGAGTTCTTCCGAATCCGTGAATCGATCTTCTACGCCGACATGGCATCGACACTGAAGAAGCTGTGGAAAACACTCGACGAACTCGACATACGAACCGCCGATTGGATCGACTTAAGCTTCGACGAGGACGTCTCCGACGAGATTGCCGAGGCAATCGACGACCTTCTGGTCGACGAGGCAATCGCTGACATCGCCCATACCGGCGAGACGTTGAGCGAACTGAACTTAGTCATCGACGCCAACTCGCATGAGGTTGCCGAGAATGCGCCTGAGCTGGATGCGGATCTAGATGGGTCGCCTCGTGAGCGATACCGTGCCGCGGCGTCGAGCGACGTCGAGCCTGCGTTGCTCGATCAAGTCGGCGTGGAGAATCGCACTGGCGCGGCTTCCGCACTGGCCGATGTACGTGGCTCGGAAGCCGGTGTTCAGGTCCTGCGTGAAATCGAAGCGACTGCTGAGTCGGTGCTGCTGCCCTACCGCTCCTTCGAGGAGTCCCTCCCTCCTGTCAATCAGTCGTCGCTCACTGAGATGGAGGAAAACATTGTCAAGATTGTGACGACCGAGGGGCCGGTGCTCGGCCATCGAATCCACAACGCATATCGAGACGCCTACGGCGGCCAACGGGTAGGGAAGGAGATTGCCAGGCTACTCAACCGTGCAATATCGAACGCGGAGCGCGACGGCCATATCACTTCAGACAATCCGCTGAATGAGAGTGGCATCAAGCCACGAACGTTCCGACTGCCGAGTCAACCGCTCGTCTCGCCAAGGGAGTTGGGTTCCCGCAGCCTCGATCTCGTACCTCCGGGTGAACTTGGGTACCACCTCTCCGACCTGGCTGCGACTGGCGATCTGCAATCTGAGGACGAGCTCTTTCGTGCAGTATTGGCGCGACTGGGATTGGTCCGCCTGACCGAGAATGCACGGTCAGTATTGAACGCTGCGATGGCAGCTGTGCCAAACGCCCGTCAAGTGCCATCTCCGGTCGAGAAGTGAGCGGCCCCCTCCGGGGCTGTCTCGACACCTCTCGGCCGGGACCGACGCAGCGACATCGAGCGACCCGGTCAACGCGCTGCACGTCTTAGGCTGTCGGTGTCGCTGCGAAGCGGGGTATCCGGACCGTCGCCGTGAGGGCCCCCACCACGGACCATGTCGATCAACTCACGGTCGACATGGTCACGGAGGCGCCCGTGCTGTCATCGAGCTGGCGCGGCGCACTCGCTGCAGACACCGCCGTTTGTCTCGACGGCGCTTGGGCCAAGGTTCGTCCAAACACAGAGCGGCTTCGCCGGTGCAGGCGACCGTGGGTCACACGCACCTTTCCGCATCGTTCCGCAGAATCTGACGGTGGCGCCGGTTGTCGATCTCGGTGTCATGCGCAGGGCCTCTGTGGTGTCCACATTCGATTGGAGTTGAGCTAGTTCGCGTCAGGAGTGCGACTACTCGCGGCAGGCGACTCCGAGTAGCTCGAGGACTCCGCGCTGCGGCAGCCGCTGTCATTCGATTGCCCGACATTGCGGCGTGTCGTGCAGTGATTACAACGTTTCGGGCGGTCGGCCAGTACCGAATGGCGTGGTGTCGCGATCCGCAGTGCTGCGCACGTTGTCACGCCCGCAAGCAGGAGCCCCCCGTTGCCATACCAGCTCGACCACCGCCTCGTGATCGGGACAAGTTGCGCGACGCGCTTCGCCACGTCGCGCTGACCCGCAGCGGGCTCGCTGGGTGGGATAGCGTCACCCAGCGAGCCC
>NZ_JAIVAH010000026.1 GCF_020171745.1 Prescottella equi
CCGCGTGGTTCGGAGGTCATCCAACCTTCCGTGCCCCGCGGCGGCCATCGACCATCACTCCGACAACGCCAGGAACCGTTGTCCGACCCCCATTGCCTGGGAACAGTCGTGCGCTGATGGCCCCCGCCGATGGGAGATCATTGACTGGGTACTGGGGCGATGGAACTTTGCGAATCTCTCCGATTGTGAGGAAGTCGCCATCCTCGAGTTCCGCGAATGCATTGACGATGTGCTGCCCGATATCGCGTCGAATGGGGGCGGACGAACTACGAGTTGATTGGTCTGTCGGTTGTGTCCGTATGGGCGGTTGGTCACGGTCGGGAGTGAGGTCACGCTCCACATCACGGATGCGTCTGGGCTCACCCTCGACTGCGGTGGGACGCGGCCAGATCGCCACGGCAGCCTGCGCCAGCGCCTCAGATCGGTGTTCGACCTGAGTCACGCCCCACTCCACCGGCAGAGATCTATTGAGCGTCAACGCGGAATGGGCGAGCAGGTGCTCCCGTTTCCTTCTCCATGCAGCGTTGGACAGGCTGGAGTTGAGTTTTCCGGTGATCAGGGTGAGGTTCCCGATCGTATGAAGCAGACCGTCGCGTCGCTCTTCCTCGGTTTCGGCCGCGGTTCGATCAGTTGGCAGCGGCCAGTGCTCGTGCCAGCTCTGCGGCATCAGGTGCTCGACGGACAGCTTCGAGCTTGCCGGCATCGGTTCGGTTCGATCGGTCGTGAGGTGGTGCTCGAACGCCAGGAGAAGCCGCTGAAGCCGATCGCGTTTGAACAGTCGGTAGAGCGGAAGGGTTCTCAACGATTCAGTCAGGTCGTTGTCGCTCGGCCAGAGTCCCGATTCGGAGTCCTGCTGCCCCAAGAACCCTTCGATCACTTCGTGTGCGGCACCGCCGGCGGAGAGCTGGCGGAGCAGTTCGAGGAACAGCCGGTTGTAGTTCTTCGCGGTGAGCCGGCACACCGCGCGGCGCACCAGATATGCCTCGAGCAGTTCGAGTGCGCGTTGACGCTCGCTGCCTGCGGTGTGCGCGAACAACCACAGCAAGATGGGTGTGATCGTCTGCGTGTCGACGATCTCGAGGCGAGTCAGAATCCGCCGCTCAGGAGCGGTACCAATCCCTCCCGTTTCGAGCTCATCGTAGATCTCCGCGTATCGGGCCAAATCACTGAGGAATCCCTCGGCGAGGTCCGCATCGCCCCCGAAATGGCTTCGAGAGACCGCGAAAAGCTGGTGGGATTGAATCTCCCGCTGGAGGAACAGGGTAAGGAAGAACCCCACATAGACGTCCAGCCGCGGGCGTACCAGCCGGCCCTGCCGCACGTTCTTCTGCCACCGCTCGAGTTCCAGCGGCTCCCAGTACTTCTCGTAGAGTTGTTCGACCGGTCGACCACTGTCCTGCAGCGTCCGGAACAGTGCGTTCTTGATCAGGTCGGACGCGCGCAGGGCCGTTCCACGGGCGTTGAGCGTCTCGAAGATCACCTGCGCGTTGTCGTCGATCCCGAGGTCGATCACAACCAGCTCCAGGTGCTCGAGCATGACCTCGGCGAGTCCGTCCAAAACTGCCTCGACGTCGCCGTCCCCACACGCGGACCCGAAAGCGTCAATCTGTTCACGGAAGAACACGTAAGCCGACGCGATCCTCGGAAGCGCCGGATCACGTGTGCTGTCTCGATACGCGCCACGCATTACGTCGGCATAGGCGGCTCGATCACGGTTGGTCGGCCACAATTTGAACTCTTCGTCGGGGCCGTCGACATAGTCCGCGTCGTTCTTCAGGGTCTTGGCGAGGCGACTCGACAGTCGTGTCTTGATCCCCGCCGCCATGTATGCATCTCGCAGTGCCGCGATGAGAATCTGCAGCGTCGTGAGCCGCTGCTGACCATCGATCACTTCCCGAACTTCGAGGCTGCCCAGTGCGCCCCGCTTCTGTTCGAGCACGATCGCGCCGAGGAAGTGCGGAGGCGTTTCGCCGTCCTCGCGGCGGTCGAACGTCGCGACGACGTCTTCCCACAACGGTGCCCACTGTTCGTCCTCATCCCAGACGTACGGGCGTTGGAACAGCGGTACGACCAATCGCACATCGCTCCGGAACACCGTCTTCAACCTGCGCGGATGCGCTTCCACTAGTCCCTCCCGAACTCAAACCGCCAGTCGTAGCTACCAATAGTCACATGGCGCCATCGAGGAACCTCGGGACCGCCCTTGCGACCACAACACCGTCCGTCCCAATCGAGCGAGGCCAGATGCCGAATAGGGTCCCGCATGGGGGTCCGACACCGTTTGTTGCGGCATCGGCGCCTACCGCAGATGACGCCATCTCCGTTGCTAGGATCAGCGACATAAGCGCGACCGCCGTCGGCCGCGGGGGACCGATCGACCACGGGCGGTGGGATGGAGAACAACCGGACAGTCGTGTCCCACGCACTTGCGTTAGGGACACGAAATTCTCGCCAACTCGAGGTATGGCGGACGCAATCGGTAGGTCACCCGCAGGTCATCCATCTCCTGTTGTAGGCGGCGTCGACCAATCCGTTCGGTTTTGTCCCAGCCAAATCGGCCAGGGCAATGGAAATCTCTGCAGAACCCCACTGCCGGTGTCGCTCCGCGACCCTTTGCGAATCGAGGCAGCATGCGCATCATCGACAACATCAACGAATTGCTCGGGGATGATCTGAAGTCCGAGATCACGCCCGGCTCGAAGGTTCGGATTGCGGCATCGACCTTCTCGATCTTCGCCTTCGAGGCTCTGCGCAAGGAGCTCGAGCAAGTGGAGGAACTGGAGTTCATCTTCACGTCTCCGTCATTCGTGACGAGCACGGCCACTGACAGGATCCCGAAGGAACGTCGAGAGTTCTTCATTCCTCAGGCGCGTGGTGGTGAGTCGAGTCTGTACAGCTCGGAGTTCGAGATCCGGCTACGGAACAAGCTCACTCAACGAGCGATCGCGAAGGAATGCGCAGATTGGGTGCGCCGGAAGGTGACATTCCGGTCGAACTCGACCGGGAACCCGATGCAGCAGTTCGCGGTGGTCGATGACACGGCCGCGTACATGCCGCTTCAGGGCTTCACAACCGCCGACCTCGGCTACGCCCGCGGCAACGCCGTTTCCAACATGGTTCAACGCATCGACGATGCTCCGATGACGGCCCAGTGCATTCAGTTGTTCGATCAGATCTGGAACAGTCACGATCAGCTCCAGGATGTGACTCAGGCTGTCCACGAACATATTTCGAGCGTGTATGCCGAGAACTCTCCGGCCCGCATCTACTTCCTGATCCTCTACAACCTGTTCGCCGAGTTCCTCGACGACATCAACGAGGATGTACTGCCCAACGACCGCACCGGCTACCAGGACACGCAGGTCTGGAACGCGCTCTACAACTTCCAGAAGGATGCGGCGACCGGGATCATCAACAAGCTCGAGACCTACAACGGCTGCATCCTCGCCGATAGTGTCGGCCTCGGTAAGACATTCACCGCGCTCGCAGTCATCAAGTACTACGAGCTGAGAAACAAGTCGGTACTCGTGCTGTGCCCGAAGAAGCTCGCCGAGAACTGGACGAACTATAACGCGAACTTGACCACCAACGTCTTCGCCGGCGACCGGTTCAACTACGACGTGCTCGCCCACACCGACCTGTCCCGCACCCGGGGCGAGTCGATGGGGCTGCGGCTGGACCGGATCAACTGGGGCACCTACGACCTAGTCGTGATCGACGAGTCGCACAACTTCCGCAACGCCGACTTCTCCGATGAGAAGGAATCCCGCTACCAGCGGCTGATGCGGCAGGTGATCCGCGAGGGTGTGAAGACGAAGGTCCTCATGCTCTCGGCCACCCCGGTGAACAACAAGTTCAGCGACCTCAAGAACCAGCTCCAGCTCGCATACGAAGGCGAGTCGGACAACCTTGCCAAGCACCTCAACATTTCGACGACCGTCGAGAAGGTGTTCAAGGACGCGCAGACGGTGTTCAATGCGTGGTCGAAGCTCGATGCCGAGGACCGCACGACGGACCGCATCCTGAAGATGCTCGACTTTGACTTCTTCGAGTTGCTCGACGCCGTGACGATCGCCCGCTCCCGCAAACACATTCAGGCGTTCTACGACACCACCGAGATCGGCGTGTTCCCGAAACGTCTGCCGCCCAAGTCGATTCGGCAGCCGCTCACGGATGTTGCCGATGTCCCGACGTTCAACGAGATCTTCGAGCAGCTGCAGCAGCTCACGCTGGCCGTGTACACGCCGTTGGCGTACGTGTTTCCCAGTCGCCTCCAGAAGTACGAGGACCTTTACAACGTCGGCACGGCCGGCGGGAAGCCAAATCTGGGGCAGCGTGGGCGTGAGCAGGGCGTGAAGAAGCTCATGACGGTCAACCTGCTCAAACGCCTCGAGAGCTCGGTCGAGGCGTTCCGGCTGACGCTGACGAAGATCGAGGGGACCGTCGATCGAACTCTCAGCCGGCTCGATGGGCGCCACGGCGCGCTCACCGATATGGACATCGACCTGGACAATCTCGAGGTCGACGACGAGGACACGGCAGACGCCGAGGCGCTCGTGTTCGGGAACAAGATCAAGATCGATCTCCAGGACATCGACGTCGACTCCTGGCAGCGAGATCTGTGGAACGACCGCGAGACGCTGCACCGACTGGTCACCGAGATGCACAAGATCACGCCCGAACACGATCTGAAACTGCGCGCCTTGAAGGACCTCATCGCGGACAAGGCTGCGAACCCGATCAACGACGGGAACCGCAAGGTGTTGATCTTCTCCGCGTTCGCTGACACCGCCAACTACCTCTACCGCGAGCTCGGCCCCGCGCTGAGCCCCGCCGGTATGGAACTCGGGCTCGTCACCGGCGGCGGGAACGGGGCGAAGACCACGATCGGCACCGGATACGACTTCCAGTCAGTCCTCACCCTGTTCTCGCCGCGGTCGAAGCAACGGCACCTGACCATGCCGAAGGCAACGATCGAGATCGACGTCCTGATCGGCACCGATGTGATCAGCGAGGGTCAGAATCTTCAGGACTGCGACTACCTGGTCAACTACGACATCCACTGGAATCCGGTGCGGATCATCCAGCGGTTCGGCCGGGTCGACCGCATCGGATCGACGAACAACCACATTCAGCTGGTGAACTTCTGGCCCGACATCTCCCTCGACGAGTACATCAACCTCAAGGAGCGGGTCGAGAACCGGATGGTCATCGCCGACCTCGCCGGTACCGCCGACGACAATATCCTCACCCTCGAAGATTCCGATGCCGCCTTCCGTAAGGAGCAGCTCCGCAAGCTGCAGGACGATGTCATCGAGTTGGAGGATGTGCGAAGCGGAGTCTCGATCACCGATTTGGGACTCAACGACTTCCGCATGGACCTGCTCGGCTATATCAAGGAGTACGGCGACCTGGCGGCCGCACCGAAGGGCCTGCACGCCGTGGTACCCGCAGACCCGGCCAAGGGGCTGAAACCGGGCGTAATCTTCGCACTACGGAACGTGAACGCCGACGAGAACATCAACCGTGGCAATCGCCTGCACCCGCACTACCTCGTCTACCTCGGCGACAACGGCACCGTCATCGCCGACCACACCGAGGCCAAACATCTGCTCGACCTCATCCGGACCGGATGCCGCCCCCACGATCAACCCGTCGCTGACGCAGTCCGCACCTTCAACGCAGCCACCGGTGAGGGCGCGAACATGGAGCGGTACTCCGAACTGCTCACCGACGCGATCTACTCGATGATCGACGTCACCGAGGAACGCGACATCGACAGCCTGTTCACCGGTGGCCACACAACTGCACTCACGCAGACGATCGCCGGACTCGAGGATTTCGAGCTCATCGCCTTTATCGCGATCGTCGACACTACGCAGGGGGCATCACCCGATGAGTGAGCTCGCCGCCAACTTCCTATACCGCTGGCCCGACGCCGCGCAGTTTGGCAGCCGAATCCCGAAGGAGAAGTTCTACGAGCACGGCACCGTCCCCGCGGCGGTGCGGGAGAAGTTTGTCTCCGAAGTGCGACGCATCACCTGGGCGTACAAGCTCGCTGAATCCACCGTCAACCTGCCCGGCAGCGACGCAGTCTCGGAGATCCAGGTGTTCCGGATCGACACGAAAGGCACCGACGTCACGGAGTCAGTGTTGACCGCGATCGACAAGGCCATCCCGTTCCCGATCGTCTTCGAAATCAGCCGCGGCCACGGCGAGGACGAGCACACCCGGATGATCGCCTCGCACAAACAACTCGGCTCTGGTGCACCGAAACTCAGTACCTACTACTGGACCGACTGGCAGCCTGCCGGCACTGATCGCCGACCGCTACCAACCGCGATCACCCTGCCTGCCCTCTACACCGCGCTCCTGGAGCCGTTGATGCCGGTGGCGACGCGGCCGGGTGAGGACAACTCGGAGGTCTCAGCCAGACTGGACACCGCGCGAACGCTCGAACGCGAGATCGCGACGCTGGAGCGCAAGCTCCGCACCGAGCCGCAGTTCAACCGCAAGGTGGCGCTGCGCCGGACCCTGAAGAAGAAGCAAACAGAGTTGAACTCATTGAGATGAAGAGGCAGAACTAACCCGTGGAGAAACTGCGCATGACCTCCCCCGACTTGACCGATGCGAACATCGACAAACTCGCGAAACTGTTCCCCAGCGTAGTCACCGAGACCGTCGACGGCGACGGTAATCCGAAGCGAGCCATCGACTTCGACCTCCTCCGCCAGGAACTCTCCGACCATGTCGTCGACGGCCCTCAGGAGCGCTACCAGCTCGACTGGCCCGGCAAGCGCGCCGCTGCCTTCGCAGCCAACGCCCCCATCGCTAAGACACTCCGACCCGTACGCAAGGAATCCGTCGACTTCGACACCACTAAGAATCTCTTCATCGAGGGCGACAATCTCGAGGCCTTGAAGCTACTACAGGAGTCGTACCTCGGAAAGATAAAGGTCATCTTCGCTGACCCTCCCTACAACACAGGATCTGACCTCGTTTACGAGGACGATTTTTCCACGTCTGCCTCTGACTACCTTTCGCGTTCGGGCGAGCTCGACGAGCGAGGGAGGCTAAATACCAACCCGCTCACTAACGGTCGCTTCCACTCCGACTGGCTGACGATGATGTACCCACGACTGCGCCTCGCCCGTAACCTTCTGTCCGACGACGGAGTGATGTTTGTCACCATTGGCGACCACGAAGGTGCGAATCTTCGTGTCCTGATGGACGAGATTTTCGGCACTGCAAACTTCGTTGCCACGATTGTCTGGCAGTCCCGAACTTCTATTTCGGATGACCAAGAAATCTCGGCGAACCACAACTATGTTCTGGCATACGCTCGAAACCGCGAGCAACTTACCTTTTGGGGTGAGCCGCTTCGATCGACCGAGTACTCGAATCCCGACGGCGATCCACGGGGTCCATGGAAACTCGTTCCCCTTGACGCGAATAAGCCTGGAGGTGACACGAACTATGAGGTCGTGAATCCCGATACAGGTCAGGGATTTTGGCCTCCGGCTGGTCGATCGTGGGCCATCAACCCTCGTTCGATGCAGGACCTGATCGACGATGGCCGGGTCAAGTTCGGACTTAAGGGCGACAGCGCACCCAAGCGCAAACTCTACCTCAACGAGAGAATTCAACGAGGCGACACACGTACACCGAGTTCACTGCTCCTTGATGCTGGCACGACGAAGGACGGCAGCGAGGAGGTGGCAAAAATCCTTGGGGGGAAGAAGATCTTCGACTACCCCAAGCCCGTGTCGCTCCTCTCCCGGCTAATCAGGTACGGGGCCGCGGGCGCGAAGGATTGCACCGTGCTTGACTTCTTCGCGGGGTCTGGCACCACGGCAGAAGCCGTCATGCGCCTCAACTTGGACGATGATGGTGCACGGAAGTTCATTGCCATTCAGTACCCGGAGGTGGTTGGCATTTCAACGCCTGCGGCGAAGGCGGGCTATGCGACGATCGCAGATGTGGCCAAGGCGCGGATCCGCAGGGCGGGCCAGTTGGCAGCCGCACAGGCGGGACTCGCGAATGAGCACATGGACTTCGGATTTCGGGTGTTCGAGGTCGATACCACCAACATGACTGACGTGCTGCGCTCCCCAGACGAGACCGATCAGCTCGCACTCGGCCAATTGGAGAGCAGCACTAAGCCTGGCCGATCGTCTGAAGACCTGCTGTTCCAAGTGCTGCTCGACTGGGGTCTTGAGCTGACCATGCCTGTTGAGGTCGAACAGACCGACGGCCATGACGTGTTCGTGGTCGAGTACGGTGCGCTGATCGCGTGCTTCGACTCGGAGGTCAGCCCCGAACTCGTGCGGACCATCGCCAAGCGTGAGCCTCTACGTGCAGTCTTCCGTGACTCCAGCTTCGCATCGGACGACGCCCGCATCAACGCGGAGCAGATCTTCCGTGAGGTATCGCCGGCCACGGACGTGAAGGCTATCTGATCTCATGAAGCTTCAGTTCAAGGTCCAGCAGTACCAGACCGACGCCGTCGACTCGGTGGTCGAGGTGTTCGCCGGGCAGCCCAAACACGACGGCATCTCCTACCGGATCGACCCCGGCAAGGTGAAGCCCGTCTCGAATCCCTCACTGTTCGAGGAGAACTCGACACCAGATTCCGGTCTTCGCAATGCCGAGATCGCCCTCACCGGTGCCCAGCTGCTGGAGAACGTCCACAAGGTCCAGCAGTCCCGGAACCTGCCACGGTCGGCCAAGATTTCGGATAGCAAGGCCGCGCCAGGGGCGCCGAATCTCGATGTCGAGATGGAAACCGGTACGGGCAAGACGTACGTCTACATCAAGACGATCATGGAGCTGCACAAGCGGTACGGCTGGTCGAAGTACATCATCGTGGTTCCCTCGATTGCGATCCGTGAGGGCGTGCAGAAGTCGTTCAAGGTGACAGCCGAGCACTTCCAGCAGATCTATGGAACGAAGCCTCGCTCGTTCGTCTACAACTCCTCGCAGCTGCACGAGATCGAGCGGTTCAGCTCCGATGCCGAGGTGCAGGTGATGATCATCAATATCCAGGCGTTCAACGCCACCGGCAAGGACAACCGCCGCATCTACGACGTGCTCGATGACTTCCAGTCTCGTCGTCCCATCGATGTGATCAGTGCGAACCGTCCGATCGTCATCATCGACGAGCCGCAGAAGGTCGGTGCTGCCAAGTCGTTGGAGGCGCTGTCGCGCTTCAACGCGCTGATGATGCTGCGCTACTCGGCCACCCACAAGGTCGAGCACACCAAGGTTCACCGGCTAGACGCCGTCGATGCCTACAACCAGAAGCTGGTCAAGAAGATCGCGGTCCGCGGTATCACCGTCAAGGGGCTGGCCGGCTCGACCGCGTACCTGTACCTGGATGCGATCGAGATCGCCAAGGGCGCCAAGCCCCGGGCGCGGGTCGAGCTTGAGGTGCAGACCAAGGGTGGGCCGATCAAGCGACAGGTCAAGCGCCTCGATGTCGGCGCCAACCTGCATGACATCTCCAACGGTATCGAGGCCTACAAGGGCCTGTTCATCACCGACATCGACGCCAACCGTGACGTCGTTGAACTGAGTAACGGCGACGTTGTCATGGCCGGGCAGGTCACCGAGGACGTGACGGAGGAAGCGAAGCGGCGCATCCAAATTCGCGAGGTGATCCGCGCGCACTTCGACAAGGAGCGGGAGCTGTTCAGTCGGGGCATCAAGGTGCTCTCGCTGTTCTTCATCGACGAGGTCGCGAAATACCGCGACTACGACCGCGAGGACACCCTAGGCGACTACGCCCGTTGGTTCGAAGAAGAGTACGCGACCATCCGCGACGAGGTGCTCGCGGAACTCGCACTCGATGAATCGACTGCCGCGCGCCAGGAGTATCTGCGCCGTGACGACGTCAGGTCTGTGCACGGGGGCTACTTCTCCATCGACAAGAAGACCAAGCGTCAGATCGACGGCAAGGTCAGCGGCCGCGGTGACGACAAGGGGCAGTCCACCGACACCGACGCCTACGATCTGATCCTCAGGAAGAAGGAACGCCTGCTGTCGTTCGACGAGCCGGTGCGCTTCATCTTCTCCCACTCTGCACTGCGCGAGGGCTGGGACAACCCCAACGTATTCGTGATGGGCATGCTCAAGAAGAGCGACAACACCGTCTCCCGCCGCCAGGAGATCGGCCGCGGCCTGCGCCTGGCGGTCAACCAGCACGGCGAGCGCATGGATCACCCCGCCACCGTGCACGACATCAACGAACTCACTGTCGTCACCGACGAGTCCTACACCGACTTCGTCACCGGGCTACAAAAGGAAATCGCCGAATCCCTGTCAGCACGGCCACGCGCGGCAAGCGAGGAGTTCTTCACAGGCAAGACGATCCACACCCAGGCGGGCGAATCCGTCGTCGAGGAGAAACTCGCCAAAGCGATCTACTTCCACTTGGTGCAGAACGGCTACGTCGACGAAGACGGACTCGTCACCACCAAGTACAAGGACGACAAGGCCGCCGGCACCCTCGCTGTGCCGACCTCAGAGATACTGGCGCCGGTCATCGATTCCGTCTGGCCGCTGGTGGACATGCTCTACCTCGACGTTCCAGTTCCGGAGAACGACCGCAAGCCGAAGAAGATCCCCCTCAATGAGGCCAACTTCGCCCGGAAAGAGTTCCAGGCACTATGGAACCGGATCAACCACAAGGCCGTCTACCAGGTCGAGTTCGACTCGAACGAGCTGATCCGTGAGTGCATCCGATCCCTCGACACGCACCTCAACGTCGCCGCGATGCAGTACGTCATCCACGAAGGTGCCCAACACGACGCCCTCGACGCCGACGACCTCACCAACGGCACCGGGTTCTCGGTCTCGGACACGCGCACCGAAACCGAGACGGCTACAGCCGGATCACAGGTCAAGTACGACCTTCTCGGCGAAATCACCGAAAAGACTCAACTCACCCGACGGACTGTGGCTGCCATCCTCGCCGGCGTTACGCCGGCGACCTTCGTCAAGTTCCGGCTCAACCCGGAGCAGTTCATTACCGAGACTGCTCGGCTGGTCAACGAGCAGAAGGCCACCGCGATTGTCCAACACTTGACCTACGACACGCTGGAAGCTCGATTCGACTCGGCAATCTTCACGGAGAACCAGACGAAGCAGGATTTCACCCGCGCCGGCAGCAAACTGAAGAAGCACATCTACGACTACATCGTCACCGACTCCAAGATCGAACGCGACTTTGTGAACGAGATCGACACCAGCAACGAGGTCGCGGTCTACGCAAAGCTGCCGCGAGGCTTCTTCATCCCGACCCCGGTCGGCGACTACAACCCCGACTGGGCCATCGCGTTCACCGAGGGCAGCGTCAAACACGTCTATTTTGTCGCCGAAACCAAGGGCTCACTATCGAGCCTCCAACTCAAGGGAGCCGAGAAAGCGAAGATCGAGTGCGCCCGTAAGTTCTTCGACTCACTCAACAAGAAGAACGACCAGAACGTCACGTACAACGTCGTCACCAACTACACCGAGCTGATGCAGCTCGTGGGGCCGGGAACGTAGCGGAATCACAGCGCCCTACGAACCAACTCCGGACTACCCGGGGCCTCCGCCATCTCCGACAAGGTCAAGGCTCCGGGTGTCCGGACGAGTATCGAAGCGGCGCTCCAGCACCTCCGCTCCCTCGCTCCGCAGGAACAACAGCACGAGCGCGCTGACCCGCTCCCCCGCGACTCGCGTAAGTAGGTCGGCGTACACAGAGAGCTGCGCCCAGTAGGCCTCAAGGGTCTGTTCCGACACTGCGACGTCCGTCTTGTAGTCGATGATCACTAGCGACTGGTCGTCCTCGCGGTACACAAGGTCCGCGACGCCCTCGACCACGGTATCGCTGTCGGGTAGCGACCCGGCCAGTTGCATTTCCTGCCAGTGCTCACGGGTTGCAGCACGTTTCACGGGCGCCGAGTTCAGCGCCGATTTCGCAACGGCGACGAACCCTGTGAGGTCCGACAGGCCCGCAGCCTTCACGACCGTCGCAGCTTGCGCATTGAACTCGGTCGCGAGCGGGATCGTCAGGTCGATCGACTCCAGAAGCGCATGCACCGCGGTACCGAACACGGTCCCGCTCTCGAGTGCGTTCATCGAGGCTCGGACGGTCTCGCCGGACGTGGCGGTGGGAACCTTGCCGTCGTTCTGAATCATCCCGAGGATTTCGGTTCCCAGTCTCGACCCACCATGCGCAATGTCGGTGGCCGGCACCGACGATGCCACCGACGATGATGCTGCCACCCGCAAGGTCTCGGCTCGCCACGCCTCCCATGGCACGGGATACGGCGCGGTTGCCGTTGGGTAGTCGTCCCTCCCGGCTCCGTCGAGCAGTTCCGGCGGCGTGTTCGGTACGCTTTCCAGTGCCGGCGCGAGTACCGTCCCCCATCCGTTGCCCTTGTCCGGCTGGTAGCCCGACACCGCCAGGAAGCTCTCGGCACGAGTACAGGCCACGTACAGCAGACGGACCCGTTCGGCGGCGATGTGCGCTGCTTCCGTCTGCGCTGCTGATCCGTAGCCAAGCAGCTTCACCTCCTTGCACAGATTGACGTGCAGTTCACCATCGGCATCCCACAGAGCTGCCTCACCTGAGTTCTTGAAGCCCCCACTCATCCCGGCGATCACCACCATCGGGAACTGCAGTCCCTTCGCCGCATGCATCGTCATGATCCGAACGGCGTTGACGCCCACCTCCGGCAACACCGCCTCCGTCACGCGGGCGTCGTCCTCCTGCTGCGCCGTCGCCCACGCCAGATAGTCACGCAGGTTTCCACCGTCTGTCCGATACCAGGCATGCGCCTGATCAATCACGAAACGCAGGCGGCGCCAGACGTCACGGTGTCTCGGGCTGCCCATCGATACCTCGAACATCCGCCTGCCCGCCGCCAGGCGGCTCAACAGCATTCCGGGATTCATTCCCGGCAGCTCCTGCCACACCTGCCGAAGGTATGCGAGGCCTCGTGCGACCGGGACTCCGCCAATCCTGCCGGCGGTTCTGCGTGGATTCGCCATGCTCCACCCCCAGACTTCCATCGCAACAGGTCATCGTCGCCGCACCCGAACAGCGGGGTGCGCAGCGCAGCAACCAACGCGGCCGCATCGGCGTGATTGGATAGCGACCGGGGGTGAGCAGTAGATCGTGAATCTCCTGCTTGGAGTACACCAGCGAGGACGCCTCCGCCCGGAACTCGATTCCCGCGTTGTCGAGTGCGTCCTCGCGGTAGGGCAACGACGCCCGGGCCGGAATGAGGATGCAGACGTCACTCAGATTCAGAGGGACATGCTCGAACGTTCTATCGGGTCCTCCGACTTCTTTGCACCATTTCTGATCGAGCGCCGTGGCGGTCACCCGCGCCACATCTTGCGCTTCCGCCGACCGCAGTGCATTCGCCGGCGACAGCCGGGCGTCCTCGAGCTCCGTGGGATTGCAGAACACAAATGGCTGCGGCCCCCAGCTGCTGTCCCACTGCGGACGCCCGGGCGCCGGATCGAGCGGCGTATAACCAGACTGCGTGTGATGTTCGGCGACCATGAGCTGCTCGAACACCGCGTTCACCCAGTCCAATACCGGCCTACTCGAACGAAAGTTCGTCGTCAGCCGAACGATCGCCGTCTCGTCCCGTCCCTCATGCGCGTCGCGAGCCGCCATGTAGGTGGCAATATCGGCACGACGGAATCGGTAGATCGACTGCTTCGGATCGCCCACCGTGAACAGGCGCCCAGACGCCCCCGCCACGATGGCTTCCGCCAGCTCCAGCTGCAGTGGGTCGGTGTCCTGGAACTCGTCGAGCAGAATGCGTTGGTACTCGCGCCAACGGAGAACCATCCTTGGCACGCTCCACCGCCGCAGCAAGTCGCTCGTACGCGTCGTTCATCACGACGACATCATGTCTGATCCGAACCTGTCGAACGGCGGCACGCCGGAATGCACTCCGCCAGGTTGCCACTTGAAGTCCGGGCAACCCGGTTTCGATCTACCCACTTTCCGAGGGCCGCTCAGAGCGGGCCGCAACCACGACCGGCATGCCTCTCATGGCTCGTCCAATCGCCGGATGACGTGGAAAGACACGCACGGTGAACGTCGTGGTACCCGGGTTGACCGCGCCTGAGGTCGGTGATGTCACAGCGGTCAGCTATACATCTGCTGAGACTCTCCAGCACAACGAATCACAGGTAGGTCGACCGCATGAACAGCTACCCGTCCCGGCTCGTGCCTGCTCTCAAGGCGGCCTTCGCGGACGGCCCAGTCAACAGGTCCGACCTTCTCCTGCGGCTGGAACAGGTGGGTTTGCGCCGGATCGACGACAGTCATGTGTTCCTGGCATGCCATGAGCATTCGCTTGCCACCCTCGACGAAGCACAGTCTCGGTGGCTGCCGATCGGCTGGGTCGCACCGTCATCGGCAGACGAATCGACGATCACCGGGTCTCGCGCCGCCGCACCGCCGATGCAGTCGTCCGCACTGACCCGCAGCGACATTCGAGAGATTGCTCGACTTCGTGCAGCCGCGAACCTGGATACGAACGCTCCCTCCGACGGTTGGTCCGTTCCAGCGGATCCGGAGTGGGAGCAGGTAGCGGCCGAGGCGGCCCGTGCGCTCGCGGCCGAGCACAACGAGGTGACCCGAACGAAGTCGACCCACGACGTCGCGTTGACCTCCGGGACCTCGGTCACCGTTACCGATGCCCGCAAGGTATTGCACTTCGAGATGCAAGGTGATGCCCCGACGAGCGAGGGGCAGACCGCCACATTGATCACGAAGTTCAAGGACGTCGAGGAGTACGAAGTCGAGGTCGTCGCCGTGTACGGCACGTCGATCAGTCTGTCAGTGTCGAGTAGCTGCCCGGACATCACAAACGCGACGCTGCGGTGCCACCTGTCCTGGCTACTCGCCCGCCAACGGAGGCGCCTCAACGAACTGCTCCAAGACGTAGGCCGTTTTGACAGCCGCGCCGCGCTCGATGTCGTGCTACCTGGCCGTGGCGTCGGCCTGGATTCTGCCGGCACACCTAAGATCACCGAGCTCAACACCGCGCAGAGCAATGCCGTGCACCACGGTCTCCGAGAGGGGCTGACCTGGCTGTGGGGACCACCTGGAACCGGCAAGACGACCACACTGTCGGTCCTGATCCGCGAGCTACTCGCCCGGGGGAAGCGCGTGCTTCTCACCGCCCCGACAAACGCGGCGGTGGACGTGGCCCTGGCTGGATTCCTCAGCAGAGCAGATGACTTCGCAGTCGGCACCGTGGTCCGGGTCGGCGAACCGACCATCGACGCCCTGATCGGATGTCCGGTCCCGGTACTGACTGACGAAGTCACCGCCATGCGCGGGGAGGCCGTGGCAGCGCGCCGTCTCGAGCTCGAAGGCGAAACCCGCGAGCTCCGGTCCACACTGCGTCGGATCACCAACTCTCCGGACAGCACCGAGTCCGTCGACGACAACCGTGTGCGCAGCCTCGAAGCTCAGATCACACGCAATCGGGAGATGTCGAAGGAGCTGGGATCGATCCTGTCGGACGTCCGTCGTCAGGTGTGCCGGGATGCGCGTCTCGTTGCGGCCACCACACACCAATCGGTTCTGGACACCCTTGCCGGCGCCGCCTTCGACGTTGTCATCATCGATGAAGGCAGCATGGTGTCGGCCGTCATGGCGATGCTCGTTGCCGGGCTCGGACGCGGTCACACGATCATCGCCGGCGACTTCCGGCAGCTCCCGCCTGTCTCGGTGGCCGAGGATCCGCACGCCAAGCTGTGGCTGCGCCGCAGCCCGTTCGAAAGCGCCGGGATCGACGCGGCCGTACGCAAGGGGCTACCCGTGCCGAACTTGGCGGTCCTCGACGTCCAATATCGAATGCAGCTACAGATCGCCGAGGCCGTCAGCGACGGCTTCTACCCGGAGCACCGGCTCGCCACCGCCGATTCGGTGCATCCGCGCCGCCGTTCGACCTTCACATTGAGTGATGCGCCAATCATCATTCTCGACAGTTCCGCGCTCGCGACCAGGGCCGCGCGCAAGCACGGGCTCCATTCGCGATACAACCCGATGCATGCGCAACTTGCGGCGGCACTCCTGACGACCGTAGGTATGGACGGTTCCGTGGCACTCGTCAGCCCGTTTGCCAGTCAGGCCGCACTCCTTGCTGCGCTGATGGATCCGGCCGACAACAGCCGCGCCGCGTCGACCGTGCACCGGTTCCAGGGCGGCGAAGCCGACGTCGTTCTGTTCGACGCCGTGGACACCGCCGGTGGCGGGATGAAGCTTCACCGGTGGTTCGCGCAGGGGTACTCCGGCAGCGACGGAGCACGGCTGATCAACGTGGCAGCCAGCCGGGCGCGCGACCAGCTGATCCTCGTTGCCGATCTCGGCCACATTCATCGCAGCAGGACGGGTACCGATGCCGTCCACGACTTCACCAGGCGGGCACTCGTCGAAGCCGACTTCGTGAGATGGAAAGACGCTGTCTCCCTGTCATACTCGCCGACGACGCACGAGCCAGATCTGGAGCGGCTGATCTCCGACATCGGGTCCGCACGAGACTCGATCGACATCTGGTCCGCCGATCTCGATCCCAAGGCTGCACGCCCCATCATCGAGGCGGTGGCCGATGTAGCCGGCGATGTCGCGGTGTCCATCTGGTACCGCCCCCGGGCCAACGGCGATCTACCGGAGGTCTTGGCTCCGCTTCGATATTCGTCCGTGTTCCTGCGGCCGTGCAGCCCGGTCCGGGAATCCACGGCCGTCGTCGGCGACACCCTGTGGACCGCATCCAACGCGCTGCTCTCGGCTGATCCCGGACAAATTCTGAGGACCGTGAACCGCCAGCTTGCCCCGGCGACTCGGCGCGCACTGCTCCGCCGGAAAACCTCGTATGTGCCGGGTAGCAGCGAATATGCAGAGACGTGTCCCTGCGGGCGTCTGCTCGTCCGCGAAGAAGTCACCGGCGGCCCCCGCGCCGGTGTCTGGTCGATCTGCAAGAAGTGTGGTGGCCCACGCGCGAGTCGGCATTAACCCGTTCCGGGCTGCCCCGTTCCCGCCCCAACCGATCCCCATCGCGCGCCCATCAAATGTCGACGAACACCTCGGACCGATGCCACTCCAAGTAGGCAATGTCGGGTCTTTCTGCGGTGTCCGGAAGCAGGAGTTTCGGGGCCAACGGCGGGCTGCCCAGTGCAAAGCGCAGTGGGGGCTCGATCGCCATTTCCCGGTCAATACCCGCGGTGCGACTGATCGTTAGATCTGCGCCGACGGTGATCAGCCCGGTGTCGAACGCCACGTCATGCGTTGGGCAAGCACTCAACCCGTTCCGGAAGTCCAGCCGTTCACGATTCGAACTGCTCCTCCAAGGCTTTATGTGGCTCGCCGTCAGCAAGCGCGGTCGCTTCCGTCCGCCGATATATCCACTCAAACCGCAGAAGACGCACCGGTGCCCGTGGTTCGCCAGGACCTGACCCGCGAATCGATGCTGGCCGATGCGCGCAGTGGATATCAGGAGCTTCTGCGTGACTTCAGACGGAACATCCGTGTTCTCCCGCGCCCACTTCTCAAGCTGCGATTGGAGCGCACGCTCGACCTCGCTCTCTACCAGTTCTTCCTGACCGAGGAACACGAGGTCATCTCCCTCTTCGAGCTGGAGGAAGTCTGGGAGCAGATCGGTTCCGATCCCTTCGGACCGTGCACCTCGCAAGATTCTCAGATAGACATCCCTGAGAAGCTCACTATCGGAAGACATTCGAGCCGAAACTTCGAGTTCGAGCCGTCCACCGTTCGTCCGAGTTCCATCGAGGTTCGCCATCTTCGCGAGGATGCTCGTTGGACGCCGCTTGTACAGCGCGGCAAGGTGTTGGACCGGAAACCCTGCGCGGTGCGCGCTGCCACTCCCAAATCGCGAGTGGTCGACCAGCAAGGACGCGCACAGCGCGAGCACCACCTCACTGGGAACGAAGTTGACTTGTCTCCCCGCACCTTTCGGAATGACGCTCCGACTGACTACCGACCGCCATTCATCGCGTAGCTGGCCCTCTGTCGGATCGAGATAGTCCGCGAGCGTGTAGCTGCCCGTCCGAGCCACGGTTATCCCCTCGATCGATCCGACATCCGCCCGACCATACCGATCAGTCCGCGAAATGTGTACAGCATCACGCCTTCGTCGCGGTCACCGCCGATGCATGCCCAACTGTGGTCGCGCGATACCGTTAACACCCACCGAACACCGACTTTGCAGCGCCCGAACCGTGAATCCGGCCGGCGCCGGATAGGGGAATGATGACCGACCACGACACCACCGACCAGCCGCTGCAGCTCGATGGCGCCTTCGCGATTGCGACGGACAGCCGCGAGCAGCTGCAGGCCCTGTCCCTCCGCACGCTGACTGAACTCCTCGGCAGCGCGCCGGAGGTCGACGAGGACGGCGACATCGCGATCCCGGTCCACGGCTTCGGGCTCTACGTCACGGTCGCCGAGGACGGTCCGCAGCTGCACGTGTGGGCGTCGATTCTCTCGGAGCTCGGTGACGGCGCCGCCGCCGTGCAGAACCTGCCGGAGCTGTCCGCCGAGTGGCCGCGCCTGCGCTTCACGATCGAGGACGGTCACCTGCTGGTCTCGACGCTGGTCGACGCCGACCCGTTCGCGCCGCAGCACCTGATCAACCTGGTCGACGAGATCCACGAGCTCACCCACGACCTCGACGACGACTTCGCCGCCAAGCTCGGTGGCGTCCTCGACTGCGACGCCGACGACGACTCCTACGCTGGTGGCTGCGGCGGCTGCGGCGACGACTGCACCTGCGGTGACGGACACGACGCAGGCGATCTCGGGGAGACCATCCCCGTCGGGAAGCCGTCGAACTGATCGTTACGTCTCGGCCGGCTGGGCGTCGGCCTGCATCAACGTCCAGCCGGCAAGCGGTCGCTGACTGCCCGAGGCACGGCGTTGTTGACGTCACCGACGCCCATTCGGATCCGTTCAGGTCACTTCCTTGATCCAAAGATCCGAGGGAGTAGTTCGTCATCGGTCAGTCAGTCAACGCACGCACCGCCCTACCCGGGGAGCTTCAACCAACTCCGCGGAGCGGCCAACCGGGGCGCCCGCGCATTCTCCATCATCGACCTCGAAGCTCATCTCTGTCGAAGATCATCGACGGATTGGGCGTGACGCCCTCTGCGCCGGTAGGGCCGTCCAATCTCTGGCCCCAGGCCTCGGCGAGCGCTCAAGGCGCAAATCACGCTTCGCTTCCCCTCGTTTAGCGACGACTCACCGCCAATCTGGGGCGCGCTATCGCCAGTCGTTCGAATCGAAGATGAACTGTTAAACCGACTTGTCGGTAGTGAATGACACGCTTCTCTGAAACCGTGACATTGAGGAGCCAGAGATGATCGAACCATGCAACTGCAAGCCGCAGGCTTCGCCCCAATTCCCGTTTTGCCCGGTGTGTCGCGGCTCAACTGGATCTTCGTATGCGCCCCAATCTCAGACGGTGATTAGTGGCCCCGGCTTGCAGGCAGGAGGCGACATCGACGTCTCGGGCACCATCGTCGGCGGCGACTTTTACGCTCCGGACAGTTTCGGCTACCGCGCCATGGAGATGTCACGACGCGCCACGACGAAGTCCTGGCTACCCGACAACTGGCTCGCGACAGTCGCGACAACAGTAGGGCTTCTTGGGTCGGTTCTAAATCTGAACTTCAACCATGCGTCTTGGGGAATCTGGCTCACCCTTGCCATGCTGATACCAGCGGTTTGTGGAGGCTTCGTGATGCTAATCAGGTGGGGTGTCGATCGGTCGGGCGCGTTTCACCTCTTCGGGTTCGTCTTTGAGAAAGCTCCTGATGGCGAGATCTACAGATCGACTCCGGCAGGAACATGTCCACAGTGTCAGCGGTCGATGGTGTTGCGGCGAGCCAAGACTGATGATGGGGCCGAGAGCGTATGGGCATGCACAAGCGGAGTTACCAAGCACAATCTCTTGTACGACCCGACAGAATTCAGCAAGGTGCCGTGGTAGCGGCGGGCATCCCCTTTGGCGGCTGCGGCGACGATTGCGCGTGCGGCGATGGACACGACGCCGGCGACCTCGGGGAGACCATCCCCGTCGGGAAGCCGTCGAACTGACGCTCGCTACTTCTCGACCGGCTGGGCGTCGGCCCGCACCGACGTCCAGCCGGCGATGAGCGACTCCATGTCACTCCGCCCCCGCAACGCGGGCCGCTCGCTGCTCGTCGACGGAGCCAGCACCGAATCCCCGGCCAGGAACGGCCGCACCAGATCGATCGGCACCGGGAACACCACCGTCGACGTGCTCTCCCCACCCAACTCCCCCAGCGTCTGCAGGTAACGCAGCTGCAGAGTGGTCGGGTTGCGGCTGATGATGTCCGCGGCCTCGGCGAGCTTCGCGGACGCCTGGAATTCTGCCTCCGCATTGATGATCTTGGCGCGCCGCTCGCGCTCGGCCTCCGCCTGCCGCGCAATGGCCCGCTGCATGTCCCGCGGAATCTCGACGTCCTTGATCTCCACGGTGGTGACCTTCACGCCCCACGGCTCGGTCTGCTGGTCGATCACCTTCTGCAGGTCCTCGTTGAGGCGTTCGCGCTCGGCCAGCAGGGCATCCAATTCCGCCTTGCCGAGAATCGACCGCAGCGTCGTCTGTGCGATCTGCGACGTCGCCGCGAAGTAGTCCTCCACCCCGACGATCGCTCGGTCCGCGTCCACCACCCGGAAGTACGCGACGGCGGTGACCTTCACCGGCACGTTGTCCCGCGTGATCACCTCCTGCATCGGCACGTTCAGCGTCACCGTCCGCAGGCTCACCCGCACCATCCGGTCCACCGCCGGGATCAGCAGCACCAGCCCCGGTCCGCGCAGGTCAACGAGCCGGCCGAGCCGGAACAGCACACCGCGCTCGTACTCGCGCAGCACCCGAACCGCGGCCGACGCGACGATCACCGCGAGCAGTGCGACGACGATGACGGCCAGAATGATGGTGGTCAACATGGCAACTCCCACGGTTCACGACGACGCACGCTCAGCGTGAGCCCACGCACCCCCTCGACGACGACGGACTCCCCCGCGCCCGGCGTCTCGGTATAACCGAACTCCATTCGCGCGCGCCACAATTCGCCGCCCAGCTCCACCTGCCCCTGGTGGCCGTCCCAGCTCCGGACCAGCGCCTCGGATCCGACGAGTGACTGCGCGCCGGTCCGCACGGGTTCTCGCCGCGCGCTCAGCACCTTCCGACCGGTGACGGCGACCGCGCCGAGTCCGACCACACCCACACCGAGCGTCACCGGCAGCGCAATCTCGAGTCCGAGTCCGCCGGACGTGAACAGCAGCCACGCCCCGGTTCCGGCAAGCAGGGTTCCGGCAACGCCTAGCACACCGTAGGTCGGGACGTGCGCCTCGATCACGATCAGCAGCACGCCCACTACCAGCGCCAACACACCCAATGCAGCCATCAGCGGTCACCTGCGAGGGCCCGGTCGCCTCGCGTAGCCACTCGCGATCGAGCCCTCACCGTCAAAGGTATGCCCGCATCGTCCGGGGTGCCACCGTGTCGCGCGCCGCCGCTGTCGGTACCTGGTGCAATCATCGCCACATGCATCTGCTCGACGACGGGTTCACGCCACCGGAGGCCTGCGCGCAGTGGTGCCGTGCCCGCGCCTATCCGCTGCACGTGCTCGACGACAGCGCACCGGTCGACCTCGACTGGTGGAACCACCACCTGCGCGAGCACGAGCACGGGATCGTCCTGCACGGACGGGATCTCGACGGTCGGGTGGTCGACCGCGGTGTCGCCGTCGTCCAGCGCAACGACCTACAACTCGGCAGCGAACTGATCGACTCCGAGCACGATGCGCTCGGTCTGCTGTTCCTGTGCGCGGCCTGGCGCAGCGCGCATCGCAGCCGTCGGGCAACCCGCCGCCTGCCCGACGTCTTCAACCCGTACGCCGAGCGGGAACCGCTTGCCAAGATCAAGAACGTGCTGGACCGGTGTGCCAAGGACAAGCGGATCCCCGAGCCGTCGGGCGACGCGTGGTCGGGCTGGCCGGACATGCCCGGTGTCGGGGTGCCACTGATGGCGCTGTTCATGTGGGCGGTCGGCGTGCGGCGCGACGGCGTCCGCGCCCAACTGATCGACCAGCACGGGGTCTCGACGCTCATCCACGAGGGCTGGCTCGAGGAGCCGTCGGTCAGTGGGTTCACCCTCCGCCGCTACGACCGCTACCTGCAACTGCTCAGCGCCTGGGCGATGCAGGTGGGCACCGACCCGGAGCTGATCGAGATGTGGTTGGTCCAGCGCTGGAATGCCCGCGTGCAGGAGGCCCGCAGCGGCGCCCGGGCGGAGCCGACGCTGTTCTGACGCAATTCCTGCAGAGCCGTGCGGAGTGGACAGCACTCTGCATCTCGCCTCACACAGCTACACAGGATTATTCGTCGGGTGGCGTGACGCTTCTACAAGCTGGAGACCTCACCCCAGCCAGGCGTTGCGCCGAGACCGAAACCGGCACCCATCAAAGCACTGTCGGGGCGACTGTGTCAGGCGTCGGCGCTACTCCGGAAAGAGTGGTGAGGGTTCTACATCCGAGAAGGCGAATGCCTCCATCTCGGATGGCCTCCAGACCAAGCCGAGGTTGTGCGTGCAATCCGCAGCACGCTCTCTCATGCCAAGCGCTTCGAACACTCCGCGAGATCGGAGGAACGCGCCACGCGCCTCATCAAGGAAGCCTGCCCCCGCATACACGACTCCGAGCTTCAGATCCATCTCAGCGACATTCTCCGGCATCCCGAGCATCGAAAAGTCTCTACGCGCTTCGAGGTACGCCTGCTCCGCGCCCCTGTAGTCATCGACCTTGCCCCGCGCTACTCCGAGATTGACCAGGCACGTCGCGACCAGTTCCGCCTCGCCCAGATCTCGATAGCCATCATGGGCAGCAAGAATATGACTCTCGGCCGCCTCCGACATACCCATCGCACCAAGGACGATGCCGAGCTTGAGGTCACAGTCTGCGACACCGCCTTTCGTGCCCCAGTGCTGAAACACCTCGCGCGCACCGGTGAACGACTCGGCCGCATCCTCGTTTCGGAACATCTCCATATAGACAATCCCCAAGTTGCGGTCACACTTGGCTACGTCAAGGTTGTACCCGGGGAAGAGCGACAGCTCGTCTCCGACGAATCGCTCACGTGCAAGCAGGAACTCACACTCCGCCTCGTCCAGTCGACCTTGAACGAAGTACAACGCACCCAGGTCGAGATGTTGCCCGGCCACTCGTTCTTCGCAGCCTGCTTCCTCGTATCCGGCGAGCGCTCGCCGGAAGGCGTCTTCCGCTTCGTCGATCCGTTCCATTGCCCGATAGGCGACTCCGAGGTTGTGATCCGCGTCAGCAACTCTCTCAGTACACCCGTTCTCCGCGTAGATCGCCCTCGCGCGCAAGGCCGAATCCTCGGCATCAGAGTAGCGATCGAGCGACTCATGTATCGCGGTGAGCGCATGATCGCAATCTGCCACTGAGATCAGATCTGCAATGCCTGCGAACTGCCCCCGCGCCCGCAGGACTTCTTGCTCAGCCGCCTCGTATCGCCCTGACTGTTGATACAGCTCTCCGAGTCGCTGCGCGCACGCCGCCACCTGCTCGACCCCCAACCACTCCGTGTACTGGCTGGATGCCTCGCACAGAGCCTCCTCGGCACGCTCATGCCAGCCGGCCGCCAAACATGCTTCACCGAGCGCAAGTATGGCGTCTGCAGCGAGGTCCGGGCGAGACAGATCCTCGAACACAGTGCGGGCACGGTCGATCGCTTGCACTGCCCCGTCGAAATCGTCCAGTACTCCGAGAGTGGGCGAAGGTACGAGAACAGTTGCAGAAGCGAGTAACTCCTCCGCGGATCTGATCGCTTCGCCTTCCAGCCCAGCGCCCAGAAACCCGTCCAGCGCCGATTCGAGTACTGCGATGTCGTCCGGTGTCGACTCCGCCTCGTGTGCCAAGACCGTCAACACCGCGTCGTACCGCAGACGCTCCCAGATCCGCCGCGCGAGGATGCTTCGCTCGGGGTCGGTCGCGACCACGTATAGCTCGAGGTCTTCGAGGTCGCGGCATTCGTCACTCACGGGATCGACCTCGTCCGCACCGCGCATGTCCGTCGGGGTGTTCCCGGAGATCACCGATGAATCCGTGCAGCGGACTATTTCGGTGTGCAGGTAGCGCGCGGCCGCGGCCAGATGGTCGAGCGCAACGTGCGAGCAGACTGACCGTAGCTCGCCGAGGACATCCAGTCCTTCGACGGCCAATGCGCGCTGCCGATCGAGGTAGAGGGCAAGACCCTCCGAGATCACCAGGGATGAAGAAATTGTGTTCTCGGCGAACGGTATCCACGTCCTCAACACCTCGCCGTCAGCATCGACGAACCCATACGAGGTGCCTTCGTCGGACGCCGCATGCTCGGCGTCGATACCGATCTGCCCGCACTCGTCGCCGGTTGAGGGCATGGCCGGGAATCCCAGTCCGGCCTGGGAATCCGACACGTCGGCCAAGCCTGCCGTTCCCACCGAATCGAATCCATCACGCGCAACCGACCACCTGGGGCCCTCCTGCAGGAGCACGTGCCGTTTCATAGCCTCAGCCGACAATGCCAACGAGCTCACGCTATCGAACGCCTCCACAATGGAGTCAGCCACAGACACAGGGCTCGCCGACTGCAGCCAGTGGTCGAACTCGTCTGGGTCCATCGAAATCCAACGGCCGCGCCTTCGCAGGTAGCACCCCTCGTCAGCGAGCAGAACGAGTGCGTGCACGGATCCCACCGACGCGTCCCAGAACGCTACGTATTCGGCGCCGAGATCTGTCGCAGGTTGATCAGAACCAGAACGACCTTCACCTGAAGTCATACGTTTCTCCCTGCTGAACAAACCCCACACTCGCGCGAAGACTCCGCTATTGCAGCAGAACAGCGATCCGTTGCCGTGAACCTCGCCGCCGTGTTGCCAATCTGATCATGAAACGCAGCGCGTATCGCTGCTCCGTCGCTCTGAGCCATCCCATTCCGCACCGGGTCACCACCGTTCTCGGGGACACTGGCCTCATGCCGACCAATCCCGTCACGATCACCGTCACAGGCCACGCCGAACGCTCGGTCACGCCCAATCGCGGTGTGGTCCATCTGAACATCGAATTCGACGGACTCACCCGTGCCGAGGCGTCCGACGCCTCGACCGCGGCGGCGGCTGCGCTCACCGAGCTGATCCGTGCGCTGGACAAAGATCCCGCCGGCCCGCTCCGCCGGTGGTCGTTCGATCAGGTCCAGCACTCCCGCTACCGCCCGTACCACCCGCAGGGCAAGAAACTGCCGTGGAACTACCGGTCGACAGCCACCGCCTCCGTGACGTTCCGCCACCTCGACGCCGTCGCCACCTTCGTCGACCGGGCGGCGGCGATCGAGGGTGTCAACGTCACACACCTGGAGTGGAGGCTCACCCGCACGGCCCACGCGAAAGCGCTTTCGCGCGTGCGGGATCTCGCGGTCCGCGACGCCCTCGCCAAGGCCAAGGGTTACACCCGAAGCCTGGGCTGCAAACGCATCGAGGCTGTCGCCCTGGCCGACCCGGGCATGCTCAACGCGGGACAGCGACCCGACTTTGGGCCGCCCGTCATGCGGGCGTTGGCGGCGGCGCCCGTCCAGGACAACGAGCGATCCGCGATCGAACTCAACCCGGAGAAGCTCCGTATCACCGCCGATGTCGAGGCGCGGTTCGAGGCGTCGTGAACAGATAGCATGTGGCCGCTACGTGCCTACTCCGACTGGAAGGAACCATCGCCAGTCGGGTAGACGCAGCGCACTTTGTGCTCCGCCAGAAGGTCCACGAGATCCTCCGATGGGCGTTCGGGCAGCAGCACCCGCAATTCCGGCGGGATATCGAATGCCCGGCGATAGTCCAGCAACTGTCCGAGCGCCATACGAACGGCCTCGCGGCTGCTGGACGCCTTCGCCTCATAGAGAACATGGTCGGTCTGGTCGTACACGTCAACTCTGAGGGGACGAACCGGCCCTGCGTGCTGAATTCGATAGCCGGTGACCGTATGTCCTATATCGCGAAGAGATTTCACGTACGTGGACACCAAGGCCGCCTCTTCCTTTACAGCCTCCGTTGACGCGAAAGCCGGCACCCCGTATACGCGCGTTGTATGTTCTTCGAGCTTGCAGGCGCCCGAGGCTCGCTGGGGCCCGGCCGCTGGGCGTCCACCAAGCCAGGGATTCCTCATCCGACTGGACAGATCGACGATGTGTGCGTCCCACGCATCCGCCAGCGCCTTGTCGGACGGCGCCGGAACCTCGCGGCCTGAGTGGAGGATTGGGAACTTGAACTCCGGCATCAGCGACTTCATCGACTCATACGGCAGCCGGTGGTCGGTGTCGACGAGGACGTCCCATTCAGCAAACACGTAGGGCGCTTCGGCATCGGCGTCAGACCAATGTGGGCCCCAGAAAACCTCGTCGGACACGAGCCATCCGCTGGCGACGATTCCATTCTTCTTGCCAGTGCGGTGCAGGTACACACGATCACCGGCTCGCGGGTTGCCGAAACCCTGGCCGAAGCTCCACGTCACGGGCGCAGTCAGGCCTTTCGCGGTGAGTGCCTCGTGTTCCACGCGTTCCTCATCTGGATACGTGTCGCCGCTGCCGTCCCACAACAACACAAACGTCCGCTGCCGGTCCGTCGTGGTCATCCGTCCCCCATACTCAAGCTCCAACGATCAATTCCGTCTTCAACTCCGCCGCAAGCCACTCGCCCGCTGGACCTGCCCCTTGATCCCCACTCGGACTGCGGCTTCTGAGCCGACGATCCGCACGTGGTTCTTGGCTCGGGTGATGGCCGTGTAGAGCAGTTCCCTGGTGAGAAGATTCGACCCTGCCTCCGGCAGGATTACCGATACCCGATCGTATTGGCTTCCCTGGCTGCGGTGGATCGTCATGGCGTACACGGTCTGCACCGATGCGAGGTTGCTCAGGTGCAGCAGGTAAGGGTCCTTGCCTCGAGCGAACGCGGCTCTCAATCCACCGGCATCGTCAGCGACGACAACGCCGGTGTCACCGTTGTAGATCCCGATGTCATGAGCGTTCGCGGTCACCAGCAGTGGCTGCCCGACGTACCAGCGGTCGGGGTCAAGCCGGCGTCCGGTGGCCTCCCTGATCCACGTCATCGCGTCACGCGCCCACCACGACGCCCCGAACGGGCCGTCGCGGTTGGCACACAGCAACCGGTGCTTCTCTGATGCCTTGAGTGCTCCGGCCGCATCCCCGGCGAGCGCGGCCGCAGTCACCTCCTCCGACGTCGCGATCACGTCCGCACGCAAGGAGTCACGGTCCCCCGACTCGACGAACGAGACCTGATCGCCACCGTCGCGGAGGATCTCGAGCGCCCGCTCCGCTTCGCCGTCCCGCACGGCATCTGCCAGGTTTGCGATGACTTTGCTGAAACGCCGCCCCCTACTGAGCCGAATCACGCCCTTCCGCAGGCGATCCCGCTCGGCTGATCCGAGTGCCGCCTCGCGAGAGCCGCCAGTGGCCTCCAGGTCCCTACCTACGACGCGCGCAAGCACCGGGTTCGCGGAGCCGGTGACAGGACGGGCCACGAGGTCGGCGAGCACCGCACCGGCATCAACCGACGCCAACTGGTCGGGGTCGCCGACGAGCACCAGTCGTGCCTGCGGCCCCACCGCTTCGAGCAATCTGCACATCATCGTCAACGAAACCATCGAAGTCTCGTCAACCACGATCACGTCGTAGGGTAGGTGGTTGGTCTCGTTGTAACGGAACCGGCTAGTCCCTGGCCGCCATCCGAGCATGCGGTGCAGTGTCATCGCAGACAGTTCCGACTCCAGTCCAACGGCGTCGACCTGTTGCGTCACTGACTCCTCCAGCCGCGCCGCGGCCTTCCCCGTCGGCGCAGCCAACCCGATCCGCAGCCCAGGCTGCTGCCGGTCGAGCAGCGCGAGCACCCGCGCGACCGTGTGGGTCTTGCCGGTGCCCGGTCCGCCGGCGATCACTGACGTCCAGTTTGTGGCCGCGACGGCGGCCGCGATCCGCTGTCGGTCCGGGGCGTCCGACGGCCGTGACGAATCTTGGTCGTCGCGGAACAACTCGTCCAGCCCGGCCTGCAGCAGCTCTTCGTCGACGTCTGGGTAGCCGAGTGCGCGCTCGTCGAGGATCCGCCGCACGGCCTGTTCCTGCCGGTAGTACCGGTCCAGGTACAGCAGATCACCGTCCCGGTGCTCGACGAGCCTCAGCGGACGCAACGGTCCGCGGTCACTGCCGACGACTAGCGGACTGGACCGCAGCCCCTCGGCGACCACGGCGTCGTCCGGCCACGGCAGCGTCGCCGGGTCGATCTGGGTGCCGTCCGGCTTGACCTCGACAGTCACCTCACGGATCCGGTCCAGGTCCAGGCAGACCGAGCCGGAGCGCACGGCGCGCACCGCGAGCGCGGTCGCCAAGTGCACTGGTTCGCTGGTCTCGCCGCCGAGCGCCGCGAGCCGCAGCGCGACATGCACGTCAGCGGCCTCGAGCACTCCGGCCTCATTGAACTCCCGAAGAATGCCCTTGCCGCGCTTGGCAATCAACCTCTCCTGCTTCATGCGTCAGCCCCGTCCTCACTGGTCGCCGCTGCCAGCAGATCCGACAACTCCACCACCAGCGCGGCAGGCGGATCCCAGTCGAACACGCCTGCCCCGTCCGGGGTGTCCGGACCGACCATGCCGCGTACGAACAGGTACTGCACCCCGCCCAGATGCGTGGCAGGGTCGTAGCCGGGCAGCCGCCAGCGCAGATACCGATGCAGCGCAACGGCATACAGCAGCGACTGAAGCGGGTAGTGCGAGCGCATCATCTCCCCGGCCATCGCGTCGCGGGTGAAGTCGGCGGTCGTCACCTCGCCGGGCGCGATCCGGTTGGTCTTGTAGTCCACGACGACGAACCGCGGACCGTCCGCACCCGACCGGCGCAGCACCGCGTCGATGCTGCCGGTGAGGTAGCCGCGCAGCGGCGTCGGATCCAGCGTGGCGAGCCGATCCGCGTAGGGAGCGAGGACGTCGTCGGCCGGCAGGTGTTTGCGCAGCAGGTCCACGATCCGGTGCAACGTCACGGTGAGCGCGGCCGGGCTGTCGCCGCCGGCAAGTGGGAGCTCGAAGTCCAACTCGGGCAGCCGGTCTCGCGGGGTGATGTCGGCGAGGGTGCCACCACCGGCGAGCGGGGTCCGCAGCACCGGCAGCAACGCGTCGGCCAGCGCCACCGGATCGACCTGCGACATCCGCGCCGCGACGGCCTCGCGGCAGTGCCGCACCAGTTCGGTCTCGAGGTCGTCGGCGGCAGTGTCGACGTGTTCGAGGATCTCGTGCACCAGGGTGCCGAACACGGCGCCGTAGGGCATGGCATTCATCGTCGATGGGATGCCCTCGACGGGCGCGGCGGCGATCAGCGCGGGCTCCTCCGGCTCGTCCTCGATCTCGGGTTCCTCGGCCTCGCTGGTGACGCCCGGATGCCCGTGTGCGGACGCGGTGAGGGCCGTGTACGACGTGCGCCGCCATTCGCTGTCCAGGTCCCGGCCGAACACCGCCACCCCGAGCGAGCCGGACGCGTCCGGCGGCGCCGTCCAAGACAGCTGCGGTATCGAATCGTCCCCGACCGCTTCGACGGAGATCGCGGCAGTGTCGCCGAACCAGCGAACGAGTCGTTCCGCCACGCCGGGATCCTCGGCGACCCCAACGGCGGCCGGAAGCTCGGGACCCCCGGATTCTCGCCCGAACAGCAAGCGGTGCAGCGGTGCACTGTTGGTCGAGTACGACGGCGCCCACCACAACACCACCTGGCATTTCGCCCGGGTCATCGCAACGTACTGCAGGCGCAAGTCCTCCCCAGCCGACTCCTCATCGGCGCGGCGTTTGCGGTCCCGGTAACCGGGGCTGCCGTCACCGCCGACGTCGAGGATGCGCCGGTCATCGTCGTCGTGGAGCACCAGACGAGTCGAGTTGGGCGGTTTGGCGGCGTCCCACCCGAAGGGCACGTAAACAATGGGGTACTCGAGCCCTTTGCTGGTGTGGATCGTCGAGAGCTGGACCGATGCAGCTTCACGATCGAGGCGCCGACTTCGACCGTCGCCACCGGACTTCGGATCGTTGATCCGGCCCGCCAACCACACAGTGAGTGCGGTCAACCCGCGGGACGCGAGCACTGCCTCGCTGCCGAGTACCTGCGCGAGGTGACGCAGATCAGTCAGGAGCCGTTCACCCCCTATACGGCCCAGCAACCGCTCCTCCAGCCTGCCATGCACCGCAAGTCGCTCGAACATCGCGGCGAACCCGGATTCGGTGAGTATGGCAGCAAGCTCCCGCAACTGCCCACCGACGACGGTCACCACCTCTTCGCCGCGGACACCCAGGTCCATTACGGTCCTACCGAACAGCGAGGTGAGGGAAGCCAGACGCACACGATCGCCGCGGTGTGGCTGCTCGAGCGCCTGCAGCACTCGCAGCCAGTCGTGGGCAGCGTCAGTCGCGAAAACACTGGTCCCACCGGTCAGGACCGCCGGTACCCCCCGCTTGGCCAGTTCGGCTTGCACCAGTTCGTTGCTCTTGTTGGTTCGAGACAGAACAGCGATGTCTCCCGGTTCGACAGGCCGCCGGATCCCGTCGATGTCAATCGTGACTTCACCATCGAGCAGTCGCACGATGTCAGCTGCGACGTCGGCAGCCACTCGGTCCCGCTGTGCGCCGACGGACGGATATCCAGATTTGTTCAGCTTTCCGGCTCCAGTGCGCGACAGGTAACGTAAGCGCACCGGAGCGGTACCGCTGATCCGGGAGCCCCCACTACTCGCCGTCACGGGGTGAACGACGATGCGGGGGTCTCCGAGGGCCACACCGCCGTGCAGTCGGTGTAGTGCGTCGAGCAGGCCGGCGTCGCTGCGCCAATTCGTCGCCAGCTCGTAGTAGTGGTCTGCTTCCTCGACCGCCGCAAGGTAAGCGCGCACCTCGGCGCCACGGAACCCGTAGATCGCCTGCTTGGGGTCGCCGACCACGATTAGCGTGCAGTGCCCGTGGAACGCGGTGCGCAAGATGCCCCATTGCCGGGGATCGGTGTCCTGGAACTCGTCCACGAGCACCACCCGGTACAGCTCTCGTACCCGCCGACAGGCGGCCTCCCCGTGGTCAGGGTCTGTTAGGACGTCGTGCAGCAATTCGGGGAGGTCGTCGAAGTCCCGGATGCCGGCAGCGCGCTTGCGCCGGTTCAGTTCCGCCCGTGCTGCCGCGGCGAACGCGACCGCGTCCCCGGCCCGCGTGCCGTCGACGCCTTCAGGCACCAGATCGGCTGAGCGGTCGAAGATCCCTTCCTTGGCAGCGCTCCACGCCGCCGACGGGTCCAGCTGGCGATTCTCACGGCGAGCGAAGTCCCGCACATACAGGTCCGCGACTACCTCATCGCGCAGGTCGGTGGCTTCTTCCACGAGGACGGCACAAGGGTCACGATCACCCCCGATGCCGAGTCCATCGAGCATCCGCTGACAATAGCTGTGGGTCGTGACGATGGTGCCTGCATCGAATTCCGACAGCGCCTGCCGAAGGCGTCGCCGCCGCAACGCCACCTCGTCGTCGGTGGTGTCTGCGAGCTGCGCAACGAGGTTGTCTGTGCTGCAGCGTGCGGATATCGGGTCTGCCAGTGCCTGTGCCACGGAGACGAAGCGCGCACGGGTACGCTCCCGAAGCTCTTTCGTCGCGGCACGGCTGAACGTGACCAACAGCAGTTCAGATAGGCTGACGCCGGCCTCGGCCACGTATCGAGTCGCGAGACCGACGATGGTGTAGGTCTTCCCAGTGCCGGCACTGGCCTCCAGGACCGTGGTCCCAGTCGGCAGATCGCCGCGCAAGTCGAACGCGGTACTGGTCGACATGGTCTCGATTGTCACGGCTCTCCCAGCGTTTCGGCGTCCAACAGCGGACCCCACAGGACGGCGGCTTCGGCGTCGAACCAAGACGAACCCGCCAACTCTGGAGTGGATAGGGCGGTGAGTTGGTCGAGCGTAGGGTCCGCTCCGTAAACGAACTGCACCTGCAGGTTCTTCTTATCGTCGAATCCCCCATCCCAGGCCCGTTGAGCATCACCAATGGCCACATCGAATGACCGCCCTGCCTTACGCTTCTTCGCATAGGCCTCACTCGCGGCTGTCGCCACTGGAAGCGGCTCTGACATTCCACGATCGCGCATCGCAACGAGAGCTCGCAGCACCTCAACAGGGTTCGATGGGGCGGTGAGCGTGGACCTCAGTACCGGCGTCGAACCCCCGCCACGTCCCGTCGTGACCGCAGATACCCGATCGAAGCGTCCGGTCGCGGCGACTGCCAGCAGCTCGACCCATGACGAGATCCGATACTTCGCAGAGAGCTTCGAGAACAGAGTTCGAACGAGAATCCCATCGCGGATGCCGCTGACGGTTCCAACCAAACGACGACCAGCTCCGAGATCAATCGCGATGTCGACACTCTCGGCACTCGCGATATAAAAGGGCGCCGCGACCCGAACGAGGGGCTCGACCTGGTCCTCAACCTTTCGCAGCACCGCCTGGCCCAAGTTTGCGGGGGGCAGGCTTCCGCGTCGCCATTCCGCCCCACGAATCACGGATCCGTCTACGCCGGCGAGCCGCGTGGTGAGCATGCGATCGCCGATCCCCCACCGCGCCAACGGCTCCAGCTCGAGGTCAAGGGCGTCGGCGACGTCCTCGTCGAGGTCGGGCACCCTGAAGCCAAGCCGCTGCTTGAGGAAGCCCTGGGTCGGATTTCCGAGGAAGGCCACCAGATCGGCAAGGCCCACGTCACCAGGTTCCCGGGGTGGCAACGGCTCGGGCAGGAATTCCGGGACCGCGGTCAATGGCTGCTGTATCGCTCGCGCGCCCGCGAGCGCCGCGGCATCGAAGCTCTTGGGCGCGGCCGCGTCGAAGTTGCGTGGGTCGAACGGCTGCAACGGGTGTCGCGTCACGGCGGCGTCCGATCCGCTCATCGCGACGAGGACGTCCCGTAGCTCACTCAGCGGCACCGCGGGCGGCAACTCCTTGCCGTTGATCGGGTCGTTGCCGGTGTAGAACAGCAACAACCGCTCGCTGGCGGACATGATCGCGTCCAGCAGCAGCTGCCGGTCCTCGCTGCGCGGATCTCGTTCCCCCAGTAGCGGATCGCGCGCCAGCACGTCGTCGCCATCGACGTCGGTGCCGCGGGGGAAGACGTCGTCGTCGAGCCCGAGCAGCACCACCACCCGGTGCGGCACCGAGCGCATCGGCACCATCGTGCACACCGTCAGCTCGCCGGTACGGAAATTGGCGCGGGTGGGCCGGCCCGCGAGCCGCGAGCGCAGCATCGCCCGCACGTCCGCGAGCCGCAGCAGCGTGTCCCCGCCGTGCTCGACGGCCGCGGCCAGCTCGCGGCGCGCCTGCCCCAGCTGCCACGCGTCGGCCTCGGTGACGTCCACGAGCAGGTCCAGCGCCCGGGCCAGCGCCGCCGACCACTGCTCGGCCGACTGCGGTCCGGTGAGTCCGCGCAGCGAGACGTCGAGCCGGTCCACGTACTCGGCGATGCGTCCGGTGAGGTCGATGTCGTTGCTCTCGACGTCGTCGAGCGGCAGAGCGAGCGAGAGCCATTCGCCGTCGGCATCGTCGGCCGCGGCGCCCAGCAGGATTCGGTCGAGCGCGGACTTGAGGGTGTTCTGTTCGAACTCGCCGAGCCCGAACGCGCCGCGCTCGCGACGGCCGATCCCCCACCGCGCACCCGCGGCGACGGTCCACTCCCGCATGCGTTCGAGGTTGTCGTCGTCGAACCGGAACCGTCGGCGCACCGGTGCGGTCGCGGCCAGATCGAGGACCTGGCTGACGGTGACGCGGGAGTCCGCGAGGTCGAGGAGTGTCGCGACCACCCCGAGGACCGGATTGGTCTGGTGCAGTGCACGATCCGCCAGTCGCACCCGCAGCCGGTGACCGGGATGGGTGAGCGGGCCCTGGACGCCCTGCCCGAACGCGGCGCGAACCAGCGGTGCGTACGTCTCGACGTCCGGGCACATCACTACGACGTCGCGCGGTTCGAGCGTCGGGTCGTCCTGGAACAGGTGCAGCAGCCGTTCCCGCAGCGCCTCCACCTGCCGGGCCGGGCCGTGGCAGGAGTGGATCTCGACGGTGTCGTCGACCGGCCACGACGACGGCTGCCGGTCCGCGGCGATGTCGGACTGCAGCTGCCCGAGCAGCGTCGACGGGCGCGACGGCCCCGGGTGGTGCACGTCGACCATCCCGACGGCGCCGAGCCGCGACTGCAGCTCGCGCACGTCGCGGGCGAGACTCGCCAGCAGTGGGTGCGCGACGTCGAGCGCGCGCACGTCGTCGGCCCTGCGACGCGGCGGGTCGGTGTCGGCGAGCTCACCCCACATCTCGATGCTCGGATGCGGAATCCATACGTGCACATCGCGATTGGCGCCGATTGCGGACAGCACCGCGATCTGGTCGGTACCCAGCCGCGTCGGACCGAACAGTGACAGTCGTTCGGGCAGGTCGAGGAGGGACGGCTCGTCGCGCAGCCGCGCGCAGGCGCCATCGAGGCGCTCAGCGGGGCTGGGGCTGCCGATCCGGTCACGCAGTCGCCGCCACAGCTGGGCCTGCCACAGCAGATCGTCGTCGAGCGGCGACGTGCCGTCGGTGTCGCGGCCGGCGGCCCAGTCGACGAGCATCGCCGGGCGCTGCGAGCCGTAGGCGCGGAACAGGTCGGCTAGGTGCGCGGCGGTGCCGTAGCGGCGGCCGGCGCGATGGTCGTCGGCACCGTGACCGAGATGTCGGGCGAGGACGGTGCACCACGGCTCGGCCAGGCAGTCGTCGATCACCTGCAGCAGCGTCCACAGCATCCGCGACGGGTGCCAGGAGTCGTCGTCGACGTCGTACCCGGTGGCGGCTGCGAGCGCCTGGTCGATCAGCCGGGTGGGCGACGGGAAATCGATGTTGGCGGCGACGCCGTCGTGGCCGGAATCACCCGCACCCAGCACGTGTGACAGGCGCTGCGTGAGCCAGCGTTCGACGCCCTTGGCCGGGACCGCGATCACCTCGCGCTGGAACGGGTCGGCAAGTGGCCTGACCAGCACCTGAGCGAGCGCCTCCGCAAGCGTGGCGGCACTCTCAGCGCGGTGCAGTGTCAGCAATTCGTGCCCCCTACCGGCGCCTCGATCGGCGTCATCGCATCCACAACTTTCGGCCTAGAACTATCACACACCGCTCACGGGGAGGCTGATCAAGCACCGCCGACCCATGCCCGCTCGAGCAGCTCCGTGATCTCCTCCTCTCCGCGCGCCCGATACGCACTCAGGATCCGCCGCGGCCGATCCTCGCTGTCGAGACCGACCGCGTCGGCAAGCGCCGAGGCAACCCCGATGTCGGGGATCGTGTCGGCGTCTGGTCGGCCCACCAAGGCCAGGGCTCTGCGCAGCGGATCGGCGTCACGTCCGACCACTTTGCTACGGACCACATCGAAGCGGCGATCCGGATGGAACTCGAGGTATACCCAGTCCCCCTCTGCGGAACCGAGGTCCTCGAGGAACCGACGTATCGTCGCACTGATGGGCTGATTGCTCTTCCACCGAATCAACTGGTCCCCGAGCCTGCTTCGGTAACTGACGGACTCGCCGTATCCGCAGCCGACCAGCCCGGCGAGGGCTGCCGGGACCGTGAACCCCGAACCTCGAAGGTGCTCATGGGTGACCTTCACGGCCAGTCTCCAGACGTCGCCGTGCCGATATAGCCGGCGCGTCCGAGCCGGTGTCTTCTGCACGGTCCCTGGCCCTCTACGGCGGCGGACGACTCCCTGCTTGAGTTCGAACTCACCGCTCGCCGCGTAGGTCTGCACGCTGGCCGGGGACACGTCGTACCGCCCGGCAACCTGTTCGACGAGGTCGACGAGCGAGATCTGTCCATCGTTGGCATCGATAGCCCGCGCCATCATGTTCCGAATGGTGGTGTATTCCTCGACACCCCATTCCGCCAGCGCCCACAGCGCTCGGTCGGTTCGTACGAAGCGATCGTCCGACCCGAGCACGTTGGCGACCGACCGAGCGTTCCGATCGACGTTCATCCGCGCGACGATGTCATCGACGGGCATGGGTTCGCCGACGACTTCGAGGATGGACGCGGCATGATCGCCCGCGTTGCGGAGCCTGGTGATGATCCGCGATTCGATGAGCTGGTAGCCGCACCATTCGAGCCACCGCACCATCTCGTCGTGTGGCTGTCCAGACGATTCGGCGAATACCGCAAACTCGACCACACCGTGATCCGAAGCGAACTCTTCCAACAGGCTGCGGGTGCGGTCACGTGCCTCGTCGACGCCAGGTGCCGCTGCCCACCCGTCGGTGACCTCGAAGTAGTCGTCGAGACGATCGAGCGCAAGCCAGAGGGGCACGCCAAGACTGGGAACGTCCGAGGACAGCTCAGGGCTCAGTGCAATGAGCCTGTCGAGTGGAGCGACGGGCTGAATCTCGATTCTCATGCTCGCCAGGAGATTACCGACTGCCGTCCCGAACCCGAACTCACCGATCAGCCGCTTCTTGACCTTGACCTCGATCTGTCGGGCCCGCTCACGGGTGACCCCGAATTGGTTGCCGAGTTCCTGCAATGTCATTGGTTCGACCGCCATGAAGCGCCCGCGGAGCACTCCTCTCTCACGATCGTCGAACGTCTCGATCAGCTGCTCCAGCTCATCCGCTGCGCTTATCTCGGACAGTTCCCCCGGTACATCCGCAGGCCTGATCGCAGCGATTCGCAGAGCCAGATCCTGAAGCTCCTCCGGTGCACCATCCTCGATGTCGACCGAGAGCAGCGCCTCCCCCTCTCGCCCACGAATCCTGCGCCACTGTGCGAGAAGTACGAGGTCGTCGAGGAGTCGCGCGAACGCCGACGGTGCCTCCTCGATTCCGGTCGCGACTACAGCGACAGTCGATTCGATCGGCATGCAACTCCTCAGACGGTTCGATAGGCGAGAACCCATGAGAACATCTGGCACCGACATATCTGCAGGATTCGCCCGATTCGAAGCAGGCCATTCAAGGCAGGTCCGTCTGGTCAGCCCACGATCACCACATGCAGGTTCCGCGGCCCGTGGACGCCCTCGACCCGCTCGAGCTCGATGTCCGAGGTCGCCGAGGGCCCGCTGATCATCGTGGTGGGCCGCTCCGGCACCAGTCGCGCCATGGCCTCGGGCACGCCCACCTCGATGCTGTCGACGGTCACGACACACACGTGCAGGTCCGGCACCAGAGTCAACGCGCGGCGGCCCTGATCGGGGCTGCCGTCGAGGAAGATGGTGCCGGTCTCCGCGCACGACACCGCCGACGCCGTGACGACACCGTCCAGGGCCCCCAGCTCGGGCGCGGGCACCGACGGCGAATCCACGACCACCGCACCGTCGAACCGCGCCAGCCACGAATCATCCAGTCCGGCAGGCACACCGACATACCTCACACCGGCCTCACTCAAGACGCGGGCGAGCACGTCGGGCAACTCCGCGACCGAGCTGCGATGCACCACGGCCTTGTAGTCCACCAGCCGATCGACCAGCAACTCCACACGCTCGGCGTCGGGCATCGTGCGACCGGTCCGATAGGCCCGAGGAATCTCGACCTCGGTCGGCGGCGCCAGCGTCAGCGCGTCGCGGATGCGTCCCATGATCACGTCACGCGAGCTCATCGCTGACCGTCCTTCCGTGCGTCGGCGATGGCCGCGCGGCCCTCTGCGGAATCCCACCACTGCCGTAACGTCTGCTTCGGCGGCGCCGGGATGTCCCGGGCATCGGTCCATCCACTCAACGGCGGTGGCAGCGTCGAGATCTTGCCCTTCTTCCCCGCCACGACACGTCCGAGTCCGGCGGCCTTCTGCGCCAACGTGAATCGCTTGGCCGACGACATCACCACCGACGCCGCCTTCATCGCGGCGGCCTCTGCGCCGAAGCCGGACTTCTCCACCTTCTGGTGCCGCAGCTCGACGAGCAGCGACGGGATGTCGATCTTCACGGGGCACGCGTCGAAGCACGCACCGCACAGGCTGGACGCGAACGGCAGCGTCGAGTTCGGGTCGTCCTTGCCGTCCATGCCCGCGAGCTGCGGGGTGAGCACCGCACCGATCGGACCCGGATAGGTCGAGCCGTAGGCGTGGCCTCCGGTCCGCTCGTACACCGGGCACACGTTGAGGCACGCCGAGCAGCGGATGCAGTTGAGCGCCTGCCGACCGATGCTGTCGGCGAGCGCGGCGGTGCGGCCGTTGTCGAGGAGCACCAGGTGGAAGTTCTGCGGGCCGTCGTCGGGGGTGACACCGGTCCACATCGACGTGTACGGATTCATCCGCTCACCGGTGGACGAGCGCGGCAACAGCTGCAGGAACACCTCGAGATCCCGGTATGTGGGGATCACTTTCTCGATGCCCATCACCGTGATCAGCGTCTGCGGCAGCGTCAGGCACATCCGACCGTTGCCCTCGGACTCGACGACGCCGAGCGTCCCGGTCTCCGCGATGCCGAAGTTGGCGCCGGAGATCGCGACGGGCACGGTCATGAACTTGTGCCGTAGGAACTTCCGCGCGGCGGCCGCGAGGTGCTTGGGCTGGTCGTCGAGTGCGGGATCGACGCCGTCCATCTCGCGCAGGAAGATCTCCCGGATCTCCGAGCGGTTGCGGTGGATCGCCGGCACCAGGATGTGCGACGGCTTGTCGTGGCCGAGCTGGACGATGAGCTCCGCCAGGTCGGTCTCGTACGCGTGGATGCCGTTGGCCTCGAGGTGCTCGTTGAGCTCGATCTCCTGCGTGGCCATCGACTTGACCTTGATGACCTCGTCGGACCCGGTCTCGCGCACGAGTCGGGTGACGATCTCGTTGGCCTCGTTCGCATCCGCGGCCCAGTGCACGACGCCGCCGCGCGCGACGACCGCCGCCTCGAGCTGTTCGAGCAGTTCCGGCAGCCGGTTCATCACGTCGGTCTTGATCGCGGATCCGGCGTCGCGCAGCTCTTCCCAGTCCGGCAGCTCCCCGGTGACGGCGAGGCGCTTGGCCCGAATCGTGTGGGTGGCCTTGCCGATGTTGCTGCGCAGCTGCGTGTTCGCGAGTTCGTGGTGCGCGGCCGCCGGGAACTTCTCGGTGCCGCGCAGGAAGCCGACGCCCCTGGGTGCGCGCGGCGGGAAGGCCGGCAGACCGAGTGCGATGCCGCTCATGCGCTCACCTCCACGTTCGACTCGACCGACGCGAGGATCTCGGCGAGATGCACCGTCCGGGTGCCCATCTGCAACCGCGACATCCCGCCGCCGATGTGCATGAGACAGGATGAGTCGCTGGCGCAACAGTATTCGGCGCCGGTGTCGCCGATGTTGCGGATCTTGTCCGCCAGCATTGCCGTCGACGTCTCGGCGTTCTTGATCGCGAACGTGCCACCGAAGCCGCAGCACGAGTCGGCCTCGGGCAGCTCGACGAGGTCGATCTCGCGGACCGCGCGCAGCAGCTGCAGCGGCTTGTCGCCCACACCGAGCATCCGCAGCGAGTGGCAGGTGGGGTGGTAGGTGACGCGGTGCGGGTAGTACGCGCCGACGTCGGTGACGCCGAGGACGTCGACGAGCAGCTCCGACAGCTCGTACGTCTTCGCCTTCACGGTCTCGACCTGTCCGCACAGCGCGGCGCTGCCGTAGCGGGAGGCGACGATCTCGTGCTGGTGCCGCACCGACCCGACGCACGACCCCGACGGCGCGACGACCGCGTCGATCGAGGTGTCGCCGAAGTTGTCGGCGTAGTTCGCGACCAGCGGGAGCGCGTCGGGCTGGTAGCCGGTGTTGACGTGCATCTGGCCGCAGCACGTCTGCCCGGGCGGGAACACGACCTCGTGCCCCAGCCGGGTCAACAGCAGCGCGGTGGACTTGGCGGCATTCGGGAACATCGTGTCCCCCATGCACGTCGCGAACAGCGCGATTCGCATGCGATTCTCCAGGCGATCGTCGGTGTGGTCTGACCACAGTAACGCATGGTCAGGGCCGTTATGCAAGCTAAGAAAAATATCTGCACCAAGTTTCGTGCAGGCCTCGAATGTGATCGCGGTCATGGTGTACGGTCCTGTGGTCTGACCACACAGCGGTCATATCCGGCCTGCCCCCGAACGCCGTCATCCCCGCGGCGCAATCCAGGAGTTTCATGTGGAAACCGAGATCCTCGCGGTGACCTTCACCCCCGCGACCGACGCCGTCGGCGGCAGCCTCACCGCCTCGGCGCTGGTCGGCCTCGTCCCGCTGGCCACGTTCTTCGTGCTGCTGGCGGGCTTCAAGCTCAAGGCCTGGTACGCCGGCCTGGGCGCCCTCGCCGCCGCGGCCCTGGTCGCGATCATCGGCTTCGACATGCCCGCTTCCCTCACCGGACTGTCCGCGCTGCAGGGCATCGCGTTCGGACTGTTCCCGGTGATGTGGATCGTTGTCACCGCGATCTGGTTCTACGAACTGACCGTCGTCAGCGGACGCTTCGAGGACCTGCGCCGGGTGTTCAACTCGATCGGCCGCGGCGACATGCGCGTGCAGGCCATGCTGATCGCCTTCTGCTTCGGCGGCATGCTGGAGGCCCTCGCCGGTTTCGGCGCGCCCGTCGCGATCACCGGCGCCATGCTGATCGCACTCGGCATGCCCGCGATCCGCGCCGCGGTAACCGTCCTGGTCGCCAACACCGCCCCGGTCGCCTTCGGCGCCATGGCGATTCCGATCACCACCGCGGGCAATCTCACCGACATCCCCCCGACGGAGATCGCGGCCGTCGTCGGACGCCAGACCCCGATCCTGGCCCTGTTCGTGCCGCTGCTGCTGCTGTTTCTGGTCGACGGCCGCCGCGGCATGAAGCAGGTCTGGCCGATCGCCCTCGTCACCGGCGCCGTCTTCGCGCTCGCGCAGTTCTGGTGCTCGGCGCACTTCTCGTACGAACTGACCGACGTCGTCGCCGCGCTCGCCGGCCTGGCCGCCGCGGTGATCATGCTGCGCTTCTGGGCACCGAAGACCCCCGACGACCAGCGCTCGCACGTCGAGGCCGAGCGCCTCGGTCCGTCGCGCGTGTTCATGGCACTGTTCCCCTATCTCCTCGTGGTCGTCGTCTTCGGCATCGCCAAGCTGTGGACGCTCGGCGTCGACATCCCGAAGTGGCTGTCCGGCACCGACCACAAGGTGGAGTGGCCCGGCCTGTACGGCAACCTGCTGACCGGCAGCGGCGACCCCGCGTCGAGCGCGGTCTACACCTTCTCGTGGCTGTCCAACCCCGGCAGCCTGCTGCTGATCTGCGGCGTCATCGTCACGATCGTCTACGCGCTGTGGACGGACAACGGACGCTTCCCCCTCACGCCGCGGATGTCGGCGGTGACCCTCGGCGTGACGCTGGTGAAGATGCGACTCGCGATCGCGACCGTCGCGACCGTCCTCGGCCTGAGTTACGTGATGAACCAGTCCGGCCAGACCGTCGCGATCGGCACGTGGCTCGCCGCGACCGGCGCCGCCTTCGCCTTCTTCTCCCCGATCCTCGGCTGGATCGGTACCGCGGTCACCGGGTCCGACACGTCGGCGAACGCCCTGTTCGCGAAGCTGCAGCAGACCGCCGGACAGACAGCCGGCATCGACCCGACCCTGCTGGTGGCCGCCAACACCTCCGGCGGCGTCGTGGGCAAGCTGGTGAGCCCGCAGAACCTCACCATTGCGGCAACCGCTGTGGGGCAGGCGGGCAGCGAGCCGATCCTGCTGCGGAAGGTCATCGGGTACAGCCTCGGCATGCTGGTGATCCTGTGCACGCTGGTCTACCTGCAGTCCACGCCGGTTCTCAGCTGGATGCTGCCGTGACCGCGCACGATCGACACCGCCTAGGCTGACGTGTCATGTCGTCCGAACCCACTCCCGCCGACCTCGTGATCACCGCGCACCCGCGCGCGTGGGAGCACGTGCTCAGCAAGGTCGAGGAGATGATGGTCTCGGGCGAGCTCTCCCCCGGTCAGCGCCTCCCGGGCGAACGGACCCTCGCCGCCGATCTCGGCGTCGGCAGGTCGTCCGTCCGGGAGGCGCTGCGCGTCATGGAGGCCCTCGGGCTCCTCAAGGCGCAGACCGGATCCGGGCCCAACGCGGGCGCCATGATCGTCTCCCGCCCCACCGGCGGCATGACGATGCTGATGCGCATGCAGGTCGCGGCGCACGGGTTCCCGGTCTCCGACGTCGTGCAGACCCGCCTCGTGCTCGAGTCGGAGGTGATGCGGACGCTCGCCGACCAGCCGACGGTCGACCTGTCCACCGCCGTCGAACTGCTCGACTCGATGGACGAACCGTCCCTGACCTCCGACGAGTTCCTCGTGCTCGACGCCCAGTTCCACGTCGCGATGGCCGACGCCGCCGGCAACCAGGTGATCGCCGCGATGATGGCCGGGCTGCGCGCCTCGATCGAGTCGTACGTGGTGGGCGGCGTGGACCGCATCGCCTGGCCCAGCACGTGCACGCGGCTGCGGCACGAGCACCGCGGCCTGGTCGACGCCGTCACGAACGGCGACGCCGCCCTCGCGCAGCAGCGGATCGTCGACCACATCCGCGGCTACTACGAGGGCGTCCGCAGCGACGCGTGAGCGCCGCTCACCCCACGGCGCGCCGCATCAGGTTCGCGACGTGGGATTCGAACGCGACGAGCGTGACCACATCGACCGCGGTCCGCGCCGTCCGGATCGCCGAGACTGCTTGCTTCACAGCATCTTCCGTCGGCCAACCGAACGCACCCGCCGAGATCAGCGGGAACGCCACGGTCGTCGCACCGAGTCCGTCCGCGACCGCGAGACTGCGGGTGTAGCAGGAGCGCAGCACGGCGGAGCGGTCCTCGTGTCGGGAGAAGCGCGGGCCGACGGTGTGGATCACCCACGACGCGTGCAGGTTTCCGGCAGTCGTCGCGACCGCCGCCCCCTCCGCGAGGCCGTCGGGCAGCGTCGTCGACCGCAGTGTCCGGCATTCGTCGAGGATCGCCGGACCGCCGCGGCGGTGGATGGCGCCGTCCACCCCGCCGCCACCGAGCAGCGTGGAGTTGGCGGCGTTGACGATCGCGTCGACGCGGAAGGTGGTGATGTCGCCCTCGGCAACGTCGATGATGGTCATGCGGATTCTCCGTTCACGGTGTTGGTCACGGCCGTTCGTGACGCGATGTCGAGGCCGATCCGGACGAGGTCCTCGCCGCGGTAACCCGGCCAGCCGTGCAGCATCCCGCGCCAGCGTTCCGGCACCGCGGACGCGCCCCACCGGGCGCCCAGCAGCCCGCCCGCGATCGCGGCGGTGGTGTCGGTGTCGTGGCCGGCGCGGACCGCACGCTCGAGCGCCGCGGGCAACTGCTCGGGCCCGGACTCCGGGGTACCAGTGATTGCCCACCATGCCGTGAGCAGCGCGTCGACCACCCAGCCGTTGTTCGGGAACTCGGCGGGCGTGCCGCGTTCGGCGACGTCGAGCAGCGGGGACCAGTACTCGCGGGTGCCTTGCTCGGCCACCTCGAGATAGCCGCGGACGCCGTCGAACGTGCCGTGCAGCACCGCGTGCCGGATGGCGTAGGTCCACATCTCGCACGCCTCGACGGCCCGCTGGTCGTCGTGGGTGAGTACTCCGATCGCCCGTGCCGTACCGAGACAGCGCGCCTCGTCGTCGAGGAACGCCAGGGCCACCGGCGCCGTGCGCATGAGCGAGCCGTTGCCGCCCTTGCGGCCCGGCACCGCCGACGCTCGGGCCCGCATCGCGGCGGCGCTCTCCGGCCGCGCGGACAGCACCGCGCGCGTCTGATTCCCGATGTCCGCGGGATCCGCGTCGTACCACCGAACGAACTGGGCGGCCACGGCATCCAGGCCCGGTTCGGTCGAGATATCGAGGCCGGTGGCGGCCACCTCGGCGACGGCGAGGGCCATCGACGTGTCGTCGGTCCACTCCCCCGGTGCGAAGGGCCCGATTCCACCACCGATCATGTCGATGACGGTATCCGGACGCGGCGTGGTGAATTCGTATCCCGCGCCGAGCGCGTCACCGGCCGCGGTGGCCAGCAGCACACCCGCGACCCGGTCGGCGCGAACCTCGTTCAGTTCCACAGGAACCCCCTTTAGATCAATTCTGCGCTAAAGATTAGCTCATCTGTGCGCTAATCTGCAAGCGTGAATCAGAAGCCCCTCACCGACTACCCCCGTCCGTCGGTCGCCGTGGACGTCGCGGTCCTCACCGTCGACGACCGCGGGCTCGGCGTCGTGGTGGTCGACGGCCCGCGCGGGCTCGCGCTTCCGGGCACGTTCCTGCATCCGGGCGAACGCCTGTCCGACGCCGCCGAGCGGGCACTGAATACGAAGGCCGGGCTCACCGGAACCGACTTCCACCAACTCGCGATGTTCGACGCACCCGACCGCGACGACCGCGGGTGGGTGCTGTCGATGGCGCACGGGGCGGCGCTTCCGAGCGACCGGCTCCCCCACGACGTCCGGCTCGTTCACATCGAGGACCGGACGGCCGACGAGCCGCTGGCCTTCGACCACGCCGCGATGGTGTCCCGCGCGGTCGACGACCTGCGGGCCCGCTACGCCCGGCACGTCGATCCGTCGGGGCTGCTGCCCGACGAGTTCACCGTGCTCGAACTCCGCCGGCTGTACGAGGCGGTCTACGGCCGTTCGCTTCCGAAGGACACGTTCCGACGGCTCGTCGTCGACGCGCTGGAGACCACCGGTCGAACCCGGAGCGGAGGCGCCGGACGGCCCGCCGAGGTCTTCCGGCGCACCGGCGCCGAACTTCCCGCCGGTGCCGCGGCGCTGCTCGCGGGCTGAGCAACCACACGCCGGAGTTGCCGTCCCCGATCCTGTCGGGGGTCCGCGCTACCTTGATCACGACATCACGCGGACGCCCGATTCCGGCCCCGCAGTGAGGCTCCATCCGGAATGACAGGGGGCACATGTTCGATTCCGAAACCTTCGACGCAGCAATCGACCGGTCCTGGAACCTCTTCCAGCGCCGGCTCGCCGACCACCTCGCCGCGATGCGCAACGACGACGTCCTCGTCCTCGAGTGGGCCGAGGAATCCACGGTGGAGGGTTTCGCCCCGTGGGTGCAGTTCCTCGTCTGGGACGACGTCATGCTGCGCGGGGAGGTGTCGTCCAACGGCTACCTCGCACCGCGCCACCAGCTGGCACCCGCGGCCGAGAACATCCTGCGCAATCTGGGCTGGTCCGCACCGACCCACGGGCCCGACGAGGATCCCGACGAGGGGTCGTCGGCGTTCTTCACCGACCGTGAGCAGCGGTGGGCCGACCAATGCGCCGCCCTGACGGTGACGACGCTGCGCGAGGTGTGGAGCGTGCCGCATCCAAGTTTCCTGCGGCCGGAGATCGTCGGCACGCTCGCCGGGACCGATCTTCTGGAGACAGCGACCGACGAGCCCGGGCACCCACCCGTGGACGACACTGTTGCGATCGTGCCCGACGATCCGCAACAACTACGCGACCTGATCGCGCGGGCCGTCGAACTGGCGCTCGGGTTCACACCCCGACTCGACCAGGACGGCGACGTCGTCCTCACACTCGACGACCATCCGGTGTTCGTGATCGCGCATCCCGAGCAGCCACTGGTGCGGGCGTGGATGCCGTTGCTGCACTCGATCACCGGCCGGACCCGCGCCGCGGAAATGATCTGCGACCTCACCCGGCGCTGGCCCGCGATCCGGTTCACGCTCGACGAGGACCGGTTGAACGCGTCGGTCGACGTGTCCGCCAATCCATTCGTGCCGCGCCATCTCGCGGATGCCCTCGACCAACTGAGTCGCTTCGCGACCTCCGTCGACGCCGCCTTCGCCGCCCGGTTCGGCGGCGCCCGCATCGTCGACGATCCGCCGGACGACGAGTTCGACGACGACGCGCCTAACTCGTTCGGCCCGTCCGACCACGAACCGAAAGGTGCCGAATGACGGACCTTCTCGCGGTCGCCGAGGGTCCCATCCGCCGCTGACGGACCCGGCAACCTCGGCAAACTCGGTCCCGGCTGCTCCGGATCGGAGCACAATCAGGTTCCGTGGATACTTCGGCGCCGACGGAAGGGGCAGCCATGTCCGAGCGCTCGCCCGACGACCACACACCCGGCGACTCGTTTGCCGGCGACACGGTGGTCGAACAGGCCGTGGCAAAGGGAACGGCGCTCGGAGGCGCGGTCCTGCTCGTCACGGTCGGCCTGCTCGAGGCGTTCCAGGGGCTGTCCGCGGTCGCCGGGGACAAGGTTCTGGACCTCGACGCCGACTACCGATTCCAGTTGGGCGAGACCGGATGGGGATGGGTCCACGTCGTGCTCGGCGTGTTCGTCGCGGCCGCCGGCGCCGCACTGTTCACCGGCAGGACCTGGGCGCGGGTGTCCGCAATGGTGATCTGCGGACTGTCGATTCTCGTCAACTTCCTGTGGTTGCCGAACTACCCGATGTGGGCGATCTCGATCATCGCGCTGAACGCCGTGGTGATATGGGCGGTGGCCACCTGGAATCCCGAGGAGACTTCCCAACCATGACGCACGACACCGCCGGTGGCCCGCTCGACAACGACGAGCGGGCGGAACTGCAACGCCTCCGCGGCGAGGTATCGACGCTGCGCGCCCAGGTCGCCGAACCGGGTTCCGCCGCTGTGGCACCCGCTCGCCCGCCGCGGCACACCCTGCGCTGGATCGGTGTGACCGTACTGCTCGTACTCGTCGCCGTGCTGGCGATCGTGTCGGTGACGTCCCGCTTCGTGCGCAGCCAGATCCTCGACACCGACCGGTACATCACCACCGTCGCGCCACTCGGCGAAGATCCGGCGGTCCAGGCCGAGGTCACCAACCAGATCACCGACGAGATCTTCGCCCGTGTCGATATCGAATCGCTTACGGCGGAGGCGCTCACCGCGATCTCGCAGGGCGCGAACCTCGCCGAGAACGCGCCTCGCGTGAGCCAACTCGTGGTGGGGCTCTCGCCCGTCCTCGCGAGTCAGGCGAAGGGCTTCGTCGAGGACACGGTTGCGACGTTCGTCCAGTCGCAACAGTTCGAGGATCTGTGGATCCAGGCGAACCGCCGTGCCCACAGCGCACTGGTGTCGGTGGTCACCGGCAACTACGGGATCAGTTCCGTGGAGGTCGATCAGAGCGGCACCGTGAGCATCTCGCTGGCAACGATCATCGACAACGTGAAGACCGCATTGACCGACCGCGGTTTCACGATCGCCCAGAACATCCCGTCGGTCGACAAACAGTTCGTACTGTTCAAGTCCCCGAATCTGGTGAAGGCCCAGCGCGCGGTCAACGCGCTCGACAAGGCGTCCGCGATACTCCCGTGGCTGGGCATTGCGTGCATCGCCGGGGCGGTCGCGCTCGCACCGAGCGGACGGCGCCTGCGCACGCTGTCCCTCGCCGGACTGTCGGTGGCGCTGGGCATGCTCGTCCTCGCACTCGCGGTACTGGTGGCCCGGGCGATCTACCTCGACGACATCCCGGCCGACGTCCTGTCGCCCGATGCCGCGGCAGCCGTGGTCGACACCGTGCTGGTGCCGCTGCGTACGAGCCTGCGCGCCGTCGCGGTCGTGGCCCTGGTGGTTGCGATCGGCGCGTACCTCGTCGGCGGATCCTCGTCGGCCATGGCAGTGCGCCGAGGTTTCGGCCGTGCCGTCACCGTGGTCAACCGCCCCGTCCACGGCCACACCCCGAACAGCGTCGAGCGATGGGCGCACCAGCTCCGGGTCCCGCTGCGCTGCACGATCATCGGTATCGCCGCACTGCTCCTGGTCTTCTGGCGCTACCCCACCGGCCTGGTCGTGTTCTGGATCGTCCTCGGCGCGGTGCTCGCGCTCCTGGTGCTCGAGATCCTGGCACGACCGACCCGTGGCGGGGTCGACAGCGACGACACCGAGAAGACGACGGAGTCCGACGAGGCCTCCTCGACAACCTGATTCACTGCTCGACGGCCGCTCGCCGCGCACGCAACCGTCGGCGGCCGGTGACGACGGTGGTGAGCAGCCCCGCCCCGACGACGAGCTGGCCGACGAGCAGCGACGAGGGCAGTGCGATCAGTTCCCACCCGGTCGTGCCGAACCCGAATGCCCACACGACGATCCACACGCCAAGACCCACAGTCACGAACTGTCCGAGCGTCATCAACAGGGCACCGACGCCGGCCTGCCGGCGCCTGCGCACCAGAAGGACGATGCCGGCCACTGCCCCGGCCAGTGCGGCGATCAACCCGATCGGCGTCGGAATCACCACCATCAACCCGATGAGCGGACCAGGTTCGACCATCCCCGAGCTCACCAGCTGCGGCGCCACGAAGAGCCAAACCGATACCCCACACAAGACGGACACGACCGACGCCGACGCGAGAGTCCTCATCGCGGCAACCTAACCCACCGGCACACCACCGCCGATCGGACGCGCCCGACCCGGACATTACGGTCGTCAGCGGTCGCGGTTCTCCCCGTTCGCCCATGTGTCGATCCAGTCGACGGCCTCGTCGGTCAGCTCCGACTGCCCGTCGACCGACTCTCCGGACGACCAGCCGGGTTCCAGCACACCGTCGTTCACGGCCTCGATCTCGGCTCTCACCCGCGGATCCAACGGCTCGCCGTTGTGCTCGACCAGCCAGTCCTGCACCTCACCGCTGAGCTTCGGCCACCAGTCCGCAATGTTCATCCTTCGATCATCGCGGCCGGAGCCGATTCGGCGCATCGGGGAACACCCTGATTCAGCAGATCTACGAGTCTCCACGTGAGAGCTTCCAACCGAACCGGATCGCGACGAGCGCCGACAGCCAGCCGAGCACAGCACCCGCGACGGGATACACGAGCGCCAGCAGCAGCGACGTCGGCCGGATCGCCACCGAGACACCGCCGTACGAGTCGTCGCCGACGTAGGTAGCTCAGCCCACCGGCTTCGGTGTTTGGGCAATCTCTTTCGTGAGATGCACAAGCTCGTATCCACCGGGTGTCGGCGTTCGGTGGGTTTCCCGGTAGCCGAACCGGTTGTACAGCCGCAGGTTCCCGGCGCTGCGCTCGCCCGTGAACAGCCGTAGCGACCTGACCTGTGCTGGAAGCCGGTCCTCTGCCACTCGGAGCAGTCGCGACCCCCGCCCACGCCCCTGCAGGTCCGGGGCCACCACCAACCGGCCGAGTTCAGCGGTGCACTCATCCTCAGGTCCGACGCACACACGAACAGCCGCAACGAGGCGGCCTCCCGCATCACGCAGCCCCGTAGCGGCCACAGTCGGCTGAGACAATTCGTCGACGAGTTCGTCCAACGACTGGGTCAACGGAGGAAGGCGCAGATCGTCATGAGCCTGCGCCTCGCTCACGTAGGCCGCACGCTGCAGCGTCAATAACTCACCAGCGTCGTCCACCGTCAGCGCCACAACAGATTCCATGCCCATGCACTATTCCAGGCGGAACGGGCCGAACCCGGCAGGACGACTCAGCTGAGCGCCCGCTGCTTCCGTTCCTGGAACTCGGCGTCGTCGATGAGTCCGGCGTCCAGCATCTGCTTCGCCTCATGAATCTGGTGGGCCCGGGATCCCCGCGTGATCCGCTCGACGTACTGCTGCTCGGCGTGTTCGACCCGCTCGAAGTCGTGCCGCGCCCGGTGCGCCATCTCGTCGCCCTTCAAGATCACGTAGACCAGGGTCGACGCGAACGGGACGAAGATCAGGAAGAGGATCCACAACGCCTTCGCGACACCCGACGTCTTGTGGTCGCGGAACAGATCGGCGAACACCGCGAACAGCACGATGAGGTACGCGCCGAAGATGAAGCAGGCGAGGATCACCGCGACGACGCTCCAGAAGCTGTCCATACCTCGACTCCTCCTCGGTGCCGGTTACGACGCCAGAATTCTGGCCTTCTCCGCGGCGAACTCCTCCTCGGTGAGGACGCCCTGCGCCTTGAGTTCGCCGAGCTGTTTGAGCGCGCTGATCCGGTCGACGCCTCCGGCAGGCGCCGGCGGCGGAGGTGGGGGTGGTGGAGGGGCCGCCTCGTACCGTGGCGCGGGCTCGTACTGGGGCTCGGGTTGCTGCGCGGCCCACCGCTGGCCCTGCCTGCGCGACACCCGGTTGGAGACCGCGGTGGCGGTGCCTGCGACCACGGCGGTGCGGGCCACCCCTCGGAGAAGTCCCGGCATGATTGCTCCTCGATTGTCAGCTGGAAGCGTCGAGCGCATCGAGCGCCGACAGAACGCCCTGCACCGGAATGCGGCCGGACGCCACGAGTTGCGCGCCCTGACGCCGCAGCGCCGTCGCGAAGGGTGCCGCCCACAGGTTCTCGTAGACCAGAATTGCCCCGGATCGGCCGGGTTCGAGCGCAACAGCGGCCTCGTCCAGGTCGGAGCGGTCGAGCAACCCCGACGACGCCTCCGCGAACAGCGTGATGTCGATCTCGCCCCCGAAGCCGAAGTCCTCGATCGCGAGGCCGACCACCGAGCCGTCGGCGTCCTTGCGGACGAACACCAGATCGAGAACGCGGATGATGCCCCGTTCCACCAGGTCGATCAGGATCGGCAACGCGGAGCCGTCCGGATTACGTCCCTCCGGGAACTCCACCACCGCGTAGTCGATGGGGCCGAGTTCGTCGAATTCCGAACCGTTCAACTGTTTGTCGTCCACCGCACGACCTCGATTCCTCGAACTGAAGAACTTCAGACGGAAGAGCCACGCTGCTGCGCTGTCGGTCGCCATCAGTATCTCACCGACACGCGGCGTCGAAGTGGTGTTCGGCCAAGCCGGTCCAGCGGGAATAGACCGGGCGGGATCCGGCTTTGTACCGAGGTAACGTGCGATCGTACGCAAAACGAAAGGAGCCCGGCCGTGGCGAACAGAATCGAGCACAACGCGGGCCAGAGCCGCTTCGAGATCTACGTCGACGACGCCCTCGCCGGCTACGCCGACTACGTCGAGGCGCACGGGGTCCGCGACTTCGGGCACACCGTCACCGAACCGGACTTCCGCGGTCAGGGCATCGCCGGGCAGGTCGTCAAGGCGGCCCTCGACACCACCCGCGAGCAGGGCCTCAAGATCGTGCCGTCGTGCTCGTACGTCGCGAAGTACGTCCAGTCCCATCCCGAGTACGCCGACCTGGTCGCCTAGCCCGGTTTTCCGTCGAGTGGGACCTGCCTCACCGCGGCCGCGCGCCACGGGGTAACTATGGAGACATAGTTAGAACGGGTTTCAACTAGTCAACGAGGTTGCGCGCATGAGTGATGCTTCGGCCATCGGAGATGGCATCTTCCAAATTACGGTCCCCATGTCCCACAATCCGCTGGGCAGCACGCTCGTCTACGCCATGGAGTCGCCGGGCGGGCTGATCCTCGTCGACGCCGGCTGGGACGGCGACGAGGGCTGGGACGGACTGACCGCGGGCCTCGAATCGGTGGGGCACTCGGTGTCCGAGATCGAGGGCGTCGTGCTCACCCATTTCCATCCCGACCACACGGGGCTGTGCGGTCGGGTCCGGGAAGCGTCGGGCGCCTGGATCGCGATGCACGAGGCCGACCACGACATGTTCGAGAAGATGTCGTCGGGTCGGGACGAGGAGTGGATGGACTTCCAGCTGTCCAACCTGGAACGGGCCGGCGCCCCGGCCGCGGACCGAGAGGCGTTCCAGAAGGCCGCGCAGGGTGACTCTCCGGTCGGACCGGAATCGGCCCCGGACCGGATCCTCGTCGACGACGAGCTGATCGCGCTGACCGGACGGAACCTGCGGGCGGTGTACACACCGGGCCACACACCCGGACACGTGTGCTTCTACCTAGAGGACGCCAACGTGATGTTCACCGGCGACCACGTGCTGCAGAAGACCACCCCGCACGTCGGCAACTTCGTGTACCCGCTCGAGGAGCGTGACGCTCTCGCCGAGTTCATGGATTCGCTGCGGCGGGTGCAGAAGATGGATGTCACCCGAGGTCTGGGCGCGCACGGTGTTCCCATCGTCGACGTCGCGGGTCGCGCCGGCGAACTGATCGAGCACCACGAGGAGCGCCTCGACCACCTCTACGGCGCGTTCGCCGACGACGAGATCACGGTGTGGCAGGTGGCCGAGCGGATGAAGTGGTACCGGCCGTGGGACAAGTTCCACCCCATGGCCAAGGGCATGGCACTGTCCGAGGCCGCCGCTCACCTGCGGCACCTCGTCGCCCGTGGCCAGGTCGCCGAGGTACCCGGCAGCGAACCGGCGCGGTTCGCTCGCAACTGATCGGATACGACTGGGGCCCGGCGGTTTTCACCGCCGGGCCCCATCGCTATTCCTCGTCCTTACGGGGACGCCCCGGACCACGCATCCGCTCCGCGTTCGACGGCGCCCGTCCCGCATCGTCGAGCGCGCGCCGCAGCAGGAACTCGATCTGTGCGTTGGTGCTTCGCAATTCGTCGGAGGCCCAGCGCGCGAGCGCATCGTGCACCGCGGGGTCGAGGCGCAACAGCACCTTCTTGCGTTCGACCATGACGGCTCAGCCTACTGGTAGAGGGTGCCGGTGTTGACGATCGGCTGGGCGCTCTGGTCGCCACACAGAACCACCAGCAGATTCGACACCATCGCGGCCTTGCGCTCCTCGTCGAGTTCGACGGTGTGCTCGCGTTCGAGCCGCTCGAGCGCCGACGCGACCATGCCGACCGCGCCGTGGACGATCTGCTCGCGGGCAGCGATGACGGCACCGGCCTGCTGCCGCCGCAGCATCGCCTGCGCGATCTCCGGGGCGTACGCGAGCTGGTTGATGCGAGACTCGATCACCTGCACACCCGCCGAGCGCACCCGCTCCCCCACCTCGTCCGACAGCCGGGAGGTGATCTCGTCGGCGTTCTGCCGCAACGAGATCGACGTGCCGTCGCCGTCGTACGGGTAGCTGCCGGCGATGTGCCGCACCGCGGCCTCGGTCTGGACGGCCACGAACTCTTCGAAGTCGTCCACGTCGAACGTCGCACGGGCGGTGTCGCGCACCTGCCACACGATGACCGCGGAGATCTCGATCGGGTTGCCGTCGGCGTCGTTCACCTTGGCCTTACCAGTGTCGTGGTTACGGATTCGCGTGGAGATGGCCCGCCGGGTGTTGAGCGGATTGATCCAGCGCAGTCCGTCCTCCCGAAGCGTGCCGGCATACGAGCCCTGCAGAAGCTGCAGGACCCGAGCCTGGCCGGGTTCGACGAGCACGAGTCCGACGAGGGAGACCAGCGCCGCGACGACGACCAGCGCTCCGGCCACGATCAGCGGGATGTTCACATCCGACCACAACAGCACCCCGGCCGCGATGACCCCGGCACCCGCGAGCACCGCGAGCAACCCACCGATCGCGACGGGCCACCCGTTGGCCGACCAGCCCAGACGCTCCACCACCCCGGTCGCCTCGATCGCACCACCGGGGGTCGGTTCGGTTACCGCCGTCATCGCGCCTCCTCGTCAGCGGAGCTCCTCACGCTCCGTCGAAACAGATATTAAAGTGATATCACTTTTTGAGCAAACGGCCGACACTGCGAGAAGACCTTCCCCACAGCCTGGAATTCGTTCTAGTCTTCGAGCATGAGCATCCTTGTCGAGGACAGCGCCCGCGTCCGCACCATCACGCTCGACCGTCCCGAGGCGCTCAACGCGTTCAACGAAGTCCTGTACGACGCCGCCACCGAGGCCTTCCTGGACGCGGCCGACGACCCGAACGTCGCGGTCGTGCTGCTCACCGGCAACGGTCGCGCCTTCAGCGCCGGCACCGACCTCCGGGAGATGCAGGCGCTCAACACCGATCCGAACTACCAGCGCGGCAAGCAGGGCTTCAACGGCCTCGTCGACGCGCTGGCCGCCTTCCCCAAGCCGCTGATCTGTGCTGTCAACGGGGTCGCGCTGGGCGCCGGCGCGACGATCCTGGGGTTCGCGGACCTGACGTTCATGTCCAGCACCGCCCGCCTCCGGTATCCGTTCACCAACCTCGGCGTCGTCCCCGAGGCCGCGGCGAGCTACCTGATGCCGGCACTGATCGGCCGTCAGAACGCGGCGTGGGCGTTGATGAGTTCGGAGTGGATCGACGCCGAACAGGCCAAGGTGATGGGGTTGGCCTGGCAGGTGTGCGAGCCCGACGAGCTCGTGAAGACAGCCCGCGAACACGCGGAAACCCTTGCTTCCAAGCCGATCTCGAGCCTCGTCGCGGTCAAACGTACGATGACCGAACCGCTGCGCGCCGCGATCGCGGACGCGCGGGAACGGGAGAACGCGTGCTTCCGCGAGATGCTGGGCGGGCCGGCGAACGCGGAGGCGCTCGCAGCGTTCACCGAGGGGCGACCTGCCGACTTCACGAAGCTCCCGGCGGAGTCCTGACCACCGCCCTGCGTCGAATCGCCCGATTCGACGGCACTTCGCCTAGCGTGGGGGCATGGACTCGATCGGCTTGCGGATAGCCCTGTGCCTGACGTTCGTGATCGCCGGGATTGCGATCGCGTGGACCTCACGGGCGGCAGCGAGCGGCCGACTGGGCCGAAACTCGTACGCAGGCATTCGCACTCCGACGACGATGCACAGCGACGAGACCTGGACTGCCGCGCATCGAGCGAGCAGACCGTGGACCGACATCGGCGGCGGACTGTCGATCGTCGCCGGCCTCGGCGCGCTGGTCCCGATGCCGGAGTCGATGCTCACGATGCTCGGCGGAATCGGTGCCGCCTGCCTACTGGGGTTCACACTGTCCGGGGCTTGGGTCGGCGTCCGAGCGGCGCGCGAGGTGGAACCCGCACAGCCGACTCCGCGGTAATCACGGAGGGTTGCGCCACGCGGCGACTGGTCGCCCAAACCACCAGCGCACCGATCGCGAACGCAGCGCCGAGAACGCTGGACCCGGCCCATCCGGCGACGGAGTACACGGCGGTGGTGGTGACTGCGCCGAGCGCCGAGCCCACGGAGTAGAAGAGCATGTAGCTGCCGATGACGCTGCTGGTCCGATCCGGATGCCCCGCGGTGAGTAGGTGCTGGTTGCTGACATGTACGGCTTGCACGGCGAAATCGAGCACGATCACGCCGACGACGAGCAGCCACAACGACCACGATCCCTGCGCCGTTGCCAGCCACGAGACAGCCAAGAGTACGAGTGCCGCCCCAGTGACCGTGCTCGCGAAACCGTCATCCGCCCAACGCCCCGCCCTGCCTGCGCCCAGTGCACCCGCCAACCCGGCGATCCCGAACAAGCCGACCTGGGCAGTACTGAGATGCCACGGCGATGCCTCGAGAGGCAGCGCCAAGCCGCTCCAGAGCGCGCCGAAGGAGGCGAACAAGAAGAGGGCGATCAGCCCCCGCGAGAGGAACAGTTGTTCGCCGAACAGCCTGCGCGACGCATTCAGCACCTGCCGATACTCGGCACGATCAGCACGCGCGTCGGTCGGTAGGAGCCTCAGAACGAGGAACGCCAGCACGATGAGAAGGACTGCCCAAACGACGTAAACACTGCGCCAGCCCCAGACCGCAGCCAGAGCGCCACCAACGACCCGCGCACCGAGAATGCCGATGACGACCCCGGAAGTCACCAAGCCCAACGTGCGTCCGCGTTCCTGCGGCGCCGACACAGCCGCGGCATAGGCGACCGTCGTCTGCACCACGACAGCGAACAGGCCGGCGACGGCTACCCCGGCAAGCATCACCCACGCGCGAGTGGCGCTTGCCGCAATCACGACACCCACCGCAGTGAGGAGCAGGTGCCCGACGATGAGTTTGCGCCGGTCCATCATGTCCCCCAACGGGACGAGAAGGACCAACCCTGCCAGGTAGCCGAGCTGCCCCGCAGTGACGATCCACCCCAGGGCAGCACCCGATACATCGAGGTCGTTGCCGATCTGAGTGAGGACGGGCTGGGCCGAATAGATGGTTGCGACGGAAACCGCGCAGACCGTGGCGAACAGCAGGCGTCGACCGAGAGACATCAATGCCGAGCCTCCAAATCAGTAGCAATATGCAACCGTTTGGACGCTACGGCATAATGGTTTCAAACTGCAACCGTTGTGGGAGCCCGCGATGACCGAACCGATGACTGCCGACACCGATTGGACCGACCCGGCATGTCCGGTTGCACGAACGCTCGACATCGTCGGCGACCGCTGGAGCTTGCTGATCGTTCGCGATGCCATGGACGGCGCACGAGCATTCGGCGACTTCCAGCAGTCCACTGGAATCGCGCGCAACATCCTTACGGACCGACTACGGCGACTCGTCCAAAACGGCATCGTCGAACGGAAACCTGCCCCGTCAGGCAGGCGGCACATCTACACACTCACTCCCGCCGGGCGGGACTTGTTCACCGTCGTCGTTGCGTTGCGCCAGTGGGGTGAACGGCACGCCTTCACATCGACCGAGGAGCACTCCACCCTCGTCGACGAGCACGGCCTACCCATCTCGGATTTGCAACCCACAAGCTCGACCGGCAGCCCCGCGAACCTCGATACGACATCCGTCCTGAAGGTTCGCCAATCCCGGGAAGCCACTGATTCTCAGGCCTTGACTCGAACATAGGTTCGAACTAAAGTCGGGGCATGAATCCGGGGGGACTCAACAATTCGGGAATCGCAGCCACCGCGCTGCAGCCTGACGACGTGCGCCTTCTCACCGAAATCGCGTTGCTGCAGAACACGATCGACGTCACCCGCGAGATCGAACGCCTCGAAGCATTGCGGGTCGCGATGGTCGCCGAAATCGACGAGCGGGCAGTTTCGTTCGACACCCTCGGGTTTCGAAGCGTGAAGATGTGGCTGGCCGCGAACAGCCTGTTGGAAGTGTCGACCGCGGGACGAATCCTCGCGTTGGGCCGGATGCTCGGCCGGCAACCCGAGATCGCCGACGCGTACAACGTAGGCGATATTTCGGCCGAGCATGCCGCGTTGATCGGGAAGTTCTGTGAGACTCCACCGCAGGGCATGCCGATCGAGGCGTTGGATGCGTGTCGAAAAGTGTTGCTGGACAGCGCTACCGGATCCACTGCAACCACCATGACCGTGCGCACCTGCATCTCCCGGCTCGAGCGGATCTTCGAATCCGACGAACTGCCACCCAGCGAGGACACCGAACGCAACGAATTCCACGCGTCGAAAACCTTGAACGGACGCGTCGCCGTCAAGGGCGATCTCGACGCGGTGACCGGTGAGATGCTGTTGACCGCGCTGTCGTCGTTGACGAAGCCGCGGAATCCGATGGACGACCCCGCCGGCGCCCGAACGCCAGCCAGGCAGCGGGCGGACGCATTCGCCGAAATCCTGCGCCGCTACCTCGACTCCGGAGACGCACCCATCGAAGGCGGGGAACGACCGCACCTCTCCTTGCATGTGAACGCCAGCGATCTCGCCCGTACCGGAGCGGATCACGAGTGGACGGGCTCGGACGGCGATCCGGACCTGTTCGGCGACAAAGACATCGCACGGATGCCCCACCTGGGACCGCTCTCGATCGCCACCGCACGACGACTCGCCTGCGACTGCCACCTCACCCCCATCGTCATGGACGATGGTGTGCCGCTGAACCTGGGCCGCACGAGCAGAACAGTGTCGAAGAAGCAGCGCAGGGCGTTGATCGCCCGCGACCACGGCTGCGCCTTCCCCGGCTGCGGAGCAGTCCCCGCGCACTGCGAAGGCCACCACGTGACACATTGGGCCGACGGCGGACCCACCGACCTCGACAACCTCGTCCTACTCTGCCGCTACCACCACGGCCTTCTCCACCACTCCCACTGGCAAGTGAAGATCGGCGACGATCGAACGCCGTGGTTCACCCCACCGAGCACCGTCGACCCCTACAAGAAACCCATCCCCGCCCACGGGCGGGAAGGCCCCCGCGCGGCCTGATCGGGGAGCTTCCGCTAGTCCTCCTCGGATTCCACCTGTTGCCAGCGTCGCCGCTTCGCTCGGAGCACGACCGCGGCCGCGGTGCCACCTGCGACCACGCCAACCGCGATACCGGCCCAGGTCGCCGAAGGATTGTCGCTGGACGGCGTCAGGAGCCGGGCGATGATGCCGAGCGCGCCGGTGAGATAGAGCGCGAGCGCGAGTACAGCGCGCGGGGTCGCCAGCTTCCCGGTCTCGCGCGGATCCACACGGCTGTGCCGCGCGAAAGCCAATGTGCACGTGGAGATCACGACGGACTCGACCAGTAGTCCGAGCGCGATCCAGGCACCGGCGGTCCCAGCGGCCCAGGGCAGGATCGCGGCAGCGAGCAGACCCACCCACAGGAACAGCTGGTACCCGACCGCGGACGCCTCGTTCCACACGTCACGCTGACGTTCGTCGCGGTAGAACTCGTCGTCGAGTCCACCGACCACACGCATCGCGTTCACGAAGACACTCACGGTCATCCCTCCTCGTTCAGCGGGAACAACGTCTCGACCGTCGTTCCCAGCGCCGCGGCAAGGCGCAGCGCCAGGTAGACGCTCGGCGCATAGTCACCACCCTCCACCGAGACGATGCTCTGCCGACTCACCCCTCCGGCGCGTGCGAGCTCGGCCTGGGTGATCCCGGCAGCCTTCCGATGCTCCCGTACACGGTTCTCCCGCGGCTTGTCGGACACGAGTAGAAGTAAAGAATGCTTGACATTCGATGTCAAGCATTCTTGTCATTCCGTGGTCGACGCCACGTCGTCGCGCAGTACCTTCGCAGACTCGGCGAACTTCCGAACCTGCTCGTCCTGCCACACGTGCGCCTGGGTCCCGCCACCGAGAACCCGGCTCGCGAGGGCCGACGACGTCGCGATCGGGACGTCACTGCCGGCGATCACGATGTTGCCGTCGCGCTTGCCCTTGAGCATCGCGGGGTCCGCGATGATCGCGGTGTGTTCGAACACCGCCCCTATGGTCGCGGCCTCGGCGCGGGCACCGCGCAGGTCGGGGGTGTCGCCGCAGTTGACGACGTAGATCCCGCCGGGCGCGAGGACGCGTCGGGCCTGTCTGGTGAACTCGAGAGTCGTCAGCGGAAGCGGGGTGCTGTTGCCCGCGAACACGTCCCGGACGATCACGTCGCGGCTGTCCTCCGTCAGCGTTTCGGTCACCGCGCGGGCCTCCCCCACCCGGACCCGCAGCAGCGGCGCCCGGGGCAGGTCGAACCACTCCCGCACCAGCACGGCCAGGCGTCCGTCCAACTCGACGACCACCTGCCGCGCCTCCGGATACAGCGACGCGAACGCCCGTGCGAGTGTGCAGGCCCCGCCACCAAGGTGGAGCACGCGCAGCTTCGACGACGAATCCCACTGGGAACGAATCAGTTCCGAGATCCACCGCATGTAGTCGAAGGCCAGCGTCTGCGGATCGGCCAGGTCGATGTGCGAGCTGGGTTCGCCGTTGATCCGCAGGATCCAGCTCTGCTGGTCGAACGGATCCTCCTCGAGCTCACACGTTCCGGTGTCGATCTCGTAGGTGCCGGCCACCGGCCCACCGTCGCCGCGAGGATCGCGGTCCTCACTCCTGCGGCCGCCCCGCTGCCTGCCCATCGACGCCATCCCTGCTGCTCACCAGCGCCGCAACCTCAGCAGACGCTCGGGTACCAGGATAACGGTGGGCGGCGGCGGGACGGCCGCCGGATTCCCCTCCCCTCAGACCGCCGCGCGACGGCTCGCCTCGACCACCTCCCCGATCCACGGCAGCACCGCGTCACGCACGGTGACCGCCCGTGGCAGCAGGCCGTTGGCGTGCAGCAGATCGGCGGCGCGCTGCTGCTCGTCGAGGAATTCCTCGGTCACCGGACCGATCCCGAACGGCCGTCCTCGCAGCGCCTCCTCCCAACGGTCGAGATCGGCAGTACCGCCGCGCCTTTCGGCGTCCTCGACGAAGAAGCGGGCCGCCTCACGCGGATTCGCGACGATCCACGCGTCGGACTCCTGCAGGGCCGCGACGACAGCCTCGAGCTCGTGCCGATGGTTCTCGGCGAACTCGCGCCGCACGAACCACAGCGACGGATGGCTGAACAGGCCGTCGGTGTCGACCAATGTGCGCACCTTCGTCTGCGCCTCCACCTCGGCCAGGCCGGGGTATGCACCCACCCAGGCGTCGATCTCCCCGGCCAGCAGCGCGGCCCCGCCGCGGTCGACATCGACGTCCACCGGGACGATGTCCGACCAGGTCAGCCCCTCCCGGTCGAGCGCGAGCAGCACGAGGGTGGTCTGCCACGACCCGTGTGCGACGCCGACCCGCTTGCCACGCAGATCGGCGACAGTGCGGATCCCCGACTCCGACAGCGCGACCAGCCGACCGTTCTCGACCCGCGGACCCGAGATGCCGACGTACACCAGGTCCCGACCCTGTCCGAGCCCGGTGATCGGCGGGGTGAAGCCGGTGCCGATCACGTCGTAGCCGCCGTCTTCGAAGAGCCAGTCCGAGTGCAGTGTCGGCAGCCCGTGCCGCGGATCGACCCGGGGCGTCGTCGGCAGGTCGCGCAGGTCGACCCACTCGACGTCCGGCAGGCGGAGTTCGAGCAGGCCGTTGTGGCGCAGCGCGAACAGGGAATTGTTGTTCGGGAAGTACCCGACTCGAATCGTCATGGGAATACTCCTGACTGCCCGGGACTCAGACGAGTCCGCGGCGACGGGCCTCGTCGAGCAGGCCGCTGCGACCCCACTGGGCGACGAGGTTGGTGCTGTCGAAGTCGACGGTGCCGCCGACGAGTTCACCGAGCGCCTGGTACTGCGCGCCCTCCTCGAGCAGCACCACGAACTTGGCGAGCTCGAGCAGGCCGGCGCGGCCGATCACGTTGACGCCGCCGTTGGCCTCGAAGATCGCGACGAGGTCCGGGTCGTCGACCAAGCGGTCGAGGATGAAGTCGCCGGGCGACTGGCTGCGGTCGATGTGCGGCGGGATGTCGCGCGAGAGCGTCAGGCGCTGCGAGGCCGCGTACTTGATACGCAGCGTGCGGTGCGTTTGCGCCCAGCCGCCGAGCCACGGGGTGTGCACGTGCACGATCGACGTGATCTCGGGGTGCTCGCGGAACACCTTGGCGTACCCGGTGACGAAGCCGGCCGGGCCGTCACCGGCGAGGACCTCGCCGTCGAAGGTCGCGAGAATCGGCTTGGCGCTGCGGTCCGCGGCCCACGGTCCGGGCTCGTTGAGCGCGACCGCGAGCTCCTCGCCGGGCACGCGCTCGACGAAGTTGACGGTGCCGTCGGCCGAGACGGTGCCGGTCTCGCGGAACACGCGGAACGCGGTGTCGGCGGCGCGGCGGGCATCGTCGACGAAGGACTCGATGGCCGGAGTGATACGAATTTCGGTGCTGGTCACGGTAAATGCTCCTATCGGACGGAAAGACTGCGGACCGGGGTGGGCGTGGTGCGGCGCAGCAGCGGCAGCACCTCCTCGCCCACCCGGTAGGCCTCTTCGAGGTGTGGGTTGCCGGCGAGGATGAAGGCATCCACTCCGAGATCGATCAACTGGTCGAGTCGCTCGGCGACCTGCTCGTAGCTACCGACGAGGCCGAACGCCGGCCCGCCGCGGATGAGGCTGAAGCCGCACCACACGTTGGGCTGGACCTCGAGATCGCGGTAACCGGTGATGTTCTCCGGCACCCAGCCCGCGATGCGGGCGGCGCCGACGGAGTCACCCTGCGCGGCGCGGTTGGCGGCGTCGCGGTCGACGAACGCCCAGCCCTTCTCGATCTCGGCCCACGCCGCCTCCTCGGTGTGCCGGGCGACGATGTCGATGCGGACCGCGAACTTCGGGGTGCGGCCCAGCTTCGCGGAATGCTCGCGGACACCGTCGAACTTGGCCCGCAGGTCCGCGAACGGCTCGAGCCACGACAGGTAGTAGTCGGCGTGTGCTCCCGCAGCGGCGACGGCCGCGCCGGACGATCCGGAGAAGAACACCTCGGGGAACGGCTGACCGGCCAGCAGCGGCGGCAGCGCGGCTCCGTCAGTGTGGAAGAAGCGGCCGTCGTAGTCGAACGGCGACCCGTCCCACACCCCACGCAGCACGTCGAGGAACTCGGTGGTGCGCGCGTAGCGGTCGTCGTGCGCGACCTTGTCGCCCCACCACAACTGCGGCGCTCCCCCGCCGCCGCTGATGATGTTGTAGACCAGTCGGCCACCGGTGGCGCGCTGCAGGCTCGCCGACATCCGCGCCGCCTGCACGGGATGCAGGAACCCGGGCTGGAACGCCACCATGAACCGGTAGGTGTCGCTCGCGCGGGCCAGCGCCGACGCCGCCGCCCACGGGTCCTCTGTGATCGGGAACGACGGCAGCAGACCGCCGACGAATCCGGCCGACTCGGACGCCTTCACCACCGCGGCCATGTGGTCGATGTAGCTGTAGCCGTCGAGTTCGCCGCCGCGGATCGCGGGCGCGATATTGCCGGGCCCGTGTCCGCCCGCGTGTCCGCGGTTGTAGCGGCGCGGGGTGCGCAGCGACGCGTGGTCGCCTTCCATGCCGACGCGCCAGTAGAAGTCGGTGCTCATGCGGGGATCTCCTGTCCAGCGAGCGTGCGGCCGGCGGGGTCGACGAGGTGCAGCAGGTGCTCACCGGCCCGGTGCAGTTCCTCGAGGTGCGGGTGCCCGGTGAGGACGAACACCTCGACGCCCTGCTCCCGATAGCGCGACAACGCCTGCGCCACTTGCTCGTAGCTGCCGACCAGCCCGATCTGCTGCCGGTAGCCGATGCGGTCGAAGCCGGCCCAGCGGGAGCCGTCCAGCGTCAGAGCCCGCACGTCGGCCGCGGTGGCCTCGGGATGGACCTCACGCCACTGCCGCAGCACGCGGGCCCAGGCCTCGTCGGCGTCCTCGCGGGCGACGATCGGCAGCTCGAGCCCGATCCGGACGGTGCGGCCGAATCCGTCGGCGGCGCTGCGGAGTTCGTCGACGGTGGCGGCGATGCCGTGCGGCTGCTCGTCGAGCAGATGGACGTCGGCGTGCTCGGCCGACAGCGCGATGGCCTCGGGCGACGTCCCCGACAGGTACACGGTCGGGGACGGCAGACCGGACAGGATGCCGCGGAACCCGCCGTCGATCACGTCGTAGAACTCGCCCGCGAATTCGAACCCGGTGCCGCCGAAACGCCCCGGCAGTACCTGCTCCTCGTTCCACACGCCGCGCGCGACGGCGAGGAACTCCCGGGCCCGGCGGTAGCGGTCATCTCCGGTGATCCGGTCGCCGCGTGCACGCGCGTCGTCGGGGTCGACGTCCACCCGCACCCGCCAGTCGAGGCGTCCGGCGGACAGCCGCTGCAGCGTCGCCGACAGCTTGGCGGCGTACACCGGGGTGCCGAACGCCGGATGGAACTCGACGGTGACGCGGGCGTGCCGGGTCTGGCGCAGCGCGGACCCGGCCACCACCCACGAGTCGTCGCCCTCGGGGTCGTACGGGACCACGACGCCGTCGAGCCCGGACAGCTCGGCGGCGAGGATCGCCTGGTCGTGGAAGTCGAAGCCGTCACGGCGGCCGGAGACGGCCGCAACGTGCCGGCCGTCGCCGCGCACCGGCAGCTCCCACAGGAACTCGGTCACGATGCCACCTTCCGTTCGGACGCGAGCAGCTCGCGCGCCTGCGCCAACGGCTCCGGGGCGACCCACGACGCGAGGTCGAAGTCGGCAGCCAGGAATCCGTGTGTGTAGAGGAACTGCTTCTGGATGTCGAGCAGCTCGAGCCGGTCGGCGTCGAGCGTCGGGTGCAGTCCGCGGTGGAACGAGTCACCGTACGCGGCCGCGACTCCCGCAGCGCCCGAGTACGTCTCGCGGGCCAGGACGTCGCGGACCTCGTCCAGGTTGTCGGCGGCCCAGTCGGCCGCCCGTAGCGTCTGTGCGAGGAACGCGGCGACGAGGTCGGGCCGAGACTCGAGCAGGTCGGCGTGCACCGTGATCGGTCGCGGGGTGCCGTTGTTGACCCGCAGCCGCTTCGAGTCGGTGGCGTCGAGGTCGACGGCGACCTGCAGACCGTGCTCGCGGGCCACCTCCTGCGCCCGTGCGCCCTTGACGTAGATCGCGTCGACGTCGCCGCGCAGCAGCGCCTCGACGCCCCACGTGGTGGTGCGTGACCGGGATGCAGTGCGTACCTGCGGGTTCGGCTCCGCCGGCACCTCGACGGCCACGACGTCGGCGAAGGTGAGCCCACCGAGTCGCAGCGCCGACGCGAATCCGTGCAGCGCCATCGCACGCGGGAAACTGCGGGCCCGGTCATCGGCCCATGCCGGGATGCCGATACGCAGGCCGGCGAGTTCGGCGGGCGAATCCAGCGACGCCGCCGGTCCGACGAGGATCGCCTGCGATTCGTCGATCCACGTCAGCCCGACGAGCCGGGTCGGGGCACCCTCCGCCCGCGCCGCGAGCGCCGGGACGTTGCCGCCCTCGCGAATCAGGCTCGACAGCCCGTGATCGAAATGCCGTCCGGCGAGGTCCGCGTCGGCGTCCTGCAGGATTCCGAAGCGGAGTCCGGCATCGTCTGCGGTCTGGGACAGCCAGCCCAGCGAGTTCGCGAGTCCACTCGCGGTCGGGACGGGGCACCGTGTGTACCAGAGGGTGTCGAGGGGTGATGCGATGGTCACGGAGTGCTCCCTTCGGGGTTGTGGGTGGCGTCTCTGCCGACGCCGAGTTCGGCGAGGAACGCCGCGCGGTAGCGCAGCGCCTCGGGGTCGTTGCGGTCACGGGGACGGGCGAGGTCGATGTCGACATCGACGGCGAACGATCCCTCGTTGAGGATCAGCACGCGGTCGGCGAGCCGGACGGCCTCGTCGACGTCGTGGGTGACGAGCAGAACCGCGGGCCGGTGCCGCGCCACGAGATCACCGACGAGGTCCTGCATCTGGAGGCGGGTGAGGGCGTCGAGCGCGGCGAACGGCTCGTCGAGCAGCAGCAGCTCCGGCTCCCGGACCAACGCCCGGGCCAGGGCGACACGCTGCGCCTCGCCGCCGGACAGCGTCGCCGGCCAGTCCCGCTGCTTGCCGGCCAGGCCGACCTCGTCGAGCGCCTTGGCCCCGGCTTCCCGCACCGCCGTGGTTCGGCGCTGGCCGACGACGACATTGCCCAGGACCCGCTTGGACGGGATCAGCCGCGGCTCCTGATAGACGACGGTCCGCTGGTGCGGGACGAGGATCTCGCCGCCGTCCGGTCGCTCGAGCCCGGTGAGCAGGCGCAGCAGCGTGGTCTTGCCGGTGCCGCTGGGCCCGAGCAGGACGACGAACTCGCCCCGGTGGATCTCGAGGTCGACGCCGCCGAGGATCGTCTTGTCGCCGAAGCGCTTCCGCACCCCCCGCAGCCGCACCGCCACCGGTTCCCCGGAACGTCGCGCGGCCGCGGTGGTCGCCGTCCGCTCCCGGGCCGCCAGTGGTGGCAGCGGGGCGTGTGCCGCGCTCATCGGACCACCGCCAGCCGTCGCCACGGCATCGCGAACCGCTCGATCACCCGCACGATCGCGTCGAAGACGAGACCGAGAGCCGCGTACAGCACCACGCACAGCACCATGTAGTCGGTGCGGTTGTACTCCTGCGCGAGCGTGACCAGGTAGCCGATGCCCTCGCGGGTTCCGACCTGCTCCGCGGCGATCAGTCCGGTGATGCTGAGCGACAGGCAGATCCGTAGTCCCATCAGCACGCCGGGCAGCGCGGCGGGCAGGATCGCCTCCGCGACGAGGCGCCAGCCGGTGAGCCCGAACCCGCGGGCCGCCTCGACCATCTTGCGGTCGACGTTGCGCACCCCGAGGTAGGTGTAGGCGTACATCGGGGCGACCGTCGCGACCGCGATGAGCACCACCTTGAACGTCTCGTCGATCCCGAACCACGCGATGAACAGCGGCACCAGCGCCAGGAACGGCACGGCCCGGTTGATCTGCATCGTCGAGTCGATGAGTTCCTCACCGAGCGTCGACAGCCCCGACAGCACCCCGAGGACCAGTCCGATGACGGTGCCGAAGAAGACACCGATCGCGGCCCGCTGCAGCGAGGCGAGCGAGAAGTCGACCAGCTGGCCGGTCGAGTACAGCTCGGCGAACGCGTCCCACACCTTGGTCGGCGAGGCCAGCACGGCCTCGGAGATCAGCCCGGTGGCCGAGCCGATCCACCATCCGGCCACCAGCACTGCGGGCACCAGCAGGCGCAGCGGCAGCGACAGCCACGCGGGACGGCTGCGCTGTCGGCGGTACGCGGGCTCCTCGAGATCGAGCCACGCCACCGGGCCGGTTCGCCCGGTCTCCCTCAGCGTCGCGGTCACCGTCAGGCCCCCGGCTTCGACGCGGCCGCACCCTGCAGGTCGAACGTCAGGTCGGCCGCGGTGAGCTGCCGCTGGATGACGCCGTTGCGGTAGAACAGGTCGGCCACCGACTGCAGGTCGGCCTCGTCGGCCGCGGTCGGGTACCGGAAGTCGGTGACCTGACCGCCGAGCGCGACCGCGTCGTCCAGGCGCTGACCGCTCAGTGCCCGCGGCCCGGCCTGCTCGAAGACGTTCTCGAACGCGGCCGGGTTCTCCCGCTGCCGGCGGGTGAGGTCCTTGGTGACCTCGAGGAACTTCTGCACCACCTCGGGATGCTCCTGCAGCACCACGGTCCGGCCGGCGATGATCGTGTTGTCGACAGACTTGATGTCGCCCTCGGTGACGATCTCCTTGGCGCCCTTGGCCTTCGCCTCCTGGTACGGCGCCAGGAACGACGCCCAGGCGTCCACCTGTCCGGTCGAGAACGCCGACGCCGCATCGGTCTGCTGCAGCGGGACGCGTTCGACCGAATCGATCGGGATGTTCGCCTCGGTGAGCGCCTTGAGCACGATGTACTCGCCCTTCGCGGCCGGATTCACCGCGACCCGCTTGCCCTTCAGGTCCTCGAGCGACGAGATGCCCGACCCGGCGGTGGCGACGATGCCGCTCTGATCCTTGTTGTACGGATCCGACGTCGCGAAGATCCGGACGCCGACGTCCTTGGAGAGCGCACCCACGACCGGGCTGTAGGCGCCGGTCTGGATGTCCAGTTCACCCGTGTTGAACAGCTTGAGGTTGGAGCTGAATCCCGGTGTGGTCTTGACCCATTCGATCTTCGCGCCGAGCGGTGCGAGCGCTCGGTCGAAGTCGCCGTCGCGCTTGCCGACCGCGATCGCCCCGGAGTTGCCCGGATCGTAGACCTTGAGGGTGAAGCTCTGACCTGCCGGAGCGCCGGCGGATGCCTTCGCCTCGTCGCCGCCGCCACACGCGACGACCATCCCCGCCAGAGGAACGAGCGCGAGCGCGAGAGCGGCTCGGGGCAGTCGGCGCATACGGAACATCGGGCACTCCTCGGAGGAAGGGAACACGTGAAAAGCGAACGCAGCACACCGATTCGAACGGCGTGTGCGGGGATGACGATGAGCAACATTAGGACCGGACGGTCGAGATTCCACCGTTTGCCTTTTACGTGAACACAACGCTTGACACACAGGACAATTCGTGTCGCTCGAGCAACGAGAGGTTCACATCACAAGTGGTCGGGTTTAGACTCGCCTACGAGCGGTGACTCGATCCCGCGTCGGAAATGGGCGCGGTCCCCACCCCGAACCGAACGATGGGCGTTCGATGGAACAGACAGGCAGCACCTCACACAACGGTCACAGATCCGGCAACGGCGCGATGTCGTTCGCCGACGGCGCGGTGCGGACCGTGTCGGGGATCGCCGAGGTGACCACGTCGTCCATCGGTGCACTCGGCGGCGCCGCCGTGGGCGGCATCGTCGGGGGTGTGCGCGGCGCCGTCAGCGGTGTCGCCGACGGCACCCGCCACGGGCTCGCGCGGGGCAGCCACTCCACCCCCGCCGCCGTCCTCACGATGGCCGCGGCCGGTGCCGTCGGGCTCGTCGAGTGGCCGGTGGTTCTGACTGTCGGGGGCGCCGCGCTCGTGTTGAGGCAACTCCACGAGCGCGGCGCGCCCTCCGACAGTTCTGCGCCTGACGGTTCTCCGTCGAACTCCGCGAAGACCGACACACCAGCGAGAACCAGCGCGGCGACGAAGCAAGCCCCGGCGAAACAGGCGACCGCGGAGAAGAAACCCCCGGCGAAGAAGACCGCAGCAAAGCGACCAGCGGCGCGGAAGAGCGCCGCCACCAAGAGCACCGCATCCCGCCCCCGGGGACGTGCCACTAGGTGAGGATCCCGGGGGTCGGGTCACTCGTCGAGCGGGCACGTAGCCTTCCCGGGCAGACCGCGCACGCCGCGGTCACCACCGTCACCGTCGGTGCGGCGGCCACCGCCGGGGTGCTGACCGGACTGCTCGCGCCGCCGCAGAGAATCGACCGATCCGACGGAACGTCCGCTCCCCCGCAGGTCCCGGCCACCTGGGACGACGGCGTGCTCTCGGCGCGCGTCACCGCGCTCGCCGCGCACTCCCTCGGATTCGGCGTCGCGATCACCGGTCGCCTCCTGCGGATCCCCCGGCTGCCTCTGGCGCTCGCCGCACCGGTCACCTTGGTCGACTACCAGCCCGCATTGCGCCGAGCACTCGAAGCGAGTCTCGGGCGTCCCCGCACCGATCTGCTCCTGTCGACGCTGACGGCGGCGAGTTTCGCGTTGGTGCAGGCGCCGCCACCGCTCGCGATCGAGGCCCTGCTGCGGGCCTCGGTGGTGGGTGAGGTCCTCGCGAATCGGCGTGCGTGGCAGCGCAGCGCGCACACGCCACCCCTCGACACGGCACCACCCACGACCGTCACCGGCCCCGTCGATCGTCATCTCGAGCGCGCGGCGTGGGTCCAGGTGGGCGGGGTCGCGGCGGTGGGGGCCGCCACCGGCAGCGTGCTGGCCGCGGGTACGGCAGCGCTCGTCACCGCCCCCAAGGCCGCTCGCAGCGCCCGCGAGTCGTTCGCGAGCACGCTGGGACGAGGGTTGGCGGACGACCATGACGTCCTGTGCCGCGGCCCCGATGTCCTGCGTCGCCTCGACGCCCTCACCGCGCTCGTCGTCGATCCCCGAGCACTGATGACCGCCGACCTGCGGGTGAGCCGGATCCGGGGTGTGCGCGACGAACGCCGCGCGGCGGTGTGGGAGGCGGCGCGGATCGCGATCGATGCCGGCGAGCTGGGCGTCGGGTGGCATCGGCTGGCAGATGTCCCGAACGCCACCGACCCCGGCGACGACCGCGATGCCGCGGTCCTGATCTCTCCGGTCCGCGATCCACTGGCGGGCGCGGTGCTCGAACAGGCGCGTCAGGCCGGAGTGACCGTCCACTCGATCGACGACGAGGCGCTGGGGACGCTGCGTTCCGCGTTCGACGAAATCGGAACACCCAGCGGAACAATCGATTCCGATCTCGCCGCGACCATCCGGAAGCTACAGACTGCCGGCGGCAGGGTCGCCGTACTCGGAGCGGACTGCCCGCGCGCCGTTACCACGGCCGACGTGAGCGTGCACCTGCCGGTGACGGCCGCTGCGGCCCCACCGGACTGCGATCTGCTGGTGCCGAATCTGGCCACGGCCTGGCACATCCTGCGCGCCCTCCCGGCCGCCCGGACCGCGAGCCGCCGGGGCATCGAAATTGCTTCCGGTGCTTCCCTTCTCGGTTCGCTGCTGATGATCCCCGGCACTCACGGGCGCGGTCCGGGACCGGTGAGCGCGGGCGCGGGCGCGGCCCTGTTGACGGGACACACACTCGCGCGCGGCGTGCTCCGCGCCGATCCGCCGCGACCGAGCCCACAACACGACTGGCACGCGATGTCGGTCGACCGCGTGCGCCGGACGATCGGCGAACCGCCGCCACGCGAGCCCGCGACGGGGCCCGGTCGCATCGGCACGACCGTCGGCCGGGTCCGCCGTCCGGTCACCGGGTTGTGGGCCTTCGGCAGGTCGCTGCGCACCGAACTGGCCGACCCCCTCACCCCGATCCTGGCGACCGGCTCGGCGGCCAGCGCCGTGCTCGGGTCGCCGGTGGACGCGATCCTCGTCGGGACCGTCCTGGTCGGCAATGCCGCACTGTCCGCGGCGCAGCGACTGCACGCCGAACGGCTGCTCACCCGGCTGCTCGCGGTGCAGGACGCGCCGGCGCGGGTCCGCACCGGGACCGACGCCACCGAGTCCGTCGACGCCTCCCTGCTCCGCCCGGGCGACGTCATCGAGGTGCGGCCCGGCGAGGTGGTGCCCGCCGACGGACGGCTGATCGAGGCCGATGGCGTCGAGGTGGACGAGTCGTCGCTCACCGGCGAATCGATGCCGGTCGACAAGCAGACCGACGCCACGCCCGGCGTCCCGCTCGCGGAGCGCACCTGCATGCTCTTCGCGGGCACCACACTCCTGACGGGCACCGCGATCGCGCTGGTCACCGCGGTCGGGGACGACACCGAGACCGGCCGGGCCGCCGCGCTCGCGCCGGCGCCGGTCCGGAAGGTGGGCCTGCAGTCGCAGCTGCGCGCGCTGACCGACCGGGTGCTGCCGGTGAGCATCGGCGGCGGCGCGCTGGTCACCGTGACGTCGATGCTCCGCGGTGGCGGTCTGCGCTCGGCGGTCACGAGTGGCGTCGCGGTGGCCGTCGCCGCGGTCCCCGAGGGGCTCCCGCTCGTCGCGACGCTGGCGCAGCAGGCCGCCGCGAGGCGCCTGACCCACGCGTCGGTGCTGGTGCGCACCCCCCGCTCGGTCGAGGCGCTCGGACGCGTGGACGTCGCGTGTTTCGACAAGACCGGGACGCTCAGCGAGGACCGGCTGCGAGTGACGCAGATCCGCCCGATCGGCGGGCACGACCGGGACCGGGTGATCCACGCCGCGGCCTGCACGTCGGTGACCCCGGACGGCCGCGCCGCCGCGCACGCGACCGACCGTGCCGTGGTCGAGTCCGCCGACGCGGCGGCCGGAACACTGACATCCGACGTGCTGCTGCCGTTCCGCGCGGGGCGTCCCTACGCGGCGGCACTGCGGGGCAGCGACCTGGTCGTCAAGGGCGCGCCCGAGGTGGTGCTGGCCGCCTGCACCGGCGCCGCACCGGACACCCTCGAGGCGATCGTCGACGACGTGCAGTCGATGGCGGAGAACGGCCTGCGGGTGATCGCGGTCGCCCACCGCACCGTCACCGACGGCGACGCCACACGAGCCGCGCAGGACCCGGACGCCGTCGGATCCCTGTGCGGCCGTGGGCTCGAGCCGATCGGGCTGCTCGGCCTCTCCGACACCGTCCGGCCCGAGGCGACCCGGCTACTGCCGGAACTCGAGGACCGCGGCGTCGCGGTGCGGCTGATCACCGGCGACCACCCGGTCACCGCGGCGGCCATCGCCCGGGACCTGGGGCTGGACGTGGACGCCGACGACGTGATGAGCGGCAGCGAATGGGAGGCGCTGTCGCATCGGCGCCAGGAGACCGCGGTCCGCGACCGGCGGGTGTTCGCCCGCATGTCGCCCGAGCAGAAGGTGCAGATCGTGCAGACGCTCGAGCGGGCCGGGCACGTGTGCGCGATGGTCGGGGACGGCGCCAACGACGCCGCCGCGATCCGCGCGGCGAGCATCGGGATCGGGGTGACCTCGCACGGCAGTCACCCGGCCCGGAGCGCGGCGGACATCCTCCTGATCGGTGGACACGTCGACGCGATCCTCGACGCCGTCGACGAGGGCCGGCAGCTGTGGCAGCGGGTGCAGTCCGCGGTCGCCGTCCTGCTGGGCGGCAACGCGGGTGAGGTGGCGTTCGCATTGATCGGGAGCGCGATCAGCGGCCGGGCCCCGCTCAATGCCCGGCAGCTGCTGCTGGTGAATCTGTTCACCGACGCGCTCCCGGCGGCGGCGCTCGCGGTGAGCCCGCCCAATAGGGATCGCTCGTACGACGGCCGCGGCCCTGACCGTGCCGCACTGTGGCGGACCGTCGCGATCCGCGGCACCGCGACCGCCGCCGGAGCCGGCGTGGCCTGGGGCATCGCGTCGCTCACCGGGCGTCCCCGGCGGGCGTCGACGGTGGGGCTGGTCGCGCTGGTAGGGGCCCAGTTGGGGCAGACGCTCATCGACTCGCGCAGCCCACTGGTGGTGGCGACGGCGGCCGGTTCGATGGCGGCGCTGGCCGGGGTGATCAGCGTTCCGGGATTGAGTCAGTTCCTGGGGTGCACGCCGCTCGGTCCACTCGCGTGGGCGCAGGCCCTCGGACCCGCCGCCGGCGCGACGGCCGCCGCCGCGCTCGCACCGCATGCCCTTGCGTGGTGGTCGGCGCGCAACAACCCGGCGACCACAGGGATCCCGGAGTCTCAGTCGACGACGAGTACCCCAGTGCGCAGCAGCACCGCATACGCGTGGCGCAACGGCGGCGTGAGCACGGACGTGACGACACCGGTCAACGGGTCCGGCCCGGACGGGCGGACGGCCGACGCGAACGCGGAGAGCGTGGATAACGAAACGATCACGGCTCTCACGATGACCGCCGTAGGTGTACGGCAGGTGAACGACGAGGATGGGCAGGGCGAACTATGACCGAAACAACCCTCGACCTGCGAGCACCCGCTCCGGAAACCCGCAGTCCGGGATCGCACAGTCCCGGATCGCACGGCGCCGCCCTGGAACGGATCGCGCAGGGCTCGCGGTTCGCGATCCGGCTGCCGATCATCGGCGACGTCGGCGTCCCCAAGCCCGAACAACTCGCGTACCTCGCGGCACTCGGACTGCTCGCGGCGTTCGAGGTGATCGACTGGCCCGTGGCGCTCGCGATCGCCGTCGGCCACGCGCTCGCCGAGGACCAGCGGCACAAGGGACTGCGCGAGGTCGGCGAGGCGCTCGAGAGCGCCTGAGGTCGGGTCAGGACCGCAGGTGCGCGAGCACCGCGAGGACGCGGCGGTGCCCACTGTCCGACGCCGCCAGCCCGAGCTTGGCGAAGATGTTGCCGATGTGCTTGCTCACCGCGGTGTCACTGACCACCAGTTTGCGGGCGATGTCGCCGTTGCCGAGTCCCTCGGCCATCAGGCCCAGCACCTCGGACTCGCGGGGCGTGAGGCTTCGTATCGGGTCGTCGGCGCGCCGCCGGCTCATCAGCTGTGAGATCACCTCGGGATCCATCACGGTGCCGCCGTCGACCACCCGGCGCAGCGCGTCGACGAACTCCTCGACCTTGCCGACGCGTTCCTTGAGCAGGTAGCCGACGCCGCCCGCGCCACCGGAGAGCAGTTCGCCCGCGTAGCGGTCCTCTACGTACGCGGACAGCACCAGTACCGGGAATCCGGGCCTGCGACGGCGGGCCTCGATGGCTGCCTTCAGCCCCTCGTTCGTGAACGTCGGCGGCATCCGCACGTCGAGCACCGCGCCGTCCGGCGGATCCGACTCGAAGGCGTCGAGGAACTTCTCGGCGTCGTCGACCGCGCCGGTCACCTCGATCCCGACGCTGCCGAGCAGCAGGGCGAGTCCCTCCCGCAGCAGCGCGTCGTCTTCGGCGATCAGAATCCGCACGGCAGTTCCACCTCGAGTTTCGTCGGCCCGCCGAGCGGGCTCTCCACGGTCACGGTCCCCTCGAACGCTGCCACGCGGCGACGGATCCCCGCCAATCCGCTACCCGGGCGCTCGACGGCGCCGCCCACGCCGTCGTCGAGCACGTCGATCACCATCGTCGCTCCGCCCTCGTCGTCGCGGGTCGCGATGGTCACCTGGACGCGCTCGGCGCCGCTGTGCTTCGCAACATTGGTGAGAGCCTCGGCGACGACGAAGTAGGCGGCCGCCTCCACTGCGGCCGGCGCGCGTCGCAGACCGTCGACGTCGAGCACACATGGCACGGCGCTGCGCCCGGCGAGGGCGGAGACGGCTCCGCCGAGACCGAGTTCGTCGAGCACGGGCGGGTAGATGTCGTGCACGAGGGTCCGCAGTTCCGACAGCGCGTCCGACGCGGCGTCCTGCGCTCGAAGGAGTTGCGGCAGAGCCTGATCGGGTGCGACACGCAGCGACCGCTCGGCCAGCCCGAGCATCATCACGACGGCGACGAGCCGGTTCTGGGCGCCGTCGTGCAGATCGCGTTCGATCCGCCGCAACTCGGCGGCGTGCGCATCCAGGGCTGCGGCCCGGCTCGCGGTGAGGGCCGTGACCCGTTCGGAGAGTTCGGTTTTCCGCCGTGGCGCCAACAAACCGGACGCGAGGGCACAGATGCCGCGGGCCATCGCGGGGATCAGCCACCACCCCAGCGCCGCGTAGGCGACGGCGAACAACGGCATCGGCGCGGCGCCCCACCACGAGGTGACCGGGTAGATGCTGCTCACAGGCTCGTCCGGCGGCAGTGCCCACCAGTAGAACGGGATGGCCAGGGTGTTGAGTGCCGCCAGCGGCAACGCGATCGCCAGCAGTCCCGTCGTCAGCGCCGCGATGGAGTGCACCGCGACCCATGCGAAGTCGCGTCGCGTGGACGGTGCGGTGAGCAGTCGACGGAGGTCGTCGAAGCCCGGGCGGTCCGGGATCGGCGGATAGCGCTCCCCCACCACGGTGCCGGTGTACAGCCCGGCTCGCTCGCGGGCCAGGCCCGCCCACCAGCGCAGCGCCCGCAGATACCACGGCACCGCGAGCCAGCCGACGATCAGGATCAGCGTCGCCGCGATCACCAAGCCGGCGACCAGGAAGCACATCGAGACGAGTGCGGCCGCGGCCTCCACCGCGAGGAAGCGGACGGCGCCCCATCTCACCTTCAGGCGTTCGGTCCACGTCATCGGTCCAGCATGCCGCACCGTCCACTCGATGTCGGTACAGCTGGCTACACCATCGAACGGCCACCGCCAGTCGTCTGCCACTCGTGCTCCTGCACGCGCATGGCCGGTGAGCGGTAGCCAGTCGGGCTCCGTGTTCCGTCGAGCCACGCGGTGAGACGCGCCGCCTGATCGTTCAGGGACTCTCGCGCCGCATCCGAGACCGGTTCAAGCAGGTGAACCCGGACGACCGCGTCCGGGTCCTGGTGCCAGCAGCCGACGATTCGGCCGTCGACCCAGGCGGTGGTGCCGGCGTTCCCCCGGGTGTCGAAGAGCTGGCCGCGGTGCGGTCCCAGGTAGAAGTCGCGGCCCTTCCAACCCATGACCGTCGGGTCCAGCGGCGGAAGGAGCGCCGTCCAGGGTGCGGTGTGCTCCACCACGTCGAGGTCGTCCGGCAGCAACCATCCGCAGCCCTCCCCGTCGAGAGCGACCTCGACGGCATCGAGCTCACGGAGCGCGCGGCGCACCACGGTCTTCGTCGCGCCGAGCCACCACACGATGTCGTCCTCGGTACCGGGACCGAACGCCCGCAACCACCGCCCGATCAGCTCGCGGTATCCGTCGTGCGAATCCGTCTCCGCGACAGGCGAACCGATCCACCGGGACGGGAGTTCCCAGAGCGGGCGCGCGGTGGGGAACCGTCCGGCGGACGGGCCGCGCACGATCACGCCCTCGGCACCGAGCAGTATGAGGACCTGCGGCGCCGACCACGTCTCCCCGGCGGTGGTGGGAACGGTCACGTCGATCAGCGGAACGGCGCGTCGGAGTTCCACAGCGGAGAGCGCGACGGGGCTCCGCTCGAGCGCCGCCGAGACCTCGATTCCTGCCCGGTCGAGCCAGGCGTTCCCGTTACCGGCCACGCCCGCGCACTCCAGGTCACGGGCCATCCGCGTCCGTTCGGTCGTGGCGACGCGCGCGGCGGCACTCGACAGCGCGGCCGGGAGGACGTCCCGAGGAAACGCGAACAGGGTTCGTCGCATCGCGAGCTGCTTGACCAGTGAGCGGTCGTCGTAGAGCGCGCGATCGATGTCCGCGATGCCGACACCCGGGACCCGCGCCCAGGTCGACAGGTAGACGGTCGGTGCGTCCGTGGCGTGCAGGGCCACGACCGACCGGGCCGCTTCCTCGGGCGAGCCGGCGGACCACCCGGGCGCGAGCGCGTGCCGGGCCGCGAGCCGCGCACGTCGTTCGCTGTCGGTCACCTGACGCATGGTTCCGAGCCTCCGGATCTCCTGTGGTGTCGTGGTGCGGAGGCGCCGAGTCCTCCGCACCGCGCACGGTACAGCCAGCTACACCATCGATCGGGTACCGCGCGGGATGTTCCGGGGCTCCGCCGATCCATAGCGTTCATTTCATGCCTCCCTTCGCTTCCACCCCACCGCTCGTGCAGAGCCCACCGCGGGCCGCCGTCCGCCTCGCCGACGTCAGCCGGACCTACGGATCCGGGCGCACCCAGGTCACCGCGCTCGACAACGTCAGTCTCACCCTCGCGCCCGGCAGCTTCACCGCGATCATGGGTCCGTCCGGGTCCGGCAAGAGCACGTTCCTGCACTGTGCCGCCGGCCTGGACCAGCCCACCCGCGGCTCGGTGTGGCTCGGTGACACCGAGATCAGCGCACTGAAGCCCAAGGCCCGCACGGTGTTCCGCCGCGATCACATCGGTTTCGTGTTCCAGGCGTACAACCTCATGGCCGCGCTGACGGTGGAGCAGAACGTCACGCTGCCGTTGCTGCTCGCCGGACGCACCGCCGACCGGGCCCACCTCGACCACGTGCTGGACGCCGTGGGGCTCGCCGACAAGCGCGACCGGCGCCCGGCCGAGATGTCCGGCGGTCAGCAGCAGCGCGTCGCGATCGCACGGGCGCTCATCACGCAGCCGCACGCGGTGTTCGCCGACGAGCCCACTGGCGCGCTCGACAGCCGCACCGGACGCCAGGTGCTGGACCTGTTGCGCCGCACCACCACCGACCTGGGACAGACCATCGTCATGGTCACCCACGATCCCGTCGCCGCCGCGCACGCCGACCGGGTCCTGTTCCTCGCCGACGGCCGGCTCGTCGGCCGGATGGACTCCCCCACGGCCGCCGCGGTCGCCGACCACATGACTCACCTCGGGGAGTGGTGAGCATGAGCGCCCCTCGACTACGCACCCTCGCCCGCGCCAACATCCGGCAACGACGCGGCGGCTTCGCGGCGGTGTTCGTCGCGGTGTTCTGCGCCGCCCTGCTCACGTGCGCGCTCGGCGTGCTGTTCGAGTCGGGCATCCGCGGCGGCGTCACCCCGCACCGGTACGCGGGCGCCGACGTCGTCGTCGGGGCAACCCAGGCCCTCGACGTGCGCGAGGATGTCGACCAGCCGTACCTCGAGCGCGCGCTACTGCCGGACACCGTGGTGGACGAGTTGTCCGGCGTGCCCGGGGTTCGGGCCGCGATCGCCGACGTCGGGGTTCCCCTCACGACCGACGACGGCACCACGGTGGACGCGCACGGCTGGGCGTCGGCGGCACTCGCGCCGTACGAGCTGACGGCCGGACGCGCGCCGGCAGCACCGGACGAGATCGTCACGACCGACGGTGCACCCGGTGACCGGATCACGTTGCGACACGGCGGAATCGGGGACGACTACACCGTCGTCGGTGTCGCCGCGGCACCCACCGCCGAGCCGGCGGACCGGCCGGCGTCGGTGTTCGTGTCCGACACGAAGGCGCGCGAGTTGTGGCCGCACGGCGACCGGGCCGCGACGGTTGGACTGCTCGCCGACGCCAGCACCGACCCGTCGGCCCTGGCCGACCGGGTGCGTGACCGCCTGCCCGGTCTCGACGTGCGCACCTACACCGGTAGCGCCCGCGGCGACGTCGAATACCTCGACGCCGGGGCCGCTCGCAGCGAACTGATGATGCTGTGCGGCTCGTTCGCCGGCCTGGCGATCCTCATCGCGATGTTCGTCGTCGCGAGCACGTTGTCGCTGTCCATCCAGCAGCGGCGCCGCGAGTTCGCGCTGCTCCGTGCGATGGGTGCCACGCCCGGACAGGTGCACCGCCTGATCGGCAGCGAGGTGCTGCTGGTCGCGGGCGTCGCTGCGCTGCTCGGTGCCGGTCCCGGCTACGCGCTGGCGCAGGTCCTGCGCGCCCAGTTCGCAGAGGCCGGCGTCCTGTCGTCGGACTTCGCACTCGCGTACAGCCCGGTCCCCGCCGTGATCGGCGTGCTGCTGGCCGTCGGCACCGCCCGGATCGCGGCCGCCGTCGCCGCCCGACGCCCGGCCCGGCTGGATCCCACCGAGGCCCTGCGCGAATCGGCGGTGGAACCGGCCACCATCGGCAAGGGACGACTGATCACCGGCGCCGTGTTCGGGCTCGGCGGACTCGCCACGTCGCTGCTGCCGGCGGTACTGCCCGGAGAGGCCGCACTCGCGGGTGCCGGCGCGTCGGCGGTGCTGCTGGTGATCTCGGTGGCGTTGCTGGGCCCGCGGTTGGTCGCGGGAGCTGTCCGACGGTTCGGTGGCCCGTTGCGGCGCAGTGCGTCACCGGCGCTGGTGCTTGCGGCCGCCAACTCCGGGGCGCGGGCGCGGCGTCTGGCCGCGGCGATCACCCCGCTGGCGCTGGCCATCGCGATCGGCTCGGTGCAGCTGTTCACCCAGGACACCGTCGCCGCGGCCGCCGACCACCAGTCCCGCAGCGGGATCACGGCCGACCTGGTCGTGACCGCACCGGCCGGGCTGGCCCCCGGACTCGTCGACCGGATCGCGTCGGATTCCGCTGTGCGCGCCGCCAATCCGATCGCGCGGAGCCAGGCCCTGTTCACGACCGGCGGCGAGTCGCCGTCCACCACGCCGTACCCGGTGCAGGGCATCGATCCCGCGGCCACGGGATCGACGCTCGACCTCGATGTCCGAAAGGGCGACCTCGAGCAACTCCGGGACGGCACCGTCGCGCTCAGCACGGACGCCGCGTTCTCGATGAGTGCCCGCGTGGGCGACACCGTCCCGTTGCGACTCGGCGACGGCACCCTCGTCACCCCTACGGTCGTCGCGACGTACGGCCGCGGACTCGGGTTCGGCGACGTGACACTGCCGATCTCGCAGGTCCGGGAGCACACCACGACGGGGCTGACCGACATGCTGCTGGTGACCACGGAACCCGGACGGATCGACGAGGCCCGCACCGCGATCACCGCGATGGGCGGCGTCGCGGTCTCGGACCGGGCGGAGTTCGCGGCCGCCGGCCAGGAGCAGCGCCGCACGCAGGCGTGGGTGAGCATCGTCGCGCTCGCCGTCCTGCTCGGTTACCTCGCGGTCGCCGTCGTGAACACGCTCGTGCTCGCGACCGCGGAACGGGGCCGCGAGTTCGCGCTGCTGCGACTCGTCGGCGCCAGCGGCCGGCAGGTGCGCCGGATGATGCGGGCGGAGTCGGTGATCGTGGTGACCGTCGCCGCGGTCGTCGGATCGGTGATCGCGCTGCCGCCGCTCGCGGGTGTCGCGGCGGCGGTGTCCGGGCGTCCGATCCCGAGCGTCGACCCGGTCGTCTACGCCCTGATCCTCGGGGTGACCGTCGTGCTGGGTCTCACCGCGATCGCGATCCCGACCCGGACCGCGATGCGGCAGGACCCGGTGACCGCGATCGGCACCCGCGAGTAGGCGCCGATCCTGAAGGATTCCTCTCGCTCTTGAACTGGTCCCCGATTGTTGGACTGGCTAAGTGAAAGCCTAGGCCGCGAGGGCCTGGGCCCGGTATTGGACCGGGCTCAGGCCCTCGAGTCGTGTCGAGATCCGTTCGGTGTTGTACC
>NZ_JAIVAH010000027.1 GCF_020171745.1 Prescottella equi
AGTCCGGTAACGGATGGAGGTGACTGGTACTAATAGGCCGAGGACTTACCACAAAGAAGCTACGCGTCCACTGTGCGGTATCTGAAACAACACACAGATATCATTCACCCCCAACATTCACCGGTTGTGCCGGCGGATGGTTCGGGCGGGGGAATTGAATGTGTGACAGTTTCATAGAGTTACGGCGGCCATAGCGGAGGGGAAACGCCCGGTCCCATTCCGAACCCGGAAGCTAAGCCCTCCAGCGCCGATGGTACTGCACTCGACAGGGTGTGGGAGAGTAGGACACCGCCGAACATCCGTTACCGAAAGGGGACCCAACACACTGGGTCCCCTTTCGTGTTTTGTATGAAAGGAATGGCTGTGTCGGAAAACAGTGGTGATCGTCGGAACTTCCGCGGAGACGGCCCCCACCGTTCCGAAGGACAACGCGACGGTCAGCCGTCGGATCGACGTGGTGGTCAGGGCGACCGCCGTCAGTCTCCGACTGGTGGACAGGATCGCGCCGGCCGTCCCGGTCGTGGTTCCGGTCAGTGGCGCGATCGCGACGATCGTCGAGGAGACCGCTCCGACGATCGCCGTGGATACCAGGGTCGCGACGACCGTGGTGGATACCAGGGTCGCGACGACCGTGGTGGATACCAGGGTCGCGACGACCGCCGTGACGAGCGCGGTGGCGAACGCAGGTCCGATGACCGCCGCCCCTTCCAGGGACGCGGCGACGATCGTCGTACCGGCGGCGGACCGCGTCGGCGTGGCGGCGAGGGTGGGTTCGGGCCGGCACGCGATCGCGAGGCCATCGGTCAGCAGCGTCGCGATGCGCGCCCCGACGAGCCGGACATCCCGGAGGACTTGGAGGCGTCGGAGCTGGATCCGGCCGTCCGCCGCGATCTGCTGAGCCTCGACAAGAACAATGCGAACACCGTTGCGCGTCATCTGGTGATGGCGAGCCGGCTGATCGAGGACGACCCGCGTCTCGCGCTCGCGCATGCCCGTGCAGCGCGTCAGCGCGCCGGTCGTATCGCCGTCGTCCGTGAGACCGCGGGGATCACCGCTTACCACGCCGGCGAGTGGGCCGAGGCGTTGTCCGAGTTGCGGGCTGCCCGCCGCATGTCCGGTGGACCCGGATTCCTCGCCGTGATGGCCGACTGCGAGCGGGGTCTCGGACGTCCGGAGCGGGCCATCGAACTGGGTCGCAGCGACGAGGCACGTGCTCTCACCGGTGAGGACGCGAGTGAGCTTCGTATGGTCGTCGCCGGTGCGCGCATGGACCTCGGTCAGTACGACCAGGCCGTCGTCACCCTGCAGACCGCAGACCTCGACGCGTCGCGTACCGGCTCCGCCGCGGCGCGCCTGTTCTACGCGTACGCCGACGCGCTCGTCTCCGCCGGACGAATCCCCGACGGTCTCAAGTGGTTCCTCAACGCGGCTGCCGCCGACCTCGACGGCGAAACCGATGCGGAGGAGCGTGTGGCCGAACTGACCGGAGACGGTCAGTGACGGCTGCGGATCGGTCGACGGGTCTTCCGTCGTTGCGTGCGGGTCACGATGTCCTCCTGCTCGACCTCGACGGCACCGTATACCAGGGTCCCGAGGTGATCCCGGGTGCGCGCGAGGCACTCGAGGCAGGTGACGAGCGTCAGCTGTACGTGACGAACAACGCGAGCCGCAGTCCCGCCGAGGTGGCGGAGCACCTGCGTGAACTCGGCTTCGATGCGGCCGACGAGGACGTCGTCACCAGTTCGCAGTCCGCTGCACGACTCCTGTCAGAGCAGTTGGACGCGGGGTCTGCGGTGCTGGTCGTCGGTACCGAGGCGCTGTGCGCGGAGGTCGAGAAGGTCGGACTGCGTGCGGTCCGACGCTTCGCCGACGGCCCGGTCGCGGTGGTGCAGGGACATTCGCCTGCGACCGACTGGGCGATCCTCGCGGAGGCGACCCTCGCGATCCGGGCGGGTGCGTTGTGGATTGCGGCCAACGTCGACTCCACGCTGCCGACCGAGCGCGGACTCGTCCTCGGTAACGGGTCGATGGTTGCAGCGCTCCGTACCGCGACGGGCCGGGAACCGGTCGTCGCCGGAAAGCCGGCTGCCCCGCTCATGCACGACGCCCTCGAGAGGGCCGGTGCGTCAAAGCCGCTGGTGGTCGGTGATCGGCTCGACACCGACATTGCTGGAGCAAATGCCGTCGGCGTCGAATCGCTCCTCGTCCTGACCGGAGTGAGCACGACCGCGGATCTCCTGCGGGCCTCCGTCGACCACCGTCCGACTTACATCGCGTCGTCGCTGGAGGCGCTGAATCGCCCGGCCGAGGAATCGGCTGTGGCCGTGCACCCCGGCTGGCAGGCGGATTTCGAAGCGGGCGACCTCGTAGTGCGGAGCGTCGACATCGGCGACGACGCGACCGAGCGCACCACCGCGGGGGCGTTCCTCACCGTGCTCGCGGCGGCGTGGGCTCATCCGGAGTTCGTTCGAATCAGGGCTGCCGACACCGAGGCTCGTGCCGCGGTGTCCGCCCTGATCGGCGGATTGTGACGGTCCGTCGGCCGGGATCGCAGGTGGTCCGTTGTCGGGCACATGGGCTAGGTTTGCATCGATGAGCACGCCAGTACCACTTCCAGGTCAGCACCTCCCGGGTACGGGCAGCGGTGTCGACCCGGCGGGCATCCACTCGCAGGTAGACGAGTTGCTCGCCAGGTTGGACGGCCCCGACACCGGCGCGGACACAGCAGGTGGGCTTTCCCGGCAGGCACAGATTCTCGAACGGGCTCACGATGTACTCGTCGAGTCCCTGGCAGCAGTGGACAAGGTCTGAAGGTGGCACGTCGAGCAAGGGTCGATGCGGAGCTGGTGCGGCGCGGTCTCGCGCGCTCCCGTGAACAAGCGGTGGAGCTGATCTCCGCGGGCCGTGTCCTCATAGCCGGAACTGTCGCGACCAAACCGGCCACGGCGATCGAGGCAGGTACGCCGCTCCTGGTGACCGAGGTGGCCGAGGAGGTCTCCTGGGCGTCGCGCGGTGCCCACAAACTGCTCGGTGCGCTCGAGGCGTTCACGCCGCGTGGTCTCACCGTCGAGGGGCGTCGGTGCCTCGACGCCGGCGCATCGACCGGTGGTTTCACCGACGTGCTGCTGCACAACGGTGCCCGTGAGGTCGTCGCGGTCGACGTCGGTTACGGACAGCTCGTGTGGAAGCTCCAGACCGACGACCGCGTGCACGTTCTCGACCGCACGAATGTGCGGTCGATCGACGCGGAGACGATCGGTGGTCCGGTCGACCTTGTCGTCTCCGACCTCTCGTTCATCTCACTCAAACTGGTGCTGCCTGCGCTCGTCGCGTGTGTGGCGGAGGGCGCGGACCTCGTTCCGATGGTGAAGCCACAGTTCGAGGTCGGCAAGGAGCGGGTCGGTGCGGGCGGCGTCGTGCGGGATTCGGAACTCCGCGTGAGCGCCGTCCTCGAGGTCGCCGAGGCCGCGGCGGCACTGGGCCTGCAGACCCTCGGCGCCGTGGCGAGCCCGCTGCCGGGTCCGTCGGGCAACGTCGAGTACTTCCTGTGGCTCCGGAAGGGCGATACGTCACCGGAGGCCGAACCCTCCGACGGCGCCCTGGATGAGCCGGATGTCGAGGCGCTGATCCGTCGTGCGGTCGAGGAGGGCCCGCAGTGACCCACGGGGTGACCGAGGTCGCCTCGCGCGGCGAATCGGGCCGCCAGATCCTGCTGGTGGCGCACTCCGGACGGGCCGACATCACCGACACTGCCCGCCGCGTCGCGGCGATCTGCGCACATGCGGGGATCGCACTGCGCCTGCTGGAGAACGAGGTCGATGTCTCGTGGGTGGAAGCGGGGATCGACGACCCGGACGTGCCGGAAGTCACCGTCGTACCCGAGGGTCCCGGGGCCGCGTCCGACTGTGAGATGGTCATCGTGCTCGGTGGGGACGGTAGCTTCCTGCGCGCCGCCGAACTGGCGCAGTCGGCGGACGTTCCGGTGCTCGGCATCAATCTCGGCCGGATCGGTTTCCTCGCGGAAGCAGAGGCGGAGCACCTCGAAGCGGCGATGGCGCAGGTGGTGCGCCGAGAGTATCGGATCGAGCATCGGATGACGCTCGACGTCCTGGTCCGCATCGAGGACCGGATCGTCCAGCGTGGCTGGGCACTGAACGAGGCGAGTATCGAGAACCGCTCGCGCCTCGGCGTTCTCGAAGTAGTACTCGAGGTCGATGGGCGTCCGGTCTCCTCGTTCGGTTGCGACGGTGTGCTGATCGCGACGCCGACAGGTTCCACCGCCTACGCCTTCTCGGCAGGCGGCCCCATCGTGTGGCCCGAACTCGAAGCGCTGCTGGTGATTCCGAGCAACGCGCACGCATTGTTCGCGCGTCCCCTCGTGACGAGTCCGGAATCGATCGTCGCGGTGGAGACGGTCGCCGACAGCCACGACGGGTTGGTGTTCTGCGACGGACGTCGGACGCTCGAGCTTCCGGCGGGTGCACGCGTCGAGGTCGTCCGGGGCAAGGACCCGATTCGTTGGGTGCGACTCGATTCGGCGCCGTTCGCGGACCGGATGGTGCGCAAGTTCGAACTACCGGTGACGGGGTGGCGAGGGAGGAAACGGTAGCTGTGCTCTCGGAGATTCGGATCGACAACCTCGGGGCCATCTCGTCGGCCTCGGCCCAGTTCCACGAAGGCCTGACCGTTCTCACCGGCGAGACCGGTGCCGGCAAGACGATGGTGGTCACGAGCCTCCATCTGCTCAGCGGTGCCCGCGCCGACGCCGGCCGCGTGCGCGTCGGAGCGGCCCGCGCCGTGGTCGAGGGCAGGTTCAGCGTCGACGGCAGTGCGCAGCAGATCGACCGTGAGGTCAGCCGTCTGCTCGAATCGTGTGGCGCCGAGCGGGACGAGGACGGGAGCATCATCGCTGTCCGCACCGTCGGCGGCGACGGCCGCTCGCGTGCCCACCTCGGTGGCCGCAGCATCCCGGCGGGCGTGCTGTCGGAGTTCACCGATCCGCTGCTGACGGTGCACGGACAGAACGACCAACTGCGCCTCCTCCGGCCGGATCAGCAACTTGCGGCACTCGACCGGTTCGCGGACAAGACGGTGGGGACGCTGCTCGCCCGCTACGGCAAGCAGCGCGCCGAGTGGATCGAGGCGCGCACCGAACTGCTCGAACGAACCAGCCGCACACGTGAACTCGCGCAGGAGGCCGATCAGCTCACGTTCGCGCTCGAGGAGATCGATCGAATCGCGCCCACACCGGGCGAGGATCGAGCGATCGTCGACGAAGTGCGACGGCTCGGTGACCTCGATTCGCTGCGCTCGGCGGCGGAGGGTGCACAGGCCGCGATCACCGGCGTCGAGGACGCCATGGACGGCGGCACCGGTGCGCTCGACCTGCTGGGCGAGGCGCGGGCGCGGATCGAAGCGTCCGACGACCCCGCTCTGGCCGGGCTCGGGCCCCGACTGGGCGAGGCGATGGCCGTCGTCGGCGATGTCGCGGGCGAGCTGTCCGGCTACCTGTCGGGTCTGCCGAGCGATCCCGGTGCGCTCGATACGCTGCTGACCCGTCAGGCCGAACTCAAGTCGCTCATCCGGAAGTACGCCGCCGACATCGACGGCGTGCTCGAGTGGGCCGACACGGCGCGCGATCGCCTCGCGCGGATCGACGTCTCCGCCGATGCGTTGGCGGAGCTGTCGGAGCTGGTGGACAAGGCTGCTGCCGCGACCGCGGAGGCGGCCGGCAAACTCACCGCGGCCCGGACGAAGGCCGCCGTCAAACTCGCGAAGGCCGTCAGCGACGAACTGGCCGGCCTGGCGATGGGACGGGCCGCGCTCGAGGTGTCGGTGCGCGCGCGGGAGGCTGGACCGGCGGACTCTGCGCCACTCGTGGTCAGCGGCCGTGAACTGCACGCGGGAGTGTCCGGCGTCGACGAGGTGGAATTCCGTCTCGCGGCGCACAGCGGCGCTCAATCCCTTCCGATCAGCAAGAGTGCGTCCGGCGGCGAGCTGTCCCGCGTGATGCTGGCGCTCGAGGTAGTGCTCGCCGGTTCCGACCGCGGCGCGACGATGGTGTTCGACGAGGTCGACGCCGGCGTGGGTGGCCGCGCGGCGGTCGAGATCGGTCGTCGGCTCGCTCGATTGGCGCGCACCCACCAGGTGATCGTCGTGACGCATCTGCCGCAGGTGGCGGCATTCGCCGACACCCATCTCGTGGTCGACAAGACCGACGACGTCCGCAGCGGCGTGGACAGTGGAGTCCGTACCCTCACCGAGGACGAACGCGTCGTGGAGCTAGCGCGCATGCTGGCCGGACTCGACGACACGGAGACCGGCCGCGCCCACGCCGAGGAACTGTTGACGATCGCCGGGCAGGAGCGCAGCGCCGCATTCGCCTGACTCGAAACAGACTTTTCAGTTGGCATTGTGTGACTGGTGTGGTATCTGATGCGGCGCGCCTCTTTTGTGATCGCCGTGTGACGGGTGATGATCGACGGCATGAAGATGCCGGCGCTGCTCTCCCGTAAGACCGAAACGCTGCCCGGAATCAGTGGCATCGCCCGAGTCGACCGCGACACCGGCAAGCTGCTGCGCCGCGTCGGGCACGGTGACGTCGTCGTGCTGGACGAGATCGATCTCGATCGCGTCACCGCGGACGCTCTCGTGGCCGCCGGTGTCCTCGCCGTCGTCAACGCCTCGATATCGATCTCCGGGCGGTACCCGAACCTCGGTCCCGAGGTTCTCGTCGCGAACGGGATCACCCTGATCGACGCGCCGGGGACCGACCTGATGAAGGTCGTCAAGGACGGCTCGAAGGTTCGACTGCACGAGGGCGCCGTCTACGCCGGTGAGCGCCTGCTGGTGCAGGGCGAGGAGCAGGTCGAGGCCGAGATCTCCGACCGGATGATCGAGGCGAAGACGGGCCTCGTCGATCACCTCGAGGCGTTCTCCGGGAACACGATCGAGTTCATTCGCTCCGAGAGTCCGCTGCTGATCGACGGCGTCGGCGTCCCGGATATCGATGTGGACCTGAAGGACCGGCACGTGGTCGTAGTCGCGGACGGCCCGGATCACCTCGCGGACCTGAAGAGCCTCAAGCCGTTCATCAAGGAATACTCGCCGATCCTGATCGGCGTCGGCGTCGGCGCCGACTCGCTGGCCAAGGCCGGCTACCGTCCGGACCTGATCGTCGGTGACCCCGACGGCATCACCGCCGAGACCCTCAAGTGCGGGGCCGAGGTCGTGCTGCCCGCGGACCCGGACGGCCACGCGCAGGGGCTCTCGCGCATCCAGGATCTCGGTATCGGCGCGATGACGTTCCCCGCGTCGGCGTCGCCGTCGGATCTGGCGCTGTTGCTCGCCGACCATCACGGCGCGTCGCTCATCGTCACCGTCGGCACCACGGTGTCGCTCGACGAGTTCTTCGACCGCGGGCGCCGGGACACCAATCCTGCCGCGTTCATGACCCGCCTGAAGGTCGGGCCGAAACTCGTCGACGCCAAGGCTGTCTCGACGCTCTACAGCAGCAGGGTGTCCGGCGCGGCCGTGGCGCTGCTGGTTCTCGCGGCGCTCACCGCGGTGATCGTCGCACTGGTGGTGTCCAACGTCGGCGGTGACGCCGTGGACTGGGCAATCGACACGTGGAACAGCTTCGCGCTGTGGGTTCAGGGGCTCTTCAAGTGATTTCTATGCGTCAACATGCCATTTCCATAGCGGCGATCTTCCTGGCACTGGCCATCGGTGTCGTGCTTGGTTCGGGGTTGCTGTCGAACGGCATGCTCTCGGGTCTGCGCGACGACAAGGCCGACCTGCAGAGTCAGATCGAGGATCTCAACACGACGAACAATCAGTTGAACGAGCAGTTGACCGCCGCGGACGGGTTCGACTCCGCGGTGTCCGACCGGATCGTGCGGGATGCTCTCGCGCAGCGGTCGGTCGTCGTCGTCACGACGCCGGACGCCGATCCGGGCGATCTCGAGGGCATCAACCGTTTGATCGGGCAGGCCGGCGGGAACGTGACGGGCCGGGTCGCACTCACCAAGTCGTTCGTCGACTCGGTGAACGGCGACCAGTTGCGCACCACTGTGACGAACATCATCCCTGCCGGAACTCAGCTCCGGACGGGTGCCGTCGACCAGGGCAGCCTCGCCGGTGACCTGTTGGGTTCGGTGCTGCTGCTCAATCCGCAGACCGCGCAGCCGCAGACCACACCCGAGGAACGGGTGCTCGCTCTCGACGCGCTGCGCGGCGGCGGCTTCGTCGACTTCGACGGCAACGTCGGCCCCGCACAGTTCGCGATCGTCCTGACGGGCGACGGCGATCCCGAGGTCACCAGTGGGAATCGTGGCGCCGTGATCGCGCGCTTCGCGGCGGCCTTGGACGGCCGCGGAGCCGGTGCGGTGCTGGTCGGGCCGCCGTCGGCAGCGGAGGGCAGTGGTCCGATCGCCGTCGCGCGTGCCGACGCGGGTGTCTCGGCGACGCTCTCGACCGTCGATAACGTCGACCGGGAAGCGGGCCGGATCACGACGATCCTGGCGCTGCAGGAGCAGCTCGCGGGTGGCGCCGGACGGTACGGAACCGGCCCGGGAGCGACCGCGGTGACGGTCGGAGCGCCGTCGCAGTAGGGCCGAAGTAGGGGCACTGTGACGCCTGTCGCCCCGCAACCGGTGAGCCGTGCGCGGCGGCGGGGCGAGAAGGTGTTACCGTGAAGTCCCGTGGGTCGGCAGGCCCCAGCAGCTCAACTCAGACCAAGTCCTGCACAGTCGTCACGGGAGCCCCTTTGCCACAGTCACGCATCCAGTCGCGTAGCGCCACCAAGCACATCTTCGTGAGCGGGGGTGTCGCCTCCTCCCTCGGTAAGGGATTGACCGCTTCCAGCCTCGGTGAGTTGCTCACCGCGCGTGGACTGCGCGTGACCATGCAGAAGCTGGACCCCTACCTCAACGTCGATCCCGGAACGATGAACCCGTTCCAGCACGGTGAGGTCTTCGTCACCGAGGACGGCGCCGAGACCGACCTCGACGTCGGACACTACGAGCGCTTCCTCGACCGCGACCTCAACGCCTTCGCGAACGTCACGACGGGCCAGGTGTACTCGGCCGTCATCGCCAAGGAGCGCCGCGGCGAGTACCTGGGCGACACCGTCCAGGTCATCCCGCACATCACCGACGAGATCAAGAGCCGCATCCTCGCGATGGCCGGCGCCGACGCGCAGGGGCACGTCCCGGACGTAGTGATCACCGAGATCGGTGGCACGGTCGGCGACATCGAGTCGCAGCCGTTCCTCGAGGCCGCCCGCCAGGTCCGCCACGACGTGGGCCGCGAGAACGTCTTCTTCCTGCACGTGTCGCTGGTGCCGTACCTCGGCCCGTCCGGTGAGCTCAAGACCAAGCCGACGCAGCACTCGGTGGCGGCGCTGCGGAACATCGGTATCCAGCCCGACGCCCTCATCCTGCGCTGCGACCGCGACGTGCCGCAGGCACTCAAGTCGAAGATCGCGCTGATGTGCGACGTCGACGTCGACGCCTGCATCTCCACCCCCGACGCGCCGTCGATCTACGACATCCCGAAGGTGCTGCACAGCGAGGGCCTCGACGCGTACGTGGTCCGCCAGCTGGGCCTGCCCTTCCGCGACGTGGACTGGACCGTGTGGGGCGACCTGCTCGACCGCGTCCACAACCCGCGCGAGACCGTCAAGGTCGCTCTGGTCGGCAAGTACGTCGACCTGCCCGACGCCTACCTGTCGGTGACCGAGGCGCTGCGGGCCGGTGGCTTCGCGCACCGCTCGAAGGTCGAGATCTCGTGGGTGCCGTCCGACGAGTGCGAGACCGAGGAAGGCGCGCGGGCCGCGATCGGCGGCGTCGACGCCGTGCTGGTCCCGGGTGGTTTCGGTATCCGCGGCATCGAGGGCAAGCTGGGCGCGATCCGCTACGCGCGCACCCACAAGATTCCGCTGCTCGGCCTGTGCCTGGGCCTGCAGGCCGTCGTCATCGAGGCGGCCCGCTCGGTGGGTCTCAAGGACGCGAACTCGGAGGAGTTCGATCCCGACACCAAGCACCCCGTCATCTCGACGATGGCCGATCAGGAGCACATCGTCGCCGGTGAGGCCGATCTCGGCGGCACGATGCGTCTGGGCGCGTACCCGGCCGTGCTGAACAAGGGTTCGGTCGTGGCCGCCGCGTACGGCAGCGAGAACGTCTCCGAGCGCCACCGTCACCGCTACGAGGTCAACAACGCGTACCGGGACCGGATCGCCAAGAGCGGCCTGGTGTTCTCGGGCACCTCGCCCGACGGCCACCTGGTCGAGTTCGTCGAGCTGCCTGCGGACAGGCATCCGTTCTTCGTTGCGACGCAGGCGCATCCGGAGCTCAAGAGCCGTCCGACCCGCCCGCACCCGCTGTTCTCGGCGTTCATCGGCGCAGCTCTCGACTACAAGGCTGCCGAGCAGCTTCCGGTCGAGGTCACCGACGTCACGGCGTCGTCGCCGGCGGATGCTGCCGAGGCGGCCACCGCGGACAGCGTCGGATAGTCGACCGATGAGCCTGCCGGGGGAGCACGAGTTCGACACCGTCGCCTCGCGCGACGTGTACAGCGGGGCGATCGTGGCCCTGCGCGTGGATCGGGTTGCCATGCCCGGCGGGCGAGAAGCCGATCGGGAGGTCGTCGAGCACCACGGGGCTGTTGCCGTGGCGGTGCTCGACGACCTCGATCGGCTGGTGCTGATCCGGCAGTACCGGCATCCCCTCGGCCGGCGACTGTGGGAGTTGCCGGCGGGGCTGCTCGACGAGCCCGGCGAGGCACCGCTCGACGCGGCCCGGCGTGAGCTGGTCGAGGAGACCGGACTGGCCGCCGACGACTGGTCGATCCTCGTCGACGTCGCACTGTCGCCCGGGTTCACCGACGAATCGGTGCGCGTGTTCCTGGCGACCGGACTGCACGACGTGGGCCGGCCCGACGCCCACGACGAGGAAGCGGATCTCGAGATCGCGCGGGTCCCGCTCGACGACGCGGTGGGCATGGCGCTGCGGGGCGAGATCGTGAACGCGACCGCAGTGTCGGGCATCCTCGCGCTCGCCGCGGCCCGGGCGCGGGGCGAGAGTCTGCGCCCCGCCGACGCTGCCTGGGTCGATCGGCCCGATGCGTTCACCCGGCGCAAGCACGGTCGGGCCGTCCACGGATCCGCATGACGGAGCTGGGCGGTCTGATCGACTCGTATCTGGACCACCTGGCCGTCGAGCGCGGTGCTGCACGCAACACCCTCACGTCGTATCGCCGCGACCTGGACCGTTACGCACGGTTCCTCGACGCCCGTGGTGTCCAGGACATCGGTTCGGTGGTGGAAACCGACGTCAGCGAGTTCGTCGTCGCCCTGCGGAAGGGCGATCCGGCCGACGGGCTGGTCGCACTGGCGCCGAGTTCGGCCGCACGAGCGCTCATCGCGGTGCGCGGGCTGCACCGCTTCGCGGCCGCCGAGGGCGTGACGACCGGGGACGTCGCGCGCGCGGTGAAGCCACCGACACCGGGTCGGAGGCTGCCCAAGTCGCTCCCGCTCGACGACGTGCTCGCGATCCTCGATGCCTCCGGCGGTGACGGCGCCGCGGACAATCCGCGCACGCTGCGGGACCGGGCGCTGCTCGAACTCCTGTACTCGACCGGCGCCCGCATCTCCGAGGCGGTCGGCCTCGACGTCGACGATCTCGACACGCAGTCGCGTTCGGTGCTGCTCCGCGGCAAGGGCGGTAAGGAGCGCGTGGTGCCGGTGGGCCGGCCTGCGATCGCCGCGATCGACAACTATCTGGTCCGGGGACGGCCCGCGCTGTCGGTGCGGGGCGGTCCCGCGCTGTTTCTCAACGTCCGCGGCGGTCGTCTGTCCCGGCAGAGCGCGTGGCAGGTCCTGCACACGGCGGCCGAGAAGGCCGGCATCGCGGTCGCGGTGTCGCCGCACACCCTGCGGCACTCGTTCGCGACGCACCTGCTCGACGGCGGCGCCGACGTGCGCGTCGTGCAGGAACTCCTCGGCCATGCCTCGGTCACGACGACGCAGATCTACACCATGGTCACGGTGGGTGCGCTCCGCGAGGTGTGGGCGCAGGCGCATCCCCGGGCGCGCTGACGCGGTTGCGTGTTGGCCGTCGTTCGAGATCACGAAGCGGTAGCGTTACGGCATCAGTCAGCGACAGGATGGGACCTACAGGACAGGGGAGCATCGGACCGTGGTGACACCGCAGCCGCCGGAGGCGGAGCAAGCGCACCCGTATTCCAGGGGCGCGCTGTCGTATGCCGAGAACATCGAACCGCTGCCGGACACGCCGGTGGGCCCGACCGGCCGCCCGTCGCGGGACATACCGGAACCGGGACCGGTCACAGCGCACGGGCCCGCTCGGATCATCGCGATGTGCAACCAGAAGGGCGGCGTCGGCAAGACGACGTCGACCATCAACCTGGGTGCGTCTCTGGCGCAGTACGGCCGCCGGGTGCTGCTCGTCGATCTCGATCCGCAGGGCGCGCTGTCCGCGGGTCTCGGTGTCGCACATCACGATCTGGACCTGACGGTGCACAACCTGCTGGTGGAGCGCACGTCGATCGACGACGTGCTGATGCGCACCCGGATCGACGGCCTGGATCTGCTGCCCAGCAACATCGACCTGTCGGCCGCCGAGATCCAGTTGGTCACCGAGGTCGGACGCGAGCAGACGCTGGGCCGCGTGCTGCACCCGGTGCTCGATCGCTACGACTACGTGCTCATCGACTGCCAGCCGTCCCTCGGCCTGCTCACCGTCAATGCCCTCGCGTGTGCCGACAGCGTGATCATCCCGATGGAGTGCGAGTACTTCTCGTTGCGCGGACTCGCGCTGCTCAACGACACCGTCGACAAGGTCCGGGATCGGCTCAATCCGCGGCTGTCGCTCGAAGGCATCGTCGTCACGATGTTCGACGCCCGGACCCTGCACGCCCGTGAGGTGATGTCGCGCGTCGTCGAGGTGTTCGGCGACCTCGTGTACGACACCGTGATCAATCGCACCGTGCGTTTCCCGGAGACCAGCGTGGCGGGGGAGCCGATCGTCACGTGGGCCCCCAAGTCCGGCGGTGCCGAGGCCTACCGGGCGCTGGCCCGCGAGGTGATCCACCGCAGCGGTCGGTAGCCGTCGTGACCACCGACGTCGTAGCGGAGGCCCCGCCCGAGGCCGCCGCGGGCGAACCCACCGGGTTCCGGCTGCGGCTGCGCAATTTCGAGGGCCCCTTCGACCTGCTGCTGACGCTGATCAGTCAGCACCAGCTCGACGTCACCGAGGTGGCGCTCGCCGAGGTCACCGACGAGTTCATCTCGTACACACGCAGTCTCGGCAGCGACCTGGGGTTGGACCAGACGACGGAATTCCTCGTGGTGGCTGCGACCCTGCTCGATCTGAAGGCGGCGCGACTGCTGCCCGCGGGCGAGGTGGACGACACAGAGGACCTGGCGTTGCTCGAGGCGCGGGACCTGCTGTTCGCCCGGCTGCTGCAGTACCGGGCCTACAAGCAGGTGGCGCAACTGTTCGGTGAACTCGAATCGGCAGCCCTGCGCCGCTATCCGCGGTCGGTGTCGGTGGAGGACCGCTACGTCGGGCTGCTCCCCGAGGTGTTGCTCGGGGTGGATCCGCTGCAGTTCGCGGAGATCGCCGCCACTGCCTTCCGTCCCCGTCCGGTGCCGACCGTGGGACTCGACCACCTGCATGCGCCGACGGTGTCGGTCCCGGAGCAGGCGGCCCGGGTCCTGGAACTGCTGCAGGAACGCGGCGCGGGGGTGTGGACGCCGTTCGGTGCACTGATCGCGGAGTGCGACGTCCAGGTACAGATCGTGGCGCGGTTCCTGGCACTGCTCGAGCTGTACCGCGAGCAGGCGGTGCTGTTCGAGCAGCCCGAACCGCTGGGGGAGCTGATGGTGAGCTGGACCGGTGAGGACCGATCCGCGCCGGCGAGTGAAGAGGACTACGGATGACATCCGCCGACAGTGACAACGTGGAAGCGGACGACCTGGGGACGTTCGAGGACGAGTTCGCCGAACTGTCCGACGAGCGCCTCGCTGCTGCACTCGAGTCGATGCTGCTGGTCGTGGACAGTCCGGCCGCGCCGTCGATGCTCGCCGACGTCCTCGGCGTCCCGGAAGCCCGGGTCGACACGATGCTGCGGACCATGTCGGCGAACCTGACGGCGCGAGGGAGCGGCATCGACCTGCGCTACGCGGGCGACGGATGGCGGTTCTACACGCGCACCGAGTTCGCGCCGTACGTCGAGCGTCTGCTGCTCGACGGCGCCAGGTCCAAGCTGACCCGCGCCGCCCTCGAGACGCTCGCGGTCATTGCCTACCGGCAGCCGCTGACCCGGGCGCGGATCAGTGCGGTGCGCGGCGTCAACGTGGACGGCGTCATCCGATCGCTGCTGGCTCGCGGATTGATCACCGAAGCCGGTGTCGACACCGACTCCGGCGGCACGACGTACACGACGACGGAACTGTTCCTCGAGCGCCTCGGACTGGCCTCGTTGAGCGATCTGCCGGCCCTCGCGCCGCTGCTTCCCGACGTAGATGTGATCGATGACATCACCGAGAGTCTCGAAGCCGATCCACGATTTGCGAGAATGGACAGGTCTACGTCGTCCCGGGGGTCGACAGCGAACGCGCCGAACCCCGAGATCGACATCGAAAACTGACAGGGATCTAAAAAGTGAACAAGCCCGCTCGCCGTGATGGCACACCGGATCGCAAGAAGAAGCAGCCTGCGAAGGGCGCTTCCCGCACTACCGCTGCGAACAAGCAGCAACTGAACAAGCGGGGCAAGCCGAAGTCGGCCAAGCCCCAGCGCGCCGCTCAGGCGCAGACTCCGACGATCAGCAACGCGAAGCCCGCGAAGCACCAGTACGCCGACGTCGACCGCGAGCTCGCGCCGATGAAGGGCGACGGAGTGCGCCTGCAGAAGGTGCTCGCGCAGGCCGGCGTCGCCTCCCGGCGCGCCGCCGAGGAACTCATCGACCAGGGCCGCGTCGAGGTCGACGGTCGTATCGTCCGCGAGCAGGGCCTGCGGGTCGATCCCGAGAACGCGATCGTCCGCGTCGACGGCATCCGCGTCGTCGTCAAGAAGGACCTCGTCCACATTGCGCTGAACAAGCCGCGTGGCTGGCAGTCGACGATGTCCGACGACCTGGGGCGTCCGTGCATCGGCGACATCGTTTCCGAGCGCGTCTCCGCCGGTCAGCGCCTCTTCCACGTCGGTCGTCTGGACGCCGACACCGAGGGCCTGATCCTGCTGACCAACGACGGCGACCTCGCGCACCGCCTGATGCACCCGTCGTTCGAGGTGCCCAAGACGTACCTGGCCACCGTGCAGGGAGTCGTCGACCGCAGCGTCGGCAAGACCCTCAAGACCGGCGTCGAACTCGAGGACGGCCCCGCGAAGGTCGACGCGTTCACGGTCCTCGACATCAACGGTGGCAAGTCGCTGGTGAAGGTCGTCCTGCACGAGGGTCGCAAGCACATCGTGCGCCGTCTCCTCGAGGCCGTCGGTCACCCGGTGGTCCGTCTGGTCCGCACCGACATCGGCAACGTCGCGCTCGGCGACGGTCGCCCCGGCACCCTGCGCGTCCTCGGCCGCGGCGAGGTCGGCGGCCTCTACGGGGCGGTGGGTCTGTGACCGCACCGACCTCGCTGGTCGTCGCGATCGACGGCCCGTCGGGCACCGGTAAGTCCAGCGTGTCGCGCCGGGTCGCGACGGCTCTGGGCGCGCGCTACCTCGACACCGGCGCGATGTACCGCATCGCGACGCTGCACGTGCTGCGTGCCGGCGTCGACCTCGGTGATCCGGCCGCGATTGCGGAGGCGACCGCGTCGCTGCCGCTGTCCATCGGGACCGATCCCGAGGCCGACGGTGTGCAACTGGCCGGCGAGGACGTGACCGACGAGATCCGCGGCGCGGCCGTCACGCAGGCGGTGTCCGCGGTCTCCGCGGTGCCCGACGTGCGGACGTTCCTGGTGGACCTGCAGCGGCGCATCGTGGAGCAGGCCGGACGCATCGTCGTCGAGGGCCGCGACATCGGCACCGTGGTGCTCCCCGACGCGGACGTGAAGATATTCCTGACCGCCTCCGCGGAGGCGCGGGCGACGCGACGCAACGCCCAGAACATCGCGGAGGGACGCGGCGACGATTTCGCCGGAGTCCTCGCCGATGTGCAGCGTCGCGACCACCTCGACTCCACCCGCGCGGTATCTCCGTTGCGCCCGGCGGAGGATTCGGTGACGGTGGACACGAGTGAACTGGGTATCGAAGACGTGATCGGCAGGTTGCTGCTGGTGGTAGGCGACAGAACTGGAGCAGTGCAGTGACCGACGGTTATGTAGGAGATTCGACGGCGACCGAGTACGCCGGAGACGGAATCTGGAGCGAGGAGTCCGACTGGGACCTCGCCGACTTCCTCGACGGTGAGGACGGCGAGGAGCACATCGCGGTCCCGACGCTCGCGGTGGTCGGACGGCCGAACGTCGGCAAGTCCACGCTCGTCAACCGCATCATCGGTCGTCGTGAGGCGGTCGTCGAGGACATCCCCGGTGTGACGCGAGACCGAGTCTCGTACGACGCCAACTGGGCCGGACGCCGGTTCATGGTGCAGGACACCGGCGGCTGGGAGCCCGACGCCAAGGGTCTGCAGCAGTCGGTGGCGCGCCAGGCCGAGTTGGCGATGAACACCGCGGACGCGATTCTGCTCGTGGTCGACGCCGTCGTCGGTGCCACCGGTACGGACGAGGCGGCCGTGCGCGTGCTGCGGCGGTCGAAGACGCCGGTGATCCTCGTCGCGAACAAGGTCGACGATGCCCGCACCGAGGCGGAGGCCGCGGCGCTGTGGTCGCTCGGCCTGGGCGAGCCGTACATGGTCAGTGCCACGCACGGCCGCGGCACCGGCGATCTGCTCGACGAGGTCCTCCGGGTCCTTCCGGAGACCCCGCGCGAGGGCACCGGCGGTACCGGGCCCCGTCGTGTGGCGCTCGTCGGCAAGCCGAACGTCGGCAAGTCGAGCCTGCTCAACAAGCTGTCCGGTGACGAGCGCTCGGTGGTCCACGACGTCGCGGGCACCACCGTCGACCCCGTCGACTCGCTGGTCGAACTGGGCGGCAAGGTGTGGAAGTTCGTCGACACCGCCGGCCTGCGCAAGAAGGTCAACCACGCCAGCGGCCACGAGTTCTACGCGTCGCTGCGGACCAAGGGCGCGATCGAGGCCGCCGAGGTCGCGATCCTGCTGATCGACGCGTCGAAGCCGATCACCGAGCAGGACCTGCGCGTCCTGAGCATGGTGGCCGAGACGGGTCGTGCGCTGGTGCTCGCCTTCAACAAGTGGGACCTGGTCGACGAGGACCGGCGTCTGATGCTCGAGAAGGAGATCGACCGCGAACTGGTCCGCGTGCCGTGGGCGCAGCGGGTCAACATCTCCGCGCACACCGGTCGCGCCGTCCAGAAGCTCGTTCCCGCGCTCGACACGGCGCTGGAGTCGTGGGACAAGCGCATCCCGACCGGACGCCTCAACAACTGGCTCAAGGAGGTCGTGGCGGCCACGCCGCCGCCGATGCGCGGTGGACGCCTGCCCCGCATCATGTTCGCGACCCAGGCCGGTACCCGTCCGCCGACGTTCGTGCTGTTCACCACGGGCTTCCTCGAGGCCGGCTACCGCCGATTCCTCGAGCGTCGCCTGCGTGAGGAGTTCGGCTTCGACGGCAGCCCCGTCCGCATCTCGGTGCGGGTGCGCGAGAAGCGGGACCGCGGCAACAAGAAGCGCTGATCGTCCGGCGTCGCACAGGTTTTGACGGCATCGCACAGGAATTCGACACGGATTCGGTGTGTGATGACCGCAAAACCTGTGCGACGCAGGCATCGGTGGCGCGAAAGTAGGCGCTGACCTGCCGATTAGCTTTCCGCAGCGACACTGTTGTAATCTTCTGTGGCGCCCGAACGAGGGTGTGGACGGGCTGTGGCGCAGCTTGGTAGCGCACTTGACTGGGGGTCAAGTGGTCGCAGGTTCAAATCCTGTCAGCCCGACCGAGAAAAGTCCCCGGTGAAACTATGTTTCACCGGGGACTTTTTTGGTTCAAACGCCCGGCCGCCGCGTCGACGAGCGGCCCACGGAACCGCTGCATGGCCGCGATGGTGTTCGCGACCTCGTCCGGATCCGCGTCGGGACGACCCGGCGAGCCGGCATCGAACGGTGGGGCCGGGTCGTACTCGATCGCCAACTGGATGCTCTTGGCGACCGCGTCACCGCACAGTTCGGCCGCCACGGTGAGCGCGAAGTCGATGCCACTCGACACCCCGGCCCCGGTGATGACGTTGCCGTCCCGCACGACCCTGTCGGCGACGGGTACCGCACCCAGACGCTCCAGCAGGCCCAGCGACGCCCAGTGACTGGTCGCGCGCTGCCCGGACAGCAGCCCCGCGGCGGCGAGCGTGAACGATCCGGTGCACACGCTCGTCACGAAGCGTGCACCCTGCGCCTGACGCTGCAGGAACGCGAGCATCGGTTCGTCGTCGAACAGTGTGAACGCGCCCTGACCGCCGGGGACGAACAGCACGTCCGCCTGCGGGGCGTCCGCGAGCGTCGTGGTCGGCAGGATCGCGAAGCCGGCGTCCGTCGGCACGGGTTCGATGCGATGCCACACGAAGTGCAGTTCGACGTCGGGCAGACGCGAGAACACCTGCGCGGGCCCGGTCAGGTCGAGTTGGGTGACGTCGGGGAACACGACGCAGACGATGCGGACGGGCTCACTCATTCGTCCATCGTTGCCGGACAGGGCGATCCGTGTGGCGGAATCGCCCCGGGGCGTTCTACCTGCCGTCCGAACGGGTGCACGCATCGCTGATCGCATCGGACCAGACGCGGTGCGCCTCCACCAGTTCGTGAGTTCCGCCGCTCAGCCTCCAGACGCCCCAGCGGCCCGCGGAGACGCCTTCGCGGACCTTGCGGACCGCCCAGGGCGCGCGAATCCGATTGCGCCGGGCCGGAAGCCCGAGGATGCGTCGCATCTCGTCGTACGGGATCGGACCGGTCATCGCGAGATCAGGCGAACTCGGGGCAGTAGGAGACCGTCGCGGCCCCCAGGACATTCGCGACCTCGGCACCTGTGTACTGCCCGTCGGCGAGGTACTCGGCCGTCACGTCGGGCCGGCTCTGTCCGCGGTAGAGCGCGTTGCACATCGACAGACCGAGCCGGATCTGGTCGCTCTCCGACTTCTCCATCAGCGTGAATTCGGTGATGTACGAGAGGAACAGCAGATCCTCGGTGCCGAGTTCGGAGGTCGGTTCGAGCGTACGCGTCTGGGCCGAATCGGTTCCGGGTGCAGGGACCCGAGCGGTTGTGCCGGGTTCGGTCGCCGACGTGACCACCTGGGTGGGCAGGACGCGCGGCAGGGCACTGACGGGTGTCGTCACCGCGGCGGGTTCCGGGGCGGCGCGCGAGATGACGACCGGTTCTCCGTCGGTCGGGGTGCCGCTGCACCCCGTGAGGATCAGAGCCGAGGTGGAGAGGGCGGAGAAGAGGCCGAGCCGAGCCGAGCGAATCACGATGCGCGATTGTTCCCTACCTCGCCGACAGACGCGCTGCCGGGGGCGGCATCGGCGGAACCGTCAGTTCAGCCGGGCGTCGGGACGGGTGACGGGCATGACGATTTCGGTACGTGGATCAGGAACTTCCGGGCCGTCGAGGTAGCACTCCCAGGCCTCCCCGACGGTGACGTAGCCGTGCTCGGTGATCCACGATGTCAGCGCGATGTACGCGGGTTCGACGGTGTCGTAGCTGCCCACGTGCACGGTGGTGGCGGCCGGTCCTGCGGGTAGCGACGTCGGTTCCACCCGTCCGGTCCGAGCGATCGCGCGGTCGAGCGGGAAGCCCGCCTCGATGCTCCACGTGCCGCCGGGAAGTGGCCGGTACCGTGCGAACGGCGGACCCGCGAGCCCGATCCCCGAACTCTCCGCGGCCGCGACCACCGCACGGAAGGCGGCACCGATGAATTCGGCGATGCCGTCGACCGAGACGTCGCCGGCCACGATGCCTGCCGGATGCTCCTCGCGATCCTGAAGGCGGATGTCGTAGATCATGATTCGTCCCCATCGAGACAGCCCCTGTACCCCTCGGCGGCGAGGACGCTCGTCGCGCAGTAGGCCGCGGCGGGGTAGTACGGACCCATCGACGCCGCCGGATCGAGGCCGCCCGCCTGGGACGCCTGGACGGACTGCGGGTAGAACGCGCCGTCCGGCAGCATGTTCCGCAGGAACAGCAGCTTGGTCGGGACGTCGGTGGACCCCCACGGCAGCACCGTCACCTCCGGCGGCAGGTTGTCGGGAAGATCCTGCGGCGCCGCCACCACGTAGGTGTAGTAGCCGTCGGCGTCGACGGCCGTCTGGAAGTCCGCCGCGCACGCCACCACCGGGTACGGCGACACCAGATCGTTCTGGCACATCGACCAGTACCGCACCTGGCGCCCCGGTTCGGTCGCCGGCACGCCCGCCCGGGTGTCCGGGAACGTCGGCGCCTTGCCGCGTACCACGACCACTCGGCCGGGCCGGTAGGTGAACTGGGCGCCGATGTACTTGTTGTCGCCGTTGGGGAACAGGCCCGAGGTGCTCGCGGGGTTCACGAAGGTCGCCTCGGGGGAGTTGCCGGGGAAGGCGCCCGACGCGGCCGCTTCGATTGCGCGGTCGAACCCGGTGCGGGCGGCGTCGGCGACGGGTCCGGTGTAGCCGCTGGGGTCGAACGGCCGACCGCACGGCTGGACCGGCACCGTCGCGTTGCCGAGGCGGTACCGGACGTCGGGCAGCGGCACGCCACCGCTGATCGACGCGGGATCGTCGGGGACGTAGACGCGGACGATGAGGAAGCCGATCGGCGCCCCGCCCGGGCGCAGCGCCCGGATCTGATTCCGGGTGGCGTCGGGGTCTCCGGCGACGAGCGTCGCGTGCCACCGTCGTGCCTCCGGTGGGGCCGCGCGCGCCGCCGGATCCTCGAACGGGTTCGCGCTGCCGGCGTCGGGCTGGATCTGTTCGTCGCGCAGCGTGTCGATCGTGTCCAGGTCGGTGCCGTAGGTGTTGAGCGAGAAATATCGGGCCGACGGAAACGTTCCGGACAGCTCGATCGTGTCGGACGGTCCCAGCGCGTAGGGGAGGACCCAGTATGCGGCGTTCGTGTCGGGGAAGGCGACGTTGAGGACCTCACCGTCGGACAGGAACCGCCACGCGCACGGCACGGGATCGGGCGCGGCCGACGCCGGAGCGGGACCGGTGAGGACGGCGACGGCGCCACACAGGGCCACGAGGCCGCTCAGGAAGCGGCGGGACAGAGATCGCGACGACATGTTCATCCGAACCCCAATCGCAGGCCCTCACGATAACGAGGGGCCGACCTGGATGGGGCATGATCGGGCGAACAGCGGTGCGGTGCACGGGAGGCGAACATGGCGGAGGCGAAGCGGCTGACGAGGCACGACATCGGAGCGGCCCTCGATGCCTTCGACGCGGTGACGGTGCCGCTCGGCGGCCGTCGCGCCGCGGCTGTCGTGATCGCGGTGATGCAGGGCGACGACGGCGTGCCGGTGTTCCCGCTCACGCTGCGTCCGGCGAAGATGCGGGCCCATGCCGGTCAGTTCGCGCTACCCGGCGGTCGGCTGGACGAAGGGGAGACCGCCCAGGATGCGGCGCTGCGCGAGCTGAGCGAGGAGCTCGGCATCGAGGTCGGCCCGGGAGACGTGCTCGGCCGCCTCGACGACTACGTGACGCGGTCCGGCTACGTCATGACGCCTTTCGTGGTGTGGTCGGGGCAGTCGATCGAGTCGGTGGTGCCCAGCCCGGACGAAGTGGCCCACGTGTTCTCGGTGCCGCTCGACGAACTCGACGTCGCGACGCAGTTCGTCGAGATTCCCGGATCGCCGGAGCCGGTGGCGTGCTGGCCGTTTCGGGGCGAGCACATCCACGCACCCACCGGGGCGGTGATCCACCAGTTCTGTGAGGTGGTTCTGCACGGGCGGTCGACCCGGGTGTCCGCGTTCGGGCAACCGAGCTTCGCGTGGCGCTGAAATCGGGGTGAGCGTCGGCGGTCCGGACTAGCGTCAGCGCCGTGACCTTCCTGCGATCGGCACTGCGCGCACTCGACCGCACCGGCATCGAACCGGTGGCCTGGCAGCCGCCCGCCGCGCCCGCGCTCACCGGCGTGCTGGCTCCCGGTGGCCAACTCGACGCCGCCGAACAGTGGAAGCTTCCCACCGGCTGGGGACCCGAGGACGTCGCGGTCGACGGCGACGGGCGGGTGATCACCGGCGGCGAGGACGGGCGGCTGTGGCGCTTCGACGCCGACGGCCGACCCACCGAACTCGCCCACACGGGAGGGCGTCCGCTCGGGGTCGAGGTGCTCGACGACGGCCGATACCTGGTGTGCGACAGCGAGCGCGGCCTACTGCGCGTCGACGAGACCGGTCGCGTGGAGTTGCTCGCGGACACCGCTCTCGGCACCCCGCTGCTCGCGTGCAACAACTCGGCCGTCGCGCGGGACGGCGTCGTGTACTTCACCGACTCGTCGGCGCGGTTCACGGTCCCGAACCACCGGCTGGACCTGCTCGAGCACTCCGGCACGGGCCGGCTGCTTCGCTTCGACCCGGAAACCGGTGAGATCGACCTGCTCGCGAGCGGCCTGCAGTTCGCGAACGGGGTGGGTCTCGCGCGCGACGAGTCGTTCGTGATCGTCGCCGAAACGGGCTCGTACCGGATCCAGCGCGTCGAGTTGACCGGACCGCGGGCGGGAAACGTCTCAGTCTGGGCGGACAATCTTCCGGGAATCCCCGACAACGTCACGTCGCAGACCGCCGACGGGATCTTCTGGGTGGCGCTCTACAGCCCCCGGATGCGGCTGCTCGACCGGGTGGCGCCGTACCCGACCCTGCGCATTCTCACCGCGAACCTTCCTGGATTCGTCCAGCCCGACCCTGAACATCGGGCGTGGGTCCTGGGCCTGGACGCGGCCGGGCAGATCGTCCACAGTCTGCAGGGCGGCAAGGGCAGCTACTCGCCGGTGACGGGCGTCCGCGAAACCCCGGACTGGCTGTACCTCGGCAGCCTCACCGCCGGTGCGATCGCCCGGGTGCCGCGGAGCGCGCTCGGGATCTGACGGCCCCCGTTCCCGACCGGTCGGTCACTGAAATGCGACACCGCATGTGGAAGGGTGGCGTACCGACAGCGAACGGGAAGCCGAGAGGATTGTTGGTGGACGCGGTAGGACAGCAGAACGTGAGCTCCAGTCCGGGCGCCGACCGCATACTCACGATCCCCAACATCCTGAGCCTGATCCGCCTGGCAGGCGTGCCGCTGTTCCTGTACCTGTTGCTGGGGCCGCAGGCCGACGGGTGGGCCCTGGCCGTCCTGATGCTCAGTGGCTTCACCGACTGGGCGGACGGCAAGCTCGCGCGCCTGCTGAACCAGATGTCGCGCCTCGGGGCACTGCTCGATCCGTTCGTGGACCGGCTGTACGTCATCTCGACGCTCGTCGCGTTCGTCCTGCGCGACATCATCCCGTGGTGGCTCGCCGCGATCCTGATCGGACGCGACCTGATCCTCGCCATCACGCTCCCGGTCTACCGACGTCGGGGTCTTCCGCCGCCGGAGGTCATCTACCTCGGCAAGGCCGCGACGTTCGCGTTGATGTTCGCGCTCCCGATCCTGCTGGCGGCGCAGAGCGACTGGGCGGGAGCGTCGATCGCGAACGCGTGGGGGTACGCGCTCCTGGTGTGGGGCACGGTGCTCTACGTGTGGACGGCCGGTATCTACATTGCGAAGGCGGTCGGCGTCGCGCGTGCGGTGTCCCGGAGCGGCCCGTGAGCGATGCACCCCGGTCGGTGCGGCGGAACCCGGTTCCGTCGCTGCTGAAGTCCCTCATGAACGACCACCTCGACCCCGGTTACGCCGGCGCGGCCGCGGACCGGGAACAGGGACACTCGAGACCGCCCCGGATCGCGGCCGGCGCGTGGATCGCGGTCGGCGCGCTGCTGGTGGGACTCGTGTTCGGCATCGCGTACGCGCAGGCGTCGTCGTCGGCGTCCGACGCGGATGCGACCCGCGCCGAGATGCTGACGAAGGTGCGCGACGCGGAGGATCGCAGCCGCAGCCTCGCCACGACCCGGGACGATCTGACCGGGCGAGTGGACGACCTGCGGGCCAAGGTCCTGGCCGGCAACGCGGAGGGCGCGGAGGTGCTCGCCGATTTGCGGACCCTGGAATCCGCCGCCGCGGCGGAACCCGTGCACGGCCCCGGGATCGTGGTGACGCTGACCGACCCGGCGGCGCGTCCGGACCTGTCGGACTCGTCGCAGCGGGTGCCGGGCTCGCCGAAGTCCGGCGTCCTCGACCGTGACCTCCAGTCGGTCGTCAACGCGCTCTGGGCCAGCGGGGCGGAGGCCGTCGCCGTCGGTGACGTCCGGATCGGTCCGGGTGTCACTATTCGCCAGGCCGGCGGCGCGATGCTCGTCGACAACCAGCCCGTGCCGTCGCCCTACCGGGTCTCGGCCATCGGTTCCCCGGTCAAGCTGCAGACCAGTTTCGTCGTGAGCGACGCGTTTCTGCGGATGGGGGCGGTCCGGGACATCTACGGCGTCGGTTTCACCATCGCCGAGTCAGACGACCTGCAGCTACCCGCTGCCGCTGGTCGTGAAGTGCGGTACGCAAAGGAAACGGGGGCACCGTGAAAGGTGGATACGCGCTCTACGGAGTGCTCGCGCTGGTCGTCGGCATCGTGGTCGGGGTGGTGTTCAGTCCGCAGGTGCCCGACGCCGTCCAGCCCTATCTGCCGATTGCAGTGGTCGCGGCGCTCGATGCCGTCTTCGGCGGTCTGCGCGCGTACCTCGACGAGATCTTCGACTCGAAGGTCTTCGTCGTGTCCTTCGTGTTCAACGTCCTCGTCGCCGCGCTGATCGTCTGGCTCGGTGATCAACTCGGCGTCGGCACCCAGCTGTCGACCGCGATCATCGTCGTCCTCGGCATCCGCATCTTCGGTAACGCGGCCGCGCTGCGGCGGCGGCTGTTCGGAGCGTGATCGGTATGCAGGACAACGGGACTCCCAGTGGGCCGCGCACCGAGGGCAGGCACGAGATGCCGCCCCAGCGGCCGGCCCGGTCGCGGGCGCGATTCGGCTTCGGCGTGCTGGCCGTTCTGCTGATGGCGGCGCTGGGCGTCGCGATCGCGACCCAGGTGAGCAGCACCGGATCGGGCGACAACCTCGACTCCGCCCGGCCCGCCGACCTGCTGGTGGTGCTGGGCAACCTGAACCAACGCGAGGCGGCGCTGCGGCAGGAGATCGCCGGACTCGAGCAGACCCTGTCGAAACTCGAGGCCGGCGGTGGTGGTTCCGGCGCCGCGCTGGACGAGGCGAAGGCCCGCCTGTCGGCGCTCTCGATCCAGGTCGGCACGGTTGCCGCGACCGGACCCGGCGTGACGTTGACGGTGCAGGATCCCGGCAAGTCGGTCGGCTCCGAGGTGATCCTCGACCTCCTGCAGGAGCTGCGGGCCGCGGGCGCCGAAGCGATCGAGATCCAGGGTGCGGACGCGGATCCGATTCGGATCGGTGTCGACTCGTGGGTCAGCGGCAGCGGGGGGAACGTCACGGTCGACGGGCGAAAGGTGGCCGCGCCGTTCCGGGTCGTCGCGATCGGGGACCCCCCGACGCTGGCCGCCGCCCTGAACATCCCCGGCGGCGTGGTCGACACCGTCGCGCGCAGTGGCGGGCAGTTGCGTATCGAACAATCGCCGCAGGTCACCGTGGCCGCCTTGCGGGACATCTCACCACGCCAATACGCTCGTCCCGGAAACTGATCTTCTTCGGTCCGCTCGGCGGACCTCCTCGAAAGGAAGCCACCGTGAGTGAGCTCGCTACCCCCGCCGATCTGCGCTACACAGCAGAGCACGAATGGGTGCGGCGGACGGGTCCGACGACGGTGCGGGTGGGCATCACCGACTTCGCGCAGTCGCAGCTCGGTGACGTCGTGTTCGTCCAGCTGCCCGCAGTCGGCGAGGATGTGGCCGCCGGCGACTCGTTCGGCGAGGTCGAGTCGACGAAGAGCGTCTCCGACATCTACGCGCCGCTGACGGCGAAAGTGGTTGCCGTGAACGAGGATCTGGACGGAAGCCCCGAGTTGGTGAACTCCGATCCGTACGGCAACGGCTGGCTCGTCGACCTCGAGGTCGCGGACGAGGCGGGCCTGGACGCGGTGCTCGCGGCAACCCTGGATGCCGAGGCGTACCTGGCGCTGTCCGGGAGCTGATTTCGCGCGTCGCCGCCCGGCCTGTCCACCTACACGCACCGGCACTCTCAGGGTACGGTCGAGGTGAGCGCAAGGCCGTGGCGGTGCGCATGTCCACGTCGGATTGTGATCGTGGCCGCGACATCGTCGAGGCCGAGTTGTACCGCGTGAACCCGGGAGCGCCGCGAGCGCTCCCGGTTCGACGGATTGAGGAGGAGAAACGGTGAGCGAGAACGGCAACGACGCGGTTTACGGAGAGACGCCGGCCGAGACCACATCGGTTTTCCGTGCGGATTTTCTCAATGAGATGGACACCCAGTCGTCGCAGACGGCCGAGGCTCCGGTGTCCGGGGTCGAGGGTCTGCCGGCCGGGTCCGCGCTGCTCGTCGTGAAGAGGGGCCCCAATGCGGGCTCGCGTTTCCTGCTCGATCAGCCGACCACGTCGGCCGGCCGTCACCCCGACAGCGACATCTTCCTCGACGACGTGACTGTGAGCCGTCGGCACGCCGAGTTCCGCCAGGACGACGACGAGTTCCAGGTGGTCGACGTGGGCAGCCTCAACGGGACCTACGTCAACCGTGAGCCCGTCGACTCGGCGGTGCTGGCCAACGGCGACGAGGTCCAGATCGGCAAGTTCCGACTGGTCTTCCTGACGGGGCCGCGCGGCAACAGCGGTGGCCCGCAGATCGGCGAATCCGCGGCGGGTGCAGGTAGCTGATGACCGCCGTTCGGCAGGATGCCGCCACGGGCATGTCGATCGGCACGGTGCTCGATCGACTGCGTCCGGATTTCCCGGACGTCACGATCTCCAAGATTCGGTTCCTGGAGGCCGAGGGGCTCATCAGCCCCGAACGGACGCCGTCCGGCTATCGGCGCTTCTCGATCGCGGACTGTGAGCGCCTGCGTTTCGTGCTCACGGCGCAGCGGGACCAGTACCTGCCGCTCAAGGTGATCAAGGAACAGCTCGAGGCGATCGACAAGGGCGCGGCGACGGTGGGCGCGGTGGATTCTGCTCCGCGGCGCCCCCGCCAGCTCGCGGTGGCTCCCGGCGAGGTGTCTCCGGAGGAATTCCGGCCCGACCGCGAGGTCCGGATCAGCAGGGACGACCTGATCGAACGCTCGGGCATCGATGCGAAGTTCCTGGGCGAACTGCTGCGCAGCGGTCTCGTGGTGCCCGGTGCCGCCGGCTTCTTCGACGAGGATGCGGTCCTCCTCGCCCGCACCGCGAAGGCGATGTCGGAGTTCGGGCTCGAGGTGCGTCATCTGCGGGCGTTCAAGCTTGCCGCCGACCGCGAGGCGGGCCTCGTCGCGCAGATCGCGGGTCCGGTTGCGAAGGGGCGCGACGCCGGTGCGCGCGACCGTGCGGAGGAAATGGTCCGGGAACTCGCGGCATTGTCGCTGACTCTGCACACCTGCCTCGTCAAGGCCGCCGTCCGTGGGGCGCTCGATCGCTGACGGCCACAGCAGGTTCGAATAGAATCGGGGCAGTACGTCAAGCGGGGCTCGTCCGCCGTCCGCGGTGGATCCGGTCACCGGTACGAGGTGGAGGACGCGATGAGTGAGATGCGTGTGATCGGGATCCGTGTCGAGCAGCCGCAGAACCAGCCGGTGCTGTTGCTGCGTGAGAGCAACGGTGATCGTTATCTGCCGATCTGGATCGGCCAGACGGAGGCGACGGCGATCGCGCTGGAGCAGCAGGGGGTAGAACCTGCACGCCCGCTCACGCACGACCTCATCAAAGACCTGCTCGACGCGTTCGGGCACACGCTGCGCGAGGTGCGGATCGTGGATCTGCAGGCGGGCACGTTCTACGCCGATCTCGTGTTCGAGGGCGACGTGCGCGTCTCGGCGCGGCCGTCGGATTCGGTGGCCATCGCGCTGCGGATCGGTGTGCCGATCTTCGTCGAGGAGGCGGTACTCGCGGAGGCCGGCCTGGTGATGCCGGACGAGCGCGAGGACGAGGTGGAGAAGTTCAAGGAGTTTCTCGAGTCGGTGTCGCCGGATGATTTCAAGGCCACCGACGGCTGATTGCTCAACCTCAAGTTAAGGTTGAGACTCTTGGGCGCGTCGCGTTGACCCGGCCCGGGCGGAACCCTAGCGTCTTGCATGCGAACGCGCGCCACGCTGTGAGTCCGGGGCGTACGCTGAGTGAATCCATCGTTCGGGTTTACTCGATGTCACGAGTGTGTGGTTGACGGGTTACGGAATTTCGGCAAGGAGTTTCCGGGACCGACCGTTGCCGCCGCTGAACACGCGAGAGGGAGTAGTCCGTGGGAGATCGGCCGCAGGAGCAGCAGTTGAACCTCGCCGACGAGGCGACCGGCCAGGCATCGATCGAGATGTCGACCGTCGACGACGTGCAGCCCGGACTGTTCCCCGACGACACCGTCCCCGACGAGCTCGTCGGCTACCGGGTGCCCACGGCGTGCCAGATCGCCGGCATCACCTACCGCCAGCTCGACTACTGGGCCCGTACGAACCTCGTGGTCCCGTCGATTCGCGGTGCGGCCGGCTCCGGCAGCCAGCGGCTGTATTCCTTCAAGGACATTCTCGTCCTGAAGATCGTCAAGCGCTTGCTCGATACCGGCATCTCGCTGCAGAACATCCGCGTCGCGGTGGACCACCTGCGGCAGCGCGGGGTCGGTGACCTTGCACGCATCACGTTGTTCTCGGACGGCACCACCGTCTACGAGTGCACCTCGCCGGAAGAGGTCGTCGACCTGTTGCAGGGTGGGCAGGGTGTGTTCGGCATTGCGGTCAGCGGTGCGATGCGGGAACTCACCGGGACCATCGCCGATTTCCCGGCCGAGCGCGCCGACGGCGGCGAGGCCACCCAGAGCCCCGAGGACGAGTTGGCGTCGCGCCGCAAGAACAGGGGCGCTCGCAAGATCGGCTAGCCGGTTGCCCCGGTTCGGGGTGTTCGGTGGGCGCGGCGCCGTGACATAGAATGTCGGTGCGTCGCCGTCGCGCGGGAGAGTTCCGGGCAGAGTTGCATGTACTGCCCGGGCGCCGAAGGAGCAGCACCTCCCCGTCAATCTCTCAGGCACCCAGGACCGTGCGGGCTCCGACGCCTCTGGAAAGCGGTGGGAGTACCCACCCGCCCACGGGGAAAGGCGTATGTCGTCCGGGTCTCGGACCGGTCGATGTGGCAGCCGAATCTCTCAGGCGCTCGGAAGATCGAGCAGGCGACAGAGGGGGAGGAACGTTCCGTTCGTGGAACGCATCCTGTACCTGCCGAACCGCCTGGGAGTTCACTTGATCGACGCTCGTAGCCATTCGTTCGCAGACCGACACGTCGGTCCCGATTCGGCCGAACTGGCGCGCATCCTCGACGTCGTCGGCGTCGACTCGCTCGACGAACTCGCAGCGCGCGCGGTTCCGGACAGCATCCTGGACCCGGCACCGGGCGGCGTCGCGGCAGGGCTGGACGTGCTGGATGCGCCTTTGACCGAGCACGAGGCGCTCGCGGCACTCGCGGAGCAGGCCGCCCGCAACACGGTCGCCACCTCGATGATCGGCCTGGGCTACTACGACACGCTCACCCCGCCCGTGCTGGTGCGGAACATCCTGGAGAACCCGGCCTGGTACACGGCGTACACCCCGTACCAGCCCGAGATCAGTCAGGGCCGCCTCGAGGCGCTGCTGAACTTCCAGACGATGGTCATCGATCTGACCGGTATGGAGATCGCGAACTCGTCGATGCTCGACGAGGGCACCGCCGCGGCCGAGGCGATGACACTGCTCCGGCGCGCGTCCCGCAGCAAGTCCCCGCGCTTCGTACTCGACACCGACCTGTTCCCGCAGACTCGTGCCGTGGTGATCACCCGCGCCGAGCCGCTCGGCATCGAGATCGTCGAGGCCGACCTGACGCAGGGTCTGCCGGACGGCGAGTTCTTCGGTGTCCTCGCCCAGCTTCCGGGCGCGTCGGGCCGGGTCGTCGACCACGCCGCGATGATCGCGGAGGCCCACGAGCGCGGAGCCCTGGTCGCGGTCGGCGCGGACCTGCTGGCGATGACGCTGCTGACCCCTCCGGGTGAGCAGGGCGCCGACGCCTGCTTCGGCACCACCCAGCGCTTCGGTGTCCCGATGGGCTTCGGTGGCCCCCACGCCGGCTACCTCGCGGTCCACAGCAAGCACGCCCGCCAGCTCCCCGGACGTCTGGTCGGCATCTCGGTGGACGCGGACGGCAACAAGGCCTACCGGCTCGCGCTGCAGACCCGGGAACAGCACATCCGCCGGGAGAAGGCGACCAGCAACATCTGCACCGCGCAGGTGCTGCTGGCGATCGTCGCGGCGATGTATGCCAGCTACCACGGCGCGGAGGGCCTCAAGGCCATCGCGCAGCGCGTCCATCAGCGCGCCGAGTTCCTCGCCGCCGGCCTGAAGGCCGCCGGTGTCGAGGTGGTCCACGAGCAGTTCTTCGACACCGTCCTCGCCCGCGTTCCGGGTCGGGCCGACGAGATCGTCGCCAACGCCAAGGCGTGGGGCGTGAACCTGCGCCTGGTCGACGCCGACCACGTGGGCATCGCATGCGACGAGGCGACCACCGAGGCGCACGTGCAGTCCGTGCTCGCGGCCTTCGGGGTGTCCGCCGACACCGAGGTCGCATTCGCTCCGGCACCGTTCGGCGATCGCACCAGCCTGTACCTGCAGCACGAGTCGTTCACGAAGTACCGCACCGAGACCGCCATGCTGCGCTACCTGCGGGCGCTGTCGGACAAGGACATCGCGCTCGACCGCAGCATGATCCCGCTCGGGTCGTGCACCATGAAGCTCAACGCGACCGCCGAGATGGAGCCCATCACGTGGCCCGGCTTCTCGAAGCTGCACCCGTTCGCGGTCGAGGATGCGCCCGGCATGGTGAAGGTCATCGAGGACCTGCAGGACTGGCTGGTCGCGATCACCGGATACGACGCGGTGAGCCTGCAGCCAAACGCCGGCAGCCAGGGCGAGTACGCGGGCCTGCTCGCGATCCGCAACTACCATCTCAGCCGCGGCGACGATCACCGCGACACCTGCCTGATCCCGTCCAGCGCGCACGGTACCAATGCGGCGTCCGCGGTCATGGTCGGCATGCGGGTCGAGGTCGTGGCGTGCCGCGAGAACGGCGACGTCGATCTCGACGACCTGCGGGCGAAGATCGCCGACCACGCCGAGCGTCTGGCCGCAATCATGATCACCTACCCGTCGACACACGGTGTGTACGAGCACGAGATCGGTGAGATCTGCGCGGCCGTCCACGACGCCGGTGGCCAGGTCTACGTCGACGGCGCGAACCTGAACGCGCTCGTCGGACTCGCACGTCCGGGCCGGTTCGGTGGCGACGTCAGCCACCTGAACCTGCACAAGACGTTCTGCATCCCGCACGGTGGCGGCGGTCCGGGCGTCGGACCGATCGGTGTCCGCTCGCACCTGGCACCGTTCCTGCCCGGCCACCCGATGACCCCCGAACTGGGCGAGTGCGGCCCGGTGTCGGCGGCACCGTACGGCAGCGCGTCGATCCTGCCGATCACCTGGACGTACATCAAGATGATGGGCGCGCAGGGACTGCGCCGGGCGTCGCTGACCGCGATCGCATCGGCCAACTACATCGCGCGCCGCCTCGACGAGTACTTCCCGGTGCTCTACACCGGCGAGAACGGCATGGTCGCGCACGAGTGCATCCTCGATCTGCGTCCGCTGACCAAGGAGACCGGCGTGACGGTCGACGACGTCGCGAAGCGTCTGGCCGACTACGGCTTCCACGCCCCGACGATGAGCTTCCCGGTCGCCGGCACCCTCATGGTGGAGCCGACGGAGAGCGAGAACCTGGCCGAGATCGACGAGTTCTGCGACGCCATGATCGCGATCCGCGCGGAGATCGATCGGGTCGGGGCAGGGGAGTGGCCGGTCGACGACAACCCGCTGCGCGGCGCCCCACACACCGCCGAATGCCTTGTTTCCGAATGGAATCACCCGTATTCGCGGGAGATCGCGGTGTACCCGCGCGGCACGGCCCGGCCCAAGGTGTGGCCGGCGGTGCGACGGATCGACGGCGCACACGGCGACCGCAACCTCGTGTGCTCGTGCCCGCCGATCGAGGCGTACTCCGACTGACATAGGAGTGAAGGGGCCGGTCCGTCCGATGACAGGCCGGCCCCTTCGTCGTCTCCGGGATCACCGGTCGATGGAGATCCGCGTCGGACGGAACCCTGTGGAAAGCGGAAATTCGGGTCGGTTTGCGTCGACTGTCACGACTCGACGTGGTCCGGATTCGGAAGCCCCGACGGGACGGGCCGTCCGATACCGAAACGTCGTTGACCTGGCGGTGCGCCCGGCACATGATCGATGAATGGTCGAGGTGCCGGACGAGGTGCACACCGCGCGGGTCGCGGATCTGTTCGATCTGGTCGCGGACAGCTACGACAACCTGGGTGTGCCGTTCTTCGGGCCCATCGCGCAGCGGCTCGTCGAGGCGGTCGACCCGCAGCCGGGCGCTCGCGCGCTCGACGTGGGCTGCGGTCGGGGAGCGGTGCTGTTCCGGCTGGCGGAGGCCGTCGGCGCGTCCGGCGACGTGACCGGAATCGATCTCGCGCCGCGGATGGTGGCCGTCACCGCGCATGAGGCGCGGGCGCGAGGGTTGACGAACGTGCACCTGCAGGTGATGGACGCGATGCGGCCGTCCCTTCCGCACGGCCACTACGACATCGTGACCGCATCGTTCATGCTCTTCTTCCTGCCGGATCCCGCGGCTGCGCTGACCGCGTGGCGGTCATTACTTGTTCCGCACGGCACCGTCGGCGTTTCGACGTTCGGTGCGTGGGATCCGCGATGGGAGGAGTTGGACGACCTGTTCGCGCCGTACCGTGACGCGCGCTTCTTCACGGTCGATCCGCGTGACCCGGACGGGCCGTTCGGGACGGACGCCGCCGTCGAGGCGTTGATGCGGGCCGCCGGCCTCGTCCATCAGCGCACCACGTCCTTCGATCTCGAACTCGGGTTCGACGACCCGGCGCAGTGGTATTCGTGGACGCGCTCCCACGGGCAGCGCATGCTCTGGGATTCGATTCCGGAGGCCGAACGCGACCGGGTCCGGGACGCGGCGCTCGAGCGGGTCGAGGGCTGGCGTGACGACCGCGGCCGGGTCGTGACTCGGCACAGGATCAGGCTGACGCTCGCGGAACGTCCCTGACGCCCGGTCGTCGCGGGCCGAAGAGAGGGGGAGTGGTGTCGAGGATCATCGTCGCCGTGATCGTCGTCGCGGCGCTTCTCGGAACGGGTTTCGCCTTCTTTCACGCGTTGTCGGACGTCGCGCAGACGTCGACGGAGCGCCCACTCGCCAACGACGTCGCGACGGTCCAGGGCCGGACGGTGACCTGCGCCGAACTGCTGCCCGACGGCTGTTCGTTCGACATGCAGTTCGCGTTCGACCGGTGGGGTGACGGCCTGAACGCCTATGTGGCGTCGGATCTCGGGCCGTGGGGGAGGGGACTGGCCGTGGCGCCGGCCGCGAAGCTGGGTCTACAGGCGTGCAACGTGTTGTCGATGCCGGGGCAGACGTATCTCGAGTTCGAGCAGGTAGCGCGAGCGGACCATCCTGATGCGAGCACCGCGCAGCTGTTTCCGTTCTGGGACCAGGCGCGGCGGGTTCTCTGTCCAGCGGGCTAGCTTCCCGGCGTCGGTAGTGTCATCCGATGAGAACTCTGTGCGTGACGGAATGACTTGAAAAACCGAATCCGATTGGGCTTCAGGAGTCGTGTCGCCTGACGCTATAAACAGTTCTCGAGAAGCCAGGACCAGGGCGCGCCTAAGCGGCGAGGAAGCCGAAGGTCCGGGCACGGTCGATCGCCTCGGCGCGCGTGTGCGCGTCCAGCTTCCGGTAGAGGGTGCGCTTGTGGGTCTTGACGGTCGAGGTCGACAGGAACATCAGTGCCGCGATCTGCCCCACCGTCAAACCTCGCGCCACGCCGTCGAGCACAGTCCGCTCGCGCGCTGTGAGTTGGGGGAACTCCAGCGTCGTGGGGTAGTGCTCGACGGCCGGTGCCGCCAGGAACTGAGCGAGCGTCGGCGACGGGCGTCCGGCACGTTCACCGAGGGCGACCACCGCACGGCGCTCGATCGTCGCGAATGCACCCTGGATGCCGGTCCGGTCGGCGATGGAGCAGGCGTGGGACCAGGCGCGGAGAGCGTCGGCCTCCCGGCCGAGCCTGCAGGCGGCGACTGCCTCGATCAGTAGTGCCTCGAGGTGCGCTCGTGCGTAGGGTGTCCCGAGCCAGTCGTACTTGCGGCACGTGGTGATCGCGGCCTGGTGGTCGCCGGTGAGGAGGTACGTCCGCGCGACCGCGACGACGCCCCACGGCGTCTCGCACGACACGGAATCCGCGAGAGCCCTCGCCCGCGCGACATCGCAGAGTGCGAGACGCACTTCGATCTCGATGGCGTCGAGAAGCGACCGCACGAAGGTTCCGTTCGCGCGCGTCCGCGCTTCGGCGAATTCGGCGAGCGCCCCCAGTCCGAGGGCCGGCGCCCCCGTCGCGATGGCGTATCTACAGCGGGCGAAGGTGACGAACGGCCACAGCTCCGCCACCTCGGGTAGTTCGCGAAGACTGTCGATGGCGTAGCCGGCGGTGTCGAGGTCGAGACTGTCGATCGCGGTGAGTGCGCGAGCGACCGCACCGCCGATCCGGATGAGCGCCTCGGTCCACTCGTCGACGGGCGGTGTCTTGTCCTCGGTGGCCAGCCAATCGTGTGCCCGCTGCAACTCGCCGGCGAACGCCCAGTTGAGAGCGGAGTTGCCGGCGGCGTTGCGCGTGATGTAGTCCATGCGCCGCGCAGCGCCGAGTCGATGTGCCAGGCGCAGCTCGACGGTGGATTCGGCGAAGTCGCCGGCCAGCTGATAGGTGAGCCCGCTCTGCACGCGCAGGAAGGGAAGGAGGTCGGTGATCGAATCCGGCTCGGTGTCGAGCAGCCTGCGTACCGAGCCGTGTAGGCGACGGGTCTGATCGGCGGCGGTTTCGTAGTCGCCGCCGAGTCGCTGCAGGAGAATCCGGTTCCCCACGACGGTGAGGGCCTCGCGGGGGTCCTCGGCCACCGTGAGGTCGAGGAGATCGGCCGTGTCGTAGGGGGAGACGTCGTTCGAAGGATCGCCTGACAGCTGCCGCATCAGGTCGTGCAGGGCGGTGATCCCCGGCTGGGCGTCCAGCGCGGACTCGGGGAAGGCCAGAAGTGCGTCGCGGAGCACTTCGACATGCGAGCTCGCCAGCGTTGCGGCGTGCTGGCTCAGCAATTCGACGGCCAGTTCCCAGTTCTCGGCGTCGGCGGCACACCGCAGCGCGGCAGCGTGATCGTTCAGATCCAGATGATGGAGGGCCAGTAGCGTCGATCGCGCCGCCGGGTCGAGGCCCTCGGTGCGCTGGACGGCGATCAGTTCCGTGCGCACGGCCGGTGGCAACCGCCAGGAGTCGCCGTCGACGGTGTCGAGGTGATCCAGGAATCCGGCCGCCTCGAGGTCGTGCAGGTGGCCGGCGGAGTCGGGACCGCCACCGAGGTACTTGGCGAGGTCCGCCGTGAGGGCGTGCGCGGTCGCGGTGCGGACCAGGAAGCGTCGGTGTTCGGCGCTCACCGTCGGCAGGATGTCGTCGTGCACGTACCGCGTGACGGTGTCGGTGAAGGCCTGTTCGAGGACGTCGCGCGTGAGTGGATGCGCCGATGTCATGGCCGCAACCACCGCAATGCAGAGCTGCGGCATTCCGCCGGTCCGGCGGTGGAGATCGCTCATGTCGGCGGCGGTCGGGTCGAGACCGGCCGAGCGAAACAGTTCCTGTAGGTCGCCGCGCGTATACAGCAGGTCGTCGGCGCGTAGCGCGTCGTGGTCCGGTGCGAAGGACAGCGGATCTTCGAACATCGACCGACCGACCACGGTCGCCACGACGTTCACCGAGGGGTGGTCGTCGAGCAGGTTGCAGATCCGTCGCTCGACGGTCGCATCACGGAGCAGGTCGACGCGTTCGAGGACGATGTCGACCGGATCGTCGGTCGCGGGCAGACGCGCGACGACGTGTGCCCAGTACTCGTCCGTGGAGATCGTCGACGCGGGCGGGGAGACGTGGACCGCTAGGCGGCCGGCCTCGCGGGCCGCCGCCAGCCATGCGGACGCCAGGTGCGACTTGCCGAATCCGCGAGGCGCCCGCATGACGGTGAGACTCGCGTTTCGCCGGAGACGGTTCACCAGCCTCGGCGGCGCCCACGCCACGGTCTCGTCGCTGGTGAGCTCCTGGGTCATGGACGTCCTTCGGGTTCGGCACGGCGACCTGCTGCATCCGCAGAAATTGGTGGGGACGGAGGATCGACAGAACTTCCATCCATGCACATATCGGGCGATCCAACCAGTGGTGGGCGCGTGTCGCATCATTTGTCACCCATGACATCACCCGCGCTCACACTGCTGGTTCGGTCAGTGGGACGGTTCCGGTCGGCTCGCGAGTTCGAGGATCGTGATCTCGGGCGGCGCGCCCACCCGAACCGGCGGACCCCAGGCGCCCGCGCCCCGTGTCGTGTACAGCACGGTGTCGCCCACCCGGTCCAGTCCGGTCACCGACGGCTGCTGCAGGGGGACGAGGTATCCCAGCGGCCACATCTGGCCGCCATGCGTGTGGCCCGACAGCTGCAGGTCCACACCGAGTTCGGACGCCTCGAGCGCCTGCTTCGGCTGGTGCGCGAGGAGCATCACGAAGCGGCCGGGGTCGCGCCCGGCCAGTGCGGCGGGAAGGTCCGGCTCGTACGGGGCGGGGGAGGTTCGGTCGTGGATGCCGGCCAGGTCGATGACGCCGCCGCCGCGATGGATCTCGACGCGTTCGTTGCGCAGCGTCCGAATGCCGAGGGCGTCCCACAGATCCAGCCAGCGGCCGCCGTCGCCGGCGTAGAACTCGTGGTTGCCGCTCACCCCGAACACGCCGAGCGGCGCGCGCAGATCCCGGAGCGGTTCCAGGTCGCGGCCGACCTTCGCGACGGTGCCGTCGACGAGATCGCCGCCGAGCAGAATCAGTTCGGGCTTCTGCGCGTTGACCAGTTCGACGACCTTGCGGGTGAAGCCGACGCCACGGGCCGGGCCGACGTGCAGGTCGGTCACGAGCGCGATCCGCATGCCCGCGAACTCGCTCGGCAGGCGCCGCAACGGCACCCGGACCCGCTGGATCCGGGGTGTGTGCGCCTCGACGACGCCGTAGCCCGCGGCACCGATCGCGGCGACCGTCACCGCGGCGGTCGCACCGCGCAGCACCCGGCGGCGGGACGGGTCCGTGGGCTGCGGACGTCCCGCGAGGCGGGCAAGCCCGGATCCCGAGGCGACGAGGAGCAATCCGAGCACGAGGTACAGGAGCGCGGCGAGCCACACCCAGCCGACGAAGCCGGGGATCCGCGCCCACGCCGGGTCGAACACCTCACCGCTGCCGATGCCGACGAGGGCGAGGAGCCACAGCACGACGAGCGCGACGTCGACGGCGCGGGCCGGTCGACCCTTCAGTCCGGTCGCGCGGACCAGGCGGCGGTGCAGCCAGTAGCTGACCAGGGCGAGGAAGACCCCGAAGATCGCGATGCGAACCATGGTCTACGACAGCGTCTTCGCGAACGCGTCCCCGAGTGCGGGGCCCTGCGTGGACGGCACAGCGATCAGCGTGCCACCGGTGCGGTCCGCCATCGACTGCAGCGTCGCCTGGTCGCTGTTCTCGCCGATGGAGATCACGTCGACCCGCACGGGATGCGCTGCGCCGGTGAGTGCCTGCATGAGCTTCTGCGTCCCGGTCGAGGTGTCGTCGTTGGGGCCGTCTGTGACGAGCAGCACCGAGTTCGGCCGACCGTCGACGAAGCCGTCCACGGCGCGCTCGTGCGCGGTGATCACCGACGCGTATGTCGATGTCGCGGTGGCCGGGCGCAGCGACCGCAGCGCCGTCTCGACCCGCTGCCTGCGGTCGCCGTCCGACAGCGGCCCGGTCGGCACCTTCACCAGGTACGGCTTGTTGCCGTCGAGGCCGCGGCTGTACACCCACAGACCCACGTCCGACGATGCGGGCAGCGCCGCGATCCGGGCAGTCAGCGCGTCGACGGTGTTGCTCAGCCGGGTGCCGTCGCCGTCGGCGTAGCCCATCGAACCGGAGACATCGAGCAGGATCGTCGTCGCCTGCGGGACGGCAGGATTCGAGAACGTCTGTGCGAGTCGCACGGCGGCGGGTCCGGTCGCGGGGGCGAGAACCTGGCCGAGCGGTGGCATCGGGGTGCGGTCGGTGGCCGGCGGCGTGCGATCACCGACCCGGAAACCCGTGTCCACGAAGTGCTGCGTCTGTTCCGGCTGACGTAGGAAGTCGACGAACTGCGCGGCCGCGCGGCCGAGGGTCTCGTCGACCCAAGGCGCCGCCAGGATCGCGGCAGGGTGGTCGAGGACCGGCGTCGCGCCCGCCGGTGCATAGGCGACGAGGCCGCGAGCGTCGTCGCCGGCGGCGTACAGCTGCTGTTCGGTGGCGGGCACCGCGTGGACCGGTGCCGACGCGGGCGCGGTCTGCCCGGCGAGCAGCGCAAGGGCGTCCGCGGTGGTGGTGGGGGCGTTGTCGATGGCACTGCTGCCGGTCGCGAGAGTGCCGATCGCGGTGACCACCTGAGGGGAGCCGGCCTGCGTCTCGTCGAGGGGCCCGGTTCCGGCGTTCGCCGTCGCGGCCGCCACCGCGTCGAGCGCCGCGTCGGTCGCGGCGGAACCCGGCCCGGTGGGCAGGGCGAGTCGCAGGCCGCCCCAGCCGCCCAGTCCGATCTTGTCGAGCGAGTCCTTGCCGCTCTGCAGGGCGGGCAGGTTCTGCCACCCGGTTCCGGCCGCGGTCAGGGCGAGCGCCAGTTCCTCCGGTGCCGCGACGACGACGGGACTCGACGCGAGCGGCTTGGGTGTGCCGTCCACGATGCCGGCACCCGCGAGCCGGTCGATCGCGGTGCCGCTCGCCGGAATCCACAGTGCAGGGGCGGGACCGAGCTCTCCCTTCCACGGGCCGTCCGGTGCGGCGGCCAGCGCCTCGGTCACCGCGGAGGTGGACGCGTCGTGCACCGACACCGACACGCAGTGGTCGCGGACCACGGGCAGGGTGTCGGTGAACCGGGCGGCGAGGTCGCGGAGCGGGCCGGCGATGCTCGGATCGGCGGCGACGTCGAGCTGCACGTCTCCCTCGACGCACGCGCCCGCCGCGGCCGTGCCCTGACTGCTCGCACGGTCCCTGAGCTGGAACCAGCCGACGACGCCGAGCACGATCACGATCACCGACACCACCGCGATGACCGGTCCTTTGCTGACGCCGCGGGTGCGCCGATCACTGCGATGCTGCCCCACGTGGAAAACCGCCTTGCTCTCTACCGCGTCGGACCGGCGCCCGACCGGCCCCGACGAACGCAGTCTAGTGACGAATACGGACATCCCGAACGCGCGCGGCCCCGGCACCTGTGACGGTGCCGGGGCCGCGAGCGGTGGGCGAGGATCAGGCGTTGGCGGCCTTGTACTCGCGACGACGGCGGTGCAGGATCGGCTCGGTGTAACCGCTGGGCTGCTTGCCGCCCTCGAGGACCAGCTCCTTGGCCGCCTGGAAGGCGATGTTGGAGTCGAAGTTCGGGGCCATCGGCCGGTACGACGCGTCACCCTCGTTCTGGCGGTCGACGACCGGCGCCATCCGCTCGAGGCTCGCGACGACGTCGGCCTCGGTGACGATGCCGTGCCGCAGCCAGTTGGCCAGCAGCTGGCTCGAGATGCGGAGCGTCGCCCGGTCCTCCATGAGCGCGACGTCGTGGATGTCGGGCACCTTGGAGCAGCCGACACCGGCGTCGATCCAGCGCACCACGTAGCCGAGGATCGACTGGCAGTTGTTGTCGAGTTCCTGCTGCTTCTCGGCGTCGGACCAGTCGGTGGACGGGGCGAGCGGGATCGTGAGGATCTCGTCGATCGTCGCGCGGGGCTTGCCCTTGAGCTGGTCCTGGACCGCGAACACGTCCACCTGGTGGTAGTGCGTGGCGTGCAGGGTCGCACCGGTGGGCGAGGGCACCCAGGCGGTGTTGGCGCCGGACTTGGGGTGGCCGATCTTCTGCTCGAGCATGTCGGCCATCAGGTCGGTCATGGCCCACATGCCCTTACCGATCTGCGCCTTGCCCTGCAGACCCGTCGCAAGGCCGGTGTCGACGTTCCAGTCCTCGTACGCGGCGATCCACGTCTGCTTCTTCATGTCGGCCTTGCGCACCATCGCGCCGGCCTCCATCGAAGTGTGGATCTCGTCGCCGGTGCGGTCGAGGAAGCCGGTGTTGATGAACACCACTCGCTGGTCCGCTTCCTTGATGCAGGCCGCGAGGTTGACGGTGGTGCGTCGCTCCTCGTCCATGATGCCGACCTTGAGCGTGTTCTCGGGCAGGCCCAGGACCTCTTCGACGCGGCCGAAGAGTTCGGTCGTGAACGCGACTTCCTCGGGGCCGTGCTGCTTGGGCTTGACGATGTAGATCGAGCCGGTGCGCGAGTTGTTCAGCGGGCCGTGGTCGTCGTCGATGCTCAGGCCGTGCACCGCGCACGCGCCGGTGATCAGCGCGTCGAGGATGCCCTCGGGCAGCTCGTTGCCGTCGGCGTCGAGGATCGCCGGGTTCGTCATCAGGTGTCCGACGTTGCGCACGAACAGCAGCGAGCGACCGTGCAGCGTCAGCTCCTCGCCGTCCGGCGTGGTGTAGGTGCGGTCACCGTTGAGCGTGCGGGTGACGGTCTTGCCGCCCTTGTCGAACGACTCCGACAGGTCGCCGCGGTTGAGACCGAGCCAGTTCCGGTAGCCGACGACCTTGTCGTCGGCGTCGACCGCGGCCACCGAGTCCTCGAAGTCCATGATCGTGGTGATCGCCGACTCGAGCACGACGTCCTTGACGCCGGCGCCGTCGGTCCTTCCGATCGGGGAGGTCGGGTCGATCTCGATTTCCACGTGCAGGCCGTTGTTGCGCAGCAGCACCGACGTCGGGTGGTCGCCGTCGCCGAGGTAGCCGACGAACTTCTCCGGCTCCGCCAGCGTCGTGACGACCTCGCCGCCCAGCTCGACGGCCAGTTTGCCGTCGACCACGAAGTAGCGGGTGGCCTCGGTGTGCGAGCCCTTCGCCAGCGGCGCGGCCGTGTCGAGGAAGTTGCGGGCCCAGGCGATGACCTTGTCACCGCGAACCTTGTTGTAGCCCTTACCCTTCTCGGCGCCACCGTCCTCGGAGATGGCGTCGGTGCCGTACAGCGCGTCGTACAGCGAACCCCAGCGCGCGTTGGACGCGTTCAGCGCGAAGCGCGCGTTGAGCACGGGGACCACCAGCTGCGGGCCGGCGGTCGTCGCGATCTCGGCGTCCACGTTCTCGGTCGCGACCTGGAACGGTGCCGGCTCGGGCAGCAGGTAGCCGATCTCCTGCAGGAACGCCTTGTACTCGGCTGCGTCGAGCGGCTTGCCCGCGCGCTCGCGGTGCCACGCGTCGATCTGCGCCTGCAGGTCGTCGCGCTTGGCCAGCAGGGCCTTGTTCTTGGGGGCCAGGTCGGCGAAGACCTTGCCCGCACCCTCCCAGAACGCCTCGGCGGAAACGCCGGTGCCCGGAAGAGCCTCATCGTTCACGAAGTCGTAGAGAACCTTGGCGACCTGAAGACCACCGACCTGCACGCGTTCAGTCATGGAATTGCCTCACTTTTCCGGTACCAGCAGCGTCCGGAGCACGGCCACGGTCAGGGCACGTGCGGGGACGCCGAACGGGACGACAACAATGTTACCCGGCGGTAGCTTCCGGAGGAGATCAGTCCGGTACGGCTGCCAGGGCATCGACGAATACAGCTGAAGAGCTGAGGCGCGTGAGGTGGGCGCCGACTGCGGTGGGACGAACGGTTCGCGTCCGGATGCAGACTCGATCAAGAACGGCGGTTTGGCCGATCGTGCACAGATGATACTGGCCGGTCACCTTCGCTGCGCGTCGGGGCGTGGCCGGATTGCGGAGCCGCGACGAGCGGTCGGGGGTGTTCGGTGAGCGGCGTTGCACCCGAGTCGAACCCGCCGTGTACTTGGCGTCGATCACCGTCTGCGGGCACCGAACCACACCAGGGCTGGCTTCATTGCTACCTGGTCGGACTGGTCGAGGTGCAGGCAGTGCTGGGTGGATCCGGTCGAGGACGTGACGCAGGTTGTACGCGTACTGCCCATGCAGGTTCCCCGCGCACTTCAGGTTCAACGGTTCGCCGAGGAGCTGGAGGAAGTTCCTGAGCTTCCGGACCTAGATCTGTGTGGCGCCGAGCGCGACGGCGGGGCATCGGGTGCGTAGAGACGCACATCGACGTCCGGCAGGTCGGCGAAGGCCCGCTGGATCAGCGGCTCCACGTCCGCCCAGTCGAGTCCGCCGTTGCCACAGCCCAGCGGCGGAACGGCGATGGAGGTGATGCCGTGTTCGCGGATCACTCGGACCAGGTCGGTCAGGCCGGATGCGATGTCACCGAGCTTCGAGGCGGACCGCCAATGACCCTTGGTGGGGAAGTTGACGATGAAGCGCGGGCCGTCGAGTGCCCCGGTCTCCCACACGTGCACGCGGCCGAGTTGCACGTCACCGGCGTTGCATGCTGCTGCGTAGGCCTTGAACATGTCCGGGTAGGTGCGCCGGAACTGTAGCGCGATGCCCTTGCCCATGACACCGACGGTGTTGACGGTGTTGACCAGCGCGTCGACGTCTGCGTGCAGTAGGTCGCCGGTGGCGGTGGTCAACATGTGTGCTCCATGGAATCAAGAGTAGGCGTCAGGTACGACACTGACGGGTGGACGGTGCCTGCCCAGTAGCGGCCTTCATGATCTTCCAGTCGACGGGTTCGATCCCGACGCCGCGGCCGTCGGCAGTCGTGGCAGGTCGACGGCGAACCGGCGTAGTGGGGGCGAGGAGAAGTTCAGCGGACTCGGAACAGCCGAGCGCGGCGATCGAACCCGTCGTTCCGAAGAATCCACGTCGCGAGATTTTCATCGTCGAACTCCCTTGGCTGTGGGGACGTCAGGGAGAAGCAACTGGCCGGGCCTTTACCGGTGGCCTGCGTGCGACAAGCCGCTATCGATGGCATCCGAACGGCCCCTGTCCGTAGGGCCTCAGGTCCCCTGTGTGCATCACCGACGGCGGGTCGGGGTGTGCGGAAGCCGGTTGTGCGCGAGGATCAGCGAGCACGCGGCGGGGCCGTGGCGGACCTGGACGGGACCGTTCGGCGCACGCGCCGAAGTTCGATCGATACCGGAGGCACAAGTGAGCGACTACGACGCCAAGATGATCATGTTGTCCGTCGAGAACCTGGACGAGGCGCTCGAGTTCTACACCGGGACCCTCGGGATGACGCTGAAATTCCGCGACGGCGCGCACTTCGCCGCGCTGGACGGGGGATCGGTGACGATCGCGCTCGCCACCGCCGTCGACCATCCCATTCCGGGGAAGGTCGTGGTCGGCATCAAGACCGCCGACGTCGATGCCGCGGCGAAGGCGATCGAGGACGGCGGCGGCGCCATCGTCAAGGGGCCGTACGACGACGCCCACGAGCGCCGCGCGGTGGTCTACGACAACAACGGCAACGGCCTGGTCTTCTACAGCCCACTCGCCCGCAAGTAGTCGCCCGACGACCAGGGCCCGCAGCGTCACACGCTGCGGGCCCTCGTCGTTCGATTACTGCTTCGCAGTCGCGGTCGCGGTCGCGGTCGCGGCCGCCGCGAGCCGCTCGGCGGCGTCGGTGAGGTCGATGCCGTCCTCGGCGAGCGCCGGCACCAGCAGGTCCATGCACTTGCCCAGCATCACCACGAGCAGTACGCGCAGCGCGCTGATGTCGGCGGCGACGCGGACCCGGTCGGTGCTCACACACGACAGCCGCGAGTAGGCCTGCTCCACCGTCTGCCACTCGCCGAGCAGGCCCTCGACCAGCAGCTGCGCCCGGACGACGGGTGCGGCCGCCGGGTACAGCGCCTCCTCGGCGGCCCGGTGCCACGGGCGCAGCGTGAACTCGGCGAAGTCGACGACGGCCTTGTGCGCGGCCGCGAACTCTGCGTCACCGGCCCCGATATTCCGGAACACGTCTCGTTCGAGCGCCGCGATGCCGCCGAGCAGGTCGAACATCGTCGCCTGCAGTTCTCCTGCCGCCTCCTGAATCGCCGTGTCCGTCATCGAAATCCTCTCGTCCGCTGAGTTCGGCGAACCCGCCGTCGCTCACACAGTAGGGGCCCGCGACTGCCGCGCCACTGCGCTGTCGCACTCACCGATACGCTTTCTCTCGTGCGTGGTGAGTACAAGGTTCCCGGTGGCAAGCTCGTGATCGTCGACGTCGAGGTGGAGGACGGGCGCCTGTCCCGAGTGGCGCTGTCCGGCGACTTCTTCCTGGAACCGGACGAGGCCCTCGACGACATCGTCGCCGCGGTGACCGGGATGCCCGTGACCGCCGACGCGGCCCGACTCGGTCAGGCGATCTCCGAGAAGATCGGTGACGGCGTGGCCATGATCGGTTTCACACCCGAATCGGTCGGCATCGCGATCCGCCGCGCGCTCGGCCACGCGACCGCCTGGCACGACCACACCTTCGACGTCATCGAACCGGTGGTGCTCGACCCGGCGATGCACGTCGCGCTCGACGAGGTGATCACCCGCGAGGTGGCCGCCGGTGAGCGCCGCCCGACGCTGCGGTTCTGGGACTGGGATTCCCCGCTGGTGGTGCTCGGCTCGTTCCAGTCGGTGCGCAACGAGGTCGACGAGGAGGCCGCGGCCCGGCACGGCATCGGTGTCGTGCGGCGCATCTCCGGCGGCGGGGCGATGTTCATGGAGCCCGGCAACTGCATCACGTATTCGCTGTCGGTGCCGACGTCACTGGTCGACGGGCTGAGCTTCGAGCAGTCCTACGCGTTCCTCGACCAGTGGGTGATGGGCGCGCTCGCCGACGTCGGCATCAAGGCGCGCTACGTGCCGCTCAACGACATCGCGTCCGAACAGGGCAAGATCGCCGGCGCCGCGCAGAAGCGGTTCGCGGCCGGTGCGGTGCTGCACCACGTGACGATGGCCTACGACATCGACGCCGACAAGATGACCGAGGTGCTGCGGATCGGCCGGGAGAAGATCTCCGACAAGGGCATCACGAGCTCCGGCAAGCGGGTCGACCCGATGCGCTCGCAGACCGGTATGGCCCGTGACGCCATCATCGCCGCCTTCCTCGCGCACTTCCGCGCCCGCTACGAGACGGTCACCAGTGCGTACACGGACGCCGAACTCGCCGCCGCGCGTGAGCTGGTCGACACCAAGTTCGCGAACCCGGAGTGGACCTACCGGGTGCCGTGATGGGCGAGGTCAGTCTCTCGGGGCGGACTCGGCGATCCAGGAGACGACCTGCACCCGTGAGGTGAAGCCGAGCTTCGTGAGGATGTGGTCGACGTGGCCGTCGACGGTGCGGCGGGAGATGGTCAGCCGGGCCGCGATCTCCTTGTTGGTCAGGCCCTCCGCGATGAGTTTCGCGACCTCGTGTTCACGTCTGGTCAGCACCGTCCGATCTTGCCCTGGAGCGCTCGGTTCTCGGGTCTGCTCGCCGAGCGTGTACGCGATCGCGTCCGCGGTGGTCATCGATGCACCCTGGCGGTGGGCGGCGTCGAGCGTCGCAGCGTCGAGAGCTCCACGGACCGTCTTCTCGAAGTCGAGTTGGTGGACGAGCAGGTTGGGGAAGAAGACCGGGTTGCTGCCGACGAGCCGGCGATGGGCGTCGGCCGCGCCCATGATGACGGCCGCGCGTCGCGCCTGACCGGTCTCGGCGGTGAGCCAGGCCAGCGCCTGCAGGCACGTGAACACCATCAACGGATCGTCGGTCTGCTGTGTGAGGCGCAATCCCGCTTCGAGAAGTTCTGTGGCGTGGTCGCGATCGCCGGATCGCCATGTGTCGACCCCGTTGGCCCACAGGGAGTAGCCGCGATGAATGTACTCGCCGTGCCCCTGCGCGATGGCGAGTGCGCGGCCCTGGAAGGTGAGTGCCTGCGAGGTGTGGTCACCGACGTGCGCCCAGCCGAGCAGACTCAGCGCCTCGAGCTGAAGCTGTGGATGGTCGGCGACGCCGGGGGTGTCGGTGGCGAACCGCAGACGCACTCGTGCCCGCTCGAGGTCGCCGCTGCAGAACGCCGTGATTCCATCCGCCATCGCGATGTAGGCCCGGGTGATCGGTTCGGCCGACGGCGAATCGAGTTCGAGGGCGGCCTCGGCTCGGGCACCTGCGGCCGCGAGATCGCCCTGGAACGCGGCCAGGATCGCCGCCGCGAAAAGCGCTTTGGCCCGTAGCGCGGTCGGTTGGGGGTGCGCTTGATCGAGTGCGCGGTCGAGCCAGCGGCGGCCCTCGGCGAACAGGCCACGCGCGATCCAGAACGGGTAGAGCGCCGCCGCGAGTGGCAGTGCGCTGCCGTCGGCCTCGTCGAGCGCGAACTCGAACGCCTCCCGCAGATTCGGCAGTTCCACCCGCACCCGGCCGCTCCAGTCGAGTTGCCGGGGACTGATCCAGTCGGCCTCGGCGTCCAGCGCCATGCGGGCGTACCAGTCGCGGAACCGCAGCCGGAGATTCGCGTCCCCGGTCGTGTCGTCCAACTGTTCGCGCCCGAAACCTCGGACCGTGTCGAGCATCCGATAGCGGGCGCGGTCGGGGGCGTCGTCGCGGACGATGATCGACTTGTCCACCAGCGACGCGAGAATGTCGAGCAGGTCGCCTCCGCAATCCTCCCCGCAGATGTGCTCGACGTCGTCGATGTCGAAGCTTCCGGTGAACAGCGACAGCCGCCGCCACAGTTGCTGCTCGTCGGGAGTGCACAGGTCGTAGCTCCACCCGATGCTCCATTTCAGCGTCTGCTGTCGGGGAGGTACGCCGCGGCTGCTCCACGTGAGCATGCCGCGGCGGTCGGTGAGGCGTTGCAGGATCTGTTCGGGCGACAGTGCCCGGGTCCGGGCCGCCGCCAGTTCGATCGCCAGCGGCAGCCCGTCGAGCCGAGCACAGATCTTGGCGATCGTGGGGGTGTTGTCGTCGGTCAGTGCGAAACCCGGCACCGCGGAGGCGGCGCGTTCGGCGAACAGGGCGACCGCGTCGAAGCGGGACACCTTGATCACCGGCTCGGACCGGTCCCGGCTCGGCGTGGTCAACGGGGACACCGGTACGACGGTTTCGCACCCGAGCCCGAGTCGTTCCCGGCTGGTGGCTAGGACGTGCAGCCCGGGGCATCGTTCCAGCAACGATTGGACCAGCTCGGCCACCGCATCGATCACCTGTTCGCAGTTGTCGAGCACGAGCAGCCTCGAGCCGTGCGCCAGGGCCTCGACGAGGGCCTCCCGGGGTGGCCGTCCGGTGTAGTCGCGTACGCCCAGCGTGGTGGCGACCACGTCGACGACGAATGCCGGGTCGTGGACGTCGGCGAGTTCGATCAGCCACACGCCGTCGGGGAAGTTCCGCCGGACGGAGGTCGCCACGCGCAGCGCGAGCCGGGTCTTGCCGACCCCGCCGATGCCGGTCAGCGTCACGAGACGGCCACTGGTTAGCGCGTTGCGTACCGCGGTCAGTTCGTGGCGGCGGCCGACGAAACTGGTGAGATCCGCCGGCAACCGGCCGTGACCGGCCGACGGACCGGACTCCCGGTGGGGTCCGAGGGTGTCGACGTCGACCATTCCGCCACCTACGTTTTCGCCAGATCAACACAACCGAGGCTACTCGCGGTGCCGGGGGTCGAGCCCGGGACGCAATGTGCCCGGGCCCGACCAGGCGTCAGGACCCGAACGGGGCAGGGGCATTCTGCTGGCGGGCCAGTCCGGCGCCCGCCTGGCCACCGAGTTCGGCGCCCAGGGAGCCGCCCGCGACCAGACCACCGACGGTCACCGCTCCGAGCGCGGTGCTCACCGGGCCGAGGGCGGCAGGTCCGACGATCCCAGCTGCGATCGCGCCGATCGTGATGGCGCCGCCGCCCACGACGGTGCTGCCGAGTGCGCCCACCAAGCTGCCGGTGTAGGCCCCGAGCAGCTGCCCCGTGTCGGTGTAATCCGCGATCCGCTGCTCCGGCGTGGGGGCGTAGCCCGGCCGGAGGAAGTTGAAAGGCCGTTCGTTCAGGTCAACCGGGTTGTACAGCGGCGGAACCTCGATCTGCGGCAGCTCGGGCAGGGCCGGGATGTTCGCGGATCCGGCGTCCTGCGCGTTCGCGGTGCCGGCCGAGGCGGCGACGATCGCGACGGGCAGTGCGCCGGCGACGACGGCGCGGCGCGCCCAACGGTTCGGTTTCGCAGCATGACGAGCCATGAGAATTCCCCCTGAATTCGGTGCCGCGTGGGACGCGGCGATGGTGTGCATCGGCGTCCCGGGCGGGCGCCGCAAGGCTGCGGAGAGCGCGCGAGATATGCGTGAAGATGTCCCCCCCCAGACCGTCGACCAAGATAGCTGTGACGGCTGGATATAGCTAATTGGGACTCGTGGCCAGCAGGTTCCGGCAGCGTTCGACCAGGCGGGCCCGTAGCTGCGCGGCCCGCTCCGACAGCGCCACCTGCTCGCGGACGTAGTCGGCGCGGCCCTGCGGGGTCTCGATGCGGACGGGTTCGTAGCCGTACTCCGTGAGGTCGTACGGGCTGGCCTTCATGTCCAGCTCCCGCGCATCCGTTGCCAGACGGAAACAGTCGATGACGAGCTCGGATTCGATCAGCGGCCCCAGCTTGGACGCCCACTTGTACAGGTCCATGCCCGCGTGCAGGCAGCCCGGCTGCTCTCGCGCGACCTGCGCGTCCCGCGAGAGCGGGATCTCGTTGCGGGGGACCGCGTCGGGGGTGAAGAAGCGGAACGCGTCGAAGTGCGTGCAGCGCAGTTGCATCGACTCGACCACGGTGTCGGTGCCGGCGTGCCCGAGGCGCAGCGGTACCGACGTGTGCCGGACGGCCTCCTCGCCGCCGCGGTACACCATCGCCCACTCGTGCAGGCCGAAGCAGCTCAGCTGCGGGCGCCGTCCGGCGGTGGCGGACAGCAGCGTCGCGACGAACTCGACCGTCTCGCGGCGCCGCGCCAGGACATCGGGGGAGAGGGACACCAGATCGTCCGAGGCCTGGTACCCGGAGTAGATCAGGTAGTCCTGCGCCGAGTGGCCCGCGAGTGCGGTCCCGAAACCGGGGTGCCAGCGTCGCAGGTGGTTCGGCTTGACGCTGTAGTACGTGAACAGGAAGTCGTGCACCGGGTGCTTGACGCCTGCGGCCTTGCGCTGCAGGTGCGGCCCGACGAGATCCGCCACCACCTCGCGGTGGCGGTCTCGTCGGGCAGTCCACACCTCTTCCGGCAGAACTGCCGAACTCACTACTCTCAGACCGCCTTCTGACCGGGTACGACGTCGACGATCCGGTGGGTGCCGTCGCGCACGGTGCCGACGAACTCCTCGACCAGATCCTCGAGCGCGACGATACCGATCACCGCGCCCGACGCGTCGACCACTGCACCGAGGTGCGAGTTCGTGCGACGCAGGCGGGCGAGCGCGTCGTCGAGGGGCAGCGTCACCGAGATCAGCGGCAGCCGGCGGATGTCCGAGCGCGGGATCACCGTCTCGGGTCCGGCGGACTCGTCGGCGATCCGGTCCAGCACGTCCTTGAGGTGCAGGTAGCCGATCAGGGCGCCGTCGGCGCCGCGCACCGGGTAGCGCGAGTAGCCGGTCTGGACGACCGCCTGCTCGACCGCACCCAGGGTAGTGCCGCCGTCCGCGAACGGGACGGTGCGCATCTTCGCCGACGGGATCATGACGTCGGCGACGGTGCGGCCCTCGGTCTCGAGCGCCTGCGTGAGCCGGCGGTGCTCCTCCTCGTCGATCAGGCCCTCGGTGTGGGATTCGCCGATCATCTCGGACAACTCCAGCGTGGACACCGTCACGTCGAGTTCGTCCTTGGGTTCGACGCGCAGCATCTTCAGGATGCCGTTGGCGCTGATGTTGTAGAACGCGATCAGCGGCCTGGCGACCTTGATGAACGCCAGGTGCGCCGGCACCAGCAGCATCGCGGTCTTCTCCGGGCCGGCGATCGCGATGTTCTTCGGGACCATCTCGCCGAGCAGGATGTGCAGGACCACGACCAGGCCCAACGCGATCGTGAACGCGATCGGGTGGAGCAGGCCGTCGGGCACGCCGAGCGCATCCATCGGCGCCTCGATGAGGTGCGCGATGGCGGGCTCGCCGACCTTGCCGAGCAGGATCGAGCAGATCGTGATGCCCAGCTGGGCGGCGGCGAGCATCAACGACAGGTTCTCGCCGGCCTTGATGACGGTGGCCGCGCGCTTCTTGCCCTGCGCGTGCAGCGCCTCGAGGCGGTCACGTCGGGCGGTGATGAGCGCGAACTCGGCGCCGACGAAGAACGCGTTGCCGGCCAGCAGGACGACGGTGAGCAGAACACCGAACAGATCACCCATGGTGGGTCACCTCCCGGGTGGTCTCGAGCGCCGGGACCGGGGTGAGCAGCACCCGGTCGATGCGGCGGCCGTCCATCGTCAGGACCCGCGCGATCCAGCCGCGGCCGTCGGGGCCGAGCGGCAGACCGTTCGCGTCGGGCAGCGCCACCTCGTCGCCCTCGACCGGGATCCGGCCGAGGGAGGTGAGCACGAGCCCGCCGAGCGTGTCGTATTCGCCCTCGGGGGCGAGGTAGCCGGTGGCGCGGCCGACCTCGTCGGTGCGCAGCAGTCCGGAGCAGGCCCAGCTGTGGCCCACCCGCTGGACGTCGATCTCCGGCTCGTCGTGTTCGTCGCGGACGTCACCGACGATCTCCTCGATGAGGTCCTCCATCGTCACCATGCCGGCGGTGCCGCCGTACTCGTCGACGACGAGCGCGACCTGCATGCCGTCGGCGCGGACCTGTTCCATCACCGCGTCGCCGTCCAGGGTCGACGGCACCACGGGCACAGCCTGCGCGAGCGAGTCCAACCGGGTGGTCGACCGACGGGCGGCCGGCACCGTGAACGCGTGCTTGATGTGCACGACGCCGATCGTGTTGTCGAGGTCGCCGTCGACGATCGGGAACCGGGAGAACCCGGTGCGGGACGCCGCCTCGAGCAGGTCGGCGACCGTGGCGTCGGTGTCGAGCGATTCGATCTTCACGCGCGGGGTCATGAGCTCCTCGGCGCTGAGTTCGCCGAACCGCAGCGACCGGTTCACCAGCAGCGCGGTGCCGGCGTCGAGGGATCCGCGCTCGGCGGACGTGCGAACCAGCGACCCGAGTTCCTGCGGGGACCGGGCCGACCGCAGTTCCTCTGCGGGCTCGATGCCGAGGCGGCGGACCACCCAGTTCGCGGTGCCGTTGAGGCCGTTGATCGCCCACTTGAAGATCAGCGAGAAGCCGGCCTGCAGGCCCGCGGTGGCGCGGGCGGTCGGCAGCGGCTTCGAGATCGCCAGGTTCTTGGGAACCAGCTCGCCGAAGATCATCGAGAACGACGTCGCGATGATCAGCGCGAGGGCCAGTGAGATGCCGCCGGCCGTGGAATCGGACACGCCGACACCGGTGAGCAGCGGGGTGATGAAGCGGGCGAGCACCGGCTCGGCCAGGTATCCGGTGATCAGCGTCGTGATCGTGATGCCCAACTGAGCGCCGGAGAGCTGGAACGACAGCGTGCGATGCGCGTGCTGGACCTGCCGCGCACGACGGTCGCCGCCGCGCGCATGGGCGTCGACGGTACTGCGCTCGAGCGCGGTCAGGGAGAATTCTGCCGCCACGAAGAGGGCGGTGCCTGCGGTCAAGGCGATGAAGCCGACCAGGCTGAGGACGGTCAGTGCGACGTTCACGTCAGCACCACCCGCACAGGGAAGTGGGAGCTACTGGGGCCGCCGGGTTTGTCACCCGGCTCGGTAGAGGAGCCCTCGGACTCCGCGTCCGGACCTGATGCGGTCGCGACGGGCTGTGCGTCGGGGGGCGTGTGTATGGGTGCCTCGGGCACCTGTGTCCTCTCTGTCGGGCGGCGCATATCGTCGGTTTCAACCGATGTAGCGCCGACGATATTTCCGGAAACGAAGCCACCACTATATCGGGCGCGATATCGGACGCGACTTGAACGGGATCAAACAGACATCGCGCGGGGGTTGTGTCACCAACCGGACGGCAGCGGGCGCCCCTCCGCGAACCCGGCCGCCGACTGCACGCCGACGACGGCCTTGTCGTGCAGTTCGTCGAGCGTGCGGGCCCCGGCGTACGTGCACGTGCTCCGCACCCCCGAGCAGATGTGGTCGAGCAGATCCTCGACGCCGGGCCGGGCGGGATCGAGACGCATCCGGGAACTCGAGATGCCCTCCTCGAACAGGCCCTTGCGGGCGCGATCGAACGCGGTGTCGTCCACGGTGCGGGCCGCGACGGCGCGCTTGGACGCCATGCCGAAGCTCTCCTTGTACCGGTTACCGTCCCGGTCGATCCGAAGCTCGCCCGGCGACTCGTACGTGCCGGCGAACCACGAGCCGACCATCACGTTGGACGCGCCCGCCGCCAGCGCGAGCGCGACGTCGCGGGGATGACGGACCCCGCCGTCCGCCCACACGTGCGCGCCGAGTTCACGCGCCGCGGCGGAGCACTCGGCGACCGCCGAGAACTGGGGCCGGCCCACACCGGTCATCATGCGGGTGGTGCACATCGCACCCGGACCGACACCGACCTTGACGATGTTCGCGCCCGCGTCGATCAGGTCGCGGGTGCCCTGCGCCGAGACCACGTTGCCGGCCGCGAGCGGCACGCCGAGGCCCAGCGCAGCGACCGCGCGCAGCGCTTCGAGCATCCGCTGCTGGTGGCCGTGGGCGGTGTCGAGCACCAACAGGTCGGCGCCGGCGTCGGCGAGTGCTTTCGCTTTGGCGGCGACATCCCCGTTGACCCCGACCGCCGCGGCGATCCGCAGCCGTCCGTGCACGTCGACCGCGGGCGTGTAGATCCCGGCCCGGATCGCGCCGGTGCGGGTGAGGACGCCGGCAAGCATGCCGTCGGCGTCGACGATCACCACCAACGGATCGTGCCGCGACTCGAGCAGCCCGAACACCTCGCGCGGGGTGGCGGTGACCGGGGCGGTGGCGAAGTCGCGCACCGCGACCGCGCCGACGCGGGTGAATCGGTCGACGTCCGCGCACGACGACTCGGTGAGCACGCCGACCGGCTTGCCGCCGTCGACCACCACCGCGGCGCGGTGCGCCCGCTTGTGCAGCAGCGTCAGCGCGTCCGAGACGGCGTCCTCCGGGTCCAGCGTGATCGGGGTGTCCGCGACCAGGTGCCGGCTCTTGACGAACGCGACGGTCTCGGCGACCGCGGACGACGGCACGTCCTGCGGAATGACGACGAGTCCGCCGCGCCGGGCGACGGTCTCGGCCATCCGCCGTCCGGCGACCGCGGTCATGTTGGCGACGACGATCGGGATGGTGGTTCCCGACCCGTCCGACGTCGAGAGGTTCACGTCGAAGCGTGACGCCACGTCGGTCCGGTTCGGGACCAGGAACACGTCGTCGTAGGTGAGGTCGTACGGCGGGCGCTGCCCTTCGAGGAACTGCACAGTCGCCGAGCGTAATGCGCAGACGGCGTGTGCGCCCGCTATCGGGCGGGTGTCGGATCCGGTCGTTCGACGCGTCCGTCGCCGTAGCGGGCGAAGCGGCCGGCGTCCCGGTCGTGGACGGGTGCCTCGTCAGGCCACGGCCAGCCCCCGAAACCGGTGCGGCGGTAGTCGTCGTACGCCTCGAGGATCTCCCGTTCGGTGTTCATCACGAACGGTCCGCGGGCCGCGACCGGTTCCCCGATCGGGACTCCCTGCAGTACCAGGAGCGTCGCCGCGGTCTCGGCGCGCACGGTCAGCGCGTCGCCGTCGTCGGGGGCGTAACCCCAGCCGGATTCGACGTCGGTGTCGGCGATGTCGACGCGGGCGCCGTCGCCGTGCACGTAGAGCACCCGGCGGGCGTCCGGGGACGCCGCGGCGGGCAGGTCGATCGCCGCGCCCGGTTCGAGGTCCACCAGCCACAGCGCGACATCCGAATCCGCGTCGGCCGCCCACGAGTTGGTGGGCGGTGCCAGGGGTTCGTGGTCGCCGAAACGGCCGGCGATCACCCGGACGCGGGCGCCGTCGCCGACTTCGACGTCGGGGATGTCCTCGTTCCACAGCATCGTGAACTGGGCCGGCGCGGACTTGTCGCGCGCGGGCAGGTTGAGCCAGATCTGGTACAGCTCGAAGTCGTTGTCGCCGTCCTGGTTCAGCAGCGGGAACATCTCGGAGTGGCTGACGCCGCCGCCGGCGGTGACCCACTGCACGTCGCCGCCGCCGTAGCGGGCGGACGCGCCGGTGGAGTCGGCATGGTCGACGAACCCGCGCCGGACCACGGTGATGGTCTCGAACCCGCGGTGCGGGTGCGCGGGGAATCCGGGCACCGTGGTGCCGTGGTACATGTTCCAGCCGGACGGGTTGCCGAAGTCCTGGCCGAGCGGGCGGTCGGAGACGTCGACGGCGGGCGTCAGGTCCGGGGTGCCCTGCGGGTAGTGGTCGACGTGGTGCACGGCGAACAGGAACGGGTCGAGCGCCGGCCACGGGGTGCCGAGGCGGAAGACCTGTGCCGTGCGGGCGGACGTGCTCACGATTCCTCCAGGGGCGAAGTAGTTGAAAGTTTCACTGGTGATCGTGCCAACGCCTGCGGGGGCGCCGGACATTCCCGTCAGCTCGCGACCGACTCCGGATCGGGCTGCAGCGTGGCCTGCTCGCGGGACAGTGCGATCGTGGTCGCCAGCATCACCACGACCGCGGCGACGACCACCGCGAGACCGAACCCGGAGACCTGCAGGCGCTCGTCCAGCACGGTCATGCCGAGGAAGATCGCGACCACCGGTTCACCGATCGTCATGGCGGGCAGCGACGCCGACAGCGGACCCACCTGGAACGCGCGCTGTTGCAGGTACACGCCGATGATCCCGGCGGCGAGCAGGGCGTAGGTCTGCCACGCACCGAGCAGGTGCCCGACGCCGTGCTCGAGCAGATCGGTGACGTACTTGGTGAACGCGACCGCCACGCCGTAGAGCGCGCCGCTGGCGCTGCCCAGCAGCAGTGCCCGCCACCCCGGATCCATCCGCGGCGACAACCCGAACGCGGTCGCGACGGCGACGAGTGCCACCACCACGATCAGCGGCACCGACCACTGCGCCCATGGCGCGTCGGTGCCGCCCTCGGTGGGATTACCGACGACGAGGAACACCGCCAGCGCCGCCGTGAGCGCGATCGCGAGCGCCCACGTCTGGCGGGTGAGCCGGTGCCCCGAGAACCGTGCCGACAGCGGCAGCGCGAACAGCAGCATCGACACCAGCAGCGGCTGCACCACCAGCACCGACCCGAGCGCGAGCGCGATCACCTGGAACAGATAGCCGCCGCCGTCCCCGACGATGCCCGCCCACCAGCGCGGGCTGCGCACCAGGGCCGCGATGAGCGATCGGTCCTCCGGAACCTGCGCCGCCGCGGTCTGCTGCGCCACCGACGCGCACGCGAACAGGAACGCGGCAATCAGCGCGCACACGATCGCGGCGACGGGCAGCCCGGACATGGGTCAGCTTCCTCCGCGTCGACGCCGGCTCTGGCCGTTCGCGGGACGCGCGGTGCCGTCCCGGCGCGGCCCACCGCGCCCGCGGAACCCGCGCTGCGGCCCCGGACCCCGCCGATCCGCGGGGGTGTCCTTCTTCGGCGGGGCGGGTACCTCTCGCTCGGGGACGGGGGTGCCGCTGGGCTCGCGTGCGCCGGTCACCGCCTCCCAGCGGCGGTCGCGGCCGCCGACGGTGAGCGGGTCGACGTCCACCCCGGCGGCCCGCATCACCTTCGCGGCGGGCCCGCGCTCGTCCTCGGTCACCACCGTCACCACGACACCCGATTCGCCGGCGCGGGCGGTGCGTCCCGCGCGGTGCAAGTACGCCTTGGGCTCGGTGGGCGGGTCGACGTGCACGACGAGCGAGATGTCGTCGACGTGAATGCCGCGCGCCGCGACATCGGTGGCGACCAGCACCGGCAGGGTGCCGTCGGCGAACTCGGCGAGCACCCGGGTGCGGTGCCCCTGCGGCTTGTCGCCGTGCAGGCCGCCCGCCGCGACCCCGACCGCCCGCAACTCGTCGGTGAGCCGGTCCACGCCCGCCTTGGTGCGGACGAACAGCAGCGTCCGGCCCTCCCGGGCCGCGATCCGGGCGACGGTGGGGTACTTGATCTCTCGCGGCACGTGCAGCACGTGATGCTCCATCGAGTCGACGGCCGCGACGGCCTCCGCGGTCGCGTGGGTGACCGGGTCGTGCAGATAGCGGGCGACGAGCGTGTCGACCTCGCCGTCGAGGGTCGCGGAGAACAGCAGCCGCTGCGCGGACTCCGGGGTGCGGTCCAGGATCTCGGTGACCTGCGGCAGGAACCCCAGCTCGGCCATGTGGTCGGCCTCGTCGACGGTGGTGACGCGGACGTCGTCGAGCGTGATCGTGCCCTGCGCCACGTGATCGGCCAGCCGACCCGGCGTCGCGATCACGACGTCCACGGTGCGCGACAGTTTGACGGCCTGCCCCTTGAAGGGGACGCCGCCGACGATCGTGGCGGTCCGCAGTCCCAATGCGAGCGCCGGTTCGTCGAGCGCCTTCTCGATCTGCGCGGCCAGCTCGCGGGTGGGGGCCAGGACCACCGCGCGCGGACGCGACGGCCGGCTCGCGCCGCCCTTGAGGCGCACCAGCAGCGGCAGACCGAACGCCAGTGTCTTGCCGGACCCGGTGGGGCCGCGGCCGAGGACGTCGCGCCCGGCGAGGATGTCGGGGATGGTTGCGGCCTGGATCGGGAACGGCGCCGAGATACCCGCGCGGCCGAGGGCGTGCACCAGGGTGGTGGGCAGACCGAGCTGCGCGAACGTGGGGAGGGGACGGTCGGACATGGGTGGCGCGGGCCTTCCGGTCGTGAAGTCACAGGCTACCGCGGGGTGACACAATCGCGGTTCCGTGTGAATGAGGAGGTAGATGTGTCCGAATCGGGGCGTTCCGAAGTGGTTACCGAGGTCGAGTTCCGGCACCTGCAGCGCTGCGTCGAACTCGCGGCGGAGGCCCTGCTGGCGGGCGACGAGCCCTTCGGGTCGGTGCTCGCGACCGCCGACGGCACCGCGGTCGCGGAGGACCGCAACCGGATCGCCGACGGCGACAGCACGCGGCATCCCGAGTTCGAACTGGCCCGCTGGGCCGCCGAGAACCTGAGCGCCGAGGAACGCGCCGGCGCGACGGTGTACACGTCGGGGGAGCACTGCCCGATGTGCGCGGCCGCGCACGCGTGGGTGGGCCTGGGCCGCATCGTCTACGTCGCCTCCACCGCGCAACTGGTGTCGTGGCTCGGTGAGATGGGGGTGCCGCCGGCGCCGGTGCGTCCGCTGCCGATCCAGGAGATCGCGCCCGAGGTGACCGTCGTCGGGCCGATCCCGGAACTCGTCGAGGACGTGCACCTGCTGCACCGCCGGCTGCACGAGGCCTGACCGTCACAAACGCGGCGGGGCGGACGCCGCAGCGTCCGCCCCGATCCGTGTGTCGGACAGGGAGGCTCAGGCCTCGATCTCGGAGCGGTCACCGCTCCAGAGGGTGTGGAACTTGCCCGGCATGTCGACGCGCTCGTAGGTGTGGGCGCCGAAGAAGTCGCGCTGACCCTGGGTCAGCGCGGCCGGCAGCCGCTCGGCGCGCAGGCCGTCGTAGTACGACAGCGACGACGCGAACGCCGGCACCGGGATGCCCAGCGTGGTCGCCGTGACGACGACCCGACGCCAGCTGTCGATCGCGTTCTCGATCGCCTCACGGAAGTACGGCTCGACGATCAGCGACGTCAGACCCGGGTTGGTGTCGTACGCCTCCTTGATCCGGTTCAGGAAGCGGGCGCGGATGATGCAGCCACCGCGCCAGATCGTGGCCATGTCGCCGGGGGTCAGGTCCCAGCCGTACTCGTCGCTGCCGGCGCGGATCTGGTCGAAGCCCTGCGCGTACGCGACGATCTTCGACGCGTACAGCGCGCGACGGATGTCCTCGGTGAACTGTGCGACGTCGGTCGGCTTGGCACCCAACTCGCCGGACGCGAGCCCCTGCGCCGCCTTGCGCTGCTCGCGCGAACCGGACAGCGCGCGGGCGAACACAGCCTCGGCGATACCGGTCACCGGCACACCCAGATCGAGTGCCGACTTGACCGTCCAGCGGCCGGTGCCCTTCTGCTCGGCGGCGTCGACGATGACGTCGACCAGCGCCTTGCCGGTCTTCGCGTCCTTCTGGCGCAGCACCTCAGCGGTGATCTCCACCAGGTAGCTCTCCAGGTCGCCGGCGTTCCACTCGGTGAACACCTCGGCGACCTGCTCGGCGTCGAAGCCGAGCGCGTCACGGAACAGGTTGTACGCCTCGCCGATCAGCTGCATGTCGGCGTACTCGATGCCGTTGTGCACCATCTTCACGAAGTGTCCCGAGCCGTCCGGGCCGATGTGCGTGCAGCACGGGGTGCCGTCGACGTGCGCCGAGATCGACTCGAGCAGCGGGCCCAGCGCCGCGTACGACTCCTTGGGGCCGCCCGGCATGATCGAAGGCCCGTTGAGCGCGCCCTCCTCGCCGCCGGAGATGCCGGCGCCGACGAAGTGCAGGCCCCGCTCGCGCAGCGCCGCCTCGCGGCGGATCGTGTCCGTGTACAGCGCGTTACCGCCGTCGATGATGATGTCGCCGGGCTCCATCGCGTCCGCGAGTTCCTCGATGACCGCGTCCGTCGCGTCGCCGGCCTTGACCATGATGAGCACGCGTCGCGGCTTCTGCAGCGCGCCGACGAACTCCTCGATGGTCTCGGTGCGGACGAAGTCACCCTCGTCGCCGTGCGCGGCCAGAAGCGCGTCGGTCTTCGCGATGCTGCGGTTGTGCAGGGCCACCGTGTGTCCGTGGCGGGCGAAGTTGCGGGCGATGTTGGATCCCATTACGGCGAGCCCGGTGACGCCGATCTGGGCGCGGGCAGCCTCGGTGCTGGCAGAAGTCTCGGAGGTCATGGTTACAGCTTCCCCCGAGACCCCACCGTGACGCGAACCGGCCCCGCTGTTCGGGACGTGACGCCTGACATGCATTCGGCCCCGGCCGCCCACTGAAGGGCGGCCGGGGCCGAATGAGGTTGGTATCCGGTCGATCAGACGACCGGAGTGCTACGCGTTGCGGTTGCGGTGCGGACCGTCGAACCCGTCGTAGCTACGACGGTCCGTGCGGCTACGGAAACCGTTGCTGCGCTGCTCGGACGGGCCCGAGGAGTTGCGGCGGTCACCGTACGAGCGGTTGTCGCGGTCGCCGAAGTCGCGACGGGGTCCGCGATCGTCCCGGTTGTTCGACTGTCCGCGGAAGCCGCCACCCTCGCCGTCACGGCGCGGTCCGCGGTTGTCGCGGTCGCCGAAGTCGCGACGCGGGCCGCGGTCGTCACGGTTGCCGAACGAACGATTGTCCCGATCGCCGCGGAACCCACCACCGCGCGAGTCGCCACCGCGAGAATCGTTGCCGCGGAAGCCGCCACCGTCACCCTCGCGGCGGGGGCCACGGTTGTCCCGGTCGCCGAAGTCGCGACGGGGTCCGCGATCGTCCCGGTTGTTCGACTGTCCGCGGAAGCCGCCACCGTCGCCGTCACGGCGGGGGCCACGGTTGTCCCGGTCGCCGAAGTCGCGACGCGGGCCACGATCATCGCGATTCCCGAAGTCCCGACGGGGGCCACGATCATCGCGGTTGCCGAACGAACGGTTGTCGCGGTCGCCGAAGTCGCGGCGGGGGCCGCGGTCGTCACGGTTGCCGCGGAAGCCGCCACCGTCACCCTCGCGGCGGGGAGCGCGGTTGTCCCGGTCGCCGAAGTCGCGGCGGGGGCCGTCGAACTCGCGGCGCGGGCCGCGGTCGCCGAAGTTACGCTCGCCCTGGTTGCGGTCGCCGAAGTCGCGGCGGGGGCCGCGGTCGTCACGGTTGCCGCGGAAGCCGCCACCGTCACCCTCGCGGCGCGGTCCGCGGTTGTCCCGGTCGCCGAAGTCCCGGCGCGGGCCACGGTCACCGAAGTCGCGACGCGGGCCGCGGTCGTCACGGTTGCCGCGGAAACCGCCCTCGCGGCGCGGACCACGGTCGCCGAACGAACGCTCACGACGGTCGCCGCGCTCGCTGCCGAAGTAGCTGTCCCGCACCGGTTCACCGCTCGGTGCCTGCGCGCCGGTGATGGTCGCCAGCTCCTCCGAGCCGGGGAACACGGGGACGGCGGTGGCGTTCACGCCGGCCATACCCGTCAGGCGGCGGAACATCCGTCGCTGGTTCGGCAGCACGATCGCCGCGACGACGCCCGCCTCGCCCGCGCGGGCGGTGCGGCCGGCACGGTGCAGGTAGTCCTTGTGGTCCTGCGGCGGGTCGACGTGCACGACGAGGTCGATGCCGTCGACGTGGATGCCGCGCGCGGCGACGTCCGTCGCCACCAGCACCGGGGTGCGGCCGGTCTTGAAGCGCTCCAGCACGCGGGTGCGCTGATTCTGGGCCTTGCCGCCGTGCAGAGCCTCGGCCGCGACACCCTTCTCGCGCAGACGCTCGGTGATGCCCTCGGCGCCCAGCTTGGTGCGCGCGAACATGATCGTGCGGCCACCCTTGCGGGACGCGATCTCGGCGAGGACGGCGTCCTTGTCGCCGCGGTCGACGAGCAGCACGTAGTGGTCCATCGTGGTGACCGAGGCGCGGCCGTCCTGCGTGGAGTGCAGCTCGTGCTCGGGCAGGAACTCGCGCACAAGCGTCTTGACGTCGTTGTCCAGGGTCGCCGAGAACAGCAGGCGCTGGCTGTCGTTCGGGGTGTCGCCGAGCAGCGTGCGGACCTCGGGCAGGAAGCCCATGTCGGCCATCTGGTCGGCCTCGTCGAGCGCGGTCATCTCGATCTCGCCGAGAACACAGGTGTTCTGCCGCAGGTGGTCGCCGAGACGGCCGGGGGTGGCGACGAGGATGTCGACGCCGCGACGCAGCTGGTCGACCTGCTTGGTGAAGGGGGTACCGCCGACGGCTGCGCGCACGTTGAGTCCGAGCGAACCGGCGTACGGGGTGAGCGAATCGACGACCTGGAATGCGAGTTCGCGGGTCGGCACGAGGACCAGCGCGCGCGGACGCTTGGGCGCCGGGCGGTCCTCGTGGCGGGCCAGGCGCGCCAGCATCGGCAGACCGAAAGCCAGCGTCTTGCCGGAACCGGTCTGTGCGCGGCCGAGGATGTTCTTGCCGGCGATCGCATCCGGGATGGCCATCGCCTGGATCGGGGACGGCACCGTGATCGAGTTGCGGGCCAGCGCGGCGACGACGGGCTCGGGCAGGCCGATCTCGGCGAACGTCATCTCGGGCTCGGCCTCGGGCTCGGCCTCGTCAGCCTCGGTGTCCTCGCCCTCGGCGATTTCAGTCTCGGTGGCCTCGACGGCCTCGACTGCCTCGGGGGCCTCAGCGGTTTCGGGGGCCTCGGTGGACTCGGGAGCCTCGGCTTCGACGGGTGCCGGGACGACGATGTCGTCCTGGCTCTCCTGTACCGACGGATCTTGGGCAGCAGTGGTCACGCGGAATTACCTCTCCGGACGTAGGGCGCGTCGCGGAGCGGGCTGTCATGCAGCCGCACGAAGAGACGAGCCAGGGCACATTTCACCTGGCCATCCGTGCGCTTCTTGCGGGAGAGATGGGGCTGTGTGCCGCACATTGATTGATCGGGCCGCAGCAGCGACCGCAATCGAGTGTACGCGATGGCGTCGACGGTCGACGACGCACGGCACCAGGTGTGACCAGCGCTACTTTCGTCGAATCAGGGCTGTCCGGTCGAGAACAGCCGGCTCAGCTCCACCAGCCACGGCACCGCGACGGCGATGGTCGGCACCACGAGGATCGCGGCGGCGCCGGCGTATGCGGCCGCGGCGATCCGGATGTCACCGGCCGAGTCGGTGAGCCGCTGGACCCGCACCAGGGTGCTGGGGCCGCCGGCCGCCATCGCCCCGCGCGGCGCGGTGGAATTGGCGCACGTGACCAGCGCGCGGGCGAGCGGGCCGGGGCCGGTGACCTTGACGGCCGAATCGTCGGCGAGGAGTTCGACGAGCAACTGCACCGAGCCGAGGGCGGACTTCGACCGCACCACCCGCGGGAAGGCGTGGTGGACGGCGGTGAACGCCTCGAGGACCAGATCGTGCCGGGCGCGCAGGTGGGACCGCTCGTGCGTGAGGATCGCGGTGACCTCGGCGTCGTTGAGTGAGTTCAGCGTGCCCTCGCTGAGTACTACCCGCTGACGGAGACCCGGAAGGCAGTACGCGATCGGCTCCGCGGCGTCGAGCACCCGGACACCCGGGAACGTGCCGAGTGCGGTCGAGATGTCGCCGCGGTCGAGGAGGTCGACGAGCATGCGGTGGCGGGCGCGCCGTCGGCGGGTGTGCACTCCCACCCGCACCATCGAGAAGATCAGTTTGGCGCCGATCAGCAGGGTGAGGCCGAACACGACGACGTACAGGATCCACAACGGCCACCCGAGTGCGTCGATCTCGGCCATCGGCTCGGTGGTGGGACGCCCGTCCGGGCCGGGAACCAGCAACCGACTGGCGATCGCGAGGCCCGCGCTGAAGGCGGACAGAACCGCGGCAAGTGCGATCGCCTGCCACAGCACCAGGGCGGCCCGGGGGGCGCGGAACGGCCAGCGGGCGCGACTGAGCAGTGCCGGCACGGGACCGGTGAGTGCGAGCGCGAGCAGCCCGAAGGCGAGCGCCGTGGGGGCGTTCATCGTTTACAGGTCATGGCGGCGGGAGCCTCAGCTCGCTCGTCCGGTGCCCGGACGCAGCCCGGTGGGGCGAACGGGATCCCCGACCTGCGTCACAGACTCGGACTTCGCGGCTTCGGCCGCCTCGAGCGCGGCGAGCGCCTCGCGCAGCGCGGCGGCCTCGTCGGCGCCGACCTGCCCCACGAAGTGCACCAGCGCCGCGGCACGCTCGCCGGACGCGTCGGCCTGCTGCAGTGCGTCCACCATCAGGCTCGCGACGAGCTCGTCGCGTCCGTGCATGGGTAGGTAGCGGTGCGCGCGGTCGTCACGCTGCTGGATCACGAGGTGCTTCTTGGCAAGTCGCTGCAACACGGTCATGACCGTGGTGTACGCGAGTTCGCGCCTGGTGGCGAGTGCCTCGTGCACCTGCCGCACAGTCTGAGGCTCCGTCACCGACCACAGATGGTCCATCACCGCACGTTCGAGCTCGCCGAGTCCAGCCATGCTCCGATTCTACGGACCGCCCTCCCCGAATGCTTACTACTGGCGGTAGTAACTTCGGCGGGGCCGGTGTGGTATCGGTCTCACTGCGGCGCCGGGCGGTATACCGGTGGGGGAAACGACAGCGCGGAGGTTCGATGTTCGGGTGGCTCGATCGACTCTCGCTGGTCTCGGGGCCACTGCCCGTCGTCCTCGCGGTCTGCGGAATCGCCGGCGCGGGCTGGTTGCTCGCCGGCCGGCGTCGGTGGTTCGTGCGCTGGGCGCTGCCCGCGTCGATCGTCGGCGCGGTCGCCGCGACGCTGCTGCTGTGGGTGATCGTCGAGAAGGTGTGGAAGCCGTTCCCCGACCCGATCGAGACGTCGGTGTACGTGTGGATCGGCATCGGACTGTGGGCGGTCCTGCTGGTGGTCCCGCGGGCGTTCACCGCGCGCAAGTGGACGGTGCCGGTCACGGTGCTCGCGGCGCTGGCCGTCGTGCTCGCGGTCGCCGTGCAGATCAACCTGGTGTTCTACGCCTACCCCACCGTGGGAACCGCCCTCGGACTACCGGACCCGGATCGGATCGACTTCGTGCAGGTGCCGCCCCCGACGGATCCCGTCGTCACCGGGCGTCCACTCGAGGACGCGTGGGCGCCACGGGCCCCGAACGATCTTCCCGCGAGCGGCCGGTACACCACGGTCGCGATCCCCGGAGCCACATCGGGATTCGCCGCGCGCGACGCCGTCGTCTACCTGCCGCCCGCCTACTTCGCCGATCCGCGGCCCCTGCTGCCGGTCCTCGTGATGTTGGCGGGCCAGCCCGGGTCGCCGGAGGACTGGCTGAACGGCGGCAAGCTCGCGATGACGATGGATGCGTTCGCGCGCGACCACCACGGCCTCGCCCCGGTGGTCGTCGTACCCGACGGCACCGGGTCGCAACTGGCCAACCCGTTGTGTCTCGACTCGCAACTGGGGAAGGTCGCAAGCTATCTCGCGGTCGACGTGCCCGCGTGGATCAAGTCGCACCTACAGGTCGACCCCGATCCGCGGTCCTGGGCGGTCGGCGGCTTGTCGTACGGCGGAACGTGTTCGCTGCAGCTGGCGACCAACCATCCGGAGGTCTATCCGACGTTCCTCGACCTGTCCGGCCAGGAGGAGCCGACGCTCGGTGACCGCAAACGGACCGTCGACGAGGCGTTCGGCGGCGACGAGGCCGCGTTCGTCGCGGTGAATCCGCTGGATCTGATGAAGTCCCGACGCTATCCGGACACGGCGGGGATCATCGTCGTGGGCACGCGCGACGACGCGTACCGCGGCGGCGCGCAGAAGGTCTTCGCGGCGGCGCGGGACGCGGGTATGGACGTGCAGTACGTGGAGGTGCCGGGCAGCCACAGTTTCGCGGTGTGGTCGGCGGGCCTGCGAAACGAAATGGATTGGCTGGCCAAGAGAATGGGACTGATCTCGTGACAACGCTCCGCCGGTACGCGCGCCGGGTCTCCGAGTTGCTCCGCTACGGGGCGGCCGGAGCGCCGGTCAGCATCACCCTGCTCGCCGTCATGTGGGTGCTCGGGTTCGCGACCGACTCGATCGTCCACGGTCCCGGCCAGTTCGTCGACCGTCATCTCGCCGTCGGGATCGGCCCCGTCGAACACTGGCGGTTGTGGACCAGCCTCAGTGCGGGGCTGTGGGCACCCGGGCTCGCCGGCTATCTCGGTGCGACCGTGCTGGTGTTCCTGGTGGCCGCTCCGCTCGAGCGGCGGATGGGGTCCGGGCGGTTCGCGCTCTCGGCGCTGATCACACAGGTCGCGGGAGCGTTGGTGGGTCTCGCGGTGGCGTCGGTGGTGAAACTGCTCGACGCCGACTGGGGGTTCCGGTTGCACATCGGGACCGCAGTGGGGCCGACGACGTGGATCGCGGGTGTCGCGATGGTGGCGAGCGCCTCGATGGACACCCTGTGGCGCAGACGGATCCGGGTGGGCCTGCTCGCGCTCACGATCACCCTGGTGCTGTTCGCCGGGCAGTTGCAGGACGTGATCCGCCTCGGCGCGGTGATCGTGGGGTTGTGTATCGGCCCGTGGATCGTCGGGCGGTCCGCCCGGGGCCCGCGGATCTCCGGGACTCGACGGGAGGGTCGGGTGCTGGTCGCGATCGTCGTGGCCGCCACCTCGATCGGGACGATGCTGGCCGCGCTGTCGCCGCACGCCGTCGGCCCGCTGTCGGTGCTGCGCGACCTGTTCCGCGGGGTGCCGTGGACGACCGCCGAGGTCCGCGAGATCTGCGCCGAGTCCGAGTCCTCCCTCGACTGCCGGCGCGGCGAACTCGATCTGCGCCTGTCCGGTCTCGGCCCGACACTGATCAGCCTGATGCCGTCGGTGTTCCTGCTGGTGCTGTGCGACGGCCTGCGCCGCGGGCGACGGTTCGCCTGGATCGCGTCGCTCGTCGCGCAACTGCTGCTGTTGGCGCTGTCGCTGCTGAACTTCGTGGTCCGCTACATCGACGTCGCCGACGAGGAGTCGCTCTTCTACGGCCTCGACGCCCCCAACGTGTACCGGACGCTCACGCCGTTCCTGACGCCACTCGCGCTGGTGGTCCTGCTGCTCGCGACGCGCAAGCTCTTCGACGTGCAGGCGCCGCCGAAGACTTATCGCAGGCTGGCCGGCAAGCTCGCGGTGCTCGTCGCTGGTCTCGGCGTGCTGTACGTGCTCGGGGGACTGTGGGCGCGCAACGGTTTCGACCGCCGCCCCACCGCCTGGACCCTGATCGCGGACTTCCCGGAGCGACTGGTGCCGCCGGTGTACCTGCAGATGCTCGATCCGCGTCTGCTCCCGGACGACTGGGCGTCGACGCTGCTCTACGAGTGGACCGGCGTCGTGTTCTGGGTCGCGGTGTGCGTGCTGGTGGGGGCCACGTTCCTGCGGCCCGCACACGGCGCCGACACCGGTGCCGCCGAGCGGGCCCGCGAGATCCTCGTGCACGGATCGGGCAGCGCGCTGGCGTGGATGACGACGTGGCGCGGCAACTCCTACTGGTTCGGCCCCGGCGGCGACAGCTACGTCGCGTACCGGGTGATCGGCGGTGTCGCGCTGACGACCGGCGGACCGGTGGGCCGGCCGGACCGGGTGCGCGACGACGTCGTCGGGTTCGCCGAGTTCGCGGCGTCCAACGGCTGGGTGCCGTGCTACTACTCGGTGACCGGTGACGTGCGGGACGCGGCCGAGGCACAGGGCTGGGTGGGCGTGCAGGTGGCCGAGGAGACGGTCCTCGACCTGGGCTCGATCGCGTTCACCGGCAAGAAGTTCCAGGACGTGCGCACCGCGCTGAACAAGGCGGCGAAGTCGGGGATCACCGCCGAGTGGGTCAGTTTCCCCACCGCGCCGCTCGCGATCACCGACCAGATCACCGCGATCTCCGAGGAATGGGTGGCCGACAAGGGCATGCCCGAGATGGGGTTCACGCTCGGCGGCCTGCAGGAGATGGACGACCCCGAGGTGCGCTGCCTCATCGCCGTCGACGAAGAGCGCACCGTGCACGGGGTGACGTCGTGGCTGCCGGTGTACCGGGACGGCCGGGTGGTCGGGTGGACGCTGGACTTCATGCGTCGGCGCGGCACCGCGGACGCCTTCCGTCCGGCGATGGAGTTCCTCATCGCGTCGGCGGCATTGCTGCTCGAGCAGGAGGGCGCCGAGTTCGTGAGCCTGTCCGGCGCGCCGCTGGCGACGGTGCAGGACGGCGAGCAGGCGGACGTGCCGAGCGACGTGCGGCCCGGGTTGTCCGAGGCGATGGACTCGCTACTCGAGGTCCTCGGGCAGACCCTCGAACCGGTGTACGGGTTCCGGTCGCTGCTGGCGTTCAAGTCGAAGTTCCAGCCCCGCTACGAGCCGATGTACATGTGTTTCCCCGATCCGGTCGCGCTGCCGAGCATCGGCAACGCGATCGGCCGCGCCTACCTGCCCGACGTCTCGCTCGGGCAGGGCGTGCGTCTGGTCCGGACGCTGATCAGGCGCTGACACCCGGCCGGCCGGTGGTTGACGTGGTTGACTGGTGGTGACAGGGTTGGGTTGACACGGTTGACGCGTGAGAGGACTGGGCCATGACGACGCGGGCATCGCTGGTCGAGCAGGAGCACGAGTTGATGGCGCTGCTGAAGCAGCGCGTGCACGACACGTTCGCCGCCGCGGCCGAGGCCGGGGTCCCCGCCGAGACGTTCGCCGACGTCGAGGCCATCGCCGATGCGATGTCCGCGGCGCTGCCCACCAGCCACGTGTACGACCAGATGGTCGGGCCGTTCTACGACACCGCGGGCCTCACCCGCTGGTGGCGGGTGAGCCGGCAGGCCGTCAGCAAGAAGGTCGCAACCAACGCGGTCATCGCGTGCCGACTCGACGACGGCCAGTGGGTCTACCCGACCTGGCAGTTCACCGACGGCGGCGCCGTGCATCCGGCGCTCGTCGAGGTGTGGCGCATTCTGCGCGCCGCCGCGGATCCGTGGACGGGCGCGCTGTGGCTGTGCACCCCGCAGGACGGGCTGGACGGCCGGTCCGCCGCGGACTGGCTCACCGGGGGCGGGCCCATCGACCCGGTCCGCACCGCCGCCCGCGCCGACGCGCAGCGGTGGGCTGCATGACCCGTGAGGTCGTCGCGCTCGGCTCGCCCGGGAACCGTTCCCTCGCAGGGTTTCCCACCTGGTCGTTGACCACCCGCCGGCAGCTGTGGCGCGGGCACAAGGCAGAGAACGGTCCGTGGTGGTTCGCGTCGTCGGGGCGGGGCCGCTTCGATCTGACCGAACCGCGCGGCACCTGTTACGTCGCGTTCGACGCGCGCACCGCGATCCGGGAGACGGTCGGGGAGGTGCTCGCCGGCGCCGGGGTGATCTCCCACGAGTTCGCCGACGAACGCGTGCTGTCCCGGCTGCGAGTGCCTGCCCGCCGCACCCTGGCCGACACGTGCGCCGAGGCGGCCGCGGACTACGGACTCACCCGCGAACTGTGCACCGTGACCCCGTACGAGATCCCGCAGCAGTGGGCGACCGCGCTCGCCGGATCGTGCGACGGGCTGCGCTACCAGACCCGGTTCACCACGGGTACGGCACCGAACGCGGCCGCGTTGTTCGACGACGCCGGCGAGCGCGGCAACTGGGCCGTCGACGACGCCCCGGAGTCATTCGCGGCCGCCGCTCGCCGCGGTGGCTTCACCGTCGGCTCGGTGCCGCGGAGCGTGCGGATCGTCCAGCCGCCGGGCTGAACGGTCCGGCCAGAGGACCTGCACACCGTCGACACCCACCCCGCCGCCACTCGCTCTACGGGTGTAGTTGGTGCTTGACGGGTCGCTTCCAGAGCCGGACGATCACGTACGCGTCAAGGACGGCGATCGCAAGGTACGGGACGAGGACAACGGACGCTACGAAAGGTGTGAATTCCGGGCCCCAGCTGTTCGGATCCCGCCGCTCCGGCGCGACCGCGTCGCCGACGATGCCGTAGGTGAGCGCGGCGACGAAGAGCACTGCTGCCGCACAACCGAGCGACACGAGCCAGCGCCCGACGCGGAACGTCCGCTTCAGCGCGGCCGCGCCCGACAGCGACACCAATACCGCCGGCACGAACACCACGCCCACGACAACCCAGGCGATCAGCACGTCGCCGATCACGGGCGAGCGGCTGTTGTCGAGGCTCGCCGCCGGTACCGAAACGGCGAGCAGCAGCATCGGCAGTAGTGCCACCCACGTAGCCCAGGCGGTGTCGTGTGGCCGCCACCCGATGCATCGATGACGCGTGTCGGTCCCGGAGTCGGCAGGCGGATCTGTTCGAGGCTGCTCGCTCATCCCGCCAGGCTTCCACAACGGCGGCCATGTTCCCTGCACGTTGTTCAGTCCTCCAGGTGGCACGGCAGGGACTGCACGTCTGGGTGCGTTGGCTCGCGTCACGGTGAATTTCTCTGCGTCCCTTTGCGATTGTCCCGCCTCGATCTTCGTTGGGTGGGTGACCCGGCGGTGTCACGTCGAAGTCGCTTTCCTCGAGCGGCCACGGGTCCTTCTCGCCCACTTCGGCTACGTGGATCCGGGCGTCGGCTCGGTCACCGAGAGAGCACGGGACGGCCGTACGGCCCGCGGGCTACGTTCCAATTCAGGGGCTGGGGAGCCCTCGGTATCAAGGGGAGGAAATGAGCATGGGTGCAGCAGCATTCGTTCGCGACCGGGAAGCAATGGGGAAGCTACTCACGGTCGCGTCCACGATCGTCGTTCCGTACGCGCTCTGGCCGCTGGTCATGGTGTGGGCGGTCCTGTACTTCAGCGCATCCGGGGTGAGGCGGCTCCTCCGCGCCCGGTGATCGGCCTGCATGTCGACTCGCGGCGAAGCGCGACGGGACGCCGAGGGGCCTCACGGGTTCATGGTGACAGCGCCGTCGCCGTCGACGAAGAGCCGTTGTCCGAGATCCTTGAGGGGGTTGGAGGGGCTGTCTTTCGAATAGATCGCCATCGCCCACACTGCCTGGCAGGGATCTTGGTCGAGTTTGAGCAGGTAGAAGGAGTTCGTGATCCCGTAGTCCGGCGGGGGAGCGTCCGTCTGCCGAAGGTAGGTGACGGGTTGCCCGTTGAGCGGGCTCGTTGCATCGACGAAGTCGTCACCGCTCTGGCTCAGATTGAACTGCTCGCAGCTCACGGGCTTGAACATCCACTGCACCCATTCCTCGAACCGCTGCAGGGTAGCTGGCCGGGCGCCCAGGAGGTCGGCGACGGTATTCGTGGACAGGTCGTAGCCGGGCCAGTACATGACGTAGGTCGTCGCGTCATTGCTTCCCATCGTCTTGCTTTCGGCTTCGGTCAGTTCGATCACGCGCGCGCCTTCGGGCAGTGTCGTGGTGAAGGTCGCTGTGCCGACGGTGAACTCGGTGTCGACCGGGTGAAAGCTGCTGTCGACCAGGATCTGGGTGTCCGCGCAGCCGACGAGCAGGACAGCGGCTGCCGGGGCGGCAACTGCGGCAGCGAGCCGGTGGCGGGTGACGTAGCGGCGCGGGAGCACGGGCGAGAGACTCCGATCGAAGGAGCTGCGTCTACAGCAGCCCGGCGTGTTGTACGAAGGCTTCCACAGCGTGGGTGCCCTAGACGGGTTCGCCGTTGAACCGGGCTTCCATCATGGGCGATAGCGGGATCTGGTGCACGATCCGCTCGGTGAGCGGCAGCGAGCGGATCGCGGTGATGGCGTCCCACTTGAACACGCCGCATTCGCCGGTCGGCAGCCTCGGTGCTCGCAGTCCGAGTCCGTTCTCGTCGACGAGCCAGACCTCGGGCGGTGTCAGCTGGTCCGTCAGACAGGTCAGTTCTTCCGGCGGTGGTTCGGAGGGCAGTCGGTAGCCGGCCAGGACTGCCGTCATGTCGCCTTCGCGGTGTTCCTCGACCAAGGAGACGCTGTGGTCGACGACTTCCGCGGTCTCCCCGCGGTTCCAGGCGCCCTCGCAGGTGACGACGCGGACGGGCTCGAAGTCGTCGGGGATCGGCATCGGCTCGGGCACGGGCGGCGTGGTCTGGGGCAGACCGGAGAACCCGAGAAGATTGCCGGCTAGACAGGTCGGTTCCACCAACCCCGGGATGGTCGGCCGCGGTTCGGGTGCGGCAGTCTCGTCGGACTCGGTCGACGAACCGCACCCCGACACGGCCAGTCCGAGTGCAGCCAACCCCACGAAGATTCTCGAAGCCCCCATAACAGGCACCCTACGGCTCGGGCGGAATGCGCGTGGGTGAACCGCGGCGCGGCCCCATGTGTGTGAGTTTCACGGCCCGCCGGAGAGTGAGTAGCCGACGTAGCGGTTGCCCCATTTGAGGTAGGCGCTGGTGGTGGCTTGGCCTCGGATGGTGTCGTTCTGGAATTGGTAGACGGGGTGGCGGGGCCAGAGGTTGCTGACGTGTTCGAGGGTGTATTGCACGCGGTGGCCGGGTGGGTAGCGTTGGAGGATTTCTTCGCGGGTGTAGCTGCTGTCGCTGTTGCCGCGTAGGTATGTGCGGCCGAGGGATTCGAGGCGCTCGGGTGGAGTGAAGATGTTCAGGCTGTGGTAAATGAACATCGCGTAGAGGACCCCGGCGGCGAGCATCGCAGCGAGTGCGAGGGCCCCGTACCGGAGGGTTCGGCGCAGGGGTGTGGGCACAGTGGCACGGTATATCGTTCGTGATCTTCGCCGGTGACATGACGCGGCCGCCTCGCCCTGTAAGCGACTCTGGTGAGATCACTCAATCCGACCGCTGCGGCGTCGTACGACCGATAGGCCGTCCGTGCTTGAACTCCCCGTTCACCCGCGCCGGGTGAGGCGTGTGCCCCGCCCGAGATGTCACGCTGCGACTGCGTCCAGAGACAGCGGTGCGGCGGAAGGGATCCCATGACCGATCAGTCACAGGCCACGGCGACGGTGCAGGCTCGGCACGAGGAGGCGCTGAAAGTGCTCCCGTTCGACGAGGACCAGGACTTCGCCGATGCGCAGCGCGGGTTCGTCGCCGCGTTGGAGCCGGGGGTCGTGAAGAACGACGACGGTGAAGTCGTTTGGGACAGCGGCTCGTTCGCGTTCCTCGACGAGGACTGCCCGGAGACGGTCCATCCGAGCCTGTGGCGCCAGTCGCGGCTGTGCGCGATGCAGGGCCTGTACGAGGTGGCCGACGGGATCTACCAGATCCGCGGACTCGATCTGTCGAACATGACCCTGGTCGAGGGCGACACCGGGGTGATCGTGATCGATCCGCTGATCTCCGCGGAGACCGCGGCCGCCGGCCTGGCGCTGTACCGCGAGCATCGCGGCGACCGGCCGGTGGTCGGGGTGATCTTCTCGCACTCGCACATCGACCACTTCGGCGGCGTCAAGGGCATCACCACCGCCGAGGACGTCGCGGCGGGCCGCTGCCCGATCCTGGCGCCGGTCGGCTTCGTCGAGCACGCGGTGGCCGAGAACGTGTACGCGGGCACCGCGATGGGGAGGCGGGCGGCGTACATGTACGGGGCGGCGCTGCCGCGCGGGCCGCTCGGCGCGGTCGGCGCGGGCCTCGGGCCCACCACGTCCACCGGCACCCCGACGCTCATCGCCCCGACCGTGGACGTCGATCACACCGGGCAGACCGAGACGATCGACGGGGTCCGCATCGAGTTCCAGATGACGCCCGGCACCGAGGCGCCGTCGGAGATGAACTTCTACTTCCCGGACCGCCGGGCGCTGTGCATGGCGGAGAACGCCACTCACACACTGCATAACCTGCTCACGTTGCGCGGTGCGCTGGTGCGTGACCCGCACGTGTGGTCGAAGTACCTCACCGAGTCGATCAACCGGTACGCGTCGGGCTCGGACGTGCTGTTCGCCTCGCACCACTGGCCGACGTGGGGCACCGAGCGACTCACCGAATTCCTGTCGCTGCAGCGTGACCTGTACGGGTACTTGCACGACCAGACCCTGCGGGCGCTGAACCAGGGCGCCACGGGTATCGAGATCGCCGAGAACCTGGACCTGCCGCCCGCGGTGGCGCAGGCCTGGCACACCCACGGTTATTACGGATCGGTCAGCCACAACGTCAAGGCCATCTACCAGCGCTACATGGGCTGGTTCGACGGCAACCCGGCCACCTTGTGGGAGCACCCGCCGGTCGACGCCGCGAAACGGCACGTCGAGTTCATGGGTGGCGCCGACGAAGTCGTGGCGAAGGCACGGAAGTCGTACGCGGAGGGCGACTTCCGCTGGGTCGCGCAGGTGCTCAACTACGTGATCTTCGCCGAACCCGATCACGCCGAGGCGCGGACGCTGCAGGCGGACACGTTCGAACAGCTGGGCTTCGGCTCGGAGAACGGGACGTGGCGGAACTTCTTCCTGATGGGCGCGTACGAGTTGCGGAACGGGCCGGTGGGCACGCCGACCAGGACGGATGCGCCGGACATCGCGGCCGCGCTGTCGGTGGAGCAGGTGTTCGACGCGATCGCGCTCCGCATCGACGGGCCCCGCGCGTGGGACGCCGACATCACCATCGACTGGCGCATCACCGACGAGGGCATCGACCACCGCACCCACCTGCGCAACGGGTTGCTGGTGCACTTCGACCTCGACGGTGACGCATCCGAGCCCGACGCGCGGCTGACGCTGTCCCGTCCGGACCTGATCGCGGCCGTCGTCGGCGGCGGGGACGTGCCGGGCATGGTCGGCGCCGGCCGGATCGGTGTGGAGGGCGACGCCGCGAAGCTGACCGAACTGATCGGCTACGTGGACGCCCCGGACCCGGACTTCGCGATCGTCACGCCCTGACGCCGGTCACCGCTCGCGCGTCGGCCCGCCCACCGCGCCGTACACGTGCCGGGTGCCGATCGGGACGATCAGCGGACGGTCCGAGACCGGGTCGTCGATGACGGTGGCCTCGAGCCCGAACACCTCTGCGAGCAGTTCGGCGGAGATGACGTCCTGCGGCCTGCCGGACGCGACGATCCGGCCCTCCGACATGACGATCAGGTGGTCGCTGTAGCGGACGGCGAGGTTGAGGTCGTGCAGCACCATGATCACGGTGCGGCCCATCTCCTCGTGCATCCGGTCGACGAGATCGAGCACCTCCACCGAGTGCGACAGATCCAGGTAGGTGGTGGGCTCGTCGAGCAGCAGGATGTCGGTGCCCTGCGCGAGCGCCATCGAGATCCAGGCGCGCTGGCGCTGGCCGCCGGAGAGTTGGTCGACGGGACGGTCCGCGAGATCGGCGACGCCGGTGAGCGCGAGCGCGTGTGCCACCTCGGTCTCGTCGTCGGACGACCACTGCCGGATCCACGACTGGTGCGGGTGCCGGCCGCGGGCGACGAGGTCGGCGACGGTGAGCCCTTCGGGAGCGACCGGGGCCTGCGGCAGCATGCCGAGGGTGCGGGCCACGTCCTTGGTCCGCATCGTGGTGATCGCCTTGCCGTCGAGCAGGACGGTGCCGGCGCGCGGCTTGAGGAGGCGGCCGAGGGCTCGCAGCATCGTCGACTTGCCGCAGCCGTTGGGGCCGATGACGGTGGTGATGACGCCGGTGGGGATCTCGACGTCGAGTCCCTCGACGATCACCCGGTCGCCGTAGCCGAGGGTGAGGTTCTCGGCGACGAGGCGCGGCGCGGGAGCGGAGTGAGCCGTGTTGGTCATGCCGAGACCTTCCGGTTGTTGCGGACGAGCAGGTACAGGAGGAACGGGCCGCCGAGCGCCGACGTCACGATGCCGACGGGCAGTTCGACGGGCAGGATGGTGCGGGCGATGATGTCGCTGCCGACGACCAGCACGGCACCGGTGAGCGCCGACGCGATGATCGGCGGACCGGGGGAGCGGACCAGGCGCATCGCGACCTGCGGGGCGGCGAGCGCGACGAAGCCGACCGGACCGGCCGCGGCGGTGGCGACGGCCGCCAGGATCACCGACGCGAGCAGCAGCTTGGCCTGCTCGGACTGCTGCCGGACGCCGAGCGAGCGGGCGTTGTCGTCGCCCAGGCGCAGCGCACCGAGCGTGAACGTCGAGATGATCGCCCAGCCGCCGATGATCGCGAGTGCGATCGCGACCGGCCACACCTGACCCCAGCCGGCACCGTTGATGGAACCGTTGAGCCACACCTTGGCGCGGGAGACGTCGTTGATGTCGGCGGAGATGAGCAGCCACCCGGTGACGGCGATGAGCATCGCGTTGATACCGATGCCGATGAGGATCAGCCGGTAGCCCTCGACGCCGTTGCGCCACGCCAGCAGGTAGATCACCGCGGCGGTGACCAGACCGCCGGCCAGCGCGGCCAGCGGGATGCCGAGCGTCGCGAGCAGGCCCACGAACGAGCCGCCGCCACCGAGCACGATCAGCGCGACGGCGGCCGCGCTGGCGCCCGAGGTGATGCCGAGGATGTCCGGGCTGGCGAGCGAGTTGCGGGCGATCGACTGGGTGATGGCGCCGGAGATGCCGAGCGCGATGCCGATCAGGACCGCGACCAGCGCGCGGGGGAGGCGCAGGTCCATCACGATGAACCGCTGCACCTTGGAGCCGCCGCCGAACAGGACGTTGGTGACCTCCGCGATCGACAGCGGGAAGTCGCCGCGGCCGATGCCGACGCACACCAGCAGGAACAGCAGCGCCAGCAGCACCACGTTCACGACGATCATGAACGGCCGCAGCACCAGCGAGACCGGGCCGATCCGCAGCGCCGGACGGGACGGCACCTTCGCGGTGTCACCCGCCGCGGATTCGGGGAGGGAGTTGAGGACGCTCACAGGCTCGCCAGCTTCCTGCGCCGCACCAGCGCGATGAAGAACGGGGCGCCGACCACGGCCAGCACGATGCCGACCTGCAGTTCACCCGGGCGGATCACGACACGGCCGATCACATCGGACATCACCAGCATCAGGCCACCGAGCAGGCCGGCGTAGGGGACGAGCCAGCGGTAGTCGGGGCCGGTGATGGCGCGGGCCACGTGCGGGACGACCAGCCCGATGAACGCGATCGGACCGCACGCGGCGGTCGCCGCACCGGTCAGCAGGGTGATCGCCACGATGCCGATCGTGCGGGACATCGCGATGTTGGTGCCGAGCGAGCGGGCGACGTCCTCGCCGAGGCTGATCACGTTGAGGCTCGGGGTGCTGGCGATCGCGATGATCAGGCCGACGATCAGGAACGGCAGCACCTGCCAGAAGATGTCGAAGCCGCGGCCGGCGACCGATCCGACAACCCAGAACCGGTAGCCGTCGAGGGTGGTCTGGTCGAGGATCACGACCGCGTTCGTCATGGCCTGCAGGAAGAAAGCGACGGCCGCGCCGGCGAGCGCCAGGCTCAGCGGGCTGGCCTTGCCGTTGCCGATCGACGACAGCCCGAACACGGTGATCGAGGCGAGCGCCGATCCGGCGAACGCGAACCACAGGTACTGGCTCGGCGCGGTCAGTCCCAGCGCATAGATCGCGATGACCACGAGGAACGCTGCACCGGCGTTGAGGCCGAGCAGACCGGCATCGGCGAGCGGGTTGCGGGTGTGCCCCTGGATGAGGGCGCCGGCGACACCGAGCGCGATGCCGACGACGAGTCCGAGCAGCGTGCGCGGAATGCGCAGCGTGTGGACGATGATGTCGGTCTCGCTGCCGGTGGACGAGAACAGCGCGTGGAACACCTCGGCGAACGACAGCGGACGGGCTCCGACGGCGACGCTCGCGAACAGCACGAGCACGAGCAGAGCTCCGAGCACGGCCAGGCCGAGGATGCGTCGGCGCCGGACCGCCGCGAGCGACGTGTCCGGGGCTATCGGGGTGAACCCGTCGGCCCGGGCGGTGGCTTCGCGGACCACGTCGATGCCCGACGAGCGCCACGGCACCCGGCGCAGCGCCCGCCGCACGCCGATCGGTGCGCCCGTCGCGGCATCCCGGGTGACCAGTCCGCACCAGCCCTTGCCGACGGTGGTGCCGGCTGTGCCCTCTCGGAATCCGCGGTTCCACACCAGCAGTGCCACCGCGATGAGCAGTGCGGCGCCACCGAAGATGACACGGTCGGCCTGGCCGCCGCCCTTGGCGTCGGCCAGGGAATCGACGAGGTACCACCCGATGACGACCGGGATCGCCACGATGCCGAGATCGAGAAGGTCGGCCAGCAGTCGTCGGGATCGGGGCGCGGGGCCTTGCGGAATCACTTCCTTGCCGTATGCGCTGGGCACACGGCGCTTCGACGCATCCGGAGTCACGTCCGGGAGGCGGGTCGTCGACACGGGCAGGGTGCTCCTATGAGAGGTAACGCTATCGAGCGTCAGGTTACGGAAGCCTAACCGAACGCGCGAGGGCGGTATCCGCTGTGCGGCACGCGGGGACCCCTCGGTCGGCTGAAGGTAAGGGTAGCCTACGCTTCTGTTGATCTACCCGAACTCTCGATGGAGGCACGATGGCCGCGACTGCGCATATCCAGTTCAGTTCCGAGACGACAGCTCTCGACGCCTCGTGTTGCCGCCTGCGGGAGATTTCGCCGGACTACCCCCGGGTCTACGCGGTTGCGACGATGGCTCATCAGGGCAAGCGGCGCTGGTGGCCGATCGCATCCTGTGTCGCGGGCTCCGACGAGATGCCGGCGGATCGGGTGGATCGCATGTACGCGCGACTGTTCGAGGATCTGCACTCGCCGAACGCCGCCGTCATGCAGGTGGCCGCAGCGCTGGTGCACGCAATCGTGGGCCGGGTGGCCGCGCTGGTCGTGACCGAGGGCAGGGCGTGGGATCCCGGCGTCGACAACCTGTGGATCCACATGGACAGCGACAACGGCATCGACTGGGCCGGGGTCGTCGACGCCACGCTTCGAGTGCTGCCCGAGGACGAACTCGCGTATTCGCGCGGGGTCGTGACGCTGCCGTGCGAGCGTGCCCTGCATGTGTGGACCGCACACCGGTGCGCGACCTCGCTCACCGCGGTGCGCCACGCGCTCGACCTCTGCGCTCCCGTCGACTCCGCGCGATTCGGGATGCTGGTCGCCGACGCGGTGTTGAGTGCGGTGACGCGGATTCCGCTGGCGACGGGCATGTCGGCTGCGGTGGCGGCAAGCCGCGGCCAGGGGTTGCTCGACGCCTTCGAGGCCGCCGGCATTCCGGTCCGCACGCGGACGGCGCTGGCGATGGCATGCTGAAGGGGTTGACGAATTAGGGCAGCCTTCCCTATGGTTGGGTCTATACGTCGGACCGCGCCGGAGTCCTGAGGGCTGCAGTGACTCCCGGTCCATTCCACGGCGGGTTCCGCGCACACGTGCGGAACCCGCCGGTTCTTTCTCCTGACGGCCCTTCGCGGACTGGCATTACTCGTACTCCGGTGGGTCGCCTGTGCACCGCCCACGCGGGTGGATCACTATGACGAGGTACATATTCGATCGGCGGTCACGTCCACACCCGGTGTCGGAGCGTCCGCGAGAAGCGATGGAGCAGGTCATGGCGAGCGATGCAGAGCGGGCACTGGTGCTGGGCGACGGGACGGATCCTGCTGAGGTCAATGCCTTCCTCAACAAGGGCTTCGGCGAGGCCCTCGGGCTCGAGTTCACCGAGTTGACCGCGGACCGCGTCCGCGCGCAGTGGAAGGTGACCCCGGCGCTGTTCCAGCCGTGGGGGATCATGCACGGCGGCGTGCACTGCGCGGTGATCGAATCCGTCGCCAGCATCGCCGCGAGCATCTGGCTCGGCGACAAGGGGCACGTGGTCGGCGTCAACAACAACACCGACTTCCTGCGCGCGTCCCGCGAGGGCATGCTCTACGCCGAGGCGAACCCGGTCCACCGTGGCCGCACCCAGCAACTGTGGACCGTCACCGTCACCGACGAGCAGGAGCGTCTCGTCGCGCGCGGCCAGGTGCGCCTGCAGAACATCACCGAGACGTCCGCCCTGGGCGGCAAGTGACCGGAGCGGGCTCAGCCCACTTCGCGTGATTCGGCCGCGTGACGCGCTCGACTCTGCTCCTGCAGCAGGTCGATCGCGTTGCGCGCGAACACCTGCTGCTCCGTCGACGCCATCTGGGCGCGGCCACGGCCGACGAAACTCACCGTCCACGAGATCACCGTCGACAGCCGGCTGCGGAAACCCACCAGATACATCAGGTGGATCACGAGCCACATGATCCAGCCGATGAACCCGCTGATCTCGAGCTTGCCGACCTTCGCGACCGCGCTGTAGCGGGAGATCGTCGCCATCGACCCCTTGTCGAAGTACTTGAACGGCTGACGGTCCTCCGGCTTCGCCCCGTCGAGTCCCGCCCGGATCTCCTTCGCCGCGTACTTGCCGCCCTGCATCGCGACCTGTGCGAGCCCGGGCAGCTTGTCGAGCGACATCATGTCGCCGATCACGAACACGTTCGGATAGCCCGGCAGCGTCAGATCCGGGTTCACGTGCACTCGGCCGGCGCGGTCGACCTCGGCGCCCGACTGTTCGCCGAGCTGCTTGCCGAGCGGGCTCGCCTGCACGCCCGCCGACCACACCTTGCACTGCGACTCGATCCGCGACTCCTCGCCGTCCTTGGTCTTTACGACCAACCCGTCCACGTCGACGTCGGTGACCATCGCGTTCAGGTGGATCTCCACCCCGAGCTTCTCGAGCCGTTCGGCCGCCTTGCGGCTCAGCTTCCCGCCGTACACCGGCAGGACCGCAGGCGCGCCGTCGAGCAGGATGACGCGCGACTCCCGGGGGTCGATCCGCCGGAACGCACCGGCCAGCGTGCGGTGCGCGAGCTCGGCGATCTGTCCCGCCAACTCGACGCCGGTGGGGCCGGCGCCGACGACCACGAAAGTGAGGAGCCGGGCGCGTTCCTCGGGATCGTCGGACAGTTCGGCCTGCTCGAACGCGCCGAGGATCCGGCCGCGCAGCTCGAGGGCGTCGTCGATGGTCTTCATTCCGGGCGCGAATTCGGAGAAGTGGTCGTTGCCGAAGTACGACTGGCCGGCGCCCGCCGCGACGATGAGGGAGTCGAACTCGGTGACCGTCTCGCGGTCGAGCAGTCGTGACGTGACCTTGCCCGCGGCGAGGTCGATCGCCTCGACGTCGCCCAGGAGCACCTCGGCGTTCTTCTGCTTGCGCAGAACCATGCGGGTCGCCGGCGCGATGTCTCCGACCGACAGGATCCCCGTCGCCACCTGGTACAGGAGGGGCTGGAACAGGTGATGGGTGGTCCGGGCGACGAGGGTGACGTCCACGTCCGCGCGTTTGAGCGCCTGCGTGGCGAACAGGCCGCCGAAACCGGATCCGATGACGACCACACGGTGCCGTCCGGGTCGTGCCGAGGGGTTGCTCATCCCGCGCTCCTCGAAGCTCGTCGAAACGTGCTGTCCCTTGTCACCGTAGCCGCCGCTCGGTCCACCGTCCTGCCAACGCGGTGGACCTCCCGACACGACGATGGGCGGTGGGATATCTCCCACCGCCCATCGCGGAACTGTCACCGACTGCGCGTCACGCGTCCTTGAAGACGCTGCCGCGGCGGATCAACAACGTGAAGCCGAACGTCACCAGGCCCAGGACGACCATCATCGTCGCGACCGTGTTCAGGCCACCCACGGTCGGGGCGGCGCTGCCGGCGGACACCGCCGACGATGCCAACAGCATCGTCGCGATCGACGTGCCGATGCCCTGACCGCCGGTGCGCAGCACCGAGTTGGTTCCGGTCGCCTCGCTCGTGTTGCTCTCCGGGACGGCTTCGACGATGAGGTTCGGCAGCGCCGTGTAGGCGAACGCCGTAGCGACCGAGACCGTGATGATCATCGCCACCATGCCGGCCACCGAGTCGTGGAAGATGATCAGCATCGCACTGCCGATCGTGAACAATCCCGTGCCGAGCAGCATCGAGGCCCGAGCTCCGACGGCCCGCGAGATGCGGCCGCTGAGCGGGGTGCACACGAAACCGAACATCGAGCCGATGAACGACAGCCATCCGGCGTTGGTGGCCGAGATGCCGAGACCGAACGGCGCGGTCGTGGGGGACTGCAGGATCATCGGGATGATCATGGTGCTGATACCCATCGGGCCCACGGCGATCGCCAGGGTCGCGACCATCGTCAGCGCGACCTTGCGGTCGGTGAACAGGCGCACATTGACGATGGGATCGGTCACCCGAAGCTCCCACAGCACCCACAGCGCCAGAACGACCAGACCGCCGATGATCAGCCCCAGCGTCTTGATGTCGGTCCAACCCCACGCGCCGGACTTGTTGATGCCCAGCAGCACCGCCGCGATGGCCGGAGCGAATGCGATCGTGCCGAGGTAGTCGACCCTCTGCGTCGTTCCCGTCGGCGGACGCCACGGCAGGACGAACAGCACCAGCAGGAGTGCGAGCACCGCGTACACGGCGGCGACGACGAAGATCATGTGCCAGCTTGCGTGGTCGAGCATGACGCCGGCCACCAGCAGCGACGCCGACCCGGCGGCGACGGCGGAACCGGAGATGATCGAGATAGCGACGGGAACCTGCTTGGCCGGCAGGTGTTCGCGGGCCAGGCCGATGCACAGCGGCAGGATCGCGCCCGCCACACCCTGGATCGCTCGGCCGACGATGATGCTGCCGATGCTGTCGCCGATCGCGCTGATGAAGGAGCCGATCGCGGCGGCGGCGAGGAGCACGACGAGGACGCGCTCACGCCCGTACATGTCGCCGAGACGGCCGCAGACGGCGGCCGAGGCGGCGGCGACGAGGAGGAATGCGGTGACGGCCCAGCCGACGGTGGCTGCGTCGCTGTGGAATTCCCGGATGAACGTCGGGATTGCGGCGTACACCATCGACGTCTCGAAGGCGCTGATGATCTCCACCAGCACCAGGACGGTGATGATCACCCAGGCCGGTCGCTGCCGGTTGTACCGACCGCGCCCCGTGGAAGCCGGGGCCGAGGAGGGGCCGCGGGTATCTGCAGTAGCTGTCACTGAAGTAGTTGTCCAGACTCTTGACTCGCCCGATGCCGGGCTGTGCTGCGTGAATTCGAAGATCCGCGAGATCGTCGCGTTTACACGGATTCCGGCGGCCATGGGTGGGCAGGTGCTGTTCCGTAGGTCACAGAGTGTGGCGCGTCACTGAAGGGGTATCGGAGTGATGTGCACTGAGTGGGACTGATGGGTGGTCGAGGCAACAGTCGCAACCTGGGCAAATGCGAAAACGCGCAGGTAGCGAGGGTTCAGTGGAATGAGACTCTCCGACGTGGTGCTCCCGCTGATCGGGACAGCACTGCTCGCCAGGCGCCACGCATGCCTAGACGGTCGGCACGACGAGGCCGACTGCACGAGTGTGTCAGGCAAATGACACTTGTGTAGGCAAAACAGATGAAATCGGTGCAAACGTCACTCTGAACGGAAATGCGGTCGAGCGTGCGCCCAGCGCACCGTGCCGACCGTGTCGGCCGCCCACTCCCGAACCGGCGGCTGCGGAGTCGGTCTCCGTGCTGCCGGCCGAGTCTCCGCTCGTCGGTCGTGTCGCGGCATTGTCGCTCATGGTCCAGTGGAGTCGGTCAGCTTCTTGACGATCGTGGGTCCGGTGGTGGCGAGGGCGGCTGTCCCTGCTGCGAGGAGGATGCCGATTGCTGTGGTTCGGCGGGGGAGTCCCCGGCGGGCTGCTGCGGCTACGACTCCTGCGTCGAACACATCCATGACGATGCCTGCCCTGAGTGTTGCGCGCCGGACTGTGTTGTCTGGGTGTAGTGCGGCGGCGCCGATGAGAATGTCGCGGATTCCGAAGGCTTTGATCCAGATTCCTTGGTCTGGTCCTGCGTATTGGACGCCGAGTGCTCTGTGGACCGAATTGGGGGCGAGTGCGGTCGTGGCGCCCCAGAGGATCCTTCCGATGCCTATTGCGGCGAGGACGCGTTTCTCGGCTAGCTCAGTCGTCATCATGGCGTGCTGACTCTCTACCTCGTGGGGGGCTTGTGCTGCAGTCAACCTATCGGCGGCATGCTGTGGAGGTGACCGTTCTGACGGTGGTCGAGGGGTGTTCGCGTGGTCGACTCTGCCGGTGCCGCCACGGCGGGTGGTCGAGGATTGGAAGCCTGCCTGGGCGGCGGGGCGATGCTCGTATAATGGATAGATCGTTCCATTAAGGAGGTCGTCGTGCCCACTCTTGGCCGTCCCCGCGCCTTCGACCTGCCGAAGGTGCTCGATGCCGCGATGTGGTTGTTCTGGGAACACGGCTACGACGCGACCTCTATGACCCAACTGCGAGAGGCCACCGGGCTGTCCTCGGCGAGCCTGTACGGCGCCTTTGGGTCCAAGCAGGGATTGTTCGAACGCGCGGCGGAGCGCTACATCGCTGGACCCGGCAGTGTCACCGAGATCATCTCCGACGAGACGCTGCGCCCACGTGATGCGGTCGCCCAGATGCTGCACGGTTCGATCGATATGCAGACCGACACCTCCCATCCGCGTGGCTGCCTCGTCGCCCTCTCTGGCACTGTCCGAGCCCCGGGAGACGGCGAAGCCGCCGTACGCCGGATGATGGCGGCACGCCGGGCGTCTGACCGGGCTGCCATCAGGCGGTGCGTCGTTCGCGGCGTCGAGGCGGGGGAGTTGGCGAACGGCACCGACGTCGACGGTTTCACGTCCATGATTCACAGCTTCCTGCTCGGGGTTTCCACTCAAGTGTGTGACGACGTGCCGGCCCGCGACCTGCACAACGCTGCGGACGCGATTCTCGCCGTGTGGCGGATGCCCGCAAAGTAGCTTGCGCCTACGGCGCCGAGTTACGGAATGTCCGGTCGCCACCCGCGTCGGGACGTCTGCCGTTAGCCGCTCACCTCGAAATCCGCAGCCCCTCCAGGTCTGGATATCGACGAATCCTGCTCGCTGCGCGAGGTATTGGCAGAACACCCCTTCGCCGTGGCCCTCGCTCGCAGCCGGGATCGCCACTCCAGGCCTCGTAGCGTGAACAACACGCGTCGAACGCCCTTCCTCATGCAGGTGGCTGCGGGCGGAAAGATGTTGCGTCGTTAGCCGTGCGAGGCGGATTGTGCGCAACCTGCTGAACGACGACCGACCTGGTGGTGTGTCGATTCGGCCTTCGCCTCGATTCCTCTCGACCGCATTCCCTGATGCTCGCCGCTTGCCGATCTTCGTGGGCGGTGCTCTCACTGCCCACGCCACGAGCGCCCCGTTCGGGTGATCGAGGCGCCCGACGCGAAGGCCGGTGCCCGCATTCTGGATCGATTGGTCCATTTTGACTTGTGTTCGTACGCACGGTCATTATTGGAGTGATCAATCCAAAACTAGTTGGGAGCTGCCTTGTCCACACAATCCGCGACAGAGACGCCGCACACGCGACCTCGTCTCCCGGTCGCTGCGCTCTCCCTGATGGCGTTGACCGGGTTCATCGTCATCATGACCGAAACGTTGCCCGCCGGACTGCTCCCACTTCTCAGCACCGCCTTCGACGTCACAGAAGGAGCCGCGGGTCAGCTTGTGAGCGCCTACGCGCTGGGCACCGTCTTGGCTGCTATTCCGGCGATCGCGGCGACACAGCGACTTCCCCGCAAGCGGCTTCTGGTCATCGGTTTGCTCGGGTTCTTCGTCGCCAACTCACTCACTGCTTTCGCCCCGACTTACGCCGTCGCGTTGGCGGCGCGGTTCATCGGAGGGGCGTTCTCGGGGCTTCTGTGGGGCATGCTTGCCGGCTACGCCCGACGAATCGTTGCCCCGGAGCTTGCAGGACGGGCACTGGCGATCGCGATGACAGGCACGCCGGTGGCGCTGTCGATCGGTACACCGCTGGGCACCGCGTTGGGTGCTGCGGTCGGCTGGCGCTGGACATTCATCGCCGTATCCATACTCACGTTGCTTACGGCTATCGCTGTACTGGCGGTCGTGCCCGACGCTTCGGGAGTTCACACGCAGGGGCGAACGCGCTTCTTCAGGGTTTTCACGATCCCTGGAGTTGCAGCGATCCTGGCGGTGGTGTTCGTGTGGATGCTCGCGCACAACCTGCTCTACACGTATATCGCACCGTTCTTGCAGTCCAATCAGGTCCCCCTGCGTCCGGACGTCGCACTGTTCATCTTCGGCGCTGCGGCACTGATCGGAATCTGGATCACCGGCATTCTCATCGACAAGGCCCTGCGCCAACTAACGATCTTCAGCACCACTGCGTTCCTCGGCGCAGCACTCGCACTCTCCCTGTTTCCGCTGTCATTGCCACTCGTCATCGCGGCCATCGTGTTGTGGGGCATCGCGTTCGGTGGTTCCGCTACACAACTGCAGACAGCCAGCGCTCTCGCAGCAGGACAAAGCGCGGATCTTGCCAATGCAATGCTGACCACCGTGTTCAACCTCGCGATCTTCAGCGCCGGTGCCGCAGGGGCGGTCCTGCTGGAGGTCAGCGGAGCCGACGCACTACCAGTCACCATGGCTGTACTTTCCGCCGCCGCGACATGTGTCGTGCTACTCGCTCGCACACATGCGTTCCCCCGAACGAAACGTTGAACACCGACGCGGCCGTCAAATGTCTCAAACAGGAGGTAGGTCAACGTTTGCAGGGAACTACATGACCGACCGCGGTTGTCTACTCGACGCCCTTCGCGACCCGATAAGTCCAGATTTGTCGATGCTCTCGCACGCAGCGACGGCGGTGAAGTTCGTGGTCAGGAGCCATCGAGGAACCGGTACAACGGATTGCGCGCGGCTGCTTCGCGCACACCGGTGCCAGCGCCCTCGGTGTACACCTGCGTCGTGTTCATGGACTCGTGCCCGAGCATCCGCATGAGCGTGAAGATGCTGACGTTCTCGTCGGCCATGTTGGTGGCGAACGTGTGCCGGAATTGGTGCGTCAGCGCGCCCTTGGCGCGTTCGCCGTTGATCCCGGCCCGCCGGTAGGCACGGAGTACCCGGTACTGCAACGTGCCTCGCGTGATCCGATTCCCGTCTGCACCCACGAACAGGGGATCGGTGGCGCGGAAATGCTGCCACGGCGTCGCGTCCTGCGGCACGCGGCGCTTCGTGCTCTCCGGGAATCGCGCGATGCGCGACTCCAGATACCCGGTGAGGGTCGCGACCAGTGCGGGCTCCGCGGTTGCCACCCGTTCCTTGCTGCCCTTGCCTCGCACCAGGATGACCCGCGCCGTTCCGCCGCTCGGATCCGGCGCGCTGCGCACGTCGCCGAGATCCACCGCTATCAACTCCGACGACCGCATTCCCGTCAGCAGGGCCGTGAGGATGATCGCGAAGTCCCGCTCACCCCAGGGCCGGACCCCGTCGGTGTCGTCCTCCTGCAACGTGCGGATCAGGCGGGTGACGGCGTCCGAGGGCAACGCCTTCGGGATCCGTTTGGGCGCCTTCGGTCGAAGCACCGCGGACATCGGGTTGGCGACGATGGCGTCGATCGAGAACAGGTAGTCGCACAGCGTGTTCCAGGTGGACCAGCAGCGGCGGATCGACGCGACCTCGTGTGTCGCGGCGAACGACGCGAACGCCTGCTGCATCGACGGCTTGGTGATCACCTCCACCGACAACTCCGAGACGGGCACGCCGGTCTGCTCGGAAAGGAACCCGCTCACGGCCGCGAAATCCTGGCGGTACGCCTTGAGCGTGTGCGGGGACGGCTTCGCGGTGCTGCGATGCAGTAGGAACTCGCCGAACCAGGCCTCGAGTCGTTGTCGATCGTCACTCACGTGGGCCTGCTCCATGTCCTTCCGCGACTGCGTCGAGCGCGGCGCCCGGGGCGGGCGCGTGTTCGGCCAAGCTTATCGACCGGCTCCGACAAGGATCACCGACGTCGGGGGAGTCCGGGACACTTGTTCGATCGCGTCCGATGCCCCCGTAGGTGGGGTGACCGGTTGATCCGTTTCACCGGAAAACGCTGGAGAATCGTGTAACTTCCCGTGCTGGCGAACATTTCGTGCACGACGGATACTGGCCGCGAGCGAGGCTTCACCCTCGATTTCACCCCAAAGCGGCTTTTCCTGACCGCACGGTATGGATACTTTGAAGGAGGTCAGGCGCACCCCCCGACGTGTGCCTGACCATCTACTTCCGGAACCCCCGCCGCGGATCATTCGCGGCGGGGGTTCCGTCGTTTCCGGCGAATGCTCCGATGAATGTTCGATGCATGGCTCGCTCCGGTTCGGGGTAGACCGACAGTGCAGCAGGGCGCCCCGGCGGCACGGTGCCGACCGGTGTGGTCCGGGCGGGAGGCGTGTGATGGCGACGTGCGATACGTGCGGGAACGACTACGACAAGGCGTTCACGGTGGTGATGGGGGACCGGCGAGGGGTGTTCGACAGTTTCGAGTGTGCCGCCCACGCGATGGCGCCGGTGTGCGGACACTGCGGCTGCCGGATTCTCGGGCACGGCGTCGAGGACGAGAGCCGCATCTTCTGCTGCGCGAACTGTGCGCGCATGGCCGGACACGAGCAACTCGTCGACCGCGTCTGACGGAATGGGTCAGCTCCGCAGTTGTTGTCGCAGTGTGGTGAGCGATCGGGTCAGTAGCCGGGACACGTGCATCTGGGAGAGTCCGACTTCCTCGGCAATCCGCCGCTGAGTGAGGTCGGCGTAGTACCGCAGGGCAAGGATGCGGCGTTCACGGGCAGGTAGTGCCGCCAGGGCGGGCCTGAGGATCTCGTGATTCTCGATCGACTGCAACCGCAGGTCGTCCTCGCCGACGGTCTCGGACAGCGAGGGCGCCTGCCTGCCGGCGCCGACCACGTCCATCGACAGGGCCTTGTAGCCGTTGCCGGCCAGGATGCCCGCGGCCACCGTCGCCTCCTCGACCTGCAGTTCGTCGGCGATCTCGCGGCGCGTGGGTGGGCGGCCCAGTTGTTGCGACAGCGCATCGGCCGAGCGGTGGATCTGCTGATGGACCTCCTGCAGCCGGCGCGGCACCCGCACGGCCCAGCCCGCGTCCCGGAAGTACCGGCGGATCTCGCCCATCATCGTCGGGACCGCGAAGGCGACGAAGTCGGCGCCGACCTCGGTGTCGAAGCGGTCCACGGCATTGACCAGACCCAGCCGGGCCACCTGGACCAGATCGTCGTGTACCTCGCCGCGGCCGTCGAAGCGGCGTGCGACGTGCTCGGCCAACGGGAGGCAGCGAGTGACGGCGCGGTCGCGAAGCTTGCCGAATCGTGGATCCGCGGGGTCGAGCGTCGACATCGACCTCAGGATGCGGACCACGTCCGCGTATTCGTCGGCAGGCGTGCTCGTGCGAGTCACGCAATCGCCTCGCCGGACGGGGGCGACGTCAGGGGACCGGGTCGCGCCGATATCTGCGTCCGTGCGCTCACACTGTCCTCCGTTCGATCGACAGCGGACACGGTTCATCGTAGGCGTGTGGCGGGCGGGGAGGGGAGTGCCCGGGGTTTCGGTGGAGGAGTCTTCGATGCCGATCAGGGGCGTATCTTGCCGCATTTGTGCAGGTGGCTACGCACTCGCGCCAACCGCGTGGGTGCGGGCCCCGCCGCTGCGCGCGATGACGGACTGCCGCGTTGATGCCGTTCTGCGGGATCTGCGCAAGAATTGTGAAACCCTCACGCGGACATGGATATTCGGCATTATCCATGACGGTGGTGTGAACGTCCGCTGGAGCCGGCAGGGCAGCGCGGTCGGGTCTCACGACACCGTACAGCGACCGGTGCGGCCGCGCTGCGCAAAATGCGTGCGATGTTGCGTGTGTGTGCACGCGCAATCCATTCGGCACCGTTCCATCGGCGTCGTTGTGGAGCGTGCACGTCGGTGCGACGCCGTCGAATCGGATGCGCAGGATCTCGGACCGCCGACATTGGTGGCCATCCGGCGTCGGGTCCGCCGGCAGGAGGTGCCGGACCGCGGTGGGTGGGGCTGCCGCGCGCAGATCGACGTCCAGCCCGCGCAATCGTGCCCGCGGGAAGTCGGGATCCGCGCGGGGCCCGGTGTCGGGTCGAGTGGGTGTGGTGCGCGTACTGGACGTCGGGAAGGAACCGCCCGGCTCCCGTGGGGTACCCCCGGATCTCGATTACTTGACATAATGTGGATTATCGGCGAAACGGTGAACTGCGATAACGCCGTTCGGATGTGCCGTCCGGGCCTGGATACGTCCGTTTGGTCATCACCGTGCCCGTGCCGACTGTGCGTCGTCGTCGCGCCGCATGCCGTCGCACGGAACCCGGATGAGTCGTCGGCCGCGTCGGCGCGGCGTCTGCAGCGACTCGAGGTCTGCGGCGACACCGCGTGTGGGCTGCGGCGTCCGGACCCCATGAACTCCGCCGGACGGTCGATCCGGCCCGCGGCCATTCCGGTCTGCATGGCCGGCCGCTCCGGGCTCGAGTGCCGTCGGCGCCCGGCCGCTGGGCCGAATCGACCACTGCGGCGCTCTCCCGCCGTCCGGCGCCTACCTATCAATACGTCACGGTGACGTATTGATAGGTAGGCCGTTGTCGGTCACCCGCCGACGTACTCCGCGAGGTGCTGGCCGGTGAGCGTGGAACGGTCGGCGATCAGGTCCGCGGGCGTGCCCTCGAAGACGATCCGTCCGCCGTCGTGGCCCGCGCCCGGACCGAGGTCGATGATCCAGTCGGCGTGCGCCATCACGGCCTGGTGGTGCTCGATGACGATGACGGACTTGCCGGAGTCGACGAGGCGGTCGAGCAGGCCGAGCAGGTTCTCGACGTCGGCGAGGTGCAGGCCGGTGGTGGGCTCGTCGAGGACGTAGACGTCGCCCTTCTCCCCCATGTGCGTCGCGAGCTTGAGACGCTGACGCTCGCCGCCGGACAGCGTGGTGAGCGGCTGGCCGATCTTGATGTAGCCGAGTCCGACGTCGGCGAGGCGGGCCAGGATCTTGTGGGCGGCGGGCAGTTTCGCGTCACCCGAGCCGAAGAACTCCTCGGCCTGGGCCACCGACATCATGAGGACCTCGCTGATGTCCTTGCCGCCGAACTTGTAGTCCAGCACCTCGGCCTGGAACCGCTTGCCCTCGCACACCTCGCACGGCGTGGACACACCCGCCATCATCGCCAGGTCCGAGTACACGACGCCGGCGCCGTTGCAGTTGGGGCAGGCACCTTCGGAGTTGGCGCTGAACAGGCCGGGCTTGACGCCGTTGGTCTTCGCGAATGCCTTGCGGATCGGCTCGAGCAGGCCGGTGTAGGTGGCCGGGTTGCTGCGGCGCGAACCCTTGATCGCGCCCTGGTCGATCGACACCACACCGTCCCGGCCCACGACCGAGCCGCCGATCAGGGAGCTCTTGCCGGATCCGGCGACACCGGTCACCACGGTGAGGACGCCGAGCGGGACGTCGACGTCGACGTCCTGCAGGTTGTGGGTGCCGGCGCCGCGCACCTCGAGGACACCGGACGCCGTCCGCACCGACGGCTTGACCGACGCGCGGTCGTCGAGGTGCTTGCCGGTGAGGGTGCCGGACGTGCGGAGTTCGTCGACGGTGCCCTCGAAGACGATTTCGCCGCCGTCGGTGCCGGCGTGCGGGCCGAGGTCGACGACGTGGTCGGCGATCGCGATGGCCTCGGGCTTGTGCTCGACGACCAGGACGGTGTTGCCCTTGTCCCGCAGCTGCAGCAGCAGGTCGTTCATCCGCGCGATGTCGTGCGGGTGCAGGCCGATGGTGGGTTCGTCGAACACGTAGGTGACGTCGGTGAGCGACGAACCGAGGTGGCGGATCAGCTTGGTGCGCTGAGCCTCTCCGCCGGACAGCGTGCCCGCGGGGCGGTCGAGGCTGAGGTAGCCGAGTCCGATCTCGACGAACGAGTCGAGCGTCTCCCTCAGCGACTTCAGCAGCGGCGTCATCGACGGCTCGTCGAGCCCGCGCACCCATTCGGCGAGATCGCTGATCTGCATGGCGCAGATGTCGGCGATGCTGAGTCCGTTGATCTTCGACGACCGTGCCTCCGCGCTCAGGCGAGTGCCCTCGCAGTCGGGACAGGTCTGGAAGGTGATGGCGCGGTCGACGAATGCCCGGATGTGCGGCTGCATCGCCTCCCGGTCCTTGGACAGGAACGACTTCTGGATCTTCGGGATCAGGCCCTCGTAGGTGACGTTGACGCCGTCGACCTTGACCTTGGTGGGCTCCTTGTAGAGGAGGTCGTTCAGCTGCTTCTTGGTGAACTTGGCGATCGGCTTGTCGGGGTCGAAGAAGCCGCAGCCGCGGAAGATGCGGCCGTACCAGCCGTCCATGCTGTAGCCGGGGATCGTCAGCGCGCCCTCCTCGAGGGACTTGCTGTCGTCGTAGAGCGCGGTCAGATCGAAGTCGGAGACCTTGCCCATGCCCTCGCAGCGCGGGCACATGCCGCCGGTGACGGAGAAGCTGCGTCGTTCCTTGACGGTGCGTCCGGCCTTTTCCACGGTGATGGCGCCGGCGCCGCTGACGGAGGCGACGTTGAACGAGAACGCCTGCTGTGAGCCGATGTGGGGCCGACCCATCCGGCTGAACAGGATCCGCAGCATCGCGTTGGCGTCGGTGGCGGTGCCGACGGTGGAGCGCGGGTTGGCGCCCATCCGTTCCTGGTCGACGATGATCGCGGTCGTCAGGCCCTCGAGGACGTCGACGTCCGGTCGGGCGAGGGTGGGCATGAAGCCCTGCACGAACGCGCTGTAGGTCTCGTTGATCATCCGCTGCGACTCGGCTGCGATGGTCGCGAAGACCAGTGAGCTCTTACCGGAGCCGGACACACCGGTGAACACCGTCAGCCGACGCTTGGGCAGTTCGACGCTGACGTTCTTGAGGTTGTTCTCCCGCGCACCGTGCACGCGGATCAGGTCGTGGCTGTCGGCGGTGTGCTCCGTCGGTGACTGCGTGCCCGTCCTCGTGGTCATGCTGGTCCTGCCTCCCTGTGTGGTGTGCGGCCTCCATGTCTACCGGAATGCGACGTCATCGCGCCGCGGTCTGCCACGCGAACCCGTCCGGGTCGGTGAAGCCCGCGCCGTCGGTGTCGATGACGATCCCGTGCGCTCCGGTGCCGTCCTCGGGGACGCCGGCGTCCTTCGCGAGGGCGCGGCGCCCGTACAGCGCGAGCTTGACGTTCTTCGGTTCGGCGGTGAACTCGACGTATTTGCGTCCGTAGCTTTTCGCCACCTCGAATCCGTGGTCGACGTAGAACTGCTTGGTCGCCTTGACGTCGTCGACGCCGAGCAGCAGGACGATGTCGTCGAACCGGCGTTCGGCGGGCCCGGTGTTCTTCTTGGACGACGTCGCGACCTTCCAGATCGCGCCGTCCGGTGCCTGCACGACGCCGCCGTATCCCCAGAGGCTCTTCTTGACCGGCTTCAGGGTGGTGGCGCCGGCGCGGAGGGCGGCATCGACGATCGCGTCGACGTTGTTCGGCTGGGATACGACGAGAGAGAGGGTGTAACCCCGGAATCCGGTGGTCGGGTCCTGCGCGGCGCGGACGTCGATGTACGCGTCGACGCGGAGTTCGGCGTAGAAGGCCTTCGCGGCCGAGACGTCCGGGACGTCGAGGGTCAGGGAGGTGATGGTGGTCATGTCAGTTCACCTCGTTGATGCGGAGCAGGTTGCCTGCCGGGTCCCGGACGGCGAAGTCGCGGATGCCGTAGGGCTGCTCGATCGGTTCCTGGACGATCTCCGCGCCGCCGGCGGCGAGCTTCTCGAAGGTGCCGTCGAGGTCGGGGGTGGCGAGGGTGAGGATCGCGTACGTTCCCTTGGCCATCATCTCGGTGATGGTGCGGCGCTCGTCGTCGGTGATGCCGGGGTCGGCGGCCGGCGGGTGCATGACCAGCGAGGTGCCGGGCTGGTCCGGGTGGCCGACGGTGATCCAGTACATGTCGTTGTAGCCCACCTCCTTGCGGACCTCGAAGCCGAGGAGATCGCGGTAGAAGCCGAGGGTGGCGTCGCGGTCGGTGTGCGGGAGGAAGGCGGAGTGAATGGTGATGTTCATGACGATCACGCTAGGCGGGGCGTGAGGTCTGCGCTTCTCGATTTCTGATCGGTCTGGTGACGTGTTTGGCGACGCACGACGGCATCTCCGCGTCCGGGCGCACCTGGTCGCGATACACGCTGGGTGGGACCCCGACGAGTTCGGTGAAGCGGGTGCTGAAGGTGCCCAGCGACGAGCAGCCGACCTCGAAGCACACCTCGGTGACGCTCAGGTCGCCGCGGCGCAGGAGCGCCATCGCGCGTTCGATCCGCCGGGTCATGAGGTACGCGTAGGGCGGTTCGCCGTACGCGCGCTTGAACTGGCGGCTGAGATGCCCGGCGGACATGTTCACCCCGCGTGCGAGTGCCTCGACGTCCAAAGGCTGCGCGTACTCCCGGTCGATCCGGTCCCGGACACGGCGTAGCTGCGCGAGGTCGCGCAGTTGCTGTTCTGCGACGGGTCTGCTGGCCACGTGGGTGATGCTGCCACGTCGAGACCGGGGTTGCCCAGCGCCGCGCGTGGGACAATGGCGCCGTGTCCGCCGTCGGTGCACGACCCGATCCCGGGTGCGAACTGTGCGCGCTGACGGCGTCCGACGGGGACAGTGGCGCGTGGCTGCTCACGTATCTCGGGTTCGATCCCACCAGCGAGGGACAGCGGGAATCGCTGCTCACCCTCGCCAACGGCTACCAGGGCGTCCGGGGCGCGCTGTCGGAGTCCCGCGCCGACGGGGTGCACTATCCCGGCGCCTACGTCGCCGGCTGCTACAACCGGCTCGACTCGCTGATCGACGACATCCGGCACGAGGACGAGAGCATCGTGAACCTGCCGAACTGGGTGGGCGTGACGTTCCGGATCGACGACGGCCCGTGGCTCTCCCCCGGCGGTGACGTCACCGTCGGCCACCATCACGTCGGTCTGGACGTCCGCGGTGGCCTGTTGTTGCGGGAGACGGTGCTGGTCGACCCGGACGGTCGTCGCACCCGGCTGCGGCAGCGGCGGCTGGTGTCGATGGCGGACTCGCATCTCGGAGTGGTCGACACGCTGCTGCGGCCGGAGAACTGGTCGGGCAGGCTCACGATCAGGTCGGCGCTCGACGGGACCGTCCGGAACACCAACGTGCCGGATCTGGCCCGGTTCGCCGATCGGCATCTGACCGAGGTGACGACGGGGCCGTCCGGCAGCGACGTGGTGTGGCTGCACGCGGAGACCAGCCAGTCGCGGCTGCGGGTGGCGCAGGCGGCGCGCACCCGGGTGCGGGTGGACGGGATGTTCGTCGACGTCGAACGTCGCCGGTGCCTCGAATCGGATGCGGTGGCCGACGAGATCTCCCTCGACGTCGAGGCGGGCCGCAGCGTCGAGGTCGAGAAGACGGTTGCGATGTTCACGTCGCACGATCGGGCCATCTCGGAGCCGGGGCTGGCGGCACGCGAGGCCGCGCACGGCGCGTGTGCGTTCGAGCGCATCCTGGCGGATCACGTGGAGGCGTGGGCGTCGCTGTGGCGCCGGTTCGAGGTGCTTGTCGACGCGGACGTGCGCACCCGGCTGGCGGCGAACGTGCAGATCTTCCATGTGCTGCAGACGCTTTCGCCGCACACCGCGGACCTCGACGTCGGGGTGCCGGCGCGGGGGCTGCACGGCGAGGGCTATCGCGGACACATCTTCTGGGACGAGATGTTCGTGTTCGGGTTCCTGAACCTGCGGCTGCCGGAGCTGACCCGGGCGCTGCTGCTGTACCGGTTCCGGCGGCTGCCGGAGGCGCGGCGACTGGCCCAGGCGCAGGGTCTGCGCGGGGCGCTGTTCCCGTGGCAGAGCGGGAGCGACGGCCGGGAGGAGACGCCGCGGCTGTTCTTCAACCCGCGCTCGGGCCGGTGGATGGCGGACCATTCGCGCCGCCAGTTCCATGTCGGGCTCGCGGTCGCCTACAACGTCTGGAGTTACTGGGAGGCGTCGGCGGATCTGGGCTTCCTGGCGAGCTTCGGGGCCGAGATGCTGGTGGAGAACGCGCGGCTGTGGGCCAGCCTGGCGGTGTACGACCCCGCCGACGATCGGTTCGACATCCGCGGGGTGATGGGCCCGGACGAGTTCCACGACGGGTATCCGGATCGGCCCGGCGGTGGCATCGACAACAGCGCGTACGTCAACGTGATGACGTCGTGGGCGCTGGCCCGGGCGCTCGACGCCTACCGGATCCTGGGCGAGAACGAGGCGGCCGGGGTGTGGGAGCGGCTCCGGGTGACGGCCGAGGAGATCGAGCACTGGGACTATCTGCGCCGTCGGCTGCGGTTGTGTTTCCTCGCGAACGGGTTGCCGGCCCAGTTCGAGGGCTACGAGTCGCTGCGCGAGCTGGACTGGACCGCTTACCGCGCGCGGTACGGGAACATCGGGCGGCTGGACCTGATCCTCGAGGCGGAGGGCGACAGTTGCCGGCGGTACCGGGCGTCGAAGCAGGCGGACGTGCTGATGCTCCTGTATCTGTTCTCAGCGGAGGAGTTGTCGGCACTGGTGCGCGACATGGGTTATCCGTTCGATCCGGCGTCGATCCCGGCCACCGTCGAGTTCTATCTCGCGCGGACGTCGCACGGGTCGACGCTCAGCCGGGTGACGCATGCGTGGGTGCTGTCGCGCGGGGATCGGCGCGGGTCGTGGCAGATGCTGAGCGAGGCACTCGAATCGGATCTGTCCGACACCCAGGGCGGCACCACCCGTGAGGGCATCCATCTCGGTGCGATGGCGGGCAGCATCGACATACTGCAGCGCTGCTATTCGGGTTTCGAGATCCGTGCCGGGGTGCTGTGGCTGCATCCGCAGCTGCCCGACGAGCTGCGGACCCTCGAATTCGACGTCCGCTACCGCGGGCACTGGATCCACGTGCGCTGCGACCACGCGTCGGTGACGGTGTCGACGCGCCGGAGTCAGGCCCCGCCGATCCGGGTCGACATCGACGGGTCGGAGCACGTGCTCGCGTCGGGCAGTCGGGTGACGGTGCCGCGCGGACAGGGTCTGGGGTCCCGCCCCGGTCGGGTCGTCGATGGCACGCTGGAGACAGCGCCCGACGTCTGAGGGAGGTTCGACGATGGAGACCGACGCGGACACGGACTTCGCCGAGGGTGCGGTGGTGGCCGCCGTCGACGGGTCACCGTCGTCGTTCGACGCGCTGCGGTGGGCGGCGCAACTGGCCCGTCGCCGGTCCGCTCCCCTGCACATCGTGCACGTGCTGCCGAGCCCGGGGGTCTACCTGAGCGAGGCGGCGGTGCTGATCCAGGCGCAGTTCACCGAGAAGCTCGAGTCGGACTCCGAGGGCATGTTGCGGCGCGCCCGTGAGCTGGTGGGCGCCGAGTTCGCCGACGTCGAGGCCACGTCCGCGCAGTATCCGGGTCCACCCGCCGCGACTCTGGTGGATCTGAGTGCCCGGGCCGGGCTGCTGGTGCTGGGGGCGACGGGTGCGGGCACGGTGGGCGCGATGCTGGTGGGCTCGACGGGGCAGCGGGTCGCGAACCACGCCCGGTGTCCGGTGCTGGTGTGCCGCGGCGGTGCGCCGGCGGCGTCCGATGATCGGCCGATCGTGGTCGGCGTGGACGGCAGCGCGTTGAGCATCCACGCGGTGGGCGTCGCGTACGAGTACGCGGCCGTGCTGGGTGCGCGGCTGGTGGCCGTGCACGCGTGGGGCCCGGCGCGGACGGTGCAGCGGTACGGGGCGTTCCGGCTCGTCGACTGGTCCGCGGTGGAGGCCGAGGAACGCGCGCTGATGGCGGAGAGCATGGCCGGGCATTCGGCCGCGTGGCCGGATGTGGACGTCGAGACGGTTCTCGAGCAGAACAGTGCGGGCCGGACACTCCTCGAGTACGCCGGGCAGGCGCGATTCGTGGTGGTGGGCAGCCGGGGCCGGAGCCGGATCTCGGGCGCGCTGCTCGGGTCGACCAGCCAGAACCTGCTGCACCATGCGCCGTGCCCGGTGATGATCTGTCGCGGCAGCGGAGCCAGCCCCGACAGCACGCTCGGCGGCGGGGTGTGGACCGGCGAGTCAGTGTGAGCGCACCACCATCAGCGGGATCGTGACGGTCCGCAGCAGTGCCGCGCTGGTGGATCCGAGAGTCATGCCGTGGAAACCGCCGCGACCGCGGCTACCGACGACGATCAGACGGGCACCGGCTCCGCGCATCAGCAGATTCCGGGCCGGACGGTCCTGCACGACCACCTGTTTGACGGACACGTCCGGGTAATCGTCGCGCCACGGGGCCAGGCGCTCGGCCAGCCGATGTTGTTCGGCGTCGGCGATGTCGGCCCACGCGGTGGGGAGCGGTCCGTCCGGCAGGGTGCGATCGGACCACGCGTGCAACGCCACCAGGTCGGCCCCGTGCAGGGCCGCCTCGGCGAATGCGGCCCCGACGGCGGGCTCGCTGGTCTCGGTGCCGTCCACGCCGACCACGACGGGACCGTCGAAATCGGGCTCACCGGGCCGCGGCCAGCCCGCCACGACCACGACCGGGCAGGCGGCATGGTGGACGATCGCGGAGGTCACCGAACCGACGAGGCCGCCGGTGAACTCCCCCAGCCCGCGGGTGCCGAGCACGATCATCCGGGCAGTGCCCTCGTGGTTCATCAGGGCGTGGACGGGGGTGAGCGTCACCATCTCCGTCGAGGTGTCCGTCGGTCCCACCGCCTCGGCGAGAGCGAGGGCCTCCTGCAGTGCGTGTTCGCCGCTGATCCGCAAGTCGTCGCTGAACGGAGAGGACATTCCGATGCCGCCGGTGGTGACGCTCGTGATCAGCAGCAGCGGGTCGCCGCGCACCGAGGCCTCGCCCGCGGCCCAGCGCACGGCGTCGCGGGCACTCGCGGATCCGTCGACGCCGACGACGATCGGTGCACTTCCCATACGGACTCCATCGACGAAGACGACTCGGACGGTTTCCTCCAGGAAACACCCGAGCCTGGCATCCTCACAGCGGTTTCCGGTATCGCGTCCGAACCGTCGGCACCTGCGCGGATCTTGCCGTGGCAGGCCGGTGGGACCACACTCGATGCATGGGCACCCGAACGGCTCCCGAGCCGATCCGGGCGGCGGTCTCCGTCGCCTGCCGGGCGCCGTCGGTCCACAACAGCCAGCCGTGGTCGTGGGTGTTCAGCTGCGGGAGCCTGGAACTGCATGCCGACCGGCTGCGGGCGCTGCCCGTCGTCGATCCGCTGGCCCGGCAGATGGTGATCAGTTGCGGCACGGCCCTGCACCATCTCGAGGTTGCGGTCTCCGAGCACGGTCTCGGCGCCGTGGTCGATCGACTGCCCGATCCCGGCAACCCGATGTTGTTGGCGTCCGTCGCGTTCGTCTCGGCCGACGACTCGGAACGCACCCGGTCGCTGCGGGAGGCGATCGCGGGCCGGTGGACCGACCGCCGCGCGTTCGGTGTCCCGCCCGCGGATGCGCTGGCCGGTCTTGCGGACCTTCTCGGGCGGCACGGCGTCGCGATCACGTTCCTCGGCGAGGACGGGCCGTCCCGATTGGCCGAGGCCACCCGCAGTGGCGCCGACGCTCGCCGGCACGACGCCGCGTATCACGCCGAGTTGTATTGGTGGACGGGACATTCCCACGCCGAGGGGGGCATCCCTGCGAGTGCGCTGCCGGACGGCGGCGCAGTGCCGGTCGGGCGAGATTTCCCGCGAGGCGTGCTCGAACCACCCGGGGTGTCGGATCAGGCCGCGCTGGCGGTGCTCACCACCGACAGCGACACCCGGCTGGACTGGCTACGGTGCGGAGAGGCACTGTCCGAGTTGCTGCTCGAGGCCACCGCCCGCGGACTCGGGACGTGCCCGCTCACCCACGTCACCGAGATCGCGGCCAGTCGGGAGATGGTGCGGGAGGCCGCGGTCGCCTCCGGGGCGCGTGGCCGGTTCCCGCAGGTCGTGGTGCGTCTGGGGACGCCGTCGGCCGACGAGTACGAGGTGCCGCGGACGGGTCGGCGCCGCGTCGACGACGTGTGGCGCGACGCCGGAATCTAGGCGCGACGCCGGAATCTAGGCGCGACGCCGGAATCTAGGCGAGACGCCGGGATCGGGCCACCAGGCAGGGAGGACCGCCGATGATCCAACATCACCGTCTACGCCGAGCATCCGTCGTCGCCGGAGCCTGCGCAGCGGTGCTCCTCGCGGCCCAGCCGGCCGCCGCCACACCGACCGACACGGTCCTCCCCATTCCCATCGCGGGGATCAGTGTCGGCGTGACGGGACTCCCGGGCTCGGGCTACTTCTATCTGACCGCCACGACCGACCCCGACACTCCCGGAGTGACCCGCTTGGGGCCTTACACCGGTCTCCACGTCCACTGGCGAAACATCTCCACCGGTGCAGCGGGTGTCGCATACCTCGACAACCGTTACGGCACATCGGTCGTGACCGGCTCCGGGACGGTAGTCGCCTCGGTCACAATTCCCCCTGTGGGGCCCGGATACCGGATAATCGCCGCCACGCCCGGCGCCGGCGCCTGGACGGTCCCCTGACCGATTCGGCAGCCGCCCCCGAACTGTGGGGCTGTCGCCAACGGAACGGAGACGATTGCGACGCCCGGTGTGTACGGGCCCGCGACGGAAGTGGCAACGATGACGACCTGCCCGGTTCCGGTCGGCAGGACCGCTTCCGGGTATCCGTCCCCCTTTGCACTCACTCGATTTGTCACCGGGACAGGCTGCTCCTGCACCGTGCAGTGGCGCAACCTCACGACCGGTGCAACGGGAGTCTCCGAGGTGGGTTGGGTGTTGGACGAGCGACCTATACACGGCTACGCGAACACCGGGTCGGGAATTCTGGTCGCCTCGGTCTGGCCAGCCAACTATCTGGGCAGACCGACCATCACGATTCTGCCGACGGCCGGTTCGTGGGTAGTACCTTAGATGCGATCGTCATCACGTGTCACTGGCGCACTCTCGGCGTTGGCGCAGCGAAGACAAGAAGCGTGGTCGCGACTGTTCTTGGAGGTCGCCATGATTGATTTCGTTCGCCGATCGGTCGCCTGCGCGGCCATCGTGGCCGGTGCGGTTCTGGCGCCGGCGGCCGCCGCCTCCGCCGCGGTCACCGTCCCGTTCCAGATCGACCCGTACGGAAGCTTCGATTTTCCCTCGATCCGCTGCGTGGCCGTGGTCGGCGAACAGCCTGGGACGGTGACGATCACCGGTCCAGAGGAACGCAGACGGGAAGGCAGATCAGGGTGCCTACAACTGTCCGAAGTGCACTGGCTGAACCTGTCGAGCGGAGCCTCCGGCTCCACCCGAACGCCGGACGGATACCCGGAAACGGTCCTGCCGACCGGGACCGGGCACGTTGTTGTCGTCGTCGTACACACCGGCAGCTCGTTCGTCACGCCGGGCATCGCAACCGTCTACGTTCCGTAGTCGCCAGGATCCCACGCGACCTCCGCGGACACTGCCCCTGATAGGAGATGATCGAGATGGACTTTCCATGGATCTACTGGCTGTTGCCTGCGGGCGTAATCTCACCCGAGACGCGGCAGTGGGTGGTCGAGAACTGGCCGTGTGCGTTGGGCGGCTACTGCTACTGAACCGACAGCGGACCAACTCCAAGCTATGGACTGATTGTGCCCCGGTCGCCGAGACCGCTGTCAGAACGAGCACGGGCCAGCCGGAGCACACCCAGACCGCACGGATGGTGTCGGGCGCAGGAGTCGTTCGCTACACGCGTCGCTTCCAAAGCCGGACAACCACGTACACATTGACCACGGCGATCGCGAGGTACGGGACGAGCACCAAGGACGCTGCGAGGGGCGAGAGTGCTGGTCCCCAGCTATTAGGGTCGCGCCTCTCAGGCGGCGCAAGCGCTTCCGCGACGATGCCGTAGGTGAGAGCAGCGACGATGAGCATGACTGCGGCACTACCGATCGAGGCGAGCCAGCGTCCGAAACGGAACTGTTGTTTCAGAGCGGCCGCGCCGAACAGCGACACCACCATCGCAGGGACGGACACCACCAAGCCGAAGGCGCCCACCAAGATCCACGTTCCCAGCACGTCACCAAGCATCGGACAGCGATCGCTCTCAAGTGCTGCCGCCGGCACCGAAACGAGGAGCAGAAGGATCGGCAGAAAGGCCACCCACGCGACCCAGCCCGTGTCACGCGACCGCCACTCGATACTGGCAAGCGGATCCTGTCGAGGCTGCACGGTCGTTCCGTCAGGTTGTCACAGCAGATGGAACCCGCCGAACTAAAAGGCATTGGCCGGCCTACCCCAGTCATTTGTGGACTTTTCTGACGTGCGGATCACGGGACTCAGCTACGGTCACAGAGCTTCACGAAGGCGAAGTTGGCGGGATTCGCGGGTCGATTCTCGGGCGCATGTGAGAATGCCGTAGACACGGCTGCCCAGCGGTTGGCCTCCGTGCAGGGCTGACCGTCTGCCTTGCGCCTACTCGGCCTTCAGTGCATCACAGGTAGCCAGAGGGACCCGTTCTGGGAGTCGATCCCCATGGGCTTCCCGTTCTCGGCGGATACTGCCGGTAAAGAGTGGAGGTGATCCAGATGGACCTGTGGACCTACTTCGGCCCATTCACGCCCGCCGTCGCCGCAGCAATCGACTGGCTGGCGGGGTTCGGATTCTTCGGGGGTAAGCCGAGCTGAGGTTGCGAAGACAGCTGCCAATACCACCGTCAGAACGGGCGCGCACCGTCGTGCCGTCAAGCCCGCCCACCGGCTCCCCGCGAACCGTGTGAGATGGGGACGCGCCCGGATTGTCTCTCCCCGGACGTGCGGTGCGGCGCACGAATTAGGTGTTGAGCTGGGAAGATGCTGCGTTCGTTCGGGTGGGTGATCTTGTCCGCCCCCGACGTACTGTATGCGGTAGGTACCCGGCCGGGTGTCCCGTGAATGTCCCGGTCCGCCGATGCCCGGCCACGCGGTAGCGCTTGTTGCTTGCCTGAGGTGCGCTTCAGCGTGTCCGTGAGAGCCGCCACCTCATCCGCGCCATCAGCAGCCCTGCAAGGACCCCGATGAGCGTCGGCACGCCCACCATCAGCAGGTATGCCCACCAGTCCACAGATGGGCCGTCGACTGCGACAACATCGCCGGTCCTCGGTTCCCCCAGCCAGATTGAGCCGACTTCGATCGTCCACCCCTGGGACCTGGACCATATCCACTCGAAGATGCCCACCGACGCCAACCCGCATACCAGGCCGAGCATCCCGAAGATGCCAACCATTCGGCCTGTGCGCCAATCCCGTTCACTCGCAAGCAACGCCATCTCCACCCAGGCCGAATTCCCTGCTGCAGGAGGTCTGTCCGGCGTAGATCGGGGCCGCGCCGACTCCACTCACGGCGGGCGGGTGCACGCCGTTGACGATGTCAAGTTCACTTGCGACCACGTGCTTCGCTGCCTGTGTCATCCACAGAATGTACTAGCGCTTCATCTGGAACCGGTGTGACATCGCCACTCCTCTTCAAGGGGCCAGCTGCAAACCTCAGGGAGCCTGTTTGCCGTCCCTACCCTGTCAGGTCAGGCTAGACCCGGATGATAGGCCCTGACGGAGTTTCGAATGGGCATCCGCGCCGCTTACCAGTGGAAACAGCTGTCCGCCCCGATCCCGAAAGCGCCGTGGCCTACTGAGCTGCGGTCGTAGGCTGAGCTACACCGTCGGCCTGCGCCGGGGTCGGGAGCGGGGCCACCAGAGCCGGAGGTTCACCGATGAACCATCTGCGTCTTCTTCGAGCGTTCGTCGTCACTGGAGCCGGTGCCGTACTGCTGTTGACGGCGCAACCGGCGGCTGCCGCACCGACCGACACCGTGTTCCCCGTCCCCATCGCAGCCGTCGGGTTCTATCCGCCCGGATTGCCTTCTGCGGGCGCCGGTCATGTAGTTGCCGGCACCGATCCGGAGATGCCCGGCGTCACCAGGTTCACCGGGCACACCTTTTGCTGTGTCTTCATCCATTGGCGCAACCTCTCGACCGGAGCGGCCGACACCGTGTACCTCGGGTATCCGAGCGTCGATGCCAACACCGGTTCCGGCTTCGTGGTCGCCACCGTCACCGCACCGGACGGGCCGCCCGGGTACCCGGCCATCACAGTCCTGCCTGGCGCCGGCGGCTGGACGGTGCCCTGACAGTCGGTGTGTCGTTCGGGTCCTCAGTGCGGATGGCGGGACCATTCCGTGGTCGCGGAAGCGAGTGAGGCGTCGACCGCTCCGGACGTGTCGATCCCGGTGGCGTCGGGCCACGGGTCGGCGTCGTGGGCCATCGCGACCGCGACTGCGGGTGTGGCCTCCGAGTCGTGATCCCGTCGCGACGCGGCCCGTTCCCGCAGCCGGCGCTCGGTCAGCTCGGCGGGGGCCGTGCACCGGAGCTGGACCAGATCGGCGCAGGCCGCGACGGCGGTCTCGGCGGCGCGCAGGCGATGCTCCGCGTGCGTCCAGGACGCGTCGAGCACGACGGAGCGGCCCAGGGCGAGCAGCTCACCGGCCTGTTCGAGCATCGAGGTGTACACGAGGTCGGTGGAGTCGGTCGAGTACCGGCCGTCGCGATACCCGGGGTCCGGGGTCGCGGCGCGGTCGGCGGCGAACAGGTGACGCCGGACGTGGTCGCTCGAGATCAGTTCGGCGCCGACGCCTTCCGCGAGCTTCGCCGCGACGGTGGACTTGCCGGTCGCAGGCAGGCCCCCGACGAGGACCAGCCGGCACCGGGCCAGGTCGAGGTGCTGTTCCGCGAGTGCGGTGTGCCGCAGCGCGTCGTCCGCGGATGCGGCCCGGCCCTGCAGGAAGCGGACGCAGTCCACCTTGGCGCGCATGAACGCGCGGTAGGCGATGTAGTGGTGGACGAGCGAGTTGGGGGCCGTCTCGGCGAGGGTCTCGCGGTAGCGGCGCAGCAGGCGCTCGGCGAGATCCGATCGGCCCTGGAACTCGAGATCCATCGCCAGACAAGAGATGTCGTCGATCCGGTCGAGGTAGCGGAGTCGGTCGTCGAACTCGAGGCAGTCGAGGATGCGGGGTCCGTCGTCGAGGCAGAAGATGTCGTCGCTGAGCAGGTCTGCGTGCCCGTCGACGATGCAGCCGTCGGCGATCCGCTGCGCGAACAGCGGCCCGCGGCCGTCCAGATACCGGTCGACGGTTCGCTCGAGCGCGTCGAGGCGGTCCTCCCCCACGACGGTCTGGTGCAGTCCGCGCGTCTCACCGATGTTGTCGTGCCAGCGCCGACGGACCGCCTCGGCGGTACCCTCGCGGTCGATCCGCGGTCCGCGGGCGGCGCCGCGGTGGAAGTCGGCGACGATCCGGGCGATCGCATCCACCGCGTCCGAGCATTCGGCCGACGACGCGCAGGCCAGCGTCGACAGCCGTGCCTGCTCGGGCATGCGCCGCATCACGACCATCGGCTCACCGTCGGTGCCGTCAGGATTCCCGAGTTCGGCCACCCCGAGATACACGTCGGGGGCGAGGCGCCGGTTCAGCTCCACCTCGTTCTTGCACGCCGTCAGACGCGCCTCCCGGGTACGGAAGTCGAGGAACTCGGTGCGGATCGGCTTCTTGGTCTTGTAGACGCGATCGCCGAGGAGGATCACCACCCCGGAGTGGGTTTCGTGTAGCCCGGCGAAGGGCTGGTCCCCGTGGCGCGTCACGGACGGCCCGGTGTGCTCAGTCGGCTTTGCCGTGCTCGTCGTAGTGGCCTTCGTGTTCGGCATGGCGGTGCCCGTCGTGGATGTAATCGACATGGTCGCCGTGCTGGACCGTCTCGTGTCCACAATCCTTGCCGTGGACGTGCGGGTGGTCGGCCGGGTCGTGCGGATGGTGTTCTGGGGTCGTCATGGTCCTGCCCTTCCGGTCTGTTCCACGCTGACGTCTCCCACGGTAGTGGGGTTCCGGGAGGCGCGGACAGGTTTCCGGGTGGGGTCAGCGGAACCGTTCGGCGTCGCGAGCCATGGCGACCAGTCGGTCGGTGAGGTCGGAGAGTTCGCGGCCCTCGGCGCCCTCCGCCACGGCGGTCGCGATGTCCTCGGCCGCGCAGCGCAGTTCGAACAGCCGGTCGGAGAGCGCGGACGCCTCGTCGACGCTGAGGACGACGGCGTCGGCGGGAATCGAGGTGCCCTTGACCGCGTTGCGCTGCTCGTAGGCGCGCTGCCGGCAGGACTGCCGGCAGTAGCGGCGGCGACGGCCGATGCCGGCCGGGGCGACCTCGCGCCCGCACCACACACACGATTCGGGTCTCCGGGACGCTGCGGCCATGAACGCACACCTTACTGCGGGCCGCGGGACGACCGCCCGGTAAGATGGTGCGGCCGCATCCACGTGAGTCTCGGGAACGATTCGAGATTCCGGGACGTTGTAGATGGTTGTGAACGCTCGGTGCGCCCCCCGGCGAACTGGCGCGGTGACGAACGAAGAGAGGACACACCATGGCAGATCGCGTACTTCGAGGTAGCCGACTCGGAGCGGTGAGCTACGAGACCGATCGTGACCACGACCTGGCCCCCCGCCGCATGGCCCGTTACCGGTGCGACAACGGTGAGGAGTTCGACGTTCCCTTCGCCGACGAGGCCGAGATCCCCGGCGTCTGGATGTGCAAGAACGGCCTCGAAGGCACCCTGATCGAGGGCGCCGCGCCCGAGGTCAAGAAGGTCAAGCCCCCGCGTACGCACTGGGACATGCTGCTCGAGCGTCGCTCCGTCGAGGAGCTCGAGGACCTGCTCAAGGAGCGCCTGGACCTGCTCAAGGCCAAGCGCCGCGGAGCCTAGCCCCTCACGTAACCGTCACGGCGCCGCCACGACCTTGTCGTGGCGGCGCCGACGTGTATCAGCCGACGTGTATCAGCAGTTGCTCGGCGCCGGTTCGCCGCGGAAGCGGGCGTCGAGGTAGTCCAGCGCGCGCGGTGCGCCGAGGACCGCGGTGGTGAGGTGGTCCGGGCTGGGGAACAGTTCCGACTCGACCTTCGCTCCGGCCCGGCAGTACCGCTGCAGCGTCGCGTCGATGGAGTCGACAGGGATCAGGACGTCGGTCGGACTGTGCCACTCGAACAGCGGCGCGGTGGGCACTCCCGGGTAGTCCTCGATGCTGTTGTCGGACAGGACTTCCTGTGCCGACGGGCTGGACAGCAGGTCGGTGGTCGTGGCGATCTCCGACGCGCTGTGTCCCGCGCCGGTGACCAGGATGCCGTTGGTGCAGGCGTCCGAGACCGCGTCGCGCATCGCGAGGCCCTGCGCGTTCAACTGATCGCTCACCGGCAACCGGTCCGGGTATTCGCGCTCGAGGCCGAGGGCCGCGGCGAGAGCCAGCCCGAACGCGGGATGCGGTGCCGTCCCCAGGCCGCGTGCCATCTTGCCGAGATTCATCGGCACCCCGCCCGCCGCGGCACCGACGATGTTCAGTTCCGGGGCATACGACGGAGCGAGCGCCGCCGCGAACCCGGTGGCCATCCCGCCACCGGAGTACCCGGCCATTGCGACCGGGCTCGCGGCCAGTCCCAACTCGGGCACGCGCTGCGCGGCGCGGATCCCGTCGAGGGTGATCTGACCGCCGAGCCGGGCCGCACCGTAGGCACTGGACGGGCCGAGGTGATCGGGCAGAGCGACGGTCCATCCGCGGGCGAGCGCGACGTTCAGCGCCGGCGCCTCCCGGATCATCAGATCGGGGTCGTTGGTGTACAGCGTCCGTGACGGGGCGCAGCGGGCGCCGAGCGCGTTGATGATGTGCTGGTAGGACAGCAGCGGCCCGGACGGCGGGCGGACGTCGGGGACGAGGATCGTGCTGACGGCCGCGATGGGGCGGCCCTCGGAGCCCGTCGAGCGGAAGTGGACCTGCCAGATCGTGGTGCCCGGGAACTGAGGGAGCGGCGGCATCCGGCGGGCCGCCAGCACGTCCCCCGGCGCGTGGTCACCGATATCGGCGGGCTGGCCGTAGAAGGGATCGGGATCGGCCGCCACGGGGGCGGGCGCGGCCGTGGCCGGCACCGGTGCCGTGACGGGCGCGACCAGGAGTCCGATCGCGACTGCGGTGGCTCCCGTCATGCGCCTGGCGAGCCCGGCGCGACGCGGCGGTGGAAACAGAGCTGACGACATGGACAATCCCCCTCGAAAAGCACGGCACCACAAACGGTTCATGTCCGCCGAAACCACGCTTTTCAGATCGCCCCGAGAATCCGATGACGGGTGCGATTCGGCCGAACGGCGCCCCAGCATATGCGACACCGGCGTGGTGCCGATGCGGTTCGGGTGAACCACGCTGCGGCACCCGCTGATTCGCTTGCGAATACCGTGCGATCGCGTGCGCTGCAATCGAATCCGGACACATCACGGGGTTCGTGACCGCATCGAAACCGAACCGTTCGGGGCGACGGTTCGGGGCCGCCGCAAAATCGCCGAAGATTCGCCACGCTTTCGCCCCCGTGCCATCATGAAAGGAACGCACGCAGCTAGCGGATCCGGCTGACGCGATTGCTCGCAGAACTACCGCGCAGGTCCAGTAGACGTAAGGCGAGGTGGCGTATGGACGACACCAGCGGCCCGGTCACGGCCGACACCTCAGAACAACCCACGGGAACGTTTCCGGTCGACGAGCAGAGCCTCGTCCGGCTTCGAGCCGAACTCGACGAGATAGATCGCCGCTTCCTCGAGGACATCCGTGCACGGATCGACGTGTGTGTCCGGATCGCCGAGGTCAAGCGATATCGAAGCATCCCGATGATGCAGCCCCAGCGGGTGAATCTGGTGCAGGACCGCGCGGAGGAGTTCGCACGCTCCAACGGACTGTCACCGGAGTTCCTGCGCAGGCTGTACGAGGTGATGATCGGCGAAACCTGCCGGGTCGAGGACTTGGTCATCGGGACGGCAGGCGACGCGAATCATGTGACGGGCTGATGGCGCCATGGCGACCCGCACGCTCCTGATCGACAACTACGACTCGTTCACCTACAACCTCTACAGCCTGCTGTCGGAGGTCAACGGTGAGCCACCCGTCGTCGTGCACAACGACGCCGACTGGGCGTCGGTGCCGCTCGACGACTTCGACAACATCGTCATCTCGCCCGGTCCCGGACGTCCCGACCGCAAACGGGACTTCGGGATCAGCGCGCGGGCGATCGCGAACCGGGAGATACCGGTGCTCGGCGTGTGCCTGGGCCACCAGGGCCTGTGTCACCTCTTCGGCGGCAGTGTCGGGCTGGCACCGGTGCCGATGCACGGGAGGATCTCGTCGATCCGGCACACCGGGACCGGCATCTTCTCGGGGATCCCGTCGCCGTTCCAGGCGGTGCGCTACCACTCCCTCATCGTCGACGCCATGCCTCCGGAGTTGGAGGAGCAGGCGTGGACCGACGACGGCCTGGTCATGGCGGCCAGACACCGTACGCACCCGTTGTGGGGTGTGCAGTTCCATCCGGAGTCGATCTGCACCCAGTACGGCCGGGAACTCCTCGGCAACTTCCGGGACCTGACCCCCGCCCGATCGGGTCGGCGGGCGACCCGCCCGACGATGCCCGCGGAACCGAACGTTTCGACACCGGGGGCCGACGAGCGGCCGCCGCGCTATCACGTGTCGAGCACGCGGGTGGATCGGGCGGTGGATCCGCACGCGGTCTACGCCAACCTGTTCGCGCACGGTCCGAACAGCTTCTGGCTCGACGGCAGCGCCGCGCTCGAGCCCGAGTCGCAATTCTCCGTGATGGGCGACTGTTCGGGTCCGCTCGCCGAGTACATCACCTACCGGGTCGCCGAGACCACGGTGTGCGTGCAGCGGCAGGGCCGACCCGACGAGCAGGTGCATCGACGGTTCTTCGACTACATCGACGAGCAACTCCGTACCCGTGCAGTGCCGCCGATACCGGACCTGCCGTTCGCGTTCGGGCTCGGCTACGTCGGCTACCTCGGGTACGAGCTCAAGGCGGACGCTGGCAGCCAGCTGGTCCACACGTCGCCGACCGCGGACGCCGCATTCGTGTTCGCGGACCGCGCGGTGGTGATCGACCACCTCGGCGGCTGCTGTCATCTGCTCGCGTTGAGCGAGGCGCCCGACGACCCCGGGGTCGCGAAGTGGTTCGCGGACACCGAGTCTCGCATCCGGCAGCTGGCCGAGGCGGTCGAGACGCCACCGCCGCATCCGTTGGTGAAGCTCGAGGACGACACGAAACCTCGTCTGCGGCACGGCCACGAGGAATACCTGGCGCTGGTGGGTCAGTGCCTCGACGAGATCCGCTCCGGCGAGTCGTACGAGGTGTGCCTGACGAACGCTGCGACCGTGGACCGGGTGATCGATCCACTGCAGAGTTACGAGACGCTCCGGGAGATCAGTCCCACCCCGTACAGTGCGCTGCTGCAGTTCTCGGGGGTGTCGGTGCTCAGTGCCTCCCCGGAGCGGTTCCTGCGGATCGGCGCGGACCGAGTGGTCGACTCGAAGCCGATCAAGGGCACCCGCCCCCGGCACGCGTCCCCGGAGCAGGACGCGGCGCTGCGCCAGGATCTGCTCGACAGCGAGAAGGATCGCGCCGAGAACCTCATGATCGTCGACCTGGTCCGTAACGACCTGTCGCGGGTGTGCGTCCCCGGTTCGGTACACGTGCCCAAGCTGTTCGACGTCGAGACGTACGCGCCCGTGCACCAACTGGTGTCGACGGTGCGCGGCACCCTCCGGGACGACGTGTCGTCCGTCGACTGCGTGCGGGCCGCCTTCCCGGGCGGGTCGATGACGGGGGCACCGAAGCTGCGGACGATGGAGATCATCGACAAGCTCGAGGAGGGGCCGCGGGGCGTCTACTCGGGTGCGATCGGCTACTTCTCGATCAACGGCACCGCCGACTTCTCGATCGTGATCCGCACGATGGTGGCGACCGACGATCAGGTGACGTTCGGTGTCGGCGGGGCGATCGTGGCGCTTTCGGATCCCGAGGAGGAACTCGAGGAGACGATGGTCAAGGCGGTCACGATGCGGCGCTGCCTGTCGGTGACCTCGGCGGACGACGACGGCGAGCGGGAGGATTCCGCTGCCGATCGGGCGGGTGATCGATGACCACGCCCCCCGATACGACGACGTGCGCGCTGGTGATCGTCGGAGGGGCTGGTGCGGTCGGTGGGATGCTCGCGGAATCGGCTCGCGCCGAGGGCGATTCGATCACGGTCGTCGACCGGGTTCCGCGGACGTCCGGCCCCGGTGTGCTGCGCGGGGACGTCGTCTCCCCGGACCCGGCGGTGCGGGCCGCGCTCGCGGCCGCCGACGTGGTGGTCCTCGCGGTGCCGGAGGCGGTCGCACTCGAGGCGGTCCCCGTCGTCGACCTGGTGATGAAACCCGGCGGACTGCTCGTGGAGACGCTGTCGGTGAAGACGGAGATCGCGCGCGTGCTGCGCGAGGCCGCGCCGACCCGGCCGGCCGTGGGGATCAACCCGCTGTTCGCTCCGGGGCTGGGAATGCCGGGCCGGGCCGTCGCCGCGGTGGTCCACCACGACTCCCCCGCCGTCGAGCGATTCCTCGACTCGGTGACCGGGTGGGGCGGACGGATCGTCGCGATGAGCGCGGACGAGCACGATCGCACCGCCGCCGCGACGCAGGCCCTCACCCATGCGGCGGTCCTAGCGTTCGGGTTGGCGCTCGGCGATCTCGGCGTCGACGCGGACACGCTCGTCGACGCCGCGACCCCGCCGCACACGACGCTGCTCGCGCTGCTCGCGCGGGTCGGCTCGGGGGTACCCGAGGTCTATCACGACATCCAGGCCGGCAACCCGGAGGCGGCGCAGGCCCGCACCGCCCTGGCCGCAGCGCTGCGGCGGCTGTCCGACGTCGTCGAACACGGTGGTGAGCGCGAGTTCGGGGAGCTGATGGCGGCGGCGCGAGCCCCGCTCGGCGACCACGTCGAGCACTACCGGGCGCTGTGCGCGGACCTGTTCGCCGGTCCCCTCGCGCCGAGGGACCGACCGGGGGGAGGAACGCCGTGACCGACAACGCATTCGGGGACGAGGCGGCCGAGCACGAGGAGTTGCTGCGGTTGCCGTCGCTGCCCCCGTTCGACCCGTCCGACCCGGTGGAGAGTGCGATCATCAGCAGCCTCGCCGGCAGTTGGCCGCGGCGCGCCGTCGTCAAGCGCCCCGAACCCGACCTCGACGACCTGTTCGACCCGGAGAAGGCGGACTATCCCGAGTCGCTGATCCCGTTCCACGACCACGACGTGTTCATGCGACTCGACGATCCGGTGCGGCGCCGGATCCTGGCGTGGGCGTGGATCGCCTACAACAAGAACGTGATGGACGTCGAACAGTACGTGGTCAACCCGGGTTTCCGGCTGCTGTCGCAGGACGCGTTCGGTACCGGGTTGGGCGACACCCTCACCGTCGCGACGATGCAGGCGATGGTCGACGAGCAGTACCACACGCTCATGCACTTGAACGCGAGTGCGCTGACCCGGCGCCGTCGGGGCTGGGATCTGCCCGAGCGCCGACTGCCGTACGGGCCGACGGTGCGTCGTCATCAGGAAGCGGTGGACGCCGCCCAGACGCCGCGGGAGTCGGCGCTGGTGTCGCTCGCGTTCACGACCGTGGCCGAGACGTCGATCAGTTCGTACCTGGGCCTGATGACCGACGACGAGGACCTGCAACCGGTGAATCGGGCCACCGTGGTGCTGCACCGCCGGGACGAGTACTGCCACTCCTCCATTGCCGGGGAACTACTGAAGATCGTGTACGAGCGTTTGGACGGCGACGACCGGCGTCGGCTGCTGGCCGGACTCGCGCAAGGGCTCGAGGCGTTCCGGTCCAACGACTTCACGACCTGGTCGGCGGTTCTGGAACACGAGAACGTCCGCGGGGGCGACACGATCGTGGCCGACGCCGCACACGACACCGGTCGGCGGAACCTTCTGCAGGACTGCAGTGCGATCCGCCGGCTGTGCGACGACCTGCAGGTCACCGACGAGGTCCCCTACGAATGGCCGTGACGATCACCCGCCGGGGACCCGCCCCGACTCACGGTGTGGCGTTGAGCCATTCGTAGAACGCCGGCTCGACATTCGGGTTGGCGCCGGTGATGCCGTTGTAGGCGCCGATTCCGGCGCCGATGCCGGTGCCGAGGATGCAGCCCGCGACGAAGTTCGGGAAGATCGAGACACAGCCGATCGCCAGTCCCACCCCGGCACCGATCGCCATTCCTGCGGGGCCACCCGTCTCCCATCCGATCTGAAGCTCGCGCATCAGATTGTCCTGTGCCGTCTGCTTGTCGACGACGGGTTGCACGAGCGGCACGGAGACGTCTCCGGGGGCGGTCGCCGCGAACGCGGTGCCGGTCCCCGCGCCGAGCGCCGCCACGACGAGAACGGACGCGGCGGCGGCCTTCGAGGCTTTCAGAAGCTTCATGACGCTCTCCAAACTGTGTGGAAGATCGTGGAAGATCGCAGTCCCGTTGTCCCGACGCTAGTCGCTGTGCTCGTCCTCCGCACCGAATCTGCGGTGTCCGTGATCTATGCGAAGTTTGTTGCCGCAGGACCGATTTCAGTGCGAAATCAGGTATTCCTCGAGTACCGGGCCGATCGCGGCGAGTGCCTCCGGCTCGATCATCTGGTTGTGTTCGCAGTCGATCGTGAACTCGCGGATTCGTCCGGTGATCGCCGGCTGCCACACCTGCGGTGAATGCTGCGGCGACGACGGTTCGGTGCTGCCGTCGCCCCGTCCGGCCGTGAAGAACAGCAGGTCGCCGTCGAACACCTCGGGCGCGTATCGGTTCATGATGCGGGCCGACGTCGTGAACCCCTCGTTGATGCGCTCGAGATGCTCCGGGGTGAGACCGGTGTCCTGGCCGAGGGATTCGTTCAGCAGATCCACCGCCTGCGCGTACGTCAGGTCACGGACCTCGCCGTACGGGGCGAGGTCCAGTCCCAGGCCCTCGAGCAGTTCGATCACGGTGAGGTGTCCGGGCTCCTCCTCCCCCTCGGTCAGGTAGCTGTCCATGATCGCGAGCGTGTCGACATCCTCGCCGGCGTTGCGCAGTTCGACTGCCATCGCGTGCGCGATCACGCCGCCGAGCGACCAGCCGAGCAGGTGGTACGGCCCGTGCGGCTGCACCGTGCGGATCTCGTCGACGTACCGGTGCGCGAGCTGCTGCACCGACTCGAAGTCCGGGCCGCCGCTGAGCAGCGGCAGCTGCAGCCCGTACGCCGGACGGTCCTTCGCCAGGTACTGCACCAGCCCGGCATACCCCCAGGACAGGCCGATTCCCGGATGGACGCAGAACAGCGGCGGGCGTTCGCCGTTGGGTCGCAGCGGGATCACCACGCCGAGGGCGTCGTCGACGGGCGAGCCGCTGCTTCCGAGGTAGCCCACCGGCAGATCGATGCGCTTCGCCAGGCCCGACGGGGTGGGGTCGAGGAACATCGTCTGCAGCGGCAACTGCCGGCCGAGGCGGGCCTGCAGTTCCGTCATGATGCGCGTCGCGATGATCGAGTTGCCGCCGAGATCGAAGAAGCTGTCGTCGATCCCGACGTGGTCGACGCCGAGGACGTCGGCGAACACCTCGGTCACCGCGCGTTCGGTGGCCGTGGTCGGCGGGCGGAACTCGGTGGTGAGCGACGTGAACTCCGGTGCGGGCAGGGCGCGCCGGTCGAGCTTGCCGACCGGGGTCAGCGGGATCTCGTCGAGCACCACCACCGCGGACGGAACCATGTGCGCGGGCAGTTGCGCCGCGACGTGCGCGCGCAGTTCCCGGGACTCGACCGAGTGGCCCTCGACGGGCCGGACGTACGACGCGAGCAGCGTGTCACCCGACGGGCCGGTGTGGCCGAGGGTCGCCGCGAACGTGACGGCCGGGTGCCGGGTGAGGACGGCGTCGATTTCGCCGAGCTCGATCCGGAAACCACGCACCTTCACCTGGAAGTCGGAGCGGCCGATGTACTCGATCGTGCCGTCGTGCCGCCAGCGCACCACGTCACCGGTGCGGTACATCCGGGATCCGGACGGTCCGAACGGACTCGCGACGAACCGGTCGGCGGTCAGGCCGGGCCGGTTGTGGTAGCCGCGGGCCAGGCCGGGCCCGGAGATGTACAGCTCGCCGGGCACCCCGACCGGTACCGGGCGCAGCCGGCCGTCGAGCACGGCTTCCTCGAATCCGATTGCGGGCCCGCCGATGTTGACGGTCTCGCCGGGCTGCATCGGCGCGCTGACGCTGGCCTGGATGGTGGTCTCGGTGGGGCCGTACCCGTTGAACATCCGTCGTCCCGGGGCCCACTTGGCGACCAGTTCGGGCGGGCAGGCCTCGCCGGCGACCGCGAGGACCCGCAGCGATTCGAGTCCCTCGTCCTCGATCGAGGCCAGCGCGGTCGGCGTGATGAAGCCGTGCGTGACGCCCTCGCGCGAGAGCAGGTCGGTCAGTTCGGCGCCGCCGTAGACGGTGGGCGGGACGATCACCAGCCGGGCACCGGCGCTGAACGCCATCATCATCTCGAAGACGGAGGCGTCGAAGCTGGGCGACGCGAGATGCGAGACCCGGGCGTCGGGGGTGACGGTGAACCGGCGACGCTCCTCCTCGGTGAGGTTGGCGATGCCCAGGTGCGTGACGATGACGCCCTTCGGTCGTCCCGTCGATCCCGACGTGTAGATCAGGTAGGCCGGATGCGTCAGATGCAGCGGCGCGGTCCGGTCGGCGTCGGTGACCGGGGCCGCCGACGCTGCCGCCAACTCGGCCGCGAGCGCGTCGTCGTCGAGGACGAGCCACGGGACGGTGTCGGGAAGTCGTTCGCGCAGTGCGGACATCGTGAGGCCGACGCGGGTCCCCGAATCGGAGAGCATGTGGGCGATGCGCTCGGCCGGGTAGTTCGGGTCGACCGGGACGAACGCCGCGCCGGCCTTCGCGACCGCCCAGATCGAGACGATCTCGTCGATCGAGCGGGGCATGCCGAGGGCGACAAAAGTTTCCGGGCCGACCCCGCGCCCGGCCAGGACGCGGGCGAGACGGTTGGACCGTTCGTCGAGTTCGCGGTAGGTGAGGGCGCGGCCGAGGTACGACAGGGCCACCGAATCCGGGTCCACGGCGGCCGCGGCGGCGAGCAGTTCCGGCCACACCCGCGGGGAGGCGTCGGTGTCACCGTGCGCGGGTGCGAGGGCGGCCAGCTCGTCGCGGTCCAGGATCTCGATGTCGCCCACCGCGCGTCCGGGATCGGTGGTGACGGCCTCGAGCACCCGCACGAAGCGATCGGCGATGCGGCGGACGGTGGATTCGTCGAACAGGTCGGTCGCGAAGTCCAGCGACGCCAGGATCCCGGCGGGATCGCCGTCGTCGGTGAATTCCTCGGCGAGCACCAGTTCCAGGTCCTCCTTGGCGACCTGTGCGTCGATGCCGACGCCCTCGACGGTCAGTCCGGGCAGTTCGAGTCGGGGCCGCTCGTTGTTCTGGAACTCGATCGACACCTGGAACAGCGGCGAGTAGGACGTGGACCGGGGCGGGTTGAGTTCCTCGACGAGCCGCTCGAACGGGACCTCCGCGTGCCCGAATGCGGCCAGGTCGGCCTCGCGTACCTGGCGGAGCAGGGCGTCGAAGGAGTCGCCGTGATCGATCCGGGTCCGCAGCACCAAGGTGTTGACGAACATGCCGACGAGTTCGTCGAGGGCGACCTCGCCGCGGCCGGCGATCGGGGTGCCGATCGCGATGTCGTCGGTGTCCGCCAGCCGGGCCAGCACCGTCGCGAGCGCCGCGTGCATCGCCATGAACATGCTCGCACCGTGCCGGTGCGCGAGTTCGGTGACGACGGTGTGCAGTTCGGCGGGGACACGGAACTCGACCCGTCCACCGCGGAACGTCTGCTGCACCGGACGCGGCCGGTCGGTCGGCAACTGGATGACGTCGGGGACGCCGGCGAGTTCCTCGGTCCAGAACTGCAGTTGCCGCGAGATGAGCGACTCGGGATCGGTGTCGGAGCCGAGCATCTCGTGCTGCCACAGCGTGAAGTCGGCGTACTGCACGGGCAGCGGCGCCCACTGCGGGGTCGCGCAGGCGGCCCGGGCGGTGTACGCGGCCATGAGGTCGCGGCCGAGGGGCGCCATCGAGTAGCCGTCGGCGCAGATGTGGTGCACGACGATCACGAGCACGTGGTGCTCGTCGTCGATCTCGAGGATCTCCGCGCGCACCGGTGGTGCGGTGGTGACGTCGAACCCGTGCGAGGCGAACGCCGTGATCCGCTGCCGCAGTTCGCTCTCGTCGCGGACCGTGACCGGTTCGAGGTCGGTGAGGACCTCGCTGACCGGCCACACCTCCTGCGACGGTTCCTGGTCGACGATCGGGTAGGCGGTGCGGAGGGACTCGTGCCGTTCGAGCACGTCGCCGACGGCGTCGCGGAGGGCGGCGACGTCGAGGGCGCCGGTCAGATTCACCGCCATCGGGATGTTGTAGGCGGCGGACGCGGTGTCGAACTGGTTGATGAACCACATGCGTTGCTGCGCGAGCGAGAGCGGGATCCGCGCCGGGCGCTCGCGGCGGTCGAGTTCGGGCCGGGGATGTCCGGTGCCCGTACCGGTGCCGCGTTCGCGGGCGATCCACTGCGCGAGCGTGTGGATCGAGGGCGCCTCGAACAGCGCCCGCACCGGGATGTCGGCGTCGAGGAGGCCGCTCAGCCGTGCGGTGACCCGGGTCGCGATCAGCGAGTTGCCGCCGAGGTCGAAGAAGCTGTCGTCGATGCCGATCCGGTCGACCCCGAGGACCTCGGTGAACACGTCCGACAGGGTGTACTCGAGCGGGTTGGTCGGCGCCCGGAACTCGCCGGTGGTGAACGCGAACTCCGGTTCGGGCAGCGCGGCGCGGTCGAGCTTGCCGACCGGGTTCAGCGGGATCTCGGCGAGCAGTGTGATCGCGGCGGGCACCATGTGCGACGGCAGCCGCGCCGACAGCCGATCGAGCAGCGCTCCCGGCTCGATGGTGGCGCCGGTCGCCGGCACCACGTAGGACGCCAGGACGGTGTCGCCTGCGGGGCCGGGCACACCGAGGGTGACCGCGAACCCGACTGCGGGATCGGCGGCGAGGGCGGTGTCGATCTCACCGAGCTCGATGCGGAAGCCGCGGACCTTGACCTGGAAGTCGGAGCGACCCACGTACTCGATCGTGAGATCGGGGCGCCACCGCACGATGTCGCCGGTGCGGTACATCCGCTCCCCCGGCTTGCCGAACGGATTCGCCACGAACCGCTCCGCGGACAGCCCCGGCCGCCGGTGGTAACCGCGGGCCAGGCCGAGGCCGGCGATGTACAGCTCGCCGGGCACCCCGACCGGTACCGGCTGCAGACGACCGTCGAGGACGACCTCGCGGACGCCGCGGATCGGGCCGCCGATCGTGATCGGGTCGCCGACGGTCATGGGGGCGCTGATGTTCGTCATGATCGTCGTCTCGGTCGGCCCGTACGCGTTGTGCAGGCTCCGGCCGGGCGCCCAGCGCGCCACCAGTTCCGGCGGGCACGCCTCGCCGCCGACGGCCACGTGGGCGAACTCGTCGAGGCCGGTCGGGTCGACCGTCGCGAGCGCGGCGGTGGTGATGAACGCGTGGGTGACGTGCTCGTCGGCGAGCACCCGGGCCAGGTCTGCACCACCGAAGACGGTGGGTTCGGCGATCACCATGGTCGCGCCCACCCCGAACGCCTGCAGGTACTCGAACACGGCGCCGTCGAAGCTGGGTGTCGCGAAGTGCAGGGTCCGGGACGCGGCGGTGGCACCGAACCGCTCCTGCTGGTCGAGTGCGAAATTCTCGAGCCCGCGGTGCGCGACGACGACGCCCTTGGGTCGCCCCGTCGACCCGGACGTGTACACCACGTACGCGGCGTGCTCGAGCCCCAGCGGAGCGGTGCGGTCCGCGTCGGTGACTCGCGCGTCCGAGTGGGCCGCGCAGGCCGCCGCGAACTCGGGGTCCTCGAGGGTGAGCCACGTGACCGTGTCGGGCAGCCGGTGCCGGTGCGCCTCGACAGTCAGACCCAGCCCGGCGCCCGAGTCGGCGAGCATGTGCTCGATCCGTTCGACCGGATAGTTGGGGTCGATCGGAACGAACGCCGCGCCGGTCTTGGTGACCGCCCACACCGCGAGTACCGACTCGACGGACCGGGGAATGCCCAGCGCGACGTACGACTCCGGTCCCACCCCCTGATCGATGAGGACGCGGGCGATCCGCGACGACCGGGTGTCGAGTTCCCGGTAGGTGACCTCGCGGCCGGAGAACGACAGCGCGATCGCGTCGGGGTTCAGGGCGGCCGCGTCGGCGAAGATGTCGGGCAGCGTGCGGATGGACCCGCCGACGGTCCCGGCGACCGGCGCGAGGTCGTGGCGCTCGGTCTCGGTGAGCAGGTCCAGCCGCGCGAGCGGCCGGTCCGGGTCGACCGCGATGTGCTCGAGCACGACGGCGACCCGGGTCGCGATCGAATCGACCACGGCCTGATCGAAGAACTCGGGGAAGTACTCGAACTTCAGGTTCAGGTTGCCGTTCACCGACGCGACCAGCGACAGCGGATAGTGGGCCGCGTCGCGGCCGTCGATCCCGGTCACCTTGAGTCCGGCGATGTCGGTGTCGGCGGTCAGCGCGTCGCGGTCCACCGGGTACGACTCGAACACCGTGAGGGTGTCGAACGTGGCAGCCGGACCGGTGGCGCGCTGGATGTCGGCGAGACCGAGGTAGTGGTGGTCGAGCAGCGCGGCCTGCTCGCGCTGGACCCGGTCGAGGAGTTCACCGAGGGTCTCGCCGGCCTCGAGCGTGACCCGCACCGGCAGCGTGTTGATGAACAGACCCACCATCGACTCGATCCCGGGGATCTGCGGGGGCCGACCGGACACGGTGCCGCCGAACAGGACGTCGGTGCGGGCGGTCAACGCGCCCAGCACGATGCCCCACGCCGCCTGCACGACGGTGTTGAGGGTCAGTCCGCGCTCACGCACGAGGGAGCGCAGCGTGTCGGTGTGCTCCTCCGACAGGGCCACCTCGAGTTCCTCGGTACCGCCGCCGGCGGTTCGCGTGGCCGGAGCCAGCAGCGTGGGTTCCTCGAGTCCGGCCAGCGCCCGCCGCCACGCCGCGGTGGACTCTGCGGGATCCTGCGCCGCCATCCACGCCAGGTAGTCCCGGTACGGGTGCACCCGCGGCAGCAGCGACGCGTCACCGTCGGTCGCGTACAGCGTGAGCAGGTCGCGGATCACCAGCGGCGTCGACCAGCCGTCGAGCAGGATGTGGTGGTTGGTCACCACCAGGCGGTAGTCGCCGCCGCCGAGATTCACCAGCGTCATCCGGATCGCCGGGGCCGCGGTCAGATCGAAACGGGTGCCCCGGTCGGCGGCCATCAGTTCGTCGTACCGGCGGGCGCGGCTGCCCGGATCCAGGCGCGAGAGGTCCACCTCGGTCCACGGCAGCTCCACCCGGGGCGGGATCACCTGCACCGCACCGCTGTCCGACGCCGCTCCGTCGGGCCGGACGAACGCCGCCCGCAGGTTCGGGTGCCGGTCCAGCAGGGCCTGCCCGGCCCGCCACAGCCGATCGGTGTCCACGGTCCCGCCCAGTGACAGGGTCAACTGCACCAGATAGGCGTCCACCGACTCGTCGGCGAGCATCGCGTGGAAGTGCAGGCCCGCCTGCAGCGGGGACAGCGACCACACGTCGTCCAGGCCCGGGTAGCGGTGCTCGAGTGTCTCGATGGCGGCCTGGTCGAGCGCGACCAGGTCCAGATCCGACGGCGTGAGCCCGCCCGCGCCGGGGTGCGCGGCGTGCCGGGCCAGCGCCGACAGCGCCCGCACCCACAGGTCCGCGAGTTCGCCGACGTCGACGGTCGCGAGGACGCCGCGCGGGAACGCCCACGTCGCGCGCAGCCGCGGACCCTCGGGCGTGTCACCGACGACGGCGTTGACGTCGAGGGCGGACGCGACGGGCATGGTGGCGCTGGGTGCGTCGTCGAGTTCGGTGTCGCTCACCGGCACCCACGGGACGTCGGCGCCGGTCACCGTTCCGCCGAGGCGGCCCAGGTAGTTGAAGGTGACCTGGGGCGCCGGCAGCTCCGCGAGCAGCGGGGCGGTCCGCGGGTCCAGGTATCGGAGCATGCCGAACCCGATGCCGTGATCCGGGATCGCGAGGAGCTGTTCCTTGACGGCCTTGAGTGCGGCGCCGGCGGCGGGACCCGCGGCGAAGGCGTCGTCGACGTCGATGCCGGTCAGGTCGAGGCGGACCGGGAAGATCGTCGTGAACCAGCCGACGGTCCGGCCCAGGTCGGCCCCGGGCACCACCTGGTCCTCGCGGCCGTGGCCCTCGAGGTTGACCAGGGCGCCGTCGGTGTCGGCGCCGCGGGTGCGGCGCCAGCGCGTGAGCGCCATCGCCAGTGCGGTGAGCAGGGCGTCGGCGACGTTGCCGCGGAAGGCCTCCGGCACCGTCGTGAGCAGGGCCTCGGTGACCGCGGCCGGCAGCTCCACCGACACCTTGTCGACCGTGCCGTACACGTCGACGGCCGGGTCGAGGGGCCGCGACCCGATCACCGGGTCGGCGGTGTCGAGTGTGGCCTGCCACAGGCCCAACTCGCGATCGCGACCGGTGGCGTCGGCCAGGCCGTGCGCCCAGCGCCGCATCGAGGTGCCCGTCGGCGCCAGATCGGGCAGTTCCCCGGCGGCGATCCGGGCCCACGCGGCCGCCAGGTCCGGGACCAGGATGCGCCACGAGACGCCGTCCACGGCGAGGTGATGAATCACCAGCAGCAGGCGTCCACCGGAATCCCCGGCGTCGAACCACACCGCCTGCAGCATGATTCCCGCGCCGGGATCGAGCCGGCCCGCGGCGTCGTCGAGCGCCGCCGCGGCGGTGGCGGTGAATCCGGGACCGGACAGGGCGTCGACCGGGATCCGGGTGATCAGGTCCGCGGCATCCACCGCACCCACCGGCCGGACCAGCATGCCGGGTGCTTCCCCGGTCCGGAGTTGCCCGCGGAGCATGTCGTGCCGGTCGACGACGGCCTGCAGCGTGCGGTCGAGTTGGTCGCGGTCGATCTCGCGGGGCAGCGCCAGGAGCGCGGTCTGCGTGTACCGGCGCACGTCGTCGCTGCGGCCGAGGAGCCAGTGCATGATCGGCGTGAGCGGGAACTCGCCGATCCCACCGCCGGGCAGTTCCTCGAGATGGATCGTCTCCTCGCCAGCGTCCGCGGCGACAGCAGCGATACCGGCGACGCTGCGGTGCTCGAAGACGTCGCGCGGGGTGAACCGCAGCCCGGCGGCCTTGGCCCGCGACACCAACTGGATCGACATGATCGAATCGCCGCCCAGACCGAAGAACGAGTCGTCCACCCCCACCGTGTCGAGACCGAGCACCTCGGCGAACAGTCCGGCGAGGGTGCGTTCGGCGTCGGTCTGCGGGGCCCGGCCGGCGGTGCTCCGGGCGCCGAACTCCGGCTGCGGCAACGCCTTGCGGTCGAGCTTGCCGTTCGCGGTGAGCGGAAGCTCGTCGAGCACCATCAGCGTCGCCGGGACCATGTACGACGTCAGTTCCCGGCCCACGTGGTCGAGCACGTCCTGCGGGTCGAACTCGACCGCCTGCTCGGGGACCGCGTACGCGACCAGACGGGCCGGTCCGGCGCCGTCGCGGTGCACCGCGACCACCGCCTGCGCGATCCCCGGGAACCGCAGCAGCGCGGCCTCGATCTCGCCGAGTTCGATGCGGAAGCCGCGGATCTTCACCTGGAAGTCGCTGCGGCCCAGATACTCGAGCCGGCCGTCGCGGTTCCAGCGGGCGAGGTCGCCGGTGCGGTACATCCGGGTGCCCGGTGTGCCGAACGGGTCGGCCACGAACCGGCCCGAGGTGAGCGCGCCCCGGCCCAGATAGCCGCGGGTCAACTGCTCTCCAGCGACGTACATCTCGCCGGTGACGCCCGGCGGGACCGGGTGCAGGCGGTCGTCGAGGACGGTCACCCGCAGACCGGGGATGGCCCGGCCGATGACGCTGGCGTCGGCGGCCTCCGCGAACGCGCGGTCGAGTTCGAGATGCGTGACGTGCACGGTGGTCTCGGTGATGCCGTACATGTTCACCAGTCGCGGTGCGGTGTCGGGATGCCGGGTGTACCAGCGGCCGAGCTGCCCGAGGTCGAGGGCCTCGCCGCCGAACACGACGTACCGCAGCGCCAGATCCGTTGCCGCGGAGCCCTGCTCACTCTCGAGCCGGTCCGCCTCGGCCAACTGGTAGAACGCCGTCGGCGTCTGATTGAGCACCGTGACCTGCTCGGTGCGCAGCAGATCCAGGAACATCTCCGGTGACCGTGCGGTGTAGAAGTCGACTACGACCAGGCGGCCGCCGTGCAGCAGCGGGCCCCACAGCTCCCACACCGAGAAGTCGAACGCGTACGAGTGGAACATCGTCCACACGTCGTGCTCGTCGAAGCCGAACTCGGCCGCCGTGTTCGCGAACAGCGTCAGCACGTTCCGGTGGGTGACCTGCACGCCCTTGGGGCGACCGGTGGAGCCGGAGGTGTAGATGACGTACGCGACGTCATCGGGGCGCAGCGGCGCCCGCCGGTCGGCGTCGGTGACGGCCCGGTCCGGTAGCCCGGCCAGCGCGGTGGCCGTCTCGTCGGTGTCGAGACGGATCAGCGGCGCGTCCGTCTCCGGGATGCTGTCGGCGTCGGAGGTGGTGGTCAGGACGCAGACCGGGGCGGCGTCGGCGAGCATGAACGCGAGCCGCTCGGCCGGGTAGGTGACGTCGAGCGGCAGGTATCCGGCGCCGGACTTGATGACGGCGAGCAGTGCGACCACCAACTCCGTCGAGCGGGGCAACGCCACCGCCACCAGCGTTTCCGGGCCCGCCCCGAGGGTGGCGAGGTGCCGTGCGAGCCGGTTGGCGCGCGCCTCGAGTTCGGCGTATCCGATCGTCGAGCCCTCGTAGGTGAGGGCCGGACGGTCGCCGAACCGGGCCGCCGCGACCGCGAAGCGATCGGCCAGGGTCTCGTCGCCGGCACGCACGCCCGCGGCATTCCAATCGCGGAGCATCGCGTCGCGTTCGGTCGCGGTGGTGATCTCGATGTCACCGACCGGCCGAGTCGGGTCCGCCACGAGGGCGTCGAGCAGCCGGGTGAACCGCTCCCCCAGTTCACGGACCGTGTCCGGCTCGAACAGGTCGGTCGCGTACGTGAAGACCGCCGCGATCCCGTCCGGGACGCCGGACTCGTCGTAGCGCTCGGCGAGGGTGAGCTGCAGGTCGAACTTCGCGACCGCCAAGTCGGCGGCAACCGGGTCGGCGACCAACCCCGGCAGCTCGAGGCGAGGCAGCTCGTTGTTCTGGAACTCGAGCAGCACCTGGAACAGCGGCGAGTGCGCGGTGGACCGCTCCGGGGCCAGCACGTCCACGAGCCGCTCGAACGGCAGATCCGCGTGCCCGAACGCCGCGAGGTCGAATTCGCGGGTCCGCCCGAGCAGGTCCCCGAAGCCGGAACCCGGGTCGACGTTCGACCGCAGCACCAGCGTGTTGACGAACATGCCCACGAGGTCGTCGAGTTCGGCCTCGCCGCGGCCCGCGATCGGGGTGCCGATCGCGATGTCGTCGGTGCCACTCAGCTTGGCCAGCAGCACCGCCAGCGCCGCGTGCGCCGCCATGAACATCGTCGCGCCGTGCCGGCGCGCGGATTCGGCGAGCGTGCGGTGCACATCGGCGGGGATCTCGAACTGCACCCGGGCGCCGTCGAAGCTCTGCCGGGTCGGGCGCGGCCGGTCCGTGGGCAGGGTGATCGCCTCGGGCAGCCCGGCGAGCGCGTCGGTCCAGAACTCGAGTTGGCGGCGCGCCAGCGAATCCGGGTCGTCCTCGGAGCCGAGGACCTCGTGCTGCCACAACGCGAAGTCGGCGTACTGCACCGGCAGCGGCGCCCACTGCGGGACGTGCCCGCCGGTGCGGGCGACGTACGCGGCCATGACGTCCCGCGCCAGCGGCGCCATCGAGAAGCCGTCGGCGCAGATGTGGTGCACCACGATGGTCAGGACGTGTTCGCGGGGGCCGAGCCGCAGCAGTTCGGCGCGCACCGGCACCGCCGTGGTCACGTCGAAGCCGCGCGAGATGAGCGCCGCGATCCGTTCCGGCACCCGGTCCGGCGGCACGTCGACGACGGTGAGGCGCGGCGCGGCCTCGGTGGCCGGCACCACCAGCTGCACCGGTTCGCCGTCGCGGGACGGGAAGAAGGTACGCAGGGTTTCGTGCCGGTCCTGCACGTCGAGCACCGCCGCCGCGAGGGCCGCGACGTCGAGATCGCCGGTCAGCCGCACCGCGAGGGGAATGTTGTAGGCGGCCGACTCGGTGTCGAACTGGTTGATGAACCACATCCGCTTCTGGGCCAGCGACAGCGGCACCGGGTCGGGGCGCTGCTGCGGCACCAGCGGGGGCCGGGCCGTGGTGTCCAGTTGGGCACGCGAGACCCAGCGCGCCAGCTGGTGGGCGGTCGGCGCCTCGAACAGCGCCCGCACCCCGAGATCGACGCCGAGTGCGGCGCCGAGCCGGGCGATCACCCGGGTCGCGATCAGCGAGTTGCCGCCGAGGTCGAAGAAGCTGTCGTCGATGCCGATCCGTTCGAGCCCCAGGACCGCGGTGAACGTGTCGACGACGGTCTGCTCGACGGGGTCGGTGGGCGCCCGGAACGTGGTGGCCGCGGGCAGGAACTCCGGGTCCGGCAGCGCCGCCCGGTCCAGTTTGCCGATCGGGGTCAGCGGGATCTCGTCGAGGATCATGATGCTCGACGGCACCATCTGCGCGGGTAGTCGTTCGGCGGCGTACTCCCGCAGCGCGCCCGGTTCCAGGTCCGCGTCGGCGACCGGCAGCACGTACGTGACCAGCGCGGTCTCCCCGGTCGGGCCGGGTCGTCCCAGCGTGACCGCGAACCGGATGTGCGGGTGGTCGCCGAACGCGTTGTCGATGTCGCCGAGTTCGATGCGGAAGCCGCGGATCTTCACCTGGAAGTCGGAGCGGCCGATGTACTCGACCGTGCGGTCTGTCCGCACCCGCACCACGTCGCCGGTGCGGTACATCCGTTCGCCGGGGATGCCGTGCGGGTTCGCGACGAACCGTTCCGCGGTCAGCCCCGGTCGCCGGTGGTAGCCGCGGGCCAGGTTCGGGCCGGCGATGTACAGCTCGCCGGGCACCCCCGCCGGAACCGGGCGCAGGTTGGTGTCGAGGACCAGCTCGGACACCCCGCGCAGCGGCGTGCCGATGGTCACGGTCTCCCCGGTCACCAGCGGCGCACTGACGTTCGCCATGACGGTCGCCTCGGTGGGGCCGTAGCCGTTGTAGAAGCGCCGCTCGTGCGCCCACCGGGCCACCAGTTCGGGCGGCACCGCCTCGCCGCCGACCATCACCTCGGTGAACTCGTCGAGTCCGGTGGGGTCGACGGTCGCGGCCGCCGCCGTCGTGATGAACGCGTGCGTGACGTGCTCGTCGCGGATCAGGTCCGCGAGTTCGCGGCCGCCGTACACCGTGGGCGGGGCGATGATCATCGTCGCGCCCGCCCCGAACGCCAGCAGGTAGTCGAGCACCGCGGCGTCGAAGCTCGGCGTGGAGAAATGCAGGGTCCGGGAGGACGGCCGGGTCGCGAAGTGCGCGCGGTACTCCTCGGAGAGGTTGTCGAGGCCCTCGTGCGTCACCACCACGCCCTTCGGGGTGCCCGTGGTGCCCGACGTGTAGATGACGTACGCCGGGTGTATCAGCCGCAGCGGTGCCGGCAGGTCGGCGTCGGTGACCGGGGTGGCCGACCGTGTCGCGCAGCGGGCCTCGAACGCGGGGTCGTCGATGATCGCCCACGGCACGGTGTCGGGTAGCCGGTCGCGGGCCCCGGTCACCGTCAGACCCACCGTGGCGCCGGAGTCCTCGAGCATGAACGCGATCCGCTCGGCCGGGTAGTTCGGATCCACCGGCAGGAACGCGGCGCCGGCCTTGGCGACCGCCCACACCGCGACGATCGACTCGATCGACCGCGGAATGCCCAGTGCCACGAACGACTCCGGGCCCACGCCGTCGTCGACAAGCACCCGCGCCAACCGGTTGGAGCGCTGGTCGAGTTCACGGTAGGTGACCTCGACGTCGCCGGAGACCAGGGCGACCGCGTCCGGGTCCGCGGCGGCCGCGTCGGCGAACAACTGCGGCAGGGTCCGCACCGACCGGCCCGACCGCCCGCGCAGCGGCACCAGTTCGGCCCATTCGGAGTCCGACAGCAGACGCAGCCGCGCCAGCGGGCACTGCGGGTCCTCGGAGAGGGCGACGAGTACGCGCTGCACCCGCTCGGCCAGCGACCGGGCCTGGCCGCGGTCGAACAGCTCCGGCAGGAACTTGAGCTTCATCCGCAGCCGGTCGTCGGCGTTGGCGACGAGGGTCAGCGGGTAGTGCGCGGCGTCGGTGCCCTCGCGCAGGCGCACCAGGCGCAGCCCGGAGATGTCGGCGTCGGTGACCGCGGAACGGTCCACCGGATAGGACTCGAACACCGTCAGGGTGTCGAACGCCAGCACGGGCCCGACGGCGTCCTGGATGTCGGTGAGGCTCACGTGGTGGTGGTCGAGGAGCCCGGCCTGCTCGGACTGCAGCCGGGCCAGCAACTCCCCCACCGATTCGCGCGCGTCGAGCCGCACCCGGATCGGGAGCGTGTTGATGAACAGGCCGATCATGGACTCGATGCCGGGGATGTGCGGCGGGCGTCCGGACACGGTGCTGCCGAAGACGACGTCGTCGCGGCCGGTCGTCGCGCCCAGCACGATCGCCCACGCCGCCTGCACCATCGTGTTGAGGGTGACGCCCCACTGCCGCCCGATCGCCTGCAGCCGGGCGGTGCGCGCGGCGTCGAGCGAGACGTCGATCTCGTCGGCGACGGCGCCCTGTTCGCGGCCGCGGTCGGGCGGCGCCAGCAGGGTCGGCTCGTCGAGGCCCGCGAGCGACTCGGCCCACGCCCGCACCCCGGCGTCGGGGTCCTGCATGCCGATCCACGCCAGGTAGTCCCGGTACGCGGGCACCCGGGGCAGCACCGAGGTGTCACCGTCGGTCGCGTACAGGGTCAGCAGTTCCTGCATCATCAGCGGCGTCGACCAGCCGTCGAGCAGGATGTGGTGGTTGGTGAGGATCAGCCGGTGCTCGTCCGGCCCGGTCCGCACCAGCAGGAACCGGATCAGTGGCGCCTCCGCCATGTCGAAGCGCCGGGTCCGGTCGTCGGCGATGAGCCGAGCCAGCTCCGCCTCCCGCACCGGCTCGTCGAGCTCGGACAGGTCGATCTCGTTCCACGGCAGCGCCACCCGCTCCTGCACCACCTGCACCGGCGCGCCGTCGGAGCCATGCACGAACGCGGACCGCAGGTTCGGATGCCGGCCGAGCATCGCCTGCCCGGCCCGCCGCAGCCGTCCGGGGTCGGCACCGCGCACGTCGAGCATCATCTGCACCAGGTAGGAGTCCACCGACCGGTCGGCCAGCTGCGCGTGGAACAGCAGCCCCGACTGCAGCGGCGACAGCGACCACACGTCCGTCAGGGTCGGGAAACGCTGCTCGAGCCGCTCGATCTCCGGCTGCTCGAGGGCCACCAGATCCAGATCCGACGGGGTCACCCCGCCCGCACCCGGGCGGGAGACGTGCCGGGCGAGCGCGACCAGCGCGTCGGTCCACAGCTGCGCCAGCGCCGCCACGTCGGCCTCCGCGAGCACGCCCGCCGGGAAGCCCCACGTGGCGCGGATCCGGGACCCGTCCTGTCCGTCGGTGGTGACGGCATTGATGTCGAGGACCGACGCGACCGGCAGATCCGCGTCCTGCAGGATCCCCAGATCGGCGTCGTCGGTCGGCACCCACCCGGCGGCCCGCTGGTCCTCCGGGACCGCGGCGGTGAGCCGGCCCAGGTAGTTGAAGCTGACCTGCGGCGAGGGCAGGTCCCGCAGGGCTCGTTCGCCCTCGTCGTCGAGGTAGCGCAGCAGCCCGAAGCCGATGCCGTGATCGGGCACCGCCAGCAACTGCTCCTTGACGGCCTTGACCGCGGCACCCGCACCGCGGCCGCCGGTGAAGGCGTCGTCGACGTCGATCCCGGTCAGGTCCAACCGGATCGGGAACAGCGTGGTGAACCAGCCGACGGTGCGCGCCAGGTCTGCGCCGGGCAGCACATGGTCCTCGCGGCCGTGGCCCTCGAGGGTGACCAACGCGGTATCGGATCCGACGCCGCGGTCGCTGCGCCAGCGGACCAGTGCGAGCGCCAGCGCGGTCAGCAGGCCGTCGTTGACGCTGCCGCGGAACGCGTCCGGCAGCGTCGTCAACAACGCCTCGGTCACGTCGGGCGATACCTCGACGGTGACGGTTCGGGCGGTGGCGGCGAGGTCCACGGCCGGGTCGAGCGGGCGTGCGCCGAGCAGCGGGTCGTCGCCGGTCAGGGTGTCGCGCCACCGGTCCAGTTCGTCGCGCCGATCCGCGGCGATGTCGACGAGTCCGTGCGCCCACCGCCGCATCGACGTGCCGACCGGGGCCAGGTCGGGCCGCTCCCCGGCGACGATCTGCGCCCACGCCGTCGCCAGGTCCGGCACCAGGATGCGCCACGAGACGCCGTCGACGACGAGGTGATGCGCGACGATCAGCAGCCGCCCGCCATCCGCACGGGAATCCAGCCACACCACCTGAACCATCTCGCCGGCCGCCGGGTCGAGCCGGTCCTCGGCGGCGTCGAGTTCGGCCCGCACGGCGTCCGCGAACGTGTCGGTCCCCGGTGCCGCGTCCACCTCGACCCGGCGGATCAGCCACTCGGCGTACACCGAGCCCGGCGGCGGCACGATCATCCGGTGCTCGCCTGCCCGCATCCGGGCCCGGAGCATGTCGTGCCGGTCCAGGACGGCCTGCAGCGCGCCGGCGAGCGAGGCCTCGTCGAGTCCCTCGGGCGCGGTGAGCAGCGCCGCCTGCGAGAACCGGTCGTGGTGTCCGCCGCGGCCGAGGAGCCAACGGGCGACGGGCAGCAGCGGGACGTCGCCGACACCGCCGCCGTCGAGTTCCGCGAGCACGATCGCGTCCGCACCGGCCTGCGCCACCCGCGCGAGCGCCTCGACGGTCTTGTGCTCGAACACGTCCCGCGGCGTGAAGTGCAGGCCCGCGGTCTTGGCGCGCGAGACCAGCTGGATCGACATGATCGAATCGCCGCCCAGGCCGAAGAACGAGTCGTCGACGCCCACCGAGTCGAGACCGAGCACCTCGGCGAACAGGTCGGCCAGCTGCCGTTCGCGCTCGGATCGCGGGGCGCGCCCGGTTCCGGCGCGGGCCCCGAAGTCGGGCGCCGGCAGCGCCCGCCGGTCCAGTTTGCCCGCCGGACCGATCGGCAGCGCATCGAGGACCATCACCGCGGACGGCACCATGTACGACGCGAGGGACGTGCCGACGAAGTCGGTGACGTCGGCCGGGTCGATCGTCGCGCCCGGCTCGGGCACCACGTACCCGACAAGCCTGCTCGCGGGGCCGGACCCGTCGACGGTGACGACGGCGCGCGCGATGCCCGGGAACCGGCGCAGCGCCGTCTCGATCTCGCCGAGCTCGATCCGGAAGCCGCGGATCTTCACCTGGAAGTCGGTGCGGCCCAGGTACTCCAGCTGCCCGGAGCCATTCCAGCGGACCAGGTCGCCGGTGCGGTACATGCGACTGCCCGGTTCGCCGAACGGGTTGGCCACGAACCGCTCCCCGGTGGTGCCGGGACGGGCGTGATAGCCGCGGGCCAGGCCGCTGCCGAGCACGTACAGCTCACCGGGCACCCCGCCGGGCACCGGGTGCAGGCGCGAATCGAGCACCACCAGTGACGTGCCCATCGGGGGGCGGCCGATCGTGACGGGCACCCCGACCGCAAGCGGCTCGCTGATGCTGGCGACGACGGTGGCCTCGGTCGGCCCGTACGCGTTGAACATCCGCCGCCCGGGCGCCCACTGCGCCACCAGTTCGGGCGGGCACGCCTCGCCACCGGTGGCGACGCACTCGAGCGCCGGCAGACCCGCCGGATCCACCGAGGCGAGGGCGGCCGGCGTCACGAACGCGTGCGTGACCCGGTTCTCGCGCAGCAGGTCCCGCAGTTCGTCGCCGCCGACCACGGTGGGCGGCGCGACGACCATCGCGGCGCCCGAGCCGACCGCGAGGAGCAGTTCGAGGATCGAGGCGTCGAAGCTGGGCGACGAGAAGTGCAGGGTCCGCGACCGCGGCGTGATGCCGAACCGGGTGCGTTCCTCGGCGGCGAAGTTCGCCAGGCCGCGATGCGGGACCACGACGCCCTTCGGGATGCCGGTGGACCCGGATGTGTAGATCAGGTACGCGGGATCGTCGAGCCGGACCGGCCGCACCCGTTCGCCGTCGGTGACCGGGCCACCGGGCAGGCGCCGCAGTTCGTCGCGAACCGCGCTGTCGTCGAGCATCACCCAGTCGGTGACCGGTGGCAGCGTGTCGCGGTGTCCGCGCACGGTGAGGCCGACGACGGCCCCGGAGTCGGTGAGCATGTGCTCGATGCGGTCCGGAGGATAGTTCGGGTCCACCGGCACGAACGCGGCCCCGGTCTTGGCGACCGCCCATGTCGCGGTCACCGACTCGATCGAGCGGGCCAGCGCCAGCGCGACCACCGACTCGGGGCCGATGCCGCGCCCGATCAGCAGCCGGGCCAGCCGATCGGAGGCGGCATCGAGTTCTCGGTAGCTGAGCTCGCGCCCCTCGAACACCACCGCGGTGGCCGCGGGATCGACGACGCTCGCGGTCGCCAGCAACTCGGGCAGGGTGCGGGCGGGCACCCCGGCCCCGCCGCTCACCGGGGCGATCGCGGCCCGCTCGGCCGCCGTCAACAGCTCGACGTCGCCCACCCGCACGGCGGGGTCGTCGGTGACGGCGCGTAGCACCGCGCCGAACCGTTCCGCGAGGCGGGTGACGGTGGCCGGGTCGAACAGGTCGGTCGCGTACGTGAATCCGGCGGTGACACCGGCGGGTTCGCCGGCCTCGGTGAACTCCTCGGTGAGGGTGAGCTGCAGGTCGAAGTTGGCGATGGCAGTGCCGGTGTCGACGACCGTGACGGTCAGACCGGGCAGTTCGAGCCGCGGCTGCTCGTTGTTGCGGAACTCGAGCATCACCTGGAACAGCGGCGAGTGCGCGGTCGACCGTTCCGGGGCCAGCGCGTCCACCAACCGTTCGAACGGCAGGTCGGCATGGTGGAACGCGTCGAGGTCGCCGTCGCGGACCGCGGACAGCAGCTCCGAGTAGGTGGCGGCCGGCTCGAACCGGCTGCGCAGCACCAGCGTGTTGACGAACATGCCGACCATGTCGTCGAGGGCAGCGGCGCCGCGGCCCGCGATCGGGGTGCCGATCGCGACGTCGTCGGTGTCGCCGAGTCGGGCGAGCAGTGCCGCCAGTGCGGCGTGCACCGCCATGAACACGGTCGAGTTGTGGCCGCGGGCGACGGCGGTGAGCCGCCGGTGCACGTCGGGACCGATCCGGAACTCGTGCACCGCGCCGTGCAGGGTCCGCTCCGCCGGTCGCGGTCGGTCGGTGGGCAGTTCGAGGACCTCCGGCAGTCCGTCGAGGGTGCGGGCCCAGTGTTCGAGCTGGGTGGTCAGGATGCTGTCCGGGTCGTCGGTGCCGCCCAGTACCGCCTGCTGCCACAGCGCGTAGTCGGCGTACTGCACCGGGAGCGGCGACCAGTGCGGGGCACGGTCCTCGGTCCGGGCGACGTACGCGCTCATGACGTCCCGCGCGAGCGGTGCCAGCGAGAACCCGTCGGCGCAGATGTGGTGCACGACGATCACCAGCACGTGGGTCTGCGGGCCCACGCGCAGCAGCAGCGACCGCACCGGCGGTGCCGTAGTGACGTCGAAGCCCTGCGCCGCGAACTCGGCGACCCGATGGTGGAGGTCCTGTTCGGTGGCGGTCACCGGTTCCAGGTCCGGGGCGACGGCCGCGGTCGGCACGATCACCTGGGTGGGCTCGCCGTCGACCATCGGGAAGCGGGTGCGCAGCGACTCGTGCCGTTCGAGGACGTCGGCGACGGCCGCGCGCAGCGCGCCCCGGTCGAGGTCACCGTCGAGCCGGACCGGCAGCACCACGTTGTACGCCGCGGACGCGGTGTCGAACTGGTTGATGAACCACATCCGCTTCTGCGCCAGCGAGACCGGGACGACCGCGGGGCGCTCGACCGGGGACAGCGGTGCCCGCTCGGCGCCGCGCATTCCCCCGGACTCGATCCGCAGCGCGAGCGCGGCCACGGTCGGGGCGTCGAAGACGTCGCGCACCCCGACGTGCGCGTCGAGCGCCTCGTTGACGCGGGCCACCAGCCGGGTCGCGGTCAGCGAGTTGCCGCCCAGATCGAAGAAGCTGTCGTACACGCCGATCCGGGCCGTGCCGACCAGTTCACCGAAGATCAGCGCGAGGATCTCCTCGACCGGATTCCTGGGTGCCACGAACTCGGTCTCCACGGCACCGAACTCGGGGGCGGGCAGCGCGCGCCGATCCAGCTTGCCGGTGGAGCCGAGTGGGAACTCGTCGAGCACGAGGATCTGCGACGGCACCATGTACGCCGGCAGCGACTCGGCGAGCGACTCCCGCAGCGCCACCGGGTCGACGGCGGCGCCCGGGTCGGGAACTACGTACCCGACGAGGGCCTCCCCCACCAGGTCGTCGCGGCGGACCACGACCACGGCCTGAGCCACGCCCGGCCGGGCAAGCAGCGTCGTCTCCACCTCGCCGAGCTCGATGCGCAGGCCGCGCAGCTTCACCTGGAAGTCGGTCCGGCCGATGTAATCCAAGTTGCCGTCGCCGCGCCAACGCACGAGGTCGCCGGTGCGGTAGAGGCGGGCGCCGGGCAGTCCGAACGGGTCGGCGACGAACCGTTCCGCCGTCAGGTCCGGCCGTGCCACGTACCCGCGGGCCAGCTGGACACCGGCCAGGTACAACTCGCCGGGCACTCCGACTGCGGCCGGGTGCAGGCGCGAATCCAGCACGTACACCTGGGTGTTCCACACGGGCGCGCCGATCGGGACCGACACCGTGTCGGCGGCGGTGTACTGCCGGTAGGTGACGTCGACGGCGGCCTCGGTGGGGCCGTACAGGTTGTGCAGCTCGGCGCCGCCCGCTCCGGCGAACTCGGCGAACGCCTCCGCGGTGGCGGGCGGCAGTGCCTCGCCGCTGCAGAACACCGTGCGCAGCGACCGGCACTGCGCGGGGTCGGCGCCGACCACGAACGCGGCGAGCATCGACGGCACGAAGTGCGCCACGGTCACGTTCCGGTCGTCGATCAGCTGCGACAGGTACGCGGGGTCCCGGTGCCCGTCGGGCAGCGCGATCGCCAGACTCGCACCGGTCTGCAACGGCCAGAAGAACTCCCACACCGAGACGTCGAACGTCGCCGGCGTCTTCTGCACCACGACGTCGGCACCGGTGAGCCGGTACCGGTCCTGCATCCAGGCCAGGCGGTTGACGATCGCACGATGGGTGACGGCGACGCCCTTGGGGCGGCCCGTCGAACCCGACGTGTAGATCACGTACGCGACGTCGTCGGGCCGGAGGGTGCCGCGCCGTTCCTCGGGCCGGATCGGACCGTCGTCGTGGACGTCGAGCTCGAGCCGGTCGATCTCGAGGATCTCGACGCTGCCGCCGAGTCCGGTGCGGTCCCGGCGGGTGGTCAGCACGCACACCGGCTCGGCGCTGGCCAGCACGTAGTCGGTGCGTGCCTGCGGATGGTCCGGGTCGAGCGGGACGTACGCGCCGCCCGCCTCGGTGACCGCGTACATGCCGATCAGCAGGTCGAACGAGCGTCGCATCGACAGCGCGACCCGGCTCTCCGGTCCCACGCCGCGGGCGATCAGCTCGCGGGCGAGGCGCCGGGCACGGGACGCGAACTCCGCGTACGTGAGCTGCTCGTCGCCGAACGTCAGCGCCACCGCGTGCGGAGTGCGCCGGGCCTGTGCGTCGAACAGGTCGGCCAGCGTCGCGTCCGGCACCGGGTGTTCGGTGGCGTTCCACTCGTCGAGCACGAGTTCGCGTTCACCGTCGACGAGGACGTCGATGTCGCCGACCCGGACCGACGGATCGACGGTGACGGCCTCGAGGATCCGCAGGAACCGTTCCGCGAGCACGGAGACGGTGCCGGGATCGAACAGGTCGGTCGCGTACGACAGCGTCGCCTCGATCGGGCCGGGACGACCCTCCACGTCCGACAGCTCGGTGAGGATGACCTGCAGATCGAATTTTGCTGTGCCGGTGTCGATCTCGTCGACCTCGACGGTCAGGCCCGGTAGCTCGAGCCGGTTGCGGTCGGACCCCTGCAGCACCAGCATCACCTGGAACAGCGGCGAGTACGCCTCCGAACGGGGCGGGTCGAGCACCTCGACCAGCCGCTCGAACGGCACGTCGGTGTTGCCGAGCGCGGCCAGGTCGGTGGTGCGGGTGTGCGCCAGCAGGTCGCTGAACGTCCCGCCCTGGTCCACCCGGCTGCGCAGCACCAGCGTGTTGACGAACATGCCGACCAGGTCGTCGAGTTCGGCCTCACCGCGCCCGGACACCGGGGAGCCGATCGAGACGTCGGACGCGCCGCTGGTGCGCGCCAGCAGCACGGCCAGCGCCGCGTGCAGCACCATGAACAGGCTCGCCTCGTACTCGCCGGCCAGTTCGAGCAGTCGGCGGTGCAGGTGCGGGGCGATTGTGACGTCCACCGCCCCGCCGCGCATCGACTGCTGCGGCGGCCTCGGTCGGTCGGTGGGCAGTTCGAGCAGGTCGGGGGCCCCGGTCAGCTCGTCTCGCCAGAACGCGAGTTGGCGGGCGATCAGGCTGCGCGGATCGTCCTCCGAGCCGAGCAGGTCCCGTTGCCATGCGGCGTAGTCGGTGTACTGCACCGCGAGCGGCGGCCAGGCCGGTTCGGTGCCGGCCGCCCGCGCCCCGTACGCCACCATGACATCGCGCGCGAGCGGTGCCATCGACAAACCGTCCGCCGCCACGTGGTGCACGACGAGCGCGAGCACGTGTTCGGTGGGGCCGACTCGCCACAGGTGCGCCCGCACCGGGGTCTGGACCGAGACGTCGAAGCTCGAGGTCGCGGCGGACGTCAACCGCTGCGGCAGTCGAGCTTCGGTCACGTCCTCCGGCTCGAGGTCGAGTGCCGTCTCGGCGGTGGACCGCACCAGTTGCACGGGGCCGTCCGGGGTGTTCGGGAAGACGGTGCGCAGCGTCTGGTGCCGTTCGACGACGTCGGCGAGGGCGGTGCGGAGCGCCGCCACGTCCAGCGGCCCGCTCAGCCGGACGGCGATCGGGATGTTGTACGCGGCCGACGTCGGGTCGAGTTGGTTGACGAACCACATCCGCTGCTGGGCGAGGGACACCGGCACCGGGCCGCCGTGTTCCCGCGGCACCAGCGGCGGGCGGGCACCGTGCCCGGGCCCGGCGGCTTCGACGCGGTCGGCGAGCGCGGCCACGGTCGGCGCCTCGAACAGGTCGAGGACGGACAGTTCGGTGCCGAGCGTCGCGTTGATGCGGGCCACGATCCGCGTCGCGGTCAGCGAGTTGCCACCGAGGTCGAAGAAGCTGTCGGTGGTCCCGATCCGCTCGACGCCGAGGAGTTCCGAGAACACGCCGGCGATCTTCTTCTCGTCCAGCGTGGCGGGCGCGCGGAACTCTCCTGTGCCCGTGTCGAACCGGGGTTCGGGCAGGGCCCGCCGGTCCAGCTTGCCGGCCGGCGTGAGCGGCAGCGAGTCGAGCACGACGACACTCGCCGGCACCATGTGCGGCGGCAGGACGTCCGCGGCGTGCGCGGTGACTTCGGCGCCGAGCCGGTCACCGGCGACCGTCTCCCGGTTGCTCTCCGGCTGCACGTACGCCACCAGCAGGGTGTCGCCCGACGGCCCGACGAATCCGGTCGCGAGCGCGAAGCCGACGTCGGGGTGCGAGCGCAGCGCCGCCTCGACCTCGCCGAGTTCGATGCGGTAGCCGCGGATCTTGATCTGGAAGTCGGTGCGGCCCACATACTCGAGCGAGTGCCCGCGCCCGAACCGCCGCCAGCGAACCAGGTCACCGGTGCGGTACATCCGGGTGCCGTCGAACGGGTTGGCCACGAAGCGCTCCGCGGTGGTCGCCGCCCGCGCGTGGTAGCCGCGGGCCAGGCCGTCGCCGTACACGTACAGCTCCCCGGCGACGCCGGGCGGCACCGGCCGCAGCCGGGCGTCGAGCACGAGCGCGCCGGTGCCGAGCGGGGGGCTGCCGATCGTGACGTCCTGCCCCACCACCAGCGGGTCGGACACGCTCGACACGACCGTCGCCTCGGTGGGTCCGTAGGCGTTGAACATCCGATGCCGCGGCGCCCACTGCTCCACCAGATACGGCGGGCAGGCCTCACCGCCGGTTACGACGCATTCGAGATCGGTGAGCACGTCCGCGTCGACCGAGCCCAGCGCCGCCGGTGTGACGAACGCATGCGTGACCCGCTCGTCGCGCAGCAGCGCGGTCAGTTCCGCGCCGCCGTAGATCGTGGGCGGGGCGATCACCATCGTGGCACCCGCACCGAACGCGAGCATCAGCTCGAGCACCGACGCGTCGAAGCTCGGGGACGAGAAGTGCAGCGTGCGCGAGTCGGGGCGCACCCGGTAGCGGCGGCGTTCGTCCTCGGCGAAGTTCGCCAGCCCGCGGTGGGTGACGGTGACGCCCTTCGGGGTGCCCGTCGACCCGGAGGTGTAGATCAGGTATGCCGGGTTGCCGATGTGCACAGGCGCGAGTCGGTCCGCGTCGGTGACGGCGTCCGCCGGCCACTGGCGCACCTGCTCACCGAACCCGGGATCGTCCAGGACGAGGGACGGCACGATGTCCGCGACCGCGGCGGCGTGGGCCGCGACGGTCAGGGCCAGCGTCGAACCGGAATCGGTGAGCATGTGCTCGATGCGATCGGCCGGGTAGTTCGGGTCCACCGGGACGAACGCCGCACCGGTCTTGGCCACCGCCCACACCGACGACACCGACTCGATCGAGCGCGGCATCGACAGCGCCACCACCGATTCCGGTCCGACGCCCCGCGCGATCAGGAGACGGGCCAGCCGGTTCGAGTCCGCGTCGAGGTCGCGGTAGCTCAGCTGCCGGCCCTCGTACGACAGTGCGATCCGGTCGGGATCGGTGCCCGCGGCCGCGCCGAGGATATCCGCGAGCGTGCGCGGCTCGACGCCGTCACCGCCCCACACCCCGGACAGTCGACGGCGCTCGTCGTCGGCGAGCAGGTCGATGTCCGCGACCACCGCGGCCGGGTCTTCGAGCACCGCGTCGAGCACCCGGAGGTACCGCGCCGACAGCGTCTCGATGGTCTCCGCGTCGAACATGTCGGTTGCGAACGCGAACGACGCGCTCACCCCGTCCGGGACGCGGGTGCCGTCACCGTTGCCCGCGAAGCGTTCCTCGACGGTGAGCCGCAGATCGAGGGCGGAGATGTCGGGGCCGGTGTCCGCGCCACGCACGAACAGTCCCTCCTCCTTGAGGTGCGGGGTCCGTCCGTCGAGGAACTCGAGCATCACCTGGAACAGCGGCGAGTGCGCGTTCTCCCGGGTCCGGTCGAGCGCCTCGACCAGCTGAGCGAAGGGCGTCTCGGCGTGCCGGAAGGCCTGGACATTGGAACGGCAGACGTCGGTGAGTAGTTCGTCGAACGTGATCCCCGACGACAGCCGCGTCCGCAGGGTCAGGGTGTTGACGAACTCCCCGGCCGCGCTGCGTCCGGTCACCGGTGTGCCGATCGCGACGTCGTCGACGTCGGCCAGGCGCGCCAGCACCACGACGAGCGCCGCGTGCATTGCGGCGAACACGGTGCAGCCGCGGGCTTCCGACTGCTCGATGACGGCGCGATGCACCGCCGCGGGGACTTCGAAATCGACACGGTCACTGGTGAGGGCGCGTCGGGCCGGGCGGGGCCGGTCCGACGGCAGCGAGAGGATGTCGGGCAGACCGGCCAGCTCGCGCGACCAGAACTCGAGTTGCGCGGCGGTGCGGAGCAACTGGGCCCCCACCGCCGAACTCTCGGTGTGGACGTCGGCGACGCGAGTGTCGGGCGACGCGAGGACGAACTCCTCGACGAGTTCGAGGAACCGCCGGTGGTGGGCGTGCAGCACGTCCTGCGAGTAGCGCCCCGGATTCGCCCGGAACTCGACGAATGTCCTTGTCGGAAAACCGCTCTGGACAAAGTTGACGAGGAGGTCCTCGACCGGGCCGGACGTGACGATGTGGTATTCGCCCTCGATCTCGCCCAGGGTCATCTTCTGGTGGAACAGCATGACGTTGACCATCGGACCGGCCAGGCCGCGGGCGGTGCCGGTGAGCCCGGCGTCGCGTCGAATGTCCTCGATGCTGCACCGCTGATGACGCAGCGCGCCCATCAATTCCAGCTGGATGCGGCCGACCAGGTCGGCGACGGTGTCGTTCGGCAGCACCGTCGCCCGCAGCGGCGCGACGTTGACGAGCATGCCGCCGGATCGCTGCAGCGGCGCCGTCGTGCGGGCCGAGACGGGCATGTTGACCAGGACGTCGGTGCGTCCGGTCAGGCGCGCGAGGTAACACGCGAACGCCGCGATGAGCACCGCCGCGGGGGTGGCCTCGAGCGTCCGGTCGGTGGAATCGAGGGCCGCGATGACGGCGTCGGGCAGCGGTGCGCTCTCGACTCGGCTCACGGCGGCGACGGGCGCCTCCGTCTCGGCCAGTGTCGATCCCGACTCGATCCCGGCGATGTGGTCGGCCCAGTACTCGCGGTCGGCCTGGAAGCGACTCGACGCCCGGTATTTCTGGTCGATCGCGAGCAGTTCCCGGAGATCGAGCGCCCGGTTCGGTTCCGGCTCCCGGTTCTCCACCGCGGCGGTGTACAGGGCGGCGATCCGGTTCGCCATCGTCATGCCGCTGTAGCCGTCCAGTGCGACGTGATGGATCCTGGTGTACCACAAGTACTCTTGATCGCCGGTGCGCAGGATCGTCATGTCGATGAGGCGATCGCGGGTGAGGTCGATCGGCGTCGAGTAGTCGTGTTCCATCCACTCGCGAGCAGCGGAGCCGGGATCCGGGTGATCCCGCAGGTCCACCTGCCCGATCGAGGTGTCGGTGCCGGGGTCCACCAACTGGTACGGCTCCCCGTCCACGTCGATCAGGTGCAGGAACGGCGACTGGAACTCCTCGGTGGCCGCAACGGCACATCGACTCAACAGTTCGGTGTCGAGATCTCCGTGCAGCGTGACGTACTGCGCGATGAAGATGGGCACCGCCGGCGTGAGCTGCTGGGCGAACCACATACTTCGCTGCACCGCGGAGAGCGGAAACGCTTCCGGGGGGAGAGCCGGTGTGCCGGAACCGTGATCGGCCGGTTCCCGAGGTCCTGACATCGTCATTTACACGCCCCCTGCGAGCAGAATGCCCTGGTTGCATCGGGTCCACACCATATCAAGATCCATTACGCGCTCGGACTGTTTCCGAGCCTGCGAAACTGACTCATATGGCCTGGTAGATAGCGGTATTTGACCCTTCGGTCCGGTTGGTCCCGGGATGGGTTCCGGGGTCCGCACGAAGGGGGTCGCGGCGCTCGTACCGCGCCTAGCCGAGCGACGAATCATGCTCCGGTGCGACCATCGCTGCCGGCGGCCGCAGATCGGTCCAGTGCGCATCTATGTAGGCGACGCAGGCGCGGCGCGTGTCCCGGCCGTGCACGACCGCCCAGCCGGAGGGAACATCGGCGAATGCGGGCCAGAGCGAATGCTGGTTCTCCTCGTTGACCAGCACCAGGTATTCGGCATCGGTGTCGTCGAACGGATTGGTCACCGTCTCACCTCGCGATCGTTGTCGACGAAATGTGATGCACACCATTCTTTAGTTCGACCGCCGGACGCTGCCTGTTACACCATGTTAGGCGCGAAAACGCCCCCGCACCGCCGGTAGGAGCGGTACGGGGGCGTTTTCGGTGATTCGCCGGTCAGGCGCGGCCGAGCCGCGCCTTGGCCTTGCCGATCCGATTCGTCACGCCCCACTGGGTGACCTTGAGCAATGCCTCCCGGACGATGTTGCCGCTCATCTTCGATTCGCCGAGTTCACGTTCGGTGAAGGTGATCGGCACCTCGGCCACCGTGAAGCCCTGGCCGATCGCCCGCCACGCCAGGTCGACCTGGAAGCAGTAGCCGTGCGATTCCACGGCGGCGAGGTCGAGCGCCTCGAGGACCTCGCGCCGGTAGGCGCGGTAGCCGCCGGTGATGTCCTGGATCTTCACGCCGAGCGCGATCCGCGAGTAGATGTTGCCGCCGCGCGAGAGCCACTCGCGGTGCTTGGGCCAGTTCACGACGGTACCGCCCGGCACGTACCGCGAGCCCAGCACCAGGTCCGCGCCGGCGTCGACGCGGTCGAGGAGCCGGTGTAGCTGCTCGGGGGCGTGGCTGCCGTCGGCATCCATCTCCACCAGCACGGTGTAGTCCCGGTCCAGGCCCCACCGGAACCCGGCGATGTACGCCGCGCCGAGACCGTTCTTCTCGGTGCGGTGCATCACGTGAATGCGTCCGGCGTCGTCCGCCGCGGCGAGCGAGTCGGCGAGGACGCCGGTGCCGTCGGGGCTGCCGTCGTCGACCACGAGCACGTCGGTGCCGGGCAGCGCCGCGTGCAGGCGGCCGATGATCAGCGGCAGGTTCTCCCGCTCATTGAAGGTCGGAATGATCACCAGGGTTCGCGCGCTCGGCTGCACGTGTCCCCCGGTTGGCGTCGCCGCTGACATCGAGATCCTCCTCGCCGGTCCCCACCGGCACGTTCTGTGTTTCCGCCACGGCGCGGTCGGTCCGTGTTGCCGTGTCACCGCTGGTCACGCGCTTCCCCCTCCGGCTGCCGAGGGCAGCCAGACCGAGCGCGACGGCCGCGCCCAGGCACAGGAGATACTCCGGAACCGGGCCGAGCCGAGTTGCCAGCGTAGTACCGGTGCGCAGTGAGGTCTCCGACACCAGGGCCGCCGGCTCGAACAGTTCGGACTGCTGCACCACGGAGCCGTCCGAGTCGATGATCGCGCTGACGCCGCTGGTGGCCGCCACGACGACGTCGCGTCGGTGTTCGACGGCCCGCACCCGCGACATCGCCAGCTGCTGGTAGGTCATCTCGGTGTCGCCGAAGGTGGCGTTGTTGGTGGGCACGGCGATCAACTCCGCGCCGTCGCGCACCGACTCGGTGAGCGCGCGATCGAACGCGACCTCGTAGCACGTCGCGACGCCCACCGGGATCCCGTCGGCGTGGACGACGCCGTTGCCCCTTCCGGGCACGAAGTTGCCGGCCTGATCCGCGTACGACGAGAACTTGCGGAAGAAGTCCCGGTAGGGAATGTATTCGCCGAACGGTTGGATGATCCGCTTGTCGTGTCGCTCGCCGGGGCCGGCGGTCCCGTCCCACACGATCACCGAGTTGGTGGTGGTGCGGTCGGAGTTCACCAGTACCGCGCCGACGAGGATCGGCGCGCCCACCGCCTCGGATGCGGCGGTGATCTCCTCGGCCGCGTCGGCGTTGCGGAACGGATCGATGTCCGACGCGTTCTCGGGCCACACCACCAGATCGGGCTGGGACTCGCGGCCGGCGGCGACGTCGTCGGCCAGTTGGAAGGTGCGTCGCACGTGGTTGTCGAGCACCGCACGCCGCTGCGCGTTGAACTCGAGACCCAGCCGGGGCACGCTGCCCTGGATCGCGGCGACGGTGATGGTCCGGTCTCCGTCCGCGTCGGCGTGGACGTAGGGCACGGCGGCGACCGCGACGACCGACGCGCCGCACGCGACCAGGACCGGACCGGCGAGGGTGCGCCAGGGTCGGTGCCGCAGCACGGTGAGCGCGACCGCCGCGAGCCCGGTACCGGTGAGCGCCACGCCGAAGCTGAGCAGCGGCGCGCCGCCGAGCGCGGCGAGCGGGAGCAGCCAGCCCTCCGGCTGTCCGAAAGCGAGACGGCCCCAGGGGAATCCACCGAACGGCACGGACGACCGGAGCCACTCGGTGAGACTCCACACCGCCGCTACCGCGACAGCGAGCACCCAGATCGGCGCCCGCAGTCGGGCGACGAGGACCGTGCCGAGGCCGAACAATCCGATGAAGACCGCCTCGGCCGCGGACAGTGCGAGCCACGGCAGCGGTCCGACGTACTCGCCGATCCACGGCAACAGCGGGACGAGGAAACCCAGGCCGGCGAGGTAGCCGTAGCCGAATCCGGCACGCAGTTTCCGCCGCCCGCGGCCGTAGTCGGTCAACACCGCGGTAAGTAGTGCGATGCCGACGGGTGCGAGGAACCAGAGCGGCCGCGGCGGGAAACTCGCGAACAGCAGCAGGCCCGACACGACCGCCAGGACTGAGTCGCGTGCGATCGCCGTCAGCGCGGTCCGGTCAGGCCTCATGAACGGTGGCCCCGCGGTGCACCGAGCGCCGGCACACCGGCACCGGGGCGTCCTCCTCGAGGCGCGGCAGCGCCGGAACCCGCGAGCGCGGGTCCGTCGACCAGCGCTGGACGGAGTCCTTGGGCGCGGAGACCACGAGTTCGTCGGCGTCCCACACCACATACGACGCGGGCGCGCCGGGAGTGAGGGTGCCCGCGAGGCCGTCGCGGACGCCGCCCGCGCGCCACGCACCGCGGGTCGCGGCCGAGAACGCGGCCCGCGGGGAGACCCCGCTGCCCGGAGTGTGGTGGTGGACCGCGGCGCGGAGCATCGCCCACGGGTCGACGGCCGTCACCGGCGCGTCGGAGCCGAACGCCAGGGACATGCCGGTCGACGCGATCGGGGCGAACGCGTTCATCCGCAGCGCCCGCTCGGCACCGAGGCGCTGCGCGTACATCCCGTCCGCGCCACCCCACAGCGCGTCGAACACGGGTTGCATGCTGGCGATCACGCCCCAGCTGCCGAGCAGCGCGGCCTGTTCCGGGGTGACCATCTCGAGGTGCTCGAGGCGGTGGCCGCGGGCCGCGACGGCGGGGCCGCCGAGTTCGGCCACCACGGCCTCGAACGCCGCGACGGCGGTGCGGACCGCGTCGTCGCCGATCACGTGGAAGCCGGCCTGGATGCCGGCCAGCGTGCAGGCGCGCACGTGTGCGGCCACCGCGTCGGTGTCGAGGTAGCGGTTGCCGTGATGGCCGGCGCAGTCGTGGTACGGGTCGACCAGCGCGGCGGTGCGGGAGCCGAGGGCGCCGTCGACGAACAGGTCGCCGCCCAGCGCGTGCGCGCCGGTGCGGGCCAGCAGTTCGGTGGCCTCCTCGGGCGTGGTCACGGCCTCGCCCCAGTAGCCGCGGACCTCGACGCCGTGCGACAGCGCCAGCAGTTCGCGGAAGTCGGTGAGTCCCCCGATCGCGGGGCCTCCGCACTCGTGGACGGCGACGATGCCCTGCGCCGCGCAGTGGTCGAGCGCCGCGATGCGGGCCTTCGCGCGCTGCGCCTCGGTGAGCAGCGACCGCGCCTGATCGCGGACCAGGTGATGAGCATCGGCGGACAGCGCGCCGTCGGGCGTGAACCCCGCGGCCGCGGTCAGGTCCGGGGTCGCCGCGCGCAGCGGCGTCGAGCACAGCGCGGAGTGCGCGTCGATGCGGCTGAGGTACACCGCCCGGCCGGGGGCCGCGGTGTCGAGGTCGGCCGTGGACGGGGCGGTATCGGGCCACATGCTGTCGTCCCAGCCCTGGCCCCAGACGACGGCGTCGTCGTGCTCGCTCGCGAATCGCCGCAGCAGTTCCAGGCATTCGGACCGGCTGCGGGCGCCCGAGAGGTCGAGGCCCGTCAACTGCAGGCCGAGCGCAGTGACGTGGACGTGGGTGTCGACGAAGCCGGGAGTGACGAACGCGCCGTCGAGTTCGATCACCTCGGCGTCCGGATGCAGCGCGCGGCCCGGACGGTCCTCACCGGTCCAGACGACGGTGCCGTCGGTTACGGCCATCGCGGTGGCGTCGGGGGTGCTCGGACTGTAGATGCGGCCGCCGACCAACAGTTGGGTACTCACGGGCATCCAGTCTGCCTGTTACGGCAGGGCGCGGGGTCCCTGGGGCGGGGTGTCGGAGCCGAAGTCCGGGTACACGTCCACCACCTCGCCGTCGATGACGGTGCCGCGTCGTGCACTCGCGTTGCGGGAGGCGAACTCGACGCCCGCCAGGGTCACGTTGGCGCGCTTGCCGGCGAGCAGCACCGCGACCGGACGCAGCGCCCACCGCGTGGGCGGCAACAGCATCAGCAGGCCGAGCACGGAGGTGACCAGTCCGGGCACGAACATCAGCACGGATCCGGCCGCGACCATCGCGCCGTCGGCGACCGCGCCGGTCGGGGACGCCTCCCCTCGGGTGGCCCGCCGGAAGCCGTCCATGACGGCCCGCCACTGCGACTTCACCAGCACCATGCCCACCGCGGATCCGGCGATGAGCAGCAGGACCGTCCACAGGACGCCGATCGTGCTGCCCACCCAGATCAGCACACCGACCTCCACGACGACGTAGAGAACGAACAGTGCGGCGATCATCGGGTGATCCTTTCGGTGGCGCGGGCCGCCGGGTGCGGCGGGATGCTCTGTCTGCTCAACGTTCGGGGACGCGAAAATGCTCCCACGTTCGTCTCTGGGCGTCGGGACCGATGCGGTAACGGTCTAACCCTAAAGTTGACGTAGAGACTTCTGTCGTGGTGCAGTACCAGGACAGATCGGCTGGGAGGGCTGGTCACTCAGGGAGGAGTTCACATGTCACGACGCTTCGGGCGCACCGCCGCACGCCGACTGGCCGTCCGTCTCACCGCCACCGTCGCGGCCGCTGCCGCTGCCGCGGGAGCCGTCGTGTTCTCGGGTGTGGCGAGTGCCGCCCCCGCACCGGCCGCGCCGCCGTCGCTGCAGACTTTGCTCGGCGACCTGACCAAGACCGTGCCGCTTACGCAGGACCTGTTCGGTGGACTGCTCGCGACGCCGGGCGTCAGCGAGGTCATCGAGGGGGTGACCGGCCAGGAGGTGGGCACCACCACCGCGAAGGACTTCCTGTTCCCCGCCCCGACGTTCGGCTGCGGTGTCGCCGGCAACCCGATGACGGTCACCGTCGCGAGCGCGCAGTCCGGTCCGAACTTCCCCATCCCGCCATGGGTCGAGCGCGGTCACCTGCGCTTCCAGGCGCTGCCGGCGCACCTCGACATCCCGAAGAAGTCGGACCTGCAGGTCGCGTGGTTCAACGTCAACACCCTGAAGAGTGGCGTGGTGGCACTCGACGACACGATCATGAACGTGCCGACCCTGTCGAAGACTGTCGACACCGGTGAGGGCACCGTGCTGGCCGCGATGTTCGGCCAGGTGAACTACGAGTCGGGTGCCACCTGCACCGCCCTCGGCACCGTGGGGCAGTTCACCGCGTAGCGGCGCCGCGAAGAGCGGGCCCGGCCGATATCAGGCCGGGCCCGCTTCGGTGCGCCACAACTGGAGCGCGTCGGCGTTGCGGAGTCCCTCGACGACCCGGTGGCGCTCGCCGTCGGTGAGGTCGAGAGCGTTGAGCTTGCGGCGCCATTCCTCGACGTCGGCGGTTTCCTCCAGCGCGGTGGCGATCTCGATGAGGGTGGCGAGGGCACGGGCCACTTCCGACGGGGTGGCGGTGTCGCCGTGCTTCCGTAGGGCTGTGGTGATCGCCCGTAGAGCGGAGCGGTCGTCGTTCCGGAACTCGCTGAAGATGCGAGCGTTGTCGAGCGCCCTGGCCAGGCCCGTGAGGCTCTTCGAGCCGCCGTACTCGAGCTCGGCGGGCTCGTCCCGCTGGATGAAGATGATCGAGTTCCCGGACGGATCGACGACGGTGAACCGACTGGCCCCCGGCCTGTACCGAGTGATGCGCGGCCTTCCCTTGGCCAGAACCTTGCCGTAGGCGGCGCGCATGGCTCTTGTGAACTCCGCGTGGTACGGCGCGACCGCGTCGACCAAGACCAGGCAGCAGCCGCCGTCCTCGCGGCTCGGGTCGATGTCCTTCGGTGGCGTCCCGAAATGCAGTGCAACGCCGCTCCACTCCAGCACCAGATAGATGTAGGGGCGGGTCTGCTCGTAGGTGACGGTGAAGCCGAGCGCCTGATAGAACTCCAGGGTCTCCTCCACCGACACGCACGGCAGCACCGGCACCGTGGTCTCGTTCGCCCGCACCACTTCTTCCCGCACGCTCGCCACCCTTCATTCTGCCGGCCCCAGGCCTCCGAGACTGCCGCAAAATCTCGCCCGGCGCCTATGGAGCATCTCCCTGCCTGTGTGACCGCAGGCGGAGAGCCCTCGGTCGCCGTCCTCTCAGTGTTCACCTGCGAACTTTCGGGCTGCCCGACGACACTTCCTCGATCTCGTTGCAGCGGATCGTTCCTGCGGCCGCCGTCCAGCGCGGCTCCCGGTCGATGCTCGTCGCCAGGGCATTGATCATGAAGGTGAGCGCCATGTGATCGTCGCTGACCGCGACCGAGAGGCCGTCCGCACGCGTTCCACCGAGGCGGTGGTGACTGCCGCCCGGGCCCGAGAACTGGATGTCGACGGCGTCAGTCGGATCTCCCTTCTCGGTCCGGATCCCCAACATCACGCTCGAGGCGAAGTCCCGTCCCGGCAACTCTCCCCCGCCGTCGTACTCGGTGAAATCACTCGTCGACACCTCGTACTCCCAGGACTCCTCGCTGGTCCGCGGATACGTGACATGTCGACACGTCGTGGTACCGAAGGTGGGCAGCACCGCCCGGCCGGCCCACGAGATCCCGAGTTCGAGCCGGCTGTCGGTGACTGAGTCCGGGTCCGCCAGTGACAGGGCCATTCCGCCTTCCTGTCGGGTGAATCCCGTGTCCGCGCTCGTGTTTTCGCCGTTCCCGCCAGTCGCGCATCCAGCCGCGACGATGACCATCGCTATTGCTCCCGACAACCATCCAGTGTGTTTCGGCCTCCCCGCCATGCCCCCAACGTAACCGAACGAATCGGGCAAGCCCGGGCATCCCTCTCAGTGGGAGCAACCCTGGGAACCGGAACCTCGGTGAGACAATGTGACTTAACCGAGCGGAACCGACACCGGACGCGGAAGGAGAGGGCATGGCGTCGACGACACCCGCGGCATCCGGCACGGACGTCGAACCCGTCCTGTCCGACGTCCAGCGCAGGCTCCTCGTCGCGGCCGAGCGTCTCTTCGCGGAGCGCGGCGTCGCGAACGTGTCGCTGCGCGAGATCGGTGCGGGAGCGCAGCAGCGCAACCATTCGGCGGTGCAGTACCACTTCAAGACGAAGGCGGCACTGATCCAGGCGCTGTACGACTTCCGGCTCATCCCACTGAACCGGCGCCGCCTCGAAATGCTCGCCGCTCGCGACGAGCACACCTTCGAGCAACTCGTCGAGGCGTACATCCGTCCGCTCGGTGACGCGGTCGTGGCGACGGGCGGCGGCAACTCGTATGCCCGGTTCGTGCATCGCTACCTCGGTGAGGGCGCCGGCGACTTCGAACCGTTCGGCGACCGCCACAACAGCGGCGTCAAGGCCATCGTCGAGGAGTTACTGGTGCGACTCGCCGACCTCGACGAGTCGCACCGCGACGAGCGTATCCAGCAGTTCAAGCGGCTGGTGACGTCCGTGCTCGCCGACGTCGAACGACGTCTCGAACATCACCAGATCACTGGCGAGCAGGCCGCGACCGCCGTCGACACGCTGATCGTCGGGGCCGCGGCCTACCTCCGCGCGTCCTGACCCGCACCCCGAGAACCATCCGGCAGCGCGATCCGCCTTTCGGCGGTCCTTTCGCGCTGCCCGCCGATTAAGTCACTTCGTCTTACCCGAGAAAGGCTCCGCATGAACATTCGTCCTCGGTCTCGTTCGACAGCCCTCGCCGCCGCCGGCGCATCGGCGTTGCTGCTGCTCACCGCGTGCGGCGGAACGTCCGCCGCGCAGTCGAGCGAGCACGCCCTCATCGACCCGGCGCTGTCCACCGAGCAGATCGCCGACCTGTCGGAGGAGGCCTTCTACTGGGGCCTGAACATCGCCGGCTACTACGAACTGCGGCACGTCTTCACCGAACTCGAGGGGCAGCCCGCCTACCGCGGCATCAACCGCGTGCAGCCGCAGCTGAACCTGTTCGACGCCAAGACCCGTTACGCGACGACGGTGAACGCCTCGACGCTGTACTCCGGTGGCGCCTTCGACATCTCGGAGGATCCCATCGTGGTCGAGACCCCGGCCGTCACGGACGGCCGCTACTGGAGCGTGCAGGCCACCGACCAGAACGTCGAGTGCTTCTTCAAGGCCGGTTCGCAGTTCACCGGCAACGCACCGCAGCGGTACCTGATTGTCGGACCCGACTGGAAGGGCAAGCTGCCCAGCGGATTCCGTGGCACCGAGATCATCCGGGCGTCGTCGAACTCGTTCACGATCGCGGTGCGCGTCGCCGTGACGACCCGCGACGAGCAGGACATGGCCGGAGCCCGCCAGGTCGTGACCGGCGTGCTGGCCGCGCCCCTCGCCCAGTGGGAGGCCAACGGCGGCAAGGTTCCGCCCCTCGACCAGCAGCCGATCGTCAAGGGCGACTACAAGACCTTCCCTCGGATGGACCAGATCTCCGACATCGGCAAGTCGATGACCCCGATCGACTACCTGCAGCTGCTCAGCCTGTCGATCAACGATCCGTCGCTGACCCGGCGCACCGACTCGGTCAAGGAGACCGACACGCTGAACCGGCTGTCCGGGCTCGGTCTGCGGGAGGGCACCATCTTCGAACCCGGCGAGGTTTCGGCCGATCAGAAGGCCGCCATCGAGGAGGGCTTCACCCGTGCCCGCCGCGAGGCGAAGGAGGCCTTCGAGTCCTCGCAGGTCGACATGAACGGCTGGCGCCTGCAGTCGAGCCTGTTCTTCGACGACCTCGACTATGTCGCCAAGGCCGGTGCCGACGACGTCGCGTGGGGCACCCCGGTCCCGTACGAATCGCACACCATTGCCTACGTCTTCGACGACAGCGAGGGCCGTCCGCTCGAGGGCAAGTACGACTACACGCTCACCTTCGACGTGAACGATCTGCCGCCGACCACCGAGTTCTGGGAGCTGCCGGTGTACGACTCGGCGGGCTACTTCATCGACAACCCGGTGAACCGCTACAGCGCGACGAGCGAGCTGCTCGAGGCCGGTGACTACGCCGTCGTCGACGGCAAGCTCACCTTCTACCTGCAGCCGGAGCGGCCGACCGATCCCGAGCAGGCCCGCAATTGGCTGCCGACCTCGCCCACCGACGGGTTCCAGTTGGCGGCGCGGTTCTACGGCCCCACCGCGGGACTCATCGACGGCGGGTACGCGATGCCGCGGATCGTCCGCACCGCGTCGTAGCGCGGGCTGGGCGATCGCGGCGGATGGTCACCACCCGCCGCGATCGCCCAGTGTCTGGCGCGCCCACTGGGCGAAGATGTCGGTGAACACGTCGGCCTCACACGCGTGCGGCACGTCGGGGCTGATGCAGTCCGGGTAGCAGTCGACGATGTCGTCGAGGGTGATGTCGTGGTTGTCGCCGGCGCACTCGGCGAGCAGGCCGCGCAGCAGGTCGGCCACCGGCCACCGGCGGACGGCCGCGACGGATATCTCTCGTTCCCGATAGATGTCGAGCAGATCGGTTCTGCTCCAAAGGAACTCACGCGTCACCCGCGCTTCGGGGTTGTAGGTGAGTGCGGTGTCGAGTGATGCTCGCAGAGTCCGGCCACGTTCGGCGACGTCCGCGGGGGCCTTCTGCAGCACGAACAGCCACGGATGTCCGTCCGGGAACGCCCCGCCGAATCCGCCGACCTGGAACGGCAGGTGGCTGCCGAGGAAATCCGATTCGACGTCGACATGCTGGTCGGGACCCAGGCGGACGAAGTGCCCCGACGCGTACTCCTCGCCTGACGGGGCGTCGGCCCATGTGTTGTTCCAGACGCCGGTCATCCGCGAGTTGTCCGGGAAATCGAGCACATGGAAGAGATACGCCATGTCAGCGCCCCCGATCCGGTTGGGCAGCATGGTTGCCGGGCAGCGCGCGTGCGGCGTCCGCGGCGGCGGTGAGGGCCGCCCGGCTGGTCTCGAAGTTGATGCCGTCGTCGACGTCGTCGTCATCGTCGAGAATCTTGACGTCGACCTCGACGCGCAGATCGGTGCTGGTACGCACGTCGATCACCAGTCCCATTCGCTGGTCGGCGAACGTCGGCAACGACTGTTCCGGGTGGAACTCGGACGCCGCACGCATGAAGTACTCGCCGAGCCGGCGACCGAGATCGTCATCGGCAGCGAGCTTCAGGAACCAGGTGAACCGGTCCGGACTGAGCAGGCCGAGGTCGTAGGCCCACCCCGCCCGATCCGCATCCAGCGTGCGAGCCGCCACCATCCTCGGTCGCAGGAACACGGCGGCACCGCCGTATCCCGGAAGCCGCAGTTGCGCACCACCCATCACATCCCCCTGTCCGGCATTCCCCTCCACTCGCCCGGTGGCCGAGTACGTCGAAGGTAGCGGGGAACCCTGACAATTCCGGGTTCGGTACGTGCGGGTGGAACAGTCTCTTCGTTGCCGCGCCCTAGACTGGCCCGGTGATCGTGACGCATGGCGGTGCCCGCCACTCGGACCGCGCCCCGCACGTGGTCGACGACGAATTCACCGCACTCCCCCTGCGTGCCCTCGCGGACGCCGCCCTGTCGGTGGCCCGCGCCGCGGGCGCCGAACACGCGGACCTGCGGGTGCACCGGACAGTCACCCAGTCGCTGCGCCTGCGTGACGGCCGGGTGCAGGCAGTCGAGGACGGCACCGAGACCGGCTTCGCGGTCCGTGTCGTGGTGGACGGCACCTGGGGATTCGCATCGCACGCCCAGTTGACGCCGGACACCGCGGCGGCTGTGGCCGCCGAGGCGGTCCGCGTCGCCCGGGCACTGCGGGACCTCAATCGTGAACGTGTCGTGCTGGCACCGGAACCGGTCTACCCGGACGCGGTGTGGGTCTCGGACTACGCGACCGACCCGTTCGCCGTGGCGACGGCCCACAAGGTGGCACTGCTCGGCGACTGGTCGCACCGTCTGCTCGATGCGGACGGGGTCGACCACGTCACCGCGAACTGTCTGCAGGTCAAGGAACAGACGTTCTACGCCGACCTCGCGGGGTCCGCGATCACCCAGCAGCGTGTGCGGCTGCATCCGGAACTCGAGGCCACCTCCGTGGACGCCGACGCCGGAACCTTCGAGACGATGCGCACGCTCGCCCCGCCGGTCGGCCGCGGCTGGGAGTACCTCACCGGATCCGGGTGGGAGTGGGACGCCGAACTCGCCGAGATCCCGGGTCTGCTCGCCGAGAAGATCGCGGCCCCGAGCGTCGAGGCGGGCCCCACGGACCTCGTCATCGATCCCACCAACCTGTGGCTGACCATCCACGAATCCATCGGTCACGCTACCGAGTACGACCGGGCGATCGGCTACGAGGCCGCGTACGCGGGCACGTCGTTCGCGACCCCGGACCTGCTGGGCACACTGCAGTACGGCACCCCGCTGATGCACGTGACCGCCGACCGCACCGAACGGCACGGCCTGGCGAGCGTCGGGTACGACGACGACGCGGTCGCCGCGCAGCGCTGGGACCTGGTGCGCGACGGCGTGCTCGTCGGCTACCAGCTGGACCGGGTGTTCGCGCCGCGGCTCGGGCTGGACCGGTCCAACGGCTGCTCGTACGCCGACTCCGCACACCACGTGCCGATCCAGCGGATGGCGAACGTGTCGCTGCAGCCGGACCCGGCGTCCGACCCGAGCACCGCCGACCTGATCTCCCGCGTCGAGAACGGGATCTACGTCGTCGGCGACAAGAGCTGGTCGATCGACATGCAGCGCTACAACTTCCAGTTCACCGGCCAGCGGTTCTTCCGGATCCGGGACGGCCGACTCGACGGCCAGCTGCGCGACGTCGCGTACCAGGCCACCACCACCGACTTCTGGGGGTCGATGGAAGCGGTCGGCGGACCGTCGACGTGGCGGCTCGGCGGCGCGTTCAACTGCGGCAAGGCACAACCCGGTCAGGTCGCGGCGGTGAGCCACGGCTGCCCGTCGGCGTTGATCCGCGGCGTCAACGTGCTCAACACCCGGACGGAGGGCGGACGATGATCCCCGCGCAGGAACTGGTCGAGCGCGCCCTCGCGCTCTCGACCGTCGACGAGGCGATGGTGCTGGTCACCGACGCCGGCGAGGCGTCGCTGCGCTGGGCCGGCAATTCGATGACCACCAACGGCGTCTCGACGTCGCGGTCGTGGACAGTGGTCTCGATCGTCCGAGAGAACGGATCCGCCAGGGTCGGCGCGGTGACGTCGTCGACGGTCGACGCCGCCGCGATCGCCGACGTCGTGCGGGCCAGCGAGGACGCGGCCTGGTCGGCGCAGCCCGCCGAGGACGCGATGGACCTCCCGACCGGGGACGGCGTCGGCGGTGCGGACTGGGCCGAGGGGCCGGCGACCACGGGCGTCGAGGTGTTCGCCGGACTCGTGCCCGGTCTCGCCGACGGTTTCGCGGGCGCCGACCGGCTGTACGGGTTCGCGCACCACCAGGTCCACTCCACGTGGCTCGGCACGTCGGCGGGGGTGCGCCGCCGGTACACCCAGCCCACCGGATCGATCGAGATCAACGGCAAACGCGGCGACGCCAGCGCCTGGGTCGGCTCGGCGAGCCTCGACTTCACCGACGTGTCCGTTCCGCAGCTGTTGGCCGACCTCGACACCCGGCTCGGCTGGTCGGACCGCACGGTGGCGCTGCCGGCCGGACGCTACGAGACGGTGCTGCCGCCGTCGGCGGTGTCGGATCTGATGATTCCGCTGATGTGGGCGATGGAGGGCCGCGGCGCCCAGGAGGGTCACACCGCCCTGTCCCGCGGCGGCGGCACCCGGGTCGGCGAGCGGCTCACCGACATTCCGCTGACGCTGTATTCGGACCCGCACGCCGACCGACTGGGCTACGCCCCGTTCGTCGCGACCACCGCGTCGTCCGACACGCTGTCGGTGTTCGACAACGGCATGGACGCCGGACGCGTCGACTGGATCCGCGGCGGCGTGATCAACGCACTCGCCTACCCGCGCGCCGCGGCCGCCGAGTTCGCCGCGCCCGTTGCGGTTCCCGGGGACAACCTGCTGCTCACCGGTGGTTCGGAGGCGGCGCTCGACGACATGGTCGCCCGTACCGAACGCGGTCTGCTGCTCACCACGCTGTGGTACCTCCGTGAGGTCGACCCGGCCACCGCCCTGCTCACCGGCCTCACCCGCGACGGCGTCTACCTGATCGAGGACGGCGCGGTCACCGCCGCGGTCAACAACTTCCGGTTCAACGAGAGCCCCCTGGATCTGCTGCGCCGGGTCACCGAGGTGGGCGCGACCGAGCCGACGCTGCCGCGCGAGTGGAAGGACTGGTTCACGCGAACCGCGATGCCGCCGATGCGGATTCCCGACTTCCACATGTCCTCCGTCAGCCAGGCACAGTGAGGGTTCCGATGCCGACGATCTCGAACGACGACCGCTGCCCCTGCCTGTCCGGTGAGCAGTACGGCCAGTGCTGCGGGCGTTTCCACCGCGGTGACGCGCAGGCGCCCACCGCCGAACAGTTGATGCGCTCGCGCTACGCCGCGTTCGCCGTCGGTGACGAGGCATACCTGCTGCGCACGTGGCACCCGAGCACCCGGCCGAAGCGGCTGGACCTCGACCCCGACCAGGTGTGGCGCCGTCTGGACGTGCTGGCGACGTCGGGCGGCGGTCTCCTCGACACCACCGGGACCGTCGAGTTCGTCGCGCACTACGTCGACCACGGCGAGCGCGGCTCGATGCGCGAACACAGCACGTTCGTCCGCGAGGACGGACGATGGTTGTACGTGGACGCCGTGCAGTAGTTGTCGGCAACCGCCCCTGACCCCTCTCGAGAACAGGACCCGCCATGCGTTTCGGACTCTTCGTGCCCCAGGGTTGGCGACTGGACCTCGTCGGCATCGATCCCGCCGACCAGTGGGGCGTGATGCGCGACATCGCGCTGCGCGCCGACCACGGCCCGTGGGAGTCGATCTGGGTGTACGACCACTTCCACACCGTCCCCGAACCCACCGACGAGGCGACGCACGAGGCGTGGTCGCTGATGGCGGCGTTCGCGGCGGTCACCGATCGGGTGCGGCTGGGGCAGATGTGCACCGCGATGAGCTACCGCAACCCCGCCTACCTGGCGAAGGTCGCGGCGACGACCGACCTGATCTCCGGCGGCCGCGTCGAGATGGGCATCGGCGGCGGGTGGTACGAGCACGAGTGGCGCGCGTACGGCTACGGGTTCCCGTCGGCCGGCGAGCGACTCGGCCGACTCGACGAGGGCGTCCAGATCATGCGGCAGGCGTGGTCCACCGGCACTGCCACCCTCGACGGCAAGCACTACCAGGTGGACGGCGCGATCGTGCGGCCCCTGCCGCTGCAGGACGGTGGCATCCCGCTGTGGATCGCCGGTGGCGGCGAGAAGGTCACGCTGAAGATCGCGGCCAAGTACGCGCAGTACACCAACTTCGACGGCACCCCCGAGGTGTTCTCGCACAAGTCGGAGATCCTGCGTGCCCACTGCGCCGACGTGGGCACCGACTTCGACGCCATCACCCGGTCGGCGAACTACAACGTCGCGATCGGCCGGACCGAGGCCGAGGTACGGGATCGTCTCGAGGCGCTGCGGGCCCGGCTCGAGCCGATCGTCGGTGCCGAGAAGGCCGAGGCATCGCTGAACGCGTTCCGGGGCCTGCCCGCGGTCGGTACCCCGGAGCAGATCGTCGAGAATCTGACGGCGCTGAAGAAGCAGGGTCTCGAGTACGCGATCTTCTACGTTCCGGAGGCTGCGTACGACACGTCCGGTCTGGAGTTGCTCGAGAAGGAAGTGCTGCCGCACCTGATGTGAGCACCTGATGTGAGCGAGTAGCGTCCACAGCAGAGGGGCCTGCTGTGGTGTGGTTCGACGCGGACGGTTATTGGCTGTCGCGGCTGCTCTTCAAGGAGGGGCTCGCCGCCATCTACCTCGCTGCCTTCCTGGTGGCGGTCAATCAGTTCAGACCTCTCATCGGCGACGACGGCCTGCTGCCGATCCGGCGGTACCTCGCCGGGAGTCACTGGCAGCGGTCGCCGAGCATCTTCCACCTGCACTACTCCGACCGGTTCTATGCGGTGACCGCGTGGTCCGGGGTGGTTCTGTCCGGCCTCGCCCTGTTCGGCCTGATCGACCGGTTGCCGCTGCCGCTGGCGATGCTGGGCTGGCTGCTGCTGTGGGGGCTGTACCTGTCGATAGTCAACGTCGGTCAGCTCTGGTACGGGTTCGGCTGGGAGTCGTTGCTGCTCGAGGTGGGGTTGCTCGCGGTGTTCGTCGGCAACTGGGACACCGCGCCGCCGCTGCTGACGCTGCTGTTGCTGAGGTGGCTGCTGTTCCGGCTCGAGTTCGGCGCGGGCCTGATCAAGATCCGCGGCGACCCGTGCTGGCGGGATCTGACGTGCCTGAACTACCACCACGAGACACAGCCGATGCCCGGACCGCTGAGCTGGTACTTCCATCACCTGCCGCGGCCGCTGCACAAGGTGGAGGTGGCCGGCAACCACTTCACGCAGCTGATCGTGCCGTTCTTCCTGTTCGCACCGCAGCCGGTGGCGGGCGGCGCCGCCGGGATCATGGTGGTCACCCAGCTGTGGCTGGTGGCGAGCGGCAACTTCGCGTGGCTCAACTGGTTGGCGATCGTGCTGGGGCTGTCGGTGCTGCCGGACGGGTTCTGGGAGTTCGTGCTGCCGGTGTCGTCGCCGACGGAAGTCGGAGCAGCGCCGCCGTGGTTCGTCGGCGTCGTGGTGGCGTTCACCGTCGTGATCATCGCGCTCAGCTACCGCCCCGCCCGCAACCTGTTCTCGAGCCACCAGATGATGAACGCGTCGTTCGACCCGTGGCACCTGGTCAACACGTACGGGGCTTTCGGCCACATCACCCGTGTCCGACGCGAGATCGTCGTCGAGGGCACGACGGACGAGCACATCTCCGCCGACACCGAGTGGCGCGAGTACGAGTTCCGGGGCAAACCGGGTGACCTGCGGCGCCGGCCGCGCCAGTTCGCTCCCTACCACCTGCGGCTGGACTGGCTGATGTGGTTCGCCGCGATCTCGTCCGGCTACGCCGCGTCGTGGTTCGGCGGCTTCGTCACCCGCCTGCTCGAGGGCGACCGGGCGACGCTGAAACTGTTGCGCCACAATCCGTTTCCGGACGCTCCCCCGGCGGTGATCCGGGCCCGGATGTACCGCTACCGGTACACCACGCGGGCCGAACGCAAGGAGACCGGCGCCTGGTGGTTCCGAACCCTCGAGGGTGAGTTCATGCCGCCGGTGTCGCGGCGGGGCGCGCGTTGAGGAGCGGTTCACCGGCCGCCGGGAACCTAACCCACGCTAATGACAGTTAGCGCCATCACCGAATCGGAAAGTCGGAGTGGCAAACTCGCCACATCACGGCGCCGACGTCCCAGCTCCGGGTATGGCATTATTTCGTCACTGTGACACCTTGAGGGTGCCGCACCCGGACATACAGAACTGTCGGTACAGCTCGGTAGGCTTCCTCGATGACACGAGAGGAGCCCGGGTGTGAGTGAAGAGGTCGACACGGTCCGTGTCGTGCCCGCTCTGCCTGCCGTTCCCGAACGCCCGGCGGCGACCGGGCCCGCGCCCGAGCCTGCCGTCCCGGTGCTGTCCGCGTCCGCCGAGGCCCGGATCGTCGCCGCCCTCGAGCAGCGGCACTCCCCGTCGACCGCGCGGAACTATCGCACGGACTGGGACAAGTTCCGCAGCTGGTGCGCGGAGCGCGGGCACGTGCCGATGCCGGCGCACCCGCATACCGTCGCCGACTATCTCACCGAGCACGCCGAACGGCGCGCCGACAGTGGCGAACGCAGGTACGCGACGAACACGCTCACCCGATGGGTGGCGTCGATCAACTACTGGCACCGGGCGTGCGCCCGGCCCGCACCCGGGCAGGCTCAGATCGTCAAGGACACCTTGGCGGGCCTGCGTCGCACCTACGCCGCGGCTGGGGAACGCCCCACCAAACGCGTCGCACCCCTACTGGGCGACGAGATCGGCTACATCCTCGCCACCATGCGGCAGGACGCGGAGACGTGGCAGGACCGACTGCGCGAACGCCGTGACTCGGCGGTCATCCTGATCGGCTTCCTGGGTGCCTTCCGCCGCGCCGAGCTGTCCGGCCTGCAACTGCGCGACATCACCCTGCACCCCCAGGACGGGCTGCACATCCTGGTGCGGCGATCGAAGACCGACCAGGTCGGCGGCGGCATGGTCAAGGCCACCCCCTTCGCGGTCGGGCACCGCGCCTGCCCGCCGTGCGTGTACCGACGGTGGCTCGACGTCGTGCTCGCTCATCATCGCGGCGGCCGCGACGGCATCGCCGAATTGCTGGGCGCCCCCGACACGTTCCGCACGCACATCTGCCACGTCCCCTACCCGGACCTCGGCCCCGACGTCGCGACCTCGCCGGTGTTCCGGCCGCTGCGCGTGAACGGGAACATCGGTGACAGCGCCCTCACCGGGCAGGGCATCCACGGGGTGATCCGCCGCGCCGCCGCCGACGCCGGACTCTCCCCCGCCAAGATCGCGAAGCTCGGCGGGCACTCCCTGCGCGCCGGGTTCGTCACCCAGGCCTTCCGGAACGGTGCCCAGGCCCACGAGGTCATGCGGCAGACCGGGCACAAGAACCCCGCCACCCTGGAGATCTATGCCCGCGAACACAATCCGCTCACCGGGAATGCGGTCGCCGGCTTCGAGATCTGATCGATCGTCTATCGGACTGCTACGTCCGATACCGGTGTGCCACTGCCGTGAAGGCGGCCTTGGGTTCCCATTCCATGTCGGGGTAGGTCTGTCCCCGGCGCCCTTCGAGGAGTTTGACGATGCCCAGGCCGGCCCGGTCCAAGTCGTCCCTGGGGTCGCCGTCGGGGCGGTGCGGGTAGCCGGGCAGGGAAAACAGGAACACGAATGCGCTGTCCACGCCCTCGGTCTCGAAGATCTCCAGCAGTTCGCTCAGATATGCGGCCTGGCCGGCCTCGTCACGCTCGTATATGCCGTTCAGCCGGATAGGCGTCTTGGTCTCCGGGTCGTGCTCGACCACTTCCAGTACCCGCCCGCCACGGTCTCCCGCGCCGCGGTACGCGGCAGTGCCGAACCCGGTGATGGCGAGTGGCTTCGGGCCTCGAGCCAGGGTGCGCACCGCGTCCCGGAACCGGTCGGCGACCTCGGCGGAGCGGATCAGCTCGAACGTCACGATGTCGAAGGGGGTCCAGTCGACCTGCTCGAACTGGATGGCTGCGTAGGTGAGTTTGCCGTGGAAGCGCTCGCGGACCGTGGCCGCGGCGTCGCGGAGGAACGCGTTGATACGGACGCCGAGCTCGCGCATCGCTTCGGCCCGCCGCTCGGGTTGGGCCATCAGTTGCTCGACCCGATCCTCGGGGCTCTCCCCGGGCAGGAATCCGCGGTTCATCACGCTCAGCTCGACCCCTGCGACGAACACCACCGTGGCTCCCTGTTGCCGGAGCCGTTCCGCTCGCTCGGCGCAGTCGCGGAAGAGGCTGAGGATCTGCTCAGGATGCAGCTCCAGCGGATAGGGCGAGAACCAGACCTCCAGGCCGAGTTCGGCGGCGGCACGGCCGGCCAGCTCCAGCCGCTCCGGGTCGCCGCCGATGATCTGGATCGCGTTGCAGTGAAGGTCGTCGCGGATGATGGCCAACTCGCGCCGGACCACCGCCGGGTCGAAGTGCTCGCGGGATGACTGGCCGTGCACGACGAATCCGGTGTCGTAGGTCATTCCTCTTGCTCGCATGGTGACGTCCTCTCTTGTTCTCGGTCGCGTCGAGACTGGCATCAAACATGCGGGCACGCAAGTTTTCGTGGCAGCAACTTTGCGCGCACGCAGTCCGATATGGAACGCTGTCACCGTGACAACCCAACGACCAGGGCTGCGGGAGCGGAAGAAGCAGGCCACGCGCGAGGCGCTACGAGAGGCCGCCCTGCGTCTGGCTGTGGAGCGCGGACCGGACCAGGTTCGGGTCGAGGACATCGCCGAGGCGGCCGGGGTCTCGCCGCGCACCTACAACAACTACTTCGCCAGCCGCGAGCAGGCGATCGTCTCCGCTGTCACCGAAGACCGGGAGGCGCGCGTCGCAGCGGCGGTCGCCGCCCACCCCGCAGGAGTGCGCCTGGCTGACGCCGTCACCGAAGCAGTGATCGAGCAATACACGAGCACTGACGCGCGCGACCACGACGCGCTGCTGCTGATCACCACCCAGACCGCACTGCGCGACGCCTTCCTCGATGCCACCGCCGGCATCGAGCGTCCGCTCGCGGTGGTGATTGCCGAACGCCTGGACCACCCCGAAGCGCACACGGCGCGCGTCCTCGCAGCAAGTGTGGCCGCGGCAGTCCGCATCGCGCTGGAGGGCTGGCTCCAGCCGACCGGAAAGACGGAGGTTGCCGAGACCTTCACTGTCGGAGGGCTGGTGGTGCCGTCCGGCTCACTGTCCGACGAGCTCCGCGTGGCGCTGGCCCCGCTCGCGCCCGCGTTCGACGCCGCCGAGCAACGAATCCGGCCGTGAAGCCGATTTACGTCAGCTGCCGCTACCGAAGGCGGGAGGCGGGTCGACCGGGTAGGCGGCGACGTTCATGATGACCGAGCCTTCGCAGGGCCCGCTGGCGATATCGGTGCGCCACGAACCGACCAAGGTGCCGTCGGGTTGCGGGGTGTAGTACGCCTCCGAGTGGGCCGGCGCCCAAACCTTCTCGTTGCCTTCACCCATCCAGCAGTCCCACTCCCAGTCGTAGGGGTGCACCCAACTGGTCCCGTCCCACGTGTACTGCGCCGGTTGCGGCAGGGTGGGATTGGCGGGCGCCGGCCCACCGATCACGGTGGCCACACAGGTGCCGCCGGTGCACGTGGTCTCGAATGTGTAGGTATTCGCGAAGTCGGGTTCCCACTGGCTCGCAGCCATGCTCGTGCCGGTCTTGGTCGCGGCGAAGCGCTTCACCGAATAGTCGCCGGACCACGACGGCTGCGCCGCTCCGAGGGATGAGGCGACCGCGGGCAGGGCCGCGGAAACCGACCAGGACGCGATCAACGCAACTGCCAGCAGTGCTTTTCGCATGGGCGAATTGAAGCACGAGCGGAGTCGCTGTCGCGGCCGATGACCGAATTCCGGAGCACGATCCGTCGACGGGTGGTGGGGTCGTCGACTTCCGGCGACCCCACCACGTCCGGTCACCGCGTCAGGTACGCCTGATCGAGCAACAGCACGGCGCGACTGGTCGGCACCACCCCGTGGAGTCTGTCCGTCCAGAACATCGAATACGTGTAGCCGCCGGTGGTGACCATCGGGACGTCCTCGGTGAACACGGTCTGGATGTCGTTCATGATCGCCTTCGCCTGCTCCGTCGACGGGGCCGACCCGAACGCGTCGAGCAGCGCATCGAGCTCGGGATTCTTGTAGCCCGAGGCGTTCCCGGACGCGGCACTGTGCAGGTTCGGGTACAGCGACGCCCACGGGTCGTCGTCGAACATGCCGATCCCGAACTGCGTCATCTGGAAGTCGCGCTTGGCGAACACCCGGGTGACGATGTCGCCGAAGGTCGGGACGGTGTCGATGACCAGATCGAAGCCGACGGCATTGAGCATCGCCTGGACGGCGAGGGCGGATGTCGGGTCGCCGGTCGCCGTCAGCACGACCTTTCCGTCCCAGCCGGTCTCCGCCTTGACCTCGTCGACGAGGGCGCGAGCACGGTCGGGATCGAAGGCCGGACCCGGGGTCTCGGTGGCCCACAACGACTGCTCACCGAACAGCGACGAATGGTAGAGGCCCGCACCGTCACTCACCCGCGCGCGAAGCTGATCGGTCTGGAGTGCGGCCGTCATCGCCTGGCGGACCCGAACATCCGCCGTCGGCGACTTGCTCGCGGGGTCCTGATTGAGCAGGAAGCCCCAGCCGTTCCCCGCCCACACGTACCCGGGCAGCCCTTTCGAGAGTGCGGCCGCGGTCGGCTTGTCGCCGCTGACCTTGGCCAGGTCGACCTCGGACCGGGCCAGCCGGTCGACGCCGGCGATGGGGTCGGTGCTGAACGTGATGTCGAGGCCGTCGAGGTTGGGCGAACCCGCCCAGTACCCGTCGTTGCGCGTCATCACCAGCTTCTCGCCCGGGACGAACGAATCGACTCTGAAGGCACCGGCGCCGACGGGCCGCAACGAGAAGGCCTTTGGGTCGGCCTGGATCGCGGCGGGCGAGCCGATCATCCCCGCATTCCCGGCGAGCAGTCCGGGAAAACGCGCCTACGGTCGGTCCAGCGTCAGGACGACGGTGTCGGCGTCCGGGGTGTCGAACGCGGTGATCTTCTTCACCAGCGCCGATTGCACGGCCGAGGGGGTCGACGCGTACCGCTGCAGGTTGAACACCACCGCGGCAGCGTCGAGCGGGGTGCCGTCGGTGAACGTCACGCCGGGGCGCAGATCGAGAGTCCACGCGCTGAAATCCGCGTTGGGGGTGAGCGATCGGGCCAACTGCGGTTCGAACGTGTCGGTGTCCGCGTCGTAGCGAATCAACTGGTCGAACACGGCGGCGGCCTCCATGCCGCCGGTCGAGGCGCCCGTCTGAACGGTCGGATCGAGCGACTGCAGCGGGTACGACTCCGAAATGGAGAGCACCCCACCGCGCTGGGGCCGGCCGGTGTCCTCGCGTGCGTTCACGAAGCCGGTCGCCGGGGCCGCGCCCGGGTCGGCGTCGGATGTCGCGGTGGACGAGGCACATCCGGCCAGGACCAGTGCCGAGCAGACGAGGCCGGCCACGCCGGCGGCCAGCTTCGGGGAACGCGTTGTCGTCATCGCCGGCACTCTCACCACTCCTCGTGGTGGCCGTCGGCGTACTCGATCAGTTCGATGTTCGCGCCGTCCGGGTCCTTGATGAAGAACAGACGGGTCCCGGAGACCTCCATGATCCGCGGGGACATCGTGATCCCGGCCTCGTCGGCCAGGTCCCAGGCCTGCTCGATGTCGGAGACGGTGACGCTGAACCCGCCCGCGCCCAGAGACGGACGTGGGGGCAGCGCGCCCACCTCGACATTGTCGTACTGCAGCAGCTCGACGATGTGACCGCACACGCGGCCCATCACCAGGCTCACCGCAACGCCCGGGGTGACGATGACGTCCAGGGCATCGCTGCGCGTAGGGGTCGTCTCCACGAACACCTCGAGGCCGAGATGCTTCTCGTAGAACTCACGCGAACGTTGCAGGTCGGAGACGGCGATTCGGGTGTGATCGAATCCGGTGAGTCCGAGCATTCCACTGTGCGGCACAGCACTTCTCCTCGATGATTCGGCGGCGGTTGCAGTCCACGACCGCGGTGCGGTCGGGCAAGGCCATCGGATCAGAGGGAGAGGTGGGCTTCCCGTGATTCCCGCCTAGCGAGAATCACGAGCGGTTCGGCTCACGCGGTGATGGCGAGTCCGATAGTGCCCTTGCGGCCACGCCGCAGAATGCTGCCCTTGACGGCGATCCACCCGATCACGCCGTACTTGCGCGCGATCGCGTCGCGCGTCTCCTCGGTACCGGCGTCGTCGAGCACCGCGGCGGTCGCGTCAATCTGCGGGCCCTTCGGGTTGCCGCGCGCGTCGCACGCACCCACCGTGACCCGCGAGCGGTTCCGGATCCGCTTGACCTTCCACGACTTCGTCTCGGTCCACATCAGCATCCTGTCGCCGTCCATCGCCGCCCACAGCGGAGTCGGCACGCCCGATCCGTCCTTCCGGAACGTGGTCAGCAGAACGTATTTCGCGGCACCGATCTCGCTCAGCGTGGTCATGTCCGCCACAGTACGTGGGAACCGGGGGCCGCCGTCGAGCGATCGTGGCGACCGCGCACGCCGTCGTTCACCCGCGAAGCGCGTGGGCGGCATTCGTGCGGGAGGCCTGGACCGCGGGCCACGCCAGCGCGAGGCAGGTGGTGGTCAGCGTCGCGGCGGCCAGACCCGCGAGCATAGGCCAGGGCAGGTCGCCCACCACTTCGCCGAACGGGGTCCGCGCGCCGACCGCGATCGTCGCGCAGGACACCAACAGCGTGACGGCGCCGAAGACGATCGCGGTGACGGCATAGATGGCGCCCTCGTACACCGTCGACCGGGCGATCACGCCGGGGCGTGCACCGGCCACACTCACCAGCGCCGCGTCGCGCCGTCGCTCACGGCCCACCAGCGCGATGACGGCCAGCCCGCCGACCCACGAGACCACGAACACCCAGCCCAGCACGACGAGCACGTCGTCGAGCCCGGTGGAACCACCCGGCATCGCGTTGCCGATCACCATGAAGATGCCCACGATCGACAGCGCCAACGCGAACGGCAGCACCGTGGTCACGCTGCGTGCCGCGCGGGCGCGGCAGGACTGCACGGCCAACCGCCACGCGACACCGGTGACCGGCACCACCGCGGTCCACAGCCTCATCAGCGGCGTGAGGACCCACGGCCCCAGCAGAAGCAGCAGGCAGACCAGGAACAGGTTCCCCGCGAACGCGAAGGCGGTGCGCTGCTCGACTCCGCTGAGGTCGAAGCCCAGACCGGGAACCCACATGCCGATGACGCCGGCGAGGAGACTCAGTGCGAGCAGACCCCGCCCGATGCTGGGGCGGACAACCGGTTCCGCGGTGTCGCGGAACGCGCGCATCTCGGGTGTTCGCGAGGCACGTCGGGCGGCGCCCCATCCGCCCATGAGGCACGGCACGACACCGGCCGCCAGCGTCGCGCCGAGGTGCCACAGCCGGAAGTCGACGTGGGCGCCGTGCAGGTCGAGACCGGTGTCGGTCCACTGCCACAGCGCGACGCGGGCCACCACGAGCGCGAGCGGCAGCGCGAGCACGCCGGCCACCAGTCCCAGTACCAGTAGTTCCGTGACGAGCACCCGGCGCACGGCGCGTCGCGGGATGCCCAGGATCACCCACAGCGCATGCTCGCGGCGCTGCGCGGTGAGGGTGAGCCCGACCGTGGAGGCGACGACGGCGACCGCGGCGAGGACGGTGAAGAACACGATGTTGCCGCCCAGGGCGATCGCGGCCTGGGTCATGTCGGCGTCGCCAGCGGCCTGCGCCGATCCGATCGCGGTGAGCATCGCGATCACGGCGCCGGCGGCGCAGGCGCCACCGACGGTGGCGCACAGGACGGTCCACAGCCACATGGCGGTCCGGCGTCGGATGTCGGCGAGAACGAGGCGGATCATGCGAGCACCTCGCCCGCGGTGGCGGCCTGGGCCGCGAGGATGGCGTCGCTGACGGCGCGGCCGTCGCCGCCGGGAATCACGTCGTGGACGCGTCCGGAGCCCATCACGACCACGTGGTCGGCGCGGGCCGCGGCATGCGGATCGTGGGTGACCATAACGACGGTCGAGCCCTGCGCGGGCAGCGCCTGCAGCCAGTCGAGCACCACCTGCCCCGATGCGAGATCGAGCGCCCCGGTGGGTTCGTCGGCGAACACGATGCGCGGCCGGTTGGCCACGACGCGGGCGACCGCCACCCGCTGGCGTTCGCCGCCGGACAGGCGGTCGGGTCGCCGACCGGCGTGTTCCCGGATGCCGAGTCGATCCATGGCCTCGTGGATGCGGGCCCGGGGCACCTTGTGGCCGGCGAGGCGGGCCGGTAGTGCGATGTTGTCTTCGACCGTCAGCGAGCTGACCAGGTTGTACTCCTGGAAGACGAATCCGATGTGCTCGCTGCGGAGGGCGGCGCGTCCGCGGGCACCGAGGGAGCCGAGGTCGGTGCCGAGCACCTCGACGGTGCCGCCGGTGGGCTCCTCGAGGCCGGCCGCGCAGAACAGCAGGGTGGACTTGCCGGACCCGGACGGGCCGACGACGGCGGTGAGGCGACCCTCGGGGATGTCGAGATCGATGTCGTGCAGCACGCGGGTGGTGTCACGACGACGGCCGGGAACGGGAAAATCCATGCTCAGGCCGCGGAGGCGGATGCAGGGGGCGGTGGTCGGGGCGTCGAACGGCATGTAGGTATTCGACCGTGTTCCGCCCCGGAGAACACTGGTGCTGTCTCCCCGAGAAGGTAGAGCGAGCACTACCTTCTCCGGGACCCTGATCTGGCAGAGTTCGATGGCATGTCGTCCTCGCGCCTGGCCCGGAGGGTGCTGCTGGAGGTGGCGGCCGCGGCACTGCTGCCGCTGCTGCTCGTCTGCCTGGTGCTGGTGCCGCTGCTGCCGATCACCGCCGTCGTGGTGGCCGAACTCGATCGGATGCGCGCCGCCGCCTGCGGTGCGCCGAGCCGTCCCCTGCGGCCGAAGGACGAGCCGTGGTGGCCCTGGATCCGGTCCCGGGTGCGTACCTCCGGGCTGTGGCGCACGGATCTCCCGGTGTTGCTGGTCTCGGTGGTGCTGAGCGTGCTGTCGCTGCTGATCGCGTTCTTCGGCTTCATCGGCGCGCTGGTGCTGGTCTTCTCCCCCGTGTTCTGGGCGTTCGGCATCGCCGCGCAGGCCGGTCCGTTCACGCCCGCGTCCGCGGGACAGTCGGTGGCGGCGGTGCCCTTCGGGTTCGTGCTGGCGGTCGTGACGGCACTGCTGCTGGCCGGAATCTCGTCGATCCGCGACGTGACGTTGCTCGGCTTCTCCACCCGCCGCGACCGCGAGCTCCAGGCACAGGTCCGCGACCTGCGCAGCAGTCGTGCCTCGCTGACCGAGGCCTTCGAACTGGAACGACAGCGGATCGAACGGGACCTGCACGACGGCGCGCAACAGGACCTCGTGGCGGTGGTGCTCAGTCTCGGCATGCTCGAGGCGGCCGCCGATGCCGGCGCCGACACCGAGCGGCTCCGGGAACTTGCCTCGAGGTCGCACGCGCAGGCCGAGCGGGCGCTCGAGCGGCTGCGGGAGACGGTGCGCGGCATCCACCCCCGCGACCTCACCGATCTGGGGCTCGTGGCGGCCGTGCGCGAACTGGTCTCCCGGTCGCCGCTCGCCGTCGAGTTCGAGGCGGAGGGCGACGACTCGTCACTGTCCGCCCCCATCGCGGGGGCGGTCTACTTCTCCGTCTCGGAGGCACTGACCAACGTCGCGAAGCACGCCGGCGTCGATCGGGTCCGCGTCGCGCTGCGCTGCACCCCCGACGGTGTCGTCGCCGAGATCGTCGACCACGGCGGCGGCGGTGTCGAGCTCGGTGAGGGACGCGGCACCGGTCTGGTGGGACTGCGGGAGCGGATGCGCAGCGTCGGCGGCGAGATCGAGGTCGTGAGTCCACCCGGGACGGGAACTACGGTGGTGGTGACGGCTCCCGCCGAACCGCCGTGGTGATCGTTCGGCTCTGCACGCGACGAGGAACTGAAAACCTATGAGAATCGTGCTGGCCGACGACGCCCCGCTCATTCGCGCCGGGATCAAGGAGATCCTGGTTTCCAGTGGGCACGATGTCGTCCGCGAGTGCGACGACGCCCCCTCGATGGTTTCTGCCGTCGACGCCATGGTCGCGACGGGCGATCAGCCCGATTTGTTGATCACCGACGTGCGGATGCCGCCCGAGAGCACCGACGACGGATTGCGCGCCGCGATGGATCTGCGTGCCCGCCACCGGGACCTGCCGGTGCTGGTGCTGTCCGCCTACGTGACCGGCCCCTACGTCAAGGCGCTCCTCAACGGCCCGGGTGCCGACGGCGTCGGGTATCTACTCAAGGAGAAGGTGGGTCGGGTCGGCGACTTCCTGCGAGCCGTCGAGACGGTGTCCACCGGCGGCGTCGTCGTCGACCCGGAGGTGGTACGGCACGTCACCAAACCGGACTCGGCGTCCGGGCCCCTGGGCAGGTTGTCGGCGCGCGAGAGCGAGGTCCTCGCGCTGATGGCCGAGGGCAAGTCCAACGGCGAGATCGCCGACCAGTTGTTCCTGTCGAAGGCGGCGGTCAGCAAGCACGTGGCCAACGTGTTCCTCAAGCTGGGCCTGCCGCCCGGCGAGGACAACCGCCGGGTCAAGGCGATCCTCACATGGCTCGACCACCACTGAGCACCACCGTCCGGCCGTCGGCCGATTGAACGTTTCGTGAATATCGGTGGAGATATTGCTGTTTCGAGCGTTCTCCGGCTCGTCGTGCGGTTTGCTGGGACGGACTTCCCGACATCCTGGACATCGACGAGGACCGCCCGTGACCGAGTTCAACCCGATCGACCGCCGCCGCTTCCTCGCCGGAGCCGCCGTGACCGGCGCGGCCGCCTCGCTGGCCGCGCTGGCACCGACCGCCGCCGCAGCCGCCCCGGGAGCCCTACCCGCCGACGGCAAGTTCCCTTTTCCGACCACGTCGAATCTCCGGGTGCTCGTCACCGGCGACGCCGGAACCGGCACGCCGGTCCAGTGGGCGGTGGCCGACGCGATGCGGAAGGTGCACGGCGCGGAACCGTTCGGGATGGCGCTCGGCCTGGGCGACAACATCTACGAGGCCGGACCGAACGGTGACCGCGACGTCCAGTTCGCCACCAAGTTCGAGGATCCGAACCACGGCCTGGACTTCCCGTGGTTGATGGCGCTGGGCAACCACGACAACACCGCACTATTCCCCGGCGACGGGGGCTGGCTGCTGCGCGGCAACGACGAGGTGGGCTACCACCAGACCTCCCGCAAGTGGTGGATGCCGTCGCGGTACTACTCGGTGCGGGTGCCCGAGGAGAACCCGATCGTGGAGTTCTTCGTCCTCGATCTCAACCCGGTCGCCGCCTACCTGCCCCCGCTGTTCGTGCCGTACTGGGCGGCGGACGGGCAGTTCATGAACGAGCAGCGCGCGTGGCTGGACGCGGCGATCGCGTCGTCCCCGGCGAAGTGGAAGATCGCGTGCACTCACCACCCGTACCTGAGCAACGGCTCGCACGGCGACGCCGGTGCGTACGACGGCATCCCGATCGAACCGATGAACGGCATCCACGCCAAGCGTTTCTACGAGGACCACGTCGTCGGTCGTTGCCAGTTCATCCTGTCCGGACACGACCACACACTGCAGGTGCTCGAGCCGACCGTCGCCTCCAAGGGCACCCGGCAGATCGTCTCCGGTGCGACCGGCAAGGACAGTCACGGCAAGTCCACCAGTCCGGACCGGGCAAATCTCTACCAGAACTTCGACGACCTCGGATTCATGGTCATGGACCTGAACCCCGATTCGGTGCGACTGCGGGTCTACACCGTGGACATCCCCACGGCCGAGCCGAAGCTGGCGTTCGACCGCCGGCTGTAGGCCTCTACCGACGGCGCAGCCGGAGCCGGCTGTAGGTGAAGACCGCGAGCACGCAACTGATGAGCACCAGCATGGCGATGCTGAGCAGCCACCACGATCCGATGTGCTGCCACAGCGTGTCCGGCTCGGTGCCGGAGGCATTCGTGACCAGGTCCACCGTCGAGGCGGCGGCCGCGAACCCCCAGCGGGACGGAAACAGCCACGCGACCTGTTCGAGCACGGCGCGGCCGGTGATCGTGATCAATCCTCCGCACATCACCAGCTGCGCCATGATCGTGACCACCAGCATCGGCAGCACCTGCTCGCTCGACCGCGCCACCGAGGACAACGCCAGTCCGAGCACGACGCAGCAGCAGGTGGTGGCGGCGATGTCCACGATCAGTTCGACGGAGCCCGACGGGAGCACACTGCCGTGGCCCGGGAAACCCTTGCCCACGTAGACGATCAGCACCATGATCACCGACTGCACGACGCCGGCGGTGCAGAACACGACGATCTTCGCCGTCAGGTAGGCGGACGGCAGCAGCCCGGCGGCCCGTTCGCGCTGATAGACCATGCGTTCGCCGACCAGGTCGCGGATGGTCAGTGAACAGCCCATGAAGGCGGCGCCGAGAATCAGCACCACCAGGATCTGGGTGAGTTCGCCGGACACGTCGGCACCGGACTGCCCGAACCCGGTGTCGCCCGGTACGAGCAGGGCCAGGCCGCCGAGCACGAAGGGCAGCAGCGACAGGAAGATCAGGTAGCCCCGGTCGGCGCGGATCAGCCGAACCTGGCGGCGGGAGACGGTGCTCAACTGTTTGCGCCTCGACGTGTGCGCGGGGCGCCCCAGAGGCCCGGGCGGGCTCGGCGGCGGCGCCACTTCGGGTCGGGTGGCGCGATATTCGGCGAACACTCCGTCCGGGTCGGATGCGACACGGGCGAAGATGTCGGCCCAGTCGGTGCTGCCGAGCGCGGCCCCCACTCGGTCCGGCGGGCCGACGTAGGCGGTCTTGCCGCCCGGGGCGAGGAGCAGCACTTGATCGCACATCTCGAGGTACGACAGCGAGTGCGTGACGATGACGACGACGCGGCCCGAGTCGGCGAGGCCGCGCAAGGTCGCCATGATCTGTCGGTCGAGCGCGGGGTCGAGACCTGAGGTCGGTTCGTCGAGGATGAGCAGGGAAGGGCCCGTGAGCAACTCCAGCGCAACCGATGCGCGTTTGCGTTGCCCGCCGGAGAGGCGATCGACGCGGGTGTCGGCGTGCTCGGTCAGTTGCAGTTCGTCGAGCACCCCTGCGATCACCGCTTCACGGTCGGCCCGGGTGGTATCCGGCGGCAGTCTCAGCTCCGCGGCGTAGCCGAGGGCCCTTCGGAGTGTCAGCTGCCGATGGACGACGTCGTCCTGCGGGACCATGCCGATGCGCGAACGCAGTACCGAATAGTCGGTGTGCACGCTGCGACCATCGAATTCGACGACGCCTTCCGTGGGGCTAGCCGAACCGGAGATGATCTTCGCGACCGTGGTCTTTCCCGCGCCGGAGGGCCCGATCACCGCGGTGAGACTGCCGGGTCCCGCCGTGAAGGTGACGTCCTCCAGCAGCCGCCGCCCGCCTTCGATGGTGAGTCCGACGCCGTCCACACGTAGACCGCCGGCGGTCGTGGCCGGCGCCTGCCGTCGAACGAGACGGCCTTCCTGCACGCTGAGGTCGGTGTTGCCGATGGTGACGACGTCGCCGTCGGTCAGCCGTGCGCGCGACACCCGGGCGTCGCCGACGAACGTCCCGTTGACGCTGCCCAGATCGTCGATTTCGAGGCCGGACGGCCCATTGTGGACTATCGCGTGACGGCGTGAGGCCAGCACGTCACGGACGACGATGTCGTTGTCGGGGGCCCGTCCGATCGTGAGGGCTCCCGCCGGGACGGTCTCGTGGGGTGCCGGCGCGGGCGCTGGTGTCGGTGCCGAGGGCGGCGTGACCGAGGCCCCGACCTCGATCGTCGATTCGTCCCATCGACTGCCCACGTCCTGCAGCGTCGCGTCGGGGTCTTCGATCGAGATCCGCACGGTGGGTCCCTCGACCGCGTCACCCAGGCGGACGAGGACGGTGTCCGTGACGGGCACCTCGTCTCGGCGCTTGCCGTCGACATAGATCCCGTTCTTGCTGTCGGAGTCGACGAGCTGCCATCCCCCGTCCCATCTGAGCCGCGCGTGCTCGCGCGACACCACGGGATCGACGATCGTGATCTCCAACTGCGGGTCCCGGCCGATGCGTACCGCTTTGCCCGCGCTGTGGCTGGTACGGCCGTTGTCGGTCTCGACCACGACCCGCGGGCGCCCGCTTCTCGTCCAGTCGTCCATCGCCACGGCCTCCGGTCAGCATCAGGCGTAGAGCGTCGACTTCTCCATGGTGGCACGCCGCCGGGATCCGACGACAGAACGGTCAGTCTCGTATCGTCACGGCCAGGACTGGAGCCGCGTCGTGATGAGTTTCGTCGCCGCGGCGGGTCTGTCTTCTCGTAACACCACCTTCGAGAGCGGAGCATCACGTGAGTCAGCTGCTACGGGTCCAGAACTTCAACGTCTCGAGCGACGGCGTCGCCTGCGGTGAGAACCAGAGCTTCGAGAGTCCGTTCGGCCTCGACCCCGGCGAGATGCTCGCGTGGGCGGGCGCGACGGCGAGCTGGCCCATGCGCACCGACGGCGGCGGCAGCCGCGGCCTCGACGACTACTTCACCCGCGACTTCTCCCACAACATCGGCGCCGAAATCATGGGTCGCAACAAGTTCGGGCCGCAGCGCGGCCCGTGGGAGAACCTGGAGTGGGAGGGCTGGTGGGGTGAGGAGCCGCCGTTCCACACGCCGGTGTTCGTGGCGACCCACTACCCCCGGCCGTCGATCACGCGCGGCGAGACCACGTTCCATTTCGTCGACGGCGAACCCGCCGCGATCCTCGAGCAGGCGAAGGAGGCGGCACAGGGCAAGGACGTCCGGCTCGGCGGCGGGGTCACCACGATCCGCGAGTTCCTCGACGCCGATCTGGTCGACGCGATGCACGTGGCCGTCTCGCCGATCACGTTCGGAACGGGACTGCGGCTGTGGGACACCCCGGACGAGCTGCGCGACCGATTCCATCTGGAAACAGTGCCCAGCCCGAGCGGGGTCACCCACCACCTGTTCTGGCGGAAGTAGCCGGTCGGGCTACTCCCCCTCGAGCTCACCCTCGGTCTCGAGGTACACCTGCCGCAGGCCGTCGAGCACCTCTGGGGACGGCTCCTCCCACATCTTCCGTTCGACGGCCTCGAGCAGGCGTTCGGAGATGCCGTGCAGCGCCCACGGATTCGACTCGGACATGAACTTGCGGTTCTGCTCGTCGAGCACGTACGTCTCGGCGAGCTTCTCGTACATCCAGTCCGCGACGACGTTCGTGGTCGCGTCGTAGCCGAACAGGTAGTCGACGGTCGCGGCCATCTCGAACGCGCCCTTGTAGCCGTGCCGGCGCATCGCCTCGAGCCAGCGCGGGTTGACGACGCGGGCCCGGAAGACGCGGGCCGTCTCCTCCGACAGCGTCCGGGTGCGCACCGCGTCGGGGCGGGTGCTGTCGCCGATGTACGCCTCGGGGGCCGTGCCGGTGAGCGCGCGGACGGTGGCGACCATGCCGCCGTGGTACTGGAAGTAGTCGTCCGAGTCGGCGATGTCGTGCTCGCGGGTGTCGGTGTTCTTGGCCGCCACCGTGATCCGCTTGTAGGCGGAGCGCATGTCGTCCGAGGCCGGGACGCCGTCCAGGCCGCGGCCGTACGCGTAGCCGCCCCACGTGGTGTACACCTGCGCGAGGTCGGCGTCGTCGCGCCAGTTCTTCGAGTCGATCAGCTGCAGCAGGCCGGCGCCGTACGTGCCGGGCTTGGAGCCGAAGATGCGGGTGGTGGCGCGGCGGTCGTCGCCGTGCTCGGCCAGATCCGCCTGCGCGTGGGCGCGGACGTAGTTGTCCTCCGGCGACTCGTCGAGTCTGGCGACCAGGCGGACGGCGTCGTCGAGCAGCGCCAGCACGTGCGGGAACGCATCCCGGAAGAAACCGCTGATCCGGACCGTGACGTCGATGCGCGGGCGACCGAGTTCGGCGAGGTCGATCACCTCGAGGCTGGTGACGCGGCGCGACGCCTCGTCCCACACCGGGCGGACGCCGAGCAGCGCGAACACCTCGGCGATGTCGTCGCCGGAGGTGCGCATCGCGGACGTGCCCCACACCGACAATCCCACCGACCTGGGCCACTCGCCGTGGTCGGCGCGGTAGCGGGCGGCGAGGGACTCGGCCATCGCCTGACCGGTCTCCCACGCGAGCCGCGACGGCACCGCCTTGGGATCCACGGAGTAGAAGTTGCGCCCGGTGGGCAGCACGTTGATCAGCCCGCGCAGCGGCGACCCGGACGGGCCCGCCGCGATGAAGCCGCCGTCGAGCGCGTGCAGCACCTGCGAGATCTCGCCGGACGTCTGCCGCAGCCGCGGCACCACCTCGGTCGCGGCGAACCGCAGGATCTGCCGGACGGTGTCGTCGTCGGACAGCCGATCAGCCGCTTCCGGGTTCCAGTCCGTCTCGGCCAGCGCGGCGAGCAGCGCGTGCGCCTGCGCCTCGATCTGGTCGACGCGTCCGCGGTCCTCGTCGCCGGCCTCGCTGAGCCCCAACGCCTCCCGGAGGCCGGGCACGGTCTGCTCGCCGCCCCACATCTGTCGGGCTCGGAGCATCGCGAGCACCAGCTCCACCTCGGCGTCGCCCTCGGGCGCCTTGCCGAGGATGTGCAGGCCGTCGCGGATCTGGACGTCCTTGATCTCGCACAGCCAGCCGTCGACGTGCATGAGCATGTCGTCGAACACGTCCTCCTCGGGACGCTCGGTCAGGCCCAGGTCGTGGTCCATCTTCGCGGCCCGCATCAGCGTCCAGATCTGCTGGCGGATCGCCGGCAGCTTCGCCGGGTCCAACGCCGAGATGTTGGAGTGCTCGTCGAGCAGCTGCTCGAGCCGGGAGATGTCGCCGTAGGACTCGGCGCGCGCCATCGGCGGGATCAGGTGGTCGACCAGGGTGGCATGCGCGCGGCGCTTGGCCTGCGTGCCCTCGCCCGGGTCGTTGACCAGGAACGGGTAGATCATCGGCAGGTCGCCGAGCGCGGCGTCGGTGCCACACGACGCCGACATGCCCAGCGTCTTGCCCGGCAGCCACTCGAGGTTGCCGTGCTTGCCCAGGTGCACGATCGCGTCGGCCGCGAATCCACCCTGCTCGGCGGTCGCGGCGATCCAGCGGTACGCGGCCAGGTAGTGGTGGCTCGGCGGCAGGTCCGGATCGTGGTAGATCGCGACCGGGTTCTCGCCGAAGCCGCGCGGCGGCTGCACCATCAGCACGACGTTGCCGGCACGGATCGCGGCGATGACGATCTCGCCGTCCGGATCGGACGACCGGTCTACGTACAGCTCACCGGGCGCGGCGCCCCAGTGCTCCTCGACGCCGTCCCGGAAGTCCTGCGGCAGCGTCGCGAACCACTCGCGGTAGCGGGCCGCGGAGATGCGGATCGGGTTGCCCTCGAGCTGGTCGGCGGTGAGCCAGTCCGGGTCCTGACCGCCCGCGGCGATGAGCGCATGGATCAGCGCGTCGCCGTCCTTGGCGGCGAGCCCGGGCAGCGCGTCGTCGCCGTCGACCGGTCCGAGGTCGTAGCCGTGCTCGCGCATCGCGGTGAGCAGGTCGATCGCACTGGCCGGGGTGTCCAGTCCGACGGCGTTGCCGATGCGAGCATGCTTGGTCGGGTACGCCGACAGCATCAGCGCAATCTTCTTGTCCGGGTTCGGGATCCGGCGCAGCCGCGCGTGCCGGACGGCGATCCCGGCGGCGCGCGCGGCGCGCTCGGCGTCGGGCACGTACGCGGTGAGCCCGTCGGCGTCGATCTCCTTGAACGAGAACGGCACGGTGATCAGGCGGCCGTCGAACTCCGGGACCGCGACCTGGGTGGCGACGTCGAGCGGGGACATGCCGTCGTCGTTGGCCTCCCACGCCTCGCGGCTGCTGGTCAGACACAGGCCCTGCAGGATCGGCACGTCGAGGGCGGCGAGTTCCGCGACATCCCACGCCTCGTCGTCACCGCCGGCCTGCGCGTTCGCAGGCTTGGTGCCACCGGCCGCGAGGACCGTCACGACCATCGCGTCGGCGCGGCCCAGGGTCTCGAGCAGATCGGCCGGCGCGGTACGCAGCGAGGCACAGAAGATCGGCAACGGGTTCGCGCCGGCGTCCTCGATCGCCCGGCACAGCGCCTCGATGTACGTGGTGTTCCCGGCCAGGTGCTGGGCGCGGTAGTACAGCACCGCGACCGTCGGACCGTCCACCGCGCGAGCCTCGCGCTCGAGCACGCCCCAGTTCGGCAGGTGCACCGCGGGCTCGAAGCCGTGGCCGGTGAGCAGCACGGTGTCGGACAGGAAGTTGTGCAGCTGACGCAGGTTGGCGGCGCCGCCCTCGGCCAGGTAGGTGTGCGCCTCGGCCGCGATGCCGGCCGGGACCGTCGAGCACTCCATCAGTTCGGCGTCGGGAGCCTGCTCGCCGCCGAGGATCACCGCGGGCCGTCCCGACGCAAGCACCGCGTCGATGCCGTCCTCCCACGCGCGGCGGCCGCCCAGGATGCGGACGACGACCAGCTCGACACCGTCGAGCAGTCCGGGCAGGTCCTCGTCGACCAGGAGGCGGGCCGGGTTGGCCCAGCGGTAGTCGGCGCCGCTCGCACGGGCGCTGAGCAGGTCGGTGTCGGACGTCGACAGCAGCAGGATCACTGTTGCAGCCTTTCTGGGGTTTCGCGCCCCACGGCAGGGTTCCGGCGAGACAAGTCTCGGGAACGGGTTCGGGCGGCGGAAGAGGGTCTGACTTTCACAGTGGCGCGACCGCCCGGAATCTCACCGGTTTCCTCTTCTGCCGCGGTCGCCGGTGATCCTACCGGTCACTCGTTTGCGCACCCGTCCCCGCACTTCTCTAGCCTGGAGACGTGCCATCCCCACGTTCCGGCCCGGACAAGTGCCCGGGTGCCCTCCAGGTCCACCAGGCCGCCGACGGCCCGCTCGCCCGCGTCCGCCTTCCCGGCGGCGTGATCACATCGCCGCAGCTCCAGGCGCTGGCGACAGCCGCTCAGGAGATCGGCAACGGCGACATCGAGCTGACCTCGCGCGGTAATGCGCAGCTGCGGGCAGTGTCCGATCCCGAGGAGTTCGCTCGCCGGATCGCCGACGTCGGGCTGCTGCCGTCCACCACGCACGAGCGGGTGCGCAACATCCTCGCGTCGCCGCTGTCGGGGCGGATCGGCGGCCACGCCGACGTGCGCGCCCTGGTCACCGACCTGGACCGTGGCCTGTGCGCCGACCCGGCGCTGGCCGAGCTGCCCGGGCGCACCCTGTTCACGCTCGACGACGGCACCGGCGACATCTCGGGCCTGCGCGGCGACTTCGGTGTGCACGCGCTCGACGACGGCCGCTTCGCGCTGGTCCTGGCCGGTACGGATACCGGCGCCCGGCTCGCGGAGACGGACGCGGTAGAGGTGCTGCTGGCGTCGGCGCGCACGTTCGCCGAGATCCGCGACGACGCGTGGCGACTGAACGAGGTACCGGGCGGCACCGAGCGCGTGTTGGCCCGGCTCGGACTCGAGTACGGCGACCCGGTGGGACTGCCCGCCGCGGTCGAGCGGGGCCCGATCGGCTGGCTCGACCAACCCGACGGGCGCGTCACGCTCGCCGCCGGACTTGCGTTCGGCACTCTCCCGGCCCGGCTCGCGGAGTTCCTCGCGGCCGTCGAGAAGCCGATCATCGTCACCCCGTGGCGGTCGCTGCTGCTGCCCGACCTCGAGGAGTGGGCCGCCGAGCAGGTGGTGCGGGTCCTCGCGCCGATGGGCCTGATCTTCGACGAGAATTCGCCGTATCTGCAGGTCAGTGCGTGCGCGGGGCAGCCGGGCTGCGCCAAGTCGCACACCGACGTGCGGGCCGATGCGCGGGAGGCGATCGAGAACGAGGACCTGCCCGCCGACGGCCGTCAGCACTGGTCCGGGTGCGATCGCAAGTGCGGTCGCCCGCGCGGCGAGATAACAGACGTCGTCGCGGGACCGGAGGGTTACCGGGTGGAGAACGAGCCCTCGTGATGCCTCTATCGTGTGGCGCATGATCGACTACATCCGCGACGGTGCGGAGATTTATCGCCAGTCCTTCGCGACCATCCGGGCCGAGTCCGACCTCGCCCGGTTCCCCGCCGACGTCTCGCAGGCGGTCGTCCGGATGATCCACGCGAGCGGTCAGGTCGATCTGGTCGACGACGTCGCGTTCACCCCGAACGTGGTCGCCGACGCCCGCGAGGCGCTGCGCCGCGGGGCCCCGATCCTGTGCGACGCGAAGATGGTCGCCGCCGGGGTCACCCGCAAGCGTCTGCCCCGCGACAACGACGTGCTGTGCATGCTCGACGATCCGCGAGTTCCCGTGCTGGCCAAGGCGATCGACAACACCCGCTCGGCCGCGGCGCTCGAGTTGTGGGGCGACAAGCTCGACGGTGCGGTCGTCGCGATCGGCAACGCGCCCACCGCGCTGTTCCACCTGCTCAACCTCATCGAGGCCGGCGCCCCGCGGCCCGCCGCGATCGTCGGCGGACCCGTCGGCTTCATCGGCGCGGCCGAGTCCAAGGAGGCGCTGATCGAGCACCCCGCCGGCCTCGAGTACCTGGTGGTGCGCGGACGGCGCGGCGGCAGCGCGATCACCGCGGCCGCCCTCAATGCGATTGCGAGCGAGATCGAATGAGTGGGGCAGGCAAGCTGTGGGGTGTCGGCATCGGGCCCGGCGACCCGGAGCTGATGACCGTCAAAGCCGCCCGCGTGATCGGCGAGGCCGACGTCGTCGCGTTCCACAGCGCCCGGCACGGCCGCAGCATCTCGCGCGGCGTCGCCGCCCCGTACATGCGGGACGGCCAGATCGAGGAACACCTCGTCTACCCCGTCACCACCGAGACCATCGACCATCCCGGTGGCTACCAGGGTGCGATGGACGAGTTCTACGAGCAGGCCGCCGAGCGCCTGGCCGCGCACCTCGAGGCCGGCCGCAGCGTCGCACTGCTCGCCGCCGGTGATCCGCTGTTCTACAGCTCGTACATGCACATGCACAAGCGTCTGGCCGACCGGTTCGAGGCCGAGGTCATCCCCGGCGTCACCGCCGTCAGTGCCGCGTCCGCCGCGCTGGCCGAGCCGCTCGTCGAGGGCGAGGAGGTCCTGACGGTCCTGCCCGGCACGCTGCCGCAGGAGGAGTTGACCCGCCGCCTGCGCGAGACCGACGCCGCTGCGATCATGAAGCTCGGCCGCACGTATCCGGCTGTGCGCCAGGCACTCAAGGATTCCGGACGGATCGACGAGGCGTACTACGTCGAGCGCGCCAGCACCGACCGGCAGCGGGTCGCGAAGGCCGACGAGGTCGACGACGCCGACGTGCCGTACTTCGCGATCGCCGTCGTGCCCAGCCCGGTGAACAACCGCGTCGAGGCCGCGCCGGCGCGCGGTGAGGTGGTCGTCGTCGGCCTCGGTCCCGGCGATCAGGCCTGGACCACGCCGGAGGTGCGCCAGGAACTGGCCCGCGCCACCGACATCGTCGGCTACACCACGTACATCGACCGGGTCCCGGTCCGTCCAGGCCAGCGCCGACACGCCAGCGACAACCGCGTCGAGGCCGAACGCGCCGCGATGGCGCTCGACATGGCCAAGCGCGGCGCGCGCGTCGCCGTCGTCTCGTCCGGCGATCCGGGCGTCTTCGCGATGGCCGCCGCCGTGCTCGAGGTGGCGGCCGAGGAGCAGTGGCGCGACGTCCCGGTCCGGATCCTGCCCGGCATGACCGCCGCCAACGCCGTCGCCAGCCGGGTCGGCGCCCCGCTGGGCCACGACTACGCGATGCTCTCGCTGTCGGATCGGCTCAAGCCGTGGGACATCGTCGCCAAGCGCGTCTCCGCCGTCGCGAGCGCCGACATGGCGTTCGCGGTCTACAACCCGGCGTCCAAGTCGCGCACGTGGCAGGTCGCCGCGATGCGCGACCTCGTGCTCGAGCACCGCTCTCCCGACACCCCGGTGATCATCGGCCGTGACATCGCCGGCCCCGAGGAGTCGATCAAGATCGTCCGCCTGGCCGATCTCGACCCCGCCGACGTCGACATGCGGTGCCTGCTGATCGTCGGATCGTCGCAGACGACGGTCGTCGAGAGCGCATCGGGGACAACGGTCTTCACGCCGCGGCACTACCCGGCCTGACATCGCTCCGCCGAACGGGAGTTCACGGCACGCTTTCGCTCAGATCCCGTGCCCTGAGTTCCCGTTCGGCAGCGGATTGACGGTGTCGCTGTCCCAGGTCAGCCTCTGGTCGGCGCGAACCGGAAGGGCCTCTAGATCCGCGGCGGCAAGGACTGCGGCGACGCACTCAGCGGACGCCCCGAGGTAGGTGGTCATCAGGTCGATGTCGGTTGCCACACACCACGCGTGGTCGTCGGGCCACCACAGATGTGCACTCATACCGGTGGGAAACCGTTGTGTCGCGCCGAACTGGGTGTCCGCCATCGCCAAGGTTCCGGTGAACAGCACCATGTCCCGCGCCGGCATGGGAAGCCGTCGATAGTCGGAAGGTGCACAGATGTGCCCGGAGCCCTCCCAGTGCGCGAACCAGCAGACCTCCGGCGTGCCGGTGAAGCGGCGCAGGACTGCGGCCAGCGCGCGGGCGGTTGCCGGAGGCAGCGATCCTTGCTCTGGTTCGCCTTCCCATACCCCGGTCTGACCAGGGGTATCCCAGGAGCCGACGATCGACCCCCATTCCATGACCGGATGCGCTGTCGTGCCGTTCGCGGCCGCAACCTCCGACCACCGCACCGGCCGGTCGTCGGCCGTGGCTGCCGGATGGAAAATGCGGGCGTAGGCGGGAAAATCTGGCGGCAGCAGCGACGCGATCGTGTGATCGAAGCCGTGAACCCGGTCGACGATCCACTGCCCGGCATCGACCTCCCGAACCATCCGCAGGCCGCGCTCGTCCCAATCGCGTCCGTCGGTCGTTGATCCATCCATCGGTACATCACACCTCGGCGGGCGGTTGGACGCCATCGAATCCCGTGCCACCCATTGCGCAGACAATGCCGTCACGCACATCTCTCCCGCAGCCGGGTAGCGTCCCACAGATGGATGCCGATCCGGATATGTCGTGGTGGGAGCGGTACAACACCGGTATTCGACACATGCACGAAACCGGCTGGGGTGCAGACGTAGCGGTGCTCTCGCGCGAGATCTGCGAACTGTTGGACGACGTCGACGCGGCGTTCGCAGTCACCGGCGCGGCCGCCCCGGGATGGCCGAACCCGTACGAGGACGGCACTGCGCCGGACGAGGCGGAGTATGAGCAACTCACGAACCCGGAGAAGTTCCTGATCGTGGTGGCACGCGCACAGGCCTGGACGAGGGTTCTCCTCGATCGGGGGTGGGCGCGTGAAGCGCCGCACGTGGACTGGGCCTTGCGGCCCTTCGATACTGGCGGGGCCGAGACGGTCCTCGAACCCGCAGCCGACGGTGCGGCGCCCCTGGTGTTGACGACGCACACGCCGGTGGACAGCGACCACATCTTCACCGTCACGGTTGCGGCCGGCGACCCGGCGGTGCGGCTGGCGGAGATTCCCGATTGTGGATGCGACGCGTGCGATCGGGGGTCCGCCGGGTTGCTCGAGGAACTGGACCGGTGGGTTCTGTCGGTCGTGGACGGCTCTCTCGAGGTCGAAGTGGCTGCCGGCCACTCCTCGGTGCGCACATCGTTGGCCAGCAGCCACAGAGGCACGGTCCAGTATTTCGACCAGCCGACGACGTTCACCGCGACGCCGTGGGCCGCGGACTGGACCGCGCGCTCGATCCCGCCGGGCATCGACACCCAGCACTCCGAACGCGGGTTCCCGCGCACGGTGCTCGGGAGCGCCGCCCGTACGATCCGAAATCGATGGCTGCGCCGGGGTGGATCGCCGGGCAGTTCGCAGACCTACCGTTCTCCGTGAACTGAGCGTCAATCTGGTCTGACCACTTGACCAGTCCGTCCAGACCACCCTAGCGTTGTGACATGGATCTCACCCCGGTACGGCGGCGCTCGATCCCCGACGACGTGTTCGAACAACTACTCGGCCGCGTCGTCGACGGCAGCGTGGCACCCGGCGAAACCCTGTTGAGCGAGCGGCGGATGGCGGAGGCGCTCGGCGTGTCGCGTCCGGCGGTGCGCGAGGCGCTGGGCCGGATCGCCGCGATGGGTTTGGTTGACGTTCGGCAGGGTGGATCCACCGTGGTCAACGACCTGCGCCGGCGCGGCGGCCTGGATCTACTCCCCCGACTTCTCGTCCGAGGTGGCGAGATCGATCCGGCGGTGGCGCACAGCATCCTCGAGGCGCGGCTCTGGAACGGGCCGAAGGTCGCGGAACTCGCGGCGCAACGCGCACCGGAGTCCACGGCGGACGCCCTGGACGCTGCCGTCGATGCGCTAGTCGGCAGCGACGATTCCGTGGCCCGGCAACGCATCGCCCTCGACTTCTGGGATCTGGTGGTCGACGGCGCCGACTCGATCACGTTTCGGCTGATGTTCAACACGCTGCGCATCGCGTACGAACCGATGCTCGACGTGCTGGCGGTGGTGATGGCCGCAGAGGTCAACGAGAGCGAGCGCTACCGCGCAATCGTCGAGGCCATTCGTCGACGAGATACCGACGGCGCGTTCGCCGCGGCGCACGCCCTGCTCGAACCGGCAACCACGCTTCTGGGCGGCGCGCTCGCCGCCGCACGGGACGCATCCGAGGAGGACTCATGACCGGCACCCGGCAGGCCTCGCCGGCATTCGGCCGGGACGTCACCCTCGGCGGCGCCGTGCGCGAGTTCGTGCGGCACCCGAGTCCGTGGATCATCGGCGCACTATTTCTCGGTGCGGTCATCGCGCGGCTCACCGTCGGCGACTGGACCTGGGCCGACGCGGCGGTGCCACTCCTGATGCTCGCACTGTTCCCGGTACTGGAGTGGATCATCCACGTCTTCGTACTGCATTGGCGCCCCAAGCACGTGGCCGGGCTGACGATCGACCCACTGCTCGCGCGCAAACACCGCGCGCACCACGGGGATCCGCGCAACATCCCGCTGGACTTCATTCCCGCTCCGGTGTTCGCGTGGCTGGTGCCGCTGCTGCTCGCGATCACGGTGCTCGTGTTTCCCCGCATCGAATGGGGACTGACGTTCCTGATCGTCATCACCGCGCTGGGCCTCGGGTACGAGTGGACGCACTTCCTCATCCACACCGACTACAAGCCGAAGACCGCCCTGTACAAGGCCACCTGGCGGCACCATCGCAATCACCACTACCGCAACGAGCACTACTGGTTCACCGTCACCACCTCGGGCACCGCCGACCGCATGTTCGGCACGGAACCCGACCCGGACGCCGTCGAGAAGTCACCCACCGCGAAGCGGCTACACGGACTCGACGTCGCCGGCACCTAGTCCTGGTACGCGGCCGATCAGGCTGAATCCTCCTTCAACGTGTGCGCGACGAGGGCGTTGGCGTGGCCGTGTCCGAGGCCGTGCTCGGTCTTGAGCCAAGCGACCAGTTCCATGTGCTTGGTGAGGTCCGACGAGCGAATCAGGCTCTGCCACTCGCTGATCGGCCTCCCGTACTTCTTCTCGATCGACGGAAAGTAGGACGCGGGACCCTTCACCGGTTCGGTCATGGCGGGAACGCTACCTGTGCGCTCCGACACGTTCGCGCATTCCGCGCAGCCAGTCCGCTGGATCCCACACGCCCGGGCGCGACCGCGTGAGCGGGTAACACGCGAAACCGATCAGCACCGCGGTGAAGTGGCCGATGTCGGTGAAGGTGAGTCCACCCAGCAGCGGCAGGCCGTACACCAGCAGGACGCCGAGCACGTACAGGTATCGCCACGGCGGCGCGATGCGGTAGGCCAGCACGGCCGTGACACCGGCGAGCGCATAACTGACCCCGACGTCGAGGGTGTTCACCGCAGACTCGGGCGCTCTGTCGTCGTGGATGGCGAGATACAGCACTCCCTCACTGATGTACGTGGCGCCGACGTGCGCGATCACCGCGACCGAGAGCCACCTCAAGGTCCCGAGCCACCGTTCCACCGGCACGTGAAAGAGGTTGAAGAGCACGAAGTAGCTCAGCCAGGATCCGCCGGCCAGCCAGAAGGCGCTGGTGATCAGGACGTGGACGGGGTCCTCCCGCAGGTGGTGCAGATTCGTCGAACGGTCACCGAGAACGTCGTCCAGTGCCAAGGGAGACAGGTGATTCATGACGATGCTCGTCACGAGCAGGATCGCCAGCCACACGAAGGTGCCCGGCGCACGGCGGACGTATCGCCAGGTCGCGGCCGCAAGATCCGCCGCGCGGAACCGCCTCTCGGCTTCCACCAGGCCAGTATGACCCCGACCCGGGTGTGACGCTATCGATCCGCCACCGGATCGAGGCCGTGACGCTCGCGGTAGCCGTCCAGGTTCCGGCGCGCCAGTCGCGCGATCCACGGCAGCGCCCGCAGGGTCAACCCCGGCGTCAGCATCCCGGCCTTGACCATCCACCCGTCCGATCGCGGGACGTTCGTTTCCACCCGGGGCCGGTCGACGAGCGTCAGCACCCGCGCGGCCACCGCCTCCGGTGCGATGGGGGTGCTCAGGAAGTTGAGCGCCGAACCGCCCGTCGCCGCCTCGTGCCGCAGCATCGGGGTGTCGACCGATCCGGGATTGACGATGCTCACGCGGACGCCGGTCTCGGGCGTGCGCGCCGCCAGCGCGAGAAGGAATCCCCGCAGGCCGAACTTCGAAGCGCTGTAGCCGGGGCTCTCGGCCAGCGGCAGCATCCCACCGATGGACACGATCGCGACGACGTGGCCCCGGGAATCCTGAAGCGCCGGGTACAACGCGCGGGTGAGGTGGACCGGCGCCAGCAGGTTCACGCCCAGCTCGCGATCCATCTCGGCGTCCGTCACCCGCTCGAACGGTGTCGTGACGACGACACCCGCGACGTGGACGAGCAGATCGCAGCGTCCGTCGACGGACTGCACCAACCGCGCGTGTTCCGCATCGTTCGTCAGATCACACCGGTACGGCGTGACCTGTGACGACAACTCGCGCGCGAGTCTTTTCAGACCGTCGGCGTCGACGTCCACCGCAACGATGTCGTAGCCGCGGCCGGCCAGTCCCCGGCAGATCGCCGAACCGATCGCGCCGCCGGCGCCGGTGACGACCGCCCGCGTCATGCGGTGACCCGCACGCGGTCGAACATCCCGGGCTCGAGATCCGTCCAGCCGAACTCTGACCGGATCCGCGCCAGGTAGTCGCGGAACGCATGCGCGTCGACGTACGCACTGTGGCGGTCGGTGCCGATGAAGGAGATGCCCCCGCTCAGGTCCGGCCGATCCGTCGAGATCTTCCGCTCGAAGGCCTCGGCTCGCACCGGATCATGCCACTGGTCGTGCAGGTAGTGGGCGAGCACGTTGGTCACCTGGTCGAAGAGCGTGTACGCGCTCGAGTTCGTCTCCAGATACCCGACGCCGAACAGATTCCGCTGCCGCGGATTGAAGGCCGTGAGGTAGAGCCGGGGCCGGCCGTGCGCCCAGTCGAAACAGTCGTCCGGCACGTAAGGAACGGCCCAGTCGTACCCGGTGGCGTACAGCACCAGATCGATCTCCCGGCTGGACCCGTCGGTGAACTCGACCCGCGGACCGGCCAGCCGCGACACGTCGGGGACGATCGAGACATCGCCGTGCTGCAGGTGGTGCACCAGTTGACTGTTCAGCAGCGGATGTGACTCGAGCAGCTTGTGATCCGGCCGCGGCAGCCCGAGACGCGTGAGGTCGCCCTGGAGCAGTCGGAGCATCCCCGTCAGCAACGGCCGTTCGATCACCAGCGGCAGACGCGGGCCCTTCTCGGCGAACACATCCGTCGGTGTGCCGAAGATGTGCTTCGGAATCACGTGGTAGCCACGCCGGACACTGACGTAGGTCTCGGCCGCGGACACCGCCGCATCGCACGCGATGTCGGCGCCGGAGTTCCCGAGACCCACGATCAGCACCCGCTTGCCGCGGAACTCGTCGATGCTGCGGTACGACACCGCGTGCCGCACCTCGCCGTCGAAGGTTCCGGGATGCGTCGGGATGCGTGGCTGCCACGTCACCCCGGTCGCGCAGACCACGGCCCGGTACCTCCGGCGCTCCCCCGTCGACAGGCGTACCGACCAGCCGTCGCCTTCCGGCGTGATCTCGTCGACCGACGTCTCGAACGTGATGCCGTCGTACAGCCCGTAGGCCCGCGCGAAACTGCGTGTGTAATCGAGGATCTGACGGTTTCCCGGGTAGTCCGCGAACGATGCCGGCATCGGGAAGTCGTAGAAGCCCGACATTGTCCGCGACGAGATGAAGTGCGCGGATTCGTACATCGGCGTTCCGGGATTGTCGAGATCCCAGATCCCCCCGACGTCGCTGTGCCGCTCGAACTGGTCGTACTCGATCCCCAACCGCCGAAACGCCCGCGCCGCCGACAGTCCCGCCGGGCCGGCCCCCACGATGCACACCCGTTCCATGCCCACTCCCCTTCGTCCCCGGACATTCAACCCTGGTCGTCGAGGCTTTGACTGGAGCGGTCGTGAGGTGAGTCGGACGAGGACGCCGAGGCGCTGGGGCTCGACCGCCCAACTTCGGGAATTCCTATAATTCCGTCCAGCACGAAGTTTCGACCGTAAACATGCCTTACCCGAAATGACCTGCCGCCCGCGCAATCGCGTCAGCGTGGGTCGATTCGGGCGCGGCGCCGCACCGGTGACGGTCAAGGGAACCGCAACAGCTGCAACGCTGCTCCCCGACTCCGGCCGAGACGACTCGGGCTCTCCGCTTCTCCCCGGGACCAGGCTCGCTTCCGTTTCGTCTAGGGTCCAGTCATGCAGAGCCCCACCGGCGAACGCGGGAGGTCCCTGGTCTCGGGGATCGCTTCGCGACCGACCCCCTACTGGGTGTTCGGCGTCGTCACCGGCTACTACGCATCCGAGCGAATGAGCTGGGAATCGGGTGAGACGTACTGGGAGAACGCGCTCGAGTGGATGAACCTGCCGTTCTTCGCGGTACTGACGGTGGTGTTCCTCCTGGCCGAAGTCGCGTACGGCAACTGGCGATTCCTCACCCTTCGCGCCCTCGCGCCGGCCCCCTTCATCATGATCCAACTGCGGTTCGCGCTGTTCCTGCTCTATTACCCGGCCTACTGGCTCTTCTGGCTCGGCACCGCCAGCGCGGCCGCGCTCACGATCGCCGCGGTGATCCTGGGTCAGCCCTGGAAGGCGTAGCCGCACGCGTGAGTTCAGTTCGAGCGCGGCAGCTCCCCGTCGACTGCCCAGGCGGCCGCGACGTCGAGATCCGAGGTGGAGGCGACCCCCACCGGAATCGGCGTGCGGGCCACCATCACCACGGGCACCCCCACCTCGTGCGCCGCTTCGAGCTTGGCCGACGTGAGCGCTCCCCCACTGTTCTTCGTCGCGACGACGTCGATGCGTCGCTCACGCAGCAGCGCGACCTCGTCGGCAACGGTGAAAGGTCCACGTGCGAGGACGAGTTCGGACCGCCTCGGCATCCGCACCTCGGGTGGGTCGATCGCGCGGATCAGGAACCACCCGGAACCGTCGGCGAACGCGTCGACGCCCTGGCGCCCGATCGTGAGGAACACCCGCTCCCCCAGTCCGTTCACCGCATCGGCAGCCGCGGCCAGATCCGGAACGACGTGCCAGTGGTCCCCCGGACCGGGAACCCACTCGGGCCGGCGCAGCACCAGCAGCGGGAGCCCAACGCGTGTGGTGGCCGCGGCGGCGTTCGCCGTGATCCTCGCGGCGAACGGATGCGTGGCATCGACGACCGCGTCGACGGCGTTGTCCCGCAACCACTGCGCGAGCCCGTCGACACCGCCGAAGCCGCCGATCCGCACCTCACCGACGGGAAGGACCGGTTCACGGACCCGGCCGGCCAGCGACGAGATCACCTCGACCGACGGATCCTCGTCGAGTCGTGTCGCGAGCCTGCGCGCCTCACTGGTGCCGCCGAGAACGAGGACCCTGCGCGCTGCCACGCTCAATGGGTGGTGCGCGACCGCGTCGCCGAATACAGGTAGCTGTCCGGAAAGCCCTCGGCGGCGAGCACGCGGCCCACGATCACCACCGCGGTCTTCGTGATCCCGGCCGCGTGGACCTGGTCGACCAGCGTGGCGAGCGTGCCGCGCAGAACGACCTCGTCGGGTCGGCTGGCGAACGCGACGACGGCCGCGGGACAGTCGGATCCGTAGTTCTCGGTCAGTTCCTCGACGATCTGCTCGATCCGGTGCGCACCGAGATGCACCACCATCGTGGCGCCGCTCCGTCCGAGCGAGCGCAGGTCCTCCCCCGGCGGCATCGCCGTCGACAGCGTCGACACGCGGGTCAGCACGATCGACTGGGACACGCCCGGCACCGTCAGTTCGCGACCCAGTGCGGCGGCGGCCGCGGTGAAGGCAGGCACGCCGGGCACGATGTCGTATGCGACACCGGCGACGTCGAGGCGCCGAACCTGCTCGGCCACCGCTGAATAGATCGACGGGTCGCCCGAATGCAGGCGCGCGACGTCGAGGCCGGCCGCGTCGAAAGCGATGATCTGTTCGATGATCTCGTCGAGGCTCAGCCGGGCGGTGTCGATTACCTCCGCGTTGTCCGGGCACAGCGTCAGCAATTCGGCCGGGACCAGGCTGCCCGCGTACAGGCAGGCCGGGCTCTGGGCGATGATGCGCGAGGCCCGCAGCGTGATGAGGTCCGCGGCGCCCGGTCCGGCGCCGATGAAGTGGACTGTCATTGCTCTTCCCTTTCGGTGCTGTGCGGCTTGACGACCGACCACTGCGCCACCGGCAGCTGCGGTCGCCACGCCGTGAATCCGCCGAGCGATTCGCCGCGGTAGATCTGGAACTTGCGCAGGTCGCCGCCGAGTCGCGCATGCCACTGCAGCACGAGCGACTCGGACTCCGCGGTGACCGCGTTGACGACCATCCGGCCGCCCGGACGCAGCCGCGTCCAACAGGCGTCGAGCATGCCGTCCTGCGTCACCCCGCCGCCGACGAAGATCGCGTCCGGCGTGGACGTCTCGTCGGCGAAAGCGGTGGGTGCCGAGCCGCGCACACGCAGCGTGGGAACACCGAGCAGCGACGCGTTGTCGACGATCTGCCCGACGCGGGTGTCCTCACGTTCGAATGCGACCGCGCGGCACCGCGGATCGGTGCGCATCCACTCGATACCGATGGTGCCGGACCCGCCGCCGACGTCCCACAACAGCTCGCCCGGCGCGGGGGCCAACGCCGAGAGGGTCAGGGCACGCACCTCGTGCTTGGTCATCTGGCCGTCGCCGCGGTAGGCGGCATCGGGCAGCCCGGGCGTCCGGGTGAGCCGGAGCGCGGCATCCGACGCCCGCAGCTCGAGCGCGATCACGTTGAGCGGATCGCCCGGGGCTCGATCCCAGCCGCCGGCCCGGCCCTCGACGACGTGCTCGGCGGGGCCACCCAACTGCTCGAGCACCACCAGCGTGCTGTCGCCGAAGCCGTGCGCGGTCAGAAGCCGCGCGACGGCAGCGGGGGTGTGTTCGTCGTTGGCGAGCACGAGCAGGCGCTGTCCGTCGACGAGGCTCGCGGCCAGCGTCGAAACGTCGCGGTTCACCAGGCTCACGGTCGTCGTCTCGTGCAGCGGCCACCCCAGCCGGGCACACGCGAGCGACACCGAGGACGGATGCGCGAGGACGTGCAAGCGTTCGGGTCCGAGCACTCGACCGAGCGTGACGCCGATGCCGTGGAACATCGGATCGCCGCTGGCCAGCACGCATACCCGGCGCTCGCGGTGCTCGTCGAACAGTGCGGGCAGGGCCGGCAGCATCGGGGACGGCCAGGGCACCCGCTTCGCCGCCGACTCGGGAATCAACGCCAGTTGCCGCGTCGAACCCATCAGCACCTCGGCCCGACGAATGGCGGCCTGCGCACGCGGCGCGAGGCCGTCCCAACCATCGGCGCCGATACCGACGACGACGATCGGGTCGATCACTGAGGAAGTCACCGGGGCATCCGCCGCCACACGAACTGCGGCACCAGCCGAGTCGCGAAGATCACGGCACGGAGCAGCCCGGGCACCCACACCCGTTCCTTACCCTGGCGCAACCCGTGTGCGACGGCGTCCGCCACCTGCTGCGGGGTGCTCGAGAAGGGGGCCGGCTTCATGCCCTCGGTCATGCGTCCGATGACGAAACCGGGCCGAACCAGCAGCAAGCGCACTCCGCTGCCGTGCAGGGCGTCCGACAGTCCGCTCGCGAAACCGTCGAGGCCGGCCTTCGCCGAGCCGTACACGTAGTTCGCGCGCCGCGTGCGAGCCCCCGCGATCGACGAGAACACCACGATCTGCCCCGACCCGTGCGCGCGCATCAGGTTCGCCAGGTGCGTCAGCACACTGATCTGCGCGACGTAGTCGGTATGTACGACGGCGAGCGCATGGCCTGCGTCCTGCTCGGCGCGGGCCTGGTCGCCCAGCACGCCGAACGCGAGCACGGCGACCCCGATGGGCCCGTGCTGCTCGGCGATGGCCGAGAGCACCGCCGGATGGTCGGAGACCCGGTCCGCGTCGAACTCGACGCAGTGCACCGCCGTCGCGCCGGCGTCGAGGACCGCGCGCGTCTCCTGGTCGAGGTCGTCGCTGCGCCGCGCCGCCAGCACGACCACCCGTCCGGGTGCCAGCCGATGCACGATCTCCAACCCGATCTCGCTGCGACCGCCCAGCAGCACCACCGAGCCGGGCGCGTAGTCCGTGTCACTCATACCTCCAGTGTCCTGGATCAGCGGCGCTCGAGTACCGTCGGGGCATGGCCCGAATCCCCGCCGATCCGTCCCGCCTCACCGCAGAGGCCGCCACGTTCCTCACCGAGCGGCATCTCGCGACCATGACGACGTTGCGCAAGGACGGCACCCCGCACGTGGTGGCGGTGGGATTCACCTGGGATCCGGAGAACCGAATCGCCCGAATCATCACCAACGACGCGTCGCAGAAGGCCCGCAACGCGGACCGCGGCGGGTACGCCGCGGTGAGCCAGGTGGACGGCGGTCGTTGGCTCACGCTGGAGGGTCCCGCGCGTGTGATGTCGGATTCGGTGTCCGTCGCCGAGGGCGTCGAGCGCTATGCGGCGCGGTACCGGACGCCCCGGGAGAACCCGACTCGCGTGGTCATCGAGATCTCGGTCGAGCGCGTGATGGGCTCGGCAATTCTGGTCGAACGGTGAAATAGCCTGATTTGCACCCGCATTCGGACGTCCGAGTGCCGGTGCGGACAGTCCGTCGGCGGTACCGTGAGAGAACGTCACCAGCGCACCCGAACGGGGATGGCCATGACAACTCGACGGACAACACGACGCAAATCATCACCGGCGCATCGCCGGGTCCTCCGATCATTGGCAGTCGCGGGCGCCACCCTGGCCGCCGTCGCGGTGCCTGCGACAGCCCAAGCACTGCCGCCGCATCCGTTCGGCCCACCCGCCTTGACCATCGGGTGCGCCAACCAGGGCAGCCTGATGTCGCTGACCGGCGCCACCGGACAGTCCGGGCCCGAGCAGAATCCGCCGATCGGACCCGGTGAGATCCGGTTCGAGTCGTTCCCGGCGGCGCCCCCGATCCCTGCCGCCGGTCAGGTCACCGTCGCGTGGGTCAACCTCGACACGGGTGCGAGCGGCATGGCGGCTCTCGAGGGCACCTACCCGTACTACTCGAAGACCGTCTACACCGGACACGGCAACATCCGGGCCACCGTGTTCGGCACGATCGACCTGTGGAGCCTGCCGCTGTGTCAGTCGAATCCGACGATCGGGAACTTCATCGTCTGACCGGAGCCGGACTCAGCCGGGCAGCACCGTCAAGCCGTGCGGCCGCTTGTTCACGGACTCGCAGCCGTCCGCGGTGACAACGACGATGTCCTCGATGCGGGCGCCCCAGCGGCCCCGGAAGTAGATGCCCGGTTCGATGCTGAACGCCATGCCGGGCTCGAGCAGCACCGTATTGCCGGCGACGATGTAGGGCTCCTCGTGCACCGACAGTCCGATGCCGTGTCCCGTGCGATGCACGAAGACCTCGGCCAGACCCGCGTCGGCAAGGACGTCCCGGGCGGCGGCGTCGACCGCCTCCGCGGTGACACCGGGACGCACCGCCTCGACCGCGGCCCGCTGGGCCGCCTCCAGGACCGCAACCTGCTCGGCCACCTCGGGATCGGGCTCACCCAGGACATAGGTGCGGGTCGAGTCGGAGTTGTAGCCGGGGTCGACCGGCCCCCCGATGTCGATCACGACGACATCGCCGGATTCGATCACCCGGTCCGAGACCTCATGATGCGGATCCGCTCCGTGCGGGCCCGACCCGACGATCACGAACGCCGCCTCCGTGTGGCCCTCCGCCAGGATCGCGGCGGTGATGTCGGCCGCCACCTCCGCCTCGCTGCGGCCGGGCCGCAGCCACTCGCCCATGCGGGCGTGGACCCGGTCGATCGCGGCACCGGCGCGGCGCAGCGCCTCGATCTCGGCGTCGTCCTTGATCATCCGGAGTTCGCGCAGCACACCCGTCGCCAGCGCCGGGACCGAGCCGAAGCGCCGTGCCAGCGGCACGAGGTGCAGCGCCGGCATCGCGTCGGTGACCGCGACCCGCGGCGTCTCGGGCAGCAGCGACGACACCAACTCGTAGGGATCGACGCCGTCCACCCAGTCGTGCACCGGCAGGTCGAGTTCGCCGACGGCCGAATCCCCCAGCGACGCAAGCTCGAGCCGCGGCAGCACCACCGACGGCGCGTTGCCGTCGGACGGCACCACCAGGCACGTGAGCCGCTCGAACGAATCCGCCCGGGAACCGATCAGGTACCGCAGGTCCGGACCCGGCGTGATCAGCAGGCCGTCCAGCCCGGCGCGCTCCGCGAACTGCGCGGCTCGGGCCAGACGGTCGGCGTACACGGCCGTCGGGAAGCGGGATGCCTCGGGACCGGCGGAACCGGCACTGTGGGAACTCATGGATTCAGGCTAGTGCCGTTTGGCAGGATGAGGCGCATGAGTGGGCCTTTGCTGCTGTTGGACGGTGCGAGTCTGTGGTTCCGGGCGTTCTACGCCCTGCCGGAGTCGATGACCGCGCCGGACGGTCGTCCCGTCAATGCCGTTCGCGGCTTCACCGACATGGTGGCCGCCCTGATCACCCGGACGCAGCCGTCCCGGCTGGCCGTCTGCCTGGATCTGGACTGGCGACCGCAGTTCCGGGTCGACGCGGTCCCGTCGTACAAGGCCCACCGGGTGGCCGAGGAGTCCGACGGCTCCGCCGAGGAGGTGCCGGACACCCTCACCCCACAGGTCGACATGATCATGGAGGTCCTCGCCGCCGCGGGCATCGCGACCGCCGGAGCCGCGGGGCTCGAGGCAGACGACGTACTGGGAACCCTTGCCGCGCAGGAAAAGATGGACACCGTAGTCGTGGTCAGTGGCGATCGCGACCTGCTGCAGGTGGTCTCCGACGATCCCGTCGCCGTCCGAGTGCTGTATGTGGGCCGGGGCCTGGCGAAGGCCGAACTGTTCGGCCCCGAGGAAGTCGCCGTGAAGTACGGGGTGCCGGCGGACCGTGCCGGCGCCGCGTACGCCGAACTCGCCCTGCTGCGCGGTGATTCGTCCGACGGGCTGCCCGGGGTCAAGGGCGTCGGCGAGAAAACGGCGTCCACACTGCTGCTGCAACACGGCTCCCTCGATGGTCTGCTCGCCGCCGCGGCCGATCCCGACGGTGACGTCGCGAAGGGCGTCCGCGCCAAGCTGGACGCTGCCGCGGACTACCTCGACGCCGCGCTGCCCGTGGTGCGCGTCGTCACCGACGCCGACGTCGAGTTGTCGCGGCCGGACATCCTGCCGACCACGCCGGCCGATCCCGCACGACTCGAGAAGGTGACGGCCGAACTGGGAATCGAGCGTTCGGTCGCCCGCCTGCTCGC
>NZ_JAIVAH010000028.1 GCF_020171745.1 Prescottella equi
AGTGGCGCCGGCGAGGGATGAGGGATCTCGCCGGCGCCACTGCGCCTGTGGGTGTCGAAGCTAGTGCTTGACCGGGCAACCGCCGGTCTTGTAGTCGACCTGGTACTCCTTGATGCCGTTGAGCCAGCCCGAGCGCAGGCGACGGGTGTCGCCGGCCTCGGTGATGTCCGGCAGGAAGTCGGCGATCGCGTTGAAGATCAGCTCGATCTCCATGCGAGCGAGGTTGGCGCCCAGGCAGTAGTGCGCGCCGGTGCCGCCGAACGACAGGTGCGGGTTGGGGTCGCGGGTGATGTCGAACGAGTGCGGGTTCTCGAACACGTCCTCGTCGAAGTTGGCCGAGACGTAGCTCATCACCACGCGCTGGCCCTTCTTGATCGCGACGCCGCCGATCTCGGTGTCCTCGAGCGCGGTGCGCTGGAACGACGCGACCGGGGTGGCCCAACGGATGACCTCGTCGGCCATCGTCTTCGGGCGCTCCTTCTTGAACAACTCCCACTGCTCGGGGTTGTCCATGAACGCCTTCATGCCGTGCGTCGTGGCGTTGCGGGTGGTCTCGTTGCCGGCCACCGCCAGCACGATCACGAAGAAGCCGAACTCCTCCGGGCTGAGCACGTCACCGTCGACGTCCGCCTCGATGAGGGTCGTGACGAGGTCGTCGGCCGGGTTCTCCTTGCGGGCCTCCGCCATCTGGTAGGCGTAGCCGAGGATCTCCATCGACGCGGCGGCCGGATCGATGTCCGCGAACTCCGGGTCGTCGTACGAGGTCATCTGGTTGGACCACTCGAAGACCTTGCCGCGATCCTCCTGCGGCACACCGATGAGCTCGGCGATGGCCTGCAGCGGCAGCTCCGCGGCGACCTGGGTGACGAAGTCGCCGCTACCCTCCGCAGCGGCGGCCTTGACGATGGCCTCGGCGCGGGACTGCAGCTCGGCCTTGAGACCGTTGATCGCGCGGGGCGTGAAGCCGCGGGCGACGAGCTTGCGCAGCTTGGTGTGCTCCGGTGCGTCCTTGTTCAGGAGCACGAAGCGCTGCAGCTCGATCTGCGCACGCTCCATGTCGTCGTTGAAGCGCGGGATCGCGGTGTTCTCCCACGTGGAGAACACGTCGCTGCGCTGCGAGACGTCACGGATGTCCTCGTGCCGGGTGACGAGCCAGTAGCCGCCGTCGTTGAAGCCGCCGACACCGTCCGGCTGCTCGACCCAGAACACGGGCTCGGTCTTCCGCACCTCGGCGAGCTCTGCGACCGGGATCCGGTGTGCGTAGATGTCAGGATCCGTAAAGTCGAAACCTGCGGGAATGTTGGGCTGCGCCACTGCTGTCTCCTGCCCTCGCGGTCAGGCCCGCGAAGTGATGTGGAACACGTTCTACATGCATTGAATCACAGTGCGTCGATCAGGGAAAGACTAGGCAAAAATCAACCCACCGGGCGCTTGCCCGGCAGGGAGAACTTGTTCTACTTTTCGAAGTAGAGAGTGAAAGGAGCCCGCCGTGGGCACACCAGTAATCGTCGAGGCAGTTCGCACCCCGATCGGAAAGCGCGGTGGCTGGCTGTCCGGCCTGCACGCGACCGAGATCCTCGGAGCCGTGCAGAAGGGCATCGTAGACCGCGCGGGCATCGATCCCGTACTGGTCGAGCAGGTCATCGGCGGGTGTGTCACGCAGGCCGGCGCGCAGTCCAACAACGTCACCCGCACCGCGTGGCTCGCCTCCGGTCTCCCGTGGCAGGTCGGTGCCACCACCGTCGACTGCCAGTGCGGTTCCGCACAGCAGGCCAATCACCTCATCGCCGGCCTCATCGCGACCGGTGCGATCGACATCGGCATCGCGTGCGGCGTCGAGGCCATGAGCCAGGTTCCGTTGGGCGCCAACGTCGGCACCGAGGCGGGCCCGCGCCGTCCCGCGTCGTGGGACATCGACATGCCCGACCAGTTCAACGCTGCCGAGCGAATCGCCAAGCGTCGCGGTCTCACTCGCGAGGACCTCGAGGTCCTCGGCGTGCAGTCGCAGGCCCGCGCGAAGCAGGCGTGGGAGGAGGGCCGCTTCGATCGCGAGATCGTCCCGGTCACCGCACCGGTCATCGGCGCGGACAAGCTGCCCACGTCGGAGATGAACGTCGTCAGCCGTGACCAGGGCCTGCGCGACACCACCGCCGAGTCCCTCGCGAAGCTCAAGCCCGTCCTCGAGGGCGGCACCCACACCGCCGGTACGTCTTCGCAGATCTCCGACGGTGCCGCCGCCGTCATGCTCATGGACGAGGACCGCGCCCGCGCGCTCGGTCTGAAGCCGCGGGCCCGCATCGTCAGCCAGGCGCTCGTCGGCGCCGAGCCCGAGTTCCACCTCGACGGCCCGGTCCAGGCCACGTCGCGGGTGCTCGAGAAGGCCGGCATGAAGATCGGCGATCTCGACCTGTTCGAGGTCAACGAGGCCTTCGCGTCGGTGGCGCTGTCGTGGGCACAGGTCCACGGCCCGGACATGGACAAGGTCAACGTCAACGGCGGCGCGCTCGCGCTCGGACATCCCGTGGGCAGCACCGGTTCCCGGCTGATCACCACCGCCCTGCACGAGCTCGAGCGTCGCGACGCCTCGACCGCGCTCATCACGATGTGTGCGGGTGGCGCGCTGGCCACCGGCACCATCATCGAGCGGATCTGATCGGAGCCACTGGCAGATGACCACTCAGCGCCCGTCGGGGCTCGATTCGAAGTACACGGTCGACATCATCAAGTGGATGTCCAAGACCAACGTGAAGCTGTATCGGGCCACCGGCGGGCGTCTGGGTGGCAAGTGGCGCGTGGGCAGCGCATTCCCGTGGGGAATCCCGGTCTGCCTGCTCACCACCACGGGCCGCAAGAGCGGTCAGCCCCGGATCAGCCCGCTGCTGTTCCTCGAGGACGGCGACCGCGTCGTACTCGTCGCGTCGCAGGGCGGGCTGCCGAAGAACCCGATGTGGTACCTGAACATTCGCACCAACCCGGACGTGACCATCCAGATCAAGTCGCGGATCCGGAAGATGCGCGCGCGCGTCGCGACCGACGAGGAGCGCGCCGAGCTGTGGCCTCGTCTGGTGGCGATGTACGCCGACTTCGACAACTACCAGTCGTGGACCGACCGCCAGATCCCCGTGGTGATCTGCGAATAACTTTCGGCCCTCCCCCGCGCGGCCTCGGACGGGAATAATGGTGGACGACGCCCGGCATATCGGCGCCGGGCACACCGGTTCTCGAGGAGGAATGTCTCAACATGACCGTGAAGAACCACGACCAGGTGATCGACCGGCGCGAGATCGCTTCGGCCCTGCTGAAGGCACTCGACCGGCGCCACGAAGTCCTGGACGCCATCGTCGAGAGCAAGGATCGTGAGGCCGCCGTCGCGGCCGTCCGCGACCTGCTCGACACGTCGGATTTCTGCGCCGAGGCCGTACTGGGCCTGCGCTTCGACCGCCTGACGGTCAAGGAACGCGACCGTATCCGCACCGAACTCGAGGATCTCGACGCGACGCTGCAGTGGCTACCCGAGCAGCGCCCGTACAGCACGGGTGCGGGAGTTCGCGTGCGCCCGTTCACCGATTCCGACGCGGACACCGCACTGTTCCGGGCGCGGTCCACGGAGCGCTTCGACGAGTCCGGCTCGCCGTGGAGCGCGGACCGCGTCGAGCAGGAACGCCAGGACGGCCTGAAGCGCATCGACGACGAGTCGGCGGCATGGTTCGTCGCGGAATGCACGACGGGTGACGAACCGAGCAGCGTCGGCCTGGTGTTCGGCGAACTGGCCGGCAACGAGGTGGACGTCGCGGTCTGGGTGGCGCCCGACGCCCGCAAGCAGGGCTACGGCACCGCGTCGCTCAAGCAGGCCCGCAGTGAACTGGCCGCGTATTTCCCGGGCACCGTGCTGATCGTCCGCACCCCCGCCTGAACGACCCTCGGAAACGGACAACGCCCGTGCGCACGAAGCGCACGGGCGTTGTCGTCACTGCGTGACTTACGCGCCGTAGACCGGCGTCGGGACCTCGGCCTTGGCCAGCAGGTCGGCGACGACCGGGCCCAGCTCCTTGGGATCCCAGCGGTCACCCTTGTCCTGGGTGGGGCCGTGGCGCCAGCCCTCGGCGACCGTGATCTTGCCGCCCTCGACCTCGAAGACGCGTCCGGTGACGTCCTTCGACTCGGCGGAGCCCAGCCACACGACCAGCGGGGAGATGTTCTCCGGCGCCATCGCGTCGAAGCCCTCCTCCGGAGCGGCCATCGCCTCGGCCATGGCGCCACCGGCACCGACGGTCATGCGGGTGCGGGCCGCGGGGGCGATCGCGTTGACGGAGACGCCGTAGTTCTTCAGCTCGGCGGCGGCCTGGATGGTCATCTCGGCGATGCCGGCCTTGGCCGCGGCGTAGTTGCCCTGGCCGATGGAGCCCTGCAGGCCCGCGCCCGAGCTGGTGTTGATGATGCGGGCGTCGACCGGGCGTCCGGCCTTGGACTCGGCACGCCAGTACGCGGCGGCGTGGCGCAGCGGGGCGAAGTGGCCCTTGAGGTGCACGCGGATGACCGCGTCCCACTCCTGCTCGCTCATGCCGACGAGCATGCGGTCACGCAGGAAGCCCGCGTTGTTGACCAGGATGTCCAGGCCACCGAAGGTGTCGATGGCGGTCTGGATCAGGTTCTGGGCACCCTCCCACGACGCGACGTCGTCACCGTTGGTGACGGCCTCGCCGCCGGCGGCCTTGATCTCCGCGACGACCTGCTCGGCCGGGGTCTCGCCGGTGTTGGAGCCGTCGCCGCCGACACCGATGTCGTTGACGACGACCTTGGCGCCCTCGGCCGCGAAGGCCAGTGCGTGGGCGCGACCGATTCCACGGCCGGCGCCGGTGATGATGACGACTCGGCCGTCAAGCAAACCGCTCACTTGTTCTCCTCTGTAGTTGCCGCGGCCAGGAAGGCCGGGCGCTCGCCGCCGCCGTGGACGGTAAGGGTCGATCCGCTGACGTAGGCCGCCAGCGGGGATGCCAGGAATGTCGCACAGTTGCCGATGTCCTCGGGACGGGCCATCCGACCCAGCGGGACGGTGGCGCCGACCGCGTCGATGCCGGCGTCGTCGCCGTAGTGCAGGTGGCTCAGCTCGGTCTGGACCAGGCCGACGACGATCGAGTTGACCCGCACCTTGGGGGCCCACTCGACGGACAGGCTGGCCGAGAGCGAGTCGATACCGGCCTTGGCCGCGCCGTACGCCGCGGTGCCCGGGGAGGGCCGACTGCCGCTGACGGAGGAGATCATCACGATCGATCCCCCGTCCTCCTGCTTCTGCATGACCGCGTTGGCGATCTGCGAGAGCAGCAGGGGCGCGAGCAGATTGAGCTCGACGATCTTGGAATGGAACTTGGGGCTGGCGTCGGCCGCCATCGCGAACGGGGCACCGCCGGCGTTGTTGACGACGGAGTCCAGGCGGCCGTACTTCGCCACGATCTGATCGACCATCGACTGCACCTGCTCGGGGTCCCGGACGTCGCACGCGATGAAGTTGACACCGCGGCCGTCGACCTCGATGGGCTCGGCAGTGTCTTCCCTCGGGCGCCGCGCACACGTCACGACCGTCGCCCCCGCACGCAGGAAGGACCGGCTGATTCCGGCACCGATTCCGCGCACCCCGCCGGTCACCAGTACGACCTTGCCTTCGAGACCGAGATCCACCTTGTTCCTCCCTGAAGCGGCACGGGTCATTCGCACCCGTCTGTGATAACTTACCAAGCAATCGCTTGGTTCGGTCAATAGACGTAAGGAACATGCCATGGGCATCACTTCGACCTCGGACGGTGCCGGGATCACCACGGTCACCGTCGACTACCCGCCGGTGAACGCCATCCCGTCCAAGGGCTGGTTCGAGTTGGCCGACGCCATCCTGGCGGCGGGCAAGGATCCCGAGACCCACGTGGTGATCCTGCGCGCCGAGGGACGCGGCTTCAACGCCGGCGTCGACATCAAGGAAATGCAGGCCACCGAGGGTCACGGCGCCCTGATCGACGCCAACCGCGGCTGCGCGGCGGCCTTCTCCGCGGTCTACGACTGCGAGGTTCCCGTCGTGGTCGCCGTCAACGGCTTCTGCGTCGGCGGCGGCATCGGCCTGGTCGGCAACGCGGACGTCATCGTCGCGTCCGACGACGCCATCTTCGGCCTGCCCGAGGTGGACCGCGGCGCGCTGGGCGCGGCCACGCACCTCGCGCGCCTGGTCCCGCAGCACATGATGCGCACGCTGTACTACACGGCGAAGAACGTCGACGCCCAGACGCTCAAGCACTTCGGTTCCGTGTACGACGTCGTCCCGCGCGCCGAGCTCGACGCCTGCGCGCTGAAGATCGCCGGCGAGATCGCCGCCAAGGACACCCGGGTCATCCGGCGTGCCAAGGAAGCCATCAACCGCATCGACGTGATGGACGTGCACACGAGCTACCGGATCGAGCAGGGCTTCACGTTCGAGCTCAACCTGGCCGGCGTCGCCGACGAGCACCGCGACGAGTTCGTCGCCACCGGCAAGCCGAAGTCGAACACCACCGCACCCAAGGGAGACAGCAAGTAATGGCTGAGAAGCGCGAAAAGCGCCGCTCACTGGATGAGGCAGTCGCCGGTATCCAGAGCGGGATGACCATCGGCATCGGCGGCTGGGGCTCGCGGCGCAAGCCGATGGCCCTCGTGCGTGCGCTGCTGCGCAGCGACGTCAAGGACCTGACCGTCGTCGGGTACCTCGGCCCGGACCTCGGACTGCTGATCTCCGCAGGCAAGGTCAAGCGCGCCTACTACGGCTTCGTGTCCCTGGACTCGGCGCCGTTCTACGATCCCTGGTTCGCCCAGGCCCGCGTCGCCGGGACCATCGAGTCCCGCGAGATGGACGAGGGCATGGTCAAGGCCGGCCTGCAGGCCGCGGCCGCGCGCCTGCCGTTCATGCCGATCCGCGCCGGCCTCGGCTCGGACGCGCAGACCGTCTGGGGCGACGAGCTCAAGACCGTCGCGTCGCCGTACCCGGACGCCGACGGCCGTATCGAGTCCCTCATCGCGATGCCCGCGCTGAAGCTCGACGCCGCCCTGGTCCACCTGGACCTGGCCGACGAGCGCGGCAACGCCGCCTACACCGGCGTCGACCCGTACTTCGACGACCTGTTCTGCCTCGCGGCCGAGCAGCGCATCCTCAGCGTCGACAAGATCGTCTCGACCGAGGAGCTCGTCAAGTCGGTCCCGAATCAGGCCCTGATCCTGAACCGCTCGATGGTCGACACGGTCACCGAGGCCCCCAACGGCGCGCACTTCACCTTCGCCGGCAGCTACAAGCGCGACGAGAAGTTCCAGCGCCACTACGCCGAGTCCGCCAAGACCCCCGAGGCATGGCAGGCGTTCGCCGAGACCTACCTGTCCGGCAGCGAGGACGACTACCAGGCAGCCGTGCGCAAGTTCGCAGAGGAGCAGAAGTCATGACCGAGGTAACCCGCGCGGAGTACTGCGCCATCGCGTGCGCCGAACTGTTCGCCGACGCCGGCGAGATCTTCGCCTCGCCCATGGCGACGCTGCCGCTGATCGGTGCCCGCCTGGCCAAGCTCACCACCGAGCCTGACCTGATCATCACCGACGGCGAGGCCCTGATCCTGGCCGACGCCCCGGCCATCGGTGCCAGCGCACCGATCGAGGGCTACATCCCGTTCTCCAAGGTGTTCGACGTGGTCGCTTCCGGCCGTCGCCACGTGGTCATGGGTGCGAACCAGATCGACAAGTTCGGCAACCAGAACCTCTCCGCGTTCGGCCCGCTCGACAAGCCGACCCGTCAGATGTTCGGTCTGCGTGGCGCCCCCGGCAACACCATCAACCACGCCACCAGCTACTGGGTCGGCAAGCACTCCTCGCGCGTGTTCGCCGAGCAGGTCGACGTGGTGTGCGGTGTCGGCTACGACAAGGTGGACCCGGAGAACCCGGCGTTCCGCTTCCTGAAGAACCACCAGGTGGTCACCAACCTGGGTGTCTTCGACTTCCAGGGCCCCGGCCAGACGATGCGCGCGGTCACCCTGCACCCCGGCGTCACCGCCGAGGACGTCAAGGCCAACACGTCCTTCGAGATCGCCGGTCTGGACTCCGCGGGCATCACCCGTGAGCCCACCGCCGAGGAGCTTCGCCTGATCCGCGAGGTCATCGACCCGAAGAGCCTGCGTGACCGCGAGGTCTCGCTGTGAGCCAGGTGCTGAAGACGCCGTTCACCGAGCTGGTGGGCGTCGAGCATCCGATCGTGCAGACGGGCATGGGCTGGGTCTCCGGCCCGCGCCTGACCGCGGCCACCGCCAACGCCGGCGGCCTCGGCATCCTCGCCTCGGCGACGATGACGTACGAGGAGCTCGAGGCTGCGGTCAAGAAGACCAAGCAGCTCACCGGCAAGCCGTTCGGCGTCAACATGCGCGCCGACGCGTCGGACGCCTCCAAGCGCTGCGATCTGCTGATCCGCGAGGGCGTCAAGGTTGCCTCGTTCGCGCTGGCGCCCAAGAAGGAACTGATCGCCAAGCTCAAGGACAACGGGATCGTCGTGATCCCGTCGATCGGTGCCGCCAAGCACGCCGTGAAGGTGGCCTCGTGGGGCGCCGACGCGGTGATCGTGCAGGGCGGTGAGGGCGGTGGCCACACCGGCGGTGTGGCGACGACGCTGCTGCTGCCGTCCGTGCTCGACGCGGTCGACATCCCTGTCGTCGCCGGTGGCGGCTTCTTCGACGGTCGCGGCCTGGCCGCGGCGCTGTCGTACGGTGCCGCGGGTGTCGCGATGGGCACCCGCTTCCTGCTGACGAGCGATTCGGCGGTGCCGGACTCGGTCAAGCAGGAGTACCTCAAGCGCAGCCTGACCGACACCACGGTGTCGGTGAAGGTCGACGGCATGCCGCACCGCGTGCTCAACACCGATCTGGTGAACGCACTCGAGAAGTCCAGCTACGCAAAGGGACTCGCCGCGGCCACCAAGAACGCGCTGAAGTTCAAGGCGATGACGGGCATGAAGTGGTCCACCCTCGCCAAGGACGGGCTCGCCATGAAGAAGTCCGGCGACCGCACGTGGCAGCAGATCATCATGGCCGCCAACACCCCGATGCTGCTCAAGGCCGGTCTGGTCGAGGGCAACACGGAGGCCGGCGTGCTCGCGTCCGGTCAGGTGGTCGGCATGATCGACGACCTGCCCAGCTGCCAGGAACTGATCGACCGCATCATGGCCGACGCCGTGAAGCGCATCGATGCACTTGGAGACCTCAAGGCCTGATCGGCCGGTTCTCCACCGAAGGGACCCTTCCCGCGCCACCAGCGCGCGGAGGGTCCCTTCCTCCGTTTCAGGCGAGTTCGCTGCTCGACTCCCCCGACCCCGGCGGGGCGAGGCGGGTGAGCAGCCCGCCTAGGACGTCGAGGGCGTCGGTCCAGGCGTCGAGGGTGGCCGGCGCCAGCCTGCGGTGGTCGAGCACGCCGGGTTGCGCGAGGGCCGCGTCGAACGGCACCTCGACGAAGCCGGCGATGCGCGGCGCGAGCGCCGACCGGATCGGCCCCAGGTCCACGGGGGCGTCCGGCATCTGGTGCGAGACGGCGACGATGGTGCGTCCGAGCACGTCGGCGCCGTAGGTGGACATCACCCAGGTGAGGGCGTCACGCATCCTGCTCAGGGGCTCGGATCGGGCGGGCGCGACGACCACCAGCGCGGCGCCGGACCGCAGCAGCGGAGCCAGTCGCGGTGAGCGCAGCGCGGTCCCGACGTCGTGGATCCGGGCGCTGTGCCGGGCCGCGAGGAGTTCGTCGACGATGGCCGGGTCGCTGGGCTGGCCGCCGCCGTTGCCGACCACGACGACGCCGGCCGACGTCAGCGCCATGTGCGCCTGGAACTGGCGGATCGAGCGGGACGCGTCGACGGCCTCGAATCCGGTGCGGGAGAGCAGGTTGCCGCCGTCGCTGGTGGCGTCGACCGCGGAGACCTCCTTGCCGGTACCCAGCCGCAGGGCCGTGGCGAGTCCGAACGCGGTGGTGGTGGTCGCAGCGCCGCCCGAGCCGGCGACGACCACGGCCGACACCTGTTCGGGTTCGGCCACTTTCGGGACTCGGCGCAGCGACACCACGTTGTTCATCGCAGGTCCTCCACCGTCGCGATCTTGAACCCGTCGGGCGAGGCGGCGACGGTGATGCGCTGCCGGATGGTGCCGTCCGTGCCGTCGGGCATCCGCAGCCGGAGATCGACCATGTAGGCGTTCGGGTCCGGGGTGGACGCGATGGTGACGCAGTGCTCGGTGCCGACCTGGACGTCGTCGATCCACTTCTGGATCTCCGGCACCGGGTTCGGGGTGACCATCAGCGACGCGACCCGACTGCCGTCCCGTTCGGCGTAGTACGCGTGGTCGAAGGCGCGGATCACACCGGGCCCGTTGTCGACGGTTCCCGGTCCGCGTCCGACGCTCCGGCCCTCGCCCACCTCGTCGGCGCACCAGGCCGTCGAGATCGCCGATGCCCCGGCGGCCGCGGTGTCCTGTCCCGTCGCCGACGCCCCGGCCACCGGCACGGCCGATCCGGTGGTCTCGCGGTCGCCGCCAGTCACGAAGACGGCGGTCACTGCTCCGACGACGGCCAGCAGCGAGGCCGCGGCGGCGGCGATGACGATAGGCCTGCGCGTCGGGCGCGCGGTCGGCTCGGGTTCGGGTTCCACGTGCGGTTCGGCGAGCCAGGTGGGCCGGTGTTCGAAGTCCGACGCCGGCTCCTCGGGAACCGACTCCTCGGAGACACGGTCCTCAGGGGTCGGATCGATGGTGGGCGGATCGGTGGTGATCGGAACTGGATGCACGACAGCACTTTCGGCCGACGGCTCCGATTCGTAGTGCTCCGTCACGTCCGGGAACAGCGCGGGTCCGTTCCGGTTGTCGGTCGCCATTTCTCCTCCGCGGTGAGCGGGTGGGGCGGGATCGTTCCCGCCCCACCGATGGGTCATGCCTGGACGCCGGCCCCGACGGCCTCGCCGATCATGTTCGCCGCGACACCCAGGGACGATTCCTGGACGAACGCGGTGATCCCGGCGTCGATCTGCCCGAGCACCTGCTCGCCGCCGGGCTGCGCCGCCACGAAATCACGTGCCTGACGGTCGATTCCGGGCGCAGCGGCCGCGACGTCGCGCACCGCCGACGCGGCGGCGCCGCCGACCGGGTTGCTCTCCAACCGCGCGAGGGTGTCCTGCGTCTGCGCCGTGACCGCGGGCTGGTCGACGTCGTTGAACAAGCCCCGCACCTCGGCGGGGAATTCCTGCGGCTCGCCGAGGTCGCCGGCGCCGAACATGGTGCCCGCATGGACACCGGTAGCGCCTCCGACAACCGCCCCGGCCAGAGCGGCCGGGACACCGCCGATCGCCGCGCCTACCGCGGTGCCGAACACGCCGCCCGGCACCCAGCCGATGCCGGTGACCCACGCCGGAGGGTTGACGGCAGTGACGTATCCACCGATACCACCGCCGACCAACGCAGCCGGAACACCCCAAGTCACGGCCGTCCCGATCGCACCCGCCGCACCCATGCCCAACTGCGCCGCCGCGAGCCTGTTCGCCCGTGTGGTCTCGACGCCCAGGGAGCGCCAGAACGTCGACACCTCGGCCTCGATGACGGCGGAGGTGTTGTTGGTACGTGCGAGGTCGCCGTCGGTGATCCAGTTGGGCTGCGCCACATGGTAGGTGCCCAGTCGAAGGGTCTCGCGCGGCGCGATGATGGGCGCGGTGGGCTCGACGTACGTGGGCAGGTGCAATTCCTCGAACCGGAGGGGTTCGACGTAGTAGTCGTCGGGCGCGTTGTAGGTGTTGGTGTCGTAGTCGTAGTTGTCGAGCGCCTGGTACTCGATGTTCTCGTACTGCGCCGGCGGCGCCACCCAGTACACGGGTTCGGGCTGCGCCGGTGCGGCCGTCACGCCGCCCTGAGTGGTCGGTGTGGACGTCACCCCGCCCTGGGTCAGGGGCGCTTCGCCGACGTCGCCCTGCGTCGGCGGTGCCGTCGTCACACCGCCCTGCGACGGCAGTTCGTTCGGCGCCGCGGACGCCACCCCCGAGGCCGCCACGACCACCGCGGCCGCGGCGGACGGGACCAGCGCCATCCGTGCGATCGTGCTGACCCGGCTCTTGCGGTGCTTACCCATCGAGGATCCCCCTAGTGATTCGAGACTGAGACGTCGCGTTGTTCAGTGCCGCAGCAACCGCTGGTCCACGGAGGCGGTGAACGCCGATGTCTCGGTCCGGAATGCCTGGAATGCAAACGATGTGCGGGCAGCACGGCCCGCCACGACTCGAACGCGGGCACACGAATGCCCGCTCATCCCCCTCGGCAACCTGCCGCCCCCATCACGAAAACGTCCCCCGCCGATCCGGTTCCCCCCGGTCGGTGTTGCTTCGAGCGCGAGAGTAACAGCAGCGCCCGACCGACGCCGCGTGGCCCTCGCGTCAGCAATCGGCAGTGGTCCCCTTCGCCGCAGCCATCCGCGCGCGCACCTCGGGCCGGCGCAGCGGCGGGACGGTCTTGGGCGGCTGTCGGCGCGGCGGCAGCACGGCGAGCAGTTCCATCGTCGTGGCGGTGACCTCCTCGACGGCCTTCTCGAAGGCGTCGCGGTTGGCGTCGGACAGCTTGTGGACGCCGCTGACCTTGCGGATGTACTGGCGGGCGGCGGCCTCGATCTCCTCGGCGGTGGCGGCCGGTTCGAGCCCACGCAATTCGGTGATGTTTCGGCACATGCCTCGAACGGTAATCCCGCGTCGGCACCCCCGAAAGGGTGTCGGACGGCGAACCTAGGGCGTACTTTCGGTACCACACACCGAACCGGCACCGCGGGGGCACGATGCGCGTCGTTGAGAACTCGAGCACCGCAACCACGGCGGTTCCGCATCCGCCGCGGCGCCTGCCGTTGCTCGGCGACGTCCTGGGCGTCTCGCTGCATACCCCGGTGCAGGACTCGATGCGGCTCGAGCGGCAACTGGGCCCGATCTTCGAGCGCAAGGCGCTGGGTCACCGGTTCGTGTTCGTGTCGGGCGCCGACATGGTCGCGGAGTTGTCGGACGAGTCTCGCTTCGCCAAGAACGTCGCTCCCGGTATCGCCGAGTTGCGCGGGATCGGCGGCGACGGCCTGTTCACCGCCTTCAACGAGGAGCCCAACTGGGGCAGAGCGCACAATCTGCTGCGTCCGGCGTTCACGCAGGCAGCGATGCTGCTCGTACCACGACATCATGGTGGCGGTGGCCGGCGAACTCACCGAGCACTGGGACGCGCGGGTCGGTGGGGCGCCGGTGGACGTGTCGTCGGACATGACGAAGCTGACGCTCGAGACCATCGGGCGCGCGGGGTTCAGCTATTCGTTCGATTCGTTCCGCCGGGAGCGGCCGGATCCGTTCGTCGAGGCGATGGTCCGCGCACTGACGCATGCCCAGCGGCGCACCTTCCGCAACGTGCCGCTCGTCTCGAAGTTGCTGTACCGCAAGTCCGATCGACAGAACGAACTCGACACCGCCTACCTGGCACACGTGGTGGACGAGGTGATCCGGCAGCGTCGCGACAGCGCCACGGAGGGGCCCGAGGATCTGCTCGAGATCATGCTGCGCGCGGCCCGCGAAGACGACCCGAATCGACTCGACGAGATCAACATTCGCAACCAGGTGGTCACGTTCCTCGTTGCCGGTCACGAAACCACTTCGGGCGCCCTGTCGTTCGCGCTCCACTATCTCGCCCGCAACCCCGAGGTGCTGGCGAAGGCACGCGCCGAGGTCGATACGGTGTGGGGCGACGGGACGCCGGCCTTCGAACAGGTGGCGAAACTGCGGTACGTCCGACGCGTGCTGGACGAGACGCTGCGACTGTGGCCCACTGCTCCCGCCTACGCGCGCGAGGCACGGGAGGACACCGTGCTCGCGGGCCGCTATCCGATGCGGGCCGGCGAGTGGGTGCTGGTCCTCATCCCGTCACTGCACCGCGACCCGGCCTGGGGAACCGCTCCCGAACGTTTCGACCCGGACCGCTTCGCCCCCGAACATGTCCGTGGCCGCGCCCCGCACATCTACAAACCGTTCGGGACCGGCGAGCGTGCGTGCATCGGAAGGCAATTCGCGATTCACGAGGCCGTCCTCGTGCTCGGCACGATCCTGCGCCGTTACGACCTCGCTGCCGATCCCGACTACCAGCTGCGCATCCAGGAGCGGCTGACGCTCATGCCGGTCGGCTTCACGCTGTCGCTGCGCCGCCGTCGAATCTGAGCCCAGAGGAACATATTCCGGCATTTCGACCACCCGCTGCCGTCGTGCCCACTACCGTGCGCGTCACACCCGCACCCGAGGAACGGCGAACGACATGGACTCTCCCCTGGCCACTGTGGCTCTGCCGGCCGCGCTCGCGATCATCATGTTCGGGCTCGGCCTGTCCCTGACGACCGCCGACTTCGCGCGCGTCGCGCGGCATCCCCGTGTCGTCTCGATCGCGCTCGCGTGCCAGCTGTTGATCCTGCCGGCGATCGCGTTCGGCCTGGTCCTCCTGTTCGATCTGCCGCCGCTGCTCGCGGTCGGCATGATGGTCCTCGCCGCCTCCCCCGGCGGCACCACCGCCAACCTCTTCAGCCATCTCTACCGCGGCGACGTCGCGCTCAACATCACACTGACCGCCGTCAATTCGGTGATCGCCGTGGTCACGCTGCCGATCGTCACCAACTTCGCCCTCGGCTACTTCGACCCCGACACCGGAACCTCGATGGGCCTGCAGTTCGGCAAGGTCCTGCAGGTGTTCGCGATCGTGCTGATCCCGGTCGCGATCGGCATGTTCGTCCGCGCCCGGTGGACGGACTTCGCACACCGCATGGACAAGCCGGTGCGGATCGCGTCGGCGGTCGTGCTGGTGCTCGTCATCGTCGGCACGATCGCCGCCGAGAGCGAGAACGTGGGCAGCTACCTCGCCGACGTCGGCGCCATCACCGCACTGTTCTGTGTGGCGAGTCTCGCCGTCGGATATTGGATTCCGAAGCTTCTCGGTGCCGGACAGCGGCAGTCCATCGCGTGCTCGATGGAGATCGGAGTCCACAACAGCACCCTGGCGATCGCGATCTCGATCAGCGTCCTCGACAGCGTCGACATCGCGATCCCCGCCGCCGTCTACGGCGTGGTGATGTTCCCGCTCGCCGCAGCGGTCGGCTGGCTGATCAGCCGGGGCACAGCCACCGAGACGACGGATACCCTCCCGGTCCAGGATCGGACCGAGAGGGCCGCCGAGAGCGGCTGACCGCTCACGGCACGAGCACGATCGTTCCGTTGGTCGCGCGCTCGTCGATTCGTCGGTGCGCCGTAGCGATCGCATCGAGAGGAACCGTCGAGTCGATCACGGGCCGGATCGTGCCGTCGACGACGCGGTCGAGGGCCGTCGCGCGAAGGTCGGCGACGCGCTCGAGCCAGGCCGGCCCGGCACAGGCCGTGACGGTGTGGCCACCGGTGTAGAGATCCGCCGCCACGATTCGGGGCGGCTCCCCGGAGAGCATTCCGTACGACAGGAGTCGTCCGCGCAGCGGCGCGAGAACGTCGAGGACACGTCGTGCGGTCTCTCCCCCGATCGAGTCGAACGCCACGTCGATCGGGCACCCGCCCGCCGCCGCCTCGAGCGCGCCCGGCCGCTCCAGGTCCGCGTGGTCCACCACCACGTCCGCACCGAACGACACTGCCCGCGTCCGGCTTTCCGCGCTGCCCGCGGTCCCGATCACACGGCCGGCGCGGCCGCGGAGCAGTTGTGTCAGGTACGCGCCTATCCCGCTACCTGCCGCCTCGACGAGCACGGTCGCGTCGCGGAGATCACCGGCGCGTTCCACCAGCGCGAGTGCGACGGGCGCTCCCGCGAGCACGGCAGCCGCGTCCACGGCGCCGATCCCGTCGGGTACCTCGACGCACTGTTCGACCGGGGCGGCGACGAACTCGGCGTGCGCCCCGATCGCGACCCCGCTCACCGCAGCCCGGGTGCCGACCAGCCGCGGATCGACACCGTCGCCGACCTCGTCGACCACTCCCACCGCCTGGGAACCGAACACCGCCGGTAGCGATCCCGGCGAGGGCACCAGTCCGGCACGCATCCGTGTCTCGATCCACAACACCGGACTGGCCTCGACCCGTATCCGCACGTGCCCGGCGGTGGCGTGCACCTCCTCGACATCGCGCGCCGCCAATTCGTCCGGCCCGCCTGCCTGCGCCCATACGACCCCACGCATCACATCACCCCTTAAATGGACCAACGGTTCAGTTAAAGCATGCGTCGATCTGGACCGGCGGTCAAGATATATTCGGTCACCGACTTGCAACGGCCCCCAGGAGATTCGATGCCCGACGCGCGACCCGAACGCGCCGACGCCGCCCGAAACCGGCAGGCGATCCTTGCCGCCGCGGAACGTCTGTTCACCGAGCGCGGGCCCGAACACGTGTCGATCGACCAGATCGCCGCGGCGGCCGGCGTCGGAAAGGCGACGGTGTTCCACCGGTTCGGCAACCGGAACGAGCTGGTGCGCGCGGTCGTGTTCGAACACGCGAACGCTCTGCGCGAGGCCGTCCTCGGCGCACCGGCCCCGCTCGGCCCCGGCGCGCCGGCAGGAGACCGCCTCGTCGCGTTCCTCGCTGCCTTCGCACACCTCATCGTCGATCGCCCCGCACTCATCGCCGCCTACGACGCGGCCGGCGGAGACGAGCGAGCCGACGACCTGCACCGCTTCTGGTACGACCACGTGAGCGCACTGATCACCGAGACCCGGCCCGACATCGACCCGGACGCGACGGCCGTACTGCTGCTGGGAATGATCGGCGGGGTCTCGCGCCCGCTCGCCGCCGGCGGTGCCCGCGCCGAGCGGATCGTCGACTCGATCGAAGCCGTCGCACGCTCGATAGTCGGAGACCGGGCATGATGGTGTGACGTAGAGAGCACAGGCTGGAGGCCCACATTGGGTCAACCGTCCTCGCGGGACACGCTCGAACCGCGCCGCCCGGTCCGCTTCTTCACGGCGCCGACCGGCGCGCGGATCGCGTACGCCCGCACCGGTCGGGGGAAGCCGCTGCTGGTTCCCGCGGCGTGGATCAGCCACCTGGAACTGCTGTGGCAGGACCCGGCCTACCGCGACTTCTTCATGCCGCTGTCGGCCGTCCGCACCGTCGTTCAGTACGACCGACCCGGCTGCGGGCTGTCCGATCCGTTGCCGGGACCCGCGGGCCTGGACGCCGACCTGGCGCTGCTCGAGGCCCTGGCCGATCACCTGGATCTGGAGCGCTTCGATCTGCTGGGCATCTCCCTGGGCGCTCCGGTGTCGATCGCCTTCGCGGCGCGGTTCCCGCAGCGGGTCGACCGGCTGATCCTGTACGGCGGTTACGCCGACGGCTCGGAGGTCGCCACACCGGAGGTCCGCACCGCCATGCTGGGCATGATCCGGGCCCACTGGGGGTTGGGGTCGGAGATGCTGGCCGACATCTTCCTGCCGGACGGCGATGCCGCGACCAAGGCGCTGTTCACCCGGCTGCAGAAGGAAGCCGCGTCACCCGAACTCGCCGCCGACCTGCTCGCGCAGTGCTACGAGATCGACGTGACCGACCTCCTCGACCGGGTCGCCGCCCCGACGCTCGTCGTACACCGGCGAGGCGACCGGGCGATCCCCTACCGCGCCGGCCGCGAGCTGGCCGCGCGGATCCCCGGCGCGCGGCTGGTATCGCTGCCCGGCCACAGCCATTTCCCGCACGTCGGCGACGGCGCCGCCGTCGTCCGAGCGATGCTCGAATTCCTGGGGCACGAGACCACCGCGGCTCCCCCGGAACCGCTGGACGAGTTGACCGCGCGGCAGCTGCAGGTGGCGGCGCTCGTCGCGGAGGGCATGACCAACCGGCAGATCGGTCAGCGGCTGGGCATCGAGGAGCGCTCCGCCGAGGGACACGTCGAGCGCATCCGGCTCCGCCTCGGCGTCACCTCCCGGGCGCAGGTCGCCGCCTGGTGGGCCCGACGGGTCGCGCCCGGCCCGGGAACCGACGTCGAGGTACCGGATTGAGGTACCGGCTGGGGTGATTCCCGCCTATCCGCCGCCGCGGCGCTCCGCGAGGCTCGTAGTCACATCGACCACGAACCCGGAAAGGAGCGCCCGCGATGGACGCCAGCCACGATGTACTGCCCTTCGAGCCCCAGGAGTTCGCGCCGAGCGACTTTCGGCCGCATCCGCTCCGCGGGCCGTTCAACGCCCTGTTCTTCAGCGCGCTCGACCGGTACCAGGACCACCTGCTGCGACCACACAAACAAGCACTCTTCCGCGACCTGCCCCGCACCGTCGTCGAACTGGGGCCCGGGGTCGGGGCCAACCTGCGCTACCTCCGCCCCGGCACGCGGCTGATCGCCGTCGAACCGAACCCGGCCATGCACGACCGCCTCCGCGCGCGGGCCGCCCGCGCCCGCATCGATCTCGAACTGCACAGCGTCGGCGCCGAACGGCTCGATCTGCCCGACGCATCGGTGGACGCGGTGATCTCCAGCCTCGTTCTGTGCACCGTGCCCGACCCCGCCGCCGTCCTCGCCGAGGTGCACCGGGTCCTACGCCCCGGCGGGCTATACGCATTCCTGGAACACGTCGCCGCGCCGGAGGGCACCCCGCTCCGCCGCCTGCAGCGGGCCGCACGCCGGCCATGGGGTTGGGCGTTCGAAGGCTGCTCGTGTGAGCGGGACCTGCAGTCAGTCGTCGAGGCTGCCGGATTCGCCGAGACGACCATCGACGCCTACCGGCTGCGCTCGCCGTTCCTACCGGTCAACAGCCAGATCGCCGGCGTCGCCCGCAAGCGCCCCTGACCGCACCCCACCAACCGCGTTTTGCGCACTTGTCGCGCTCCGCCGGTCATCCGAGTCGCGATAAGTGCGCAAAACGCGGGGCTACGGAACGACGGCGGGCCACGGAACGACGAATGCCCTGCCGGTTCGGAAGTGAACCGGCAGGGCATTCGTGAGCGGGAGGACTGGTCGGACTAGTTCTCGATGCGCTCGATGATCGTGACGTTGGCGGTGCCGCCACCCTCGCAGATGGTGAGCAGGCCGTAGCGGCCGCCCGTGCGCTCGAGCTCGTTGAGCAGCGTCGCCATCAGCTTGGTGCCGGTCGCGCCGAGCGGGTGGCCCAGGGCGATCGCGCCACCGTTGACGTTGACCTTGGCCGGGTCGGCGCCCAGCTCCTTGATCCACGCGAGCACGACGGGTGCGAAGGCCTCGTTGATCTCGATCAGGTCGATGTCGTCGAGGGTCAGGCCCGTCTTCTCCAGCGCGTGCTGGGTGGCCGGGATCGGCGCGCTCAGCATGAAGATCGGGTCATCGCCGCGGGCGCTCATGTGGTGGATGCGGGCGCGCGGCTTCAGGCCGTACTTCTGCACGGCCTCCTCCGACGCGAGCAGCAGCGCGCTGGCGCCGTCGGAGATCTGGCTGGCGACCGCGGCGGTCAGGCGGCCACCCTCGACGAGGACGTTGAGGCTCGCCATCTTCTCGAGGCTGGTCTCACGCGGGCCCTCGTCGGTCTTGAACTCGTCGAACGCGACGATCTCGTTCTCGAAGCGCCCCTCGGCGATCGCGGCCTTGGCGCGCTCGTGGCTCTGCAGAGCCCACTTCTCGAGGTCCTCGCGGCTGATGTCCCACTTGTCGGCGATCATCTCGGCGCCGCGGAACTGCGACACCTCCTCGTTGCCGTAGCGCTCGGTCCAGCCCTTGGACTCGGCGGTGGGGGTGCTGAAGCCGTACTGGTCGCCGACGATCATGGCGGCCGAGATCGGGATCTGGCTCATGTTCTGGACGCCACCGGCGACGATCAGGTCGGCGGTGCCGGCCAGGATCGCCTGCGCACCGAACTGGATGGCCTGCTGGCTCGAGCCGCACTGACGGTCGACGGTCACGCCGGGCACGTGCTGCGGCAGGCCCGCGGCCAGCCACGACAGGCGCGCGATGTTGCCGGCCTGGCCACCGATGGCGTCGACACAGCCGAAGATGACGTCGTCGACGTCGGCCGGGTCGATGCCGGTGCGATCCACGACAGCCTTGATGACGTGCGCGCCCAGGTCGATCGGGTGAACGGGCGCCAGGCTGCCGTTCTTCTTACCGATCGCGGTGCGGATCGCGTCGACGATGTAAACCTCGGGCATAACAGCTCCTGGATTCGGATTACTTGTGGGAGTCGGGGCTGGCGAGCCCGTCCAGAACGATGGAGAGGTACTGCTTGGCGACGGCCTCGGCGGTCAGCGGGCCGCCCGGCCGGTACCAGCGCACGGCCACCCAGACCGTGTCGCGCATGAAACGGAAGACGATCTCGACGTCGAGATCCTGGCGGAAGCTGCCGTCAGCGACGCCGGCCTCGAGCACCCCGACCCACAGGTCGCGGAACTCCTGGTTACGCTCGGCGAGGTACGCGAACCGCTCGTTGGACGCGAGGTGCTTGACCTCGTCCTGGTAGATCGCGACCGCGCTGTGCGAGGCGTCGATGGCCTCGAACGACGCGACCACGAGGGCCTCGAACGTCTCGCGCGAGCCCATGCCGGCGGCGACGATCTCGCGGTAGCGACCGAACAGGTCGTCCTGGAAGCCGCGCAGGATCTCGTCGACCATCGACTCCTTGGAGTCGAAGTGGTGGTAGAGGCTGCCGGAGAGGATGCCCGCCGCGTCGGCGATGTCCCGCACGGTGGTGGCCCGCAGGCCACGTTCGGCGAACAGGCCGGCGGCGAGTTCGAGGAGCTCGGCGCGACGCCCGGACTTGTTCGAAGACTCGTCGGCGCCTCGGGGTGGAGTCATGCCGGACATCCTACCAACCAAGCGATTGCTAGGGTATCGGCGCATTTCGCCCAGTGGGCACTTTTGCGCGACGGCCGAATGTCACACCGGTTCAGTCGGACTGCACCGATGTGACATTCGGCCACCACGATCACGGGGGTTACCTACGCGCGCTGGCTCGAGACCGAGACGATCTCGCCGGTCATGTAGGTGGTGTAGTCGCTCGCGAGCATCGCGATGACCGACGCGATCTCCCACACCTCGGCGGCGCGGCCGTAGGCCTCACGCGACGCCAGGCTGTCGAGCAGCTCGTCGCTGGTGACCTTCGCCAGGAACGGGTGCTTGGCGATGGACGGCGAGACCGCGTTGATACGGACGCCGAACTCGGCGGCCTCGATCGCGGAGCAGCGGGTCAGCGCCATGACGCCGGCCTTGGCCGCCGCGTAGTGCGACTGCGAGTGCTGCGCACGCCAGCCCAGGACCGACGCGTTGTTGACGATGACGCCGCCGTGCTCGACACCCTTGAAGTAGCGCATCGCGGCGCGGGTGGCGCGGAAGGTGCTCGTCAGCGTGATGTCGACGACGCGGTCCCACTGCTCGTCGGTCATGTCGACGATCGGGGTCTCGCCGCCCAGGCCGGCGTTGTTGACCAGGGTGTCGATGCGGCCCAGCTTCTCGGCGGCGGCGACGATCAGCGCGTCGACCTGCTCGGTGCTCGAGACGTCGCACACGAACGACTCGACCTGCTGGTTGCCGAACTCGGCCGACAGCTTCTCGACGGTCTCACCGAGACGACGCTCGTGGAAGTCCGAGACCAGGACGTCGGCGCCCTCGAGCAGCGCGCGACGCGCGGTCGAGAAGCCGATGCCGGTGCCGGCCGCGGCGGTCACGACGATCTTCTTGCCCTTGAGCAGGTCGTGGCCCGCAACCTCTTCGGGGGCGACGGCGAGCGGGGACTTGATGGTGGCGGTCACGGGCGTGCCTCTCGGGGAAGGCCGAGCACGCGCTCGGCGATGATGTTGCGCTGGATCTCGTTGGATCCGCCGTAGATGGTGTCGGCGCGCGTGAACAGCCACAGCCGCTGCAGGTCGTTGAGCTCCTCGCCCGGCTCGGTGTTCTCCACACCGATCAGTGAGGCCGCACCCTGGACCTCCATCGCGAGCTCGCCGAGCCCGCGGTGCCAGTTGGCCCACAACAGCTTCGCGACGGACGCCTCGCCACCGTTGGCGCTGGCGTCGACACTCGCGAGCGTCCGCAGCGCGTGAGCGCGGATGACCTGCAAGCTCATCCACGCGCGGGAGATCTTGTTGCGGATCGCCGGATCCTTGGCCGCGCCGTTGCGCTCGGCCAGTTCGACGATCGACTCGAGCTCACGGGCGAAGCCGATCTGCTGACCCAGGGTCGAGACGCCGCGCTCGAAGGTGAGCGTGCCCATCGCGGTGCCCCAGCCGTTGCCCTCGCCGCCGACGACGAGGTCCGCATCGGTGCGGGCGTTGTCGAAGAACACCTCGTTGAACTCGGAGGTGCCGGTGAGCTGGATGATCGGGCGAACCTCGACGCCCTCCTGGTTCATCGGAACCAGGAGGTACGACAGGCCCTTGTGTCGCGCCGAGCCCGGCTCGGTGCGGGCCACGACGAAGCACCAGTCGGCCAGGTGTGCGAGCGACGTCCAGACCTTCTGGCCGTTGACGACCCACTGGTCGCCGTCGAGTCGCGCGGTGGTCGACACGTTCGCGAGGTCGGAACCGGCGCCCGGCTCGGAGTAGCCCTGGCACCACAGCTCGGTGACGGTCTTGATGCCCGGCAGGAAGCGCTGCTTCTGCTCCTCGGTGCCGAACGCGATGAGCGTCGGGCCGAGCAGTTCCTCACCGATATGGCTCACGCGCGCAGGCGCATCGGCGCGCGCGTATTCCTGATGGAAGATGATCTGCTGGCTCAGCGTCGCCTCGCGTCCGCCGTATTCCTTCGGCCACCCGAGGCAGGTCCAACCGGCGGCAGCCAGGTGGCGATCCCACTCGAGGCGTTCCTCGAACGCCTCGTGCTCACGCCCCGGCCCGCCCAGGCCCTTCAGCTCGGCAAACTTCCCGGAAAGGTTCTCTTCGAGCCATTCGCGAATTTCCCGCGCAAAGGCCTCGTCAGCAGCTGCCTGCTCGCTGGTCTCAATACCCTGGCTAACGTCCACAGCGATACGGTACCCTACCAAGCACTTGCTTTGTATAGAGGTTCCGCCTCGCCTTAGGAGAGATTGTGAGCACGAATGTGACCACCGAGCCCCGGACGACCCCGGCCGCGCTGTGGCGCGCCGCTGAGCAATTCGGATCGAACGAGGCTGTAGCGGACGGTTCCGACCGCACCACTTACACCGAGCTGCTGGAGCGCGTGCGCCTCGCCGCCCGGGCATTGATGGCCAAGGGTGTCGAAGCAGGCGACCGCGTTGCGGTCTGGGCCCCCAACACCCACCACTGGATCGAGGCGTTCCTCGCCGCGCAGTACGCCGGCGCGACGCTGGTGCCGATCAGCACTCGCTACACCGGACACGAGGCCCTCGATCTGCTCGAGCGCACCCGGGCCAAGGTCCTGGTCGTGCCGGATCGCTTCCTCAAGAACGATCGCCTCGCCGACGTTCTCAAGGCCGCCGGCTCCGGCGGCATCCCGACGCTGCAGCTCGTGCTCCGCACGCCGTCGGACGACCCCGCGGCCGGTGCCCCGACCACCGAGTTCCCCGGCGGCGAGATCCTCGAGTGGGATCAGCTCGCGGCCGCGGCCGAGCCGGTTTCGGTGGAGGAGGCGGACGCTCGCGCTCGCGCCGTCTCCCCCGACGACGTCGCCGACATCCTGTTCACGTCCGGCACCACCGGCAAGAGCAAGGGCGTCATGACCGCGCACCGCCAGACCGTCGGTATCGCCGACGCGTGGGCCGACTGCGCCGAGGTCGACCAGAACGACCGCTACCTGGTCATCAACCCGTTCTTCCACACCTTCGGCTACAAGGCCGGACTCATGGTGTGCATCCTGCGTGGCGCGACGATGGTCCCGGCGGCGGTCTTCGACGTCCCGACCATCATGGCGACCATCGCGAACGAGAAGATCAGCGTGCTGCCGGGTGCCCCGACCATCCACCAGACGATCCTCGACTTCCCGACCCGCGACGACTACGACCTGTCGAGCCTGCGCGTCGCGATCACCGGTGCGGCCGCGATCCCGGTCGTCCTGGTCGAGCGCATGCAGGCCGAGCTCGGCTACGACGCCGTCATCACCGCCTACGGCCAGACCGAGGCGGTCGTGGTGACGATGTGCCGCACGGACGACGATCCGGTGACGGTGGCGACCTCGTCGGGCCGCGCGATCCCCGGCATGGAGGTCCGGATCGGCGAGCACGGCGAGATCCTGGTGCGCGGCGAGAACGTCATGCTCGGCTACCTCGACGACCCCGAGTCGACGAAGAAGACGATCGACGCGGACGGCTGGCTGCACACCGGCGACGTGGGCGTGCTCGACGAGCGCGGCTACCTCGACATCACCGACCGCCTCAAGGACATGTACATCTCCGGCGGGTTCAACGTGTACCCCGCGGAGATCGAGAACGCGCTGGCCCGCATGGAATCCCTCGCCGAGGCCGCCGTCATCGGTATCCCGGACGAGCGCATGGGCGAGGTCGGCCGCGCGTACGTCGTTCCGAAGCCCGGTGTCGCCCTGACCGAGGACGAGGTCATCGCGTTCTGCAAGGAGCGCCTGGCGAACTTCAAGATCCCGCGCGAGGTGGCGATCGTCGGCGCGCTGCCGCGCAACCCGTCGGGCAAGGTGCTCAAGAACGATCTGCGGGAGGGCAAGGCATGACCGACCCCCACGGTGTTCCTGACGAGGGGGAAGTCGTCACGTACGAGGTGCGGGACCACGTCGCGTTCGTGACGCTGAACCGCCCCGACTACCGCAACGCCCAGAACTCGGTGATGACGTACGCCCTCGACGCCGCCTTCGAGCGGGCCGTCGAGGACGACGACGTGAAGGTGATCGTGCTGGCCGGCAACGGCGAGCATTTCAGCGCCGGCCACGACATCGGTACGCCCGGCCGCGACCACCACGTGCACTACGAAAACAAGGCCGCGCTGTGGTGGGACCACCTCGGCAAGGCCGGCGGTGACCAGCGTTTCGCCCGCGAGACCGAGGTCTACCTGGGCATGTGCCGTCGGTGGCGGGAGATCCCGAAGCCGATGATCGCGCAGATCCACGGCGCCTGCATCGCCGGTGGCCTCATGCTCGCGTGGTGCTGCGACCTGATCGTGGCCTCGGATGACGCGTACTTCTCGGATCCCGTTGTCCGCATGGGCGTTCCGGGTGTCGAATACTTCGCACACCCGTGGGTGCTGGGATCGCGGTTCGCGAAGGAGATCCTCTTCACGGGCGATCGTTTCTCCGCGCAGCGCGCGTACGAGGTGGGCATGGTCAACCGGGTGGTGCCGCGCACCGACCTCGAGACCGAGACCCTGGCGCTGGCCGCCCGCGTCGCGGAGATGCCGCGGTTCGGCCTGGCGCTCACCAAGAAGGCCGTCAACCAGTGCGAGGACCTCATGGGTCAGCGCGCCGGTATGGATGCGGTGTTCGGCCTGCACCACTTTGCCCACGCGCACAATGCCGAGGTGGGCAGGGACTCGCTGGGTGGAATGGACGTCAACAGTATGAAAGCGAAGGCGAAATAGTGGATCTCGAACTGGATGAAAAGGCCCGCGCCTTCCAGCTGGAAGTGCGCGAATGGCTCGCGGCCAACGTCCCGGCGGAACCGCTGCCGTCGATGGACACCGCGGAGGGCTTCGAGGCCCACCGCGAGTGGGAGCACAAGCTCGCCGACGCACGCCTGTCGACCGTTTCGTGGCCAGCCGAGTACGGCGGTCGTGACGCGTCGATGATCGAGTGGGTGCTCTTCGAGGAGGAGTACTACAAGGCCGGCGCCCCCGGCCGCGTCAGCCAGAACGGCATCTTCCTGTTCGCGCCGACGCTGTTCGAGCACGGCACGGAGGAGCAGCTCGCGCGCATCATGCCGAGCATGTCCCGCGCCGACGTCATCTGGGCGCAGGCGTGGTCCGAGCCGGAGGCCGGCAGCGACCTGGCGGGCATCCGCTCGACGGCTCGTCGCACCGAGGGCGGCTGGATCCTCAACGGCCAGAAGACGTGGAGCTCGCGTGCGGTGTACGCGGACTGGGGCTTCGGCATGTTCCGCACCGACCCGGAGGCCCAGCGCCACAAGGGTCTGACGTACTTCATGTTCCCGCTGAACCAGGACGGCGTCACCGTGCGCGCCATCCCGCAGTTGGACGGCGAGCCCGGCTTCGCGGAGATCTTCTTCGAGGACGTCTTCGTCCCGGACGCCGACGTCGTCGGTGAGGTCAACAACGGCTGGCGCGTCGCGATGAGCACCGCCTCCAACGAGCGTGGCCTGTCGCTGCGCAGCCCGGGCCGCTTCATCTCCGCGGTGAACCGCCTGATCGAGGTGTGGAAGGCGAACTCCGACGACACCGACACCGCCGCGCGTGACCGCGTCGTCGACGCGTGGATCGGCGCCGAGGCGTACCGCCTGCACACCTGGGGCACCGTCACCCGCATGCTCGAGGGTGTCCCCCTCGGCGTCGAGGGCTCGATCAACAAGATCTTCTGGTCCGAGCTCGACGTCCGCATCCACGAGACGGCGCTCGACATCATGGGCGCCGACGGCGAGCTCGCCGGCAAGTGGCAGGACGGGTACCTGTTCTCGCTGTCCGGCCCGATCTACGCCGGCACCAACGAAATTCAGCGCAACATCGTTGCCGAGCGGATGCTCGGACTCCCGAAGGCGGATCGATGAAATTCTCTCTGTCCACCGAGCAGCGCGATTTCGCGGAGAGCCTCCGCGGCCTGCTCGCCAACGCCAACACCCCGGCCGTCGTCCGGTCGTGGGGTGAGAACGACACCGCCGCGGGTCTGGCGCTGCTGCAGCAGCTCGCCGAGACGGGTGTGACCGCGCTGGCCGTGCCCGAGGAGTTCGACGGCATCGGCGCGCATCCGGCCGACCTGGCCGTCGCGTTCATCGAGCTGGGCCGCGCCGCGGTTCCCGGCCCGATCCTGGAGACGGCCGCCGCCGTCCCCGCCCTGCTGTCGGCGCTGAACGACCAGCAGCTGGCCAAGCGCTTCCTGCCCGGCATCGCCGAGGGCAACCTCGCGTCGCTGGTGCTCGAGCCGTCCACGCCGCGTGCCCTCGACGCCGATGTCGCCGAGCCGGTGCTGCGGGTTTCCGGTGACACCCTCGAGCTGGTCCGCCCGACCACGCAGCTGGAGTCGGTCGACCCGGCCCGTCGCCTGTTCGAGGTCGAGTCGGTCGAGACGCTCGCGCAGGGCGCGGACGTCGCCGCCGCCGCGGAGAAGGCCTACGACCTCGCGGTGCTGGCCGCGTCGGCGCAGCTGATCGGCGCCGGTCACGCGATGATCGAGACCGCCACCGAATACGCCAAGAACCGTTCGCAGTTCGGTCGCGTCATCGGCAGCTTCCAGGCCGTCAAGCACCACATGTCCGACGCCCTCGTGGCCGTCGAGATGGCGACGCCGCTGGTCTACGGCGCGGCGATCTCCATCGCCGAGGGGTCCGACACCGTCGCCCGCGACGTCTCGGCCGCCAAGGTCGCCGCCGCGAATGCCGCATACGTGGCGTCGCGCAAGGCACTGCAGGTCCACGGCGCGATCGGTTACACCCTCGAGTGCGACCTGTCGCTGTGGCTGACCAAGACGCGGGCGCTGCAGTCCGCGTGGGGCACCGCCTCTGCACACCGCGCACGGATTGCGAGCGCGCTGTGAGCGGGGTCGGCGTGTTCACCGAGGAGCAGATCGAGCTCCGCAAGATTGTCGCCCAGCTGCTGGCCAAGCGGGCCGATCCGGCCGCGCTGCGCAAGACGCTCGAGTCGGGCGAGGCGTTCGACCGCGGCCTGTGGGATCTGCTGTGCCAGCAGGTCGGTGTCTCGGCGCTCGCGATCCCGGAGGAGTTCGGCGGCTTCGGTGCCACGCTCGTCGAGCAGCACCTGGTGCTCGAGGAGCTCGGCGCCGCGCTGACGCCGTCGCCGATGTTCGGCTCCGCGGTCCTGGCCGCGCAGGCGATCCTGGCGACCGGCAACGAGGAGGCGTGCGAGCGCCTGCTGCCCGGTATCGCCGAGGGCTCGTCCATCGCCGCGCTGTGCTGGGTGGGCCCCGAGGGCCACTGGCGCAGTGACGACGTCGCGTGCACGGCCGCCGGCAGCGACGCCGACGGCTACACGGTCTCGGGTGCCGCCCACTACGTGCTCGACGGCGCACACGCCGACGTGCTGATCGTGGCCGCCTCCGTGGACGGCGCGATCGCGCTGTTCGAGGTCGACCCGACCGCTGCCGGCGTCGCCCGCCGCCAGCTGCCGACGATGGACCTCACCCGTCCGATGTCGTTGGTGGAGTTCGCGTCCGCCCCGGCCGTGCGGCTCACCGCCGACGACGCGACCGCGGCGCTCGAGAAGGTTCGCACCATCGCGATCGTCGCGCTGTCGGCCGAGCAGGTCGGCGCCGCCGAGCGCTGCCTGCAGATGACGGTGGACTACAGCAAGGATCGCGTCCAGTTCGGTCGCGCGATCGGCAGCTTCCAGGCGCTCAAGCACCGCATGGCAGACCTGTACTTCCTGGTGGAGACGGCCCGGTCGGCGTCGTACGCGGCCGTGTACTCGCTGAGCGAGGGTCTGCCGACGGCTGCCGCCGACGCCGCGGTCGCGAAGGCGTACTGCTCGGAGGCACTGCTCGCCGTCACCGGTGATTCGATCCAGCTGCACGGCGGCATCGCGATCACGTGGGAGCACGACGCGCACCTGTTCTTCAAGCGGGCCCACGGCAGCGCGCAGCTGCTCGGCCAGCCGGAGGAGTTCTTCAAGGAGATGGAGACGCTCGCGGGTCTGCCCGCCTGATCTCGTCCCCGGTTCGAGGGCCGGCCCGGTATCTTCCGGGCCGGCTCTCGGCGTATGTCGGGTGTTTCAGACCTCGGTCGGGGTCCAGCGGGCCTCCCGGATCCGGTCGATCTTGTGACGGCGTCGCGGCGCCATGATCCCGGGCAGGAGGAACGACAGCATCTGGTCGATGCGCTCGTACAGATCTTCCCGTCCGGTGAGCACGTTGGAGACCATCTGCACGCCGGTGAAGGCACCGACGATGAAGCGGCCCAACTCCTCCGGGACGACCGTGTCGACGACGTCGCCCTCCTCGATCGCGGCGCGCGCCACGCGGTCGCAGGCGTCGATCCAGTCCGCGTACGGCCTCTGGGGCCCTCCTTCGGCACTCATCTCGAGGGTGAGTCGGATGCCGGCCCGCACGATGTTGTCCTCGAGCATCTGCCGACCCATCTCGTAGCAGAGCATCGCCAACTGATCGAGCCCCGACTCACCCGAGGAGGTGATCGCCTCGACGGCCTTCATCGAGATGGCGTGCTGCTCGTCGATGACCACACTCGCGAGCTCGTCCTTCGACTTGAAGTGGAAGTACAGCGCCCCCTTGGTGATACCGGACAATTCGACGATTTCGGCGAGGCTGGCCCGCTCGTATCCGACGCGGTCGAACATCTCCGCCGCACCGTTGACGATCTGCTGCCGCGTGATCACCGCCCGTTCCTGCCTGAGCATCAAGCCGCACCCTTCGTCTGACGTGTTCCGACGCAATGAATCATTGCCGACGAAGGGGAATCCGACCAGAGTTATTTCGACGAATTTTGGTCAGGCCGTCAGTTCTTCGAGATACTGCGCGACGCCGTCGTCGTCGTTCGGGGGCAATACCCGGTCGGCGAGGGCACGAACCTCGGGGATCGCGTTCTCCGGGCACAGCGCGGTGCCGCCCCACATCAGCATCGGGATGTCGTTGACGGCATCACCGATCACCGCGACCTCGTCGGCGCCAATGCCTCTCGCCGCGCACAGCCGCGCGAGCGCGCTGGCCTTGGACACCCCGGTCGCCGCCATCTCGACGTACGGCGCACCCGAGTGCGTCAGTTCGACGCCGTCCACCCCGGCCGCGACCGCGAGCCGGTACAGCTCGTGGCTGGGCACCTCGGGATGCCGGGCGACGATCTTGACCATCGGCTCCCCCACCCGGGGCAGTCGTTCCTCGAGGATCATCTCGTCCAGGGTCCGGTGGTGGTCGGCGTAGTCGCACAGCGCCGCGTACTCGGGTTCGGCCACGAATGTCGTCGGCCCGACGTTGGCGAACACCACGCCGGGCACGAGCGTGCGGACGCGCTCCATCGCCGCAAGCGCCTCGGTGACTTCGATCGAGACGGTGCCGGTGATCTCGGGGGTGCCGTCCGCGAGATCGAGGGTGACGGCCCCGTTGGCGCAGATCGCCTCGCCGCGGAAGCCGCAGGACCGGGCCAGGGCGTCCACCGAGTGCCGGGCCCGCGCGGTCGCCCACACCACCTCGATGCCGGCGTCCCGCGCGGCCGCCATCGCCCGCGCCGTGCGCGGCGACACCGTCCGGTCGGACCGCAGCAGCGTGCCGTCGAGATCGGAGGCCACCAGTCTGATTCGCGTCACCTGTCGATGATCCCAGGCGCGGGATGAGGCGCGGCCGCCGCATTCGATACACCCTTTTCTGAATACAGAATTCGATGTACTGTCACGGCATGGAGACCCTGATGCACCGCGACGCCCTGGCGCGCTTCGGCTACGCGCTCTCCGACGCGACGCGGGCGCAGATACTGCTGAGCCTGCGCACGAGTCCCGGCTACCCGTCCGATCTCGCCGACACGATCGGCGTCTCCCGACAGACGATCTCGAATCACCTTGCCTGCCTTCGCGGCTGCGGGCTGGTCGTCGCGGTACCGGAGGGCCGGCGCACCCGGTACGAACTCGCCGATCCGCGGATCGGGCACGCCCTCGGCGACCTGCTGGGACTGGTGCTGGCGGTCGACCCGGCGTGCTGCCCGGCCGCCGCCGACGAGAGCTGCTGCTGATGCCGTCCGGTGTCGCGGTGTCGCCCGATCGGCGGGCGGTACTCGCGCGGCGCATCCGCTGGTTCGTCGCCGCCACCATCACCTACAACGTGATCGAGGCCGCAGTCGCGCTCACCGAGGGTGTTCGGGTGTCGTCGACGGCACTGATCGGGTTCGGTCTCGACTCGGTGATCGAGGTGTCGTCGGCCGCGGCCGTGGCGTGGCAGTTCGCCGGACGCGATCCGGAGGCGCGCGAGCGGGTAGCGCTGCGGATCATCGCGTTCTCGTTCTTCGGCCTCGCCGCATACGTCACCGTCGACTCCCTGCGCGCGCTGTTCGGTGTGGGCGAGGCTCGGCACTCCACGGTCGGCATCGCGCTGGCCGCCGTGAGTCTCGCGATCATGCCGGTGTTGTCGTGGGCGCAGCGACGGGCAGGCCGCGAACTGGGATCGCTGTCCGCGGTGGCGGATTCGAAGCAGACGCTGCTGTGCACCTACCTGTCCGGGGTGCTCCTGGTGGGGCTGCTCCTCAACAGCTTGTTCGGGTGGGCGTGGGCCGACCCGATCGCCGCCCTGGTCATCGCCGCGGTCGCGGTGCGCGAGGGCATCGACGCGTGGAAGGGCGACGCGTGCTGCGCGGCCCCGGTCAGCGACCGAACACAGTGCCACCATTGAGGTGGATCACCTGAGCGTTCACCAGGCCACCGGCCTCGCTGCACAACCACAGGACGGCCGCACCGACGTCGGCGCCGGTGCCGAGCCGACCGATCGGAACCCCGCGAATCATCTTCTGCACATCGGGCTCGTCTGCGCGACCCAGGCCCTCCATCAGACCCAGTGCCAACGCATTGGCAGTGACGCCGTGCGGTCCGCATTCCACACCGAGATGCCGGACCAGACCCTCCGAGCCCGCCTTCGCGGCGCCGTACGCCCCGACACCGATCGGTAGCCCCTGCGATGATGCGCCCGACGAGATCTGGACGATGCGGCCCCAGCCGTTCTCGATCTGCCGGGGCAGCACCGCCTGCACCATGCGCATCATTGCGACCAGGTTGAGGTCGATCTGCAGCTGCCAGTCGGACGGCGGCATGTCGACGAACCGGTTCGGCCGCCCACCGCCGTCGGGGATGCCGGCGTTGTGGACGAGGATGTCGACGTCACCCACGAGGTCCGTCAATCGGGCGAGCTCCTCCTCGGCTCGCTCCGCGTCGGTGACGTCGAATGGGCAGGGGACCGCCGCTCCCCCGGCCTCGACGATCGCGTCGACCACCGACTCCGCGCGTTCGGCGTGGAGATCGTTCACAGCCACCGTCGCTCCGGCGGCCGCCAGAACCTGCGCGATTCCCGCGCCCACGCCCCGGCCCGCGCCCGTCACCAAGGCCGTGCGCCCACTCAGCCCGAACTGCTCCACACCGAGGTCCATCGTGTCCTCCGTCCGCTCCGACAGTGTGCACATGGTGGCAGCCCGGAGGATCAGTCCGGCCGATCGCTCCCACCGAACGGGATTCTCTGCACCCGAACCAATTCCGCAGAAGCAACCCGGGCAGAAGGACCGCTGTGTGATGCTCCGCGAATGACCACCCGCTCTGCTGAAGAATTCGACGCCCTCGAGGACATCCGGCAACTCAAGTACCGGTACTTCCGTTCGCTGGACCTCAAGCGCTGGGACGAGTTCGCGGACACGCTCGCGGTGGACATCGTGGCCGAGTACGGCACGCACGCGCTGGGCAAGCCGTTGGTGTTCGACGGCCGGGAGGCGCTGGCCGGGTTCATGCGCAAGGCACTGGGCCCGGCGGTCACCTCGGTGCACTTCGCCCACCACCCCGAGATCACGGTCGCCGGGTCCACCGCGGAAGGATCGTGGGCGTTCGAGGACACGGTGATCGTCTCCGAGTACCGGTGCCTGATCCGCGGGGCGGGCTACTACCGGGACGTCTATCGCCGCGACGAGGACGGCCGCTGGCGGATCACTCGCACGTCGTACGACCGGATCTACGAGTCGATGATCTCGCTCGACGACGTGCCGAGTTTCGAACTCCTCTCGCACATGTGGGCGCAGCCGCCGGCGAAGGGCGCCTGACTACCTGCGACGCGACGGGAAGGCTCCTAGCCTGGATCCATGACCACTCCCGAGATCACCCTGAATTCCGGAACAGTCATCCCCCAACTCGGCCTGGGCGTGTGGCAGGCCACCAACGACGAGACCGAGCACGCCGTCCGCTTCGCACTCGACGACGCCGGCTACCGGCACGTCGACACCGCCGCCGCGTACGGCGACGAGGAGGGCGTGGGCCGCGGCGTCGCGAACTCGACGGTGGCGCGCGAGGACATCTTCGTCACCACCAAGCTGTGGAACTCCGATCAGGGCTACGAGCCCACCCTGGCCGCATTCGACGCGAGCCTGTCCCGCCTCGGCCTCGACTACGTCGACATGTACCTGGTGCACTGGCCGCTGCAGGATCAGGACACCCGCCTGCGCACGTGGGACGCAATGGAGAAGATCGCCGAATCCGGTCGAGCCAAGGCAGTGGGCGTGTGCAACTTCGAACCACACCACCTCCAGGACCTGGTCGACCGCGGCGGCCTGTTGCCCGCCGTCGACCAGGTGGAACTCCACCCGCACCTCCCCCAGCACGCGATCCGAGACTTCGCGGCCCTGCACGGCATCGCGGTCGAGTCGTGGAGTCCACTGGGTGGCACCAGCAACTCCGGGTGGGGCCCCGCGTCCAAACCCAACACCCTGCTCGACGCCCCCGTCGTCACCCGCATCGGCGAGGCACACGGCAAGTCCCCCGCCCAGGTCCTCATCCGCTGGCACCTGCAGAACGGCCTGATCGTCATCCCGAAGTCGGTGCACGACAACCGGATCGCGCAGAACATCGACGTGTTCGACTTCGCGCTCACCGACAAGGACCTGGCCGCCATCGCAACCCTCGACGACGGCGTGCGCGTCGGCTTCCACCCGGACGAGATGAACCTGGGCGCACCGAAATAGGACGATCGCCGGGAGTTTCGCGAAAAACGCCGCGACCTCCGGCCCCGTGCGCGCAGGATGATCCCGCACCTCGACCGGTTCGGGAAGGACCACACATGCGCGCTCGACACCGCCTCGCCCTCGCCGCCATCTCCGCCGCGGTCGCGCTCGGCCTGACACCGGGTGTCGCCGCGGCCACCCCGAGCGAGGGCGTCACCGGCGAGATCATCGCGCAGGCGACGGTGGACGACAAGGACTACATCCTCCGGAAGATCACGATCTCGCCCGGCGGAACCACGGGCTGGCACTTCCACGACGGCATGCTGTACGGCATTGTCACCGAGGGCACGCTGACGCACTACAAGTCGGACTGCACCACCGACGGCATCTACAACGCCGGTGGCACCATCGTCGAACCGAGCGGGCACGACTACGTCCATATGGGCCGCAACATCGGCCCCGCACCGATGGTGCTGCACGTGCTGTACGTGCTTCCGACGGGGAAGCCGATGTCGGAGGACGCACCCGCGCCGGGCTGCGCGTAGTCGCCCGCGCCTGTCGGAGGGCTCCGCTACCATCGAAACTATGTTCGAAACGGTGGCGGCGGGCGGGACGGTGGACGCGGAGGCGTCCGCCGCACTCGTCGAGCTACACGCCCGCATCGCGCGCGAACAGTTCCGCGAGATCGATTCGGTGACAACACTGTTCATCTTTCGCTGCGAAGAAGATGCGCGCGCGGGACGGAACGAGGCGCATCAGGGCGAGTTCGCGCACGTCGAGGTCGCCGGCATCCTCGGTCTCACCGAAACCGCGGCACGGCGCATGATCGGACTGGGCTGCGATCTGCGGTGGCGCCTGCACCAGGTCCGCGCCGAGTTCCAGGTCGGCCGGATCGACCTCGCGAAGGCTCATGCGCTGTCCGAGGCACTGGCGAACGTCTCCGACGACAAACTGGAGGAGATCGAGCGCCGCCTGCTCGACGGCGCGGGCCGCTCGACCACCTCCAGGCTCAAGGAACGCGCCCGACGGCTGATCGCCCGACTCGACCCGGACGGCGCGCGGGAACGGCGGCTTCGGGCCGCCGACGACCGTGACGTCCGAGTGATCGCCGGTGACAACGCGATGTCGCATCTCGACGGTCTGCTTCCCGCCGAAGGTGGCCGCATCCTTGCGATGCGCCTCCGCGCGATGGCCTTCGACGTCTGCGCACACGATCCACGCACCCAGGCTCAACGCCGCGCGGATGCCCTCGTCGCCTTGGCCGCCGGCGACACCCACCTCGTATGCCGCTGCGGCTCACCGGAGTGCACGGCCAGTGACGGCAGCGCCGCAACAGGCTCGGGCATGAAGGTCCAGGTACTCGTCGGAGTGAATACATCGACCCTCCTCGGGTTCGACGACGCGCCCGGCTACCTGTCCGGATACGGAGCCATCGACGCCGACCTCGCCCGCGAACTCGCCGCGGATGCAACGTGGAAGCGGATCCTCACGCTGTCCGCAGTCGATCGGGCGAGGCTGGCCGAGGGCCCACTCACCGGACCGGTACTCGGCATCGGCCCGCCGCTTCCGTCCCCGAAACACTCCCCTTCGACGATCGCGACCAGAACGCGAAAACGATTGCAGGAAACAACCTATCGACCCGGTGCCCGACTAGCTGAGATCGTTCGCACGAGAGACGGCGTGTGCCGATTCCCGAACTGCAACGCGCCGGCCACCGCTTGCGACCTCGACCACACGATTCCGTTCGACCATGAGGACCACGCTCGGGGCGGGCTCACCACCGAATCGAATCTTGCGTGCCTGTGTCGGACCCATCACCGGCTCAAGACTCTCGGCTACTGGTCCGTCCGTCAGATCGGTGAAGGCCGCCTCGAATGGCTCGACCCCACCGGCCGGGCCACGGTGACGCATCCACGCGGGCCGTTCTCCGATCCGGAGATGCAACCGGATCTGACGGCCGGACTCGACGACCGACTCACGGCGCGGCTCACCGATGCCCGCACCCTCGCGCGGCTCAACTACTCGACGGCCGAAGGCAACCTCGACTATCTCCTCGACAGCCTGATCCCCGCACGCAGTCGCCGACGCCCTGCCCCGCGCACGTCCTGTCCCGCCAGGACCATCGACTACGACGGCATTCCGCCATTCTGACTTGGATCTTCCGCCGCCGCGGTGAACTTCACCGGCATCGCCTCGAGACCCGAGACGAAGTTCGCGGGCCGGCGCGGCAGCGGCTCGGACGTCGCGAGTGCCATGTCCGGCAGGCGCGCGAGCAGGCGCTCGAACATCATCACACCCTCCAACCGCGCGAGCTGGTTGCCGAGGCAGAAGTGGGTGCCGAAACCGAAGGCCACGTGCGGGTTCGGAGAGCGTCGGGTGTCGAAGCGGTCGGGGTCGTCGAACACTGTCTCGTCGAAGTTCGCGGACTCGAACAGCAGCAGCATCTTCTCGCCCTCCCGTAGGTCGGTGCCGAAGAAGGTGGTGTCGCGGGTGACGGTGCGGGCCATGTTCTTGATCGGCGAGACCCACCGCAGCATCTCCTCCACCGCGAGCGGAATGCCCGACGGCTCGGCCACCAGCCGATCACGCTGATCCTCGTGCAGCATCAGCTGTTCCATACCGCCGCTGAGCACGTGCCGGGTGGTCTCGTCGCCGCCGATGAGGATCAGCAGCGACTCGTTGACGATCTCCTGGTCGTCGAGCCGCTGCCCGTCGATCTCGGCGTGCACGAGGATGCTGATGAGGTCGTCTGCCGGGTCCTTGCGCCGCTCGGCGATGGTGCGGAAGGTGTACTCGTTGAACGCGACATACGCGTCCATCATGGCCTTCAACTGCGCCTCGGTCGCGTTGCTGCCCAACGCCTTCACCAGATCGTCCGACCACTGCAGGAAGACGTCCCGCTCCTCGGGCCGGACCCCGAGCATGTCGCCGATGACCGCCATCGGCAGCGGGGCGGCCAGCTCGGCGACGAAGTCGCACTCACCCTTCTCGCACACCGCGTCGATCAGCTGGTCGCAGATCTCCCGGATCCGGCCGATCTTCGCCTCCACCTTCTTGCGGGTGAAGCCGGTGTTCACGAGCCGGCGGCGCTGTAGATGCGCGGGGTCGTCCATGTCGATCATCTGCGGCAGCGGACCGGTCTCCGGCCGGATCCCGCCCGCGTTGGAGAACAGGCCCGGGTCGCGCTCGGCGGCGATCACCGCCGCGTACGACGCCGCGGCCGGCACCCCGTTCCGGTCCCGGAACACCGGTTGATGGCTCCGCATCCACGCGTAGGCCGCGCGGGGATCGCCCGACGCGCCCGCGTAGAAGCGGCCATCGAGCAGATCGGTCTCGTTCACGATCGTCATCCGCGTGCTCCTTCATCCGAACGGACGAACCAGAAAGCCTCGACAATCACCCAAACCTGCCCCGATAGTAGAACTTGTTCCTACGATCGGCGGGGTATCGGACACACGAGGGGAGACGTGATGGGTTCGGAGGCGGATACCGGCGCATTCACCGGCAGATCGGTCCTGGTCACAGGCGGCGGCAGCGGCATTGGCCTCGGGATCGCCCAGAATCTCGTGGCGGCCGGCGCACACGTGACGATCTGCGGCCGCAGCGCCGACAAGCTGTCGACGGCGGCCGAGAAGATCGCCGCGACCGGCGCGTTCTCCTCCGGCGGGTCGATCTCCACCGTCGCCGCCGACGTCACCGTGGAGAGCGACGTCGAACGGGCCGTCACCCGCGCGGTCGAGACCACCGGGCGCCTCGACGGCGTCGTCGCCTGTGCCGGGGGCAACGAGACCATCGCCCCCATCACACAACTCGACGCCGACGCCTGGCGCCGCACCGTCGACCTCAACGTCACCGGCACGATGCTCACCGTCAAGCACGGCGCCCGCGCGCTCGTCGCGGCCGGTGGCGGTGCGATCGTCGCGATCTCGTCGATCGCATCCAGCAACACACACCGCTGGTTCGGCGCCTACGGGGTCTCCAAGGCGGGCGTCGATCACCTGGTGCAACTGGCTGCCGACGAATTGGGCGCCAGCAATGTCCGCGTCAACGGCATCCGTCCCGGCCTCACCCGCACCGACCTGGTCGCGATGATCACCGACGGCGGCCCGATCCTCGACGACTACATGGCGTGCACACCCCTGGCCCGCGTCGGGGAGATCGAGGACATCGCGGCGCTCGCGCTGTTCCTGCTGGGCCCGCAGTCCACCTGGATCACCGGGCAGGTCATCAACGTCGACGGCGGTCAAATGCTCCGGCGCGGGCCCGACTTCACGTCGATGCTCGAACAGGTCTACGGCGCCGACGGACTACGAGGAGTGGTGTCGCAGTGAGTTCGCATCAGGTGCTCGGCAAGCAGGTCGACATGCCCGTCGAGATCCGGACCGCGTCTGCGTTCATGGCGATGTACTCGGTCCCGACGGCCGCCGCCCAGAAGCTGATCGACCACACTGGCCTCGAGATCCTGCAGTGGCGCCGTGGTCGCGGACTGTGCGGGCTGGTGTTCGTCGACTACATCGACGGCGACCTGGGTCCGTACAACGAATTCGGCGTCACCTTCATGGTCCGCGACCACGAGCAGCGTGGGGCCGTCCCGGTGCGAAAGGACCTGCGCTCCCTGGCGAACGGCACCGGCGGCGCCCTCATCCACCAACTGCCGGTCGACGGCGAGTTCACGCTCGCCGCCGGCCGCGGCATCTGGGGATTTCCCAAGATCCTGGCCGATTTCGACACCGACCACGTGAGCGACGTCCGCCGCGGCAAGGTCAGTCAGGACGGGCACCTCATCGCGGAACTGACCGTCAAGCAGGGCATCCCGATGCCCGGACGCGGCGCCAACACATCGCTCGACGCGTACTCGAACCTCGACGGCATCACCCGCTGCACGTCCTGGGACATGAACCCACGAGGGGTCCGAATGAGACTGGGCGGCGCCGAACTGCGCCTCGGCGACCACCCGGTCGCCGACGAACTGCGCTCGCTGGGACTGCCCCGCCGAGCCCTGGCGACCACCACGATCCCGGACCTGCAGATGACGTTCGGGGACGCGTCCTCGATCTGACCACCTCGGCGCTCGGCGTGGCGGCCCTTGCGATTCGAGACCGACTGGTGTGTGCTGGAGACTTGGACGCTTGCTCAAGTTCGATTCTCCACCTCGCGCAAAGGATTACGTCGTGACGATCAGTCGACGCAGCGTGCTGGCCGGAGCCGCGGCCGCACCGGCGCTCGCAGCCATAGCCAGCTCGACCGCTTCAGCTCAGCCCCGCTCCGCCTCCGCTCCTGCCCGCCGAACCGCGCCCGACCAGGGGTTCCGGGTCGGCGTCGGGCTGTCGGACATGACCGGCCCGGTCGCCGAGAACGGCATGATGGGCTACTCGCAGTTCGACCAGCGCGCCGAGGGCCTGCACCAGCGAACCCGGGTGCGCGCCTACGTCTTCGCCGACGCCGAGGACAACCGCGTCGTCTACACGTGCGCCGACACCTGCATGGTGTTCCAGGCCGTGCACGACGCCGTGCTGGCCAAGCTGGCCGCGCGGTTCGGCAACCTGTACACCGAGAAGAACGTGATGCTCACGGCCGTGCACTCGCACGCGGCGTGTGGCGGCGCGTCGCAGGACTACGCGTACAGCCTCGCCACGCTGGGCTTCCAGCCGCAGGTGTTCGACGCCGAGGTCGACGGCGTCGTCGAGGCCATCGTCGCCGCGCACGACAACCTCGCCGCCGGCACCGTCGCGTACGGGCGCAGCGAACTGAAGGACGCGAGCGTGAACCGTTCGCGTGCGGCGTTCGATCGGAACCCGCAGCACGACAGGGACTACTACCCGCTCGGCATCGACACCGCGATGCGGGTGCTCCGGATCAGTCAGGGCGGCGACAACGTCGGCGGCATCGGCTGGTTCCCCACCCACGGCGCGTCGCTGACCAACAAGAACCACCTCATCTCCGGTGACAACAAGGGCGCCGCCGCGTACTTCTGGGAGCACGATGTCGCCGGGGTGCGCTACCTCGACGGCAAGCCCGGGTTCGTCGCGTGCTTCCCGCAGACCAACACCGGCGACATGTCCCCCAACCTGGACCTGAAGCCCGGCCACGGTCCCACCGCGGACGATTTCGAGAACACTCGCATCATCGGTGAGCGCCAGGTGGCGGCCGCCCGCGAGGCGTTCAAGAAGGCGGCACCGCTGTCGTCGACCACCGTGGACAGCCGAATCATGTACCTCGACATGGCGAACCAGGTGGTGGACGGCAAGTACACCTCCGACGGGCAGGTCCGCCGCACCGCGCCGGCCTGCATCGGCGCCGCGATGGCGGCGGGCAGCACCGAGGACGGCCCGGCGATCGACATCTTCACCGAGGGCACCCGCAACCCGATGATCGACGCGCTCGGCGGCATCGACACCCCCACCCCGCAGTGGCTCGCCGACGCCCAGGCCCCCAAGCTGGTGCTCGTGCCCGTCGGCCTGCTGCCGCCGGACGGCTGGGTCCCGCACGTGCTCAAGATCCAGATCATCCGCATCGGCGACGTCTACGTCGTCGGTGGTCCGGCCGAGTTCACCATCGTCTCCGGCCTGCGGATCCGCCGCACCGTCGCCGAGGGACTGGGCGTCCCGCTCGAGAACGTCATCTTCAACGGCTACGCCAACGCGTACTCGAGCTACTGCACCACGCCCGAGGAGTACGACGCCCAGCAGTACGAGGGCGGATCGACGCTGTTCGGCCGCAACACCCTTCCCGCGTATCAGCAGGGCTTCGCTGCCCTCGCGGCCGGGATGAAGGCGGGCGCCGACGTCCCGCGCGGCCCGGCGCCGCGCGACCTGTCCGGTTTTCAGCCCGGTTTCGGACGCGAGTTCCCGTTCGACGCCCCGCTGCCCGGCCGCAACTTCGGCGACGTCGTGGTGCAGCCCGCGGGCAGCGTCGGCTCCGGCGAACAGGTTGCCGCCGAGTTCGTCACCGGTCACCCCAAGAACGACCTACACCGCCGCGGAACGTATTTCGAGGTGCAGCGCCGCGATGGCGCCCGCTGGATTCGGCACGCCGACGACGGCGACTGGGCCACCAAGTACCGCTGGCGCCGGGACGGCCTCAACGCGTCGATCGCCCGCATCACGTGGGACGTCCCCGCCGGCACTCCGACAGGAACCTACCGCATCCAGCACTTCGGGAACTGGAAGAATCCGGAGGGCGCGGTGTTCGCACTCACCGGAACGTCGGCGGAGTTCACCGTCCGCTAGCTCGCCTCACCGACCGAAGGGTCCCTTCGTGCACTGTCAGCGCACGAAGGGACCCTTCAGCCGTTCGGGGTCTCGAGAATGACCTTGGCCTTCTGCAGGTTGCCGCGGACGTCGTGTGCGTACAGCTTCAGAACAATTGCGTCCGCGAACTTGAACAGGCCGCTGCCTTCCTCGGCGTCCTGTACATAGGTCACCTTGGTCGCCCCGTCGCCGTCGCTGCTGAAGCCGATCTCACGTGTGTAGGCGATCTTCGAGTCTGCCGACTCGAAGCCCATGCGCTTGTCTTTCTCGTACGCGGTGACCTTCTCGGTGGCATCGATCCGGGCGCCCGCGACTTTCGCAGTCACCGACATAACGGCACCCACTTCGTCGGGCGAACCGGAGAGAACCTTGTAATCGACTATGTTGCTGCCCCATTCGGCGGCATTCGCAGGATCGGTCAGATAGGCGAACACTTCGGGCAGTGGTTTGTCGATCACGATCGACTCGTTCACTTGCAGCGTCTTGGCCATGGATCTCACATCCTCGACTCGCGAAAATGGTCGACGCGTCACCCATGAGGTTGGCGCACCCGCGCCGATTGACCGCTCGCGCAGCCGCTTTCACGATCCACCGGGCGGCACCCGCACGAGCATCTCTTTCGATCCTAGCCCGACGACCCGCGGTTTTGAAGGCCCCGCAACAGACGAAGGGCCCCTTCACGCGCCGTCAGCGCAAGAAGGGACCCTTCGGCCCTATCCCCCCTGGGCAAGCTTGCTACAGGACACGACCTCCTCCGGGTTACCCCAGAGGGAAGACGAAGGTGTCGTTGACGAAGCGCTCGGCACGGCCGGAGAAGGCGACGCCGGTTGCGTTGCCGTCGCCGAGGATCCGGTGCACCACACTTCCCTCCGGCGCCGTCACCGTCCCGACGCCAACCGCGGGCTGGTCGATCGTCATGTTCGCGTTCGTGGTGACCACGTTGCGGCCCAGCGCATCCCGGGTCCACAGCTTGTAGACGACTCCCGGATTCGGCACCCTCACCCCGTCGGGCAGCAGCGACGGCGTCAATTGCGCTGTGGCGGAGATCGATGCGAGATCGCCGCCGGCCGTCGCGGACGCGTGGCGGACGAGTTGGCCGGGCGTGCCGAGGTCGAGCGTGATGTCGACGATCTCGCTTCGGTAGCCGAGACCCGACTTGAAATCGGACAGCAGCGTATTCGTGTCCAACTGCGAGAGCGTGTAGATGTTCTCGGCGACGATCTCACCCAGTCGCGGCGACGCGATGGGCGCGGGTGGCACGACCGACACCGCAGCCTCGGACAGGTGGAACCGGCCGATCTCGGTTCCGTTCACGTTCGCATCTGCACAGGTCGAAGTCTCGACCAGCATCGTGGGTATCGCGGCGAGGGCGAAGCCCGCCGGGAGCATCGCTCGGGCCCGATCCGCCTGCACCGGGTCGAGTGGGATCGTGACACCGAGATTCGTACACGATCGCGCCTCCACGACCCCCGCATGTGTCGCACCCGCCGCCGCCGATTCGGCAGCAGCGGGTGCGACGAACACCAAGGGAAGCATGAGTGCACTCATCGTGCCCCGAGCCAACGCCTTTCGTCGTTCACGAGACACATACACTGCGGTCCGCCTCTCTGCTGCGGACACTAGAGCCAGGTGTCCTCACTGGCGGTGGTGAGGAACGCCTCGAGGTCGTCCCGCCACTTCGCCGGCACGGTCTTGTCCGGTTCGATCCCGGTGTACTGGCCGCGGTAGAACAGCAGTGGCCGTTCGGACTTGATCTCACTCATCGAGTGCACCCGACCGAACACCACGTAGTGGTCGCCGCCGTCGTGCACCGTCTCGACCGTGCAGTCGATGTGGGCGAGCGATCCGGTGAGGATCGGCGAACCCAACGGCGACGGCGTCCAGTCGATTCCGGCGAACTTGTCGGGCTCGCGCGAACCGAAACGGGCACAGGTGGACTGCTGCTCCTCGGCGAGGACGTTGACGGCGAAGCGGCCGGACCGCTCGATCGCCGACCACGACCGCGACGCCTTGGTGGGGCAGAACAGCACGAGCGGCGGGTCCAGCGACAGCGCCGCGAACGACTGACACGCGAAGCCCACCGGGGCGTCGTCGTCGACCGTCGTGATGATCGTGACGCCGGTGCAGAACTGGCCGAGCACGGTGCGGAACTGGCGCGGATCGATCTCCGCGCCGGTTCCCACACCGGACGTCTCGTGCGCGGACACTACTTGAACCCCACCGTGAAGTCGTGGCCCCACAGGCTCACGGCGGTGCTCTCCTTCGCGATCCACTTGTCGTCCTCGACCTCGAGTCCCTCGCAACCGAATTCGACGTCGAATCCACCCGGAGTCTTCATGTAGAACGACAGCATGAGGTCGTTGACGTGGCGGCCGAGCGTCGCCGACATCTTCACGTTCTTGCGGAGCGCGCGATCGAGACACAGCCCGACGTCGTCGGAGTTCTCGACCTCGACCATCAGGTGCACGATCCCCGAGGGATTCGGCAGCGGCGCGAACGCAAGGCTGTGGTGACGCGGGTTGCAGCCGAGGAAACGCAGCCACGCCGGGTCACCGTCGGCCGGACGCCCCACCACCTGCGGAGGCAGGCGCATCGAGTCGCGCAGCTTGAATCCGAGCACGTCGCGGTAGAACTCGAGGTCCGCCTCGTCGTCCTTGGTCGCGAGCACGACGTGCCCGAGACCCTGCTCACCGGTGACGAACTTGTGCCCGTACGGGCTCACGATGCGGCGGTGCTGCAGGGCGACCGTGTGGAAGACCTCCAGGCGGGACCCGGACGCGTCGCGGCACTTGATGAACTCGACGACGTTGCGTTCCGCCGCCTCCTCCTTGGTGCCCTCCTCGAACTCCCAGTCGGCCTTGGCCAGACGCTCGCGGATCTCCTGCAGGCCTTCTGCGTTGGCACACTCCCAGCCGGTGGCGTAGAGACCGTCACGCTCGCCGGGAACGATGACGAGCCGCGCCGGGTAGTCGTCCATGCGCAGGTAGAGGTTGTCGGGGTTCGAACCCTTACCCTCGATCATGCCGAGCACCTTGAGGCCGTACTCGCGCCAGGCGGCCATGTCGGTCGACTCGATGCGCAGGTACGCGAGTGCACGAATACTCATCACTTACCCCCTTCTCGGGCGGAGCCTCGGGCAATGTCGCTGTCGAGCAGGAAATCGCTCGCGAGCCGGTTGAACTCGTCGAACTTCTCGAGCTGAGCCCAGTGTCCGCAGCCGCCGAAGACGTGCAGTTGGACCCGCGGAATCATCTTGAGCGCCACCAGCGCACCGTCGATCGGGTTGACCCGGTCCTCGCGGCCCCAGATCAGCAGCACCCGCTGACGCAGCTTGTAGGCGTCGCGCCACAGCATGCCGAGTTCGAACTCCGAGCTCGAGAACGACCTGCCCATCGCCTTGGCCGCGGCGAGCGACTCGGGCGCGCTGGCGGCGGCGAACCGCTCGTCGATCAGCTCGTCGGTGATGAGCTTCTGATCGAACACCATGATGCGCAGGAACGCCTCGAGGTTCTCCCGCGTCGGCTGGTACGCGAACTTGCCGAGATTCCGGACGCCCTCGGTGGGATCCGGTGCGAACAGGTTGACGCTGAGTCCACCGGGGCCCATGAGCACCAGCCGGCCGGCGCGGTCCGGGTAGTCCAGCGCGAACCGCACCGCGGCGCCGCCGCCGAGTGAATTGCCCAGCAGGTGAACGCGATCGGTGATGCCGATCGTGTCGAGCAGATCCTTGAGCGCCGAGGCACTGTGGCGGAAGTACTGCGGGTGCTCGGTGGGCTTGTCGGACCGGCCGTAGCCGGGCTGGTCCACCGCGATCACATGGAACTGCTCTGCGAGAACGGGAATGTTCTTCGCGAAGTTGGACCACGACGACGCGCCGGGTCCGCCGCCGTGCAGCAGCACGATCGTGGGGCCGTTGCCGACACCCGCCTCGTGGTAGTGCAGCTTCAGGTCGTCGCGGACCTGCGCGAAACGGGACGTCGACTCGTACGTGAGCTCTTCGGTTGCCGTCATGTACCCGCCCCTAGACCATCGTGTCGGTGAGCGGCAGGCCGAACTCGGCGCCACCGAACATCACGTACGCGCGCTCGGCATCGTTGGCGGCGTGCACGCGGCCGGCGTGCGCGTCGCGCCAGAAGCGCTGGATGGGAGTGCCGTTCGCGAGCGCGGTGGCGCCCGAGTTCTCGAACAGCAGGTCGATCGAGGCGATGGCGCGGCCGGTGGCGCGGACCTGGTCGCGGCGGGCCCGCAGGCGCAGTTCGATCGGCACCTCCTCGCCGGCGAGGAGGTGTGCGTACTCGTCGGCGACGTTGCCGGACAGCTGACGCCACGCGGCGTCGATGTCGCTGGACGCCTCGGCGATCCGGATCTTGGCGAACGGGTCGTCCTTGGCCTTCTCGCCGGCGTAGGCCGCGCGGACACGCTTGCCCTGGTGCTCGACGTGGGCCTCGTAGGCGCCGTACGCCATGCCGACGATCGGGCTGGAGATGGTGGTGGGATGGATGGTGCCCCACGGCATCTTGTAGACCGGAGCGGTGTTCTGCTGCAGACCCGGCGCCGTCAGGTCACTCATCGCCTTGAAGCTCAGGAAGCGATGGCGCGGGACGAAGACGTCCTTGACGACAACGGTGTTGCTGCCGGTGCCCTTGAGGCCGACGACATTCCAGACGTCGTCGATCTCGTAATCCTCACGCGGGATGAGGAAGCTACCGAAGTCGACGGGGCGACCGTCCTTGATCACCGGTCCGCCGACGACGACCCACGACGCGTGGTCGCAGCCCGAGGACCAGGCCCAGGCACCGTTGACCTTGTAGCCGCCCTCGATCGCCTCGCCCGCACCCATCGGCGCGTACGAAGACGAGATCCGGACGTCGGTGTCCTTGCCCCACACGTCTTCCTGCGCCTGCTGATCGAACAGGGCGAGGTGCCAGTTGTGGATGCCGAGGATGCCGGCGACCCATCCCGTGGACCCACAGGCGCTCGCGATGTTGCGAACGGCGGTGTAGAAGGTGACCGGATCGGCCTCGAGGCCGCCCCACTGCTTGGGCTGCACCAACCGGAAGAAGCCGGTCTCTTGGAGCGCCTTGATGGACTCGTCGGGGATGCGGCGCAGATCCTCGGTCTCTTGCGCGCGTTCACGCAGCACCGGCAGTAGCGCGTCGATCCGCTGCATCACCTCGTGGCTGTCATGGTCACCCACTGGACGCTCCCGTCTGTAATTCGATGTTGACTTGCCCTGAGACTAGAACACGTTCTCTTCCGTGTCGAGGAAACGTCAATTCCACTGGTCACACGAAGTCTTTGCCGATAGTAAGCACGCGAAATCTAGCGGAATCTCCCGAAGTTCTATAACGTGTTCTAGCAACAGCTAGAAGGGATGTGAGGTACTGATGGCGCAGATTCGTGAGATCGATGTGGGAGCTCCGCAGACGCGTTTCGCACGCGGTTGGCACTGCATCGGTCTGGAGAGCGAGTTCCTCGACGGGAAGCCGCACGCAGTCGAAGCGTTCGGCACCAAGCTGGTGGTGTTCGCCGACAGCCAGGACAAGCTCCACGTACTCGACGCGTACTGCCGGCACATGGGCGGCGACCTCAGCCAGGGCGAGATCAAGGGCGACTCGGTCGCATGCCCGTTCCACGACTGGCGCTGGGGCGGTAACGGCAAGTGCACCGACATCCCCTACGCCCGTCGAGTGCCGCCGATCGCGCGGACCCGCACGTGGACCACGCTGCAGGAGAACAAGCAGCTGTTCATCTGGAACGACCCGGAGGGCAACCCCCCGCCGGACGACGTCACGATTCCGCGCCTGCCGGAGGTCTTCACCGACGAGTGGACCGACTGGAAGTGGAACCGCATCCTCGTCGAGGGTTCCAACTGCCGCGAGATCGTCGACAACGTCGTCGACATGGCGCACTTCTTCTACGTTCACTTCGGCTTCCCGAAGTACTTCAAGAACGTCTTCGAGGGCCACATCGCGTCGCAGTACCTGCAGAACCACGGCCGGCCCGACGTCGGGAGCATGGGCACCCAGTACGGCGATTCGGTGCTGGACTCGGAGGCGTCGTACTTCGGCCCGTCCTACATGGTGAACTGGCTGCACAACAACTACAGCGGCTACAAGGTCGAGAGCATCCTGATCAACTGCCACTACCCGGTCACCCAGGACTCGTTCGTGCTGATGTACGGCGTCGCCGTACAGAAGCCGAAGGGCCTCGACGACGCCACCAGCGACAAGCTGGCGACGAAGTTCACCGAGGGTGTCGCCATGGGCTTCGAGCAGGACGTCGCGATCTGGAAGAACAAGACCAAGATCGAGAATCCGCTGCTCTGCGAGGAGGACGGCCCGGTCTACCAGCTGCGTCGCTGGTACGACCAGTTCTACGTGGACGTCGCCGACATCGATGAGAAGGCGACGCAGCGCTTCGAGTTCGAGATCGACACCACCAAGGCCGTCGAGGCCTGGCAGCGTGAGGTCGACGCGAACCTGGCGCGCCAGGCGGAGGAGAAGGCGGCGGCCGAATCGGCCGCCGAGCACAAGACTGGAGTGTGACGATGACCTCGACCTGGGCCAAGGCCCCCAGCTATTCCGACAGCCCGGCCCGGGTCGAGGCCGTCCGCGCGCAGACCGCCGTCGACCAGCAGAAGTACCTCGAGCAGGGGCTGCAAGAGGTGCAGTGCCGGGCGTGCGGGACGTGCGTGCTCGTCCAGAAGAACAGCTTCAAGCACACCAGCATCCAGTGGCAGGGCAATCCTGCCGAGGTGTGCCCGGAGTTCACGGCTGCCGGCGGGCGCGCCGGGTCGCGTCAGACCTGTCCGCGCATGATCAGCAGCATCCAGCATGCGGTGATGGAAGGCATTCTCGAGGTCCCGGAGGACCGGCCGACCGGATCTGCGAGCTGACATACCCACAGCAAGGCCCCGAACCAACGAGCGGTTCGGGGCCTTGCTGCATGTGGACGGCTCAGCGCCGGATCGTGGACTCGATGAGGTCGTAGCCGAGTTCGGGATGGATCGCGTTCGTGGGGTCCACTCGCGAGAACCACGTCGAGTCGGCCTCCGGGTGCGGCCCGACCACACCCACCCGTCCCGATCCGTACGGCGCGACCACAGCCGCGGGCTGTCCACCCTGATAGGTGGCGACGATCTCGGCGTTCGCACCGGGTTCGAGCCAGAACGCCGGCCCGTCCTGGAAGAAGACCGTGCGCGCACTCCCCCGCCACCGGACGTCGATCCGGGACGCCGCGGCGGTCTTCACCGTGGCGTTCGACGCCGTGATGTACTGCCACGTGTCGCCGGGCAGCAGGTTGAATCCGGGCGTGGCGCCGGCGAGGTACCCGCCGAGGCAGAACCCGAGATAGTTGCCGCCGCCCGCCACCCACTCGCGGATGACGGTCGCATGCGGACTCATCGCCGCCCAGCCCTTCGACAGGCTGGGACCGCCCGGCTGTGCGTACACGACCGCCCCCGCCAGGTTCGCTTTCGTGATCTTCTTCTTCTCGTTGGGACCCACGTATTCGGTGCGGAATCCGGTTGGGGAATCCCGCAGCAGCTGCGCCACCGCCTCGGGGCAGCCGGGCAACGACGCGGGCCCTCGGTAGACGAGCGCCAGCGGCTTGGTCGTGGCGGCCGCGCGGCTCGCACCCGCGGCCGATGCCACGGACGGCGTCAGGGCGAGAGCACCCGCCACACCCACACCTGCCAGAAATCCTCGTCGACTGATCACATTGCGCCTTTCGTCGTGCTCACATGCCGCCGGCGCCCGGCCGGCGGCCCCCTACGATCCGCGGGCGATCCGGCGGATACATGCTGTTCGGGACCCGAGGCCGACGGCCGCGGGTCCCGTGTCACGCATCACGATTTGAGCAGAAAAAGGGTTAAACCGCGGGTGAATCCGCAGTCGACACCCGGCAGCCCCCGCGAGGTCCTTCCCGGCCACCGAAAGCGGACCGGACGACCGACCAGATAGACCGGGTCGAACGGCCCGATTCTGCAAGTGGTCAACCGTTTGACCAGTAGCAATGCGCACGACCGACCACTCGGCATGTCGACGGCACGGCGCTCGCGCCGCCCGACTCCCCCGATGTCGAATCCGACACACTGCCAGCATTTTCGGAGGCCTCGCGCAGAACGATCACCGAAAGAGTCACTGGTTCGATTGCAAGTTGTGACCAATGGGGGGACACCGCGGCACGGAGACCGGACCCCCGAGAGACTCGACTGCGAGGTGGGATCGTGAATCGACGGGATCTTCGAATTCGCGCCGAGAGCCGATTGCGCTCCCGGAAGACCGCACCCGCAGGCCGTCTGCCACGCCGTCTCGAGCAGGTGTTCGAGAACTCGTGCGATCGCACCCCCGCCGCTGTCGCGCTCGAGTGCGACGACCGCCGGTTCACGTACGCCGAACTCGACGGCCGCGCGAACCAGCTCGCCCGGCTGCTGATCGACCTGGGCCTCGAGTCGGGCAATCGCGTCGCGATCCTGCTCGAACGCTCCCCCGAGACCTACGTCGCACTGCTGGCCGCGCTCAAGGCCGGTGCCTCGTTCGTCCCCATCGATCCGGGCGCTCCGCAGGAGCGCATCGGCTACATCACCTCGAACGCCGAGGTCGATCTGGTGCTCACGTCGTCGTCGTTCGCCGACACCCTCGCTCCCCTCGGGCACCGCTGGGTCGAGATCGACACCGAGGCCGGCACCCTCGACGCCTACCCGACCGAACGCCCGTCGGTGCAGTTCGACGCCGCCGCGGACCCCACCTGCTACGTCATCTACACCTCGGGCTCGACGGGCCAGCCCAAGGGCGTCGAGGTGGCACAGTCGAGCATCTGCAACTTCCTCGACGTCGTGCCCGGCGTGTACGACGTGCGGCCGACCGACCGTGTCTACCAGGGCATGACCATCTCGTTCGATTTCTCGATCGAGGAGATCTGGCCGACGTGGGCGGTCGGCGCGACCCTCGTCGCCGGACCTACCGACTCGCGGCGACTGGGCGGCGAACTCGCCGATTTCCTCGAGGACGCGGCCGTCACCGTGCTGTATTGCGTGCCGACACTGCTCGCGACCATCCCGCGTGAACTTCCTTTGCTGCGAAGCGTTCTCGTCGGCGGCGAGGCGTGCCCCGGCGAACTCGTCGAACGCTGGAGCCGCCCCGGCCGGCGCATCCTCAACACGTACGGCCCCACCGAGGCGACCGTCACGGCGACGTGGTGCGAACTGCTTCCCGGCCGGATCGTCACGATCGGCCGCCCCTTGCCGACGTATTCGGTGGTGCTGCTCGACGACCATCGGCTGCAGGTGCCGGACGGCGAGATCGGCGAGATCTGCATCGGCGGACCCGGCGTCGCCCGTGGCTACGTGGGCCGTCCCGAGCAGACTGCCGAGCGGTTCATCGACCACCCCCATGCCGCGCCGGGCCGAAAGCTCTACCGCACAGGCGATCTGGGGCGGATCACGGCAGAAGGCGAGATCGAGTACCTGGGCCGCGCGGACAGCGAGGTCAAGATCCGCGGTCACCGTGTCGATCTGGGCGAGATCGAGAGCGTGCTGCTCGAGGACGTCCAGATCGCCAGCAGCGTCGTGGCGCTCGTCTCGAACTCCGGGTCGGAGGAACTGGCGGCGTTCGTGGTGCCCCGGTCGGGCACCTCCCGCACCGAGCTCGACGACGACGCCGCGCGCGTGGTGCTGATCGAGCGGCTCCTGACCGAACTGCACAGCCGCCTGCCCGAGTACATGGTCCCGGCCTTCCTCGACATCGTCGACGAACTGCCGACCATGCCCAGCGGCAAGGTCGACCGGTCGCGTCTCCCGGTTCCGGGTCCCCGCCGGGTCCTCGGCTCGTCCGGCCCCGTCGAGGAGCCCCGCGACGCGGCCGAGACGCGGCTGCGCGGGATCTGGGCGGAAGTGCTCGGACTCGAACCTGCCGCGCTGTCCGTCGAGGCCGACTTCTTCACCGAACTGGGCGGGCACTCCCTCGCCGCCGCACGCCTGGTGTCGGTGCTACGCGAGTCCGCGGGCGACCACGCCGTGGGCCTGCGTGACGTCTACACCCATCCGACGGTGCGTGCGCTCGCGGCCGCGCTGACCGCCGTCCCCTCGGGGGGATCCGGCGTCGCCCACCCCGACGACGATCTCGACCCGTTGGAGCACAGCACCTTCCGTGTCGCCGTCGCGGGCGCGGCGCAGGCGGCGGCGCTGCTCCTGATGCTGCTCGTGGTGACGCTGCCGGTGTCGATCGTGTACAGCATCCATCACGGCCAGCCGTCGTTCCAGGCGCTGCGGGACCTGCTGATCGCGACGGTGCCGACGTATCTCGGTGTCCGATGGGTACTTCCGGTCCTCGTCGTGCGACCGCTCTCGCGGGGGCTGAAGCCGGGACGCTACCCGCTGTGGGGCGCCACGTACCTGCGACTGTGGGCGATCGACCGGGTCCTGGCGCTGTCCCCGATGCCGGTGCTCGCCGGGTCGCCGCTGATGGCGTCGTTCCTCCGCGCCGTCGGCGCACGGGTGGGGCGGGACACCGAGATCGGCACCAGTTCGATCCCGTTCCCCGCGATGGTCCGTCTCGGGGACGGCGTCACGATCGGCTACAACGCCGACCTGCGCGCCTGGAAGGTGGTGTCCGGCTGGGTCGTCGTCGAGAACGTGGTGGTCGAGGACCGCGCCTTCGTCGGCGCCAACAGCGTGCTCGAACCGGGCGCGCACGTGGAGCATTCGGCGATGCTGGCCGACCAGTCGGTGCTCGACCGCGGACGGCGTCTGCCGGCCGGACAGCGCTGGGCGGGGTCCCCGCCGCAGCCGGTCGACGCGCTCGACGCCGCCGTCGAGGCGATGGCTGCCGACACTCCCCCGCCCCCGTGGTCGAGGCGCCTGCTCGTCGCCGCGGCGCTGGGCCTGGCCGCCCTCGAACTCGTCGCGATCGCGACGCTCGTCCCCAGCCTGGTGCTGGTCTGGTACGTACTGCTCGAGTGGGGCATGATCGCGTCCTTCCTCGCGACGCTCGCGACCGGCACCGTCTACGTGGCGAGCGTGTGCGCGGCCGTGGCACTCGGCAAGCGCCTCCTTCTCCCGCACGTGCCCGTCGGCATCCAGAACGCCCGCAGCGGCCTCGGCGTCCGGAAGTGGATGACCGACAAGCTATTCCTGATGAGCCTCACCTACACCGGCTCGCTCTACGCGACCCTGTACACCGCGCCGTGGCTGCGCATGCTCGGCGCCCGGGTGGGTCGAGGCGCAGAGGTCTCGACCGCTGCGCACATCGACCCCGACCTGCTCACCATCGGCAACGACAGCTTCGTCGCCGACATGGCGAGCGTCGGCGGGTCGTCGTTCTGCAACGGCCGGGTCGCGTTCGACACCACCACCGTCGGCGATCGCGCGTTCGTCGGCAACGCCGCCTTCGTCCCTGCCGGTACGCACACCGGTGACCGCTCGCTCGTCGGCGTGCTGACGGTGCCCGGCCGGGACGGTGTGCCCGCGGACTCGTCGTGGCTCGGCTCGCCCGCCATCTACCTGCCCGCCCGCCAGGACAGCGGCGATTTCGCGGAGTCCGACACGTTCGCCCCGCCGCGTTCGGTGGTCGCGCACCGGTTGTTCATCGAGTTCTTCCGGATCACCCTGCCCGCGACCCTGATCGGCGTGAGCCTGTTCGTGTACCTGCTCGCACTGTCCCAGGTGGCCCGCTCGTCGGGACTGCTGGTGACGATCGCGGTGGCGCCGTTCATCGCGATCGCGACCGCGATCGGCGTGGTGCTGTACGCGTCGGCGGTGAAGCGGAACATGGTGGGCGTCTACGAGCCCCGCGTGGAACCCCTGTGGGCCAGGTTCGTCCGGCGTTCCGAGTTCGCCACCGGTATCTACGAGGCCGCCGCGGTCCCGGTCCTGCTCGACCAGTTGAAGGGCACCCCGTTCCTCCCGACCGCGCTGCGCGGTTTCGGCGCGCAGATCGGGCGGCGCACCTGGATCGGCACGACTTACCTGACGGAGTTCGACCTCGTACGGATCGGCGACGGCGCGGCCGTCGGGTCCAACGCCTCGATGCAGACCCACCTGTTCGAGGACCGCGTCATGAAGATGTCGGTCGTCACGGTCGGTGCCGACGCGACGGTCGGCACGCGGTCCATCGTGCTCTACGACGCCACCGTCGGCGACGGCGCCGAACTCGGCCCGCTGTCGCTGCTCATGAAGGGCGAGCACCTGCCCGCCGCCACCCGCGCCAACGGCATCCCGGCACAGGTGGAGCGATGATCGCGACCGCCCGCCCCCTCGCGCTCGTCTACCGCGGACGGGCGTCGCTGCCGGGCTGCTCCGAGTCGGTGGCCGACCTGTTGCGGGCCAGCCACTGGAACTTCGACGTCCGGTACGTGGGCCCGCGTGAGGAACTCCCGCTCACCGCGGACGTCCTCGCCCGCGCGACGCTCTACGCCCAGCCCGGCGGGGGCACCCTGCGCGCGGCGTGGCGGCGGATGCGCAAGCACAACAAGCTCGTTCGCGGTTTCGTCGCGGGCGGCGGGCGCTACCTCGGGTTCTGCCTCGGCGGCTACCTCGCCGGCGCCACCCCCGGATTCGACCTGCTCCCCGGCGACACCGACCAGTACATCGCGACGGATCGCGCCACCGTCGCCTCGACGCGGCCCGCCGTCGTCGAGGTGGACTGGCGCGACAACCGCCGCAGCCTCTATTTCCAGGACGGAGCGACCTTCCACGTGGAACCCCGAACCCCCGAACTCGACGTGATCGCGACGTACCCCAACGGCGAAATCGCCGCACTCGCCGTTCCCTTCGGCGAGGGGCGGGTCGCCGTGGTCGGCCCGCACCCCGAGGCCGACGCCGACTGGTTCCGAGACTCGGGCCTCCGGGTCCCCGCCCACAGCTCGCTGCCCACCGGGCTCGAGCTGGTGGACGCGGTGATGCGCTGATGAGCACGTCGCTGCACAGCCCCGCCCCGGCGTCCGGCACCGCGAACGCACCCGCCCGGAGCCGGCGCCTCACCGCGATCGACGCCACCCGCGGTCTCGCGGTCCTCGGCATGATCGCGGTGCACTCACTCAACGCCTACGACGACTCCTACAACCCGACCTGGACGTACAAGCTGTCCGCGGGTCACGCGTCGGCGATCTTCGCGGTCCTCGCCGGCGTCGGCATCGCGTTCATCTCGCGCCGACGGCAACAGGTCCGCGGCCCGCAGGCGACCGCGACGTCGTGGTCGCTCGTGGGCCGCGCCCTCATGGTCGGCCTCATCGGTCTGACGCTCGGCTTCACCGACAGCGAGTACGGCGTCGTCATCCTCGGCTACTACGCCGTGATGTTCCTGCTCGCGATCCCGCTGATCTACCTCGGTACCCGGACGCTGGCAGCGGTGGCGCTCACCCTCGCGGTCACCACGCCCGTCGTCAGCCAGGTCCTGCGTCCGCATCTGCCCGAACCGCTGGGAATGCAGCCGTCGTTCGACGCGCTGCTGCACGCGCCGCTGCGGCTCCTGTCGGACCTCGCGTTCACCGGCGAGTTCCCGGCCACGGTGTGGATGACGTACGTGTGCGTCGGTCTCCTCGTGGGCCGACTGAACCTCACCGCGTTCCGCACCGCGGCCACGCTCGCCGCGTCGGGCATGGCACTCATGCTGTCGTCCGCCGCCGTGTCGTGGCTCGTGCTGTATCCGATGGGCGGGCTCGAGCGGATCGAGGCGATCGAGGACCCCGAATCCGTCTCGGAGATCCTCACGTTCGGCGCCGACGGCACCGTCCCCACGTCGAGCTGGTGGTGGCTCGGCGTCGCGAGCCCGCACACCGGCACACCGCTCGATCTGATGGCCACCCTCGGCAGTTCGCTGCTGGTCCTCGGCGCGATGCTGCTGCTCGGTCACGTCACCCATCGTGTCTGGGCCCGGGTGATCAGGGTCGCGCTCGCCCCGCTCGCGGCGATCGGCAGCATGTCGCTCACGATCTACGTCAGCCACATCCTCTTCGTGAACTCCGATTTCGACGTCTACGGCCCGTGGTCCGGCTACATCCGGCAGCTGGTCTTCATGTTCGCGTTCGCGCTGGCATGGCGTGCGACGGCCGGACGCGGCCCACTCGAGGGGCTCGTCGCGTTCGTCACCACCCGGATCAAGCGCGTCTCGCTGCGCCGGACGGAGAACCGGATCACAACAGGGACAAGCGTTTCGCCTTGACCAGCGCCTCCTGTCGAGAGCTCACTCCCAGCTTCCGATAGGCGCTGCGCAGCTGACTCTTGACGGTGTTGGGAGAGACGAACAACCGACCGGCTACATCGACGATCCCGCTGCCGTCGGCGACAGCACGCAGGACGGCGCGTTCACGATCGGTGAGCGCGATCACCGGCAGCTTCTCCGGGAAGACCCCGCGCTCGTAGCGACCGGCCACCCGCGACCAGGCGTCCGGCAGGTCTGCCCCCTCGGCGAGGGCCTCGAGCCGGGCGGCCGGCACGGCGGCGAACGGCCGTACCGCTCCGGTCTGTTCCGAGAGCGAAACGACGCGCAGAAAGATCCTCCGGGCCTGCGCCAACCGGCCCAGGGCCAACTCGGCCTGAGCCTCGACGATCGACGCATCCATGTAGATCCGGGTGTACGACGCGGCCGAACGGGCGATCGAACGTCGCTCCGCGAGCGCACGCTCCGGGTGTCCGTTCAGCAGTTCCACGCGGGCGCGCGACACTCGCACGAAAGCATTCTCGCGCTGACCGTCGCCGAGGATCTGCCAGGCCTCGTTGCCCCGACCCAACGCGCACAGCAACTCGGACTCGGCGGTTGCCAGCAGAGCCGCGGCACCGGAATCCTCGGTCGTCCATCGTTCGAAGATGACCTTCGCCCGGCGGACGCGCACCAGACCACGATCGGCGGAACCCGTCAGCATGGCGTGCACGTGGTGCGCGTACTGGACGAAGGCCCAGTACTCCTCGTCGTCGGGAACATCCGCGAGTTCGTCCATCACCGGCGCCGCAGCCTCGATGTCCAAGCGTTCCAGGGCGACGAGCGCACGCGCGACGGTCGACGGCACCGCGACCATCTCGCCCAGCCGGCCGGGGACAACTCCGTGTCGAGCGACCCGCTCGAGCCAGGCCTCCGCGTGATGCAGTTCGTCGGCCATCGCGAAATGCAGTGCGAGGCAGGCGGCCGCGTTGGTGGCGACGAATGCAGGGCCGTGCTGCACTGCGTCCCGGTAGGTGTCGCGGAAGCAGCGAGCGGCCTCGCCGTACCGCCCCGCCAACTGCATCGTGATGGCCCACTGCACCTTCATCACCGAAAGGCCCGCACGATCGAGGCCGCTCGGCGACCCCAGGTCGTCGACCACCTTCGCGAGACGCTTGGCAAGGTCCGCGGCGTCGGAGAACTTTCCGACGACCCGGAGTCCGATCACGTGTGCAGTCGCAACCTCGATGAGGTCGGTGGCACCCTCGGCCCCCTCGAGCGATGCGAGGTCCTCGATCTCGTCGGCCTGGTCACTGAGCCGCGTCCAGGTCAGACCCGGGCCGGAGAAGACCGCCCGGCCGGCCCGCAGCGTCGCATCCGACTCCACTACCGCGTCGGGCAGCTTCGCGAGGGCGTCACGCAGCAAGCCGACGTCCGCGGAGAACACCCGCACCCAATTGCTCTTGAGGATCACGCCGACGAGATTCCAGTCCTGCGCCTCGACCGCGTGGAACAGGGCGCGTGGAATGTCGTCGGCGGACAGGTAGTACCGCGCGAGGAGCACCGAGTTCGGCAGGGGGCGAATCGGAGTCGTCTTCCTGACTCGCCGCATCAGAGACTCCCTCAGCGCCGGCACCATCCGCCATTCCCGCGTGCCGGGCGAGGTCGCACGGGAGATCACGCCCGCATACTCGAGATCGATCAGGCGAGCTTCCGAGACCGAATCCCCCGTGAGCACCGACAGCACTTCCGGAGTGAGATCTACTGCCGTCGAACAGATCACGACGAGCTCCGACACCCCTTCGAGCATCGGGTCCGCAAGAATCGCGTCCTCGACATACGCATCCACGGCGCGCTCGACCGCATCCGCGGCCACACCCCGGCTGGACCCGAACTCCCCGCCGAACAGGCGAGCCACCGACACCGCCATGCGCGCCAGAACCGACCAGCCCCCGACGAGTTCATGGATCGCGTCGGTGGTCGCTCGATCTGCCGAAAGTCCGGCCAGGGCGAACACCTGCGCCGTCTCGTCCGTGGTGAACTCCAGGTCGAGCGGAGTGATCACCTGGCAGTCGAGTTCCAGATCTGCCATCCCCCGGAAACACTCGGACGTGCGCACACACAGGACAACCCGGACGTGGTCCAGATCAACCACCAGGTCGGCGAGATGCGCGTACAGGAGTCGGTCGGCGACCCGATCGGGGTGATCGAGAACCAGCACGACGGGGGAATCGACCGTCCCGAGAATTCTGTGGACGCGCGCTCGCGACGCCTCGTCCGGCGAGTCCGCGGCGAGAACGTCACCTACCCCCGACGCCGAAACGACGGCCGCCGCCACGGACCGCCAGTATCTGTCGGGCGCGCATCCGCGGGACGGCGCAGCCACGCGAACGATCGTTCGTCCTTCGGCACGCTCGAGCCATTGGGAGACGAGGACACTCTTCCCGGAGCCGCGCGGGCCGCGGACGACCGTGACCGCAGCGTCCCTATCGAGCATCTCGCGCAGTCGTGGCCGATCGAGCAAGGTGCGGCGCGAACGCGGCGACGACGGCACGCCACGGGTCCCAGTCCCCTCGTCCATGCTGCTCCGCGCAACCCTTCCACCCCGTGATCGACGTCTCGAGTCTAGCCAGGGCAGGCGCGGGCAGGCGCTCCATGTGCGCCCCGACCTCGGCATCTTCGGCAATTCCGGCGGTGTCTGGACTGCAGTCCCACCGAGCTGTCGACACTGAAACGCGTGTTCGTTTGCCACCCGCCCGGGAGCGGGGCCCCGGGAATACTTCCTGGCAGAAAGCATGGACTGGCACGCACCTAGTTCTATAACGTGTTCTACATGAGCAAGCAGGAATACGACATCGTCGTCGTCGGCAGCGGTGCTGCAGGCATGACCGCAGCCCTGACCGCGGCGCACAAGGGGCTGAGTGTGGTCGTGGTCGAGAAGGCCGCCCACTACGGCGGCTCGTCCGCACGGTCGGGCGGAGGTGTCTGGATCCCGAACAACGAGGTGCTGAAGCGGGACGGCGTCACCGACACGGTCGACGCCGCGCGCACCTACCTCCACAACATCATCGGCGACGTCGTCGATCCCGCGAAGATCGACACCTACATCGACCGCGGCCCCGAGATGCTCTCGTTCGTCATGGAGAACAGCGCGCTCGAGCTGCAGTGGGTGCCCGACTACTCCGACTACTACCCGGAGGCCCCGGGCGGGCGACTCGGCGGCCGCTCCGTCGAGCCGGTCCCGTTCGACGGCAACCGCCTCGGCGACGACCGCAAGAACCTCGAGCCCGACTACGTCAAGGCGCCGCGGAACTTCGTCATCACGCAGGCCGACTACCGCTGGCTCAACCTGCTCATGCGCAACCGCCGCGGCCCGCTGCGCGCGATGAAGGTCGGCATGCGATTCCTGGCGGCCAAGGCCCGCGGCAAGGACCTCCTCGTCCGCGGCCAGGCCCTGATGGCCGGCATGCGAATCGGCCTGCGCGACGCCGGGGTCCCGATCCTGCTGAACACCCCCCTCACCGAGCTGTACACCGAGGACGGCGCGGTCCGCGGCGTGAAGGTGCTCGTCGACGGTGAGGAGCAGATCATCCGCGCCCGCCACGGCGTCGTCCTCGGCGCGGGCGGATTCGAGCACAACGACGAGATGCGTAAGAAGTACCAGCGCGGCCCGATCGGCACCGAGTGGACCGTCGGAGCCAAGGCCAATACCGGTGACGGCATCGCCGCCGGCCAGAAGCTGGGTGCGGCAGTCGAGTTCATGGAGGACTCGTGGTGGGGTCCGTCGATCCCGCTCACCGGCGGTCCGTGGTTCGCACTGTCCGAGCGCACACTGCCGGGCTCCATGATGGTCAACACGCGCGGCAAGCGCTTCGGTAACGAGGCCGCGCCGTACGTCGAGGCGACGCACATGATGTACGGCGGCAAGTACGGCCACGGCGAGGGCCCGGGCGAGAACATCCCCACCTGGATGATCCTCGACCAGCGCTACCGCAACCGGTACACGTTCGCAGGTATCACGCCGCGCTCGCCGTTCCCCGGACGCTGGCTCAAGGCCGGGATCATCGTCAAGGCGAACACGATCGCCGAACTGGCCGAGAAGACCGGCCTTCCGGCCGACACCCTCGCCGAGACCGTGGCGCGATTCAACGGCTTCGCCCGCAACGGCAAGGACGAGGACTTCGGTCGCGGCGACAGCGGCTACGACCGCTACTACGGCGATCCCCGTCTGAAGAACCCGAGCCTCGCCGAGATCGACAAGGCGCCGTTCTACGCGATCAAGATGGTGCCCGGCGACCTCGGCACCAAGGGCGGCATCCGCACCGACGTCGACGGGCGCGCGCTGCGCGAGGACGGCTCGGTCATCGAGGGCCTGTACGCGGCCGGTAACTGCAGCTCGCCGGTCATGGGCCACACGTACGCCGGCCCCGGCGCGACCATCGGTCCCGCGATGACCTTCGCGTACCTCGCGGTACTCGACATCGCCGACCGTGCCCGCGCCGCAGCGCCGTCCGTGACGAACTGACAGGAGACGCCAGTGCCCATCGATCCGTCGATCGCGATCGGAGCCGAGTTGCCGGCCCAGGAGTTCTCCTGGACGCCCTCGGACGTCCAGCTCTACCACCTCGGAATCGGTGCCGGCGCACGCCCGCTCGACCCGCGGGAGCTCGCCTACCTCGACGACGCAAAGCCGCAGGTGCTGCCGACGTTCGCGACGGTCGTCGCGAACATCCACGCGACCGAGGCGCCGCGGGTCTCGTTCCCGGGCGTCGAGATCGACCTCGCGAAGGTCGTCCACGGCAGCCAGGAGGTCACCGTCCACGCACCGATCCCCGCCAGCGGGTCGGCGCGGACCACGACTCGGATCGTCGAGGTGTGGGACAAGGGCAAGGCGGCGGTGATCGTGCAGGAATCCGCGACGGTCGCGCTCGACGGGTCGCCACTGTGGACGGCGCGCTCGTCCATCTTCGCGCGCGGCGAGGGTGGATTCGGGGGTGAACGCGGACCGTCCGAGTCCGTCGTACTCCCCGACAGGGCACCGGATTTCGAGTCGATCTCGCAGGTCCTGCCGCAGCAGGCGCTGCTGTACCGGATGTGCGGCGACCGGAACCCGTTGCACTCAGATCCGGCATTTGCGACCGCGGCGGGCTTCCCGGCGCCTATTCTGCATGGACTGTGCACCTACGGGATCGTCTGCAAGGCTGCCACCGACACCGTCCTCGACGGTGATGCCAGCCGCGTCAAGGGATTTCGCGCTCGTTTCGCCGGGGTAGTCTTTCCCGGTGAAAATCTTCGGACGCGAATGTGGCGCGACGGTGACCAGCTGCTGATCTCTGCAACCGTTCCCGAGCGCGACGACTCACCGGCGCTGGCCGACGTCGTACTCACTGTCGCCTAGCGACGTCCGCACACAGCTGTACCGGTCGGGTCGGCCCTGACACCGACCCGACCGGGAATATCGCACCCGTACTTCTTTCCCCCTCACACACCTTGGAGTACACGTATGACGCTCAACGACGAGCAGTTGCGGCTGTCCCGGCGAGGATTCCTCACCGCGGGTGCCGCCGGCGCAGGCGTGCTGGCGGCCGGCGCTCTCGGCGGCTGGACCCCGGCCTTCGCCGTTCCGGCCGGTTCCGCAGGCTCCCTCGGGTCGCTCGGATCGACCGGCCCGGTGGCACCGCTCCCGACGCCGCCGAACTTCCCGCAGGGCATCGCTCTCTTCCAGCAGGCGTACCAGAACTGGTCCAAGGAGATCATGCTGGACGCCACCTGGGTGTGCTCGCCCAAGACGGCGGATGACGTGGTCACCATTGCCAACTGGGCGCACGCCAACCAGTACAAGGTTCGTCCGCGCGGCGCGATGCACGGCTGGACCCCGCTCACCGTCGAGAAGGGCGCCAACGTCGACAAGGTGATCCTCGTCGACACGATGACCCACCTGAACGCCATCACGGTGAACCCGGGCGGCACCGTCGCCACCGTCACCGCGGGCACCGGCGCGAGCATCGAAGCGATCGTCACCGAACTGCAGAAGCACAACCTCGGCTGGGCCAACCTGCCCGCGCCGGGTGTGCTGTCGATCGGCGGCGCCCTCGCGGTCAACGCCCACGGCGCCGCGCTCCCCGCGGAGGGTGAGACGACGCTGCCGGGCCACACCTACGGGTCGCTCAGCAACCTGGTCACCGCACTGACCGCGGTGGTGTGGAACGCGAACACGAACGCGTACGAGCTGAAGACGTACCAGCGCAACGATCCCAAGATCTCCCCGATGCTCACCAACCTCGGACGCTGCTTCCTGACGTCGGTGACGATGCAGGCCGGCCCCAACCTCCGGCAGCGCTGCCAGAGCTACACCGACATCCCGTGGCAGGAGCTCTTCGCCGCGAAGGGTGCCAGCGGCCGGACGTTCGAGAAGTTCGTCGCCGAGTGCGGTGGCGCCGAGGCGATCTGGTACCCGTTCACCGACAAGCCGTGGATGAAGACCTGGACCAACACGCCGGTCAAGCCGGAATCGGCGAACGGAAGCCTCGGCTCGCTCGGCTCGCTGGGCTCGCTCGCGGGCATGCCCCCGCAGTCGCGTGAGGTCACGGGCCCGTACAACTACATCTTCTCCGACAACCTGCCGGAGCCCATCACCGACATGATCGGTGCGATCAACGCCGGGAACCCCGGTATCGCACCGCTGTTCGGCCCCGCGATGTACGGCATCACCGTCGCCGGCCTGGCCGCGACGAATGCCAACGACATCTGGGGCTGGTCGAAGGACGTCCAGTTCTACATCAAGGCCACGACGCTGCGGCTCACCGAAGGCGGCGGCGCCGTCGTCACGCGACGCGACAACATCGCGACCGTGATCCACGACTTCACGCAGTGGTTCAACCAGCGCATCGAGTACTACCGCGCGAAGGGCGAGTTCCCGCTCAACGGTCCGGTCGAGATCCGCTGCTGCGGACTCGATAAGGCGTCCGACGTCCTGGTGGACTCGGCCGGCCCGTCGACCATCTCCGCGACCCGTCCGCGTCCCGACCATCCGGACTGGGACGTCGCCATCTGGCTGAACGTTCTCGGCGTCCCGGGCACCCCCGGCATGTTCGAGTTCTATCAGGAGATGGAGCAGTGGATGCGGGGACACTACAACAACAACGACGCCACGTTCCGTCCCGAGTGGTCGAAGGGCTGGGCCTTCGGTCCGGACCCGTACACCGATGACGACATCGTCGAGAACAAGATGCGGGCCACCTACATGGAAGGCGTCGCGAACGTCCCCAACTGGGACACCGCCAACGCTCGGTACAACGAGATCGACCCGCACCGCGTGTTCTCCAACGGATTCATGGACAAGCTGCTCCCGTCATAAGGGACTGCAGAATCCACACGCCGACGCCGGTGGTGCCGCTCAGGCACCGCCGGCGTCGGCGTCTGCCGGGCACCCGCAGTCGGCGTACCGTCGAAAGTGATCGGTGACAGTCGCGAACGAGGGAGTGCTGTCATGACATCGACGAATCCGGATCCCGTTCCTCCCCAGCCGCCGTCCGGCCCGACGCAGCCGCAGCAACCCCAACAGCCCCCGGCGCCGCCTCCGGCCAACGCCGGCTGGGCGGTCGCGGCCCTGGTCGCGTTCTGGCCCCTCGCGTTCGCGGCGTTCAGCAACGCGTTCGAGGTGTATCCCAGGTGGGCGCGCGGCGACTACGCGGGCGCGCAGTACGCGTCCGATCGGGTGCGCAAACTCGGCCAGCTGTCGCTGTGGATCCTCGGTGGAATCCTCGTGCTGCTCGCGATCGCCTACATCGTCATCGCCGCGGTGTGGATCTCACACGGTGGGTACGACGACAACTGGCACCGCGGCCGGATGGACTGGTAGCCGGGCTCAGCCCGCGGGGACCGCATCACGCCCCGGATCGACGACGCCCGGGCGCGGCGGATTCCGATCTTCCCGGATCGGAATCGACGCCACGAGCAGCGCGACGGCGGACACCGCGGCGCCCAACCAGAACAACCTGTCGAGACTGTCGAGTGCCGGTACCGTCACGGTCCCGACCACGACGGCGGACGCCGCGAGGACCGCCGACCCCACCGCGCTCGCACCCGACGTCCCGATCGCACGAACCAGGCTGTTGACGCTGTTCGCCGACGCAGTCTGATCGAGCGGGACCGCGGTCGTGATCAGCACTGGCATCGCGGCGAGGGCGAACGCGACGCCCATCGACACGACGAAGGCGCTGACGCCGACAACGAGGACACTGCTGCCGAGCACACCTCGCTCGACGAATCCGAGACAGATCGCACCCGCACCGATCGCCAGGACCACCCGCGCTCCCCAATTCCGGATCATCGCCGCCGACACCGGGGCCAGGACGATCATCACCACCCCACCCGGCAACATCACGAGCCCGGCGGCCGTCGCACTCAAGCCCAGACCGTGACCAGCCGATGCCGGTACCTGGAGTTCCTGGGTGGAGGAGTACGAGCTGAGGAACATCGCGAAACCGAGGAGCAACGCACACAGATTCGACACCAGCACCGGACGCCGGACCGAGGTGCGGAGGTCGACGAGAGGATGGGCGACCTTCAGCTGCAGGGGAACCCACACCATCAGACCGATCAGGCCGGCGGCCGCGAGCCCGAGCGTCGACACGCTCCCCCACCCCCACGCGCCGCCCTTCGAGATCGCGAGCAGCACGGCGGTCAACGCGGATGTCAGCAGCACAGCACCCGCGTAGTCGAATCGTCCCGCGGCACGGGTGTCAGACTCGGGCACCACGAACGGCAACAGCACCGCCATCGCGACGGCGAATCCGGCCGGCACCCAGAACAACGCCTGCCAGCCGAGGCGGTCGTGGAGGACGCCGGCGAGCGGCATCCCCATCACGCTGCCGACACCGATCGTCGCGCTCATCAGCGCGACACCGCTGCCGAGTCGCTCGGGCGGCAGGACGTCGCGCATCATGCTGATCCCGACCGGCATCAGTGCCATCGCGAAGCCCTGTAACCCTCGTCCGGCGACCACCGACGCGAATCCGGGCCCGAGGGCCGCGAGCAGCGAGCCCGCCACCACCAGTCCGAGGCACAGCAGCATCATCGCCCGCTTGCCGAACATGTCGGCGAGCTTGCCGATCAGGGGTGTACCCACCGCACCGGTGAGCAAGGTGATCGTCACCAACCACGATGCGCTGGTCGGAGGAACACCCAGATCGGCGGCGAATGCCGGGAGGACCGGCACCATGAGTGTCTGGAGAAGTGCGACCAGGATCCCGCTGAGGCTCAGGACCCCGATGACGAGCCCGCTCCGCGCAGTGCGCGGAGCGGGCTGCGAATCGACTGTCACCCCGTCACGCGGGCGGCATTACCGGCATCGATCGGAAGGACGGTTCCGCTGATGTGGGCACTGCCCTCGGCGGCGAAGAAGAGCACGGCGCGGGTGATCTCGAACGGGTCGAGCCACGGCACGGGCTGCGCGTGCAGCGACTGGAAGACCGGCGCGACGTCGTCCATCGTCGGCTCTTCCAGGTCCGGACGCATCATCGAGTACAGGGCCTTGTTGTGGATCATCCCGGTCGAGATGTTGCCCGGTGCGATCGCGTTGACCGTGATGCCCTTCTGGGCGAGATCCAGTGCGGCGCTCTTGGTCATGCCGATCACGCCCCACTTCGACGCGGCGTAGGCGACCATGTTGGTGTTGCCGGCACGGCCGAGCATCGAGGAGATCGTGACGATGCGGCCGTAGCCACGTTCGATCATGCCGGGCGAGACGGCGCCGATCGTGTTGAAGACGCCGGTGAGGTTGGAACCGATGGCCTCGTCCCACTGCGCCGACGACATCGACTGCACCGGAGCGGCGACCGAGACGCCCGCGTTCGCGACCGCGATGTCGACGCGCCCGAGCTCGGACTCGGCGCGCGCGACGAGGGCGTCCATCGCGGCGCGATCGGCGGTGTCGGCCTTGACGGCAATGCACTTGCGGCCGGTCGCCTCGACGAGGCGCACGGTCTCGGCCATGTCCTCCTCGGTACCCAGCGGGTAGAACACCGAGTCGCTGTCCTCGCACCGGTCACAGATGACGATGTCGGCACCGCGCTCGGCGAACGCCACGGCATGCGACCGGCCCTGTCCCCGGGCTCCACCGGTGATCAGTGCGACCTTGCCTTCGAACTCCTCCATGCTGCTGCTCTCCTCGAGATCGGGGACCGTGACGACACACGGGTCCGCAACTATCACTACCCGCCCGGGATGTGACTACAGCCACAAGTCCCGCCCAGCGGGAGCCATCTGCACGTCTCCCACCGAAGCACATTCGGCGTCCCGATCGGGAAATGCGACGCGATCGTCACCGCCCCTCGACGAGAATTACGACCGCAGACACCGCGGCGAGTCCGACGACGGTGACGGCCAGCCCGAGCATCAACACGAACGGGTACACGACGCGACCTGCGTCGAAGTGACCGCTGACTCGCTCGTACCGGCGCCGGGCCGTCACCACGACGACGGACGCCGACACGATCGCCCACGTCCCGAGCACCTGGATCACCACCGACGAGCCCGGCACGTAGCGCAGGCAGAGGAAGGCGACCGCGGCGAGGCTCGCGGCCGTGCGCACCCACGCGAGCGTCGTGCGCTCGGGTTGCAGGCCGGGATCCCGGTTCGCCGCGGCCGCGGTGCTCACCGCAGCACCACGATGAGCAGGGTGATGCCCGCGCCGGCGATCACGCCCGCCAGGACGGCCGCGATGGCGGGCACCGGGAGGCTGCGACCGGTGCGCATCGCCGCCTCCACCCCCATCCACCGGAGGAAGGCGAAGACGACCAGCAGCACCGCGCCGACGAGGAGTCCGACCACGAGGACGGTGTGCATGGTGGGGCCCACGACGTCGGTCCCGAAGGCCTCGAGGCCGACCGCGGCAGCGATCAGTCCGAGGCCCGTCCGCACCCACGCGAGATAGGTGCGTTCGTTCGCGAGCGTGAAGCGCGGGTCCGGATCGTCCCCTTCCCGAAAGGCCTTGGGCCGCCACCCACGCGATGTCATCGAGATGACTCCTCCTCCCGCACCGGCGAGCACGTCACCGGACGTAGCGCTTCAGCACAGCCGCCCGCCTGCGCGCCAGCGTGGCGCGGCGCTCGGCCGCACCGATTCGCTGCGTCGCCGCCGGCAGTTCGGCCAGGACCTCGTCGAACCTCACCTTACGCACCGTGGGCGTCGGCAGATCGGTATCGGTGGCGAGCCACCACCGGTACACGCACCGGGTGAACTCGTTGCCCGCGGTGTCCAGCCAGTTCGCGACGCCGGGATCACGGTGCGCCACCACGGCGCGGAACACGCCGTCGGCGTCGAGCACCGCCTGGTGCCCGTTGAGCGACGTCTGCCGGTAGGTGTAGTCGAGCGACTGTCCCCAGTAGTCGCCGAGGTGGATGTTCCAGAAGTGGCAGTCCGGCGGCGTCACCTCGAGAATCAGCGCCTCGTCGGCGGCGATCTCGAAATTGCCACCGCCGTAGGCGATGTGCCCGCCGTCGCTCGCGTACGACGAACTCACCGTCGGCTGGGTGCGAAGCACGTTGCGGTCACCGTCGCGCAGGCTGTACATCGCGGCCCAGTACTCGGCGAAGCCGTCGACGAAACGTCCGACGGACTCCACCTGCGCGGTCACGGCCACCGGTTCGGTGACCGGGCCGGGGCCGTCGACGTCGATCCGCTCGATCGACAGATGGTACGGATCCTCGGCGTCCCAGTCGTAGAAGTACTGGCGAGTGATGATGTCCTTCGTGGTCGGCGGCATCGGCAGCCAGTTGCCGTCGTGCGGTTCGGCGCTGATGATCACCTCGAAATCACCGTTGTCACGCAACGTGATTCCGCCGGGGTTGGAGATCGCCCCGAGCGTCGATCCGGTGGCCGCCTTGAACGCGGCCCGGAAGTCCTTCGGCCGGTCGTCGTCGGACTGCGCCTTCTCGTACAGACTCACGGTGTCGTACAGCGTGAGCCCGATGTACCGGGCGCGTCCGCCGGTTCCGGTGAGTCGGTACGTCCCGGCCGGATCGAGGACCGCGTGACCGAACAGGCAGTCCGGCGACTCCGTCGCGTACCGCTTGGTGTTGTCCTGCAGGTGCCCCACCTCCGGATAGTCCGGGTCGGCACTGAACACCACCTGTTCGAGGCCCGCGTTGAGCAGGTTGAGCAGGTAGCGGTATCCGGCAGCCCGCATCGCGGGATCGTCCGACCGCGGATCACCCGCGATCACCTTCGAGGCACGGGACAGGTTGTCGCACAAGCCCTGCCACGCGGCGTCGAGATCGTCGTTGCGCTGCCGACGGTCGTCGGAGGGATGCATCATCGCTGCCCCCTCAGGCCGGCACGTCACCGAGGATGGCGACGCGTTCCATCACGCGGCGGTGCGGGAAGTAGTCACTGGCCGCGTAGTGCTGCGTGGCACGGTTGTCCCAGAACGCGATCGAGTTGGGCTGCCACCGGAACCGGCACTGGAAGTCCGGCACCTTGGCCTGGTCGAAGAGGTGGCGCAGCAGCACCTCGCCCTCGGCCGGATCCATGTCCGGGATGTGCGTGGTGAACAGGCTGTTGACGAACAGCGTCCGGCGCCCGGTCTCGGGGTGGATCCGGACGATCGGATGCTCCACCGGTGGGAACTGCTCCTTCATCGCCGCAAGCTTCTCCGGCCCCATCGACCGACCGAACGACGGCACGAAGTCGTGGATCGCGACGCGACCCTCGATCTGCGCCTTGACCTCGTCGGACAGGCAGTCGTAGGCATTGCCCATGTCGGCCCACAGCGTGTCGCCACCGGCCGGCGGCACGTCCAGCGCGCGCAGGACGGACCCGAGCGGCGGACGCTTCTGCCAGGTCACGTCGACGTGCCAGATGTTCTCGGTGCCAGGGCTGTCCTCGCCGCGCTCGAAGTGCACCACCTCGGGTACCTCACCCTGCGGCAGCAGCGGATGCACCTCGAGTTCACCCCAGTGGCGGGCGAAGTCGCGGTGCTGAGCTCCGGTGATCTGCTGGTCGCGGAAGAACACGACCTTCCATTCGAGGAGGGCCCGACGCAGTTCCTCGATCGCCTCCGGACTCGGGTCCCGCAGATCCACCCCGTGGATCTCCGCGCCGATGAACGGCGTCACCGGCCGCACCTCGAACTGCGTGTAGGGCTCCGGTTCGAATCCGTCAGCGCACCTGCGCATTCCGCGCGGCCCGAACTCGATCGAATGACCGCCGATCTCGACGGTTCGACTACTGGTCAGCGTTGCCATGCAAGCCTCCTGCTTCAGGGGATCCAGCTCCGAACACACCACCACCGACGCATCTCCCGCTCGACCGAGCGGGAGAGAGCGCCTCCGGCAAGCTATCAGTCAGTGACTTAAACCGTCAAGACACTGACTTAATCGACGAAAACAGCTGCCCTGAAGGGGTGTTGACGAAGCCGGAACCGCCTGGAGCTAGGGCCGGTTCGACGTCGAGTCGGGAGCCTCGAGCGCCCCCACCGACATGTCGATCAGATGACGCACGGTCTCGTCGAAGTCGGCATCGACGACCGGATTCCCGGTGTTGCGCCGCTGCTCGTAGACCGCGAGCGCGGACACCGCCATGTTGAGCATCAGGTCGACGCGGATCACCGCGACGCGACGCGACAGGTGCCCGAGCGCCCGCATCAACCGTGTCGACACTTCACGACTGGCCTGCGTGACCTCGGAGAGGTCGGCGTTCAGGATGTCGACCGACGGGGACACGCGAGCGATGAACTGCGCGTAGTACGAATCGGCCCCGGACGTGCGCAGATAGTCGGCGAGCGGCAGCACGACCGCCTCGACGAGTCCGCGGACGTCGCCGCCACGCCCCTCCTCGTCGAGCCGTTCGAGGAAGGCGGCGCGACTGAGGTTGATCTCCTTCATTCGCCGCCGGAACACCTCGAGCACCAGACCGTCACGCCCACCGAAGTGGTACTGCACGGCCGAGTTGTTCTTCTGGCCCGCCGCGGCCGCGACGTCGCGCATGGAGACGCCGTCGATGCCACGCTCGGCGAACATCCGCTCGGCGACCTCGATCATGGCGCTCTTCGCGTTTCCGGGATTCGACACGCCGAAAGCGTAGTAAGGCGGCGCTTTAATGGTCAAGGCACAGCGGGTACGCTCCCCCGCAGATCCGGCGACGTCGAATCCTTCCGCTGGAAGGCCCGTCGACCGTGCGCTCCCAAACGAACTCCGCCGCAATGGAAACGAACGAGTCGTACCCGCCCCATCACCCAGAGAGGTGCACCATGAACCGTCATTCGATCCCGATCGTCCGGACCGATCCCCCGGTCTCCGCCGCGGTCGACTACCGCAACCAGACGGAGCCGTTCAACCGGCCTCAGCCCGTGCGTCCGCCGGCGGGCGCGCCCAACGTGCTGCTGGTGATGCTCGACGACGTCGGCTTCGGCGCCCCGTCCGCGTTCGGCGGACCGTGCCGCACCCCCACCGCGGAACGACTGGCCGCCGACGGCGTCAAGTACACCCGCTTCCACACCACCGCGCTGTGCTCGCCGACCCGGGCCGCAACGCTCACCGGACGCAACCACCACAGCGTCGGATTCGGCGTCATCGCCGAACAGGCCACGGCAGCACCGGGCTACAACGGCACCCGGCCCGACTCCGCGGCCACGGTGGCCCGGATCCTGCAGGGCAACGGGTATGCGACAGGTGCGTTCGGCAAGATGCACCAGACGCCGACGTGGGAGATCAGCGAGGCCGGCCCGTTCGACCGCTGGCCCACCAGGGAAGGCTTCGACCGCTTCTACGGTTTCCTCGGCGCCGAGTCGGATCAGTTCGCTCCGGTGCTGTACCGCGATTTCACCGTCGTCGATCCGCCGTGCACGCCCGAGGAGGGCTACCACATGTCGGAGGACCTGGTGGACCGCGCGATCGAGTGGATCGAGTCCGTCGGGACGATGGATCCGGACAAGCCGTGGTTCTGCTACCTGCCGTTCGGCGCGTGCCATGCGCCGCTGCAGGTTCCGGACAGCTATCTCGACAAGTACCGCGGCGAGTTCGACCACGGCTGGGACCGGCAGCGGGAGATCACGCTCGAACGTCAGAAGCAGCTGGGCGTGGTCGCACCGGAGACCGAACTGGCGCCGTGGTCCGGCGATCTGCCGCACTGGGACGAGCTGGACGACGACCAGAAGAAGGTCTCCGCCCGGCTGATGGAGCTGTACGCGGCGTTCCTCGAGCACACCGACGACCAGGTCGGCCGGCTCGTCGATCGACTGCAGGAACTGGGCGCGCTCGACAACACGCTCGTGCTCTACATGCTCGGTGACAACGGCGCCTCCGCCGAGGGCGGCATGGAGGGTTCGTTCAACTACCTCGCCGGGCTCAACGGCTACAAGCAGACCACCGCGGAGGTGCTCGAGCGCTTCGACGAGCTGGGTACCCCGACGAGCTACCCGCACTACCCGGCGTCGTGGGCGCTGGCGCTCGACACGCCCTACCAGTGGGCCAAGCAGGCCGCGTCGCACTACGGCGGCACCCGCAACGGCCTGATCGCGCACTGGCCCAACGGAATCAGCGACGCCGGGCTCCGCCACCAGTGGCATCACTGCGTGGACATCACCCCGACGATCCTCGCGGCCGCCGGCGTTCCCGCGCCGGACACCGTCGACGGGGTGCCGCAGAAGCCGATGGAGGGTGTCGCGATGAACTACACGTTCACCGACGCGGAGGCCGCGGACCAGCACACCACGCAGTACTTCGAGATCTACGGCAACCGCGGCATCTACGATCACGGCTGGACGGCGGTAACCCTGCACCGCGCGCCGTGGTTGATGGCGACGTACGGGCTGAAACTGCCGACGTTCGACGAGGATCGGTGGGAGTTGTACGACACGAGCGTCGACTGGTCGCAGGCCCGCGACCTCGCCGACGAGTTCCCCGAGAAGCTCGCGGAACTGAAGCAGAAGTTCCTCGTCGAGGCAGCTCGCTACCAGGTGCTGCCGCTCGACGACCGCACCGTGACCCGCAACGCCGCGCCCAAGGACCGGCCGCCACACCCGCTGCGCGGTCGAACGAGCATCACGCTGTACCCCCACATGAACGGGCTACCGGAGAAGGCGGCGCCACCGTTCTTCAACCGGTCCTACGTCATCACGGCGTCCCTCGAGACCGGTGGCGAGCCGTGCGAAGGTGTGCTGGCGAGCGTCGGCGGCAGCTTCGGTGGCCTCGCCCTGTACGTCGCCGACTCGAAGCCGGTGTTCTGCTACAACTTCAGCGGCGGCGGCACGACGTTCGTCCGGCCCGACGTCGAACTGACCGCGGACACCCGCGAAGTGCGCCTCGAATTCGATTACGACGGGGGCGGTATCGGACTGGGCGGAGTGGCGCGACTGTTCGTCGACGACGTCGAGGTGGGCAGCGGCCGCATCGAGCAGACGACCCGCGCGATCTTCAGCATGAACGAGCAGCTCGACATCGGCGCCAACCGCGGCAGCCCGGTGTGCGACGACATCGTGGGCCGCTTCGCCTTCACCGGACGCCTGCACCACGTCCGCGTCGACCTGCCGGGCGAGGGCCGGCCGGAGACCGCCACGGAGCGGCAGCGGGTGGCGCTGGCGACGCACTAGGCGCTCCGCGCCCGTGCGCCTTTTCGGTAGTTCCCGCTACCGGAAAGGCGCACGGCGCCGGGATGCTGTCACCCGTACGACCGATACCCGTCCCGGCTGTTGCGGCATAGGTTACAACCGTTTTCCCCGACTTCACCGGGGGAGATTTCGACCGCTGCCCGACCGAGGAGGTTTCGATGACCAACGACACCCCGAACCCAGTCAGTCCGACCTCCGACGATCCGTACCAGGGGACAATCAACCGGACCCGACCCGCTCCGGTCCAGTCTCCGGTGGTCGTGGATCTCCAGCCGCCCGTCGCTCTCGGTGCACTGGCACTGCTGTCGTTGATCGCCACGATCGTCTCCGACAACCATCTGGGATGGTTCCTCACCGCGGTCGCCTTCGCTTACGGCGCATGGTTCGTCCGTCAGCGCGGAGTTCAGTGGCCGAACGACGTCCAGTCGCTGCTCGCAGCTGTGAGATTGGGCCCGCGTCCGGGTACACGGCACTCGAGCGATCCCGACGCGACCGGAACACGATCAGAGGATCGTCCTTCACGATCCCTGATCCCTCTGCGGCCCTTGACGTTCCCCGAGCTGTTCACTTCGGCAGCGAAAGTCGTGGTCCGGAACTGGCCGTCGCTCATCGGAATCCCGGTCCTCGTCTGTATCGGGTTCTTCGTCGTGCTCCTCATGGTGTTGGCGGCCGCCCTGGCGGCGGTCACAACGGTTCCATCCGAGGTAGTCGGCGGATTCATGCTCTCCACGATCTCCAGTCCGGCAGCATTCCTGGCATCGATAGTCGCGACGGTGCTGGTGATAGCGCTCATCGGACTTCCTGCCGATGCACTCCTCATCGGTCTATCCGTCACCGCAACCGATCGAGCCGTCAGAGGCGAACCGGTACGACTGTCCGCACTCGTGTCCCACACAGCCCGCCGATTGTTCGCGATCTGCCGCCTGACCGGCTTGTACTATCTCCTGTCCTTCGCACCGCCACTGCTGTTCTGGGTCATCGTGGTCGCGACAGGATTCGAGGGCGTCGCCGTGGCGGCAGTCGTGATGTTGCCGATCTACGTCGCTCTCTTCATCGCCGGCATCATGTTCAGCCTCGCGCCGGTTGTGATGATCGTGGAGGAACGTGGTGCGATCGATTCCTTCCGACGTGCCGCGCAGCTCGCCCGGCCGGCCTTCGGGCGGCTGTTCGCCATCCACGCACTGTGGGTGGCCGGCATTCTCGGACTGTCCATTCCAGCCGGCATTCTCGGCATGCTCGGGCTTCCGTCCGTCTTCTACTTGATCCTGCTGGGAGGCCTGGTCGCCATGTTCCGGGCACTGCAGATGCTCATCTACATCGACCTGCGAATGCGCCAGGAGAACTACACGCCCGATCTGGGTTGATCGAGATCGGGGGAAGGGACGAACGGGAGTTCACGGCACGGGTTCACGAACGAACCGTGCCGTGAACTCCCGTTCGGCGCTGCGGTGGCGAACGGCGAAGTTCCGAGAACGCCGTATTGAACCTTCATTCGATGAAGTCGACGATGCTATTGCAGACCTCCATCGGTGCAACTCGCGCAACTCGTACTTGAACTTTTCCAGACTTTGAACGATCATTCATTTCGGCATTGCCGCACCCGGAGCACTAGCCATGGAACCCTCGATCGAGCAACACCGCACGGCAGAACAGGACCCTGACCACGCGGATTGCTAGCGCGATAGCGGGCGATCAAACATTTCAATACGCCTACGCCCACCCAGTGGGACGAAATCAGTTCAGCTTGGAGGAATTAATGAAGATGCAAGGGAAAGTTGTACTTGTTACCGGGGCTGCCCAGAGTCAAGGACGCAATCACGCGGTGGCGATGGCAGCCGCGGGCGCAGACATCATTGCGATCGACATCTGCCGTCAGATCGATCTCGTCCCCTCCCCGATGGGAACCCCCGAGGGACTGGCCGAGACCGCGCGCCTGGTCGAGGCGACGGGGCGGCGCGTGTATGCCGCCGAGGTCGACGTCCGGGACCGGGCCGCCCTCGAGCGGTGCATCGCGAAGGGCGTCGAGGAACTGGGGCGGCTCGACGTCGTCGTCGCCAACGCCGCGATCTGCACGGTACAGCGACACGAGGATGTGACCGACGAGATCTGGCGGACGACACTCGACGTCAACCTCACCGGAGTGTGGAACACCTGCGCCGCGTCCATTCCGCACATGGAGGCGGCCGGCGGGAACATCGTCATCACCGGTTCGACGGCGAGCACGGTCGGGCTGCCGTTCTACACACCGTATGTGGCGGCCAAGCATGCACTCACCGGCCTGTGCCGTTCCCTGGCGCTCGAGCTGTCCGATCGGAACATCCGGGTGAACATGATCAACCCCACCGGCGTCGACACGCCCCAGGGTCATTCGCAGGTGCTTCCCGCCCTCCTCGCGGAGCGGCCCGATCTCGCGCCCGTCTTCCTCAACTCGCTGCCGGTCGAGCGAATCGATGCGTCGGATGTCACCAACGCGTTGATGTACCTCGCGTCCGACGACGCACGGTACGTCACCGGCATCGCGCTCCCGGTCGACGCCGGCTCGACCATTCGCTGAATCCCCCGTCTGCCTGCCCTCCGACACGGGCAGGCAGACGACGGGCGTCGCTACAGCTCGACTGCGGCTAACCGACCTTCAGCACGTCGCGGATCATCTGCCACAGCTCGAGACGTGCCGGACCGGTGAGCGACAGCTTCGGAAAGGTGAGGAAGCCGTGGAACAGACCGTCGAAGCGGTGCGCGACGACCGGCACCCCGTCACCTGCCAGACGTTCCGCGTAGGCTTCGCCGGCCGAGCACGGCGGATCGAGTTCGGCCGTCACGACGAGCGTCGGAGGCAGCCCCGCGAGCGTCGTGGCGCGGGTGGGGACCACGAACGGGCTCGTCCGGTCCTCGGGCGCGTACTGGTCCCAGTACCAGCGCATCGCGTCGGTGGTGTTGTAGTAGCCCACACCGTATTTCGTGTAGGACTCGGTCGTGAAGTCGTCGTCGATCACCGGATAGACGAGGATCTGCGCCGCAACCTGCGGAGCACCCCGATCCCGCGCGGCCAGCGCCACCGTGGCAGCCAGGTTTCCGCCCGCGCTGTCGCCGGCGAGAGCGATCCGGTTCGGGTCGCCTCGGTACTCGCCGACATTGTCCGCGGCCCACAGCAGGGCGGCGTAGACGTCCTCCATCGCGGCGGGCGCCTGGTGCTCCGGCGCCAGCCGGTAGTCGACCGACACGACCACGGAGTCGACCGCATCCGCCATCGAGCGACAGAACTCGTCATGGGAATCCAGGTCGCAGAAGACGAAACCGCCGCCGTGCGCGAAGACGATCACGGGCAGCGGATCGTTCGACTCCGAATGCGGGACATACACGCGCAGCGCCAGATCCCCACCCGGGCCGTCGATCACGATGTCGCGGGCAATCGCCATGTCCGGCTGGTGAGCGAGCGGTGCCCGACGAGAGGCGATCACCTCACGAAGCTCCGCCGCAGGGAACTTCGTGACGTCCGGAAATCCTGCCTCGAGAACAGCAAGCATCGACTCCACGTCCGGGTGCAAGTCAGCTCGGCGATCCACTGCCACGTCACAGTTCCTCTCTCGTACCGAATACGGTCCGACTCGGCGGCAGTCGCACAGGCCCCTGGCCCCGGCTGAACCGAGTCGTCGCGACGCCACCTTGCAGGAGGCCGTCGACTGCCGCAATACCGTCGTCCCAGCGTGCGGGAGGTTTTCCCGAGTGCACCGATCGGGGTACGCGGCCTCCGTCCATTCAGTGGGCAGACTGGATGACCTGCGGAACGGCGTTGGTAATACTGCGGGACAACGTATTTCGATTCACACCTATCCCAGCCGATAGTTCAGGAGGACAGCACACGATGGCGAACAGACTGACCGGTAAAACGGCATTGGTGACGGGAAGCAGCCGGGGAATCGGTCGCGCGGTCGCGCAGCGGCTCGCGGCGGAGGGAGCCACCGTCGTGGTGACCGCCAGATCCCGGCAGGCATCCGAGTCGATCCGCAACGGGCGGGCGTCGACCATTCCCGGAAGCCTCGACGAGACCGTCGAATTGATCGAGGCCGCCGGCGGGCACGCGATCGCGATCCCCGCCGACATCGACGACCCCCAGGATCTGGATCGGCTCGTCGGCGAAGCCGTCGAGCACACGGGACGCCTCGACATCCTGGTCAACAATGCGGGCTTCGCCGACTACGCCCCGATCGAGCAGATGCCCGCGACCACCTTCGACCGCACGGTCAACCACTATCTCCGAGTCCCTTTCCTACTGTCGCAGATGGCAATTCCGCACATGCGCAAGCAGGGGCGCGGGTGGATCGTCAACATCGGATCGTCGACGGGGATGTCGCCCATCCGCCCGTTCCGGGAGTACAACAAGACCTCCGGCGACGTCGTGTATGCGTCGATGAAGGCGGCGCTGCATCGCTTCACGCAAGGCCTCGCCGCCGAGACCCTCGACGACGACATCGCGGTCAACGCCGTGGGGCCGTCCACCGCGATCATGACGCCCGGAGCCGCCGAGCTCCTTCCCGACGGCTACGAGACCGAACCGGTGGAGTATCTGGCGGAAACGGTTCTGGCGATGTGCCACCTGCCCGCCGCGGACCGAACCGGGCATGTCGCGTTCAGCCTCCACTACCCGTGGAGCACCGGGCTGCCGGTCATGACGCTGGACGGCGGGACGGAGTTGCCGCGGCGACAGCCCCCGGAGTGGGCGAACCCCAACATTCGGCCCGAAGGCCTCTGACGCAAAACCTGGGAGCCCCGACCGGTTCGGTCGGGGCTCCCAGGGATTCGACACTCGCGCGTACTACGCCGTCAGCACCAGTCCCGAAGTCGGAACACCGGTTCCGGCGGTGACGAGGACGTTCTCGACGTCCGGCACCTGGTTGACGGAGGTGCCGCGGATCTGGCGGACGCCCTCGGCGATGCCGTTCATGCCGTGGATGTACGCCTCACCGAGCTGCCCGCCGTGCGTGTTGATCGGTAGCCGGCCACCCAGCTCGATCGCGCCGTCGGCGATGAAGTCGCGGGCCTCACCGCGGCCGCAGAAGCCGAGTTCTTCCAGCTGCATCAGCACGTACGGCGTGAAGTGGTCGTAGAGCACCGCGGTCTGCATGTCCGACGGCCGCAGCCCCGACTGCTCCCACAGCTGATCGCCGACCAGCCCCATCTCGGGCAGACCCGTCAGGCCGTCGCGGTAGTAGCTGGTCATGATGTACTGATCCGGCCCACTCCCCTGCGCCGCGGCCGCGATGATCGCCGGCCTGTTCGGCAGATCCTTGGCCCGCTCCGGCGAGGTGACGACGATCGCGATGCCGCCGTCGGTCTCCTGGCAGCAGTCCAGCAGGTGCAGCGGTTCGGCGATGAACCGCGAATTCTGGTGATCCTCGAGCGTGATCGGCTTGCCGTAGAAGAAGGCGTTGGGGTTCACCGCCGCATGCTTGCGGTCGGCGACCGCGACGCGGCCGAAATCCTCACTCGTGGCGCCGTACACGTGCATGTACCGCTGCGCGACCATCGCCACGAACGACGCCGGCGTCCCCAGCCCGTGCGGGTAGGAGAACGCGTTGTCCGTGCCCGACGAGTTCACCTGCTGCACCAGACCGGTGTTGACCTGACCGAAACGGGCACCCGAACGCTCGTTGAACGCGCGGTACGCCACCACGACGTCCGCGACACCGGTCGCCACAGCCATCGCGGCCTGCTGGATGGTGGCGCACGCCGCACCGCCGCCGTAGTGGATCCGGCTGAAGAACTTCAGGTTCGGAATCCCCACCGAACGAGCCACGGCCGCTTCGGTGTTGGTGTCCATCGTGAACGACGTCAGCCCGTCCACGTCGGACGGCTTCAGTCCCGCGTCGTCCAGTGCAGCCTGGACCGCCTCGGCGGCCAGACGCAGTTCGCTGCGGCCCGAGTCCTTGGAGAAGTCGGTGGCACCGATGCCGACGATCGCAGCCTTGCCGGACAGCCCGCTCATGCGTCGTCTCCGTTCATGACGAGGGTTACCGTGGACGTGATGTGGTCGCCGAGGCTGTCCTTGCCGACCACCTTGACCGTGACCAGCCCGTCCTCCGCCGCGACGACCTCGCCGGACAGGTGCAACGTGTCGTACGCGTACCACGGCACGCCCAGGCGCAGCTTGATCGACGTGAGCCGGGCTCGCGGCCCCGCCCAGTCGGTGACGAACCGCTGCACCAGACCGGTGTCGGTGAGGATATTGACGAAGATGTCCTTGGACCCGCGCTGCTGCGCCTTGTCCCGGTCGTGGTGCACGTCCTGGAAGTCCCTGGTGGCCAACGCCGTCGAGACGATGAACGTGGGATCACCGTGGATCGAGAGGCCCGGCAGCTGGTCGCCGACGCTGATGTCGAGTGCGCTGGTCATCTCACGACTCCTTCACCGGACGCCACGCGTACAGCGTCCAGGGCTCGTTACCGGTCTCGTCATCCCCAGGGAAGTCCAGGAACTGGGCCTGCACCGGCATGCCGACCGCGACCTCGGACGGGTCGACATCGCGCAACTCGCCGAGCATGCGCACGCCCTCTTCGAGTTCGACGAGCGCCACCACGAACGGCAGCGAACGGCCCGGCACCTTGGGGGCGTGGTGGACGACGAAACTGAACACCGTGCCGCGGCCGGACGCCACGACGTAGTCGGTGGTCTCGGTCTTGTCCTTCCACAGCGCCGGCACCGGCGGGTGCTGCAGCGAGCCGTCCGGCCGCTGCTGGATCCGCAGCTCGTGCGCGGCCACACCGTCCCAGAAGAACTGGGTGTCGCGAGACGGCGTCGGCCGCATCATCCGTGTCGGATCGAGATCCTCCGGGACCGAGCCTGTTTCGGCGGCGGGCGCGACCTTCGCAGGCGGCATGAACTTGAGGATCCGGAACATCATCTCGGCGACGATCTCGTCGCCGACCTTCCAGAAGTTGCGGGTCGTGAAGAACCAGCCCTCACCGAGTCCGGTCTTCTTGGGGCCGACGACCTCCTCGAGCGTCGACTCGATCGTCACCTCCTCGCCGGGCCGCAGGTAGCGGTGGTAGATCTGGTCGCAGTTGGTGGCGACCACCGACGTGTAACCGGCGTCGTCGAGGATCTGGGTCATCCGGCCCAGCGGATCGTCCTCCTCGCGGACCGCACCGAGACCGCGCATGGTCCACACCTGCGCCATCGCGGGCGGCGCGACGATACCGCCGTGGCCCGCCGCGACAGCGGCATCGTCGTCAACGTAGATCGGGTTCTCGTCACCGATAGCCTCGAGCCAGTTGCGGATCATCGGCATGTTGATCGGGTCGCGGCCGGCGCGGGCCTTGCTCGCCCCACCAGCCTTGATCTGCTCCGCGCCCGCGAGAATCTGCGCGGTCGTATCTTTTTCGGTCATCGCGGCACCTTCGGCAGTCCCAGTCCGGCCACCGCGATCAGTTCGCGCATGACCTCGTTGACGCCACCACCGAAGGTGATGACGACGTTGCGCTTGACCTGGACGTCGAGCCAGCGCATGAGCGCTGCCGTCTCGGGATCGCCCGGGTCGCCGTGCGCGCCGACGATCTCGTCCGCGATCCGGCCCACCCGCTGAATGCGTTCGGTCGCAAAGACCTTGGTGGCCGACGCGTCCGCGATGTCGACGTCACCGGTGGCGGCCGCGACCTGCCAGTTGAGCAGTTCGTTGAGCCGGTAGGTGGCGTGGATCTCGCCGAGGCCGCGACGAACGTCGTCCAGCCCCAGCAGGTCCCGCTTCGCGGCCCAGTCGTACACCTTCTCGTACAGGCCGGCGACGCGGCCGGCCGGGCCGAGCATGACGCGCTCGTGGTTGAGCTGCGTGGTGATGAGCCGCCAGCCCTTGTTCTCCTCGCCGACGAGCATGCTCGCCGGCACCCGGACGTCGGTGTAGTACGTGGCGTTGACGTGGTGCGCGCCGTCGGCGGTGATGATCGGGGTCCACGAGAAGCCCGGATCCTTGGTGTCCACGATCAGGATCGAGATGCCGCGGTGCCGGGACTCGGCGTCGCCGGTGCGGACCGCGAGCCAGATGTAGTCGGCGTCGTGCCCGCCGGTGGTGAAGATCTTCTGTCCGTTGATCACATACTCGTCGCCGTCGCGAACGGCGGTGGTGCGAAGCGCCGCCAGATCGGTGCCGGCGTCGGGCTCGGAGTAGCCGATTGCGAAGTGCACCTCGCCGGCGAGGATCGCGGGCAGGAACTTGCGCTTCTGCTCCTCGGTTCCGTACGTCTGCAGCGTCGGGCCGACGGTCTGCAGCGTCACCGACGGCAGCGGAACATCCGCGCGCACAGCCTCGTTGACGAAGATCTGCTGCTCGATCTCGCCGAAGCCGCGGCCGCCGAACTCGACCGGCCAGCCGACGCCGAGCCAGCCGTCCTTACCCATCCGGCGGATGACCTCGCGGTAGGTGGGGCCGTGCCGCTCGGTGAGCATGATCTCGGCCTCGGCCGGCGAGATCAGCCCGGAGAAGTAGCGGCGCAGTTCCGCCTGCAGCTCACGCTGCTCGGGTGTCAGATCGATGAACACCGGGCCCCCACGAGGTCGAGTCGGTACGAGGCGCCGCCGACGAGGCGCGCCAGGTCTTTGGCAATGGAGAAGTAGCGGTGCATCGGGTACGTGACGTCCACGCCGATGCCACCGTGCAGGTGGTGCAGCGTGCGCATCGCCGCCGGGATCTCGGTCGCGATCCAGTACGCCAGCACGTCGAGATCGTCTGCGGCGTCGAGACCTTCGGTCACCCGCCACGCGGACGCGAGCGCCGAGACGTGCAGCGTCCGCGACGTGACGTAGACGTCGGCGATCTGCTGCGCAACGGCCTGGAACGCCGCGAGCGGCTTGCCGAACTGTTCACGCGTGGTGAGGTGGTCGGCGGCAAGGGCGGTGGCGCCCGCCAGCAGACCGTCGGCGTACGCACCGATGCTCGCGAGCGCGATCCGGTACAGCGTCGCGACGCCGTCGAGGCCGCCACCGAGGACGTCGCCGGCGGGGACGCGGACCGCGTCCAACTGGACCGAGAATTCCGGTGCCCCCGACGAAGTCGCGCTCTTGGTGAGCGTGACGCCCGGCGCGTCCGGCGCCACGAGCACCACGCCGGCGTCGGTCGGCACCAGGATGCGGTACGCGATGTCCGCGAACGGCACCGCGACCTTGCGGCCGGTCACGACGACGTCGGAGCCCTCCGCGACCGCGGTGGTCGACGGCAGCGCCGGGAACGCCGATCCCTGCTCCGCGAGGGCCGCGGTGAGCACCCGTCCGCCGGCGATGCCGTCGAGCAGCGCGTCCTGCTGCTCGACCGAGCCGAGCGCGAGCACCGGGAGCACGCCGAAGCCGAGCGTCGCGAGCGCCGGGACCGGCGCGGCACCGCGTCCGACCTCGGTGAGCATGGTCGCGACCTCGAGCACGCCGAGTCCGTCGCCGCCGAGCCGCTCGGGCACCGCGAGCGAGAGCAGGTCCGCCTTCGCGAGTGCCTGCCACAACTCGGGGCTGAAGCCGCCGGTGTCGGCGGGATCGGTGTGCTCGCGGGCCAGCAGGCCCACGACGATCTCCGCCACCGTTTCTTGAGTCTGATCCAGAGAGAAGTCCACGTTGCCGATCCCGCCTGTGTTTTAGAACGTGTTCCTGTTCTATCACCTGCAGGATAACGATGAAAGTCCCGCAAGATCGAGAACATGTTCACCTACCTAACCGTGCTGCGGTCAACTACCTTCGCGGCGCGCACCCGAGAAGTCCGCCGCGCCGGGCTGGAGCCGCCCCCGACAGCACTGGTTCGGAGCCGCTGCCGCATCGGGACGGGCCGATGTGACCGAGACGACAGGAACACGAACGCGCGCGTCCAGCCGATACGAGAACACCCGCCCGGAACGATCCGGGCGGGTGTTCGAAATCTCAGCCTTCCGTCAGCCGCGCGGCAACCCCAGGAGCTGCTCGGCGGCGACGGTGAGCAGGATCTGCGTCGTGCCGCCCGCGATGGACAGGCAACGGGTGTTGAGGAATTCGCGCGTGAGCGGACCCTCGACCCAGCCGGCCTCCCCCGCGAGTTCGACGGCGAACTCCGCGACGCCCTGACGGTTCCGGACGCCGACGAGCTTGCGCACGCTCGACGCCGGACCGGGGTCCTGGCCGTCGAGCTGACGCAGCGTCGTGCGGAGCTCGAGCAGCGATCCGCCGAGCGCCTCGGAGATCAATGCGCCCAGGTGGTCGGCGGTGACCGCGTCGGGCTCGCCCGCCAGCTCGAGCAGTTCCTCGACGGCCTTGCCGAGCGACGACCCGCCGCTCATCGCGACGCGCTCGTTCGCGAGCGTCGTACGGGCGAGCTTCCAGCCGCCGTCGACCTCTCCGACGACGCACTCGTCCGGGATGAACACGTCGTCGAGGAACACCTCGTTGAACAGCGCGTCGCCGGTGATCTCTCGCAGCGGCGAGATCCGGATGCCCGGGGTGCGCATGTCGAGCAGGAAGTACGTGATGCCCTTGTGCTTCGGCGCGTCCTTGTCGGTGCGGGCCAGGCAGATGCCCCAGTCCGCCTCGCGGGCGAGCGACGTCCAGACCTTCTGCCCGTTGAGCTTCCAGCCGCCGTCGACCTTCTCCGCGACGGTCCGCAGCGACGCCAGGTCCGAACCCGCACCGGGCTCGGAGAACAGCTGGCACCACGTGATCTCGCCGCGCAGCGTCGGCAGCGCGAACCGCTCGATCTGCTCGGGGCGGCCGTGCTCGAGGACGGTGGGGACGGCCCACCAGCCGATGACGAGATCCGGGCGCTCGACGCCGGCCGCCGCCATCTCCTCGGCGATGAGGATCTGTTCGGCGGCGCTCGCACCGCGGCCGTAGGGGCGCGGCCAGTGCGGCGCGGCGTACCCCGACTCGGCGACCGCGACGCGACGCTCGGCCTCCGGCACCGCGGCGAGCGCGGCGACCTCGTCGCGGATCGCGGTCCGCTCCGATTCGAGTTCGGACAGGTCGATCGTCAGGTGCCGGCGAGCACCCGCGCGGGTCAGCTCCGTCACCCGGGCGCGCCAGACGTTGCTGCCGCCCAGGAACTGCTTGTTCGAGACCGCGCGACGCAGGTAGAAGTGCGCGTCGTGCTCCCACGTGAAGCCGATGCCGCCGAGGACCTGGATGCAGTCCTTGGCGTTCTGGACGGCCGCGTCCAGCGCGACGGCCGCGGCGACGGCCGCGGCGATCGGCAGCTCGGAGGTGCCGGCATGACCGGTGTCGGGGTCAGGGAGCGCATCCTCGGCCGCGACGGCCGCGTCCCACGCGACGGCGCGCGTCTGTTCGACGCGGCACAGCATCTCGGCGCACAGGTGCTTGATCGCCTGGAACGAGCCGATCGGCTTGCCGAACTGCTCGCGGATCTTGGCGTACTCGACCGCGGTCCGCAGGCTCCAGCCCGCCACACCGGCCGCCTCCGCGGCGACGAGCGTGGCGGCCAGGTCGCGCACCAGCTCCGGCGCGACGCCGGTGACGATCCGATCCGACGCCACCGCGACGCCGTCGAAGCGGACTCGGGCGACGCCTCGGCTCTTGTCGAGGATGTCGAGCGATTCGACCGTCAGGCCCGCCGCCGCACCGTCCACGAGGCACCACACGACATCGGAACCGGAGCGGGCGGGCACCAGCACCGCGACGCCGGGCTCACCGCCGAGCGCGTTGCCCGCGTCGCCGGAGAGGACAAGCCCCCCGTCCGCGTCGCTGGTCACGTCCAGCGCCGGGACGTCGAGCACCACCGACACCGGCAGTTCGCCCTCCGCGATCTGCCCGGCCCACGCCTTCGCGGCGGCACCGTCGCAGCGCCCGAGCACGAGGCCCGCGAGCGCCGTCGGTAGAACAGGACCGCCGACGAGTTCGACGGCCGACTGTTCCAACATCGCGGCCAGGTCCACGACCTGTCCGCCGACCCCGCCGACCGACTCCGGAACACCCACCGCGAACAGCCCCAGCTGCGCCACCGACGGCCATGTCTGGCGCCAGAAGTCCGCAGGTCCCTCGCGTAAAATGGCAATAGGGGCCGCGGAGCGCGCCCACGCCTGAATCGACTCCTGGACGGCCTTCTGCTCGTCACTCGTGGCGATTGTCACAACGGCTACCCACCTTTCGTGGATGACATATTCATTTAGAACGTGTTCTAATATGCTCGGCCGTCAAGAGTCAAGGCGTGAAGGAAACAGTCGATGACCACCTCATCTCGATCCCGCTCCACCGGGGGTACGGTCTCGACCCTCAGCGAGGACGATCTCAGCTCGAACGCTCAGCGCGAGCGCCGCAAGAGGATCCTCGACGCGACCCTGACGCTCGCATCCAAGGGCGGCTACGAGGCCGTGCAGATGCGTGCGGTCGCCGAGCGCGCCGACGTCGCCGTCGGCACCCTCTACCGCTACTTTCCGTCGAAGGTGCACCTGCTGGTGTCGGCCCTCGCCCGCGAGTTCGAGCGCATCGAGTCCAAGGGCAAGATCCCTCCGGGCCACAGCCCGCTCGAGCGGATGCAGCTCATCCTGGGCCAGATCACCAAGGCCATGCAGCGGGACCCCCTCCTCACCGAGGCCATGACCCGCGCCTTCATGTTCGCGGACGCGTCCGCGGCGGCCGAGGTGGACCAGGTCGGCAAGCTCATGGACACCCTGTTCGCGCGGGCCATCACCGACGGTGAGCCCACCGAGGACCAGCTCGCGGTCGCCCGCGTCATCAGCGACGTGTGGCTCTCGAACCTGGTGGCGTGGCTCACCCGTCGCTCCTCGGCCACCGACGTCGCCAAGCGTCTCGAACTGACCGTCGAATTGCTCCTCGGAGACGGGTCGAAGACTCCCTTCTGACCGGATCCGGTGCCCCGTACCCGGAACGCGACGCGCCAGCCCGTCCGCAATCGCTTAGGTTTGAACCTGTGAGCGCTCTGGATCTGCCGATCGAACTCCGCCGGGCCCTGTCCACCGTGGCCCGGACTCCTCGTCTGCTCGTCGCGTCCGACTACGACGGCACCATGGCGCCGATCGTCAACGACCCCGAGAAGGCCTATCCGCACGCGGAGTCGGTGCGCGCGCTGCGCGCACTGGCCGGCCTGGCGGCCACCACCGCCGCCGTCATCTCGGGTCGTGCGCTCAAGGACCTGGCCACGCTGTCCCGGCTGCCCGCCGAGGTGCAGCTGGTGGGCAGCCACGGGTCCGAGTTCGACGTCGGATTCGTGCACGCGATCGACGCCAACGCCCGCAAGCTGCTGAACGAGGTCACGTCGGAGCTGTCCCGGATCGCCGACCTGCACCCCGGCGTCACCGTGGAGACCAAGCCGGCCAGTGCCGCCCTGCACGTGCGCAACGCGAGCCCCGAGGCGGGCGCCAAGGCACTCGCCGCCGTCCACGCGGAGGCCGCGCTGTGGACCGGCGTGCAGGTCACCGAGGGCAAGGCCGTCGTCGAACTCGCGGTCATCGCGACCGACAAGGGCAACGCCCTCGACATCCTGCGCCACCAGGAGGGCTCCACCGCCGCCGTCTTCTTCGGCGACGACGTCACCGACGAGAAGGCGTTCGGACGCCTGCAGGGCCCCGATCTCGGCATCAAGGTCGGTGAGGGCGACACCCTCGCCGAGTACCGGGTCGACTCCACCGAGGACGTCGCGGCCGCGCTGGCATTCCTGCTCGAGGAGCGGCGCACCTGGCTCTCCGGCGCCGACGCGCCGCCCATCGAGCGGCTGACGATGCTCGCGAGCCCGCGCTCGGTCGCCCTGATCACCCCCGACGCGAACATGACGTGGCTGTGCCATCCCGAACCGGACTCGGCCGCGGTGTTCGCGCACCTGCTCGGCGGCACCGAGGCCGGCCACTTCAGCGTGGGCCCGCAGCGCGAGGCGCTGCCGCTGAGTCAGCAGTACCTCGACGGCACCATGACGGTGCAGACCCGGTGGGCCAGCCTCACGGTCACCGACTACCTGCCGCACGACGTCCAGCCGAGCCGCACCGACCTCACCCGCGTCATCACGGGCCGCGCGAAGGCGGTCGTCAGCTTCGCGCCGCGACCTGAGTTCGGTCAGGTCACGGTGCAGCTGGAGCCGGACACCGACGGTCTCCGGGTCTCCGGTACGAGCGAGCCGATGGTGCTGCGCTCCCCCGGTGTGCGCTGGGACATCACCACCGACGGCACCCAGCAGACCGCGCACGCGGTCGTCGACCCCTCTCAGGGTCCGATCGTTCTCGAACTTCGTTGCGGCACCGAGGATCTGGGCCCCTCATTGCTGTCGGAGCCGGAGCGCCGGGAGATCGCCGAATCGTACTGGCGGGACTGGGCGAACACGCTCGACCTGCCGCCGCTCAAGCCGGACCTGATGAAGCGGTCGGCCCTCACGCTGCGCGGCCTGGTGCACGCCCCGAGCGGATCGATCCTCGCGGCGGCCACGACGTCGCTGCCCGAAGAGATCGGCGGCGTCCGCAACTGGGACTACCGCTACTGCTGGCTGCGCGACGCGGCACTGACCGCGTCCGCGCTGGTGAGCCTCGGCTCCCTCGGGGAGGCCGAGAACTACCTCGAGTGGGTACACCGCGTGCTCGAGACGTTGCACGGCCCGGAGCGGTTGCATCCGCTGTACACGCTGTACGGCACCGGCCTGCCGCCCGAGGCGGTGATCGACTCGCTGCCCGGGTACGCGGGATCGCGTCCCGTGCGCGTCGGCAACGCCGCGAACCAGCAGGTCCAACTGGACGTGTTCGGTCCCATCGTCGACCTGATCTCGAATCTGGCCCTGGCCCGCCAGAAGAAGGGCATCACCGGCTCGGACGCACTCACCGACCGCGACTGGGAACTCGTGTCCGCGATGGTCGAGGCGGTCGAGCGGCGTTGGAGCGAACCGGATCACGGCATCTGGGAGATCCGTGACAACCCGCGGCACCACGTGTACTCGAAGGTGATGGGCTGGCTCACCGTCGACCGCGCCCTCACGCTGGCCGAGAGCTTCGGCCGCCAGGCGGGCGATACGTGGACGGCGCTGCGCGACGAGATCTCCGAGGAGGTGACCGAGAAGGGGTGGAACGCGGACGTCGAGTCGTACACCGCCGCCTACGACGGCACCGACCTCGATGCCGCGACGCTGCACATCGGGCTGTCCGGGCTGATCGATCCGAAGGACGAGCGGTTCGCCGCCACGGTGGTCGCGACGGAGGCCGAACTGCGCAGCGGTTCCACCGTGTACCGGTACCACCACGACGACGGCCTGCCGGGCACCGAGGGTGGTTTCCACCTGTGTGCGGCGTGGCTGGTGGAGGCGTACCTGCTGATCGGCCAGCGGTCCGACGCCGAAGCGTTGTTCAAGCAGCTCGTGAACGCGGCGGGCCCGACCGGCCTACTGGCCGAGGAGTACGACCCGGTCGCGGAGCGTTCGTTGGGCAATCACCCCCAGGCGTACAGCCACCTCGGTCTGCTGCGCTGCGCGCAGCTGCTGAGCGGGGACGCGCCGATCCGCTAGGGCTCGGGCGGGGAGGCCGCCGTGTGTCCGCGCACCAGTTCGGTCTCGAGCATCTCGACCGTCGTGACACCGGAGTCCGACCGCGACATCAGCAGCGCACCGGCCCGCCGGCCCTTGTCCTCCTGCGGCTGACGGACCGTGGTCAAGCCCTCGCGCAGGGCATCCTCGATCCCGTCGAAGCCGGTGATCGACACCCGACCCGGGACGTCGAGGCCCTCGCAGCGCGCCCAGTCGAGCGCGCCGAGCGCGAGCACGTCGGTGGTGCACACGAGCGCCGTGATGCCCGGGTTCACCGCGAACGCCTGTGCGGCCGCGGAGTGCCCGGCCTGCGCGTTGTGCTCGTAGCGTTCGACGACCGTGAGCGACGACGGGTCCAGGCCGGCGTCGGACATCGCGTCCCGGACACCGGCGATCCGCTCGCGCTGGACGTGAAAGTTGGGAGCGTGCAAGCGCTCGCCCTGGACGACACCGTCCACGCGATCCCGGCCGAGACGCATGCAGAGGACACCGATCTCCCTGTGCCCCAGCGAGATCAGGTAGTCGGCCACCTTCCGCATCGCGCTGCGGTCGTCGATGCCGACGAGCGAGGCGCCCGGCAGTTCGCGGGGCTGGTCGCAGATCACGGTCGGCAGGTGCCGCTCCCTCACCGCGGCGAGGTAGGGGTCGTCGTCGGCGACGGAGTACACGACGAAGCCGTCGACGCCGGCCTGCTGCACGACAGCGGCGGCCTCGACGTCGTCACGTCCCGGTCCGGCCGGAATGAGGAGCAGGCCCTGCCCCGCCGCCTCGCACGATTCGGTGAGGCCCGCGAGGAAACTCATCGCGGCGGGATCGCGGAACGAGTAACTGAGAGCCTCGGTCAGTAGCAGCCCCACCGCACCCGCGCGCCGAGTGCGCAGCGACCGGGCGACCGGATCGGGTCCCGGGTAGCCGCGCCGCTTCGCGGCCTGGAGCACACGCTCGCGCAGTTCCGCCGAAAGCTGATCGGGGCGGTTGTACGCATTGGAGACGGTCGTCCGCGAGACCTTCAACTCGGCGGCGAGCGACGCCAGAGTGGCTTGGCGACGTGGCTGTCGAGACCTTGGCATAACGGGACGGTAGCGGTTCGGAGGCCCCAGGGCGAACTGGAACCCGCCCCGGACCGACACGACCTGCACGGTTTCCGCTAAAGTGAAACGGAAACGATTACCAATAACGTTTGGACCCGGCACCGGGTCGACGCTCATCCGAGTCGTGATCAGGAGAGACGAAGTGCGCATGCCCCGAAGGTTCCGTGCCTCACGAACCGCAGCGGCGGCCCTGGGTGCTGCCCTGGCAGCCCTGGCCCTCACGGCGTGCGGCACCTCCCCCGGGTCCGACGGCGAGATCCGCGTCGTCGCGTCCACCAACGTGTGGGGCAGCGTCGCGCAGGCCGTCGCCGGTGACCGCCTCGAGGTCACCTCGATCGTCAGCGAACCGTCGGCCGACCCACACTCCTACGAGGCCAGCCCCGCGGACGCCGCGAAGATCACCGACGCCTCCCTCGTGGTCCTCAACGGCGGCGGCTACGACCAGTTCGTCGAGGACGTCCTGAATTCCACCGGCGACAAGCCGACCGTCGACGCGTTCGATCTGTACGAGGAGCGCACCGGCACGCACGCCACCGAGTCCACCGAGGAGCACGCCGGCCACTCGCACGGGTCGGTCAACGAACACGTCTGGTACGACATCCCGACCGTCGACGCCACCGCCACCGCTATCGCCGTCGAACTCGGCAAGCTCGACCCCGAAGGCGCCGACGTCTACACCCGCAACGCCGAGGCGTTCCGCAGCGAGCTGCGTCAGGTGTCCGAGACGACGGCCGGCATCGCGGCTGCCCATCGCGACGCGCCCATCGCGCAGACCGAACCCATCGCGCACTACCTGCTGCAGGCCGCGTCACTGAAGGACGTCACCCCCGAGGCGTTCACGAGCGCGATCGAGAACGGCACCGACCCGTCGCCCGCGTCGATCGCCGCGACGCGGGAGCTGCTGGCCGACAAGAAGGTCCGCGTCCTCGTCTACAACTCGCAGACCGTGGACAAGGTCACCGAGAACGTCCGCGAGAACGCCGAGAAGACCGGTATCCCGGTCGTCGAGGTCACCGAGACCCTGCCCGAGGGCATGGACTTCGTGCAGTGGCAGACCGCCACGGCGCAGTCGCTCGCCGACGCCCTGAACGGTGCATCGTGAGCGCCGCCCCCGCCGTCGAACTGCGCGACGCCTGCCTGTCGTTCGGTGAGCGCACGCTCTGGTCCGAACTGAACCTGGCCGTCGAGCAGGGCGAGTTCATCGCCGTCCTGGGTCCCAACGGCTCCGGCAAGACGTCGCTGCTCAAGGTCCTGCTCGGTCAGCTCGCACCGACGTCCGGCACCGTCCGGATCGCCGGCACCCCGGCCAAGGCCGGCAACGCCCACGTCGGGTACGTACCGCAGCAGAAGTCCCTCGACGAGGGGCTGCCGCTGCGCGGACGCGACCTCGTCGGGCTCGGCGTCGACGGGCACCGCTGGGGCACCGGGCTGTTCGGACGGGCCAAGCGGCGCGAGATCGTCGACTCCGCCATCGCGCAGGTGGGCGCCCAGGCGTACGCCGACGCGCCGATCGGGTCGATGTCGGGCGGCGAGCAGCAGCGACTGCGGATCGCGCAGGCGCTCGTCGGCGACCCCAAGGTGCTGCTGTGCGACGAGCCGCTGCTCAGCCTCGACATCGCCAACCAGCACCGCGTGTCCGAGCTGATCGACCGCCGGCGCCGCGACCACGACACCGCGGTCCTGTTCGTCACCCACGAGATCAACCCGATCCTGCCGCTCGTCGACCGCGTCCTCTACCTGGTCGACGGCAAGTTCCAGATCGGGACGCCCGAGGAGGTCATGACCTCCGAGGTGCTGTCCGACCTGTACCGCACCGACGTCGAGGTGCTGCACGTGCGCGGCCGCCTCGTGGTCGTCGGCACCGGCGACGCCATCGACGCGCTCGGCAGCGGCGGCGGCCCCCGCCCCGGCGAGGGCGTCCACCACACCGAGGACCACGCATGAGCAACAAGTTCACCGACGCGATGTCGCACCTGTTCGACTTCTCCGCGACCGCCGACCTGCTGCGCTACGACTTCGTCCAGCAGGCGCTGATCGCGGGCGCGATCCTCGGCCTGCTCGCCGGCGTCATCGGTCCGCTCATCGTGAGCCGGCAGATGTCGTTCGCGGTGCACGGGACGTCGGAGTTGTCGCTGACCGGCGCCTCGGCCGCACTGCTCATCGGCGTCGGGGTCGGCATCGGCGCCGTCGTCGGATCCGTCGTCGCCGCCGTCCTGTTCGGGCTGCTGGGAACCAAGGCGCGCGAACGCGATTCGGTGATCGGCGTGATCATGGCGTTCGGCCTGGGCCTGTCGGTGCTGTTCCTGTGGGCGTACGACGGCCGCACCGGCACCAGTTTCTCGCTGCTGGTGGGCCAGATCGTCGCGCCCGGCAATTCGGGCCTGGCGCTGCTGCTGGGCTGCGCGGTCGTCGTCCTCGGCACGCTGTCGGTGATCTACCGGCCGCTGCTGTTCGCGAGCACCGACCCCGACGTCGCCGCCGCCCGTGGCGTGCCGGTGCGCGGCCTGTCCATCGTGTTCGCGGTCCTCGTCGGCATCACCGCCGCACTGGGCGTGCAGATCGTCGGCGCCCTGCTCGTCATGGCGCTGCTGATCACCCCGGCCGCCGCGGCCGGGCACGTCACCGCGAACCCACTCAAGGCGACCGTGCTCGCGGTGCTGTTCGCGGAACTGGCCGCCGTCGGCGGCATCCTGCTCTCGCTCGCCCCGGGCGTTCCGGTGTCGACGTTCGTCACCACGATCTCGTTCGTGATCTACCTGGTGTGCCGCGCGATCGGCGCGTCCCGACGACGGTCCGAGGGACGCGCGGTCATCCCGGCCGGGGAGCACGTCCACGCCTGACCGTTTCCACACGCCGTAGACGCGCAGTCCACCCCCGATCGGGGGTGACCGAACCGTAGGTCGTCGCCCTAGATTCGGTGTCGAATCATTTGCAGGCACCGAGTTCGCAGGGAGAGAAAGATCCACTACTTCGAACGAGTTTCCGAGACAGCGTTCCTCGCGAGCAGCCATACCGGCGGCGCCTGGAACACCGAGGAACAGCACATCGCACCCGCGCTCGGCCTGCTCGCGCACGTCATCGAAACCGACCGTGATCGGCGCCGCGACGACCGTCCGGCCATCGGCCGACTGTCCTACGACATCCTCGGCACGCTCCCGATCGGTGTCGTGGACGCCTCGGTCCGGACGCTGCGCGCCGGGCGCACGATCGAACTGGTCGAGGCCACGCTCAGCCACGACGGCCGCCCCGCGGTGGTGGCGCGGGCCTGGCTGATGCGGTCCTTCGAGACCCAACCGTTCGGCGGCACCCCGTTCCCCACCATCGCGGCGCCCGACGACATGCCGGCGTGGGACGCGACGACGGTCTGGCCGGGCGGGTTCATCGAGTCCGTCGACGTGCGCCGTGACCACGTCGAGCCCGGCCGCGCCTCGTTCTGGGTCCGCACCCCGATCCCGCTCGTCGCGGACGAACAGGTCAGCGCCGTCGCCCGAACCGCCGGGCTGCTCGACATCGCCAACGGCATGGCCACCCGGGTCAGCCCGGCCGAGGTGGCGTTCCCCAACCTCGACCTCACCCTGCACCTGTTCGCCGAACCGGACGGCGAGTGGGTCGGATTCGACACGTCCGTCAGCTTCGGTTCCTCCGGGATCGGGCTGACCCACAGCACCATCAGTGGCGTGCGCGGCCCGGTCGGAACGTCGTCGCAGATCCTCACGGTGCGGCCCACCGCGCGATAGCGGGCGTACGAGCGTGCACGGCCGGGGCGGCGCCGCACGGAACTAGGATCGAAGCGTGGTGATGATCGATCTCAACAGCGACCTCGGCGAGAGCTTCGGGACGTGGACCCTCGGCGACGACGCGGCGATGCTCGATCTCGTCACGAGTGCGAACGTCGCGGCCGGCTTCCACGCCGGTGACCCGTCAACGCTGCTGCGCACGTGCCGGGACGCCGCGGCGCGGGACGTGAGGATCGGCGCCCAGGTCGGCTACCACGATCTGGCCGGGTTCGGACGCCGGTTCATCGACGTGTCCGCCGACGACCTGACCGCCGACGTGATCTACCAGATCGGCGCACTCGACGCCCTCGCCCGCACCGCGGGATCCGGCGTCACCTACGTGAAACCGCACGGCGCGCTGTACAACGCGATCGTCCACCACCGCGACCAGGCGCGGGCGGTCGTCGACGCGGTGCGTGCGGTGAACCCGTCGCTGCCGGTACTCGGGCTGCCCGGGTCGGTGTTCCTCGCGGAGGCGGAGAAGGCCGGACTGCGCGTCGTCACCGAGGCGTTCGCCGACCGCGCCTACACCCCCGAGGGCACGCTCGTCCCGCGCACCGAACCGGGCGCCGTCGTACACGACCCGGACGTCGTCGCGCAGCGGGTGCTGCAGCTGGTCACCACCGGCACGATCGAGGCGATCGACGGCACCCCGATCGTCGTGTCCGCGGAGACGATCTGCGTCCACGGCGACACCCCCGCCGCGGTCGCGATGGCCGCGGCGATCCGAAAGCTGCTCGACACCGAGAAGATTCACGTGAAACCGTTCGTGTGATGCACATTCTCCCCATGGGCGATCGGGCGCTGCTGGTCGAGTTCGACGGACTCGACGCGACGCTCGCGCACTACCGCGGAATGGCCGCGGACCGGCATCCGGCCGTCACCGATCTGGTGCCCGCGGCGCGCACCGTCCTCGTCCGGTTCCACGGCGCCCGCCCCGATCGCGTTGCGGCGTGGGCGCGTTCGACCGCCCCGATCACCGCCGACGCGCTGCCGCCCACCGCGCCCATCGAGATCCCCGTCCGCTACGACGGCCCGGACCTGGCGGAGGTCGGCGAGATCACGGGCCTCGGGGCAGACGGCGTGATCGCCGCCCACACCGGGCAGACCTGGACGGTGGCGTTCGTCGGCTTCAGCCCCGGCTTCGGCTACCTCGTCGGCGAGGACGCCCGCCTGCACGTCCCCCGCCGGTCGTCGCCCCGCACCACCGTCCCGGCCGGCGCCGTCGGACTGGCAGGGGAATTCTCGGGCATCTACCCGCGTAGTTCACCCGGCGGCTGGCAGTTGATCGGCAGCACCACCGAACGCATGTGGGACGTCGACCGCGACCCGCCGGCGCTGCTCCAACCGGGCACCGTCGTCACCTTCGTCGCCGTCTGAGCCCCACCCGCGCCCCCGCGTTTTGCGCACTTATCGCGCCTCACGCACCCGGAATCTCGCGATAAGTGCGCGAAACGCGGGGGTGGGCGCAGGAATTTCTACGACAAGTGCGCAAAACGCGAGTCAGGCGCCGAGGGCGAAGGCGACGAGAAAGCCGAGGGCCGTGGACAGCCCGACCCACCAACCACCCTCGCGGTAGGCCTCGGGCATGAGCGAATCGGCGAGCACCGCGATGGTCGCGCCGCCCGCGAAGGCCTGGATGACGGCGATGTCGCCGTCGGAGATGTTGTCGGAGATCGCATTCGCGCCGATCACCACCAGCACGAGAACGGCCGCGGTGATCGACCACACCCCGAACGCCCGACGCGAATCGAACCCGGGTTGCTTACGCATCGACGCCGCGCCCGCGACGGATTCGGGGACGTTGCCGACCGCGACTGCCACCAGCAGCACCACTCCCCCACCCTCCATGAGCGAGACACCGAGCGCGGTGTTCTCGGGGATGCCGTCGAGCAGCGCGCCGAGCATCAACGCCCAGCCGAGCGCCGCGGGTCCGAGTTTGTTCTCCACGAGATGGTCGGCCACGACGTACACCAACGCACCGGCCAGCAACGCCGTGCCGGCGATCCACACCCCCTCGATCGCGAACGCGGGTGCGAACAGTTCCGACGACACCGCCGCCACCATCGTGCCCGCGCCGAACGCCATGAGCGCGGCCAACAGCGGCCTCGGGAGGTTGTAGCGCAGCCCGATCCACGCACCGAACAACAACGGCAGAGCCGTTCCCAGACCGTACAGCGCGGCTGTCAGCATCGATCGATCGTAATGAGCGCCGAACCCGATGGGCGACAATCGACGCATGGCATGGCTCGAAGTCCTGCGCGCCGGCGCACGCACCACCGTCCAGGACCGCGGCCGGCCCGGGCACGCCGCCCTCGGCGTCGGGACCTCCGGCGCCGCCGACGTCGTCGCCCACGACGGCGCGAACCGGCTCGTCGGCAACGATCCCGGTGCCGCGACCCTCGAGGCGACGCTCGGCGGCCTACGGGTGCGCGTGCACGGGGCCACCACCGTCGCCGTCACCGGCGCGCCCACTCCGATCACCGTGAACGGCAAAACCCGACCGCTCTACTCGACGCTGCATCTGCGGGACGGCGACGAGATCGCGCTCGGGATCGCGACCACCGGACTGCGCGCCTACCTCGCGGTGCGTGGCGGCATCGACGTCGCCCCCGTCCTCGGCAGCCGCGCGACCGACACCCTGTCCGGGATCGGCCCGGCGCCCGTCCGGGACGGGGACCGTCTGCCCGTCGGCGAGCCCCGAGGCGAGTTGCCCGCCGAGGACCTCATCCCGCCGCCCGCACCGGCCGCCGACCCCGTCGAACTGCGCGTCCGGATGGGGCCGCGCGAAAACTGGTTCACGCCGGCCTCGCACGCAGCGCTGGTGCAGCGGCTGTGGACGGTCGGCACGGACACCGACCGGGTCGGGGCCCGCCTGGACGGCCCGGGCCCGCTGCACCGCGCCCACCACGGCGAACTGCCCAGCGAGGGCATGGTCGCCGGTGCGCTGCAGGTGCCGCCGAACGGGATGCCGGTGCTCTTCCTCGCCGACCACCCGGTGACCGGCGGGTACCCGGTGATCGCCGTGGTCCTCGAAGACGACATCCCGGCCGCAGCTCAGCTGCGACCGGGATGTCGGATCAGGTTCCGGAGGGTGCTGTGAGAATCAGCCCCGCCGCTGGCGCGCGATCTCGGAGAGCACGACGCCCGCCGCGACGGACGCGTTGAGCGACTCGACGTCGCCGGCCATCGGGATGCTGAGGATCGAGTCGCAGGTCTCGCGGACCAGACGCGAGAGGCCCTTGCCCTCGGAGCCGACGACGATGACGACGGGGCCGGTGCCCTGGTAGGTGTCGAGGCTCGTGTCGCCGCCCGCGTCGAGGCCGACGACCTGGACACCCTTCGCCTGCCAATCCTTCAGCGTACGAGTCAGATTCGTTGCACGAGCGACGGGCAGCCGAGCGGCGGCACCGGCACTGGTGCGCCATGCGACCGCCGTGACACTGGCGCTGCGACGCTGCGGGATGACGACGCCGTGGCCACCGAACGCGGCCACCGAACGCACCACCGCACCGAGGTTGCGCGGATCGGTGATGTTGTCGAGCGCCACCAGCAGCGCGGGCTCCTGACGGGTGCGGGCCGCGGTGAGCAGATCGTCCGGATGCGCGTACTTGTACGGCGGCACCTGCAGGCCGATGCCCTGGTGCAGTCCGTTGGCGCTCATGCGGTCCAGGTCGGTGCGCGGAACCTCGAGGATCGAGATGCCCGCGTCGGCCGCGCGCTGCACGGACTCCTTCAGGCGGTCGTCGGACTCGGCGCCCACCGCGACGTACAGCGCGGTCGCCGGCACACCGGCACGCAGGCACTCGACGACCGGGTTACGGCCGAGCACCATCTCCGGACCGTCCTCGGTCTTGCGGGTGACCGGTCCACGACCGCCGGGGCGGCCGCCACCGGAACGCCCACCACCGGTCGAGCGCTGCTCCGCGGCCTTGGCCGCGGCCCGGGCGCGCTTCGCGGCGGGATGCTTGGTGCGCTCCTCGGCGGGGGGCGTCGCGCCACGGCCCGCGAGACCCCGGCGGTGCTTGCCACCGGATCCGCTGACCTGGCCCTTCTTGGTGCCTTCCTTGCGGACCGCGCCGCGCCTGCTCGAATTACCAGCCATCACTGTCCCGATTCGTTAGAAGCTTGCTCGAGCGACCACTCAGGTCCACTCGGAGTGTCGGTCACGGCGATACCCGCCGCAGCCAACCGGTCGCGAACCTCGTCGGCAACCGCCCAGTTCTTGTCGGCCCGCGCCTGCTGGCGCCGGTCGAGTTCGGCCTGCACCAGCACGTCGAGCGCGCCCATTGCCGCCGTGTTGTCCGACGCGGCGGTCCACTGCTCGTCCAGCGGATCCACCCCCAGGATTCCGAGCATCGCCCGGACCTGTCCCGCGAGCGCCCGTGCACCGTCGGAGTCCCCGGACTCGAGCGCGATGTTGCCCTCGCGCACCCGACCGTGGATTTCCGCAAGCGCCGCGGGCACGTTGAGATCGTCATCGAGAGCGGCAGCGAACTCCTCGGTCCACTTGCCGACCTGAACGTCGCCGGCCCGCTCGACCGTGCGCAGCACGAACGACTCGCATCGCCGGTATCCGGCTGCGGCCTCCTGCAGCGCCTCCTCGGAGTACTCGAGCATCGACCGGTAGTGGGCGCTGCCGAGGTAGTACCGAAGTTCCTGCGGGCGAACGAGTTTGAGCACATTCGGCACCGAGAGCACGTTGCCGAGCGACTTCGACATCTTCTCGCCCGACTTGGTGACCCAGCCGTTGTGCAGCCAGTACTGCGCGAAGTCGTCGCCGGCGCACTTGGCCTGCGCGATCTCGTTCTCGTGATGCGGGAAAACCAGATCCAGTCCGCCGCAATGAATGTCGAATGCCTGGCCGAGGTAGAACACGGCCATCGCGGAGCACTCGAGGTGCCAGCCCGGGCGACCCGGGCCCCACGGGGTGGGCCACGACGGCTCGCCCGGCTTCGCGGCCTTCCACAGCGTGAAGTCCCGCGGATCCCGCTTGCCCGCACCGACGCTCTCGCCCTGGTGGACGTCGTCGAGCTTGTGCCCGGACAGCCGCCCGTACTCGGGGAAACTCCGGACGTCGAAGTAGACGTCGCCGGCGGACGCGTACGCGTGGCCGTTGTCGATGAGCCGCTGCATCATGTCGACCATCTGCGTGACGTGACCGGTCGCGCGCGGCTCCACCGAGGGCGGCAGCACACCGAGCTGCTGGTACGCCCAGTCGAACGAACGCTCGAACGTCGCGGCCCACTCCCACCACGGGCGGCCCGCCTCGGCGGCCTTGTTCAGGATCTTGTCGTCGATGTCGGTGACGTTCCGCACGAACGCGACGTCGTAGTCGTGCGCGAGCAGCCAGCGGCGCAGCACGTCGAACGCGACGCCGCTGCGGACGTGGCCGATGTGGGGTTCGCCCTGGACGGTGGCGCCACACAGGTACACCGAGGCATGTCCGGGGGTCAGCGGGACGAAGTCACGCGGAGCCCGTGTCACGGTGTCGTATAGGCGCAGGGTCACGACGAGCGATTCTACCGGGCGCTATCAGCGGGGATGATCAGCGCGGTCGCCACTGCGGCGATGCCCTCACCGCGGCCGGTGAGCCCGAGCCCGTCGGTGGTCGTCGCCGACACCGAGACCGGCGCGCCGAGGACGTCACCGAGCACCCGCTGGGCCTCCTCGCGGCGCGGACCGATCTTCGGCCGATTGCCGATGACCTGCACGGACGCGTTGCCGACGGTGTAGCCGGCGTCGCCCAGCAGACGCCGAACCTCTGTGAGCATTCGCACGCCGGACACCCCGTCCCACTCGGGTCGCCCGGTGCCGAACACCGAGCCGAGATCGCCGAGACCAGCCGCCGACAGGAGCGCGTCACACAGGGCGTGGGCCGCGACGTCGCCGTCCGAGTGCCCGGCGCAGCCGTCGGCGTCCTCGAACAGCAGCCCTGCCATCCAGCACGGACGGCCCTTCTCGATCGGATGGACATCGGTGCCGATTCCGACTCGCACGCTCTCGAGCTCCTTACTCGGATCCGGCCTGCCCGAGCAGTACCCGGGCCAGCGCGAGATCCCACGGTGTCGTGATCTTGAATGCTTCGGGTTCGCCGACGATGGTGCGAACCTGCTCCCCGAGCCGCTCGACGAGTCCGGCGTCGTCCGTCGCGTCGCCGTTGACGTCCTGGTACGCGCGACGCAGGAGGTTGGCGTCGAAGCCTTGCGGGGTCTGTACCGCCCGCAGCTCCGAACGCGGCGGAGTACCCGTCACCGTGCCCAGCACGTCGACGGTCTTGATGGTGTCGCTCACCGGCAGCACCGGTACGACGGCGGTACGCCCGGCCTGCAGTTCCGCGACCACGCGGGCGATCAGCGACGGCGGGGTCAGTGCCCGCGCGGCGTCGTGCACCAGCACCAGACCCGCATCGGGCGCCGCGGCGAGGCCCGCCCGGACCGAATCCGCGCGCTCCTCACCGCCGACGACGACGAGAACCCCGTCGGGCAGGTCTGCCCGAGCAGCCTCGACGAGCTCGTCCGGCACGATCACGACGACCGTGTCGACGACGCCCGAACCGAGGAGCCCGTCGACGGCGCGGCGCAGCATGCTGCGCCCGCCGAGTTCGACGAACGCCTTCGGTACGGGCTCACCCAGCCGGACTCCACGTCCGGCCGCAGGGACCAGTGCGACGACCGGTCCCCTGTTGTCACTCACTGTCAGGACGCTGCGGCCAGGACCTCGTCGAGGATGATCTCGGCCTTGGCGTCGTCGGTACCTTCCGCCAGGGCCAGCTCACCCACGAGGATCTGACGCGCCTTGGCCAGCATCCGCTTCTCGCCGGCCGACAGGCCGCGATCCTGCTCACGCCGCCACAGGTCACGCACGACCTCGGCCACCTTGTTCACGTCACCCGAGGCCAGCTTCTCCAGGTTCGCCTTGTAGCGGCGAGACCAGTTCGTCGGCTCCTCGGTGTGCGGCGCACGAAGCACCTGGAACACCTTGTCGAGACCCTCCTGGCCGACCACGTCACGCACGCCCACGTACTCGGCGTTCTCCGCGGGAACGCGGACGGTGAGATCACCCTGCGCGACCTTCAGAACGAGGTATTCCTTCTGTTCACCCTTGATGGTGCGGGTTTCGATCGCCTCGATCAACGCCGCTCCGTGATGGGGGTATACGACGGTGTCTCCGACCTTGAAAATCATCTGTCCCGTGCCCCTTTCGATCTTTCGAGTTTAACACGTGACCAAACGATCGTCCCATCAACAGCGCAGGTCAGGGGCGTCGTTACCTGATCTTAGGGCTTGACAGAGTGCTCCAACCGTGCATTTCGACCCCCCTCGACGGCCCCTCCCGAGGACCCCCGGCGCCCCCTCCCGAGCGCCCCCACGGATGCCCGATCCTGTACTCCGCCAACCGTTGCGCGTCCGACACGACCTCGTAACGAGTACCCAGCGTGCGGCGCCTCGAGGCTGACTACTACTCTGCCTAGTGGATTGTGAACCTGACCCATGGAGGACAACCCGTGACTGCTCTCACTGCGTCGCCGACTCGCCGAGTCATGGCGGCCGTTGCTCTCGCCGCCGGCGCGACGCTCTTGCTGTCCGCGTGCGGGGCGGGTCAGATCTCGCAGACCGCGACCCAGGTCGCTGCCATCAACGGCAACCAGGCCACGAGCGGCGACATCGCGCTGCGCAACGTGCACGTCGTCTACCCGAACTCCGAGGAGTACAGCATCGAGCCCGGCGGCGACGCCCAGCTCGCCTTCAGCGCTGTCAACCTCAGCGAGTCGAAGACGGACCGTCTGAAGGACATCAAGACGGACTTCGCCGGCTCGGTGAAGATCGACGAGAAGGACGGCACCCTCGAGATCAAGCCGCAGTCGGCCCTCGGCGCCGGCAACCCGGACGTCTCGGTGCCCGAGCAGGCTCCCGAGCACCTCAGCCTGATCGACGTCACCCTGGTGGACATCCGTGAGGGCGTCCGCCCGGGCCTGACCTTCCCGGTCATCTTCACGTTCGAGAAGGCCGGCGACATCGTCGTCCAGGTCCCGGTCGACGCCGGCCCGACGACCGAGCGCCACGAGTCGGAGAAGTCTCCCGACGTGGCCGAGGGTCATCACTGATCCACAGCACTCGAGGAAGGCCCGGGCGACACTGTCGCCCGGGCCTTCCTGTCTGTGGCAGCCACTAGGATTCCCGCGTGGCCAAACCCAAGTCCAGCTTCAGGTGTTCGTCGTGCCAGCACACGGTGGCCAAGTGGGTCGGCCGCTGCCCCGAGTGCGGGACCTGGGGTTCGATGGACGAGGCCCCGGTCCTGGCCGCGGTGGCATCCCGCCCCGGCGCCTCCCTGGCCCGCGCCGGCGCGGCCGCACTGCTCCCGTCCACCCCCGCGACGCCCATCACCCAGATCGACGGCACGATCACGCGAGCCAAGGCGACCGGCGTCGACGAACTCGACCGTGTTCTCGGCGGGGGCGTCGTGCCCGGATCGGTGGTCCTGCTGGCCGGTGAACCCGGCGTCGGCAAGTCGACTCTGCTGCTCGAGGTCGTGCACAAGTGGGCGACCCGCAGCGCCGACGACCGCTCCCTGTACGTCACCGGCGAGGAATCGGCGGGACAGGTGCGCCTGCGCGCGGACCGCACCGGCGCCGTGCACGAACGGGTGTACCTCGCCGCGGAGTCCGATCTCGCGACGGTCCTCGGGCACGTCGAGCAGGTCCGGCCCACACTGCTGATCGTCGACTCGGTGCAGACCATGCTCGCCGCGGACGTCGACGGCGTCGTCGGCGGCGTCACCCAGGTGCGGGCGATCACGAGCGCGCTGACGTCGCTCGCCAAGGCCAGCGGGGTGCCGGTGCTGCTGATCGGTCACGTCACCAAGGACGGCGCGGTCGCCGGGCCGCGATCGCTCGAGCACCTGGTCGACGTCGTCCTGCACTTCGAGGGCGACAAGCACTCGAGCCTGCGCATGATCCGCGGCATCAAGAACCGGTTCGGAGCGGCCGACGAGGTGGGCTGCTTCGAGCTGCGCGAGGACGGCATCGTCGGCGTCAGCGACCCGTCCGGGCTGTTCCTGCACCACCGGACGGACGAGGTGCCCGGCACCGCCGTCACCGTCACGATGGACGGCAAGCGGCCGCTGCTCGGCGAGGTGCAGGCGCTCGTGGCGCCCACCCAGAACCCGTCGCCGCGTCGGGCCGTGAGCGGCCTCGACTCGGCGCGCGTGTCGATGGTGCTGGCCGTCCTCGAGCGACGGCACTCGATCAAGCTCTCCGACAAGGAGGTCTACGCCGCGACGGTCGGCGGCATGCGGATGACGGACCCGGCCTGCGACCTCGCGCTCGCGATCGCGGTCGCGTCGGGCCACAAGGACCGCCCGATCCCGGCCGGAACCGTCGTCCTGGGTGAGGTCGGCCTGGCCGGCGAGGTCCGCAGGGTGAGCGGGGTCGCCCGCCGGGTCGCCGAGGCCGCGCGCCTGGGATTCACGCGCGCGGTGGTCCCGGTCGACTCCGGCGAACTACCCAAGGGCATCCGCGCGATCGAGGTCGCGAACGTCGGAGATGCCTTGCGGGCGTTGAGTCTTCGCTGAGCGTCAGACCGCGGAGGTGCCGAACGGCGACGACGGCTCGCCGTCGACGAAGGCCGCGGTGGGCGCGAAGTGCTCCGGATTGACGGTGAGGAACAGTCCCCGCGACGTCGCGACCGGGGTGTTCGGATCGGCTCCCGGTCCCTCGACGATGAACGCCTCGGACGTCGTGTACGCCTTGCGGCGGACGGTGCCCTCGATCCGCGCACGGAACTCGAGAACCGAGCTGAGCGGGATCGGCCGGGCGAAGTCGATCTCGAGGTGCGCCGTGACGACGGGGCCGCCGAGCACCATGCACGCCATGCCCTGGACCTCGTCGAATGCGGTCGACAGAATGCCGCCGTGGATCACACCCGGGCCACCCTGGTAGCGGTTGGCCACCTCGAGCCGGCCGGTGACGGTGAGGTTCTCACCCGCCTGGAAGGTCATCGCCATACCGGCGGGCTGATCGTCGCCGCAGCCGAAGCACTTGGACCAGTGCTGCGGGAGCGGTTCCCCGGGAGCGGGGTACCAGTCCGGCACCTCCGGAAGAACGAGGTCATCGGGCAAGGTCCAAGTACTGCTCACAACTAGGTAATGTAGATGCGGCCCGACCGCGGCCCGTATGCGGCACGGCAAGATGTGACGTCGACCGCACCTGGGGGGAATCGCGATGAACGATGTGCCGGCGTCGACGGTTGCGCGCGACACCCGCGAAACCCTCGCCCGTCTCGCTCCCGGAACGGCCCTGCGCGACGGCCTCGAACGGATCCTGCGCGGACGCACCGGCGCGCTGATCGTGCTCGGCTACGACGACCAGGTCGAGGAACTCTGCGACGGCGGCTTCGAAATCGACATCGACTTCGTGCCCACCAGGCTGCGCGAGCTCTCGAAGATGGACGGCGCCGTCGTGCTGTCCACCGACGGCACCCGCATCCTGCGCGCCAACGTGCAGCTGGTCCCGGACCACCGGATCCCCACCGTCGAGTCCGGCACGCGGCACCGCGCGGCCGAGCGCACGGCGATCCAGACCGGATACCCGGTGGTGTCGGTGAGCCAGTCGATGAGCATCGTCAGCGTGTACGTCGGCGGGATCCGGCACGTCATCAACGCGTCGGAGACGATCCTCTCGCGCGCGAACCAGGCCGTCGCGACGCTCGAGCGGTACAAGTCCCGTCTCGACGAGGTCACCCGGCAGCTGTCGGTGGTCGAGATCGAGGACTTCGTGACGCTGCGCGACGCGCTGACCGTGGTCCAGCGGCTCGAGATGGTGCGCCGCGTCTCGGTCGAGATCGAGCAGGACGTCCTCGAACTGGGCACCGACGGCAGGCAGCTCGCGCTGCAGCTCGAGGAACTCGTCGGCGACAACGACGCCGTGCGGCAGCTCATGGTCCGCGACTACCTGGCGGGCACCGAGCCCGCCTCGACGACGGCGGTGGACAGCACCCTCGCTGCGCTGGACAAGCTCACCGACGTGGACCTGCTCGACCTCACGACGCTCGCCCGCGCGTTCGGTTACCCGGGCACGATCGAGGCCCTCGACGCGCCGATGAGCCCCCGCGGCTACCGCGTGCTCACCCGGGTGCCGCGCCTGCAGTTCATGCAGATCCATCGTCTCGTCAGCTCGTTCGGGACGCTGCAGGGACTGCTGGCCGCCACGGCCGCGGACCTGCAGTCGGTGGACGGCATCGGCGGCCTGTGGGCCCGGCACATCCGGGAGGGCCTGTCCCGGCTCGCGGAGGCGTCGATCAACGGGCCGTACGACTAGAGCCCGACCGATCGCCGTCAGCTCAGGCGATGTTGAACGGCTCCGGGTTGCTCTTCAGGGAACCCAGCTGCCCGACCACGGTGTAACCGCCGGGCGCCACCGCCTCGCGCGGCGCGGTGCAACCGGGCGCCGAGGTCTTCGCCGACCACTTGACGGTGAACCGCGCCTGCCCGCCGGGCTCCAGCGTCCGGATCTCCGGCGTCGAGGACGGGAAGCAGTCGACGTTGGACCACAGGCGATTCGCGCCGTCGAGCGAGTAGACGAGCACCTGCTGCAGTCCCGACCCGAGGTCGCGCTCGCACGCGTTGGTACCGATGTTCGTGATGGCGATCGTGAAGCCCGGCTCGTCGCCCGCCTTGTACTGCGGCTGGTCCGGAGTCACCTTGAGCGCGAGCGACTGGTCGGCGCAGTCCTTCGACGGGTTGACCGCCGTGGTGCTGCTCGACGCCGTCGTCGTGGAGGACGAATCGGCGCTCGAGGTTTCCGACTGGTCCGCGGACGCCGACGTCGTGGGCGCCTCGCTCGAGTCCGTCAACTCGGACGTGCCGGCGGCGGCGGCCGACTCGGAGTCGTCGCCACCACCGATGGACAGGGCGATCCAGACGATCAGCACGAGCACAACGACGGCGGCGCCGATGGCCAGCGCCCGCCGACGCACGTAGATCTCCCGGGGCAACGGTCCGTTCGGTTCAAGCACGAGTCAACCGTAATTGCCCCCGCCCGGTCCCCGCCTCAGCAGCCCCGGCGTGTCGCTCCACCGGGGCTGCCGGACCGTGTATTAGAGGGCGTCCTTCACCACTCCGGCGAGGTCCCGAAACGCGAACAACCCCCGGAGCAGACGAGCTGATCCGGGGGTTGTCTCGACGGAAGTGTCAGTCGACGGATTCGCCGACGTCGCCGACGACGCTCTGCAGCTTGATGTCGCCCTCGGCGAGCTTGTAGGTGACGCCGACGATGGCGCACTTGCCGGCCTCGACGGCCTCGGAGATGATCCGCGACCGCTGCATCAGCAGCGACCCGGTCTCGACGACGTGGCGGCCCTCGAGCTCGTCGACGGTGGTCAGGCCCTCGCGGCGGCCCATCAGGATCGACGGCGAGACGCGCTCGACGACGTCCCGGATGAAGCCGGCGGGGATGGCACCGTTGTCGAGGGCGTCGAGGGTGGCCTTGACGGCACCGCAGCTGTCGTGACCGAACACGACTACCAGCGGGACGCCCAGGACCGCGACGGCGTACTCGATCGAGCCGAGGACGGCGCTGTCGATCACGTGACCGGCGGTGCGGACGACGAACGTGTCACCGAGCCCCTGGTCGAAGATGATCTCGGCGGCGACACGGGAGTCGCCACAGCCGAAGATCACGGCAGTCGGATGCTGGGCGTCGACCAACTTCGCACGGTCGGCAATACCCTGGCTCGGATGCAGCGGGGTACCGCTGACGAAACGCTCGTTACCCTGCTTGAGGGCTTTCCAAGCGGAGATCGGGTTGGAATTGGGCATGGGGCAATTGTGCACCCTCTGCCGCCTGCCGTCTCGGTTGGACCGATGACGAATGCCCGCGTGGTGAACGGAGAAGGGTGAGAGATTCGGTGTCATCGGCCTCGGTGGACAGTGCAGCACTGCTTCGGTGGTACGACGAACAGGCCCGGGATCTGCCGTGGCGACGTGACGGCGTCACCGCGTGGCACATCCTCATGAGCGAGATCATGCTGCAGCAGACGCCGGTGGTCCGCGTCGCCCCGATCTGGGAGGAGTGGGTACGCCGGTGGCCGGTGCCGTCGCTGATGGCGGCGTCGAGCCAGGCCGACGTCCTGCGCGCGTGGGGCAAACTCGGGTACCCACGACGGGCGCTGCGCCTGCACGAGTGCGCCGGGGTACTCGCGGGCGAGCACGGCGACGTGGTTCCGACCGACGTCGACGTGCTGTTGAGCCTGCCCGGGATCGGCGACTACACCGCCCGCGCGGTCGCGTGCTTCGCTTACGGACAGCGGGTTCCGGTGGTGGACACCAATGTTCGACGCGTCGTCGCCCGCGCCGTGCACGGCCGGGCGGATCAGGGCAACCCGTCGGCCAAGCGCGACATGGCCGACGTGGACGCGCTGCTGCCCCGCACCCGCGACCGCGCCGCCCGGTTCTCCGCCGCGCTGATGGAACTCGGCGCGACGGTGTGCACCGCCCGCACTCCGGACTGCGACGCCTGCCCACTGCCGCGCTGCGCGTGGGTGGAGGCCGGGCGCCCCGCATACACGGGAGAGCCCCGCAAGGTGCAGAAGTTCGCCGGCACCGACCGTCAGGTCCGCGGAAAACTGATGGACGTGCTGCGCGGCACCGCGCACCCTGTCGAACGCGCGCAACTCGATCTGGTGTGGCTCAGCGATCCGGGACAGCGCGACCGCGCGCTGCACTCCCTGCTCGTGGACGGGCTGATCGAGCAGACCGAGGACGGACTGTTCGCGCTGGCCGGCGAGGGCAGTCGCTGACCGCTGTCAGCCGAGCGAGTTCAGGAACTCCTCGACGGCGTCCCGATACCGCTCGGGCTGATCGTCGTGGACGAGGTGGCCCGCCTGAGCCACCCACACATACCGGGCGTCGTGGCCCTCGAGCATGCGGCGCATCTGCCCCTCGGGCGTGATCGTGAACTCGCCCTCGATGAGCAGCGAGGGGACGCGGACGGCGTCCCACTGCGTCCAGAAGTCGCGGGTGCCCCACTCCTCCGAGATGTCCCGGAACGTCTCGACACTGCCGTGCAGGTACCAGCCGTCGGGGCGCCGGTCGAACGAGTCGAGGAAGTAGCGACCCGCGACCTCGCCGAAGTACTCGAGCACCGACTCCTCGGTGGGGAACGGCTGCGGCCACGCGGAAACCATTGCCGCCCAATCCTGTGCGGTGCGCCCGCGGAAGTCCGGGGCCATGTCCTCGAGGACCAGGGCGCGGACCCGATCGGGATGCGCGGCCGCGAAACACCACGCATGCAGCGCGCCCATCGAGTGCCCGATCACGGTGAGCGGCTCGTCCAGCCCGTCGAGATCACCGAGGGCGCGGGCGAGGTCCTCGACGAACAGTTCCGTCGTCGGGGCGCCGTCGATCGGACGTCCGTGCCCGGCCGCGTCGAACGTGTAGACGTGACCGTGCTCGCGCAGCCACGACACGTGCCGCGACCACGTCCGCGAACTACCCATCAGCCCGTGCAGGAGCAGTATCGGCCGCCCCGTCCCACCCTCGTCGTGCAACACGGGTCCGACGGTAGCCGAACCCTCGCCGACCGGGGGAGAACACGCGCGCGCCCGGAGTACCCTCGCGTGCATGGCAGTCGTGAAGATCAATGCAATCGAGGTCCCCGAGGGCGCCGGCCCCGAGCTGGAGAAGCGGTTCGCCAACCGCGCCCACGCGGTCGAGAACTCCCCCGGCTTCCTCGGGTTCCAGCTCCTGCGGCCGACCAAGGGCGACAACCGCTACTTCGTGGTGACGCAGTGGGAGTCGGACGAGGCGTTCCAGGCGTGGGCGAGCGGCCCGGCCCGCGAGGCGCACGCCGGCGAGCGCGCGAAGCCCGTCGCGACCGGCGCCTCGCTGCTCGAGTTCGAGGTGGTCCTCGACGTGGCGGCGAAGCCCGAATCCTGATCCACCCCATCCGATTCGACCGCAGACAGCGCCGATACCGGACATTTCGGTCACGGTGTCGATCATCCCGATTGACACCGTGACCTGCGGGGTGCCACAGTTCGCTCGACAGAGCGATGGGTCGACGGTAATCCGGTGTCATTCCGGAGCGGTCGCGCCACTGTGATCGAGGGTCCACCCTCGAGAGCCAGACACCTCGGCCATCGCATGGACCTAGCGGGACGCGAAATCCCAGGAGGCACCGATGGCAATCGCCTATTCACCCGACAAGTCGGCCGAGTCGGCCACTGTCGCACTCATCGCGGCGGCAGTCGTACTGCTCGCCATGCTCGCGCTCTACCTGGTCGGGTTCGACCAGGGCGCAATCTCCCGCAGTGGCATGTACATGCACGAACTGATGCATGACGGTCGGCACCTGCTGGGTCTGCCGTGCCATTGAAGACACTGACGACGATCACCGAAAGCCTCAAGACTCTTCTGCTGCGCGGACTGCTGGCCGGCCTGATCGCCGGTCTGCTGGGCGGCGTGGTCGCCTTCGCGCTGGGTGAACCCCATGTGCAGGCCGCGATCGAGATCGAGGAGTCCGCCGGCGCACCGGACCACCACGCGGGCGAGGCCGCCCCGAACGATCACGGGACGGAAGCGGCTGAGCCGGAAGGCCACTCACACGGCGACGACGCCCTCGTCAGCCGTACCGGGCAACGCTTCGGCCTGTTCCTCGCGACGACGCTCGCCGGCCTGGCGCTGGGAGCGATCTTCGCGGTAGTCGTGCACTACGCACGCCGGTTCACCACGATGGCGGGCACCCCCCTCGCCATCGTGGTGGCTGGATCCGCTTGGCTTGCAATCGAAGCCGTGCCGTTCTTCAAGTACCCCGCCAACCCGCCGGCGGTCGGCGACCCGGACACGATCAACGAGCGGACCCTGTTGTGGCTCGCATCGGTGGCCCTGGGCCTGCTCGCCGTCGCGGCGGCCGTGTACGTGGGGCGCCTGCTGAAGAATCAGGACCTGGTGACCGTCCGGATGATCGGACAGATCGCCGCGTTCCTCGCGGTGGTCACGGTCGGCTACCTTGCGCTGCCCGGAATCAACGAGGTGGGCGAGGACTTCCCCGCCACCCTGCTGTGGCAGTTCCGCGTCTCGTCGCTCGCGACCCAGGCAGCGCTGTGGCTGGCGCTCGGTCTCGCGTTCGCATTCCTGACCGAACGCGCCGCCCGGCGCGCGATCCGTTAGCTCAGACCGCGCACGAATCGTCGGTGCAGCCCTCGGCATTCCCGCCGGGGGCTGCACCGCTGTCCGCACCTTCGGCGTCGGCGTCCTCGACCGCGCGGCGCAACAGCTCCGCGAAGACGTCCTGCGGCTGCGCCCCCGACACCGCGAGGCGTCGGTTCGCTACGAAGAACGGCACCCCCGACACCCCCAGCTGCCCGGCCGCCGCGAGATCCGCGCGCACCAGGTCGGCGCCGGCATCACCGTCGAGTGCCGCGGCCGCCTCGTCGGCGTCCATCCCGACGCTCGCCGCGACCTCGACCAGCACGGCGCGGTCGTCGATCACCTTCCCGTCGGTGAAGTGGGCGCGGAACAGCGCCTCCAGCAGCGCGTCCCGCCGCGGCCCCGCCAGGTGCAGCAGCCGGTGCGCGTCGAACGTGTTGGCGGCGATCACGGTGTCGAAGTCCATCGCCAGCCCGTCGGCCGCCGCCGTCGCGGCGACGTGCTGAAACATCTGCCGGACCTGGTCGGCAGGCATGCCCTTGTGCTCGACCAGTGCCTCGAGCTCGCCGCGGCGCGCACCCACCGGGGTGTCCGGTGCGAGCTGGTACGACCGCCACACCACAGACACCCGGTCCCGGTTCGGGAACCGGTCCAGCGCCTCGGTGAAGCGGCGCTTCCCGATGTAGCACCACGGGCAGGCGATGTCCGACCACACCTCGATCAGGGCGGTCGGCGCGGCGGACTCGGATTCGGCGGTCACTGCGCCGACATTGGTCTCGATGGTCACGAGGCATTCGAACACACGGCGGACGCGTCTTGTTCCGCGCCCGCCGCCGGACCGGTCAGCCTCGCTCGAGCTCCTGCCGCAGGACGCGCTTGAGGACCTTCCCGGTACTGCTGCGCGGCAACCCCGCGGGCCCCTTCGCGATGACGAGGCGCTGCGGCGTCTCGCCCGGATCGATGCCGCGATCCTCGAGGAGTCGCGCGATCTCCTCGAGGCTGATGGTGGCGCCGGGCCGGCACGCCACGACCGCGACCACCTGCTCACCCAACCGACCGTCGGGGCACCCGACCACCGCCACATCCGAGACGGCCGGATGCTCGGCGATCAGCGCCTCGAGATCGACGGATCCGATTCGCACCCCGCCCCGCCGGATGATGTCCGACGCCCGGTCGACGAACCGCAGGTAGGCATCCTCGGGACCATCGATCACGAACAGGTCGCCGGTCATCAGGAAACCGTCCGCGTCGAACGGGTCGCGGTCACGCGCGGGATTGAGGTAGCCGGCGAACACCGTCGGCCCCTTGACGCGCAGTTCACCCAGCACGCCGGGCTCGGTGATCTCGGCACCGGTCTGCCGATCCACCAACTTCAGCACGGTTCCGCGCCCGTCGCCCGAGCGCGGGTAGAGCAGCGAGTGCGGCCGCTCCACCGAACGCGCCGACGGGTCGGACCGGAGGCTCACACCCTCGATGGTGCCGAAGAAGTTCACCAGTTCGACGCCGTGCCGCTCCCGCCACCGCCCGACCGTCTCCGGGGTCAGATGCCCCGCCCCCACACCGACGCGGGTGAGTGTGGACAGGTCGACGGCCTGCCCTTCCTGGAGTTCGACCGCCGCCAGCATCGACGGGCGTCCGGCGGTGTACGTGACCTTCTCCTCCGCGATCTGCCGCAGGAACACGTCCAACCGGAACGGCTGGTGCTGCACCAGGACACATCCGGTCGCCAGCCACGGCAGCATCGTCCCGACGATCCCCGCCGCGGTCATCATCGGGAACGGATTGAGGATCACGTCGTCGGCAGTGAGGTCGGCCGCCTCGACGACGCCGCGCGCGTGGGCGAGGGACTCGCAGTGGGCGTGCGGCACGCCCTTGGGCCGGCCCTCGGTGCCGGAGGTCCAGCAGATCGCGATGCAGTCGTCGGCCGCGGGACTGCCGGTCGCGACGTGCGCCGCGACCTCGGCCGCGTCCGCGGCGGTCGCGACGCCGTGGCCGATCCGGACGACACCGTCCGGGACGCCGACGCCGTACGCGAGCACCGTCCGCAGCGTCGGAATCTGCGCTCGTACCGAAACCACCCGTTCGGCAACGCGATTGGACCCGATCCTCGATGCGGTGACGAAGGCGCTCACACACGACTCGTTGCAGACCTCGACGATCTCGGGTTCCGTCGAGTGGATGGCGAGCAGGGAGACTATCGTGCCGATCCGCCAGGCGGCCAGGACGACGACGATCTGCTCGATCGTGTTGGGCAGCTGCACCCCGATCACCTCGCCGGCGCCGACCCCGGACCGCAGCAGGGTCGCCGCGAGCCGGTCGACCTCCCGGTCCAGCTCCGCCCAGGTGATCCGGCCGGGAACCCCGTCCACGTAGTCGGCCTTGTCCACCGGGTCCACGACGGCGAGCTGGGTACCCCGTTCGCGCACCCTGTCGCTCAGTAACTGCTGGACGGTGTCCGAGGTCCAGACACCGGACTTGGTGTACTCGTCGATGCGGATCTGAGGGTGAATCTTCAGGCTCCCCATGTGCCCTCCCTTGTCTCGCGATCCGACGTCCCCGACAGCCGTCACTCCACTGGATGTGTGATCTAGGTCACTAGATGTATCACGGTCCGGTTACTTGCGCGAGTTGCAATCCATCCGATAGGGCACGACCTGCGGAAATCAGACGAACGCCTCGTTCGGGAGCCGCGTCGACGGCACGATCACACCCCGACGCGGGCGTATTCATCAAGACGGCGAACAGGTTTTCGAGCGGAGTGTCCAGGTCAGACGACCAGGCCCGCCCGATAGGCATGCAGGGCGGCTTCGACGCGGTTCCGGACGCCGAGCTTCTCGAAGATCGCCGACACGTGCGACTTCACCGTCGTCTCTCCCAGGAAGAGCCGGCGACCGATGTCCGCGTTGGATTCCCCCTCCGCCAGAACGGTGAGGACTTCACGCTCGCGTTCGGTGAGACGGCTCAGATCGGCGCCGTCCACCCGCGTCACACCACCCGAGCGGACGCCCTCGGAAACGATGCGCCGCAAGGCTTCCGGACTGAACAGCGTGTGACCGGACGCCACCACGCGCACCGACTGGTGGAACGTGAGCGGCGACTCGTCCTTACTCAGGAAGCTGTGCGCGCCGGCCGCGACCGCCTGCACGACGAGGTCGTCGACATCCATCGCGGTCATCGCGATGACCTTCGGCGGCGACTCCAGTTCCATCAGGCTGCGGGTGGCATCGAGGCCGCCCGTCCGGCGCATCTTCAGATCCATCAACACCACGTGCGGCCGCAGCGACGCGACAGCGGCCGGAACCTCGTCGCCGTCGCTCACGCACCCCACCACCACGATGTCCCGTGCAGGCTCGAGAATGTCTGCTACCCCCCGTCGAACGAACGGATCGTCATCGACGATCAGAACGGTGATTCCCCCAAGGTCTTCCATAGTGCCGACAGATTAGCCGCCTACACCGACAAAACCGGCCGGTCAGGCGGTCCACGGCACCCAGCAACGCACGACGAACTCCGCACCCAGGCGCCCCGCCTCGAGAGACCCGCCGATCTCCTGCGCCTGCTCCGCCAGCCCCCGCAGCCCTGTCCGCGACCCGACACCGACTCCGTTGACACTGTGGCTCAACGGGTTCCGTACCAGGATCTGGATTCCACGCTCGGGCGCACCGTCCAGCGAGATCGCGACGACCTGATCCGACGCATGCTTCTGAGCGTTCGTCAGCGACTCCCGCACCACGCGGAAGCACACATGCCCCGACAGCACGCCGACGTCACCCGGCGCGAGGTCGGTGGACAGGGTGCAGTGCATCCCCGCGGCACGGGCCGCCTGGACCAGCTGGGGCACGGCGTCGATCCCCTGGTGTCGTGCCGAGTCCTGAGGAGCACCGGTGCCGCGGAGGACCCCCACGATGCTCTTGAGGTCGTCGAGCGACTCGTGCGCGGTAGCCCGGATCTGCGCCGCCGAGTTGACAACCTTCTCCGGGTTGCCGGCGGCATTGACCTGCAGCGCACCCGCGAACAACGAGATGCGGCTCAGGCCGGCGGCCAGGGTGTCGTGCATGTCGCGCGCGATGCGGGTGCGTTCTTCCGCCCGGATCATCTCGTCGCGCATCACGTCGCTCCGTTCCGTTGCCTCGTCCCGCACCTGCTCTGCCTCCACCAGCGCGCTACGCGTCTGGAGCACCGTCGCCGATGCCAGCACCAGGCCGACGAGGACGGCCGCCACCAGTAACGGGATCCACGCGGCCACCACGTACTGGTGTATTGGGCTGCCGTCCGCGGGCTTCTCCGACGCGATGGTGAGGACGGAGTAGTCGCGCAGGCGGTGCGCGTCCCACAGGAGCGACACCGCGCACGCCAACCAGACCGCGACCGCCGCACCGGCCAACCGGTATCCCCGGGCGACGCGAGCGACCGCGAAGAGCGCGACAAGGGCTGCGGTGGCGTCGGTCTCGAACGCGATCGGACCGACGAGCGCGACCGTCAGCACGAGCCACGGACGTTCGTGCCGCCACACCAGCGCCGCCGCGGCGACGAGATTGAGGAGGAGTCCGATTCCGTGGTTCCAGGCCGGCGTGTTCGCGGATGTCGACGCGAGCCCCACCGTCAGAAGCGAACAGAACGCGCTGAACGCGACCGCGAGCACGGTCCAGATTCGACGCCGGATCCTCACGGCGCTCTCGGAATTCACGAGGAGGACGGTACTCACCTTCCCCGACATCGCGGCATCCGACGGACGACGGATGTCGCGACCCGAACAGGTACGAAATGAGGAGGCGGTTCCTCCTCGGGGAGGGAGACATCGGGGGCGCTGCTGCGATGTGCTCGAAACAGATCAACGGTGCGCCGCCGCCCGGCGGCGTGCCACGAACATCGAAAGGAAGCTCGGTGAGCGCTCCGCAGCAGTTTCCCCACCAGCCGCAGCCCGGGTACGCACCCCCGGAAGCCCCCAAGAAGAACTGGTTCGGCCGGCACAAGGTGCTGACCGGATTCGGCGTGGTCGTCGTGGCGATCATCGCGATCGTGGCCGCGACCGGCGGATCCGGAGACGGACCCACGCAGGAGGCACGCGAGGCCGGCGCCGCCGTCGAGCAACCGTCCGATGCCCGGATCGGAATGCCCGTCCGCGACGGCAAGTTCGAGTTCGTAGTACACGGCGTGGAAGCCGGGGTTCCCACCGTCGGGACCAACGAGTACCTCACCGAGAAGGCCCAGGGACAGTTCGTCCTGGTGCGGATGACCGTTCGCAACATCGGTGACCGCGAACAGACCTTCACCACCTCCGCGCAGAAGCTGGTCGACGCGCAGGGCCGGCAGTATTCGGTGGACGACATGGCCACCTTCACCCTCGACCAGGGTCTGTCGTTCGAACAGATCAATCCTGGCAACTCCGTGGACGCCACGATCGTGTTCGACGTACCGTCCGGAATCGTCCCCGCAGTGCTCGAACTGCACGATTCAGTCTTCTCGGGCGGTGAATCGGTTCTGCTGCAGTAGTTGTCGGGAAGCACCGCGCACGGCGGGGTTCGGCGTCGAGGGGTCGCCGAGCCCCGCCGTTGTCGGGTTGTGGACCCAGCGTGCCCTCGAACGGCCCGGCCGATTGCGATACGCGCACGACGGCCCACCGATGTCCGGTCCGTCCCCACGGTTGTGTGATGGGCACAACTGCCCGCTGACGCCGAACCCCCGCGTGTAGCGTCGGGGTTGGCTTCCAATCGACGGGGAGCAGGCCACTCGTCCGCCGATCGGATCGCTGCCGCCCAAGGCTGTTCGCCGCCCCGGTTCCTGGGTCCGCTGCGCCGCTCGCGCGGTTCGGCTTCGGCGCCAGGCACGTCCTCCGACCCGGCTCTCCGGGGCGCACCCCAGGAGGAACCATGACTCTCGTCCACAGTCCAAACAGGGCAATCGAATCGCTCGGCATCGCGCTCGTCGCGGTCGGCGTCGTGCTCCTCGCCCTGCTCACCCTCTACCTCGTCGGATTCGACCAGGGCGCGATCTCCCGGACCGGGATGTACATGCACGAACTGATGCACGACGGTCGCCACCTCCTGGGGCTCCCATGCCACTAGCGGGGTCGCTGGGGAGCCTGCTGCTGCGCGGCCTCCTCGCAGGGCTGATCGCCGGCCTGCTGACCGGCGCGGTCGCCTTCGCGCTCGGTGAACCACACGTCGCCGCGGCCATCGCGATCGAGGAATCGGCACCCGCGGCCGACGACGCTGGATCACACGATCACGACGCCGGAACGGCGGCACACTCACACGACGACGACGCACTCGTCTCGAGGGACGGGCAACGCGCCGGATTGTTCCTGGCGACCACCCTCGCGGGGATCGCGATCGGAGCGATCTTCGGCGTCGTGGCGCACTATGCGCGACGGTTCACCACACTGACGGGTCCACTGCTGGCGCTGTGCCTGGCCGGGGGCGGATGGCTCGCCGTCGAGGCGGTGCCGTTCTTCAAGTACCCGGCGAATCCACCTGCAGTGGGCGACCCGGACACGATCAACCAGCGGACCTGGCTGTGGCTGGCAGCACTCGTGCTCGGACTGTTCGCGGTCTGCACGGCGGTGTATGTCGCGAAGATCCTTGTCTCACAGAAGTACTGGACGGTCCGGATCGGCGCCTCGGTCCTGACGTTCCTGGCGATCGTGACCGTGGGCTATCTGCTGCTGCCGACCGTGAACGAGGTCGGGGAAGACTTCCCCGCCACGCTGCTGTGGGAGTTCCGGATCTCGTCGCTCGCGACACAGGCGACGCTGTGGCTCGGCCTCGGACTGGTGTTCGCCTTCCTCACCGAACGGGCCCAGCGCACAGCGCAACCCGAGCGGATCACTCCCGGCACCGTGCACGACCAGACAATCACCGGGACAGCGCGACCGTAGGAGGAGCACTGGCGAGGATTCGGAACACCCGGAAAGCACACCGAACCCACATGGAAGGGAGACCTCCATGACCACCCAGCAAGCACGGTTCCAGACCCTCACCGACGGTCTGGCCAAGATCACCCCCGCAGAACACGACGTCCAGGACTCGCCGTACACGATCACCAACGGGCAGTACGACATTCTGCGTCACGTGCTGCACGACGTCGGCGGTCAGCCGGCCCTCTCGGTCCCCTACCTCGAAAAGGAGGAGGAGGCCTGGGAGATGAACACCTACGTCACCTGCGAGTGCCTCGGCTGGCGGGGCGCCTGGAACTCGGAAATGCGGCGCCGCGCCGAGGTGGACCTCGGCGAGACGCAGTACTTCGGCTACCCCTACTACGCCCGGTGGGCAACCGTGGCTGCCAAGGTGATGGTGGACAAGGGCCTCATCCCGCTCGACGAGCTGTGCGACCGGATCGACCAGGTGCGCGCTCGCCTCCAGGAGGAGAGGAAATGACCCCGAAGTTCAAGGTCGGCGACCGCGTGGTCGTGAAGGACCAGACGAGCATTTTCCACACCCGCACACAGGCTTTCGTGCGAAACCAGGAGGGAATAGTCGTCGAGCACCGCCCCGAGTGGGTGATTCCCGAGGACGAGGCGTTCGACAAGCTGGAGACCGGACGGAAACAACCGTTCTACGTCGTCCGCTTCAAGCAGACCGACCTGTGGCCGAGGTACACGGGATACGCCATCGACACCCTCGAGACCGAGTGCGCAGAGGGGTGGCTCCGAGCCGCCGGAAAGAACGAGTGAGGAGGAGAAGTGAGCGATCCACACAAGCCCATCCAGGCTTCCGAGGAGATCAGTGAGTTCGAGGTCCTCGAACTCGCCCTGCGGGAACTCGCGATCGAGAAGGGGCTCTTCTCGGCCGAGGACCACCGGCGCTTCTCCGAGTGGGCCGAATCGATCGGGCCGTCGAACGGCTCGAAGATGGTCGCCAAGGCCTGGACCGATCCCGCGTTCAAGAAGCGCCTGCTCGAGAACGGGACCGAAGCCAGCAAGGAGGTGGGCATCGACTGGACCGACCCGACGGGCACCGGTACGCCGAGCGACTACACCTTCTTCTACGTCCTCGAGAACACGCCCGAGGTGCACAACGTGATCGTCTGCACGCTGTGCTCCTGCTACCCGCGTCCCGTTCTCGGCATGTCACCCGACTGGTACCGGACACCGAACTACCGGCGGCGCATGGTCCGTCGCCCGCGGGAGGTTCTCGCCGAGTTCGGACTGCACTTCCCGTCCGATGTGGAAGTACGAGTGCATGACTCGAACCAGAAGTCCCGTTTCATGGTCATGCCGATGCGACCCGAGGGCACGGACGGCTGGACCGAGGAACAACTGGAGAAGATCGTCACCCGCGACACCATGATCGGCGTGGCGCTGCCCTCGGCGGACTGGGACGCGTCGAAGGCACCGTCGGCTGGAGGTGGCAAGTGACGGCAACACAGAGCTACGAGGTCATTCTGCGGACCTTGCAGACCGCGGGTGAACGCGCCGGGGACCTCGACGACACCGACCGCAGACCGGACCCGTGGGAATCCGCGATGCAGGCCACGTGCGAGTGTCTCTCGTGGCGCGGATCGTGGGACAACCTCGAACGCCGGCACACCGAGGACGAACTCGGCGAGACCATCTACAGTCAGTTCCCCGTCCATTCACGGTCGGCGATCACCACGGCGCACACCTTCCTCGATCGCGGCATCGTCAGTCAGGACGAGTTGCGCGCGAAGATGGAGCAGGTCCGGGCGAGGCTCGAACGTAGCTGAGACCGGAACAGTCTCCGCCCCAGTACGTTCGAGCCCTCACAACCAGGGGGCTACTCGAGCGCGGCGTCGAGCGTGATGGCGACGCCGGTCAGAGCCTTGCTCACCGGGCAGGACTCCTTGGCGGCCTGGGCGACGCGGGCGAACCCCGCAGCGTCCAGGCCGTCGACCTCTGCCCGCACCGTGAGCACGATGCCGGTCAGCTTGAAACCCGGATCGTCCGGCCCGAGCGAGACGTCGGCGCGGATGTCGAGGCTCTGCGTCGTTCCGCCCGCCTCCCCGATCAGCGCCGACAACTGCATCGCATAGCAGGACGAGTGCGCCGCCGCGATCAGTTCCTCGGGGCTGGTGGTGCCGCCGGCGTCCTCCGCCGCCCGCTTCGGGAAGGACACTTCGAAGGTGCCGACTCCCGAACTGGTGAGTTCCACCTGACCCGAACCCTTTTCGAGCGTCCCGTTCCAGGCGGTGCGTGCGGTGCGTGTGGGCATGTGCAGATCCTCTCTCGTCGATAGGTCTACTTCCTCAGGTCTACTTCCTCCTCGCAAACTACCCCCTATCGTGTAATCGCATGGGGCAGCTGGAGAGGGTGGGGCTACGCCGCGAATCGCTCGGCTTCGCGATCGGCTCGACTCTGTTCGCGGTGGGCGCGCTCCCGGGGTACGCGACGACGGTGGGCGGGGAGGCGGACAACCTCACCTACTTCGCGGGCTCGCTGTTCTTCACCGTCGCCGCCTTCGTCCAACTGAGGTTGAGCGGGCGCGTGGTGCCCACCCCGTCGACGTCCCGCGTCGACCGGTACGACTGGTGGTCGGCGTTCGTGCAGTTCATCGGCACCCTGCTGTTCAACGTCAGCACCGGCGCCGCGCTCGTGCGCAGTCTCACCGCGCACGAGGAGCACGAATTCGTCTGGCAGCCGGACGCGTTCGGCTCGCTGTGCTTCCTGGCAGCCTCCGCGCTAGCCGTCGTCGCCACCACCGACGTCGACGGACTGTGGGATCCGCACGCGCGCAACTGGGGCAGCACGTGGCTCAACGCGATCGGCTCGGTGGCCTTCGGGGTGTCCGCGGTGGGCGCGCTGTTCGTCCCGGACACGCACCGGCCGGAGAGTGCGGCGGCCGCGAACCTCGGCACGCTGGTCGGCGCGCTGTGCTTCCTGACCGCGACGCTGTTGATGAAGCCGCCGGCACCCGGAGCGGTGACACGCCCCGGACGCTGACCCGGTCCTCCCTCAGGGCCGCCGGTCGGCCCGCTCGGGGGCTTCGTCGATCTCCCGGTAGTGCTCGAGCAACTCCCGCTCTGCGTCCCGGCGTGGGTAGGCGAAGAAGACGAGCGCCGCGCCGACCAGGACGATCGCGATCGCCGCGGCGTACGCCCGGGAATCCCCGTCGAGGAAGGCCGCGCGGGCGGCGGCGGTGATCGCGTCCGCGTACTGCGGATACCGCTCCGCGACGTTCTCGGCGCCGGCAAAGGACTTCTCCAACGCGGCCTCGGTCTGATCGCTGACGTCACCCGACTGCGGGCTGGATGCGATCGTAGCGGCGAAGGACGCCGCGTAGCCGGCGGTGAGCAGCGCACCGAGCACCGACTGCACGATCGCGCCGCCCAGGTCGCGCTGCAGGTCCGCGGTGCCCGACGCCATCCCCGCCCGCGACACCGGCACCGACCCGGTCAGCGAGTGCGAGGCCGGCGTGCCGGCCAGCCCGACTCCGGCGCCGAGCAACATGTAGCCGAGCGCGATCTTCCAGTACTGCGCGTCCTCCTTCCACAGCAGCAACGCCACCACCAGTCCCAGGACGATTGCCACGTATCCGAGCAACAGCGTGAATCGCGCGCCGTGCGATTCGACCAGCTTGGCGGACTGCGGGGCCACCACCACCATCACGGCTGCGGCGGGCAGACCGGCGGATCCCGCTGCCAGCGTCGAGTATCCGAGCACGTTCTGCATGAACTGCTGGCCGATGTACAGGGTTCCCATCAGCGTGCCGAACACCACGATGCCCGCGACGGCCGCGACCCAGAAGATGCGCCGGCGGGCCACCGTCAGGTCGTACAGCGGGTACTTCGCCCGCAGCTGCCGGATTCCGAAAACCACCCCCGCGGCGACCGCGATCAGCAGCATCGACAGCGCGGTCGTGCGCATGCCGGCGACCGGGGCGAAGTTGATGCCCAGCACCAACGCCGCCACCAGAATCACCGACACGATCCCGCCGAGATTGTCCACGGGATCGGTCGATTCGTTGACGTGGCTCGGCACGAAATACGCCGCGAAACCCAGCGCGACCAGCGCGAGCGGCACGGTCACCAGGAACACCGACCCCCAGTCGAACGACTGCAGCAGGGCGCCGGACACGAGCGGGCCGAGTGACGAGATACCGCCGCCGATCGCCGACCACAATGCGATCGCCTTGGTCCGGGCTGCTCCCGACCAGAGCGCTGTGATCAGTGCGAGCGTGGTCGGGAAGGCCATCCCGGCCGCGACACCACCGAGCAGTCGCGCGAGGACGAGCACCTCGACGCTCGGCGCGAAGGCGGCGATGACACACGCCGGCAGCGACAACGTCATGCCGAGTACCAGCATCATCTTCCGCCCGTGCCGGTCACCGAGGGCGCCGAGATAGAGCACCGAACCTGCGAGCCCGACGGAGTATCCGACGGCGACCAGATTCAGCTGCGTCTGACTCGCGTCGAAGGCCTTGCCGATGTCGGGCAGCGCGACATTGGCCACCGCCAGGTTCAGGTTCGCCACGGCGGCGACGAGGATCAGCGCCGTCAGCACGAGCGGGGCCCGGGCGGGACGGATCCCGGCCGCTGCGGATGTCATGCGGCCAGTCCACACCATCGTGGTCGGTCGCGTGGCCCGAAATGCCGATGCCGCTCACGCGAACCGGGTGACTCGCATAGCGTTCCGGTCATGACCATCGAGGACGATCGGACCCTCCCGGCGCTGGCCGAGAGCACAGCCCGGATCGTCGCGCTCGCGCACGCCGCGCATCGACGACATTTCGGGCACCGCCGCCGCGGACCGATCCTGATCGGCATCGACGGCCCCTCCGGCAGCGGCAAGTCGACGCTGGCCACACGGGTCGCCGCGGCACTGGACGACGCACCGATTCTCCGGATGGACGACGTGTACCCCGGCTGGGAAGGTCTCGCCGCCTCGGTTCCGCGACTCGTCCGGCAGGTCCTCTCCCCCGCCCGGCACGGCCGGATCCCGCGCTACCGCCGGTACGACTGGCATCTCTGCGACTACGCGGAGTGGCGGGCGATCCGCCGCCACCGATACCTGATCGTCGAAGGCGCCGGGGCGACGTGCGGCGTCGCACGCGAGTACTTCGCGGTCCGGGTGTTCGTCGACGCCGATCCCGACGAGCGAATGCGACGCGCACTGCAGCGCGACGGTGAGATGTTCCGGCCGCACTGGGACCGCTGGGCGCTCCAGGAGGCGGCACTGTTCGGGCCGGACCGGACACGCCGCGCCGCCCACGTCACGGTGATCACGAGTTCTGAGCCCGGGAGGCAGAGGCAGACCTGTGCCGTTCGGCCATGCCCGCCGCCCGGAGCCTGATCGATTCGCGCAGGCACTCCGGTCCGAGGAGTTCGGCGTCCTCGCCGAGCATCCACAGCACGCTCCCCGCGTGCGCCGCGTCGCCGAACTCGACCTCGGCCGTGATCCATCCGTCCGCCGGTACCTCCGCTGCGGTGGAGAGCGCCGAACCGAGAAGGTCGCCGCGACGCTCGGCCCGCACCCGAACGGTGGCCGTCAAACCTTCACGCAGCGAGCGGAACTCGGATCGGCGCTGGTCCCAGATCGCGGCCAGGTCGACGACAGCCTCGCGTCGTGCCCGCTCGTCGAGTTCATGGACGTCCTGGATCCGGGAGAGCCGGTACGTCCGCTCCGATCCGCGATGCGTCGCCACGAGGTACCACCGACCGGAGGCACAGACCAGACCGATCGGGTCGACTGTGCGCCAACGTGGTTCGCTACCGCGGGCGGCATACCGAATCCGAAGCCGGTTTCCGGCGAACACAACCCGTTGGATCAGGCCGAGACGCTCCTCCTGCGGCGGATCCGTGAGCCAACCGCCGTGCCGTACCAGCACCCGTTCCGCCACCCGGGTGGCGGCCTCCCGATGAGTGTCCGGCATCGCCGCCACCACCTTGCGCATCGCGGACGCAAATGCCGGCGCCATCCCCAACGCCTCGGGGGTGGCAGCGGCGCCCGCCGCGAGCAGCGCCTTCGCCTCGTCCACCGTCAAGCCGGTGAGATCGGTGGTGAACCCCGGCAGCAAAGCGAACCCGCCGTGGCGGCCACGTTCCGCATAGACGGGGATTCCGGCCGCCGACAACGCCTCGACATCGCGGAGCACCGTCCGCGTGGACACCTCCAACTCACGGGCGAGTGCCGTCGCGGACATCCGTCCCCTGTTCCGCAGCAACAGCACGAGTGAGAGCAAACGGTCGGCGCGCATTGCCGCAGTCTCCCAGAAATACATGACAGAAGATGTCGTGATCAGGCGCCAGAGTGGGCCGGGTCCGCAGACGTGCAACTCCATCGAAAGGCCCACGATGACCGACATCACCGACCCCCGGCCCCTGTACCGCGAAGCCCTGGCCTGGGTGACCGCCATGATGGGCGAGGTACGCCCGCATCAACTGACGAATCCGACACCGTGCGACGAGTTCGACGTCGCAACCCTGATGGGCCACCTGGTCGCGACTGTCGAGCGGGCCCGCGTCATCGGTGAGGGCGGCGACCCGGCTTCGGTGCCGCTGGTGGCGACCGGCGTCGGTGTCGACGGCGAGTGGTCCTCCGCATATCGGACGGCCGGCGAGAAGATGTGGGCCGTCTGGGACGACGACGGACTGCTCACCGCCACCGTCACCGCTCCGTGGGGTCAGGTTCCCGGGCACGCCGCGGTCTGGGCGTACCTGAACGAGACGCTGGTCCACGGCTGGGATCTGGCGGTGGCGACGGCGCAACCGACCGAGGCCGACCCCGCCCTCGCCGAAGCGGCACTGGTGGTGGCCCGCCGCGCCATCCCCGCGAGTCTCCGCGGCGGGCGGGTTCCCTTCGGCGCGGTGGTCGAGCCTACTGAGGGAGCCGGACCGACGGAACGCCTCGCCAACTGGTCCGGCCGAACAGCCCCCGCCGGTCGGTGATCTCCGCCCGAGACACGACGACGCCCCCGCGAGCTTTCGCTCGCGGGGGCGTCGTTCACGTGAACCTACTCGGCCGAACCGCCCTCGGACGGGGTCGTGTCGCTGGCACCGGCCAGCGCCTCGGCGGGCGAGTCCGGAACCTTGACCGGCTTCGGGGATCCGTGGAACGTGAACTTCGCGTTCTCGCCGGCGCCCTCGCCGTCCCAGCCCTCGACGTCGACCAGGACGATCTGGCCCGGGCCGAGCTCGTTGAAGAGGATCTTCTCCGACAGCTGGTCCTCGATCTCGCGCTGGATGGTGCGACGCAGCGGACGCGCACCCAGCACCGGATCGAAGCCGCGCTTCGCGAGCAGCGACTTGGCCTGCTCGGTCAGCTCGATGTCCATGTCCTTGTTCTTCAGCTGCGTCTCGACGCGACCGATCATCAGGTCCACCATCTGGATGATCTCGTCCTGAGACAGCTGGTGGAAGACGATGATGTCGTCGATACGGTTGAGGAACTCGGGGCGGAAGTGCTTCTTGAGCTCGTCGTGAACCTTGAGCTTCATGCGCTCGTAGTTCGACTCCGTACCGGTTCCCGAGGTGAAGCCCAGGCCGACGGCCTTCGAGATGTCCGAGGTACCGAGGTTCGAGGTGAAGATCAGCACGGTGTTCTTGAAGTCGACCGTACGACCCTGACCGTCGGTGAGACGGCCGTCCTCGAGCACCTGCAGGAGGGTGTTGTAGATCTCCTGGTGTGCCTTCTCGATCTCGTCGAACAGGACCACCGAGAACGGCTTGCGGCGCACCTTCTCGGTGAGCTGACCGCCCTCTTCGTAGCCGACGTATCCGGGAGGGGCACCGAACAGACGCGACGCGGTGAACCGGTCGTGGAACTCGCCCATGTCGATCTGGATGAGCGCGTCGTCGTCGCCGAACAGGAAGTTCGCGAGCGCCTTGGACAGCTCGGTCTTACCGACACCGGACGGGCCGGCGAAGATGAACGAGCCGGACGGACGCTTCGGATCCTTCAGGCCGGCACGGGTACGGCGGATCGCCTTGGAGACGGCCTTGACGGCATCCTCCTGGCCGATGATCCGCTTGTGCAGCTCCTCCTCCATGCGGAGCAGACGCGTGGTCTCCTCCTCGGTGAGCTTGAAGACCGGGATACCGGTCCAGTTGCCCAGCACCTCGGCGATCTGCTCGTCGTCGACCTCGGCGATGACGTCCAGGTCGCCCGAACGCCACTGCTTCTCGCGCTCGGCGCGCTGCGCGACGAGGGTCTTCTCCTTGTCGCGGAGGTTCGCGGCCTTCTCGAAGTCCTGCGCGTCGATCGCGGATTCCTTCTCGCGGCGGGCGTCGGCGATCTTGTCGTCGAACTCGCGCAGGTCCGGCGGTGCGGTCATGCGGCGGATGCGCATTCGGGCGCCGGCCTCGTCGATGAGGTCGATCGCCTTGTCCGGCAAGAAGCGGTCGTTGATGTAGCGGTCGGCCAGGGTGGCCGCCGCGACGAGTGCGCTGTCGGTGATCGAGACGCGGTGATGCGCCTCGTAGCGGTCGCGCAGACCCTTGAGGATCTCGATGGTGTGCTCGACCGTGGGCTCGCCGACCTGCACCGGCTGGAACCGGCGCTCGAGGGCGGCGTCCTTCTCGATGTACTTGCGGTACTCGTCGAGGGTGGTGGCACCGATGGTCTGCAGCTCGCCGCGGGCCAGCTTCGGCTTGAGGATCGAGGCCGCGTCGATCGCGCCCTCGGCCGCGCCCGCACCGACCAGCGTGTGCAGCTCGTCGATGAACAGGATGATGTCGCCGCGGGTGTTGATCTCCTTGAGGACCTTCTTCAGGCGCTCCTCGAAGTCACCGCGGTAGCGGCTGCCGGCGACCAGCGAACCCAGGTCCAGCGTGTAGAGCTGCTTGTCCTTGAGGGTCTCCGGGACCTCGCCGTTGACGATGGCCTGCGCGAGGCCCTCGACGACGGCGGTCTTGCCGACGCCCGGCTCACCGATGAGGACAGGGTTGTTCTTGGTGCGGCGGCTCAGCACCTGCATGACGCGCTCGATTTCCTTCGAGCGGCCGATGACCGGGTCGAGCTTGCCTTCGAGGGCGGCCTGGGTGAGGTTGCGGCCGAACTGGTCGAGAACCAGCGACGTCGACGGGGTGCCCGCCTCGCCACGGCTGCTGCCGGCCTCGGCCGGCTCCTTGCCCTGGTAGCCCGACAGCAGCTGGATGACCTGCTGGCGAACACGGTTGAGGTCGGCGCCCAGCTTCACGAGCACCTGGGCGGCGACGCCCTCGCCCTCGCGGATCAGGCCGAGCAGGATGTGCTCGGTGCCGATGTAGTTGTGGCCGAGCTGCAGCGCCTCACGGAGGCTGAGCTCGAGGACCTTCTTGGCACGCGGAGTGAAGGGGATGTGCCCGGACGGGGCCTGCTGGCCCTGGCCGATGATCTCCTCGACCTGGCTGCGGACACCTTCGAGGGAGATACCCAACGACTCCAGCGACTTCGCCGCCACGCCTTCACCCTCGTGGATGAGGCCCAGCAGGATGTGTTCCGTGCCGATGTAGTTGTGGTTGAGCATCCTGGCTTCTTCTTGGGCCAGGACGACGACGCGCCGCGCGCGATCGGTGAACCTCTCGAACATCGCTCTCCCTCACACTCTCCGGCAATCAGTTCCGAGACCTGCGTCTCGGCCCTCCCGCCGCGTTTCGCTCCGGCACAACAGGCTGACGGCCTCCGGAACCGATGAAGGTTCCACGACCCCACCTCATACTCTAGTGGGCTGCCTTCCGACCTGCCGCTCCTCCACCCGTCAAACGTGCGGAGCGGACCTGCATAAAGTCTTCAACGCCGCAGGTCGCGGAATCGTTTCCCGGAGGCTGTACGCCTGAAGCGAACATCACCGCGCGCGTCAGCGACGCAGATCTGCAACCTTGTCCAGCGATCCCAGCTTGTGAGGGTTGCGGATCGCGTAGACCCGCGTGATGCGGCCGTCCTCCACGACGACGCTCACCGCGGTGGCCTCGCCGCCGACGTCGATGCGGATGCCGGGCATGCCGTTGAGCCAGGTCGTGGTCGTCACGAAGTCCGGCAGCGTCGCCGCCTTGGACAGGAAGGCCGCCACCCGGCGGGCCCCGACGATCGGCTTGCGCGCCGCCGTCGCGATGCCGCCACCGTCGGCGACCACCACGACGTCGGGGGCGAGCACGTCGACCAGCGCCTGCACGTCGCCGGTGGAGACGGCGGCCAGGAACTTCTCGACCACCGCCTCCTGCTGAGCTCGGTCGACCTGCATCCGCGGTCGCCGCGCCCCGACGTGTTCGCGCGCCCGGTGCGCGATCTGCCGCACCGCGGCCGGCGTCTTGCCCACCGCCTCCGCGATCTCCGGGTACGGCGTCTCGAACACCTCGCGGAGCACGAACACCGCCCGCTCGACGGGACCGAGGGTCTCCAGCACCGTCAGCATCGCGATCGACACGCTCTCCGCGAGTTCGACGTCGTCGGCGACGTCCGGGGTGGTGAGCAGCGGTTCCGGCAGCCACTCACCGATGTAGTCCTCGCGGCGCCGCGACAGCGACCGCAGCCGGTTCAGGGACTGGCGGGTGACCGTGCGCACCAGGTAGGCGCGCGGATCGCGCACCTGCTCCTGGTCCACATCCGCCCACCGCAGCCAGGTCTCCTGCACGACGTCCTCCGCGTCGGCGGCCGAGCCGAGCATCTCGTAGGCGACCGTGAAGAGCAGGCTGCGGTGCGCGACGAACGGGTCGCCGGTCATGTCGTCGAGCGTACGGCGAGCGGCTGCAGCCCACACGACGCCGCGAAACCCTGCGATTCGATACCGAACGCGGTGTTGGTGCGCGTCATGAGGTTCGCGACGGCGACGAACGCCGTCAGCTCCACCAGTGCGGCCGGGCCGAGCGCGTCGAGCAGCCTCGCCGACAGTTCGTCGGTGACGGTCGGCGGCGTCACGGTCATCGCCTCGGCGTACTCCATCACGTCCCGCTCGAGCGGGGTGAACACGTCCGACTCGCGCCAGCGCGGCACCTCACGTGCCTTGACGAGATCGAGGCCCTCGTTGTGGGCGTGGAAGTAGCCGAAGTCGAGGCAGAAGCTGCAACCGACCAGGCTCGCGACCGCCATGTGGGCGAACGACTTGAGGTTCTCGTCGCACTTGTCCCACTTCTGGGTCTTGCGTCCGACGGTGAAGCTGAAGTTCAGCACCTTTCGGTTGTGCCACGTCACCTCCACCGGTTCGGCGACGTCGCCGAGCATCCTGCGTGACATCCGCTTGACCACCGCGCCGTAGAGGCCGGTCAACTCGGCCCTGGGGATCCGGGTATTGCTGGTCATGATTCCTCCTCCGATCACGTGCACTCGGCATGGAGACACCGGCCGCGCCGTAGATGTGACAGCGGCGCCGGATTCTGACCCGTCGTCAGTCGACCCGGACGGGAGCCGGCAGTGCAGTGGCGTCGTCGATGCCGTCGTCGCCCCGTCGCACCACCGTCATCGCCCGCCGCTCCACGCGCGGGCCGGAGGGGATCACGCGTTCGAGCGTCCGGTGCAGCGCCCACGCGATCGGGACGGAGAACGCGACGGTGACGACGAAGACGCCGACCGTCGAGCCCTGGAACGTCCGGTAGCCGAGCATGCCGACGACGAACTCCATCACCACGAGGTGCACGAGGAAGATCTCGTAGGAGATCTCGCCGAGCCACACCATCGGGGCCGACGAGCACAGCCGTCCCAGCGGGCCCGGACGATCCCCGATCACGAGCGGCGCGATCAGGGACATCGCGAAGGCCAGGTACAGCATCGATTTGGTGATTGCTTCGGTCGCATCGGCCGGAACGATCGTCGCCTCCCCGGCCAGCGGGGTGCAGGCGAGCAGCAGGAAGTAGAGCGCCAGCAGTCCCATCCCGTACGGGTTGCAGCGTTTGACCGTCACCGACGCCAGCGCGAGCAGCATCCCGCCCGCGAACCAGGCGACGAACCCGGGCAGCCACAGCCGGGCGGTGAAGGTGATGTCGGTGTGGTGGGTGACGAGCGTCCACAGCGGGGTGACCGCGACGAGGGCGAGCAGCGCGACCGCGAGCCGGATCGGACGCCATTCCCGCCGGCAGACGACGACCACGAGCAGCCAGCCGATGACCGGCAGCAGCAGGTAGAACGTGACCTCGACCGCGAGACTCCACATCTGGGTGAGACCGGTGTGCAGGTGCCCGGGCCCGTAGATCTGGGTGAGCGTCATGTTCCGCAGAAAGCCCGACCAGCCCAGCCCGGTCTCGCCCGCGTCGTCCCGGAACGCATAGATCACGTACGTCGCGACGACGGTGATCCAGTACGCCGGCAGGATGCGTCGGGCCCGATGCCACAGGTACGTCCGCGTCGACGGCAGTGACCGCTCCCCCGCCGCGGTCTGCAGCCACGGCCGGGACAGCAGGAACCCGGACAGGACGAAGAAGACCGAAACGCCGATCTCGAGCCGGGAGAACGCGCCACCGGCCAGGTCGGGGGTGTAGCGCCCCGTCCAGAACGCCGCGTGGGCACCGACGACGAGCAGCGCCGCAACGGCCCGCAGGCCCGTCAGCGACCGGATGTAGCCCGACGCGCTCACGACCCGGCCTTCGGCGCCCCTACGACGGAGCCGACAGGACCCGCACCCACGCACAGTTCCAGCCCGGGCGTCGCGGGCGTGATGCGCAGCGCCTCGCCCGCGCCGTAAAGACGCACGAACACCTGATTGAGTCCGGACTCGACGGGCACCGTGACGGTGTCGTCGCTGCGGTCGAGGCCCACCTCGACGACGCCGTCGGCGGTCGCGAAGTAGTTGAGCTGGGCCGTCCACTCCCAGTCGATGAGCGGACCGTCGAGCGGCAGTTCGGCGCCGCCGGGCCTGACCCGGTACCCGCAGCCCGGTTCCGGGCCCTGCCCGATGCTCCGGGTCGGGGTCACCGCGGCGGGGATCAGGCGTCCGGAGTCGTCGAGCAACTGCAGGAAGTCGGTGTGCCGGCCGAATTCGGGACGGTCCCGCAGCGGCGCGAACAGGTAGCTGGTGGTGTTGTGCGGGTAAGCGACCGGCAGCAGCACCCAGATCGAGACCGGCTGATCGAGCAGCGGGGTGTCCGGGTTCGCGGCCAACGACTGCTTCGCGTGCGCGAGATAGTCGACCGTCGGGTTGTCGCGCCAACGCTCGACGAACGTCACCGTCGACCACAGGCTGCTCGCGGCGAACAGCACGGCCAGTCCGATGACCGCGGCCGGTGGCACCGCCGGCAGCGGTCGGACGTGCTCTCGACGCGGTGCGCGCACGATCAGCGCCCAACCGATCACGAGCACGACGCCACTATCCGCGACGTACCGGAGCGTCTGCGCCAGTTCGTACGCGGTGTCCGGCCCGGAGCGGGTGAGCACCATCGCGGTCTCGGACGCCGCGACGTACGCGACCATCGCGAGCCACACCCAGCCGGTGCGTGCGCGGTAGCGGAGCGACCAGGCCAGTGCCGCCGCGATGGCCAGCCATCCGAGCACGACCAGCACCGTCGGCGGCGTCGCCCACGGCGGGCTCGGCGGCCAGCGATCCCACGCCCACGGACCGCCGAGCAGCGTCGGGACCAGGCCCAGCGACGTGCCGTGGTGGAACAGCCCGACGGTCTGTGTCGCGCTGGGCAGCACGAACCGCGATTCGGTGAACGCCAGGTAGGACGCCGCCCAGCACGCGACGACCGCGGCGAGCGGAATCCACAGCGCGCGGCCCTTCGTCAGCGCGGTCCGCACGGGCCGGTCGATCCCGTCGACGCGATACATCAGCACCACCACCGCGAACGCGACGAACGGCACCAGCACCGACTTCTCGAAGAACGCCAGCGACAGCGCGGCGACGACGGCGCCGGACACCGCGAACCGTGGCCGCCCGGTCCGGCACAACCGGATCGCGTCGCCCGCGACCCATGCGAGGCCGATCTGCATCGGCAGCGAGTTCAGGCCCGCCGCCCACCACGCGAACGACGGGAGCGTCAGCGGCGAGAAGAGGTAGAAGGTGAGCGGCAGCAACAGGACGGCCCGCGTGCCCAGCAGCAGGCGCAGCACCCGCAGCACCGCGAGCGAGGCACCGGCCTGCAGCACGACGAGCATGATCGCCGGCACCACCCAGTTCAGCGGCGCCAGCGTCGTCGCGATCCAGGCGGCCAGGAACGCTGCCGGCATGAAGTGCCCGTCGTGGTCGTAGAACAGGAACGCACCGGACGGCACCGGGTACTGCCCCGACCGGCTGACGAGGATCAGGTCGTCCCAGTAGAAGTCCCCCGAGAACGCGACGATGCCACGCACCACCAGTTGCAGCGCGACGAGCGCCGCGGCGAGCGTGAGGACGTGCCGAGACGAGAGCGGCCACCACCGGTTCCGTGGCGGCGCGTCCGACGACACCGTCGGATCGCCCGTGCCCGTCTCCGGAACAGCTCGCACTCGCTCACTCCTTCCCACCCGCCCGATCACCGCTGCGGAACCTTACCCACGCAAATTAATGCGTTTCTGAGGGTCCGGTGGGGGGCCGCTCGGGGCGGTCAGCCTCCCGCGATCGGCGCGACGAATACACACGGCGCCGGCGCGGATGGTTCCGATCCCATGCATTCATCACGTATGCCGCGGCGACCGGGTCCGCGGCAATCGCCGCGTGCTCGCCGAAGTTCGCGGCGCACCCGTCCTGCACCACGATGTCGGTGGCATTGCGCACCCCGAGTAACCCGCTCGTGTGAGGCACGATCAGTTCGTCGTAGCGGGTCATGATGTTGGTGTAGGTCACCTGTGGCGCGTGGAGATCGAACGCGTTCGTGCCGTTCCACAGCGGGACAGGCGACACATACTTGTCGACCCCGAAATCGCGCAACTGCTCGGCGCTCTGTCCGATCGGCATCATCGCGCCCATGGCGGAAATCGGCCGCGAACGATAGCCGAAAGTGCCCTGTGTCGACGCGAAGGCACAGTAATCCTCGTTCGCCGACAGCACAGCATAGGTGCCCCAATTGTTCTGCCGGTTTCCGCCCGTTCCGTGTACCACGACCAGCGGATTCGGATGGCCGGCCGACGGTTTACACGTCCGGTCGTTCGATCCCGGCGCCGATCCACCCGGATTGCCCATTTCCAGTGGTATTCCATCGAGGAAGTTATAGGAAACCGGGCGGTCCTCTTGTGCAGATGCCGGACCGGAAGCACAAACCAGCAGGAAAAACCCGAGCGCTACGCCCGTAAAGATTCGCCTCAGCTGCACAGCGCGGACGCTATCAGCGAGTCTTTACGGGCGGAACCGATTCGTCCGAGCCGTGCTCGGGCCGTAATCAGTGCGCCTTGTTGTACGCCTCGGTGATTTCGGCGGAGATGCGTCCACGCGAGGACACCGTGAACCCGTTACGGCGCGCCCATTCACGAATCGCCGCGCTCTGCTCACGATCCACCGACGGCCGCGACGACGTGGCAGCGGCGCCGGCGGCACCCTTTCCGCCACGACGGCGATTCGTCACCTTGCGCGCATGCGAAACCCACACCTCGAGCTGCTCGCGCAGTTTCGCGGCATTATCCGAGGACAGATCGATCTCGTAGACAACCCCATCAAGGCCGAACTCGACGGTTTCATCGGCAGTCGCGTTCTGATCGACGTCGTCGATGAGCGTTACGGTGACCTTCTTTGCCATGGGGTCAATTCCTTCCGAATCCCGCGCCTTACTCGGACGCCAAGCGCCTGACCGGCAACTCGAATGCAATAGTACCCCGCGTCATCGAATTAGATGACTTGGCATTCGAAATAATATGAAACCGCCGGTCAGCGCGCAGAAGGTCGGACAATTGGGAAGAGGATCGTTTCCCGGATTCCCAATCCGGTGAGCGCCATGAGTAGACGATCGATTCCCATACCCGTTCCCGTGGTCGGCGGCATACCCTGCTCCATCGCCGCCAGGAACTCCTCGTCGAGAACCATTGCCTCGTCGTCGCCGGCCGAAGCCAGACGCGCCTGATCCATGAAACGCTCGCGCTGAATGATCGGATCGACCAGCTCCGAGTAGCCGGTGGCCAGCTCGAATCCGCGGACGTACAGGTCCCACTTCTCCGTGACACCAGGCAGGCTGCGGTGCTGACGCGTCAGCGGAGACGTCTCGACCGGGAAATTGCGCACGAACGTCGGCTCGAACAGCTGATCACCGCACTGGTGCTCCCACAGCTCCTCGACGAGCTTGCCGTGGCCGTAACCCTTGTCCTTCGGAATCTCCAGACCCACCCGCTCGGCCAGCGCCAGCAGCTCCTCGACGGTGGTCTCCGGGGTGACCTCGACGCCGATCGCGGCGGACAGCGACGGATACATCTCCATCGTCTTCCACTCACCGCTCAGGTCGTACTCGGTGCCGTCGGCGAGGGTGACGACCTGCGTACCGAACGCCGCCTGCGCGACCTCCTGGATCAGCTCGCGGGTCATCTTCGCCGAGTCGTCGTACGTGCCGTAGGCCTCGTACGTCTCGAGCATCGCGAACTCCGGCGAGTGCGTCGAGTCGACGCCCTCGTTACGGAAGTTGCGGTTGATCTCGAAGACCTTCTCGATGCCGCCGACGACGCAGCGCTTGAGGAACAGCTCCGGTGCGATGCGCAGGAACAGATCGATGTCGAGCGCATTCGAGTGCGTGACGAACGGGCGGGCCGCGGCGCCGCCGTGCAGGGTCTGCAGCATCGGGGTCTCGACCTCGAGGAAGCCACGCCGCTCGAGCGCGTTGCGCAGCTCGCGCACCACGGCGACGCGCTTGCGCGCCATGTCGCGGGCCTCGGGCCGGATGATCAGGTCCGCGTAGCGCTGACGCACGCGGGACTCCTCGCTCATCTCCTTGTGCGCGACCGGCATCGGACGCAGCGACTTCGCCGCCATCTGCCACGCGTCGGCCATGACGCTGAGCTCACCGCGACGCGAGCTGATCACCTCGCCGTGGACGAACACGAAGTCGCCCAGGTCGACGTCGGACTTCCACGCCGCGAGCGCGTCCTCGCCGACGTTCGCCAGGCTCAGCATCGCCTGCAGCTGGGTGCCGTCGCCCTCCTGCAGCGTCGCGAAGCACAGCTTGCCGGTGTTCCGGACGAAGATGACGCGGCCGGCGACACCGACCTGCTCGCCGGTGCTCGAGTCGGGCTCGAGATCGGGGTACTTCGCGCGGATCTCCGCGAGGCTGTGAGTGCGCGGCACGGAGACCGGATACGGCTCCTGCCCCTGGGCGAGCAGCCGCTCCCGCTTCTCGCGGCGGATCCGGAGCTGCTCGGGGGTGTCGTCTACTGGCTGGGCGGGTGCTTCACTCACGGGGTCCAAGACTATAGGGCGGCATTCGCCGAGCGTGGCTCCGGTATCACGGCGACGCCCGGAACCCCCGGACCGGGCTCGGCTCCGGAGCATCCGGACGGTTTCGTTTCACTGGACCGCCGCTCCTGTTTCGGCCGAATGTCACACGCGTCCAGTCGAACTGAACCGATGTGACATTCGGCCACGGACGGACGTCAGTGCGCGGACACCGACGCCAGCTCGCGGGTGCAGTGCCGCTCCCCCATCAGCGCGCCGAGCAGACCGGCCGCCTTGATCGCCTTGTAGCCGCCGACCAGATCGGTCGCCTTGTGCAGTCCGAGCTGCCGCAGCGACGCCGCTGCCAGGCTCGAGGTGTAGCCCTCCGAGCACACGATCACCCACTCGACGTCGTGATCGACCGCGAGCGCGAGGTGCGCGTTGCTGGACGGATCGAGACGCCATTCGAGGACGTTGCGCTCGACCGCGAGCGCACCGGGCAGCGTGCCCTCGAGTGCGCGCTGCGCCTGCGGGCGGATGTCCACGAAGATCGCGCCGCGGCGGTGGGCCTCGACGAGTTCGAAGACGTACATGCGGTCGAGCTGGGAACGAGCGTCGTCGAGCATCTGGTCGATGGTCACTTGGAGCCCCCTTCGGGCAGATCGGTCAGCTCGGTACGGGTGCGGCGCAGCGCGCCGTGCTCGGCGACCTCGTAGTAGGACATGGCAGTGAGCGGCGGCGAGTACGCGTGCACGCTCAGCGTGGGTTCGGTGCTGTCGGTGACGGGTCCGGGCGCGCGCATCACGTCGTGCACCCATCCGAGCGGGAAGGCGGCCTGATCGCCCGCGTCGAGCGTGCGGCGACGCAGTTCGCCGTCCGTCCAGCGGTACTCGGCGAGGCTGCCGCTCAGTACGGTGAGCGCGCCGAAAGATCCTGCGTGGTCATGCAATTCGGTGGACTTGTCCGGCACCCAGCTGATCAGCCAGACGTCGACGTCGTCGTCGGAGTGCAGCCGCGTCGACCAGCGCTCGAGCGTCGGGAAGGCGGCGGGCAGCAGGTGATCGTGCCGGCCTTCGATGACGTCGGCAGCACCCTGATCGGTGATCCGCAGCAGGTCGGCGGGACGCAGACGCGTGGGCAACGACGAACCGAGACGACGGACGTCGGGGTGGGCGGAGAGGTCGAGCGCAGGCGTGGAAACGCCGAAAGAATAAGCAGAATGCATGAGCAAAGCTCCAGGAAGTGAAATTGGTCAAGGCAGCGTTCAGCCTCGACAACACTCCTGGGCGCTCATGCAACGGAACATGTCGAACAGTGTGACACAACATCGCCGTCGACGAAACCCCGAACACGCGGGGACGCCGGCAACCCGGATCGTCAGACCTCGGTACGACGGGCGCCGCGGCGCGCGAGATTGCGCTCGTAGACCAGGCGCAGGCCCTCGAGCGTCAGTTCGGGTTCGTGATGTTCGACGGTCTCGCACTCCGGCATGATCAGCGGCGCACTGTCGCCGGTCGCGATGACGGCGACGTCGGTACCGCCGAATGCCGTGAGCTCCGCGCGAACTCGGCGCACCAGTCCGTCGACCAGGCCGGCGAATCCGAACACGGCACCGGACTGCATGCACTCGACGGTGTTCTTCCCGACCACCGATCGGGGCCGGATCAGCTCGACCTTGCGCAGTGCCGCCGACTGCGACGCCAGGGCGTCCGTGGAGATCTCGAGGCCCGGCGCGATGGCGCCACCGAGGAACTCCCCCTTCGCCGAGACGACGTCGACACACGTCGACGTGCCGAAGTCCACGATGATGCAGGCGCTGTCGTAGAAGTGATGGGCCGCAAGACTGTTGACGATGCGGTCGGCGCCGACTTCCTTGGGATTGTCGACCAGCAGCGGCACCCCGGTGCGCACACCGGGCTCGACGACGACGTGTGGGACGTGGTCCCAGTAGCGGGCCAGCATCACCCGGATCTCCCGCAGCACCGACGGCACCGTGGACAGCGCCGACACACCGGTGACCTGCTCCGCGTTCACGCCCAGCAGACCCCGGAACTTGAGCGCCAACTCGTCGGCGGTCATCCGCGGATCGGTACGCATCCGCCAGTCCTGCACCAGCTTCGAGTGTGAACCGCTGCCGGTGAACAGTCCGAGAACGATGTTGGTGTTCCGGACGTCGACGGTGAGGAGCACCGCCCTACACCAGACTGGAAAGCATCCGGGGCGTGATCAGACCGGAACCCTCGGGCGCGTGCGCGGGGTCCGAACCGAGCTCGACCGGCTTGTTGTCGCCGTCCACGAACACGACACGCGGCGCGTACTCGCGGATCTCCTGCTCGTTCATCACGCCGTAGGCGATGAGGATGACGAGGTCGCCCGGGTTCACCAGATGCGCTGCGGCACCGTTGATCCCGATGACGCCCGAGCCGCGCTCGCCGGTGATCACGTACGTCTCGAGGCGAGCACCGTTGTCGATGTCGACGATCGTGACCTGCTCGCCCTCGAGCAGGTCGGCCGCCTCCATCAGATCCTGGTCGACGGTCACCGAACCCACGTAGTGCAGGTCGGCGTGCGTGACCGTCGCCCGGTGGATCTTCGACTTCATCATGGTGCGCAACATGTTCGGCCCTTCGGTATTTCTGTGGGAGAGGAGATCAGTAGATGTCCGCGACGGCCGGGTCACCCGGCTGTTCGTCGCGCTCGAGGAATCCGGTGCCGACCGCGACGCCGACGTTGTCGATCAGCCGGGTGGAGCCGATGCGGGCGGCGACCAGGAGGCGGCCGTCACCGCGCTCCGGGGCCGGGCCGAGATCCACGCCGCGGACCTCGAGGTAGTCCACCTCGATCTCGGGAACGGCGTCGAGCACCGAGCGCGCGGTGCCGAGGATCGCCTCCGCGCCGCCGGCCGCCGAGTGTGCGCCCGCGACGAGCGCCGCCGACAGCGTGGTGGCCAGCTGCCGTTGGTCGGCGTCGAGGTAGCGGTTGCGCGAGGACAGCGCCAGGCCGTCCTGCTCGCGCACCGTCGGCACCCCGACGATCCGGACGTCGAAGTTGAGGTCGCGGACCATCTGCCGGATCAGCGTGAGCTGCTGGTAGTCCTTCTCGCCGAAGAACGCGGCGTTGGGTGCGGCGATCTGCAGCAGCTTCGCGACGACGGTGAGCATGCCGGCGAAGTGCGTCGGACGGCTCCCGCCCTCGAGCTCGGCACCGAGCGGGCCGGGCAGCACCGTGGTGCGGGGTCCGTGCGGGTACATCGCGGCCGCCGTGGGCGCGAACACCAGCTCGACGCCCTCCGCACGCAGCAGTGCGAGGTCGGCGTCGAGGGTGCGCGGGTAGGCGTCGAGGTCCTCGCCCGCGCCGAACTGCAGCGGGTTGACGAAGATCGACACGACCACGACCGCACCGGTCAGCTTCGCCTGCCGCACCAGCTCGATGTGGCCGGCGTGCAGGGCGCCCATCGTCGGGACGAGCGCGACCTGGCGCCCGACACCGCGCAGCGCCTTCGACACCCGCGTCACGATCGCGGGGTCGTGGTGCACGGTCAGTTCGCCGCGCTTGTATCCGCCCTGCAGTGCAGAAGCTTCGGTCACAGTGCTCACCTTCGGTCCTCGAGTACTTCGATCAGTTCGGGCTTGGATCCGGTGCGCTGCGCGGTCCGCAGCGACAGGGCGCGATAGCCGGCGGCCAGTTGCGGGTCGACGTCCCCGAGAACCTCGAGGTGCTTCGCGACGGCCGCCGCGTCGCCGCGCGCCACCGGACCGGTCAGCGCGGCTTGTCCGCGGCGCAGGGCGTTGTCGAGTGCCGCCGACAGCAGCGGCTGCAGCACCCGCTCGGGCAGCCCGTTGGGATCGCTGCCGACGAGTTCCTGTCCCAGCAGTTCCTGGCCCTCGAGCGCGACGCGCAGCGCGGCGACCGCATCGACGACCAACGTCACCAGATGATTGCTGCCGTGCGCGAGCGCGGCGTGGTAGAGCGGGCGGACGTCCTCGCGGACCCGGACGGGCTCGCCGCCGATCTCGAGGACGAGGGACTGACCGATCGCGTAGCCGATGTCGTCGGCCGCGGTGATGCCGAAGCAGGCGTCGGACAGGCGCGCGGTGTCCTCGGCGTGTCCGGTGAAGGTCATGGCGGGATGAATTGCGAGCGGGACGATGCCCTGCACGGTGAGAGGTTCGAGGATTCCGATGCCGTTGGCGCCGGACGTGTGCACGACGATCGTGCCCGGGCGCACCGATTCGGTGGCCGCCAGCCCCTTGATCAGACCCTCGAGTTCGTCGTCGGGAACCGCGAGAACCAACAGTTCCGCACGGGCCGCGACCTCGGGAACGGGCAGGATCTCGCTGTCCGGCAGACGCGTCTCGGCGCGGTGGACGGAGGCGTCGGACACCGCGGAACATGCGACGACCAGATGCCCGACCCGCTCCAGCGCGGAGCCTACTGCTGTGCCGACCCGACCCGCGGAGACGATTCCTACCGTCAATCGCGCAGGCGCAGGCCCATTGGTGATCCCGAAAGAGGTCACACTTGTCCTCTCGTTCGTTCCAGTCCCGCTCGGCGGGTACCAGACGTCCTGCGGAGAGAATAGCGCCGCGCGAAGAGGCGCCGCCACGTGCTACCGACGTGATCTACAGCTCACTCTGCGAGCGGTGCGGCGTGGTCACTCCGCGCGTCGACGCCGCCGAGGTGCGCCGTCGCCCGCCTCGGCGGACTTCATGTTGGCCATGATCTCCGCGACCGACAGCCCGCTCGAGTGCGCGCCCGCGTTCTCGGAATCCTCCGAGAGCCGACGCGAGCGCCGCGAGGCGGGGCGCGACTCGTCGTCGAGCTCGAGTTCCGGCTCCGGCTCCGGCTCGGGCTCGGGCTCGGGCTCGGGCTCGGGCTCGGGTTCGGGTACCGGCTCAGGCTTCGGCTGCGGCGCGGGTTTCGGCTGCGGCGCGGGTTTCGGCTGCGGCGCCGGCTTCGACGCGGTCTTCTCGACCTCGTCGTCCACGGCCTCGACGTCGAGGGGCTCGGGCTGCACGATCGTCGTCTCCGCCGTCATCGGCTCGTCGTACGGCGTCGCGAAGGACGGACCCTGCGGGGCCGGGGGCTGGTTGTTGTTGTTGTTCCGAGCCGGCTGCTCCGCACCGGGAACGAACAGACCCGACGCAGCGGGCTGGTAGCCGCCGGCGAGCTCCTGGACGCGCATCGACTCCGCGCGCAGCGCCACCCGGTCCTCGGGTAGGTGGCCGTCGAACAGGACCTCGAGGTTCTTGCGCAGCGCCGCGAGCTCCTCGCGCAGCGCCGCGATGGTCTCGGCCTCCGCGCCCAGTTCACCGCGAACCCGCACCTCGACACCGAGTTCGTACTCGCGGCGTGCGGTGATCTCGCGCTCGAGCTGGAGTTCGTAGACCTTCTGCAGGTCCCGGACCTTGGCCTTGTCGAGCGCGGACTCGCGGCGATACTTCGTCATCGCGATCGCACCGAGCGTCGCCGCCCAGAGAGCGACGACCAGCCCCACACGCAGGAGCTGGACACTTTCACTGAAGATCAAGAGGAGCGACGCGACCACGGCGAGCACGACGAGGCCGGCGACGATCATCTGGCTCGCACTACGCCGGTTACGGCGTACTGACTTGGCGCGACCGGGAACCGTCATGCGATCAGGGTAGCCGGACCGGGAGGGATCCCAGGTCCGGACACAACGGTGGCAACAATCCGTTATGCCCGTTTGATCCGACGCGCTTCCGGGTCAGTGCGCGGGTTCGTCCGGCGGCGTGTCGGGCGTGCGGCAGCAGTGCTCGAGCCACAGAGCGGCAGCCACCAGCAAAACGGCCGCAATCAGACCGACGATGACGCCAGGACTGTCGGAGACCGCTGCACTCAAGTGCGATCTCTTCGGCCACAGGAACACCAGGAACCCCGCCCATACTCCCGCGCTCGCGGCGCCGACCAGCGCGGACGCTTTCGCGAGCGCAACCGCGCGGGCCGCGGTGATCGGGTGCAACTGGCGCGGTCCGTCACCGATCGCATGCTCGCGAACACGCGACCGGACGACGAAAGCGAGGATCGTCTCGATGAGCGCAACCGGGTACAGCGACGCCCCGGCATAGACCGGAATCGGGGGAATCGAGCCGTACGCGACCCGCAGCATCAGCCACGTCGCCACTGCCGCGAGCAGCGACAGTGACAACAGGTCCCAGATCCGGGTCGGCTTCATCACAGTTACCGTAGTTCCAGTCGCTGCGCCGTCCGCCGAACTCCGTCCCTTTCACCGGCGTCCAATCGCGCGAGCACCTGGTCCACCCGTACCTCGACCCCGTCGACGTCGAGCGTCGCATCGGGTTCGACTGCCAGCCACGGCACGAGGACGAAGGCCCGCTCGTGCGCCCGCGGATGCGGCAGTGTCAGTTCCGGGTCGTCGCTGCGGATGCCGTCGCACGTGACGACGTCGACGTCGAGAGTGCGCGGACCCCACCGCTCCTCGCGGATGCGATCGGCCGCCGCCTCGAGTTCCTGTCCGCGACGCAACCAGCCCCGCGCATCCGTGCCGGGATCGTCGACGACGACGATCGCGTTGAGGAAGTCCTGCTGTTCCACGCCGCCCCACGGGGCCGTCGCGTACACCGGGGAGACCGCCACCACGTGGTCCCGGAGACCGTCGACGACGCCCTGCAGGTGCGCCAGGCTGTCGCCGATGTTGGATCCGATGGACAGGACGGCCCGACTCATCGCGGGATCCCCGCGCCGGTGCGCGAGCGGGTCGCCACCACCGCGACGTCGGCGAAGGTCAGCGGGATCGGCGCGGACGGCTTGTGCAGCACCACCTCGACGCCGCGGACGCGGTCGTCGCGCATGACGTCGTCGGCGATCTCCGCCGCGACCGTCTCGATGAGGTCCCGCGCCGGACCGCCCACGATCGCGGCGGCGCGCTGCGCCAGATCGCCGTAGTCGAACGTGTCCTGCAGATCGTCCGACGCCGCCGCGGGCGCGAGATCCATCCACAGCGTCACATCGACGTAGAAATCCTGACCGTCCCGCTTCTCGTGGTCGAAGACACCGTGGTTGCCGCGGACCTTCAGGCCCCGCAACTCGATGCGATCGCCCGAGACGTCACTGCCACCGCTCACCGCCACCTCCTGGCACAAACGAGAATCAACGCTGGGAACCCCGCGACCACGCCGACGCGACCGCGATCGCGTCGAGCGATGCCTGCGCATCGTGCACTCGCACGCCCCACGCGCCGTGGGTGGCGGCGAGCGCCGAGATCACCGCGGTGGCCGTCTCGCGCCCGGCCGGCGGACGTACCGTGCCGTCCGCGTCGGCCAGCAGCGATCCCAGGAAACGCTTCCGCGAGGCCCCGATCAGTACCGGGAAGCCCAGTTCGACGAACTCCGGGAGCGCGTGCAGCAGCTGCCAGTTGTGGTCGGGGTCCTTGACGAAACCGAGTCCCGGATCGAGGACGAGGGCCGACGGGTCCACCCCCGCCGCGACCGCGGCGTCCACCTGGACCATCAGTTCGTCGCGGACGTCCCGGACCACGTCGTCGTAGTGGGTCGAACCGCCGGCGTGCACGAATCCGTCCGCAGGCCGCCAGTGCATCAGCACCCAGGGCACTCCGGCATCGGCGACGACGCGGGCCATGTCGGGGTCCGCGCGTCCGCCCGAGACGTCGTTGATGATGGTGACCCCGGCCTCGATCGCGGCCTGCGCGACCGAGGCCCGCATCGTGTCGACGCTGACGGTCACACCCTCGGCGGCGAGCGCCGCGATGACCGGCGCGACGCGCTCCGCTTCGATCTGTGGTTCGACCCGGGCGGCACCCGGCCGGGTGGACTCGCCGCCGACGTCGACGATGTCCACACCGAGCCGGTGCAGATGCACACCGTGCGCGACGGCCGCGTCCCGATCGAGGAACTGTCCACCGTCGGAGAACGAATCGGCGGTGACGTTGAGGACGCCCATCACGACGGGGCGGCCGGGGCGCGGTAAGGCGATCACTTGCGCAGGATCAGATCCAGCGCCTCGGCACGCGAAGCAGAGTTCGTTTGGAACAGTCCACGCACCGCCGACGTCGTCGTGCTGGCGCCGGGCTTGCGGATCCCCCGCATCGCCATGCACAGGTGCTCTGCCTCGACGACGACGATGGCGCCGCGCGGATCGAGCTTGGCCATCAACGCGTCGGCGATCTGGCTGGTGAGCCGTTCCTGCACCTGCGGGCGCTTGGCGTACAGATCGACCAGTCGAGCGAGCTTCGACAGGCCCGTCACGCGGCCCTCCGCACCCGGGATGTAGCCGACGTGCGCGACACCGTGGAACGACACCAGGTGGTGCTCGCACGTGGAGTACATCGGGATGTCGCGGACCAGGACGAGTTCCTGGTGCCCCTCGTCGAACGTCGTGTTCAGGACGTCGTCGGGGTTGGTGTACAGCCCCGCGAAGACCTCGCGGTACGCGCGCGCCACGCGGGCCGGCGTGTCCAGCAGACCCGGGCGGTCGGGGTCCTCGCCGACCGCGATCAGCAACTCACGAACAGCCGCTTCTGCACGCGCCTGATCGAAAGGCCTCCCCGTCACGAGCGCGACCGACTCGCTCCCCAGCTGATTAACCGACAACCGACCGCACCTCCAGAATCGGGGCTCAATGCCCTGGCTCACCCAGGTAGGGGTGAGCCAGGGCCAAGCCTAGTTGCGAGCCGACTACTGCGGGCCGCTCGGCCCCTCCCAGGCCTGCGTCCGAGCATCGTCATCAGACCGTCCGGTCCCTTCATTCCCAGGTCGGGCACCCTGCCCACCCGGATGCTGCTGCGGCGGCTCCCACTGCGGGTACTGCTGCCAGCCGCCGTGCTGAGGCCGATTCCGGTTCTCGGCGGTGTCCTTCGGCGGCCACCCCGGCGCCGACCATCCGGCCGGGGCACCGTAGTCGGGCATCGTGCCGTGCGGGGGCTGCTGCGGCTGCGGCTGCGCCGACGGGTACGGCTGCTCGGGCCGCGGGGCCCGGTTCGGATCCGGGGTGTCGTGCCCGTTCACGGGAGCCGTCGACTCCCGCTGCGCGAACGCGGGCTGCGGGATCGCCTGGGTCGGCTCGGCGGCCGGCGGCCACGTCTCGCCACGCTCGACGGCGAGTTCCCGCGGCGTCTTGATCGGCGGCTTGTCCGACGGCGTGCGGTCACCGAACTCGTTGAACGCGGTGATACGGGGACGCTTCTCGACGGACGTGAAGATCTTCTCCAGGTCCTTGCGGGTGAGCGTCTCGCGTTCGAGCAGCTCGCGGGCCAGGATGTCGAGGACGTCGCGGTATTCGTTGAGGATCGACCACGCCTCGGTGTGCGCGGCCTCGATCAGGTTGCGCACCTCCTCGTCGATCTCGCGGGCGATCTCGTGCGAGTAGTCGGAGTTCATGCCCATCGAGCGGCCCAGGAACGGGTCGCCCTGCTCCTGGCCGTAGCGGACCGCGCCGAGCTTGGCACTCATGCCGTACTCGGTCACCATCGCGCGAGCGATCTTGGTGGCCTGATCGATGTCCGACGACGCACCCGTCGTGGGCTCGTGGAAGACGAGTTCCTCGGCGGCACGGCCGCCCATCGCCATCACCAGGCGGGCGATCATCTCGGACCGGGTCATCAGACCCTTGTCGTCCTCGGGCACGGTCATGGCGTGGCCGCCGGTACGGCCGCGGGCCAGGATCGTGACCTTGTAGATCGGCTCGATGTCGGGCATCGCCCAGGCGGCGAGCGTGTGACCGCCTTCGTGGTACGCGGTGATCTTCTTCTCGTGCTCGGAGATGATCCGGCTCTTGCGGCGCGGGCCGCCGATCACGCGGTCGACGGACTCCTCGAGCGACGCCTCGGTGATCACCGTGCCGTTCTCGCGGGCGGTCAGCAGGGCTGCCTCGTTGATGACGTTCGCCAGGTCCGCGCCGGACATGCCGACGGTGCGCTTGGCGAGACCCTCGAGGTCCGCGTCCTGCGCGATCGGCTTGCCCTGCGAGTGCACCTTGAGGATCGCGCGGCGGCCGGCCAGGTCGGGGGCACCGACCGGGATCTGCCGGTCGAACCGGCCCGGACGCAGCAGCGCGGGATCGAGGATGTCGGGACGGTTGGTCGCGGCGATCAGGATGATGCCCTGACGGTCACCGAACCCGTCCATCTCGACGAGCAGCTGATTGAGGGTCTGCTCGCGCTCGTCGTGTCCACCGCCCAGTCCGGCGCCACGCTGGCGGCCGACGGCGTCGATCTCGTCGACGAAGATGATGCAGGGGCTGTTCTGCTTGGCCTGCTCGAACAGGTCGCGCACGCGCGATGCGCCGACACCGACGAACATCTCGACGAAGTCCGAACCGGAGATCGTGAAGAACGGCACGCCGGCCTCGCCGGCGACGGCGCGCGCCAGCAGCGTCTTGCCGGTGCCGGGCGGGCCGTACAGCAGCACGCCCTTGGGGATCTTGGCGCCGAGTGCCTGGTAGCGCGCGGGATTCTGCAGGAAGTCCTTGATCTCGTAGAGTTCCTCGACTGCCTCGTCGGCGCCCGCGACATCCGCGAACGTCGTCTTGGGCATGTCCTTCGACAGCTGCTTGGCCTTCGACTTGCCGAAGCCCATCATTCCGCCGCGACCGCCGCCCTGCATGCGCTGCATGACGAAGAAGAAGATGCCGAGCAGGATGATCATCGGCAGCACGAACAGCAGGATCGACGTCAGCCAGCTCTCCTGCGTCACGCTGGTGTTGTACTGCTCGGCCCCGGAGCCGGCGACCTTGTCGAAGACCTGCTCGGAGGCAGCGCTCGGGTACTTCGCGATGATCTCGGTCTTGCCGTCGGTGGCGTCGCCGTTCTTGAGCCACAGACGCACCTGCTGTTCGCGGTCGTCGATCTGCGCCTTGTCGACGTTCTTGGCGTCGAGTTGGGCGATCGCCACGGAGGTGTCGACCGATTTGAAGCCGCGCGTGTCGTTACCGAAGTAGCTGAAGGCGTAGATCACCAACAGGACACCGGCGACTATCGCCAGGTTGCGGAACACAGTCTTGCGGTTCATACAGGTTCGGCCACGGCGGCCGGTCCTTTCGGTAGTGCGGGCTACGCTCGTGCAGGTTCACGGGTCAAGAGTCCGGCGTACCGGACATATCGACTCCCGGCTGTCCGGACATCTCAGATTACCGCGAACGATGATGCTCGACGCCTGGTAGCAGCCATCCACTCCGAGAAGTGGCGTCAAAGCGTTCAACGCACGACGGTGCCGTCCCGGTTCCCGGTCCGCGCCGATCGATCGGCGTGTCCACCCGTTTCGTGCCGCATCTCACACGCCGGGGTGCTGCGACCATCCCTGACGACGCTCGATTTCGGCGGCCACCGCGAGGATCTTCGACTCGCCCCCGGGAGGCGCGGCGATCTGCACGGCGATCGGGGTTCCCGACCCGCTGTGCATACCGACCGGGACGCTCGCGGCCGGCCAGCCGAGGACGTTCCAGAGCGCGCTGAACGGGGCATATCGCACGTTGGCGACGACGTTGGACACCCACGACTTCTCGCTCCAGGCGACGGCGGGGAGCGGCGGCTGCGCGAGCGACGGCGTCAGGATCACGTCGTGGTCGGCGAAGAACCGCCGAATCCGCGCCTCCAGGCGCTGCACCTGGGACTCCCGGACCAGGCCCGCCCGCTCGATCACGCGGCCGATCGCGGCGTGACGTCGGGTCCGCGGCTGCAGCAGCGCCGGGTCCAGCCCGGCGGCATCCGCAGCGGTGCCGGCGAACCAGCGCACGAACGCTGCCGTCATGTTCGGCGGATACGGCACCTTCGTGGAGACAGTGTGGTGTCCGCACTCGCCGAGCAGTGCGGCCGTCGCCGCGGTCCCCCGCGCCCATTCGGCGTCCAACCGCACGATCGGCGACGGCGTATTGGTCGCGACCCCGATCCGCAGCGGCCGCGGCGCGGGCACCTGCGCCAGATCCGGCCGGCCGGCCAGCACCGACAGCATCAGGGCCGCGTCCTGCACGGTCGACGCGATGGGGCCGTTCTCCGACATCCCGAACCACGAGTGCACGCCGAGTTCGGCCGGGACGAGTCCCCGGCCCGGCTTGATACCGAAGACACCGCACGAGGCCGACGGGATCCGGATCGACCCCATGCCGTCGGCGGCGAGCGCGACAGGCACCATCGCGTCGGCGACCGCTGCCGCGGAGCCGCCCGACGAACCACCCGGGCCGAACGCGGGATTCCACGGGTTGCGGGTGATCCGCCCCGGGGAGTCGACAGCACCCCACACGCACAGTTCCGGGACGGCGGTCAGGCCCACTGGGATCGCGCCCGCGGCCCGCAGCCGGGCCACGGTCGGATGATCGTGGGTCGAGGGCGCCGGATCCGTGGCCAGCGAGCCGTCTCGCATCGGCTCCCCGGACACCTCGACGTTGTCCTTGATCGCGACCGGCACTCCAGCGAGGGGAAGATCGGAAAGGTCCGGACGTTCCGCAAGCGCACGCGCCTCGGCGAGCGCCCGGTCCCGCATCACGCGCACGAACGCGTTGACCCGAGGGTCCCGATCCTCGATTCTGCGCAGCGCGTCCTCGACGGCGACGACGGGCGAAAGCTCACCCGAGCGGACCCGGGCTGCGATCGATGTGGCGGTGAATTCCTCGACCAGATGATCTCGCACCTGCCGAGTATCCGTCCGTCGGCGATAAGATTTCGAGTACCCCGAGGGGTGAGTCCTACCCACCCTGCTGCACTCCCCTTCTTCGGACGGTGACGAGTGATGGACGGTTCAGTCGAATCGACCGCCGGTGCCACGAGAGCCGCGGCGACGGTCACGAGCGCGTCTCCGGCCGAACCGGGGACGCAGACCGTGTCGTTCCTGGCCGACGTCGTGGCCCGCTTCGCGTCCGCGTGGGAATCGCCCGGGGACGGGACGCCCCCCGACCTGGAGTCGTTCCTGCCCGGTGGTCTCCCGGTCGGCGACGCCCTGCGTCGCGCCGTGCTCGTCGAGCTGATCAAGGTGGATCTCGAGTACCGTCTGCTGCACGCGGGCGAGCCACGATCGCTCGCGTCGTACTGCACGCAGTTCCCCGAACTGCAGTCGAGGCCCCTGCCGGCGGACCTGATCTACGAGGACTTCCATCTGCGGCGCCGTGGCGGGCACACCGTCGACGTCGCGGAGTACGCCCGGGAGTTCCCCGAGCACGCGGACCGGTTGACGGACCTGCTCGACGGTCCCGGCGACTACCGCAGCACCCTCGTCGCCCAGCCTGGCGCGCAGCACGCGCTCGACCAGGTGGACGTCGGCGACCACATCGACGACTTCGACCTGCTCACCGGACTGGGCCGCGGCTCGTTCGCCCGGGTCTTCCTGGCCCGGCAGCGGTCGATGCAGCGGCTGGTCGCTGTGAAGATCTCACACGATCACGGCACCGAGCCGCAGACGTTGGCGCAGCTCGACCACGACTACATCGTGCGGGTGTTCGACCAGCGCCTGCTCGCCGACCGCGAACTGAAGCTGCTGTACATGCAGTACGTCCCGGGCGGCACCCTGCTGGACGTGCTGCGGCGGGTGCGCGAGTATCCGGCCGATCCCGAGCACCCGCGGACGGGACGGCTGCTGCTCGATTCGATCGACGCGGTCCTCGAACGCAAGGGCGAGATCCGGCCGTCCGACTCGAGCGTCCGCGACGAGATCGCGGCGCTGACGTGGCCCGAGACGGTGGCGTGGCTGGGCCGACGTCTGGCCGACGCCCTCGACTACGCCTACGAGCACGGCGTGCTGCACCGCGACATCAAACCCGCGAACGTGCTGTTGACGTCGGAGGGCGTGCCGAAGCTCGCGGACTTCAACATCAGCTTCAGCGATCGCGTCGCGGGCACCAGCCCGGTCGCGTACTTCGGTGGGTCGCTGGCCTACATGTCCCCCGAACAGCTCGAGGCTTGTCACCCGGAGATGTCGGGGTCGGCCGCCGACCTGGACGCGCGCAGCGACATCTACGCGCTCGGGGTGATGCTGTGGGAACTGCTCACCGGCCGTCGGCCGTTCGAGGACGAGAGCACCGCCGGCGAGTCGGCGACGTCCCTGGAGCGGATGCTCGCACTGCGCCGCCGCGAGATCGACCCGCAGTTCCGGAATGATCTGCCCGACGACTGTCCGGCCGCGCTGCGCCGAGTCCTGCTCACGTGCCTGGCGCCGGACCCGGGCGACCGGTGGGCCACCGGAGCGGAGCTCGCGCAGCAGTTCGACCTGTGCCTCGACGCACGGGCACGGGACCTCGTCGACCCGCCACCGAGCAGCTGGCGCTACCGGCTGCGCCCGTGGATGATCCCGATCGTCGCGCTGGGTGTGGGGGTGCCGAACGCGCTGGCGGCGATGTACAACTACCACCACAACCAGACGCTGATCATCAGCGAACTGTCCCCGGAGGCGCAGCAGCGGTTCGTCGAGGTCTCGCAGGTGATCAACAGTGTGCTGTTCCCGCTGGGGTTCCTGCTGATCGTGTACTTCTGCCGCTACGTCATCACCGTGCCGCGGGGTCTGCGCAAGGGCCGGACCTACGACGCCGCGACGCTCGCCCGGGCCCGCGCCGACACCCTGCTGATGGGCGACCGGATCGTCGCGGTGGTGTTCGCGCTGTGGCTGGTCGCGGGCATCGTGTTCCCGGTGTCGCTGCAGATCGCGTCCGGGAGCATTCCGCAGGGCGCGTACGTGCACTTCCTGGGTTCCCAGATCGTGTGCGGCGCGATCGCCCTCGCGTACCCGTTCTTCCTGGTCACGTTCTACGCGGTGCGCTGCCTGTACCCGTCACTGCTGCCGCACGGCATCACCAGCAGCAGCGACGAGCGGCGTCTGCGCGGGCTGGACCGGCGCAGCACCATGTATCTGGCGGTGGCCGCGTCGGTGCCGCTGGTCGGGGTCGCCGGGGTGACGTTCCTGTCGCCCGACGAGATCTCCGTCGTGGTCTACGCCGTCCGGGTGCTGTGCGTCGGCGGCGTCATCGCGTTCGTCTTCGCGTACTGGCTGTTCCGCCTGCTCGAGGAGGACCTGCGGGCACTCGAACGCGTGGTGTCCCAGGGGACCTATCCGCCGTACACCTTGGGGTCGAGGGTGCCGATGTAGGGCAGGTCGCGGTAGCGCTCGGCGTAGTCGAGGCCGTAGCCGACCACGAACTCGTTCGGGATGTCGAAGCCCACGTGCGCGACGTCGACGTCGACCTTGCACGCCTCCGGCTTACGCAGCAGCGTGACGACCTCGAGCGAAGCCGGGTTACGGGTCTTGAGGTTGCGCATCAGCCACGACAGGGTCAGGCCCGAGTCGATGATGTCCTCGACGATCAGCACGTGGCGGCCGGCGATGTCCTTGTCGAGGTCCTTGAGGATCCGCACCACACCGGACGACGACGTCGACGAACCGTACGAGCTGACGGCCATGAACTCCATCTGGGTGGGGATCGGCAGGGCCCGCGCGAAGTCGGTCATGAAGAAGATCGCGCCCTTGAGGACACCCACGAGCAGCAGGTCGTCCTGCATCGTTTCGTCGGCGTAGCGCGCCGCGACAGCCTCGGCCAGTTCGGCCGTGCGCTCCTTGATCTGCTCCTCGGAGATCAGTACCGATGCGATGTCGCCCTCGTACACGGAGCATTCCCTTCAGTCGTTCACGAACCCCGCCGACAGCCTGCCACGCCGCCGGGATGCAACCAACCTGACTCCCACTCTTCCGCCGCCGAGCGCGACGCCGCCCTGCCCCCGCCAGCGGCCGACGAGGTCGTCGACGGCGCGTAACTGCCTGTCGGTCAACGCCTTCGCCCCCAGGTCGAGGAGCCACAGCCGCAGGGCGCGCCGCCGCACCGCGACGGGGACGTCGGTCAGGTACTCGATCAGGAGGTCGTCTCCGTCACGTGCGGACGCGACGGTCCGTTCCGCGAGGGAATCGAGCACCTCGCCGTCCTCACGGAGATGCTCGGCGGTCCGGGCGAGCGCCGCCGCGACGCCGCCACCGAGGGTGTCCTCGAGCAGCGGCAGCACTTCGGTGCGCAGCCGGACGCGGGTGAAGGCGGGGTTCGAATTGTGCGGGTCCTCGTGCGGGGCGAGGCCCAGTTCGGTGCACGCCCGGCGGGTCACGTCCCGCCGCACACCCAGCAGCGGGCGTCCCCACGGCGCGTCGCGGCCGGCCATCCCGCGGATCGACCGGCCACCGGATCCGCGCGCCAGACCCAGCAGCACGGTCTCGGCCTGGTCGTCGAGGGTGTGACCGAGCAGCACCGGGTGCCCGGCGCGGGCGGCGTCGAGCGCCGCGTACCGGGCGGCGCGGGCGGCCGCCTCGAGCCCCCCTGGTCCGGTGACGTCGACGGCCACGACGTCGGCGCCGGCGCATCCGAGGTCGAGGGCGCGGGCGGCCGCGACGGCGGCGACCTCGGCAGACCCGTCCTGCAGGCGATGGTCGACGACGACGGCCCGCACCGACGGCGCCTCGGCGACCGCGGCCGCGGTGAGCGCGAGGGAGTCGGCACCACCGGAGAGCGCCACGACGACGCCACCGGCCGGGTGATGCCGGGCCAGCCAGGCACGCACCGCGTGCCGGACCTCGAGGATCGCGGGCGCCTCCGGGAGCAGCGGGGACGGTGCGCTCACCCCAGGACCCGCGCGATCCACGCGTCCGGATCCTCGATCTCGGTGGTGACGGGCAGCGCGTCGGGGCCGGACCAGATCGCGTTGAACTGCTCCATCCCGACCTTCGCGACGACGGCGTCGACGAACACCTTGCCGCGCACGTATTGAGCCATCTTGGCGTCCATCCCGAGCAGCGCGCGGACGACGCGCTGGACGGGGTTGCTCTTCCGGTGGCGACGGGCGTCGAACGCCTTGCGGATGCGGACCACGGACGGCACCACGTCGGGGCCGACGGCATCCATCACGTGGTCGGCGTGGCCCTCGAGCACGGTGCCGAGCATCAGCATCCGGTCCAGGGCCTGCCGCTGCGGTTCGGCCTGCGTCGCGCGCAGCAGTCCGACGATGCCACGCTGGTCGGCAGGCAGGTCGTCCCGGCGCCGTTCGCGCAGCGCACCCGAGAGTCGAGTCACCATCTCGGTCATCGGTTCGTCGGCGGCCTCCCCGAGGGTCGCGACGGACCGTCGCATGTAGTCGCCCATCCACGGCGCCGACGAGAACTGAACCCGGTGCGTGACCTCGTGCAGGCACACCCACAGCCGGAAGTCGCTCGGCGGGACCTTCAGCGTCCGCTCGACCTGCAGCACGTTGGGGGCGACGAGGAGCAGCGCGCCGTGCTCGCCGGTGAACGGGTCGTACTGGCCGAGGATCGCCGACGACAGGTACGCCAGCATCGCGCCGGCCTGCAGCCCGCCGGGCTTGCCGGCCAGCAGCGTCTTCTGCCCGGCCTCGACGTCGGAGCCGGTGAGCTGTGCCATCGACTGCGCGGCGGCGCGGATCCAGCCGGCCCGGTCCAGCACCTGGGCCGCGGGGATCGGCAACCCGTCGGCCAGTCGAGTGACGTCCCGGACGGGTCCCTCCGCGCGGATCGACGCCTGCGCGAGTTCGGCGACGACGTTCTCCGCGGTGTAGCGGGACGTGGCCGGTCCGGCCGGGGCCAGCCGGGCGCCGGCGCGCGCGGCGACACTCCAGTCCACCGCGTTCGCGAATCCGTGTTCCGGCTCCGTCACGTCTCGACCCACTTCCGGTTGCTACCCGCTACCTCACCTGCAGCCACACAGCCGCAGCGCGCCGGCTACCGCATCGAGTGCGGGACGGCTCACCTCCGGCGGACGATCGTTGGACATCAGCGCGAACGTCAGCACCCGGCCGTCCACGTCGACGACGTATCCGGTCAACGCGCTGGCGACCGAGAGCGTTCCCGTCTTGGCGCGCACCCAGCCGGCGCCGGTGCGGTCGCCCGACGCGTACCGGTCGGACAGCGTGCCGGTGGCGCCCGCGACGGGCAGGTCGTCGAGCATCGGGCGCAGCTGCGGCTTCGTCTCGCCGGCCGCCGCGGTGAGGATGTCGGCCTGGAGCCGGGCGGGGACCCGATCGTCGACGGACAGGCCGCTGCCGTCGTGCAGGGTGAGCCCGTCGGTCTTGAATCCGGCCTCGTACAGCACCTTCGTGATCGACGCCGTCGCCCCGGCGAACGAGGCTTCGGCGTTCTTCGCGGCGGCCACCTCGCGGGCGATCGCCTCCGCGAGCACGTTGTCGGACCGGCGCATCATCACGGCGAGCCGGTCGCGCAGCGGCGCGGACAGCACGCTCGCGACGGGCGCGGCACCCGACTCGGCCTTGCCCGCGGTGACCCGGGCCGGGTCGATACCGAGGGCCTGCGCGAGGACGCGTCCGGCGTCGAGGGCGGGGGTGGGGCTGCGCGGCGACTCGTCGGCGAACGGGTCGATCCGCGCTCCGTCGATCATGAGCGACTCGGTGGGGGCGATGTAGCCGGCGGCGACGTCGTCGGGCATCCAGCCCTGCGCCATCGTCGGGCCCGCGTACGCGCTGGTGTCGACGACGATGCTGTCGACCTCGGCACCGGCACGGCGGATCTGTTCGACGAGGTCCGCGATGCGCGGCGCGCCCGGGTAGTAGCTCGGCTGCCCGATCGGCTGCGCGGTGAGCGTCGGGTCCCCGCCGCCGACCAGGACGAGTTCGCCCGGTCGCGAGCCCTGCACGACGCGCGTCTCGACGCGGTGATCCGGCGAGAGGGAGAGCATCGCGGCGGCCGCGGTGAGGATCTTCGCCGTGGAGGCGGGTGTCATCGGGGTGTCGGGGTTCTGGCTCCACAGCGTGGTGCCGGTCCGGGCGTCGGCGACGACGCCGGTGAACGTGCCGAGCGCGGGGTTCGCGATCAGCGGCGCGAGGACCGCACCGAGCGCCGCGGGCGTGGGCATCGGGGCGTCGTCCGGAACCGGCGCCACCTGCGGGGTCGCGGTGACGGGCGACGGCTCGGCCGACGTGGTGGCGGTGCTGCCCGACGCGGTGGAGGTGTCCTTCTGGACGAGGACGATCGCAAACGCTGCGACAGCGACGATCAGCACGGCCGCGAGCGACAACAGGATCCGGACATTTCGACGGCGGCGTCCGGCAAGTGCGCCGATCTTCTTCTTCCCGTCGCCCGCCAACGTCCCTCCGAAATCTCTCGCCGCTGATTCCGCGGACCACCCAGACCGCCTCGAGCAAGGTCCCACCAGCTTGCGGCACCCGCATCACACAGTATCGCCGACCGGCTACCCTTTTCCCGAACCGTCGATCCAGGCGGGCTAGGCAGACAGCCAGTAGACCCAGACAGTGAGGACATGACGTGGAGTTCGACGTCACCATCGAAATCCCCAAGGGCCAGCGCAACAAGTACGAGGTCGATCACGAGACCGGCCGCGTGAAGCTGGACCGCTACCTCTACACCTCCTTCGGCTACCCGGCCGACTACGGCTACATCGAGAACACCCTCGGCGAGGACGGCGATCCGCTGGACGCGATGGTGCTGCTGCCCGAGTCGGTCTTCCCCGGCGTCATCGTCGAGGCCCGCCCGGTCGGCATGTTCAAGATGGTCGACGAGGCCGGTGGCGACGACAAGGTGCTGTGCGTTCCCGCGGGCGACCCGCGCTGGGATCACATCCAGGATCTGGCGGACGTCGCCCAGTTCGAGCTGGACGCCATCAAGCACTTCTTCGTGCACTACAAGGACCTCGAGCCCAACAAGCACGTCACGGGCGCCGACTGGGTCGGTCGCGCCGAGGCCGAGAAGGTCATCACGGAGGCCGTCGAGCGCCTGAAGGCGAACGGCGGACACTGAGCCGAAGGCGACCGAGGTCGCTGACGACGAAGGCGACCGCGTCGCTGACACTCTTCCGGTGAAGGGGTGGGACCACTGGTCCCACCCCTTCACTGTTTCCGGGACGCGAACCGGGTCCCACTACGATTCGCCGGGTGACCGGTTACGACGATCTCGACATGTTCGGTGGCCTCGACGCCTCCACCCTGCCGCCCCGCCAGCAGCGGATCCTGCTGACGATCCGGGACTGGGTGGACGGGCACGGTTGCCCGCCTAGCACCCGTGAGATCGCGGACGCCGTGGGCCTGCGATCCACGTCGTCGGTGTCGAAGCATCTGAAGGCATTGGAGGACAAGGGCTTCCTGCGCCGCGGCGGGTCGATGACCCGGCAGCTGGACGTGCGCCCGTTCCTGGCCGGTTCGGCGCCGGGGCGGTCCGCGGAGAACACCGTGACGGTGCCGGTCGTCGGCGACATCGCCGCCGGCGCCCCGATCCTCGCGGAGGAGCATGCCGACGAGATGCTGTCGCTGCCGCGTGAGCTGGTCGGCTCGGGCACCGTGTTCGCGCTGCGGGTGCGCGGCGAGTCGATGGTCGACGCCGCGATCTGCGACGGCGACACCGTGGTGGTGCGCCGCCAGGACGAGGCCCACTCGGGCGAGATCGTGGCCGCGATGATCGACGACGAGGCCACCGTGAAGGTGCTGCGCCGCCGCAACGGGCACGTCTACCTCGAGCCCCGCAATCCCGCGTACGACGTCATCGACGGCGACCGGGCCGTCATCCTCGGCAAGGTGGTCTCGGTGATGCGGCGGATCTGACGCCGACAGTTCTCGCCGCGGGACCCGGCGTCGGTGGGATCCTGTGGAGGTGAGTTCCGGGGGCCCGGCCGCCGCCTGGGCCGAGCGGCAGACCGCCTCGGTCCGGGACGATCCGGCGGGTCGGCTCGCGCTGATGCAACGCTGCTACTACGGCCCGTACGGCGAGGCACCCCGGCATCTGCCGTTCCGCCGGGCGGCGATGTCGTTCATGCAGTGGCAACTCCGGCGCGGTCTGTTGCAGTCACCGTCGAGCGACCGTCCGGGCAGTCCGTGGTGGCGCGCGGTGAACGAACGCATCCTGCGGGACGGATGCGAGGCCGTGGCCCTGAGCGGAGACCTCACCGGGCCGACGTCCTCGCGGACCGTCGACTTCTGGATGTCGTTCGCCGACTACCCGACCGCCCGGACCTGGTACCGGGCGCACAACGGAAGCGTGGTCGCTGCCTACCTCGGGCATCGCGCTCTGGCCGAGGCGGAGAACGAGGCCGAGCGCTTCTTCATGAACGTCGTGCTCTGTCGTGTGCTGTACGCCCATGCCCTCGTCGCCGCGCCCCGGATCGCGCTCGGCTGGTCGAGCCCGCTCGCCCCGTTGCTCGGTGATCCGAGGCTGGGGATGACCGGGATCTTCATGCAGCTCTCCCGGGTGCTCCCGGACGAGTACCCGCTTCGTGAGCGCGCACGGTCCTACCTCGCTGCCGAGCACGGATTCGGGCGAATTCTCGATTACGGAGTGATCGTCCCGAGGCTCCAGCAGCTCTACGAGTGGTCCGCGCACGACCTCGCGGCGCCGGGACTGCTCGACTGCATCCGCGACGGGGCCCTCACCTACGCATGGTCGTTCGACGACCGCGACGTCTGGCAGGCGCCGAGGTCGTTTCTCGTCGAAGCTGCCAGGCGGGTGCTCCCACCGGAGCGTCGGCGCCCGTGAACTGTCCCCTGACGTGGAACGCCCTCAGGTGTCGTCGGATCCGTCGGCATCGACGCCCGATTTCTGCCGCAGCGGCACTTCCCGCCAGATGAGGATCAGCACCAGCGACACGACGGCGAGGATCACGATCGGCGGGTAGACGGCCTCGAAGGCGATCGCGAATCCGTCCTTGAACGGTGCCGCGAGGGTGGGATTCAACTGCTCGATGAAGGACGTGTCGTTCATCGCGGCGCTCGCAGCGCTGGGGTCCCCGCTCATCAGGCCGCGCGCGATCTCGGCCTCCACCGGGTTCGGGCTGCTCGCACCGGCCGCGACGGCCTGCTGGAACTCGGGCGACTTGGCGGCGTCCTGCAGTTGGGAAGTGATCGACGGCGTCAGCTGCGCGAACAGGATGGACAGGAACAGCGCGACGCCGAGGGTTCCGCCGATCTGCCGGAAGAACGTGGCGGACGCGGTGGAAACACCCATGTCCTTGGGCGGCAACGCGTTCTGGATCGCCAGCGTCAACGGTTGCAGCAGGTTTCCCAGGCCCAGCCCGAGCACGAAGATGAAGACCATGAAGACGTACAGGCTGGTGTGCGCCGTGACCGAGTGCAGCAGCAGCGCGGCCACCGCGATGAGAATGGCGCCGACGATCGTGAAGATCCGGTAGCGGCCGGTCTTGGCGATCAATTGGCCGGAGACGACCGAGCCGATCGCGATGCCGAGCACCGCCGGCAGCATCTGGAAGCCCGCGAGTGTCGGACTCGAGCCCTGCACCACCTGGAGGTACTGCGGGATGACGGTGATGGCACCGAACATCACCGCACCCACCAGGAAGCTGATGAGCACGCCCAGCGCGAACGTCTGGCCGCGGAAGAAGTGCAGCGGGAACAATGCCGCGTCCTTCATGAAGTATTCGACGACGACGAACCCGAGCACACCCACGACGCCGATCGCGTAGCAGGTCAACGATTTCGGGCTGGTCCATCCCCAGGTCCGGCCCTGCTCGGCGACCACGAGGATCGGCACCAGCCCGACCGCGAGGATCAGCGCACCCCACCAGTCGATCCGCATCGGCCGGTGCACCGGTGGCAGGTGCAGCACCCGCCACACGACGGCCAGCGCGACCAGTCCGATCGGGACGTTGACCAGGAACACCCACCGCCAGCCGGCGATCCCCAGGATCGACGGCTGCCCGGACAGCAGGCCGCCGATCACCGGGCCGAGGACGCTCGACGTGCCGAACACCGCCAGGAAGTAGCCCTGGTAGCGGGCCCTCTCGCGGGGCGAGACGATGTCGCCGACGATCGCGAGCGCGAGGGAGAACAGGCCGCCGGCACCCAGGCCCTGGATCGCCCGGAACACGGCCAGCATGTACATCGACTGCGCGAAGGTGCACAGCACCGAACCGAGCACGAACAGGACGATCGCCGCCATGAAGAACTGTTTGCGGCCGTAGATGTCGGAGAGTTTCCCGTACAGCGGGGTGACGAGGGTCGCGGTGATCAGGTACGCGGTGGTCACCCATGCCTGGAGTGCGTAGCCGTCGAGGTCGTCGGCGATGGTGCGCATCGCGGTCGCGACGATCGTCTGATCGAGCGCGGCCAGGAACATGCCGAGCATGAGGCCGCTGAGGATCGCCAGGATCTGGCGGTGGCTGAAGGTGGCCTGCGGCCCGGACGCGACGGCGGGATCGGTGTCTCGAGGTTCCTCGGTCATGTCCGGCCCCGCCGTCGCTCGTCACATCGTGGTCAGCGTCCCTGGAACTCGGGCGGACGCTTCTGGAACACCGCCGTGATGGCCTCGGTGAGGTCCTCCGACGGCAGGAAGGCCGCATTCCACGCGGCCACGTAACGCAGGCTGTCGTTCACCGCCGCGGATCGGCTGTGGTCGAGCACGTCCTTGACGCCCTGCACCACGAGCGGCGGGTTGGCCGCGATCTCGGCGGCGGTCGCGTGCGCCGCGGCGAGCACCGCGTCGGCGTCCTCGAACACGTCATTGACCAGTCCGATCTTCTCCGCGCGGGCGGCGTCGGTGTCCTTGCCGGTCAGCGCGAGTTCACGCAGATGCCCGTCGCCGATGATCGCCGGCAGGCGGGCGAAGCTGCCCATGTCGGCGACGATAGCAACCTTGACCTCGCGGATGCTGAACTTCGCGTCGGCGCTCGCGTAACGGATGTCGGCGGCCGAGATCAGGTCGACGCCGCCGCCGATGCACCAGCCCTGGATCGCCGCGACGACGGGCTTGCGGCAGTCCGCGACCGCATTGATCCCGGACTGCATGCGCTTGATGAGGTTGTGGAAGTCGGTGCGCGGCCCGGCCTGGGCCTTGTCGGCGAGCACGGCGCCGAAGCCGCCGCTCATCGCGGGCAGGTCCAGGCCGAACGAGAAGTGCTTGCCGGATCCGGCGAGCACGACGGCCCGCACCTCGGGGTCGGCGTCGAGTTCGGCGAAGATTCCGGGCAGTTCCTCCCAGAAGTCCGGCCCCATCGCGTTGCCCTTGCCGGGGCCGATCAGCGTCACCTGCGCGACGTGGTCCTTGCGCTCGACTGTGAACGCTTTCCAGCTCTGCTGTTCCGTCATTACTCGACAGTAACCTTGCGTCTGCGGCAAGAGAAGACCTGGTCAGGGCGCGACGGGATAGTGGCTGGTGATCGCGACGCGGTTCCACGCGTTCATCACGATCGCGAGCCAACTCACCGCCGACACCTGCTGATCGGTCAGCGATCCGTCGTCCCAGGTCCGCGGGTCCGGGACCGCCAGCCGGGTCACCTGCTCGGCCAGGGCGAGCGCCGCCCGCTCCTGCGGCGTGAAGTACTGCGACTCCCACCAGGCCGCGACGACGGCAACCCGGTCGCTCGTCTCGCCCTTCGCGAGGGCGTCGCGGGTGTGCATCCGGAGACAGAAGGCGCAGCCGTTGAGCTGCGAGATCCTGATCTTGACCAGGTCGCCCACCAGCGGGCCGAGACCCGACGCCTCGACGGCGGCGTCGGCCTCTCCGTTCAGGGCGATCAACTGCTTGTACGCGTCCGGATGCTGCTTGCCGAGATTCACGGAACCCATGTGCACTCCTCCCAGCGGCTCATTCGCGATGCCGCACGATGTTGAGAACGTTGCCGTCCGGCGCCCGGACGAAGAATCTGCGCACTCCCCACGGTTCGGTGGTCAACGGGTAGACGATCTCGTACCCGGCCGCCCGGGCCTCCGCGTACGCGGCGTCGACGTCGTCGGTATGCACCGACATGACCGAATCCTCGGGAGCGGAAGCGTCTTTCGTGACGAGTTGGACGCTCACCCCGGTCTGGGGCGACGTGTAGCGCGCGACCCAGCCCATGTCGAACTCCTCGGTACTCAACCCGAGGTAGTCCGTGTAGAACCGTTTGGCCGCATCGATTTCGGGGACAGGGAGATTGGCCGTGATGCGTGTGACGCGCATGGCGTCCTCCTGTCTCGCCATTGACGGGCGCCTTCGATGTTCCCAGTTCCGAGAGGTCGGTGCTCCCGACTCGCGTTTCCGATTGTCGGCGGAGGCCTCTCCGATCTCCCTCGACTCGTTAAATGTGTGAAAAATCGTCATCTCCGAGCCCACACCGCGCCGCAACGCGCGCATGATCGAACTGCCCGCACGAGGCAGCGACGTCGAGAGAGGTTGCGCGCATGCTCATGCACCAGGGAATCGGCCTCGACCGGTTCAACGATCTCCCCCGCCGGCGGGCGGTGCACGCGCTGTTCGAGTGCTGCTGCTGCCTGCCGTGGTCCGCGCGCATCGCCGACGGCCGCGAGTACGCGTCGCACACCGAACTCCTCGATGTCGCGGACGCCGAGTTGCACGCGTTGCCCGAATCCGAGATCGAGCAGGCGCTGCAGGGGCATCCCCGCATCGGATCGCGGGCGCGCAGCGCGTCCTCGTTCCGTGAGCAGTGCGCGGTGTGGGTCGAGGACGCCGCCGTGATGCGCACCCTCGACGACGCCGCCGCGGCATACGAGGAGCGATTCGGCTTCCGGTACGTGTGGTTCTCGGACGGCCGCGACGGGCGGGCACTGCTGGCGGACCTGAGGGCCCGGATGACCAACGACCTCGACACCGAACGAAAGGTCCGGACAACGGAACTCGCGCAGATCACGCGTACCCGGCTCGAGCGGATGCTGGGCCCGGAGGGCGGGTTTCCGGACTACTGAGACCGGGTGGCCCGTGCGACGGCCCCGGCGAACAGGGTGGTCACCACTTCACCCATCGCGTGTTCGTCCACTTCCTCGGGATCGACGGAATGCTCGAGGACCAGCCCCGAGATGAGCGCCATCAACGAGATCGCGGTTGTGCGGACGTCGAGATCGACGCCCCACTCGCGCGCACGGTCACCGATCAGTTCGACGAGTTTGCCACGCAGATAGCGACGTTCGCGCAGGTAGGCCTGTTTCACGATCGGGTCGCGTCCGGCCTGGACCCCGAACTCCAGCACGAGCAGCGACCATCCCGGATCGGCGGTGAGCGCCGACGCGATCTCGGCGCCGCCGCGGCCCACCGCGTGGGCCAGGTCGAGGCCGGAGATCTCGGCGAGGACGCGGCCCGCGAGCTCGAGGGAGCGCTGCGCGAACAGTTCCGCGAACAGATCTTGTTTCGACTCGAAGTTCGAGTAGACGGCGCCCTTGGTGAACCCGGCGCGGCGGGCGATCTCGGCGAGCTTGGCGCCGGCGAAGCCCTGTTCGGCGAACTCGTCGGCCGCGGCCTCGAGGATCCGGGCCCGCACCACGTCCCGCCCAGGCCGCGCCGTCGCGGAGAACTCGTCTTGACGACCACCAGTCACGATACCTAGGGTATTCAATACCCACGGTATCGACAAGACCGCGCGGAACCACTCCAGACACCGAGGACACCCGTGACCGCACCGACCACCGACGCCCCGAACCCCGCCATCGCCCCCTCCGTCCCCCAAGCGCACGCCGGCCCGCTCGAGCGCTTCGGCTCCCGCAAGGTGATGGCTGCGCTGGTCGTCGGCGTGCTCGCGCTGCAACTCGGGTTCATCCTCAGCTACGTCGCGGCGTTCCATCAGCCGACGCCGCGGGACATCTCCGTTGCCGTCGTGGCCGGACCGGGACTGCCCGCGGGCATCCCCCAGCAGTCGGTGGACAAGCTCAACGCGCTCGATGGGCATCCCGTCGACGCCCGCGTCGCCACCGACACGGCCGAGGTGCGGCGCCTGCTCCGCGATCGGGAGATCCAGGGCGCGTACGTGATCGAACCGAACGGCACGGACACTCTGATCACCGCGAGCGCGGGCGGCAGTTCGATCGCGTCGGCGCTCGAGTCGATCTTCGAGAAGGTCGCCGACAGCCAGCATCGGCAGATCGTGGTGCGCGACGAGATCCCGGTCGGCGCGCACGACAACCGCGGACTGTCAGGTTTCTACCTGTCGATCGGCTGGGTCGTCGGCGGCTACCTGCTGGCGGCGGCGATCGGACTGATCATCGGGGCGCCGGCGACGCTGCGGCAGGCGTGGGCGCAGGTCGCGGTGATGTTCGGTTACTCCGTCGTGTCGGGCGCGCTCGGCGCGCTCATCACGACGCACGGCCTGGGAACGTTTGCCGGACATTGGTTCCCGCTGTGGATCCTGGGCACGGGGGTGGTGTTCGCGACCGGACTGTTCACCCTCGGGCTGCGCGCGGCGGTCGGCATCCTCGCGGTGCCGCTCGCGATCGCGGTGTTCGTGGTGCTCGGCAATCCGAGTGCGGGTGGCGCGTTCGGTGCCAACGTCATCCCGAGCTTCTACGCGGCCATCGGCAAGTGGATCACTCCCGGAGCCGGAACCGAGGGTGTGCGCAGCATCGTGTACTTCGACAATGTCGGGCTGGGGCAGCCGGCGGCGGCGCTGGCGCTGTACACGGCGGTCGGTGCCGTCCTGCTGATCGGATTCACCGCGCGCCGGGCACGGAAGATCGGCAGTTCGAGCGCCGATACGGCTGCCCCCGCCGCGAAGTAGTCCTACTCTGAATCCATGCCCAGGCTGCTGCATCCCAATGCGGCGCACGTCGCCGATACCTTGATCGCGCGCGGGCACCACGGCGTCATCGTCACGCAGCCGGCACCGACGCGCAGCGCCACGGAGGCGGCCGAGGCGCTGGGCGCCGATCCGGGCGCGATCGTGAAGTCGCTGATCTTCCTGCTCGACGACGAACCGGTGTTGCTGCTGGTCTCGGGCGCCCACGAGGTGAACGCGGTCGCTACCGGCGCCCGCCTCCAGGGCATCCTCACGCGCGCCTCGCTCGACGTCACGCGGGAGGTGACGGGCCAGCCGATCGGCGGAGTGGCTCCACTCGGACATCCCACGAATCTGCCGACGTACCTCGACACCGCGCTCGCCGCGCATGCCGAGTTGTGGGCGGCCGCCGGGCACCCCGACACGGTCTTCCGCAGCACCTTCCCCGAACTCCTGCGGGTGACGGCAGGTCTGGCCGTCGATATGGACTGATCGGTCCGAGGCCGCGCGACGTCCCGGAAAGTAGTTGCCCGCTCAGTGAACGAGAACCTGGTTGCCCGGTGAGCCTGGCCTTATAGTGGCGACAGTCCACCAGGTTCGAATCGGAGAATGCCTTGTCACAGTCTGTCGAGAATGCGCCCGAACTCGCTGTCGTCCCCGCCGATGGCGCGGAGGGCATCAGCAACGACGAGTACAAGGCCGCGATGCGCCGCCACCCGGCCGGTGTCACGATCGTGACCCTCGATTCGGAGAACGGTCCGGTCGGCTTCACCGCGACGTCGTTCGCGTCGCTGTCGATGAACCCGCCGCTAATCTCGTTCAACATCGCGCTGAACTCGTCGAGCATCAACGCGCTCCACGCCACCGACTCGGTCGTCGTGCACCTGCTCGGCGAGCACCAGCAGCACCTGTCGCAGCGGTTCTCGCGCAGCGCCGACCAGCGGTTCAGCGACGAGTCGCTGTGGTCTCCGCTCGAGACCGGCGAGCCCGTGCTGCACGGCACCCCGATCTGGATGCGCACCACTATCCAGCAGCTGATCCCGGCCGGCGATCACACCCTGGTCATCGGCCTCATCACGCGCCTGCACAACGAGAACGACGACGAGGCCTCCGCCGCTCCCCTGCTGTACCACGAGGGCCGCTACCACCGCGCGACGCCGATCGACTGATACTTCTGCACGTCCACCCGGCCCGGCCCGTCATCGACGGACCGGGCCGGGGGCGTTTCACGGGTGCACACTGAAACGGATGCTCGAGGTGATCGAACGGGGACGGACCACCAGTCGCAGCCCCTTTCCGATGCTGTGCGTCCACGGCGCATGGCACGGTGCGTGGTGCTGGGAGGAGCACTTCCTCGACTACTTCGCCGGCCAGGGTTATCACGCGATTGCCGTGAGTCTGCGCGGGCACGGCAGTAGCCGGACGTCCAAGCCGCTGCATTCGCTGTCGGTGGCCGACTACGTCGACGACGTCCACGACATCGCCGACCGACTGCCGTCCCCACCGATCCTCGTCGGACATTCGATGGGCGGGTTCGTCGTGCAGAAGTACCTGGAAGCGGCCACCGCACCCGCCGCGATTCTGCTCGCCTCGACACCGCCGCACGGCGCCTGGCGATCACTGGTGCGCCGGGCACGGCTGCACCCCTGGCTCTATGCGAAGGCCACCGTCACCGGCCGATCGCTGTACTCCGTGAACATCCCGGCCGTGGCGCGGGAGGCCTTCTTCCCGGCGGGAATGTCCGACGCCCTGGTCGCCCGCTACGCGTCCCGGCTCACCGAGGAGAGTCGACGGTCGGTGCTGGACACCCTCTTTCTCGATCTTCCGCGCCCGAGACGCGTCACGGCGCCCGTCCTGGTGATAGGCGGATCCCACGATCGGGTGTTCTCTCGATCCGAGATCCGGGCCACCGCACGCGCCTACCGGACCACCGCCGAGATACTTCCCGACACAACGCACAACATGATGCTGGGGACGCAGTGGCGGCCGGTTGCCGAACGGGTAGCGGAATGGCTCAGTGCGCGCGAACTGTGAAACTCGGTCGAAAAACCATCCGAAAACGTCGTCAAAGCCCACCATTTCGGACACTCGGTTGTGTTTTCGCGATATGCCCGGACAACCCGGCAGTGTCGATCACCACCACCTACTACCTCGGGGACGCCGACAAGGCGGACCGGATCCCGGTCGGTCCCCAGACCCAGTTCGAGATCGGCTCGCAGACCAAGACTTTCACCGCCGGCCTGCTGGCCAAGCAGATCCAGCAGGGCAATCTGGCACTGAACGACAACGCCCAGCGACTGGTTCCCGCCGGCTCCGACGTCACGCTGCCGAGTCTGAACGGAAAGCAGATCACCCTCCGAGAGCTGGCCGCGCATCGGTCCGGGCTGCGGCGTGATCCGACGAATCTCGGCACCGGTTGCGCCGCCGAGGCGAACTACGACGCGGCGAAGCTGCGTGAGGGGCTGAAGGACCCCGGCGCCATCAGCCACACCCCGGGCACCGACTGGCTGTACTCCAACTGGGGATTCGGCCTGCTCGGCTCGCTGCTGACCAATGCGTTCGAACCCGGCAAACCGTCCTACGGAGACGTGGTGAAGCGGGAACTCACCGGCCCGCTCGGCATGTCGCGCACCGAACTCGAGCCGGCGCCCAACCCGAACCTGGCCGTACCGTACAGCGGCGGCAACCCTGTCTGCTATCGCGACAACACCGGCACCATCGCGGGTTCGGGCGGACTGGTCAGCACCGTCGAGGACATGGCGATCTGGGCCCAGGCCACCATGGGTCGCGGGTCCAATCCCCTTGCCCCGACACTGAAGACGACGCTCGACCGCATCGCGTCGGGCCCATCCGATGGTGACATGCAGATGGGCATGGCCTGGCAGCTCTACCCGGCACTCCCGACGTCGCAGTTCCCGGCCTACGCGTACAAGGACGGCACGACGGCGGGTTCACAGAGTGTCACCGAACTGGTGCCGTCCGAAGGCTGGGCGGTCACGGTGCTCACCAATGAGCGAAATGCGAACCCCACCGCGGTCGCCGACCAGTTGCGGCAAGCGCTGGCAACCGCAGGCGAATCCGATCCCGGCCCCACCGGCTCGGTGGGCAACATCGGATCCAGTTGGAACCTGGGCCCCAACCCGTTCGGGAGCTGAGGAAGCCCCACGGTCGGCGGTAGCATGGGGTCCGACACCATCCGATCCACAGGATCGAGAAGTCATGGACCTACATCTTGCCGGCAAGACCGCCGTGGTCACCGGTGCGAGCAAGGGAATCGGCCTGGCGATCACCCGCGCACTCGTGGCCGAGGGCGCGCAGGTGGTCACCGGCTCTCGCACCCTCACCCCCGAACTCGAATCCCTTCTGCCCGACGGCAATGTGACATTCGTGCCGTGTGACCTGGCCACCGCTGAGGGTCCGGTGACGCTGGTCGAGGCCGCCGCCGAACGCGGTGGTGTAGACATCCTGGTCAACAACGCCGGGGCCGTCACTCCGCGGACCGGCGGCTTCACGAGCGTCTCCGACGAGGACTGGATCGCATCCCTGACCCTGACGTTCCTGTCCGCGGTACGGACCACCCGGGCCGCACTCCCCCAGATCGTCCGCCGGGGCGGCGGATCCGTCGTCACCGTCAGCTCGGTCAACGCGTTCCTCCCGGATCCCGGGGTGGTGGACTACTGCGCCGCGAAGGCCGCGCTCACCAACTTCTGCAAGTCCCTGTCCAAAGAGATTGCCGGTCAGAATATTCGGGTCAATACGGTCAGCCCGGGCCCGGTGACGACCGCCCTGTGGCTGGCCGACGACGGCGTCGCCTCCACGGTGGCGCGGGTGAGCGGCAGCACCGCGGAGTCGGTAGTCGAGGCCGCCGCGGCAGGCTCCGAGACGGGCCGCTTCACCCGCCCCGACGAGGTCGCCGACCTGGTGCTCTTCCTCGCGAGCGACCGCTGCGGCAACGTCACCGGCGCCGACTTCGTCATCGACGGCGGACTTATCAAAACCCTCTGATCGCTGGGAAAATCGTTGTCATGGATCGCACATTCGACGAACTGGTCGCGGAGGGCGAGGCCGCCCCGATGGAGGGCTGGGAGTTCTCGTGGCTCGACGGCCGCGCCACAGAGGAGCGCCCGTCGTGGGGCTATCAACGTCTGCTGGGCGAGCGCCTCGCACGCGCCTCGGTCGCACTCGACATCGAGACCGGCGGTGGGGAGGTCCTCGCGGGCGCCGGCGCGATTCCCCCGGCGATGGCCGCAACGGAGTCCTGGCCGCCCAATCTGGCGAAGGCCACCGAGGTGCTGCATCCGTTGGGCGTGGTGGTGGTCCATGCGTCGGACGATCCGCCACTACCGTTCGCGGACAACGCTTTCGATATGGTCAGCAGCCGCCACCCCAATGTCGTGTCGTGGCCGGACATCGCCCGGGTGCTCGCCCCCGGCGGAACGTACCTGGCGCAGCACGTGGGCCCCGCGAGTGCCTTCGAACTCGCCGAGTACTTCCTGGGTCCGCAGCCCGAGGCGCGAAAGCTGCGGCATCCGGACACGGCAGTGGCGGAGGCGCACGCCGCCGGGCTCGAAGTCGTGGATCTGCGGTTCGAGCGACTGCGCATGGAGTTCTTCGATATCGGGGCGGTGATCTACTTCCTGCGGAAGGTGATCTGGATCGTCCCCGGCTTCACCGTCGACGCCTACCGTGACCGGTTGCGGGACCTCGACGAACTCATCCGAGCGGACGGGTCGTTCGTCGCCCACTCCACCCGGTTCCTCATCGAGGCCCGCAAGCCGGACTGACCCGATTCGTCAGGACGCCCGGGCGGGTCGGGCCCGGCCGAACCGGGCGAGCGCCTCGTCGACGGTGTCGGACGCGGTGGCCAGCCCTCGCCGCTCCAGCCAGGGCAGTGTTCCGTCCACGATCCGCTCGAGCACCTTGGGGAGTGCGAGCGGCAACAGGGTGACACCGTCCGCGACGTCGGCAGCCCGGATGTCGGCAAGCAGGCTCGCGAGCCCCTCCGCGGTTCCGACGTACGACAGCGACGACGACTGGTGCGGCACGCCGAGCGTCTCGTCGAGCAGTGCCAGTTCGGAACGCGCGCTGCGGAAGTCGGCGGCGATCAGCACCTCGACGTCGACGAGCACGGTGACGCTGTCGGGATCGCGGCCCTCGGCGGCGACCTCCGCTCGGATGCGCTCACGGGCCTGTTGTGCGCCGCGCAGATCGGTGGCCTGGATGCGCTGCACGACGGCGGGCCGGGCGGCGAGGTCGAGAAGGTCGGGACCGACGGTCAGGTCGACCCAGTAGTCGGGCCCGGTGAGCGGGATGTTGCCGGCGATGCGCGACGCGGCGGGATGGTGTCCGGCACCGGTCAGTTCGACGGCCACTCGCAGCGGGCGCCGCGGGGTGATGGATGGGACGGAGGCAAAAACGGACTGGGACATGATGATTCCTCGGGAGAAGGCAGCTGGTGAAGGGCGCGGGTCGTCAGCGCGTACAGCCGTCCGAGGAGGTGCGGCACAGGTCGACATGCCGACGGGACCACTGTCCGTCCACGTGCGTCGATTCCATGCGCGTCACGTTATCCCCCGGTTCTCTCCCCCACCACGGTTCGAATCAGAACGATTCCGAGGCGATTACACGCACTCGGCGGCACCATCGGTGCTGCTGGAGAAGCCACGGGTCTCGGGGACCGGGTTCCACAGGCCGTCGGTCTTGCCGTAGTTCCAGGTCTGCTCGCCGGCCACCAGCTGACGGACGGCGGCGATCAGGCGCTCGACGTCGTCGGATCCGGTTCCCAGACCCAGGCTCGCGCGCACGGCGCCGCCGCCGTGGCCGATGCGGTTCAGCAGCGGGTGGGCGCAGAAGCGGCCGTCGCGCACGCCGATGCCGTGCTCGGCCGACAGGAACGCGGCGATCTGGCCGGGCTCGTAGCCGTCGATCGTGAAGGTGACGATGCCGACGCTGTCCGGGGCGTCCGACCACAGACGCAGCAGCTGCACGCCGTCGATCTCGGCGAGGCCCTCCGCGAGACGGGTGGCCAGGACCCGCTCGTGCTCGACGACCTTCTCGAAATCCAACGCGGCCAGCGCATCGCACGCGGCGGCGAGGGCCGCGACACCGAGGACGTTGGGGCTGCCGGCCTCGTGACGGGCCGGGGCCGGGGCCCAGCAGGTCTCGTCGACGGTCACCTCGCGCACGGCGCCACCGCCGGCGAGGTAGGGCTCCGCCTCGTCGAGCCAGTCGCGGCGGCCGACGAGCACGCCGGCTCCGAACGGCGCGTACAGCTTGTGGCCGGAGAAGGCCAGGTAGTCGACGCCGGTCTCGGCCAGGCTCACGCGGCGGTGCGGGGTGAGCTGCGCGCCGTCGACGAGGATCCGGGCGCCGCAGCGGTGCGCGATCTCGGCGAGTTCGGCGATCGGGAGGACCTCACCGGTGACGTTGGAGGCGCCGGTGATGGCGAGCAGAGCTGCGGGCTTGGCGCACAGCTCTGCGACGATTCGGCGGATGGTCTCGGCCACCGTGTCGGCGGCCTCGACGACGCGGGAGTTCTTCCACGGCAGGAAGTTTGCGTGGTGCTCGATGTCGAGGACCACGACGTCACCGGGGACGCAGCTCGCGAGGAGGTTGAGCGAGTCGGTGGTGTTGCGGGTGAAGACCACGACCTGGTCCGCATCGGTGTCGACGAAGCGCTCGACGGAGCCGCGGGCGTTCTCGTAGGCCTCGGTGCTCACTCGCGAGGCGTAGCCGGCACCGCGGTGGACGCTCGCGTAGAAGGGCAGCAACTCCTGAACGCGGTCGGTGACCTGCGACAACGCCGGGGCGCTCGCTGCGTAGTCGAAGTTTGCGTAAACGCAGGTTCCACCCCCGACGAGCGGAACCTGCAAGTCACAGCCGGACACCCGAGCGATCGGGGCGGTGGCACAGGCGTCGGCAGTCAATACAGCGGTCATCACAAATCCTTCGAGTCCTGGGACCCGTCGGCAGTGGAAGTCGACGCCATCGGAGTCCGCGCTTGCCATGTCCTTGTGGACCATGACCTGGTCGTCACCCGGAGCACCCCACCGCGGTTGGAGGGTTGCCGACCAGCTAGCCGGGGCTTGACGCTGGTACTCGTGACCTGGCAACGAGAATGGCAGAGGCGTCCGCGCGGTGTCAACCCATCGTCAACCCTTCGGCGATGAGACGGTCGTCACACCTCGGCGAGCTCCGCGAGGCGCCGCTCGAGGAACAGCCGAGACGACGCATTGCGGGTCAGCGCCACAGCCCGGCGGTACTCGCCGGCAGCCTCCGACGTGCGCCCCGCCCGTCGCAAGAGATCTGCGCGAACCGCGGCCACCACATGCCCGAGCCTCACCGCATCGCGGGAATCCAACTCGTCGACCACCCGCAGCCCGACGTCGGGTCCGTCCCGAAAACTCACCGCCACAGCACGATTGATACGAACCGCGGGAGACTCCCGCAGTGCGAGCAGTCGGTCGTACGCGCCGACGATGCCGACCCAGTCGGTGTCCGCGAAGGTCGGCGCGACGGCGTGCGCGGCGGCGATCGACGCCTCGAGCGCATACCGTCCGCCGCCACTCTCACCGGCAAAGGTCAAGCACGCCAAGCCTTCCGAGATCCGCTCGCGGTTCCATCGACCGCGGTTCTGCTCGTCGAGCGGCACCGCCCGTCCGGTCGCGTCGACCCGGGTGCCGCGCCGGCTGTCCTGCAGGCACATCAGGGCCGACAGGCCCCACACCTCCGGCTCTGTGGGTACGAGCTCGCACAGCAGACGCCCGAGGCGCAGCGCCTCGTCACACAGCTCGGCACGGACCGCGGATTCCCCCGCCGTCGCCGAATAGCCCTCGGTGAAAACGAGATACACGCACGCGAGGACGACGGGCAGTCGCTCGGGGAACTGCTCGTCGGACGGTAGCCGCAGCGGGATCCCCGCGTTCCGGATCTTCGACTTGGCGCGGCTGAGTCGCTGTCCCACCGTGGATTCGGGCTGTAGGAACGCGCGCGCGATCTCGGCGGTGGTGAGTCCGCAGACGAGACGCAGCGTCAACGCCACCTGCGACTCCGCGGACAGCGCCGGGTGGCAGCACGTGAAGATCAGCCGCAGCTGGTCGTCCGCGACGGACGGCACCTCCTCGTCGACCTCCTCGGACTTCTGCCGGAACGCGTCCACCTCGCGGTCGCCGCGCAGCCGTTCACGACGCAGCCTGTCGATCGCGCGATTCCGGGCGACGGTGGTGATCCAGGCGCCCGGCCGGCGGGGTGTGCCGTCGACGGGCCACGTCCGCAGGGCCTCCGTGAAGGCGTCCTGCACCGCATCCTCGGCGATCGCGATGTCGCCGACCAGGCCGGCGACGGTGGCCAGCGCGCGGCCGGACTCCTCGCGGAACACGCGCGTCAGATCCACCGTCGCCGCCTCGGCCGTCGTGCCTCGGTCAGCCGGCAACGATCTGCCGGAGTTCGACGCACCCCTTGGATCCGACCGGAATCTGCGAGGCGAGCGCAACCGCCGCGTCCCGGTCGGGCGCCGACAGCACGTAGATTCCGTTCGCAATCTCGTTGGCCTCGGTGAACGGCCCGTCCGTCAGCAGCATCTCCCCGCCACGCAGCCGCACGGTCGTCGCCGACGCCGGCGGGAACAGCGCCCCGGAACCCTTGATCCGGTCGCCCGCGACCTCACCGAACCCCATGTGTTCGGCCACCCGGGAATCCCACTCCGCCGATCCCGGTTCGTTCGCGGACCCCAGCGGTTCGCGCAGCAGCGCCGCCCACCACGTGTCCATCGGCTCGTCCGCGGAGTTCCAGAACACCATCGGCCACAGTTCCACGTGCCCCGTAGACACCTCGGGAATCTGCCGCACCAGGCTCAACGCGGCGTCCAGGTCGGCGGCGTCGAACACGTAGTAGCCGCCGACCACCTCCGCGACCTCGGCGAACGGCCCGTCCGTCACCACCGCGTTCCCGCCGTCGTGCCGGATGGTCGCGGCCTCCGAACTCGGATACAGCCCGCCACCTGCGACGGCCTCCTGCGCCCTCGTCCAGAACTCCTGATGCCGCTGCATCGACGCGGCGTACTCGTCGGTCCCGGGTACCGACGCGGGGCCGCCCTCCTCGGCGGCGAGCAGTGCCAAGTAGTACATGTCGTCATCCTCCCTCCGACGCGGGGCCGATTACCCCGCTTTCGTCAACACGACGTGCGGGGGACGCCGATTTCGACACATCCGGTGGAGAATCGTCGAGAAGAAGCGATTCGCCTCGCCGGGCGGGTGTTCATCCTCCGGACACCTGGACGTGAGACAACCTGATGTCCGCCCGACCAGGCACAGAGAGGGACGTCCCGGATTGTCTGCCCAACCAGCAACAGACCAGTCGGACCAGCGGTTGTCGCACCGGATACCCGCCGAGTTCCTGCGGTCCGGCCTCGCGCCCGCACCCCGCACCCTCGTCGACATCCTCGAGGCGACCGCCGCGCAGTTCCCGGAGGCGACCGCGATCGACGACGGCGCCACGCCCCTCACCTACCGCGAGTTGCTCACCGAGATCGAGACCGGCGCCCGCTGGCTCGCCGACGCCGGTGTCGGTGCCGGCGACCGGGTGGGCGTGCGGATGCCCTCGGGTTCACGCGACCTGTACGTCGCGATCCTGTCGGTCCTCGCAGCCGGCGCGGCGTATGTGCCGGTGGACGCCGACGACCCGGACGAACGCGCCGAACTGGTGTTCGGCGAGGCCCAGGTGGCGGCGATCCTCACCGCCGACGGCGTGCAACCCGGCACCGCCCCGCGGCGCACCGGGGCCCCGGACGTCCGTCGCCCCACCCCCGACGACGACGCCTGGATCATCTTCACCTCCGGGTCCACCGGCACCCCGAAGGGCGTCGCGGTCACGCACCGCAGTGCGGCCGCCTTCGTCGATGCGGAAGCACGAATGTTCCTGCAGGGCAATCCGATCAACCCGCGGGACAGGGTGCTGGCCGGCCTCTCGGTGGCGTTCGACGCGTCGTGTGAGGAGATGTGGCTGGCGTGGCGGCACGGCGCCGCCCTGGTGCCCGCACCGCGCTCGCTCGTGCGCAGCGGCATGGACCTCGGGCCGTGGCTGGTCTCGCGCGACGTCACGGTCGTCTCGACCGTCCCGACACTCGCCGCGCTGTGGCCCGCGGAGGCGCTGGAAGCGGTGCGGCTGTTGATCTTCGGCGGCGAGGCCTGTCCCCCGGAACTCGCCGAACGCCTCGCGATCCCCGGACGCGAGGTGTGGAACACGTACGGTCCCACCGAGGCCACCGTCGTCGCGTGCGGCGCACGGATGGGCGGCGCCGGCCCGGTGCGGATCGGGTTGCCCCTCGACGGCTGGGATCTCGCGGTGGTCGATGCGTCCGGAGAACCGGTTGCCGAGGGCGAGGTCGGCGAACTCGTCATCGGCGGCGTCGGGCTCGCCCGCTATCTCGATCCGGCGAAGGACGCCGAGAAGTACGCGCCGATGCCGACGCTCGGCTGGGACCGCGCGTACCGCAGCGGCGACCTGGTCCGGCTCGACACCGCCGGACTGCTCTTCCAGGGCCGCGCCGACGACCAGGTGAAGCTGGGCGGACGGCGCATCGAACTCGGCGAGGTCGACAACGCGCTGCAGAACCTGCCCGGGGTGAGCGGCGCCGCGGCCGCGGTCCGCAAGACGGCGGCCGGCACGTCGATCCTCGTCGGCTACCTCGCGAGCACCGACCCGGGCTTCGATCTGAAGGCCGCCCGCGACCATCTGGCCGAACAGCTGCCCGCCGCCCTGGTGCCGCGACTGGCGCTGGTCGACGAACTGCCCACCCGCACGTCGGGCAAGGTCGACCGCAACGCGCTGCCGTGGCCGCTGCCCGGGGCGGCGGAGGATCCGGCCGAGGCGCTGGGGCTGGAAGGCACCGCCGCCTGGGTCGCCGGGCTGTGGGCGTCGATCCTCGGCGCGAGCATCACCGGACCCGACGACGACTTCTTCGAACTCGGCGGCGGGTCACTGTCCGCGGCCCAGTTGGTGACGGCGCTGCGCGAACGCTTCCCCGAGGTGACCGTCGCGCAGTTGTACGACCATCCGCGGCTCGGCTCCCTCGCCGGCTTCCTCGACGAACTCTCCCCCGCCGCGACCACCGCACCCCGCCACGTCGCCCCGATGTCCCGGCGCGCCCAGGCCGCGCAGATCGCGGTCACCGTGCCGCTCATGACGCTCACCGGCCTGCAGTGGGTGACGTGGGTGGCGATCACCGGGAACGTGCTGGCGTGGTTCGACGTGGACTGGGCGCCGACGCTGTCGTGGTGGTGGGTCGCGCTGGCCTTCCTCCTCTTCATCACCCCGCTCGGACGCATGGCGATCGCGGTCGCCGGAGCCCGCCTGCTGCTGCGGGGCCTGAAACCGGGCACCTACCGGCGCGGCGGTCCCGAACACCTGCGGTTGTGGATCGCGTTGCGCCTCGTCGAGGCCAGCGGCGCCGACAATCTGTCCGGTGCCCCGTGGATGCTGTACTTCGCCCGCGCCCTCGGCGCCAGGGTGGGCAGCGGCGTCGACCTGCACACCCTGCCGCCGGTCACCGGCATGCTCGTGCTCGGTGACGGGTGCTCGGTGGAACCCGAGGTGGATCTGTCCGGGCACTGGATCGACGGCGACGTCGTGCACATCGGCGAGATCCGGATCGGCGACGGCGCCGCGATCGGCGCGCGGTCGACGCTGCTGCCGGGTGCCCGTATCGGCCGCGGCGCCGAGGTCGCGCCGGGGTCTGCGGTGTTCGGGAAGGTCAAGGCCGGTCAGCACTGGGCCGGTTCGCCCGCCGTCAAGGTCGGCAAGGCGACACACCCATGGCCGGATCACACGCCGCGCCGCGCCCCGCACTGGGTGCCGATCTTCGGCGTCACCTCCGTCGTGCTGGCGGGCATGCCCATCTTCGGGCTTGCCGCGGGTCTGCTCCTGATCGGCTGGTGGGTGCGCGATGCCGCCGACCTCGGCGACGCATTCTGGCGGGCACTCGCGATCCTCCCGGTGGCCACGCTCCTGAGCCTGTTCGTCTTCGCGGCCCTGACGGTGATCGCCGTCCGCCTGCTGTCGATCGGCCTTTCCGAGGGCTATCACCCGGTCCGCAGCCGGGTCGGCTGGCAGGCGTGGGCCACCGAACGTCTCATGGACTCGGCCCGCACGTTCCTGTTCCCGCTGTACGCGAGCCTGCTGACGCCGCCGTGGCTGCGGCTGCTCGGCGCCAAGGTGGGCCGCGACACCGAGATCTCCACGGCCCTCGTGCTGCCCAAGTTCACCACCGTCGCCGACGGCGCGTTCCTCGCCGACGACACCATGGTCGCCAGCTACGAACTGGGCGGCGGCTGGATGCGCATCGAGCCCGCCAAGGTCGGCAAGCGCGCGTTCCTCGGCAACTCCGGCATGGCCGGCCCGGGCCGACGCGTCCCCAAGAACGGCCTGGTGGCGGTGCTGTCGGCCGCGCCGAACAAGGCCAAGTCGGGGTCGTCGTGGCTGGGCAGCCCGCCGGTCCGGCTGCGCCGGGCGGCAACGGAGTCCGACGCGTCCCGCACTTTCGAGCCGCCGCTGCGCCTGAAGATCGCCCGCGCGTTCGTCGAGACGTGCCGGCTTGTCCCGGTGATGGTGACGTTCGGGATCGGCCTCGGCGTGCTGTTCACGCTGGCGTGGCTGGTCTCAGCCGGCGGGTTCTGGCTCGCCGCGCTGTGCGGCGGCGCGGTCCTGATGCTCGCGGGCGCCGTCGCGGGCGCGGTGTCGGTGGCCGCGAAGTGGCTCGTCGTCGGCCGGATCGGCGCCGTCGAGCACCCGCTGTGGAGTTCGTTCGTGTGGCGCAACGAGGTGTCCGACGCGTTCGTCGAGACCGTCGCCGCCCCGTGGTTCGCGCGCGCCGCGAACGGCACGGCCGTCATGAACGTGTGGCTGCGCGGGCTCGGCGCAACCATCGGCCGCGGCGTGTGGTGCGAGACGTACTGGCTGCCCGAGGCCGACCTGGTGACCCTCGGCGACGGCGCCACCGTCGAGCGGGGGTGCGTCGTGCAGACCCACCTGTTCCATGATCGGATCATGTCCATGGACACCGTCACCTTGGGCGCGGGCGCCACCCTCGGCCCGCACTGTGTCGCGCTGCCCGCCGCCGGACTCGGCGACGGTGCCACCGTCGGCCCCGCCTCGCTCGTCATGCGCGGCGACGTCGTCCCGGCGTCGACCCGCTGGCAGGGCAATCCGATTGCGCCCTGGAATGATCCGGCGTCCGATGGGGCAGACCGATGAAGCCGGGCAAGGTCCCGGAGGGGCCGCTCGACCCGTACCTGCCGCAGAACGGCAACCGCGGCTACCGGGTGTCCCGATACGACCTCGAACTCACCTACAAGGTGCACAGCAACCGGCTGTCCGGCAAGGCGACGATCACCGCCACCACCACCGACGTCCGGCCCCGCTTCTCGCTGGACCTGGCCCAGACCATGCAGGTGGCGAAGCTTTCGGTGAACGGCCGCCGCGTCGCGAAGTACACCCACCGCGACGGCAAGCTCACGATCACGCCGTCGCAGAAGATCCCGGCGGGCGGGGTTCTGACGATCACCGTGCAGTACGCGGGCAACCCGCAGCCGATCGTGAGCATGTGGGGCGACGTCGGCTGGGAGGAGCTCACCGAGGGCTCGCTCGTCGCCAGCCAGCCCAACGGTGCGGCGTCGTGGTTCCCGTGCGACGACCACCCGAGTTGCAAAGCCAGCTACCGCATCTCGATCACCACCGACTCGCCGTATCACGCCGTCGCAAACGGGCAACTGGTTCGCAAGCAGACCAAGGCCAGCCAGACCACGTGGGTGTACGAGCAGACCGAACCGATGGCGAGCTACCTGGCCACCATTCAGATCGGCCCGTACGAGCGCCGACGCGTCGGCAACGGCCGCGTCCCGATCCACGCGCTGCACCCCACCGATCTGCGCGACCGGTTCGACCACGACTTCGATCGCCAACCGCAGATGATGGAGGTCTTCGAAAAGCTTTTCGGCCCCTACCCGTTCGAGGACTACTCCGTGGTCGTCACGGGCGACGAGCTGGAGATCCCGATCGAGGCGCAGGGCCTGTCGATCTTCGGCGCCAACCACTGCGACGGCCGACGCGGCTCGGAACGCCTTGTCGCCCACGAACTCGCACACCAGTGGTTCGGCAACAGCCTGACCCTCGGGGTGTGGAAGGACATCTGGCTGCACGAGGGATTCGCCTGCTACGCCGAATGGTTGTGGTCGGAGAACTCGGGCGGACCCGACGCCCACACCCATGCCGTGCAGGCGCACCGCGGCCTCGCCGCCAAGCCGCAGGACATCCTGCTCGGCGACCCCGGTCCGGAACTGATGTTCGACGACCGCATCTACAAGCGCGGCGCCCTCACCCTGCACGTGCTGCGGCAGCAGATCGGCGACGACGCCTTCTTCGCCCTGCTGCAGAAGTGGACCGCGAAGTATCGGCAGGCGACGGTCTCGACCGAGCAGTTCACCGACCTGGCAGCACATTTCACCGACAAGCCGCTGCGGCCTCTGTGGGACACCTGGCTCGCGGCGAAGCCGCTACCCGCGCTCTGACACCTCCGGCAGGTGCCGGCGCCACTTGACGACGACGAGCACCAGGCTCGCCGCGGCAACGATGGCGCCGAACACGAACATCATCGGGTAGGTCAGCGCCGTGGTGGACTCGGCGATCATCGCCATCACGGCGGGCACCGCGAAACCGAGGTAGCTGAGCGAATAGAACACCGCGGTGAGTCCGGCCAGATCGTCCGGTCCGGCGATCCGCTGGATCTCCTGCAGGCCCGACACCAGCGCGAGTCCGTAGCCGCAGCCGAGGATCGCCGCCGCGACCATCGACATCGGCACCGTCAGCACGTTCGAGGCGACGGCCGCCACCGACATGCCCAGCACGAGCACCGCGAGGGCCACCGCAACGGCACGGGCGTTCGACGGGGTGTCGATCCTGCGGCCGACGGCCTGGATCGCGAACCCCGAGCCGAGCCCGATCATGCACAGCAGCGCCGAGAAGGCCACGGGCGCACTGCCACTGCGGCCGGTCATGAGCGCCGGGATCACCGCGTAGGCGGACGCGGCCGCGCCGAACACCCACGGCGCAACCGGGGCGACGACGTACAGGAAACGGCGATGCCCGACGGCCGGGATCTTCAGATCCTGTGCCAGTGAACGACGCTCGCCCTTCGGGACGGCGGATCTGGTCTCCGGGGCCCGCAGCAACGCGACACCGGCCGCCAACGCGAGCATCGAATGAACCACGTACGCAAGCGCGCTGGGCCACGGCGCCCACTGCGCGAGGAGTCCGGCGACGCCGGCGCCGATGCCGAATCCCGCAGTCAAGCTCATCGCCGCGCGACGAGCACCGGCACCCGGCCGCACCGACGGATCCCGCTCCGGCGTGGACAGTTCCTTGAGCCAGCTACCGCCGACGGCCATGCCCAGCCCCAGCGCGACACCGGACAGCACCCGTCCGGCGATCAACCACGCCGCCGAGTCCGGTCCGGTCGCCAGCACGAGCGACCCGGCCACCGCGATGAACGGTGCGGGGATCATCAGCGGACGGCGCCCCAGCCGGTCCGACAGCGGACCGCCGATCAGCAGCGCCGGCACGATGCCGAGCACGTACGCGAACAGGAAGGTGTCGACCACCACCTGGGTGAAGCCGTGGTCGAGCTTGTACATCACCAGCAGCGGCGTGAACTCGTTGCCGCCCCACGCGACCGCGAACATGCCCGCCGCGACAAGCATCCACGGGCGAAGTCGCGTCCGGGTTTCGACAGCCTGGACTGTGTCGTCCCTGACGGCAGTCATCGCCGCCCTCCCTCACCGAGTGCGTGAACCTCCCGCATGTGCCGACGGACCGCGGCTGCGAAACCCTCCGTGTCGCCGGCCTCGATCAGATCAGTGAGACGAGAATGGTCTTCGATGATCTTGGTGATCTGCTCGGGATCCCGGGCCAGCGACGACGCCGTCATCCGGCGCTGCCGCTCCCGCAGACCGTCGTAGAACGTCTCGAGCAGCGGGTTGCCACCCGCGCGCACGAGCGCCCGGTGGAAGTCCGCGTCGAGCGCGCTGAACTGCGCCGCGTCACCACCCGACGCGACCAGCTCGCGCTGGCGCACCAGGTTCTCCCGCAGCGTCGTCACCAGCGCGTCTCTTACCCGGGGATTCGACGCGACGGCTTCGGCGGCATGCACCTCCACGAGCAGACGGGCGTCGACCACGTGCTCGGCCTCCCCGTCGGCGACCGGCACGATCAGCGCGCCGCGCTTCGGGTAGAGCCGCATCCAGCCCTCCGCCTCGAGCCGGAGGAAGGCCTCGCGTACCGGCGTCCGGCTCGATCCCATGCGCGACGCGATCTCACCCTCGCTGATCAGCTCGCCGCCCGGCAGAGCGCCGGACAGGATCAGCTCCTTGACCTCGCGGTACGCCAACTCGGCTGCTGAATACAACTTAGACACAAGATGTATTTATACGCCTTGCGAACGATCTGCCTGCACGCGGGGTCAGTCCGCGGACTCCTCGAACGATGTCCGGGACTGCGCCGCGTACCGGCCCCCGTGCCGGACGATCGTGATCGGATGGTCGAAGCACTCGCTGATGCGCTCGGTCGTGATCACCGACTCCGCCGGCCCCTGCGCGGTGATACGGCCGTCCCGGATCAGTAGCGCATGCGTCGTGGTGGTTGGGATCTCCTCGATGTGGTGGGTGACGAGGATGCTCGCCATCGACGGATGCTGAGCCCGCATGTCGTCGAGCGCGGTCAGCAACTGTTCCCTGGCAGCAAGATCGAGGCCGGTTGCCGGCTCGTCGAGGAGCAGCACCGGCGGATCGGGCATCAGGGCACGCGCGATCAGCGCTCGGCCCCGCTCGCCCTGCGACAGGACCGGCCAGCGCGCCTCGACCCGCGGGGTCATCCCCATCATCGCGATCAGTTCCTCGGCCCGCACCCGATCCGCGTCGGTAGGCCGCCACCGTTGCGCGAACTCGGGGGTGTTGGTCAGTCCGGTCAGAACGACGTCGCGCACCGTCAGCGGACGCTCGATCGCGTGCCGCGGGTTGACGTGCCCGATGTGCGAGCGCAGTTCCCGCATGTCCACCCGACCGAGCTGGTGCCCCAGCACGTGGACCGTGCCGTGGGTCGGATGGGTGACGGCGCCGAGCAGGCTCAGGAGCGTGCTCTTACCCGCGCCGTTGGCACCCAGGAGAACCCAGTGCTGCCCCTGCTCGATCCGGACGTCGATACCGCTGAGGATCTTTCGTCCGTCGCGGATCAGATCGACGCCCTCGGTGCTGAGCACCACCCTGTCGTCCGTGCCGGCACTCATTCGGCGTTCCTTCCTTCACGCAGCTTCGCGATCATCGGGTCGAGGTTCGCGGTCGTCGCAGCGACCGCGGCTCCGCCGTCCCCGAGTTCGAGCGCAACGACGAGGGCATCATGAGCCCCACCGGTGTCCGGGATCGCGGGTTCGTTCTCGACCATGTCGACCAGCGCGGCATGCAGAAGGGGGCGGACGGAGTCGAACAACGCGGTCAGCACCGAATTGCCCGCGAGTACGACGACGGATCTATGGAAGTCGAGGTCGGCCGTGACGAACTCGGAGGCACTCGACGACCGGCTCGCGTGCCGGTCGGCTACCTGCCGTCGGAGGTCGGCAAGGTCCTCGGGCCGGGCACGCTCGGCCGCCAGCCGCGCGGCCTCGACCTCTAGCGCCCGACGCACCTCCAGCACCTCGAGCACCCGCGATCGCCGCAGAAGCTGTTCGAGGGCCGCCACGGCGGGCGGCTCGGCGACGAACGTGCCGACGCCGTGCCGGACGTCGAGCAGACCGTCCCGCGCGAGCAACCGCACCGCCTCCCGAACCGACGAACGCCCCACCCCGAGTTCGGCGGCCAGTTCCGCTTCACTCGGCAGCCGGTGTCCCACCGTCCACTCGTCGGAGTCGATCCGACCTCGCAGCAGTTGCTCCAACTGCGGCACCAACGGCCCGCTTCGCAGCGTCTGTCCTGCCATCGCCGTCACCTCCCGCGCACAGCCTACAGACATCAGACGTCTGATGTCTTGCGAACAATGGGTCGCGTTAGGAGTGCAGACCGAGCCGGGGCGTGCACGACGAGCGTCTACGCCCCGGGAGATCGTTCGGTTTCCTGGAGTTCTGCGTGCGACACCTTCGCGGAAAAGACGCAGAAATGCCGAAGGCCCCCACCAAAAATGGTGGGGGCCTTCGGTAAAAGGTGTTCGGCGGTGTCCTACTCTCCCACACCCTGTCGAGTGCAGTACCATCGGCGCTGGAGGGCTTAGCTTCCGGGTTCGGAATGGGACCGGGCGTTTCCCCTCCGCTATGGCCGCCGTAA
>NZ_JAIVAH010000029.1 GCF_020171745.1 Prescottella equi
GCCGCGACTCCCGGAGGGGAGTCGCGGCCCTTCACGTTCGGGCGAGCCCGGTACGTCAGTCCTTGAGCACGACGACGCGGCGGTTGGGCTCGGCGCCCTCGCTCTCGCTCGACACACCGTCGACCTTCGCGACGGCGTCGTGGACGATCTTGCGCTCGAACGGCGTCATCGGCGCCAGCGACTCACGCTCGCCGGACTCCAGCACGCGCTCGGCGGCCTCCTTGCCCAGCGCGGAGAGCTCCGCACGACGGCCGGCACGCCAGCCCGCGACGTCGAGCATCAGACGGCTCCGGACGCCTGTGGACTGCTGCACCGCGAGGCGCGTCAGCTCCTGCAGGGCGTCCAGGACCTCGCCCTTGCGGCCGACCAGCTTGGCCAGATCGTCACCGCCGTCGATGCTGACGACGGCGCGGTCACCCTCGACGTCGAGGTCGATGTCGCCGTCGTAGTCGAGGACGTCGAGCAACTGCTCGAGGTAATCGCCGGCGATCTCGCCTTCCTCGATGAGGTCGTCCTCGCCGTCGGTGGCCACATCAGGAGTCTCGAGTACCACGTCCGTGTTCTCCCTGTCCTCACCCTCCCGGGCGATGTCCTGCTCACTGGTCATCGTCGATCTCTTTCTCGAGGTCAGCGCCGCTTGCGCTTGTTGCTCTTGGGACGGTTCGCAGCCGGCCGCGGTTTCGGCTTGGGCCGGTTACCGGCCGCGCCTCCACCCGAGCCCTGACTGCTCTCCGTGTCGTCCGTCGAGCCGGCGTCCTCGGACTCCGCGTCCACGACGGGGGAGGGCTGCTGGGCGGACGCCTTCTTCTTGTCGACCTTCGGACGCGCTCCGGGCTTGGGCGCGTTGTCGGCCCGACGCTCGATCACGGCCTGCTTCTTGGCCTCTTCCTCGGCGTCGATGCGACGGAAGACCAGGTGCTGCTGCGCGTAGGTCCAGATGTTGTTCGAGACCCAGTACAGGAGGATCGCGATCATCAGGAACGGGCCACCGACGAGCACGCCGAGCGGGAACACCCACAGCGCGAGCTTGTTCATGATCGCGGACTGCGGGTTGGCGGCAGCGGCCGCGCTCTGACGGGCCACCGAGGCACGCGAGTTGAAGTGGGTCGCGACGGACGCGATCACCATGAGCGGAATCGCCACGGCCGCGATGTTCAGGACCGTCGGAACGGTGCCGTACAGGCCGAAGGCCTCGAGCTGCGCCTGCGGGGTGGTGATGGCCGCCGAGATCGGGGCACCGAACAGGCGGGCACTCAGGAAGGACTGGACGTCGTCCGGGCTGAAGGCGTAGTTACCGATCGCCGCATTCTGCTCGGGCGTCATGCCCAGCTGTCCCATACCGGTGCCGGTCCGGTTGAAGGAGCGCAGCACGTGGAACAGGCCGATGAACACGGGCGCCTGCAGCAGCACCGGCAGGCAGCCCATGATCGGGTTGAAGCCGTGCTCCTTCTGGAGCTTCTGCATCTCCAGCGCCATCCGCTGGCGGTCCTTGGCGTACTTCTTCTGCAGCGCCTTGATCTGCGGCTGCAGCTCCTGCATCTGCCGCGTCGTGCGCACCTGCTTCACGAACGGCTTGTACAGAATGGCGCGCAGCGTGAAGACGAGGAACATGACGGACAGCGCCCAGGCGATGCCGTTGTCGGCGCCGAAGACTGCGCCGAACACCTTGTGCCAGATCCACAGGATCCAGGACACCGGATAGTAAATGAAGTCGAGCACGGCTCTAAGCACTCCTCTGTTCGTCCACGTTCACCACGCCGTGGAGTTGGGCAAGTTCCGGGCGCGCGGGACGCGTCATTCCTGGCTCACATGGTGGATGTGCCGTCCGCGCCGTTCCGGAACGGGATCCCATCCTCCAGGGTGCCAGGGCGCGCACTTCGCGAGCCGCACGACAGTCAGGGCCGAGCCTTTGATCGCACCGTGGGTCCGCAACGCGTCGACCGCATACTCGCTGCAGGTCGGCATGAACCGACACGTGGGCAGGCGGAGAGGGGACACGTACGTCCGGTACAGCTCGATGAAGAAGATCAGGGCCCGCGCGGGAAAGCTCCGCAGCGTGGTCCACACAGTGCCGAGAAACGACGACGAGCGCGGACCGGGCTCGGTCCGCGCCTCATCGTGTTCGCTGCTCATGCCGGCTTGCCTTCGTCAGCCAGCAGATCCATCCTTCGCAGGATCGAGCGCAGCTGTTTGTCGAGTTCCCGGGAAGTGGCGGTCGCCGATCCCGGCAACGCGCGAATCACCACGTCGGTGTCGACGGGAAGGGTGTCGACCAGGCCGGCGCAGATATGACGAAACCGGCGGGCGACTCGATGCCGAATCACCGCCGGTCCGACAGCCTTGCTGACGACGAGCCCGAAACGGGGCCCGTCGATGCTCACCAGGGTGTCGGTCGCACCACGCTCGTGAGCGTGGACGACCAGATCCCGTCTACCCATACGACGTCCGCCACGCACCGTCGCGGAGAAATCCGCGCGGCGACGCAGGCGGTACGGCTCAGGTAACACCCCGAGCTCCTGAAGTCAGGATCGAATCAGGCGGTGAGCTCGCCGCGGCCCTTACGGCGACGCGCCGAAACGATTGCACGACCCGCACGGGTCCGCATACGAAGACGGAAGCCGTGAACGCGCGCGCGGCGGCGATTGTTCGGCTGGAACGTCCGCTTGCCCTTGGCCACGGTCAACACTCCTCGAAGATCGGTGACGCCGGACGGCGTCGGTCTAACATTTCACTGGAAATCCGGGGGCCACTCACGACATCCGGGGCACCGACCTGCGGTCAGCGCGCATCCTTCACCATCGGGTGACTGTTCGAGGGTACTGACCACCGTCGGCGAGGTCAAACCGGGGCCCGCGTCGGCTTGCGCGGCGGGGTGTCCGTGTGAGATTTGGGCGCCCGAATCTTTCGAATCGCCGTGAACCGACCTATCGGTTGTTACGGTCCGTGCATGGCCTTGTCGACCTGCGCGCACGTCTCGAGATGCGAACCGCGCCGGCTGCACGATCGCGCAGCACTCGAGAAGCAGGACTGTAAGACAACTAACACCCCCGCCCGCGGCCCGAGTCCGAGCCTGCGCAGGTAGGCGCGCCACCCCTCCGGAAACTATTCCACCTGGTGAGAGCCTCGAGGACTCGGCATGGGTGAACACCCCCGGTTGCCGAGCCTGCACTCGAGCGTTGTCCACATCTGTGGATAATTGTGTGGAAACACAGATCGGGTGGCATATTCGTTGCCCAGCAGTGCAGGGGTTCAGCCTCACCCGGGGGAGCTCAACAGACAACCACGGCAACCTGCCGAGCAAACCCGCAGACGGGGAGGACACAGAGTGAACGACGATCCGAACGCCTTGGCGAATGTCTGGCGCGACGTCGTTGCCGAACTGACCTCCGACGCGTCCGAGGGCCCCAAGCTGACGAAGGCGCAGAAGGCGTGGCTCGCCCTGGTCAGGCCCCTGACCTACGCGCAGGGCTTCGCGCTGTTGTCGGTTCCGTCCCCTCTCGCGCAGGAAGCGATCGAACGCGATCTGCGCGAGCCCATCCTGCGGGCCCTCAACCGCCACCTCGGCCAGAAGGTCGAGGGCCTCGGGGTTCGGATCGCCGCCCCGTCCGAGGATCGCGCCGAGGACGCCGGCGACGCCGTCCACGGTGACGACACCGACCGCGGCACCGCCCCCGACTTCGCGGACTCGAGTTACTCCGACGGGGGTTCCGTGCGCCGCCGGCACCTGTCGATGGGCGCGGGCGAGCCCGGGACCGTCGACCTGGCCGAACACGAGGAGGTCGACGACGACCGGGAGGCGCTGGCGAGCGTCCACGAGTCGTGGCCGTCGTACTTCACGAAACCGCCGTCGGGCCCGTCCACGGGTTCGACCGGCGGCAACAGCCTGAACGCGAAGTACACGTTCGACACGTTCGTCATCGGCGCGTCCAACCGTTTCGCCCACGCGGCCGCCGTCGCGATCGCGGAGGCTCCGGCCCGCGCCTACAACCCGCTGTTCATCTGGGGCGCCTCCGGTCTCGGCAAGACGCACCTCCTCCACGCCGCCGGCCACTACGCCCAGCGCCTGTTCCCCGGACTGCGGGTGAAGTACGTCTCCACCGAGGAGTTCACGAACGACTTCATCAACAGTCTTCGTGACGACCGCAAGGTCGCGTTCAAACGCCGCTACCGCGAGACCGACATCCTGCTCGTCGACGACATCCAGTTCATCGAGGGCAAGGAAGGTATCCAGGAAGAGTTCTTCCACACCTTCAACACCCTCCACAACGCGAACAAGCAGATCGTGGTGTCGTCGGACCGCCCGCCCAAGCAGTTGGCGACGCTGGAGGAGCGTCTGCGGACCCGCTTCGAGTGGGGACTGATCACCGACGTCCAGCCGCCGGAGCTCGAGACGCGCATCGCCATCCTGTCGAAGAAGGCACGGATGGACCGACTGGACGTCCCGCACGACGTCCTCGAGTTGATCGCCAGCCGCATCGAACGCAACATCCGTGAACTCGAGGGTGCGCTGATTCGGGTGACCGCGTTCGCGTCCCTGAACCGCCAGGCGCTCGACCTCAAGCTCGCCGAGGTGGTGCTGCGCGACCTGATGCCCGATTCGGCCGCGCTCGAGATCAACGCGGCCACGATCATGGCCGTCACCGCGGAGTACTTCAACACCTCGATCGACGACCTGTGCGGCCCCGGCAAGGCCCGGCCGCTGGCCCAGGCCCGTCAGATCGCGATGTATCTGTGCCGCGAGCTGACCGACCTGTCGCTACCCAAGATCGGGCAGACGTTCGGCCGCGACCACACCACGGTCATGTACGCGGACAAGAAGATCCGCAAGGAGATGACCGAGCGTCGCAAGGTGTACGACCAGGTCCAGGAGCTCACCGCCCGCATCAAGCAGCGGTCCAAGAACTGACTGCCGGTCGCACCGCCACACCCCGCATCCGCACGGTCCACGCCGTGCGGATGTCGTGTTTCCAGGGGTGACTCGAGACACGAATCCCAAAGGATTAACACCTGTGGATAGGTGTGTGTATAAGGTGTAATCGTTGTGGAGAACCGTGGGACAGTTCTGGACATCCTCGAGGTGTCCACAGTTGCCCCCGATTCATCCTCGAGTATGTCCTCGAGAAGTCCCCACGTCTCGAGGAACCCGGACCAGCGGCTTCGGTCGTTCATCCACAGATTCCACAGTGCCTATTACTGTGATTGAAGTCTTCTCGAGAGAAGTTCTTCTAAAACAGGACCTGTGAACATCTCGGCCCAGGCCTCCTGTTCACAGCTCGCCTCGAGGTGTCTCGAGACGCGTCTGTCCGCTTTCCAACATGGCGTCCGAACGCTTACGGTGTCCCCTGTCCGCTGTGTCAGACTGCTAGCGCAGCCGTGTGCACTGCGGCCGCCGACCGTCCGTGCCTACCGAGAGGAACACCCGAGCGATGGAGCTTGGAAGTATGAAGTTTCGCGTTGCTCGGGAGGACTTCGCCGATTCCGTGGCCTGGGTCGCGCGCAGCCTGCCGTCCCGGCCCCCGGTCCCCGTCCTCGGTGGCGTGCTGCTGGGCGCCGACGAACAGGGCCTGACGGTCTCCGGCTTCGACTACGAGGTCTCGGCCCAGGTTCGGGTCTCCGCCGAGGTCACGACCGTCGGACAGGTGCTGGTGTCCGGCAAGCTGCTCGCCGACATCACCCGCGCATTGCCCAACAAGCCGGTCGACGTCACCGTGGACGGCACCCGCGTGCTCATCACGTGCGGTAGCGCCAAGTTCTCCCTGCCCACCATGCCGGTCGAGGACTACCCGCAGCTGCCGACGCTGCCGCAGCAGACCGGTTCGCTGCCGGTGGATCTGTTCTCCGAGGCCGTCAGCCAGGTCGCCGTCGCGGCCGGCAAGGACGACACCCTGCCGATGCTCACCGGCATCCGCGTCGAGATCGAGGGCACCGACGTCGTCCTCGCCGCCACCGACCGGTTCCGTCTGGCCGTCCGTAAGCTCGAGTGGATGCCCACCGCCGGCGACGTCACCGCCGCGGTGCTGATTCCCGCCCGCACGCTGTCGGAGTCCGCGAAGACGCTGGGCGGCAACACCCTGTCCCCGGTCCAGCTCGCACTCGGTTCCGGCGCGTCGGTCGGCACCGAGGGCATGCTCGGCATCGTCGCCGACGGCCGTCGTACCACGACGCGACTGCTCGACGCCGAATTCCCCAAGTTCCGTCAGCTGCTGCCGGCCGAGCACACCGCGATGGCGACGGTGACGGTCGCGCCGCTGATCGACGCGATCAAGCGTGTGGCACTGGTCGCCGAGCGCGGCGCCCAGGTGCGACTCGAGTTCAACAGCGAGGGTCTGGTCCTGTCCGCGGGCGGCGACGACGCAGGTCGCGCCGAGGAGGCCCTCGAGGCCGACTTCCAGGGTGAGCCGCTGGTCATCGCGTTCAACCCCGGCTACCTCATCGACGGCCTCAACTCGCTGCATTCCGAGCGCGTCACGTTCGGCTTCACCACCCCGAGCCGTCCCGCAGTGCTGCGTCCGGCAGGCGAGGAAGAGCTCGAGCGCGGCGAGTCCGGGACCTTCGCAGCGCCCGAGAGCGACTACATCTACCTGCTGATGCCGGTGCGGCTCCCGGGCTGATCCACGCCCGTAGCCGGCGCCTTCGGAAACGGAGCCCAGCTCGAATCACCAACTAGCGGAGGGACATCCCAGGATGCAGCTCGGACTGGTCGGACTCGGCAAGATGGGTTTCAACATGCGCGCCCGGCTGCGCGAGCGCGGTCACGACGTGGTCGGCTTCGATCCGCGGCCCGAGGTCACCGACGTGGCCTCGCTCGCGGATCTGGCGGCGGCACTGTCCGCTCCCCGGGTGGTGTGGGTGATGGTTCCGGCGGGCGAGATCACCCGCAGCACGATCGCCGAACTGGCGTCCGTGCTCGAGTCCGGTGACCTAGTGATCGACGGCGGGAACTCCCGCTACACCGACGACCGCGACCACGCCGAGCTCCTCGCTGCCCACGGCATCGGGTATCTGGATTGCGGTGTCTCCGGAGGCATCTGGGGTCTCGACGAGGGCTACGGGCTGATGGTCGGTGGCACGGACGCCGACGTCGCCCGCGCCCTGCCGATCTTCGACGCGCTGCGACCCGACGGCCCGCGGGCGGGCAGTTTCGTGCACGCCGGACCGGTGGGGGCCGGGCACTACGCCAAGATGGTCCACAACGGTGTCGAGTACGGCCTGATGCAGGCGTACGCGGAGGGGTACGAACTGCTCGAGGCCGAGGAGCTGATCACCGACGTGCACGGCGTGCTGGAGGCCTGGACGCACGGCACCGTGGTGCGCTCGTGGCTGCTCGAGTTGCTGGTGAAGGCGCTCGCCGAGGATCCCGAGTTCGCCGAGATCTCCGGCTACACGGAGGATTCCGGCGAGGGACGCTGGACGGTCCAGGAGGCGCTCGACCACGCCGTTCCGGCCCCGGTGATCTCCGCGGCGCTGTTCGCGCGGTTCGCGTCGCGTCAGGCCGACTCGCCGGCGATGAAGGCCGTCTCGGCCCTGCGCAACCAGTTCGGCGGGCATGCCGTCCGGGCGTCCGGACAGTCGGGAACCTAGTGTTCGTCCGTAAGCTCTCCCTCCGTGACTTCCGCTCATGGGACGCCGTCACCGTCGATCTCGAGCCCGGATGCACCGTCTTCGTCGGGCGTAACGGCCACGGGAAGACCAATCTGCTCGAGGCCCTCGGCTATCTGTCGACGCTGTCGTCGCACCGGGTCTCCACCGATGCGCCGCTGATCCGGGCGGGCGCCGCACAGGCGTACGCGGGCGCCCTGGTCGCCAACCACGGCCGCGAACTCGGCATCGACATCGAGATCAACGACGGAAAGGCCAACCGCGCCAGGATCAACCAGTCGCCGGCGCGGCGGCCGCGGGAGATCGTCGGGATCCTGCAGACCGTATTGTTCGCGCCCGAGGACCTGTCGCTGGTGCGCGGGGATCCTGGCGACCGGCGCCGCTTCCTCGACGAACTGCTCACCGCGCGGCGGCCGCGGATGGCCGGGGTCCGGGCCGACTACGACAAGGTCCTGCGCCAGCGTTCCGCGCTGCTCAAGACGGCGGGCGGTGCGCTCCGGCGCGGTTCGAGGTCGTCCGACGGCGCGAGTGCTCTTGCGACACTGGATGTCTGGGACGGTCACCTCGCCGCGCACGGTGCCCAACTGCTCGCGTCGCGGCTGCGGCTGGTGCACGACCTGGCGCCGCACCTGGTGGAGTCGTACCGATCGCTGGCGCCCGAGTCGCGTCCGGCGTCGGTGCGCTACAAGAGCAGCCTCGGGACCTCGCTCCCGCCTGAATTGCTTGATCCGACAAGGGAACCCGCGCCCGACGACGTCGAGTTGCTGGAGGTGAGCTTCCTGCACGAACTGGCGGAGATGCGGCAGCGGGAGATCGACCGCGGGGTGTGCCTGGTCGGTCCGCACCGCGACGACCTCGAGCTGATCCTCGGCGACCAACCAGCGAAAGGCTTTGCCAGCCATGGTGAATCGTGGTCGTTCGCGCTGTCGATGCGGTTGGGGGCGTTCTTCCTGTTGCGGGACGACGGCAGCGACCCGGTGCTGATGCTCGACGACGTGTTCGCCGAACTGGACCGCAAGCGCCGGACCGCGCTCGCCTCCGTGGCCGCCGAGGCCGAGCAGGTCCTCATCACCGCGGCGGTCGCCGAGGACGTGCCGGTCGAACTGTCCGCGACCCGGTTCGGTGTCGAGGCGCACGACACCGAGCGGGGGCGGCTCTCGCAGCTCACCGCGCTCGGCCGGATCACCACGACGGGAGGAGCCCGATGACTGGCGAACAGTCCGGATCCCAGCCGGAACCCCAGCCCGAACTCAAGGGCATCGACCTCGCCCGGCGGGCGCTCGAGGAGGCCCGCGCCGCGGCGAAGGCGAACGGCAAGTCCGTGGGGCAGGGGCGCAAGTCCCCGCGCGGCGGCGTCCGGGCGCTGCGCTCGCGTCGTCGGTCCTGGTCCGGTGCCGGGCCGGACGATCGCGATCCGCAGCCGTTCGGCGCGCTGGTGAGCGCGGTATCGAAGCAGCGTGGCTGGTCGACGCAGGTGTCGGAGGGCACGGTGCTGGGCCGCTGGGCCGACGTCGTGGGCCCGGACATCGCGACCCACGCCGAGCCGACGGGTCTGCGGGACGGCGTGCTGAGCGTGTCGGCCGAGTCGACGGCGTGGGCGACGCAGTTGCGGATGATGCAGGCGCAGATCCTCGCGAAGATCGCGGCCGCGGTGGGGCACGGGGTCGTGAAGTCGCTGCGCATCACCGGTCCCACCGCGCCGAGTTGGCGAAAGGGCGAACGACACATCTCGGGCCGGGGGCCGCGGGACACGTACGGCTGATCCCTGGATTTACCTATTACCGGGTGTTACATTTACGGCTACTTCGTCGAGTGAACTGGGTCACGACGCCGCCGTGCGCAGCGGGTCCGGCCTACACGAGTAGCTGGAGCAGTCATGTCGGTCACCTCCGCAGCACATCCCACCGGGATCGAGCCGGATCACATCCTGTTGCAGGCCCGGAACGTCGAGTTCGACTGGTCGGACCTGCCGATGCACTGGATGCCGGGCGACCCGTTCACCACGCACGTCCTCAACGTCCTGCACCTGCTGCTGCCCGCCGGTGAGGAGTGGTTCGTCGCCACCTACAAGGAGGCGCTGCCGCTGATCGAGGACGAGAAGCTGCGCGAGGACGTCGTCGGTTTCATCGGCCAGGAGGCGATGCACGCCGGCGCCCACACCGGCGTCCTCGACCACCTCAGGTCCAACGGGCTCGATCCGACGCCGTACACCGACCAGATGCACTGGGCGTTCCAGAAGCTGCTGGGCCCCAAGCCGCTCACCGGTCGGCGCGCGCAGAACCACCTGATCGAGCGGCTCGCGATCATCGCGGCCGTCGAGCACATCACCGCCTTCCTCGGCGATTGGGTACTCAACGCCGACGGCCTCGACCGCGCCGGGATCCATCCGACCATGCTGGACCTGTTGCGCTGGCACGGCGCCGAGGAAGTGGAGCACCGCAGCGTCGCATACGACGTCATGCGCTACTTCGACAAGCGCGAGGCGCGGCGGATCCGCACGCAGGTCATCGTCACGCCGATGATCGTGTGGCTGTGGGTGCGCGGCACCCGCTTCCTGATGCGCAACGACCCCGAACTGCAGAACTGGGCGCCGAGCCGGCGTCGTCCGCACTTCTCCGACTTCCGTGCCGCGGGTCGGCGCGGAACCCTGCCCACCGCAATGGAATTGGGCAAGCGCATGTCGACGTACTTCCGCCGGGACTACCACCCCGGCAAGGAGGGATCGACGGCACAGGCGGTGGCGTACCTGGCGTCGTCGCCGGCGGCCCGGGCGGCCGCGCGGTGAAACTGCCCCGCGTACGCGACCTCCTGACGCGTCAGGAGGAACTGACACGCCCGGCGCCCCCGGCCGATCTGCAGGGCCGCGACCGGCCGGACCGCGCTATGACGCTCGTCGAGGCGGTGGCCGACAAGTACCTGCGCGTGCTGACGTCGTACGACTACGACCCCGTCGTCGCCGGCCACAACCCGGACACCGCGATGACGCTGATCGTCACCGAACGCGTGATCGTCGCGGAGGACGAGAACGTCGCGGCCCTGACGTTCGCGGCCGTCGACGGCGGCGACCTGCCCGCGTGGCAACCCGGGTGTCACCTCGACTTCCATCTGCCGTCCGGACGGCGGCGCCAGTACTCGCTGTGCGGCGACCCCGCCGACCGCCGGCACTACCGGATCGCGGTGCGGTCCATTCCGGACGGCGGCGGCGGATCGATCGAGATGCACGCGCTGACCCCGGGCACCACCGTGACCGTGCGCGGGCCCCGCAACGGCTTCCCCTTCGTACCCGAGGGCAGCGCACTGTTCGTCGCGGGCGGTATCGGCATCACCCCGATCATCGCGATGGTGCGCGCGGCCCGTGACGCCGGAATGGATTGGCGCTTCGTCTATTCCGGGCGATCCCGCGAATCGATGCCGTTCCTCGACGAGATCGCGACCTGGGAACCCGGGCGGGTGTTCGTCCGTCCCGACGACGAGTTCGGGCTGCCCACTTCCGCCGACCTGCTCGGCCGCGCCCCGGCCGGGGGAGCGGTGTACTGCTGCGGTCCGACCCCGATGCTCGACGCCGTCCGCGGCGGCTTCGCCGACACCGGTGCCGTCGCGCTGCACTTCGAGCGGTTCGGTCCGCCGCCGGTGGTCGGCGGCGCGCCGTTCGAGGTGCAGTTGGTGAGCACCGGCGACGTGCTCGAGGTGCCCGCCGACGAGTCCGCGCTCGCGGTGATCCGGGAGCGGCAGCCCGGTGTCGGGTACTCGTGCCGGCAGGGCTTCTGCGGCACCTGCAAGGTCCGGGTGCTGTCCGGCACGCCGGACCACCGCGAGAACCGGCTCACGCCGCAGGAACGGGAGGACCACATGCTGATCTGCGTCTCCCGCGCCGACGGCGGCCGTCTCATCCTCGACCTCTGAAAACAGTTGACCGGGAGGAACTTCCATGAGCGTGCTATCAGAACCGCGCATCGTCGCGCGCGGCGACGTCCGGCTCGCGGTGTACGAGCAGGGCAACCCGGCCGGCGAGACGCTCGTGCTGGTGCACGGCTGGCCCGACACCCACGACCTGTGGCGGCACGTGATCCCACACCTGGCGGACCGGTTCCGGATCGTCAGCTACGACACCCGCGGTGCCGGCGCCAGCACCGCCCCGACCGCGGTCTCGGCGTACGCACTGCCGGAACTGGCGCGCGACCTGTTCGCGGTGATCGACGCCGTCAGCCCCGACGCCCCGGTGCACGTGCTCGCGCACGACTGGGGCGCGGTGGAGACGTGGGAGGCGGTGTGCGAGCCCGGCGCGGGGGAGCGGATCGCGTCGTACACGTCGATCTCGGGACCGAACCTCGACCACCTCGGGGCGTGGATGCGGCGGCGGCTCGCGCAGCGCCGCCCGGCCGGCCCACTCGCCCAGGCCGCGGCGTCGGGCTACACCGTGCTGTTCCAGATCCCGGTCCTCGGCACGCTGCCGTTCCGGCTCGGGCTGTGGCGGATCTGGCCCACGTTCCTGAGGTTCTTCGACCGACTGGACCCGTCGCTCGTACAGCCCGCGCCGACGCTGCGGGCCGACATGATCACCGGGCTCAAGCGCTACCGCGCGAACATCCGGCCGCGGCTGTTCGGCCCGCGGGAGCGGCGCACCGACGTCCCGGTCCAGCTGATCCTCAACCGCCGGGACCTCGCGGTGCGCCCGGTCGGCTACGAGGACACCGAACGGTGGGTTTCCGACCTGCGCCGCAGCGAGCTGCCCGCCGGACACTGGTCGCCGATCTCGCACGGCCCGGACGTCGCACGGCTGACGGCGGCGTTCGTCGACGATCTTCGTGCCGGGACTGCATCGGAGGGTGAGGCGGCCGGTTCCGCGTAGGGTTTCACCCTTCCGTGGCCGAGAAAATTCGTCTGTGAGGCAATCAGGGCTGTGTTAGGTGCCTTGTATGTCGGTGAGGACACGTAAGATGGTCGGGTAACTAGCGGCGAATCTCGACACACCGCTCGCGGTGCCTCGTTGTGCGTGGCTGCGATTGAATTCGGCCACTCTCCTTCGGAGCGCAGTGTAGAGCCGTGTCGGCACAGTACGGAGAAGGAGAGCTACCCACCCGTGGCTGCCCAGAAGTCAGACAAGAGCAACACATACGGCGCTTCCTCCATCACCGTCCTCGAGGGGCTGGAAGCCGTCCGCAAGCGTCCCGGCATGTACATCGGTTCCACCGGTGAACGCGGCCTGCACCACCTGATCTGGGAGGTCGTCGACAACTCGGTCGACGAGGCGATGGCCGGCTACGCGAGCAAGGTCGAGGTGACCCTGCTCGAGGACGGCGGCATCCAGGTCGTCGACGACGGTCGCGGTATTCCGGTCGCGATGCACGCCTCCGGTGCCCCCACCGTCGAGGTCGTCATGACCCAGCTGCATGCCGGCGGCAAGTTCGACTCCGACGCCTACGCGGTGTCCGGCGGTCTGCACGGCGTCGGTATCTCGGTCGTCAACGCGCTGTCGACCAAGGTCGAGGTCGACATCAACGTCGACGGCTACCGCTGGTCGCAGACGTACGACCATGCCAAGCCCGGTCCGCTGGTGCAGGGTGAGCCCACGTCGGAGACCGGCACCACCGTCCGGTTCTGGGCCGACCCGGAGATCTTCGAGACCACCACCTACAACTTCGAGACGGTCGCGCGCCGCCTGCAGGAGATGGCGTTCCTCAACAAGGGCCTGACCATCACCCTCACCGACGAGCGCGTCGCCGAGGACGAGGTCACCGACGACGTCGTCAGCCCCACCGCGGAGGCCCCCAAGACGGCGTCCGAGACCGAGGAGGAGGCCGCGGCGCCCAAGGCGCCGAAGGTCAAGTCCCGGATCTACCACTACCCGGGCGGCCTCGAGGACTACGTGCGGTTCATCAACCGCACCAAGCAGCCGATCCACAACTCGGTCGTCGGCTTCACCGCCAAGGGCACCGGCCACGAGCTCGAGATCGCGATGCAGTGGAACTCCGGCTACTCGGAGTCCGTGCACACCTTCGCCAACACCATCAACACCCACGAGGGCGGCACCCACGAGGAGGGCTTCCGCGCGGCGCTCACCTCGGTGGTGAAGAAGTACGCCAAGGACAAGAAGCTCGTCAAGGACAAGGATCCGGAGCTCACCGGCGACGACATCCGCGAGGGCCTCGCGGCGATCATCTCGGTCAAGGTCGCCGAGCCGCAGTTCGAGGGCCAGACCAAGACCAAGCTCGGCAACACCGAGGTCAAGTCGTTCGTGCAGAAGGCCTGCAACGAGAACATCGCGCACTGGTTCGAGGCCAACCCGGCGGACGCCAAGACCATCGTCACCAAGGCGGTGTCGTCGGCGCAGGCCCGGACCGCGGCCCGCAAGGCCCGCGAGCTGGTCCGCCGCAAGAGCGCCACCGACATCGGCGGCCTGCCCGGCAAGCTCGCCGACTGCCGCTCCAACGATCCGAGCAAGTGCGAGATCTACATCGTGGAGGGCGACTCCGCAGGCGGCTCGGCCAAGTCCGGCCGCGACTCGATGTACCAGGCGATCCTGCCGCTGCGCGGCAAGATCATCAACGTCGAGAAGGCCCGCATCGACCGTGTCCTCAAGAACGCCGAGGTCCAGTCGATCATCACCGCGTTCGGCACCGGCATCCACGACGAGTTCGACATCGCCAAGCTGCGCTACCACAAGATCGTGCTGATGGCCGACGCCGACGTCGACGGCCAGCACATCGCGACGCTGCTGCTCACGCTGCTGTTCCGGTTCATGCGTCCGCTCGTCGAGCAGGGCCACGTGTACCTGGCGCAGCCGCCGCTGTACAAGCTCAAGTGGCAGAAGGGTGCCGCGCCGGAGTTCGCGTACTCCGATCGCGAGCGCGACGGCCTGCTCGAGGCCGGCCTGTCGTCGGGCAAGAAGATCAACAAGGACGACGGCATCCAGCGCTACAAGGGTCTGGGCGAGATGAACGCCAAGGAACTGTGGGAGACCACGATGGACCCGAGCGTCCGCGTGCTCCGTCAGGTCACCCTCGACGACGCCGCCGCCGCGGACGAGCTGTTCAGCGTGCTCATGGGCGAGGACGTCGAAGCGCGCCGCAGCTTCATCACCCGCAACGCCAAGGACGTCCGCTTCCTCGACGTGTAGGCCGGCGGGTCCGTGCGCCTCTCCGGATCGTGCGCACGGACCGCGCAGCGGCCCAACGACTTTGATCAGAAAGTGAGCTCATGACCGACACGACGTTGCCCCCCGAGGAACCGTCGCACGACCGGGTCGAACCGGTCGACATCCAGCAGGAGATGCAGTCCAGCTACATCGATTACGCGATGAGTGTGATCGTGGGCCGCGCGCTCCCCGACGTGCGCGACGGCCTCAAGCCGGTGCACCGCCGCGTGCTGTACGCGATGCACGACAACGGCTACCGCCCGGACCGCGGCTACGTGAAGTCCGCGCGCCCGGTCGCCGAGACGATGGGTAACTACCACCCGCACGGCGACAGCTCGATCTACGACACCCTCGTGCGCATGGCGCAGCCCTGGTCGCTGCGCTACCCGCTGGTCGACGGCCAGGGCAACTTCGGCTCCCGCGGCAACGACGGCGCGGCCGCGATGCGTTACACCGAGTGCCGCCTCACCCCGCTCGCCATGGAGATGGTGCGCGAGATCGACCACGACACAGTCGATTTCGTTCCCAACTACGACGGCAAGACGCAGGAGCCGACGGTTCTGCCGAGCCGTATCCCGAACCTGCTGATCAACGGTTCCGGCGGCATCGCCGTCGGTATGGCCACCAACATCCCGCCGCACAACCTGCGCGAGGTCGCCGAGGCCATCTACTGGGCGCTCGACAACCACGAGGCCGACGAGGAAGCCACGCTCGAGGCCGTCATGGAACGGGTCAAGGGCCCGGACTTCCCGACCGCCGGTCTGATCGTCGGTGGGCAGGGCATCCAGGACGCGTACCGCACCGGTCGCGGCTCGGTCCGCATGCGTGGTGTGGTCGAGATCGAGGAATCCGATCGCGGCGCCACCCAGATCGTCATCACCGAGCTGCCCTACCAGGTCAACCCGGACAACCTGATCACCTCGATCGCCGAGCAGGTGCGGGACGGCAAGATCGCCGGCATCTCCAAGATCGAGGACCAGTCCTCGGACCGCGTCGGCATGCGGATCGTCGTCGTCATCAAGCGTGACGCCGTCGCCAAGGTGGTGCTCAACAACCTCTACAAGCACTCGCAGCTGCAGACCAGCTTCGGCTGCAACATGCTGTCCATCGTCGACGGGGTGCCGCGCACCCTGCGGCTGGACCAGATGATCCGGCTGTACACCACCCACCAGCTCGAGGTCATCGTCCGACGCACGCGCTACCTGCTGCGCAAGGCGGAGGAGCGGGCCCACATCCTGCGCGGCCTGGTCAAGGCCCTCGACGCGCTCGACGAGGTCATCGCGCTCATCCGCGCGTCGCAGACCGTCGACATCGCCCGCACCGGCCTGATCGGCCTCCTCGAGGTCGACGACATCCAGGCCGACGCGATCCTCGCGATGCAGCTGCGTCGCCTGGCCGCCCTGGAGCGTCAGAAGATCATCGACGAGTTGGCGGAGATCGAGCTCGAGATCGCCGACTACCAGGACATCCTCGCCAAGCCGGAGCGTCAGCGCGCGATCGTGCGCGACGAGCTCGCGGAGATCGTCGAGAAGTACGGCGACGACCGTCGCACCCGGATCATCGCGGCCGACGGCGACGTCACCGACGAGGACCTCATCGCCCGCGAGGACGTGGTCGTCACGATCACCGAGACCGGCTACGCCAAGCGCACCCGCACCGACCTGTACCGCTCGCAGAAGCGCGGCGGCAAGGGCGTGCAGGGCGCCGGCCTCAAGCAGGACGACCTGGTCAGGCACTTCTTCGTCAGCTCGACGCACGACTGGATCCTGTTCTTCACCACCAAGGGTCGCGTGTACCGGGCCAAGGCGTACGAGCTGCCCGAGGCCAGCCGCACCGCCCGCGGCCAGCACGTCGCGAACCTGCTGGCGTTCCAGCCGGACGAGCGGATCGCGCAGATCATCCAGATCAAGACGTACGAGGACGCGCCGTACCTGGTGCTCGCGACCCGCAACGGCCTGGTCAAGAAGTCCAAGCTCACCGACTTCGACTCCAACCGCAGCGGTGGCATCGTCGCCGTGAACCTGCGTGACGAGGACGAACTGGTCGGCGCGGTGCTGTGCTCCGCGGACGACGACCTGCTGCTCGTCTCCGCCAAGGGCCAGTCGATCCGCTTCGCCGCGACCGACGAGGCGCTGCGCCCGATGGGCCGCGCGACGTCCGGCGTCCAGGGCATGCGGTTCAACCAGGACGACGAACTGCTGTCGCTCAACGTGGTTCGAGACGAGACGTACCTGCTGGTCGCGACGTCCGGCGGCTACGCCAAGCGCACGCCCATCGAGGACTACGTCGCACAGGGCCGCGGTGGAAAGGGCGTTCTCACCATCCAGTACGACCCGAAACGTGGCACCCTGGTCGGTGCGGTCATCGTCGACGACGACGACGAGCTGTACGCGATCACCTCGGGCGGCGGTGTCATTCGGACCGCGGCCAAGCAGGTGCGTAAGGCCGGCCGCCAGACGAAGGGCGTGCGGTTGATGAACCTCGGCGAGGGCGACACCCTGCTGGCGATCGCGCGCAACGCGGACGAGCCCGAAGAAGGTGCTGCGGGTTCCGATGGAGCGAAGGAGTCCTAGTTGAGCACTCCCCACGAGCCTGGCGACGGCAAGCAGCAGTCTTCGCCGCCTCCGGCCGCCGACAAGCGGCCGGAGGCGGCGGGGACGCCCGCGAAGCCGGGGAAGCCCGAGCAGCCGGCGCCGAAGTCGTCTCCGGGCCCGCAGGGAAACGGGCAGGGCGCCGCCAAGGCGCCCACGGCCGGTAAGCCCGGCAAGGGTGCGCCGGCACCGGAGCCGGGTGCCGGTGCGAAGCCCGCCGCGGGCGCGAAGCCCGCGGAGGCGGCTGCCGCGCCGACACCGGAGCCGGGCGCGGACGGGCAGAAGCCGGGCCCCAAGCCCGTGCAGACGCCGCCGTGGCAGCGGGGACAGCAGCAGAAGCAGGCGGCCGCGGCACCGAACGGATCCGTTCGGCCCGAGGCGCCCGTCACGCAGCCGTCCAAGCCGCAATCGACGCGGCCCGTCATCACCGGGACGGCGGCCCCCAAGCCACCGCAGGGTGACGGCCGGCCCGCCCGCCCCGTCGTCACGGGCACGGCGGCCCCCAAGCCGCCCGCCGCGGACCGTCGGGACGTCGCCAAGGCCAAGGCCGCGGCCCTCGACGGCCCCACCCGCAGCATCGCCCGGACCGATCTGGCCAAGGACATGCCCGACCTGTCCGCGGTCCCGCGGCAGCGGCCCGCCGCCGGTGCCGCGCGCAAGGCGGCGCCGACGGCCCTGACCGCCGCTGTGACGGAGGAGGGCGAGCCGCTGCGGGCCACGGTCCAGCTGCGTCGGATCGACCCCTGGTCGACGCTCAAGGTGTCGCTGGTCATCTCGGTGGCGCTGTTCTTCGTGTGGATGGTGGCCGTCGGGCTGCTGTACCTCGTGCTCGACGGTATGGGCGTGTGGGATCGGTTGAACAACGCGTTCACCGAGTTCACCACCGACTCGAGCGGCGGCGGCCTCGTGACGTCCGGTCAGGTGTTCGGCTACTCGGCACTGGTCGGCGTGATGAATGTGGTGCTCTTCACAGCCCTCGCGACGATCGGTTCGTTCATCTACAACCTGTGTTCCGACCTGGTCGGCGGCGTACAGGTCACGCTCGCCGACCCCGACTGACCAGGTAAAACAGTGCCTCGCCGGGCCCGTTTTGGTGTACGGCGTCACGGTGGGGTACTGTTCTGCCTGGTTCAAGGGCCTATAGCTCAGGCGGTTAGAGCGCTTCGCTGATAACGAAGAGGTCGGAGGTTCAAGTCCTCCTAGGCCCACTCCCACGTGCCGACGAAGGGTCACCGACATGAAGGTCGTCCTGTTCGCAGGAGCCGGATTGCTGGTGGCACTCGGCCTCGCCAAGTTGCTGAACAAGCGGCGCGGCGCGGACGTCTGGCACGAGGTCACAAATCACTGATTCCGGTAACGGAAGCGGTGCAAACGGGGCCTTAGCTCAGTTGGTAGAGCGCTGCCTTTGCAAGGCAGATGTCAGGAGTTCGAATCTCCTAGGCTCCACATTCGAAAGACGCCATCCCGGTCGGGGCGGCGTCTTTCTGTTTGTGCGGGTAGGCTGCGAACCGTCCGAGGGCCCGCCGCGCGCGGATGACGCCCCCCGCGCGATTGCGGGCGCAAGAGGCGGAAGTGCGCGCGGCAGGCGCTCAGGGGCCGGCTCAGCCGGTGATCATGTCTTCCTGGCCCCACACGGCGCGCATGCTGACGATCTTGCCGTCGTCGTCGAACTCCATGATGTCGATCGGAGCGATCTCGATGGTCTGGTCGCCCATCTTGGTGATCAGACGGAAGTGGAAGGCGGCGGTGTTCGCGGCGATGCGCAGCGTCACCAGTTCGGCCTCCTGGTCGAACGGCTCGATGATCGCGTAGAACTCGTGGATCGCCTCGCGTGTCGTGCGGACCGGGGTGCCCACGGGATCCTCGACGGTGGCGCCGTCCGCGTACAGGGCCAGGACGTCGTCGGCGGTGCCGGTGGCGACGGCCTTGATGTAGCTCTCGACGGTGTTGCGGATGCTCTCGGGTGACGCGGCCATGCTGCTCCTCCAAAGTAGAACCTGTTTCAGGCGCGAGGGTATCCCAGCAACGGCGGCGTGCGGAAGGAATCCGGCGAGCCGACGGGTGGTCCGAAATCCTCGAGATTCCGATACCCGCCACGGCTGTCGGGGCTGTCTCAGCGCAGCGTGGCCAACACCGGGGCCTCTTCAAGACGGTCGCGAGTATCAGCTGAGAATGCACCGACGCCCGCCGCATCGGCCGGGCAGACGTACACCTATCCCGTCACGATCGTCCAGGACTCGAACAACGCCAGTGTCGTCCACGACGCGACGCAAACAGTTCGGTCGTACACGTTCGTCGACAACGGCACCGTCAAGGGCGAGGGCAGGCGGCGACCGCGACCACAACGCGCGCGAAGTCGGTAGGACTCCCGGTCACACTTACCGGTGGTGCCGGCACCGCGCAGTTGATCGACGACAGCGGGCGAAAGGTGTTGATCGACAAGGACAGTGCCGAGGTGTGCCGGGTGGATGTCGAAGCGAACGAGGAGCTCGCGTCGAGGGGCGGCGACCTGTGGCTGACCGGTGGTCCTGTCGATCGGAAGGTTGACACCGGGATGTGCGCGATCACCTAGCGGTGGGCCTCACAGCGGGATGAGATCGAGGGTGAGATCGTCGCCTGTCAAGCTCGTCGAATAGACGTAAACCGCTGATGCTCAACAGCTTCTGGGGCGCGTCCGGATCGAGCCGGAATCGGTCGTCAAATTGCACGCAGGTGCATTCCAAGTAAAACGGCTACACGAACGTCCATTTGGCGCTGAAATGGGTTCGTGGGTGTCGACGAACTGATGCGCGAACCGCTCCGGAAGGCCTCCGGCGGCATCGAGCGCCGCGGTATGGCCGACCGGCGCCGACGGTTGTCGTCGTCGCCGCAGGGAACCGTGCTCACGGAACCCGCCGCACCGAGGCCGGCGCGCGCGGAGGCCGTCCTCGCGGAGATCGCCCATGTGCGGCATCCGAACAGGTGTTTCTCGTTCTGCGAACACGCACCCTCGGGCGATCCGGTCCCGGCGAAGTGGCAGGAACGACTCGCCGGGCCGTGGTCGGTGTTCGGGCAGGGATGCCGCTGCAACCGCCGTACGCTGGTGTCGATCTCGGGGACGTTCGGGGGCGTCGAGATCGCGCCGGGGACATGGCGCGGAATGCCGGCGACAGTCCGTCCACCGGCTACAGGACGGGCGATCCGCGCAGGGAAGGACGGTCGACAGCGGTGACGCGATTCGACGACGGTCCGGACAGAAGACAGATTTCTCAACAGGGGGAGTGGTAGTGAGTCGTATTGGTAAACAAGCGATTCCGGTTGGCGGCGAGAAGAAGCGCGAGCGGTCCGGTAAACGCGTGGAGATTCTCGAGGCGGCGTCGGAGCTGTTCGCGGCCAAGGGGTACACGGGCACCTCGATGCGCGACATCGCAAGCGACACCGGCATGCTGGCCGGCAGCCTCTACTACCACTTCGAGTCGAAGGAGGCGCTCGCGGCGACGATGGTGGCCGACCTGCGCGACGACATCGTCGCGGCGACGCAGCAGGACGCGGATCCGTCGGACACGCCGATCGAGGCCCTCCGCCGGTTCGCGCTCGCGGTCGCGGACGCGTCGGCCCGGCACCCGGGCGCGCTGCAGGTGTGCCTCGGAATCCCGGAGACGCAGGACACCGAGTTGGCGGCGCTGCTCGAGGCCGAACCCCGGTGGTCGGACCGGAAGTGGCAGACGCTGGTGAAGACTGCGGAGGACGCGGGCTGCCTGCGTCCCGAGGTGGACACGCGCATCCTTCGCGAGGTGCTGCGCGTCGCGACCACGCACAGCGCCACGCTCGCGCCCACCGGTTTCCCTGCGCGCAAGGTGGTGAACTGCACCATCGACCTGATGTTCGCCGGGCTGTCGACCAAGCCCGCCGACGGTGATCTCTCCGATTCGGCACCCGCGAAGGCGGCCCGCAAGGTCATCGCGTCGTGGGATCGCACCGATCAGGTGAGTCTGTCGGACCGACAGGATCGCATCCTCGACGCCGCGCGGGTCGTGTTCGCCGAGAGGGGTTTCGACGCGACGACGACCCGTGACATCGCGAACGCGGTCGGCCTCACCCAGGGCAGTCTCTACCACCACTTCGAGTCCCGCGAGGCGATCCTCGTCGCCGTGCTGCAGATCTTCTCGACCCGGATGCGGGAGGCGCACGAAGCGATCGGCGAGGCCGGCGGGACCCCGCTCGAGACGGTGGACGCGCTGATCCGGATGCGGAGCGCGGCCGGCAAGAGGTTCGCCGACGAGGTCACCATCCTCAAGTCGTGGGCGATGCTCACCAGCAAGGAGCACTACGACTTCCTGAAGACCGACGGCCGGAAGGTGCTGCGCGTGTGGGACCGCGCGTTCGCCGCCGGCGTGCGCGACGGCAGCATCACCATGCCGGGCTCGAGTCGCCTGGTGTTCCAGTGCCTGGGCGAGATCCTGTGGTCGACGCACACCCTGCCGCGGGTGTCGGTCGAACGGTTGACGCGGTACAACCTCGAGACCGTCCTGTGGGGCGCCTCACCGAAGTAACGGACAAGTCGGGTCACCAGAGCTGGGGAGGTCGGTGTGATCGGAAGGTTTTGTGCCGCAGTGGCGGCGGTGATCGGTGTGGTGGTGGCCGGGAGTCCTGCGGCGGCCGTGGCTTCCGCGGGAACTGACTTCTACCAACCACCGCCGACGCTTGCGGGCCAGGCCGGTGACGTGATCCGTACCGAGCCTCTGCCGTTGGCGTGGCAGGTCGGTGACCTTCCTGCCACGGCGACGCGAATCATGTATCGCAGCAGCGACACTCATGATTCAGCGAATGCCGTCACCGGTGTCTTCTTCGATCCGGCGCTGCCGTGGACGGGTCCGGGTCCGAGGCCGCTGGTGAGCATGGCGGCGGGCACCCAGGGGCAGGGCGACCAGTGCGCACCGTCCCGGACGATCGGGACGGTGCTGCAGTTCACGCCGCCGTCGGACGTGATCGTGTCCTACGAGACGGTGTTCGTCGGTGCCCTGCTCTCCCGCGGCATCGCGGTGGTGCTCACCGACCTCGAGGGCCTCGGCACCCCGGGCGCGCACACGTACGTCAACCGGGCCGCGTCGGCGCACGCCGTGCTCGACGCGGCTCGCGCCGCGAAACGCCTGCCCGGCACCGGGATCACGCCGGACGGTCCGGTGGCGTTCTGGGGCTACTCGCAGGGCGGCGGGGCGTCCGCGGCGGCGGTGGAACTCGCACCCGAGTACGCACCCGAACTCGACGTGCGCGGCGCGTTCGCCGGCGCCCCACCGGCGGACCTGGCCGCGACGCTGGAGAGGATCGACGGCGCGTCGCTGTTCGGGGCCATCGGCTACACCCTCAACGGCATGGCGCAGGCGTATCCGGAGGCCCGGTCGATGATCGACGCCGAACTGACCGACCGGGGCCGGCAGTTGCTCGCGGACGTGCAGGACCAGTGCGTGGGGGAGACCCGCCTGCAGTACGGGATGCAGCGCTCGTCGGCGTTCACCCGGTCCGGGGAATCGCTGTCGACGGTGCTGTCCCGATACCCGGTCGCCCAGGAACTGTTCGCCGAGCAGCGGATCGGTGACCGGACCCCGAAGGCGCCCGTCCTGATCCAGGCCGGCGTGAACGACGACACCGTGCCGTACGGGCAGGTGCGTCAGCTCGCGAAGGACTGGTGCGGCAAGGGCACCGTCGTGCAGTTGAGCGACAACACGGTGCCGCCGATCAGTCCCGGCACCGGGCTGAACCACGCGCTCCCGTACCCGCTCGGCATCGGCGAATCGCTCGGCTGGGTGACGGACCGGTTCACCGGGGTACCGGCACCGAATTCCTGCGGGACGCTGTGAGAGTTACGGGCGCGGATCCGACAGTGACGGCGGCTTCGGGGCGACCGGCGGCATCTCCGGACGGCGGGTGAGCGCGAACACCGCGGCACCGACGGCGGCGACGGCCGCCCCGACACCGATCAGCACACGTCGGCGTCCGCCTGCGGACGTCGGGACGGAAGCACTCTTGGTCGCACGCGTCATGGCTCCACTCTTGCACAGCACGCACACGCCGCTCCGAACGCAATGGCACGATAGGGGGGTGACTTCACAGACTGCTACCGCAACGCTGCACACCAACCGCGGCGACATCAAGATCGCCCTGTTCGGTAACCATGCGCCGAAGACCGTCGAGAACTTCGTCGGCCTGGCGGACGGTTCCAAGGAGTACTCCACCCAGAACGCGCAGGGCGGCGCCTCCGGCCCGTTCTACGACGGCGCGGTCTTCCACCGCGTCATCGACGGCTTCATGATCCAGGGCGGCGACCCGACCGGCACCGGTCGCGGCGGCCCGGGCTACAAGTTCGGCGACGAGTTCCACCCCGAGCTGCAGTTCGATCGCGGCTACCTGCTGGCCATGGCGAACGCCGGCCCGGGTACCAACGGCTCGCAGTTCTTCATCACCGTGGGCCCGACCCCGCACCTGAACCGCCGCCACACCATCTTCGGTGAGGTGCTCGACGAGGAGTCGAAGAAGGTCGTCGACGCCATCGCCACCACCGCCGTCGATCGCGGCGACCGCCCGGTCGACGACGTCGTCATCAACAGCATCACCATCGCGTAAGGACTCTCGAATGACGAACCCCGGCTGGGGTGGTGCGGCGAGCGAGGGCACCCCGCCACCTCAGCCGAGGTGCGTGCGACACCCCGATCGCCCCACTGCTCTCTCCTGCACCCGCTGCGGGCGCCCGGCCTGCCCGGACTGCCTGCGCGCCGCCTCCGTCGGCCACCAGTGCGTCGACTGCATCGCCGCCGACCAGCGAAACACGCCCCAGGCGCGCACCATCGCCGGTGCCGCGGTGCGGTCCCAACTCCCGACGCCCGTCGTCACCTACGCGCTGATCGCGCTCAACGTGCTGATCTTCGCGATCACCGCGCTGCAGGCGCAGTCGCTGATGGACAACGGTGGCGGCGTCGTCAACCGGTTCACCGGTGTCGCGACGTTCGACTCCCCGCTGTTCGGCTGGATGGTCCTCGACTCGTTCGCCGTCGCGCAGGGCGAATGGTTCCGGGTGATCGGCAGCGGCTTCCTGCACTTCGGCCTCATCCACCTGGCCGTGAACATGTTCGCGCTGTGGGTGCTGGGCCGCGACACCGAGATCGTGCTCGGTCGCAGCCGCTACCTCGCGGTGTACCTGATCTCGCTGCTCGGCGGGTCGGCGTCGGCGCTGATGTTCGAGTCGCCGTACGCCTTCACCGCCGGTGCGTCCGGTGCGATCTTCGGCATCATGGGCGCGCAGGCGGTGCTGCTGCTGCGGATGCGCCGCAGCCCCACCCCGGTCCTCGCGGTGATCGGCATCAACGTGATCATCAGCCTGACCGTGCCCGGCATCTCCCTGTGGGGCCACATGGGCGGTCTCGTGGCCGGCGCCGCCGCGACCGCGGTGCTGGTGTACGCCCCGACGGGGCAGCGGACCCCGGCCGACGTCGCGCGCGCCCGTCAGTTGGGCTGGGCGGGCCTGGCAACGGTCGCCGTCCTGGTGGTCGGGCTGATCGCGCTGCGCACCGTGATGCTGCGCGACCAGCTGGGCGTCGCGTAGCGGCCGGTCAGTTCTCCGCCGGCACCAGGCCGTGCACGGCGAGCGCGTCGAACACCACCACCGGATCGACCCCGAGGTCCCAGCGTCCGAAGATCAGCAGGCGCTCGGTGCCGTCGGGGTCGACGGCGTCGATCTCGAGCATCGGCACCCGCCGGCCCAGCCGGGGGTACGGGACGATCCGGATCCGTTCGATGCTGTCGCGTCCGTAGACCCGGCGCCCGGTCAGCCGGGTCGCCGCGAGCGCGGGCGTGGGCCCGTCCTGCACGATCGCCAGCTTGGGTCGCTGCCGGCCACCCAGGAACGCGAGCACGAACATTCCGAACGCGGCCAGGGCCGCGAGGAACCGCCCCGGGGCGTCGAGTCCGAGCAGCAGCGCGGCGACGACCATGACGATGCCGCCCGCGGCCAGCGCGACCACCGCGCCGAGTGGTGTGGACCACTCGAGCGACGGACCATGATCGATTTCATCCTCAGGCATGTGTACAACTACCCCCGTTATCCACAGGAGTTATCCACACTGGGGATGAATGACACGTGTGTAATTGGCGGCTGGGGATAACTCTGCGCTCCCGGTAAATGTGCAGGTCACCGCCACCGCATCGTCATGATCAGGCCGACGACCATGAATCCGAAGCCGATGAGGAAGTTGTATGCCCCCAGATCGTTCATCCACCCGAGGTTCTCGCCGGCCAAGTAGTACACAATCAGCCACGCCAGCCCGACGAGCATGAAACCGAGCATCACCGAGACGTATACGGCGCTCGACGGGCCCGCCTTCACCTTCACCGGGGTGCGGTTCGCGGGGTTGGTCGTGTAATCGGTCTTCTTCCGGACCTTCGACTTCGGCATGACGTCCTTGTTTCGTGTGAATGGATAACGCGAGCACGATGCCCGGAGCCGTCCGGGCGGCCAGGGTAGATTCGCACCTAACCTGCTGTGAGTACACGCTAACTCAAACCGACGCGGCCAGGACCGATTGTCCGCGGTGAGGAGTGGTGATCGAGGGTGTCCGACGTCGGAGACGAGCCGCAGCGCGCCCGGCCGCCGTTCGGCTTCTGGTCGATCGCCGTCCTCGTCGTCTGCCTGGTCGCGGGTCTGCTGATCGCCACCACCCGCGAGGTGTCCCACGGCAACGAGATCCGCGCCGCCGACTCGACCCGATTGTCCGATCTCGTCCGGCAGGCGCAGACCGAGGTGGACCGCGCCGCCCGCACCCGTGACGACCTGGCCGCCCACGTGGAGGAACTGCAGGAGACGGCCGCCGGCACCGATACCCGGGTCGCGGAGGTGCTGGGCGAGACGCGCGCGCTCGCGGACGCCGCCGGACTGACCGAACTCACCGGTCCGGGGGTCGTGGTCACCCTCACCGACGCGCCGCGCGACGCCGACGGCAAGTATCCGGCCGGGGCGTCCCCCGACGACCTCGTCGTGCACCAGCAGGACGTGCAGAGCGTGCTCAACGCGCTGTGGGCCGGCGGCGCCGAGGCGGTCGCGATGCAGGACCAGCGGATCGTGAACACGTCGGCCCCGCGCTGCATCGGGAACACGCTGCTGCTGCACGGCCGCACGTACAGCCCGCCGTACGTGGTGACCGCGATCGGTGACCCGGCGCGGCTCGCGGCGACCCTCGCGAACGAGCCCGGCATCAAGACGTTCAAGCAGTACTCCGTCCGCTACGGGCTCGGCTACACCCAGCAGCAGTCCGACGACCTCACCGTCCCGGCCTACACCGGGCAGCTGCACACCGAGTACGCGCGACCGGTCGCGTAGCCGGAACGTACTGCGCATTACCCTTCATCTCATGCGCATTCTGGTCGTCGACAACTACGACAGCTTCGTGTTCAACCTGGTGCAGTACCTGGGCCAGCTCGGGACGAACGCCGAAGTGTGGCGCAACGACGATCCGCGACTGACCGGTGACGCCGCGATCGCGGCCGCCGCGGCCGACTTCGACGGCATCCTGCTCAGCCCCGGCCCGGGCACCCCGCAGCGGGCCGGCGCGACGATGCCGCTGGTCGGCGCGTGTGCCGACGCGAAGACCCCGCTGCTGGGCGTGTGCCTGGGGCATCAGGCGATCGGTGCGGCGTTCGGCGCCACCGTCGACCGGGCCCCGGAACTGCTGCACGGCAAGACCAGCCTGGTCCACCACAACGACACCGGCGTCCTCGCGGGACTGCCGGATCCCTTCACGGCCACCCGCTACCACTCGCTGACCGTACTCGAGGACACGATTCCGGACGAGCTGGAGGTCACGGCGCACACCGACAGCGGCATCGTGATGGCGATGCGGCACCGTGAACTGCCGATCCACGGTGTGCAGTTCCACCCCGAGTCGGTGCTGACGCAGGGCGGGCACCGGATGCTCGCGAACTGGCTCGGCGTGTGCGGTCAGGCCCCGAGCGAGACACTCGTCGCGACCCTCGAGGACGAGGTCGCCCGGTCGCTGGGAGACGCGCTCACGCGCTGACTCCCCGGCGACCGGGCGCCCGCGTCAGCGCGGGATACCCAGTTCGCCGACGATGACCGTCAACGGGGCGTTCTTCGCGACGTCGCTGCCCGCGGGCTGCTGCTGACCGAGGATCTTGCCGACCAGGCTCGCGTCGAGCGTCGACTGACGCGTCTGGGTCAGCTGGTTCGACGATCCGGTCCACCCCGCCTTGCGCAGGGCCTCGACGGCCTGCGACACCGACATCTCAGTGAGGTCGGGCATCGTGAACTGCTTGCCGTTGGACACCTGCACGGTGATGACGTCGCCCTTCGCGGCGGTGGAGCCACCCGACGGCGACGTCGAGATGACCTGGCCCTCGGGCTTGCTCGAGTCGACGGTCGCGACCTGGACCTTGAAGCCGGCACCCTCGATGTTGGGCTGCGCGACGTCGATCATCTGCCCGATCACGTTCGGAATCCGCACCTGCTCGGGACCGGACCCCAGCGTGATCGACACCGTGGAGTCGAGGTTGATCTTCGCGCCCGACGACGGATCCTGCGCGGTCACCTTGTCGAGCTGGGCCGGATCCGACGGGGCCCGATCGACCTCGGGGGCGAGACGCAGACCGACGGCGTTGAGCGCCTGCGCGGCCTCGTCCTGCGAGAGCCCCGACAGCTTCGGGACCTGCACCTGCTCCGGGCCCGACGACACCTGCAGGGTGACGGTGCTCTTCTCGCTCACCGACGACCCGGCCGACGGCGTGGTCGCGATGACGTTGCCCTCCGCGACCACCGCGTCCGGACGGGTCTGGATGCTCGTGTCGAGGTTCATCCCCCGCAGTTGCGCCTCGGCCGCCTGCGCGGTCAGTCCGGCGACGTTCGGTACCTCGACCTTCGCCGGGTTCGCCACCAACGACCAGATGAACGCGCCGATGATGCCGACCACGACCACCGCCGCCACCGAGAGCATCGTGTTGCGGGCGGTGTTGCGCTTCTTGACCGGTGCCGCCGCGGGGACGGCCACCGGGGCGGCGGTCACCGTCGCCGTCCGGGCGGGTTCGGGCTGGTAGCCCGCACCGGGGCCGGCGCCGCTGTCCACGGCACCGAACATCGTGGTGCGGTCCTCGTCGGACATCACCATCGGTGCGCTCGGACGCTGCCCGCCCAGCACCCGCACCAGGTCGCTGCGCATCTCGGCGGCGCTCTGGTACCGGTTGGCGGGGTTCTTGCTCATCGCCTTGAGGATCACCGAGTCCAGCGCCAGCGGCACCGCCGGATTGACCTGCGACGGCTGCTTCGGATCCTCCCGGACGTGCTGGTACGCCACGGCCACCGGGGAATCGCCCTTGAACGGCGGCTCGCCGGTGAGCACCTCGTACAGCACGCAGCCCAGCGAGTAGACGTCCGAGCGGGCGTCCACCTGCTCGCCACGCGCCTGCTCCGGCGACAGGTACTGTGCCGTGCCGATCACCGCGGCGGTCTGGGTCATCGGGCTCGAGCTGTCCGAGATCGCCCGCGCGATGCCGAAGTCCATCACCTTCACCGCGCCCGCGCGGTTGATCATGATGTTGGCGGGCTTCATGTCGCGGTGCACGATGCCGTTGCGGTGGCTGAAGTCCAGCGCCGCGCAGACGTCGGCGATGACCTCCATCGCCCGTCGCGGCTGCAGCGGCCCCTCGGTGCGGATGATGTCGCGCAGGGTGTCGCCGTCCACGTACTCCATCACGATGTACGGCAGCGGGCCGGCGTCGGTCTCGGCCTCCCCGGTGTCGTACACCGCGACGATCGCCGGATGGTTCAGCGCGGCCGCGTTCTGCGCCTCACGGCGGAACCGCAGGTAGAACGTGGGGTCGCGGGCCAGGTCGGCGCGCAGCACCTTGATCGCGACGTCGCGGCTGAGCCGCAGATCCCGGCCCAGGTGCACCTCGGACATGCCGCCGAAGCCGAGAATCTCACCCAGCTCGTACCGGGATGAGAGATTGCGCGGTGTCGTCATGGCTGCTGTCCTTGCGTGGCCGTGGTGGTCGTGGTCTCGGCCGTCGTCGTGGTCGTGGTCGTGGTCGGCGTGGTGGTCGTGGTCGTCGTCGTCCGCGGCGGCGTGGTGGTCGTCGTGGTCGTCGGCGGCTCGGTGGTGGTCGTCGTCGTGGTCGGCGGCACCGTCGTGGTGGTCGTGGTCGTCGGCGGTGTCGTCCGGGTCGTGGTCGGCGTCGTCGTCCGAGTGGTCGTCACGGGCGTCTTCGACGTCGTCGTCACCGCCGGCGGTGTGGACGGACCGTCCGATCCGCCGCCGAACAGCAACAGCCCCAGCGCGACGATCGCCGCCAGGGTCAGCAGGCCGCCACCGGCCCAGGCGACCGCCTTCTGGCCGCTGGTCCAGCCGTCGTCCTGACCGGCGTCGTCGTCGTTGTCGCCGTTTCCGTTGTCGCCGTCGTAGCCGCGCTGCTGCTGCGTGGACATCATCGCCGTCGCGGCGGGCGCCGCCACCGGCGGAACCAAGCGCGACGCGGCAGTGGGCACCCGGCCCGGCGGCGGCGGCCGGTGTCCCGCCCGCACCGCGGCGACCGCGTCGGCGAACTCGCCGCCGTTCGCGTAGCGGCCGGCCGGATCCTTCGTCAGCGTGATGTCGATCAGCTCGCGGATCGGCGCGGGCAGGTCGGCGGGCATCGGCTCCGGCGCTTCCTGCACGTGCTTCATCGCCACCGTCAGGGTGCCGCCGCCACCGAACGGCCGTCGGCCCGACAGTGCCTCGTAGCCGACGACGCCGAGCGAGTACACGTCGCTGGCGGCGGTCGCCTCCTGGCCCAGCGCCTGCTCCGGGGCGATGTACTGCGCGGTGCCCATCACCATGCCGGTCCGGGTCACCGGCGACGCGTCGACGGCCTTCGCGATGCCGAAGTCGGTGATCTTCACCTGCCCCGTCGGGGTGATGAGGATGTTGCCGGGCTTGACGTCGCGGTGCACGACGCCGGCCGAATGCGCGGCCTGCAGGGCGCGTCCGGTCTGCTCGAGCATGTCCAGGGCATGCGGAATCGACAGCCGGCCGACGCGCGCGAGCACCGCGTTGAGCGGCTCACCGGCCACCAGCTCCATCACCAGGTAGGCGAGGTTGGCGCCGGCCTCGTCGCGGGTCTCGCCGTAGTCGTAGACCCCGGCGATACCCGGGTGGTTCAGTTGCGCGGTCGTGCGGGCCTCGATGCGGAACCGCTCGACGAACTCGGGGTCCGACGAGAACTCGGCCTTGAGCACCTTCACCGCGACGCGCCGGTCCAGGCGACTGTCGGTCGCCTCCCACACCTGACCCATGCCGCCGGTCGCGATCAGTCGCTGCAGGCGGTAGCGGCCGCCGATCACCGATCCGTTCGTCAACGACATGCCTCATCCCCTCTGCAATCCGGCCGCGATGACGGCGCGTCCGATCGGTGCTGCGACGGAGCCGCCGGTCGCGGCGAGCGCCCGGTCACCGCCGTCCTCCACGATGACCGCGATCGCCACCGTCGGGTTCTGCGCGGGCGCGAAGCCGATGTACCAGGCGTGCGGCGGGGTGTTGCGCGGGTCGCTGCCGTGCTCGGCGGTGCCGGTCTTCGACGCGATCTGCACGCCGGGGATCTTGCCCTGGCCGGCCGTGTTGTTCTCCGAGCCGATCATCAGCTGCGTCAGCGTCGCCGCCACCTCGGGCGAGATGGCCCGGCCCACCGACTTGGGCGTCGTGGTCGCCAGGTTCGTCAGGTCCGGCCCCTGCAGCTGCGAGACCAGGTGCGACTCCATCCGCATGCCGCCGTTGGCGATGGTCGCGGCGATCTCCGCGTTCTGCAGCGGCGTCAGCGCGACGTCCCGCTGGCCGATGCTGGACTGGCCGAGTGCCGCGTCGTCGGGGATCGAGCCGATGGTGCTGTCCGCGACCGGGATCGGGATGCCCGGGGTGCCCGGTCCGATGCCGAACGCCTTCGCCTGCTCGGCCAGCGCGTCGGAGCCGGTCTTGATGCCGAGCTCGACGAACGCGGTGTTGCACGAGCGGGCGAACGCCTCCCGCAGCGACGCCGTCGCCCCGCCGCCGCAGGTCGTGCCGTTGTAGTTCTCCAGCGTCGTGCTGGTGCCGGGCAGCGTGATGTTCGGCGCCGCGGTCAGCTGCTCGTCCGGGTTGGCACCGTTCTCCAGCGCCGCTGCCGTGACGACAACCTTGAACGTCGACCCCGGCGGGTACGTCGCGGACACCGCGCGGTTGAGCATCGGCTTGTCCGGGTCGGAGTTGAGTTCGTCCCACGCCGCGGACGTCTCGGCGCCGTCGTGGGACGACAGCGTGTTGGGGTCGTAGCTGGGCGTGCTGGCCATCGCGAGGATGTTGCCGGTGCTCGGTTCGATCGCCACGACCGAACCGGTGTAGCCCTTCGCGGTGAGCTCGTCGTACGCGACCTGCTGCATCACCGGGTCGATCGTGCTGACCACGTTGCCGCCGCGCGGATCACGACCCGACACCAGGTCGAAGAACCGCTTGCTGAACAGGCGGTTGTCGGAGCCGTTGAGGACCGGGTCCTCGGCCTTCTCGAGCCCGGCGCTGCCGTACTGCATCGAGTAGAAGCCGGTGACCGGCGCGTTCGCGAACGGGCTCGACGGCGCCGCCGGGTTCGGCGGGTACACCCGCAGGTACTTGTAGCGGTCGTCGGTCGGGACCGACGACGCGAGGACCTGCCCGCCCGCGGAGATCTGCCCGCGCTGGCGCGAGTACTCGTCGAGCAGCACGCGCGAGTTCCGCGGATCGCCCCGCAGGTCGTCGGCCTTGATCACCTGCACGTAGGTGGCGTTCGCGAGCAGCGCGGCGACCATCACCATGACGGCCAGCGCGACGCGGCGGAGGGGAGTGTTCATTGGCGACCCAGCATTTCCGTCGGGGCGTCCGCGATGGGCGCGGGCCCCTTCTTCTTGGGTGCGGCGGGCGTGCGGGCGGCGTCGGAGATCTTCATCAGCAGCGCCAGCAGCAGGTAGTTGGCGAGCAGCGACGACCCGCCGTACGAGACGAACGGTGTGGTCAGGCCGGTCAGCGGGATCAGCTTGGTGACGCCGCCGACGACCACGAACACCTGGATCGCGATCGTGAACGACAGGCCCGCCGCCAGCAGTTTGCCGAAGCTGTCCCGCACTGCGAGCGCGGTGCGCAGGCCGCGGACCACCAGGATCAGGAACAGCATCAGCACCGCCGCCAGCCCGATCAGGCCCAGTTCCTCACCGATCGCGGCGACGATGAAGTCGGTCTTGGCGAACGGCACCTGCGACGGTCGGCCGCTGCCGAGGCCGGTGCCGGCGATGCCGCCGGTGGCCAGGCCGAACAGCGACTGCGAGATCTGGTAGCCGGTGTTCTGGTAGTCGCCGAGCGGATCGAGCCACGTGTTCACGCGCACCCGGACGTGCCCGAACATCTGGTACGCCAGGAAGAAGCCGACGACGAGCAGCGCCCCACCGATCAGCAGCCAGCCGGCCCGCTCGGTCGCGATGTAGAGCATCACCAGCACGGTGCCGAAGACCAGCAGCGACGTGCCGAGATCCTTCTCGAACACCATGATGCCGACCGAGACGATCCAGGCGACCAGGATCGGGCCGAGGTCGCGCGCGCGGGGCAGGTCCATGCCGAGGAAGTGCCGGCCGGCGGTGGTGAACAGATCGCGCTTGGCGACCAGCACCGCCGCGAAGAAGATGATCAGCAGGATCTTCGCGAACTCGCCCGGCTGGATGCTGAACCCGGGCAGGCGGATCCAGATCTTGGCGCCGTTGACCTCGGAGAACCGGGACGGCAGCAGCGCCGGGATCGCGAGCAGCACCAGGCCGGCGAGACCCACGGTGTAGCTGTAGCGCGCGAGCAGGCGGTAGTCCCGAAGGAAGATCAGCACCGCGACGAAGCCGCCGACGGCGAGGGCCGTCCACAGCACCTGCTGGTTCGCGTCCGGCGACGGGATCGGCAACCCCTGATACACCGCGTTCTCGGCGTCGGCCAGGTCGAGTCGGTGGATGAGCACCAGCCCGAGACCGTTGAGCAGCGCGACGATCGGCAGCAGCAGCGGGTCCGCATACGGCGCGTACCGGCGCACCGCGAGGTGCGCGACGACGAACACCGCGGCGTAGGTGAGCCCGTATTTCGCCAGATCCCAGGTGATGGTCTGTTCCTGACTGGCCTCGACCAGCACGAGCGAGATCGTGGTGATCGCGATCGCGCAGCAGATCAAGATCAGTTCGGTGTTCCGTCGCGTCGACTGCGTCGGCGGCGGAGCGAAGCCGCCGGGCGGACTGGGGAACGGTGAGTCGGACGTGGACATCAGCTACCGGTCCTGCAGTTCTGTCCGGGGACCTGTTCGACGGGCGCGGGTGTCGGCGCCGGTGGGGGAGCCGCGGTGGTCGGCGCCGCGCCCTCGGGAGCGGGCGGTGCCGCTTCCGTGGTGGGTGCGGGCGCTTCGGACGGCGGAGCCGGCGTGGGGGTCGGAGTCGGGGTAGTCGTCGGTTCGGGCGTGCACAGCGGCAGCAGATCGCTCGAGACGAGTCGTCGCATCTGCTCGGTCGCGTCGTCCTTGGTGCCCGACGGCAGACCCGCCTGCACCTGCTCGCGCGCGGACGGTCGCAGGTCGTCGACCGTCAGCACGTGGCAGTCGCTCGGTGCGCTGCCGGGTTCGACGATCCGCAGGGTGCCGTCGTCGTCGACGCAGCCGATCAGCGCGCTCTCCTGCAGCGAGTATCCGAGGAACGAGCCCGGGATGCCCTGCAGCACGGTGACCCGGTCGTCGGAGGTGCCGACGTAGTAGTAGTTGCGGATCATGTTCCGGCCCACGAAGAGTCCGGCGACGACCAGCGCCACCAGGCCGAGCGCGATCAGCGTCCAGCGCAGCTTGTGCGACTTCTTGGGCGGCGCCTCCGGCGTCGGGGTGACCCGCTTGGGCGCCGCGCGCGGCGGACGCATCGCCGCGGCCCGCCCGGCCGCGGTGTTCGGCGGAGGGGTGTCCTCCTCCTCGTCGGACGCCGCGCCGCCGACGATCGGGTGACTCTGCCCGTAGTCGAGGTCGATGACGTCGGCGACGATGACGGTGACGTTGTCCGGACCGCCGCTGCGCAGGGCCAACTCGATGAGCCGGTCGGCCGATTCGTCCTGGGTGCCCTCACGCAGCGTGTTGGCGATGGTCTCGTCGCTCACGACGTCGGACAGGCCGTCCGAGCACAGCAGGTACCGGTCACCGGCGCGGGCCTCGCGCACGGTGAGCGTCGGCTCGATCTCGTTGCCGGTGAGCGCCCGCATGATGAGGGAGCGCTGCGGATGGGTGTGCGCCTGCTCCGCGGTGATGCGGCCCTCGTCGACGAGGGACTGCACGAACGTGTCGTCGCGGGTGATCTGGGTGAGCTGGTCGTCGCGCAGCAGGTAGGCCCGGGAATCGCCGATGTGGACCAGGCCCAGCTTGCTGCCCGCGAAGAGGATCGCGGTGAGCGTGGTGCCCATGCCCTCGAGCTCGGGGTCTTCCTCGACGTGGTCGGCGATGGTCGCGTTGCCCTCGTGGGTGGCGGCCTCGAGCTTGCCGAGCAGGTCGCCGCCGGGTTCGTCGTCGTCGAGGTGCGCGAGCGCGGCGATCATCAGCTGCGACGCGACCTCACCGGCCGCGTGCCCGCCCATGCCGTCGGCGAGCGCCAGCAGCCGCGCACCCGCGTACACGGAGTCCTCGTTGTTCGCGCGGACGAGACCGCGGTCGCTTCGGGCCGCGTAGCGGAGGACAAGGGTCACGGGCGGAGCTCGATCACGGTCTTGCCGACGCGAACCGGCGTGCCGAGCGGCACCCGGACCGCCGTCGTGACCTTCACCCGGTCCAGGTAGGTGCCGTTGGTGGAGCCGAGATCCTCGACGTACCAGTCGGTGCCGCGCTGGGACAGCCGGGCGTGCCGCGTCGACGCGTAGTCGTCGGTCAGCACCAGCGTGGAGTCGTCGGCCCGCCCGATCAGGACCGGTTGTGTCCCGAGGGTGATGCGGGTGCCGGCGAGCGCGCCCTGCGTGACGACGAGGTTCTTCGCCACCTTGGTCCGGCCGAGCGACGGCAGCACCGACGACGTACGCGAGTAGCGAGGCGCGGGCCGGGCGCCGCCCGCGCCCGCATAGATGTCGCTGCGCAGTGTCTTGATCACTGCCCAGACGAAGAGCCAGAGCAGCAGCAGGAAGCCTGCTCGCGTCAGCTGGAGTATCAGTCCCTGCACTGCTCGACACCTCCTTCGGGGGCACGGCCGCGCGGATGCGCAACCGGGGCATTTTCAGCTGGCTGCATCATATGTGGAAGCCGGCGACGGTGATCATGATCTTGCGCCGCACCCCGTGTCCGGGATGCGGCTTTCGTGGGGCGACGCGCGGCGTCTGCCGTGGTCAGAGGATGCGCACCAGGATTTCGGAGTGTCCGGCGCGAATCACGTCACCGTCGGCGAGCTGCCAGTCCTGGATGGGCGAGCCGTTGACGGTGGTGCCGTTGGTGGAGCCCAGATCCGAGAGCATCGCGACCTGGCCGTCCCAGCGGATGTCGAAGTGCCGGCGCGAGACGCCGGTGTCGGGCAGGCGGAACTGAGCGTCCTGGCCGCGTCCGACGATGTTGTTGCCGTCCCGCAGCTGGTAGAAGCGCCCGCTGCCGTCCTCGAGCTGCAGGGTCGCGGTGAACGTGCGGCCCGCCTCGGGCGTGTAGCCGGCCTGATAGCCCTGCTGGCTGTACCCCTGGTCGTAACCCTGCTGGCTGTAGGCCTGGTTGTACCCGGCCTGGTCGTAGTCGCCCTGCTGGTACTCGCCCTGCTGGTAGTCGTAGTCGGCATAGCCCTGCTGCTGGTCGTAGCCCTGCTGGTACTCGCCCTGCTGCTGGTAGCCCTGGTCGTAGCCACCCTGGTCGTAGCCCTGCTGGTAACCGGGGTACTGGCCCGGGTACGGCTGCTGCTGCTGGTCGTAGCCCTGCTGGTAGCCCTGTTGCTGGTCGTAACCCTGCTGGTAGTCGCCCTGCTGCTGGTAGCCCTGGTCGTATTCGCCCTGCTGGGGGTAGCCCGCGTCCTGCGGGTAGCCGCCCTGCGGCGCGCCGTACGCCTGCTGCTGGTCGTAGCGCGGCTGTGCGTAGCCCTGCGGGTAGTCCTGCTGGTAGCCGCCCTGATCCTGGTAGCCACCCTGATCGGCAGTGCCCTGTGCCTGATCCGGGTGGGCGCTGCCGTTGCGCGTGCCGCGGTCGTCGCGCTGCTCGCGACCGGGGTCGTTGCCGGAGTTCTGGGTCATGGGGCCTGCTCCTGGAGTCGGTGAAACGGGTGTCGGGGCGCGCCGGGCCCGCGGATCGGACCCGGATGCACCGGCGTCGCCGCGGTGAGCATCCGGATCGACTGATCCGGCGGTGCGGAACTGCCCGGTGTGCAGTGTCGGTGACGCCTCGAATCGGACGTCGATGTCACCGTAGGTCTGCCAGCCCTGTTCTCGGATGTATCCCTCGAGGTGTCGCGCGAAAGATTTCACGGTCAGCTCGTGATCCGACGCCAACTTCGCGTGATCGGACTCGTTGATCGTGATGACGTAGCTGTTGGGAGCGAGGTAGTGCCCGCCGTCCAGTTCCTGGACGCGGTCGGTGGCCTCCCGCTGCAGTGCGGCTTCCACTTCCTGAGGTACGACGCCTCCGCCGAAGACGCGCGCGAAGGCGTCACCGACGGCCCCCTGAAGCTTGCGCTCGAAACGTTGAACGATCCCCACGGCATGAACCTTGCTGTTGTCTGTTCGCGGTCAGTCTGCGTGTCGCGGGCTGCAATCAACCCGGCCGCTGCCCCTGCATGATATCCGGACACTCTGTCCGGGGTGTCCTGCTCGTCGCTCCAGGGGGCCCTTTTTACGCCCCTACCTGCACGAATCGTCATTTCCGAGAAGTGCGTGCTAGTGTTTTCCACGTCGCTCGGGCGAGTGGCGGAATGGCAGACGCGCTGGCTTCAGGTGCCAGTGTCCTTCGGGACGTGGGGGTTCAAGTCCCCCTTCGCCCACAACGAGCAGTTCCACGAACTGCACAGAACGAGGTCACGAACTGGAAAGAGTTCGTGACCTCGTTCTTTTTGGTTGGTTGGCTATGCGATTTTCCTCTCTGGCCGGTTTGGGGACGAGCGCGTACCACTCCCCATTCTCGATGTCGCCTTACTTCGACGGTGTTCTCGGATGATCCCCAACTCGCGCTGCGCAGCATGCATCGCGGATCGACAGCGCTGTCGCCGGTGTCTCGGTGCCTGCGTGATCTCTGGGGCGAGGTGTTCACCCAAGAACTACGGATCACCAACGAGCGGTTGATTGCTGAGAACTCTTCGTTGGTTGAGCAAGTCACTGAACTGCGCCGGATCAACAACATCCTCGAGACAGACTTGGCCGCCTCACGCCAAGCCTTCGTAGAGGAGATCGCGAACCTGTGTGTGGCCGACATGGGCACGTCAGTGACGGCACTGGCGTCGCAGAGATGACGGAGCTTCGAGGACGTCTGCACCGTCAATCGGTCACACCCCCGCGTGTGTGACCGATTCGTCGGCCTGTACCGCTAGCGTGTGACGCGAAGCCTCGGCTTGCAGAAATTGGAGTAGATGTGTCGCCATCGCTAGATGACTGGTTCACCGACTTGCTGGACGAGTTGGCCGACGAGCCCGCCGCAACGGGTTCCGTCGCTCACTGCCGACGGCACGGGAGGCACCAGTGACGCAGACGATCGCCGAGGAGAAGTCTGTGAAATCCCGGCATCGAGTAAAGACCTACGGCGAGGTATTCACTCCGCGTCACATGGTTGATCGGATGCTCGACTTGGTCCATGAGGAGTTGGAGACCGGTCCCAACTTCGTCGATAAGACCTTCCTCGAGCCCTCAGCTGGAGACGGCAACTTCCTCGTGGCGATCCTGCGTCGCAAGCTCCACGCGATCGAGAAGCGGTACCCGACCGAGGAGTGGCCGCAGGAGTCGCTGTTCGCCGTGGCATCGATCTACGGCGTCGAGCTGCTCGAGGATAACCACCAGGACGCTAAGGCAATCATGCTTGCCGAGTTCCTCGGCTTCCACCAGTCCCACGGCACCTCGGTCGGCCCGGACACCGACTTGCACCAGGCAGCGGAGTTCCTCATCGACACGAACATCGTCCACGGCAACACGTTGAGTGGCCAGACTCTCGAGGGCCAGGACATCCAGTTCTCGTGGTGGAACCGGATCGGTGGAGCGCCCGGGATGGTGCAGCGTGAGCCGTTCACGCTCTCGTCGCTGCGCGGCGACGCCTTCGACTTCACCGTCTACGACAGCTATCAGGTGTGCCGGATCGACAAGGTCTACGAGGAAGTGAGGGCCGGTGCCTAGTCCGAAGATCAGCACGTTCCGCGAGATCACGCCTGTGATCTACTCGTGGAAAACCCCGGACATCCCGAAGTACGACGGCTGGGAGAAGATCGGCTACACCGAGCAGGAGAGCGCCGACGTCCGCATCGCACAGCAGGCGTCGCAACTGTCCGTCGAGAAGCAGAGGGTGTGGTCCCGGCGGGCGCTGTTCACCTCAGAGGCCGGTGGGCGCTTCACCGACAAGGACTTTCACGCCTACCTGCGTCAGCACGGTGTGGAGCGTGAGACCACTCCCAAGCGGACCGAGTGGCACCACTTCGCCGTTGCTCCCCGCAAGTCGATCGACTACTTCAATGACTTCGCCGGCCAGGACTTCCCTGGCCTGCCGAGCAGCGGCGGTGAGGACGACTACACCCTGCGCCCCGAACAGCAGGCGGCCGTCGACCAAGCCGTGGCCGCCTTCAAGTCAGACAACAACGAGGTTCTCTGGAACGCCAAGCCTCGGTTCGGTAAGACGCTGACGACGTACGAACTGATGCGGACCCTGGACGTCTGCCGCGTTCTGATCGTCACCAACCGCCCCGCGATCGCGAACTCGTGGTTCGACGACTTCACGCGCTTCATCGGCCACCAGACGACGTTCCGCTTCGTCTCGGAGTCACCTTCGCTGGCAGACCGGAACCCCATGTCACGCGAGCAGTGGCGCGCCTTCTCGCTGAACCATCAAGATGAGGACCCGCGCATCGTGGAGTTCCTTTCGCTGCAGGATCTGAAGGGCTCGCAGTACTTCGGCGGCTCGTACGACAAGCTCAAGCACATCGCCCAGTTCGACTGGGACCTGCTGGTGATCGACGAGGCTCACGAGGGCATCGACACCACCAAGACCGACGTCGCGTTCGACCAGATCAATCGTACCTGGACGCTGCACCTGTCGGGCACGCCGTTCAAGGCCCTGGCGTCGGGCAAGTTCGACCAGGGCCAGATTTTCAACTGGACTTACGAGGACGAGCAGAACGCACGCGAGGAATGGGCAGACAGTAGCCAGGAGAACCCGTACGCGGCGCTGCCGACGCTCAATCTGCTGACCTACCAGATCTCGCGGATGATCACGGACCGTCTAGCCGAGGGCGTCGCCATCGACGAGGACGCGGCGAATATGGACTACGCGTTCGACCTCAACGAGTTCTTCGCAACCAAGGACAACGGGTTCTTCGAGCACGAGGCCGAGATCGTCAAGTTCCTCGACTGCCTGACGACCAACGAAAAGTACCCCTTCTCCACGCCTGAACTGCGAGACGAGATCCGCCACTCCTTCTGGCTGCTCAACCGCGTTGCCTCGGCCAAGGCCCTGGAGAAGCTCCTCAAGAAGCACGACGTCTTCAAGGACTACTCGGTCATTTTGGCCGCTGGCGACGGGCGCTCCGACGACGACACCGACCCAGTCGCGGCCCGAAAGTCTTTGGACACAGTACGCACCGCCATCGCGGAGGCCGAGGAGTCGGATGGCAAGACCATCACCCTGTCTGTGGGGCAGCTGACCACGGGCGTCACGGTGCCCGAATGGACCGCGGTCATCATGCTGTCCAACCTGTCCTCCCCGGCGCAGTACATGCAGGCGGCCTTCCGCGCGCAGAACCCCTACACCTTCGAACGTGCCGGGCTCGTGTTCCAGAAGAAGAATGCCTATATCTTCGACTTCGCGCCCGAACGCACGCTGACGATCTTCGACGCCTTCGCCAACAACCTGCATCCAAATCCCTCGGGAGACCCGGGGGTACGCGAGGAGAACATCCGCACACTGCTGAACTTCTTCCCGGTCCTGGGTGAGGACTCCGAGGGCTGGATGATCGAGCTCGACGCCTCCCAGGTCCTGGCGTTCCCGCAGGTGTTCAAGGCCCGCGAGGTCGTGCGCCGCGGGTTCCTGTCGAACCTGCTGTTCGCCAACGTCTCCGGCATCTTCCGGTACTCCGAGCAGGTCAAGGAGATACTCGACAAGCTCCCCACCGTGAAGCAGGGCAAGGTCACCACTGGCCAAAGCATCGAGATCCCGGATCCGCTGCCCGTCATCGACCCAGGCGGTACCGCTCAGGTCGACGTGGAGACCGTCATCAACCCCAAGGTTGCTGAACTCGGCAAGCCTGTCTGGCGCGCCGAGGACATCCCGAGCGTCGAGCCCGACACCCCTGCACACACGGCGGCGACGCAGATCGCGAAGGCAGTGACCAAGCAGAGCCGTCAGAAGCGCGAAGAGTTGAAGGATGCCTATCAGCTCACGACGAAGCAGGTCGAGCGTGACCAGAAGCGCACCGAGCAGGCTGTGAAGGATCAGGTCGAGCGCGCATACACCGAGCACAACATTGCGAGCAAACACCTCGAGGACGAACTGCAGAATGCGGCCACCGAGGCCGAAGCCCAGGTCGTCGAAGCGAAGAAGGCCGAGCAGGACAAGGCGTTCCAAGCGGACATCCTGTCCATCGTGTCCGACACGATGGACTCGATCGTGCCCGAGGTGGTCACGCGCGAGGAGACCCGGAAGGAGCAGAAACGCGCGAACCAGACCATGGACGATGCCCGCTCCCACCTGCGAGGATTCGCCCGTACGATCCCCATGTTCCTCATGGCCTACGGCGACCGCGGTATCCGTCTGTCGAACTTCGACGACTACACACCCGACGACGTGTTCGAGGAGATCACAGGGATCACCGAAGCCGAGTTCCGCCTCCTGCGTGACGGTCAGAAGGTCGCCGAGGAGGACGGGACCGTCACGAAGATCCCAGGGCTGTTCGACGAGGCCGTCTTCGACCGGGCCATCCAGGAGTTCCTGGACAAGAAGGAAGCCCTGGCCGATTACTTCGACGACGAGCAGACCGAGAACATCTTCGCCTACATCCCGCAGCAGAAGACGTCTTTGGTGTTCACCCCGCAGCCCGTGGTCAAGCTGATGGTCGACACCCTCGAGGCGGAGAACCCGGGCATCTTCACCGACCCGACCAAGACCTTCGCCGACCTGTTCTCCACCGCCGGACTGTTCCTGATGGAACTCGTCCGACGGCTCGACACCGGCCTGGCCGACGTGTTACCAGACCAGGAGAAGCGGCTGCGGCACATCCTGACCTCACAGATCTTCGAGATGAGCCACAACGAGATCCTGCACCGCATCACCATCGAGGCAGTCTCCGGCGGCGTGCCTGAACGGAAGGCGTGGATAAAGGGTTCCGGGCACTTCAGGGTTGGGAATCTCGCCCGGATGAATCAAGAGGAGCGGCAGGAGATGGTTGACGGCATGCTGACGGAAGGGTCCTGACCATGAGCAAGAAGTTCGACGTTGTCATCGGCAACCCTCCGTACCAGGAGGAGGCCACGGGCGCTGCGACGCATGCCATGCCGATCTACCACTTGTTCATGGATGCGGCCTACGAGGTGGCGCGCAAGGCAGTGCTCATTACCCCGGCCCGATTCCTGTTCAACGCCGGGTACACCCCGAAGAACTGGAACGCAAAGATGCTGGCTGATGAGCATCTGAAGGTGGCGCATTTCGAGTCCGATTCAGATCGACTGTTTCCGAGCCTTACAGACCCCATCAAGGGCGGAATCGCTGTCACGTACCGTGATTCCGAGCGCAACCTCGGTCCGATCGTCTCCTTCACCGGGCACCCCGAACTCAACACGATTCTCCACAAGGTCAGCGGGGTCGGCTTCGAGCCATTGGACACGGTCGGCATTACGAGTTCCCGCTCATTTCGGTACACCGAGAAGATGCACGACGATTACACGCAGGCGTTGGGTCTCATGTCTGCAGGCGAGCAGTTCAAGATCAATACCAGGACCTTCGACCAGCTCTCGTTCCTCTACTCCAAGGAACAGCCGCGAGACGGTCGGGAGTACATCCGCGTTCTGGGACTTGACGGCAAGCAGCGCGCGTTCCGCTGGATTCGTCGCATCTACGTCAGCGGGCCGGACACCCTCGACAAGTTCAAGGTTGCCGTCCCGGCTGCGAATGGGTCGGGGTCGACAACTGACTTCTTTGGCGTCGCCTTGACCAACCCGACGGTGCTTGAGCCAGGCGTCGCGGTCACCCAGACGTTTATGACTATCGGCGCGTTCGAGACCGAAGGCGAGGCGCAGGCGTGCCTGAAGTACGTCAAGTCAAGGTTCGCCCGAACGATGCTTGGCATCTTGAAGATCACGCAGCACAACCCGGCGAAGGTCTGGAAGTACGTCCCGCTGCAGGACTTCACGTCGGACTCTGGCATCAACTGGTCAAAGTCAATTCCGGAGATCGACCAGCAGTTGTACGCCAAGTACGCGCTCGACTCCGAGGAGATCGCCTTCATAGAGGCCAAGGTCAAGCCGATGGAGTGACAGCCGGCGATGAGCTCCTCGAGCCAGCGTGCAGGGCTACGGTCGTTGGGCGATGCACACCCAACTCGAATGACACCAGGTGTCGGCTTCTGTCACCTCAGCCTGACATGAATGTGCGGATCGACTCCGCTGGCGTGGTGTAAACCGTTGAGCGCGAAGCCTTCCAGGTGCCCATCCGGCACCGCGGTTGCCTACTGCCGATGGGGTCCGTACGTGCTCCAGCCATTCATGTGCGGTTGAAGTTCTTCGTGGCTGCAGGAGGTTACCTGCACGATGTGAAGCGGCCCGTTGAGCGGATCTGTGGTTTCGGCGTGTTGGCGGATCCAGTTGGCCCATTCGTGTGCGGCCTCGGAGTCGAAGTCTGTGGATTGAGTGGTGATGGCATCGATCTCGTCGGCATACTTCCGCATGGCTGCGGCAGCGTCGCGCCGCGTCAACTCGTCGCGAAGCTTCTCGGCATTGCGTTGCTGGGTGAGCGCAGCGAACGCCTCCTTCCGGACCTCGTGCCAGCGGACCTCGCGGATCTCCGCGCGGCGCACCTTCTCTTCTCGTACCCAGTGAGCTTTTGCCTCGAAAATCTCGAGGCGCTGAATGAAGGTAGGAAGTTGCTCTTCGAGAGTGGCTTCGTCGGTGTCACGTAGGCTCAGGATCGGCTGTTGCTCCCATGTCTTGGTCAGAATCAGCTCGAGCCTGCCGGAGGCCAGGAATCCCTTGTTCGCGGTCGTGGTCTGGACTCTGGTGTAGTACTCGGTGCCGGCGGTGAAGGCGAAACCAGTCCTGCCGCGTTGGTCGAGTTCACGGACGGTCACGACCACCTCGGACGAGGGCGGTCGGAGCGCGAGATCGGGGCTCACCTTTCTGTGGCCCGTGTAGGCGCTGCGAGGCTGGGAGACCTTCCACTCCATCTCGGTCGCCGCAGACACGACTGCCTGCAGGAACCTGGCTGTGCGTGGGATCTGCTTTTTGGACACGTACGCGCGCTTGTCCTGGAAGGCGATCACAGCCGGATGGGGGGTCACGTAGTTGTCGGGGAATCTTGAAGTCCCTCAGGGGTGTCAGCACCGTGAAATCCGGCTCAAGGTAGGCGGTGACACCGAGGGTTGGGTCCATCCGGGTCGGCTCATGTGTCAGTCGCTGGCCTACGGGCAGCAGTCCTTCTCGGGCCAGGAATCCCCCGATCTGCTCGATGCCACGGTCGTTGATGTCAGCCCCGAGTTCGAGTCGTCCGCCCGCGGCGACGACCGCATCCAATACCTCGATAGCGCGTGCCCGGAGTAGCTGCCGTTCACGTTCTCGCTCGGCTCGGGCCTGTGCCTCCTGTCGTTCACGCTGACGCACGGCCTCGACGCGTGTGGTCTGCTCTTGCAGGATTCGCGTGCCCTGCGGGGTGATCTTCGCGGTCCAGGTCTTGCTCCGTCCCGCCACCTGTATCAGCCCGCGGTTGTGCAGGCCGCGTGCCGAGACACGGTGTGAGGTCCCGTCGTGCACGCCATCGGGGCATCCGGCGGCGACCCATTTCAGCAGGTCATACTGCGCCACGGTCAGATGGTCGGGTGAACGCCCCATCAGGTCTCCCAGTTCTTCGCGATGCTCGGAGGATTTCCTCCGGTCTGGCTGACATCTTGACCTCATCCGATGGAGGCGTAGGCATATTTGGCACCGATGCTGGCTGTTCGCGTGAGTTCCTATCCGCATATGGGAGTCTGGTGGCACCGGGGACGATGTCACGGCGTGCGAAAGGCGGTACGGGCGATGGCCCCAGATTCTCGGCCGGACCTTGCGGCCTACGAGGACGTGGTCCGGATGTCTCGCGCGCAGTTGATTGCACAACTACGTGAGCTGCTCGGCGTGAGATTGGTTGCCTACCTTGCGAAGGTCCGTGATGCCCGGGTCGTTCGCCAGTGGGTCGACGACGCAGACAGTGGCACCGACGACATCGACATCGAGCGGCTGCGCATTGCGTATCGCGCCGCTCGGATGATCTCTGAATTGGACAGCACCGCGGTCGCACAGGTGTGGTTTCAAGGGCGGAACCCTGCCCTCGACGATCGGCCACCGGCGCGGTTGATTCGAGAAGGCGAGTTCCCCGAGGCTGGAGCTGCGGTCCTTGCTGCCGCCTGCGAGTTCGTGGCGGACCGCTGACCTCGGTCCTACGGCCGTCGTTCGAAGCGGATCGACCTGCAGACGCCCGTGAGTCTTCCTGCACGTCGCGACACGCCCGGTGTCGATGTTGAATCTTCGGGCCTCGAATTCAACTGCGCTGGAGCGGTACCCGTCGCGAGTTGTTCCCGCGGGGTGCGGCGTGCTCGACCAGTGGATCGGATTCTGGCCGCCTTTCTGCAGGTAGAAGGCTTGACTGCATTTCACGGGTATTACGTGAACCACGGGATACCCGTGACTTACGTGTGTCCGGTGTAGTGCAGGAAGTACACCCGGCCAGCGAGATTCGCTTCTGCTGTTCGGACGCCGGTGATGTGTTCCGATGGTCAGTGGTGGTACCGGTGAGTTCAGGGATGACCCGGGAGTCGACGGGAGACGACGATGGCCAGTGATGCGATCCCCGAAGCGGAGTTCGGCGGTCGACGCCGGCGTCCCCGGGATCCTTCGGAGCGGGTGAGAGTTGAACTGCGTCTGCCGTTCTCGGTTGCTGCTGAGTTGTTCACTGCGGCGAACGATCGCGGCCAGACCGTCTCCCGAATTGGCGCCGACGCCATCGCAGCGTTCTTGAAGGGAGACGAGGAATGATGTGACATCCCCGTCGGCAGCACGATCGTGCTGCCGACGACTGCTGAAACGTCGAAGAGCCGGGCGGCAACCCGGCTCCTCGGACCAGACCCAGAGTCTGGAAAGAATCCCCACTCGCTAGGAGGAGTTCTTGATGTCTATTTCAGCGTGCCCGCACGCGGCTGTCAATGACCGACACTCCCAACGATTTTCCAGTTCCACTGATTGGGCGGGTGGTTGGTGATGGCGAGATTCCGGGCCTCGAAGGCTGCGCCCGCGACCACGTCCTCAGCCGAGGCCGCACACAGGGCAGCTGAGCGGGTGCCGTTCACGCCGCCGAGGAAGGCTGTCTCGCGTCCCGATCCGGTGGAGATGGTGGTCGATTCGATTGTGCGGGAGATGATCCCCGTCGCCGGTGCTGACGATCGATTCGACCGGCTGCTCGAGCGGGTGCAGATCCGCACTCGTGACGAGGCACTGGGCACTGAGGCAGTGCGGGCCGCGGCTGCGTTGCGTTGCCGTATGCCGGAGGGAACGTGGGGCACCGAGGTGGTGGTGACGCAGACGATCGCACGATTCCTCGCTGCGGAGGCGGCGGTGACGGGCCGTTTCGATCCGCGGGCGGCGTTGCGGCGCGCGAACGTCGATCGCTACCTCGAAGAGCAACGCGGCTACGGATCGCGATCCCTGCACACCCGATTGTGGATGCTCTACGCGGCGGGCCGGATCTTCCATCCCGGCGAGTACCCGCGCGAGCGAGCCATCGCACCGCGTACGAAGCATGTTCCGCCGGCCAGCACGGTCGAGGTCGCGCAACTGCTGGCGTTGGTGCCGACCCTGTCCGCGGTGGTGGGACGGCGTCTGCAAACGGTCGTCGACCTGTGCTGGGGAGTGGGGGCCCGCCGCGCCGACTTCCGGTACTTGCAGGGCACCGCGATCTCCACGCGGCGGTGGCAGGGCAAGACGGTGGCGTTGGTCGAGTTGCGCAACAACGCCGGAGGCACCCGAACCGTGCCGGCGTTCAAGCCGGACCTTGTCGAGCGCCTCGGCCGGCTGTCCGACTACGCGGGCGATGGGCTGGTGCTGGCACCGCACAAGAAGACCACCCAACGCAACGAGGTCAACAGGATCGCCGAGGCCCTTCGCAGGCTTGGGCATCCGGGCGTCAACCCTGTCGCGCTCCGGCACCGGTGGATGCTGGACATGGCCGAACGCCTACCCGCAGCTCTGGTGCTGCAGTTGGCGGATGTTGTTGATCTGAAGGTGATTTCCGATTATCGACGACTCACGACGTATCGGCTCGCGCACGCGCTGACGATGATGGGGGAGGCCTTCCGATGATCACCCCCATCCGCAGTACCGATGCGCTGTTCGACGACGCTGTCGCGGTGATCGAACGGTCAGGGGTCGTCGAGACGATCGAAACGTTGTACGAGCAGGAACGGCTTCCCGGCGGACGACTCCCGTCCGGGATCATCTACACGATCCGCGCCGTCCTCGTTGCGGCACTGGTGCGGATCATCGGCTGCACGCCGCCGACCTACGCCGGCATCCTCACCACCATCGCCCGCTTCGGCCACCAGCAGCTCACTACCGTCGGCATGGGTGACCAAGACCTGACCGCCCTGCGGGCGAACAACACCGCCGAATATCGCCGATTCCACGGCTGGCTCGACCGTCGCCTCGCACCGCTCGATCCGGGTGCGGATCTGCCCGCACGGAGGGTGACCAACGACGATCACAGGAACGCGGTCGCCGGACGTTCCCCGCAACAGCGCCAACGTGCGCAGGAGGCCGCGGTGCGGATTCACCGCATCATGAACCGGCTCGTCGCCGCCTCGATCCACGATCCATCCCCAGCGGCCTATCGGGGAGATCTCGTCGCCGACGAGTCGATCTTCGACCTGGCCGGGCGCAGTGCGGGGCTCGGTATCCGCCCCGAGAAGCATCGCGGCGCCGCCTACTGCGGCCGCTACTACCTACGCGACGCCAGCAGTGGCGAGGTCAAGACCGCGCAGCGGCCACGCGAGATCCGCAAGGCGGCGTTCGGCATAGGACTGACCGCAGTCACCCGCGTCGGACCTCCCGACGCACTGCACACGGTATCGCCGGTGATCGTCGGTATCGACGTCCACGAACCGACATCGGGCAGCGTCACCGGATTGAAGGCAGCGCTCGACGGCATGCGTGAAAACCATCTCGACGGGCGTCGTTCGGCGCGGTCACGGTGGCCGCATCTGACGATCGACATGGGGTACAACCCCAAACAAGGCTTCGCGGAACTGATGCTCGACTACCAGTATTCGGCGGTCGCCCGCTATCCGAAGCGCTGGAACCTGACCTTCGCCAGCGTCGATCCCCGCCCCAGCGACGGTGCTGGGAGCCGAACCTCGCCCGGACCCGTGCAGATCGCCGGCGCGTTCTACTGTCCGGCCACGCTCGAGTACACCCGCAAGTATGGCGTGCCGGCGACGAGAAGACTGCTCGCCGACAAAGACTTCACCCTCCATGACGAGCGTCTCCGCCGAATCCTGCCGTTTCTGATGGGCGTCAACTCGAGGCCCTTTCGCGCCCGAATGACGCCCGGGCGACCAGCCCTCGGTACAGCCGACCCGATGCGTATCAAGCAAGAACTGGTCTGTCCGGCTGCCATGCGCCGCGTCCGCTGCCCCCTGAAACCCGATTCGATGACGGCGACACCCATCGGCACACCGACCGCGGTTCCCACCCGGACGGCCGAGGCGTACCGGTGCTGCGCCAAATCGTCCGTCACGGTCACTCTCACACCGGACCAACTACGGATGGCGCAGTGGAACCTCGTGCCCGGGAGTTGGGAGCACGGCCTCTACTTCGAAGCAGCCCGCGCGTTGACCGAGCAGCGATTCAGCCTCCTCAAGTCGCCGCACATCACCGGAATCGCGAACCTAACCTGGGGCCCGAGACGCGAACCGATGATCAAGATCATCCTCGCGCTGGCCGTCGCGGCCACCAACCTCCGCATCCAGGCCGGATTCGACCCCGACGCAGTCCGCGTCGAATCCACCGACATTCGATGGCGGCAACTGGCCGCCGATCTCGGTCACGAGCCCGTTCGGGTTCCGCCGCGAACCTGACCGCTCCACATCGCGGCCGGGCGGGTCGAACCCATGAGGTTCGACCCGCCCGGCGCGTCTGTGCCCGGGAGAATCCTCTGGAATCCGAGCACCCGAATCCGAGCGCAACCGCTCGACGGCGCCTGCAGGGTGCGAGTCGCTGGCTGCAGTGGGCGACGCCAGGAGGCGTCGATCAGCCCGGCACGGGACGCACAGACCGCCCAGTGGGCCGCCAGGTACACGTGTCTCGCAGGATCAATTCGCTGGAGTTGCGGCAGAAAGGTCCTGGATCGGCGCGGCGGCAACTCATCGTGGCCAGCCAACGCGAACCGCACACAACGAGCAGTTCCACGAACTGCGACGAACGAGGTCACGAACTCGAAAGAGTTCGTGACCTCGTTTTCGTTGGCTGGGTTGGTTGAAATGTCCACCGGAATCGTGGGTGGATTCGGCCCGCAGCTCGTAAATGGTCCTGGATTGGGAACCCCCTCCAGTCCTCCTCGATCAACGCAATCGAGGTCAGCTGAAGCACCCGGCGGCGAGCGGTCCAGTGAGTCCGCGTTACTTGGTTACTTGCTGTCGACGTGACCGATCGGGTTGGTGCTGTCCGCCAGGGCCGCCCGGGCAGCGGCCCAGCCGTCGGCATCGAGCTGGAGCGCGGTGCGGAGGTATGCGGCGCTCATCCGCTGTAGTACGGCCACGCGCTCGGGGTTCTCGTCGGTGGTCTCGGCGACCTCGTATCCGGGGATCCCGCCGAGGGCGTGCTCGGCGTCGTGCAGGGTGAGGAGGTCGGTGGCGCCGGGACTGAGAATGTATGCGTCTGTGAACCAGTCGGGGCCGCGGCTGGACATGTGGGACTGGTCGTGGTCGCCTGCGACGACGAGCGTCGGCGTGGTGAGTTCACGGAACGACGGGTACATGAACGGGAAGTTGGCCTGCGCGAACGGGTGGAGGTCCTCACCCCCGACGCCGGTCGCGGCCATGAGGATGCCGGCCGAGACGCGGCTGTCGGACATGTCCTCCCCGACCTGCCCGTCCTGGTCCAGGATTCGGGCGCCGAGGAGTGCCTGCGCGGTCTGCGCGCCCCAGGAGTGACCGGCGACGGCGATGCGGGTGTGGTCGACCCGTCCGGTCAGGCCGGGGATGGAGGCCTCGATGGCGGCGAGCTGGTCGAGGATGCGTCCCAGGTCCGCGATCCGCTCGATCCAAATGTCCGGGAAGCGGGGGTCGTCGAATCCGATCCCGTAGCGCCGGGAATCCAGGTGGGTGGGCTGGACCACGACGAAGCCCCGGGAGGCCCAGAACGCGGCCAGAGGTGCGTAGCCGTCGTGGTGCCACCCATTGCCGTGCGAGAACAGCACGATCGGCAGGTCTGAGCCGGTGATCGGCGCGGAGACCCGCACCTCGAGCGGCAGCGCGCGGCCCGGGGCGAGCAGTTCGACGGGAGCGACGGAGATGACGGGAGTGCCGAGGCCGACGAGATCGTCGAGGGCGGCCACGAGCGCAGAAGTCTGGACGGAAGAGGTCAAGACGGGGGTCCTTTCGAGGGTTGTGCCCTGCCATAATGGAAAGCGGAACACTGCTCCGAACAATACGGAGCAGTGTTCCGGATAGCAACCCGTGACACGTGGAGGAGTGTGTTCTGTGACCGATGAGAGCGAGCGCCGGACGAAGCGCGCCGACGCGCGCCGGAACGAGCAGGCCCTTCTCGACGCGGCGGCGGCGGTGTTCGTCACATCCGGCGTCGACGCGCCGGTACGGGAGATCGCGGCGAGGGCCGGGGTCGGGATGGGGACGATCTACCGGCACTTCCCGACGCGTCCGGAACTTGTGGTGGCGGTGTACCGCCACCAGGTCGAGGCGTGCGCGGACGCCGGCCCGAGGCTGCTCGACGAAAGCCCGACGCCGGAGGCGGCATTGCGGGCGTGGGTCGCACTGTTCGTGGAGTTCCTGGTCACCAAGCACGGTCTCGCCGGCGCACTGCAGGGCGACAGCGCTGGGTCCGATGCGCTGCACGCTTACTTCGTCGATCGCCTCGTACCGGTCTGCGGGTCGCTCCTCCAGGCGGCGTTCGGGCATACCGGCGCTGGACACGTCCCGCCGGTCGACGCATACAACCTGATGAAGGGCATCGGAAACCTGTGCATCGGGGCAGCCGCGGATCCCGCCTACGACGCCGACCGCCTGGTGCAACTGCTTGTCACCGGCGTACTCAGCGGATCCAATCGGTAGACGAAAAGGACTGAGTCACAACCCCTTTCTGCGAAGTGCGCCCACGCTCGACGGTCGATCCGCGAAACGGCCTCGTTCTTACTTCGTTCCGGTTTGTGCGCCTGAAGACGTCTTTCGGCCGTCGGCTTCACGTCGAATGGGCAGTTGCGGGCTGGTGTCACGCAACGGCAGCAGGATGAAGACGAGAACAGCCGCGAGGGCAACGCAGATCGCGCCGGCCGTGAGGCCTCCCGAGTAGCCCATGACGGCCAGTGCGGCCACCCCGACGGCGCCGCCGATCTGCTGGACGGACGTGAACAGGGCCGAGCCGAGCCCAGCATTCTCCTCCGTGGTCCCGTCGACAGCGGCTACGGCCAGGATGGGCAGTGTCAGCCCATTGCCGATACTCAGCACGAGCATGCCGGGCAGGACGTGAGCGGCGTAGGACTCGCCCGCAGCCAGGCCGGACAGCAGGAGCAGACCGGCGATGTTGACCAGGAAGGCCAGCAGGAGCGCCCGGCGCCTCCCGATCCTGAGCGAGACGCGGGAGGACAGCCACATGCCCGCCAGAATGCCTGCGCCGTAGGGCAGGTAGGCGATGCCTGCGACGAGCGGGCTGTATTCCAAAGCGGTCTGCACCTGGATCATCAGCAAGAACGACATCGCATACATCGCCATCGAGAACAACAGGGTGGCGACATTGGCGACTGTCCGCGTTCGTGAAGTCAGGAACGACGCTGGTACCAGCGGAGCCGCCGCCCGCGACTCTGCCACCACGAACGACACCGTCAAGGCGGCGGACAGCACTAAGACGCCGATGACGAGCGGGTCGCTCCAGTCGGTCGCACCGGCCTGCAGCAGCCCGTACACCAGCGACACTGCGGCACCGGTCACCAGGACCGCACCGGGAACGTCGAGAGGGTGTCGGCCGCGGGCGCGGGACTCGGGAACCAGGCGCGGGAGCAGCGCCAGCGCTATGGCGACGATGGGCAGGTTGATCAGGAAGATCCCGCGCCAGGAGACCAGGTCGGTCAGCGCTCCGGACAGCACCAGACCCGAGGTTCCACCCAGGGCCGCGATGCCGCCCCAGATGCCCAGCGCCTTGGCCCGCTCCTCCCGCCCCGGATACAGCAACGTGATCATCGACATTGCCGCCGGACTGGCCATCGCAGCACCCGCGCCCTGCACGAACCGCCCGATCACAAGTTGCCAAGGCTCCTGCGCGATCGCGCAAGCCAAGCTGGCCACGCCGAACAGCGCCACGCCGATGAGGAAGACACGACGGCGACCCAGCAGATCCGCCAGCCGGCCACACAGCAGCAGCAGCCCACCGAAGGCCAGGAAGTAGGCGTTGACGACCCAGGGCAACCCGGAAGGGCTGAATCCCAGCTCATTTCGGATGCTGGGCAGGGCCACGATCACGACGGTGTCATCGAGCACGAGCATGAACTGGACGAGGCACAGCACGATCATGGGCACGAGACGACGCTATGACCCACGACATTTGGCCACAATCCGCGCCGAGGCCAGACTGTGTCGCATGGAGGACATCGGCGCGATCATCGTGGGCCACTTCCCGCTTACCTCCGGGGAGTGGATCCCCGCGCACAGCCACACCCACCACCAGATCGCCTGGACCCGGCGCGGCGTCCTGAGTGTCGGTGTGGGCGAGTTGTACTGGGTCTTGCCGCCCACCAGGGCGCTGTGGCTGCCCGCGGGCGTCACCCACACAACGGGCGCCACCCGCGATGCGCTGCTGTGCAGCCTGTATCTGGCTCCGGAACACTGCCCGCTGGATTGGGACGAGCCCACGGTGGTCGGCATCGACGGCTTGCTGGCGGAGTTGACGACGTACCTGGCCCGTACCGACATCTCCGACGCGGCGCGGTTGCGCGCCGAGGCGGTGGTGCCCGACCTGCTGAACCCGTTGCCCACCCGGCCCATCGATGTGCCGCAACCCACCGACGAGCGGGTGCGGATCGTGGCGGACACCCTGCTGGCGGACCCGGCCGACCCGCGGGGCCTCGAGGCTCATGCCCGCGTGGTCGGCGTGAGCAGACGGACCTTGACTCGGCTTTTCAGCGGAGACATGGGAATGAGCTTCGACCGTTGGCGCACGCGCGTCCGGATGCGCGCCGCCCTGCCGCTGTTGGCCGAGGGCCAGCCGGTTTCACGCGTGGCGCACAGCGTGGGGTACGCCACGGCGAGCGCGTTCCTGGCGGCCTTCCGACGCACGGTCGGCACGACGCCCCGGCGGTACCTGCTCAACGGGCACGACTGAAGTGGTCGTTTCCGAAGATGTCGGTCTTTTTACGCCCGACCGAACAACAACTCCTCGACGAGACCGGTGCCCGGCGTGGGCGGGTCGCCGATGGTTCTCAGCAGTGCCGCGATATCGGGTGCGACCTCGGCAGTGGTCTCGAACTCGGGTTCGGCACCGTGCACGATCGCGCCGTCGTCCCGGATCGCCAGGTACGAGCACCCGTCGCGGACCGAGAGCAGGATCGGGCAGTGCCGATTCCAGAACCCGTCGACCGCGGCCTCGTCCTCCGGGCTCATCGCCGCCTCCCGGCTCATGGTCTCGAACTCGTTCCAGGCGAACGCATCGTCGGGCGAATCCGCGTAGTCGCCCAGCGCGAGGAACCACGTCGCCTCGTCGGGACTCGACAGGCGCGAGAACGACGCCGCCCACGCCACCTGGTCAGCCGGTACGGATTCCAGCGCCGCGGGCGTCCACACGTGCGGCCGACCGGGCTCGAATGTCCATCCCGCCGAGCGCAAGCGGGCGATCGCCGCGTCGAATGCCTCCATCGACGCCACCCTAGCGATGTCAGTCGCAGACCGCGGTCGCCTCGACTTCGACGAGCACGTCCGGCTCGAACAGATACTCCACGCCGATGAGCGATGCCGGCGGCATCGGCAGGGCCAGCCCGATCTCGGCGGCGACCTGTTCGATGCCCGCCATGAACTCGCCGATCTTGTCGGGCGTCCAGCCGGTGACGTAGAAGGTGAGCCGCACGACGTCGTCGAAAGTTGCACCCGCACCGGTCAATCCGGCCGCCGTGTTGCGCAGGGCCTGGGCCACCTGGCCCGCGAGATCGCCCGGTGCCACGGGAGTTCCGTCGGCGAGCCGCGCGATCTGACCGGCCACGTGGACGTGGCGGGTCCCTGATCCGATTGCGACGTGGTGATAGGGGGTAGGCCGGGTCATGCCGTCCGGGGTACTGAACTGCACAGTCATGGTGGATGTCCTCCAGGATCGAGTAAGCACGGTATCCAATTGATACTTGGTATAGGAGGGGCACTTCAACGAAACTAGGTGGCATGCCCGATACCTACTCGGCCGATTCCGGGGAACTCAGCGTCACCGCGGCCCACCGAGAACTTCTCGATCAGGTCCTCGACAAGTGGTCGCTGGCGGTCCTCGACCAGTTGTGCGAGCGACCCAGCCGGTTCAACCACCTGCGCCGCGCGATTCCCGCCGTGACCCAGAAATCCTTGACAGCGACGCTGCGCCGACTCGAGTGCAACGGCATCGTCGAGCGCGAACTGCTGAGTTCCCGCCCGGTCGCCGTGGAATACCGCATCACGCCACTCGGCAAGACGCTTCGCCACCCGGTGGATGTCCTCGTCGGCTGGGCGGAGACCAACCGCTCGGCGATCGAGAATGCTCGCGCCCGCTTCGATGCCGAGCAGGACCGCGTCTGACCTGTTCAGGAGGGCGTACGCACCCCGCTCGGCACCAGCCGGCTCGCGTATTCGCGCAGCAGGTTCACCAGGTCGGCGTCGTGAACCGACAGGCGCCCGGTCGGCCCGATCGCGGCGAGGCTGCCGACGACGGCGCGTCGGCTGTCGTGGACAGGGACGGCGACGGCCGAGCGGCCCACCCGGATCTCGTCGACCTCGCAGGCGGGTTCGCCGCGCCGGATCACCGACAGTTCCATCTCCAGCGCGTCGTGGTCGGTGATGGTGCGGGCGGTGACCTTCCGCAGCGGACCGGCCGCGAGGTCGGGGCGCGCAGCGAGCAGCACCTTGCCGATCGCCGACGCGTGCGGGGCCGTCACCAGCGTGCGCTCGCCCGCGAGTTCGTGGTCGGGATCGCGGTCCACCAGGCGTACACGCCCGTTGTCGTACGACGCGAGGTACACGCCGTACCGGACCTGGGCGCGCAACTCCTCGAGCACGACGCCGACGTCGACGGGTCGGTCCGCGGCCCCGGCCAATTCGCGGGTGCGACGGCCGAGGGTGAACCCGGAGAGGTCGGCGACGCGGACGAGGTAGCCGTCGGCGACGAGCAGGTTCAGCAGTCGGTAGGCCGTCGCCTGCGGGATGCCGGCCAGCGCGGCGATCTCCTTCGCCGATGCCCCGGATCCCAGTTGTGCGGCCGCCTCGAGCAGCGCGAGTGCGCGTTGCACGGCACGCGGTTCGTTGCCGCCGAGGTCCCTCGCAGGCGCCATCAGCGCGGGTCCCGGCCGACCAGGACGGTCCGGCCGGACGCGTCGGCGGCGAATACGCCCGCCCCGGGCAGGACGTCCGCGGATTCGGCGTTGTCGAACGCGCCCATGCGCAGCAGCGCGTCGGGGCGTCGTCTGCGCAGCCCGGCGCGCCACACCAGGCCCGACAGCAGCACGGCCGCCACCGCGACCGGCACGACGTACGACGCGTCGATCACGTTGACGTACACCAGGTATCCGAGCACCGACGCCCCGGCAATGCTGCCGAGGGTGCTCGCGGCGAGTACCCCCGGGGTCTGCTCGCCGATGCGGTTGAGGAAGCGCACCGACGCGACCGCCACCACCACGTAGGCGACGATCACGGCACCGCGCACGACCAACCTGAGATCACCGAACACCACACCGGTCCCGAGCACCGCGAACGCCCCGGCGCCGAGTACGACCACACCGATGACGAGCGCCAGCGCCGCGTCCGGGGTGCGGAACGACGCGTGCACCCGTCCGCACCAGCGGGGCAGTGCCCCCTCGACCCCGAGCGAATAGACCAGGCGGGACGCGGCATTCGACGACGCCATCGCCGAGGCCAGCCACGAGCAGGCCAGCCCGACGTTCAGTGCGACCACGATGACCGGGCTGACCCCGGTCTCGGTGCCGTGCAGATACGCATTCACGAGGGTGTCGCTGCGTCCCGTCCACGCCGCCCACCCAGCGACGAGGAACAGTGATCCGCAGATCATCGGTGTGAACAGCACCGTGCGGGTGACGGTCACCAGCGGGCGCCGCGCCTCGGGGCCGAAGAACGCGGCACTCTCGAAGCCGGCGAGCGCGAACAGTGCTGCCAGCGCGAGCGTCAGCGTGCCGTGGCCGGACGCCGGCGGGAGAAGAACGGGCGGGGATGCGTTGTCGCCGAACAGCATCAGTCCGACGATGAAGACGAGCGAGCAGATCTCGACCGCGAGGATCGTGACGGCCGCGAACCGCACGCCGCGCACGAGGCAGCACAGGATGCCCACCGCCAGTGCCAGATACACCGGCGGCGCGGGAGGGGAGAACCCGGCGAGACCGCACAGGGCGATCACCGCCTGACCGCCGTGGTAGAGCGTCATCACGGCGCTGCCGACGTACTTCACCAGCATCGCGACCGCGGCGGTGAGCGCGGCCCGGCTCCCGGATCCGCGGAACGCGAAGCTGTGCAGGCCGCCGGCCGCGGCCATGCGTCGGGTGAACTGGGAGACGCAGAACGCGATGAGGGTGACGGCGATCGTTGCGACCAGGATCGTCACGATGCCGCTGAGCATTCGGCCGTGGGTGAGCATCGTGAGTGGCAGGACCACCATGGACACCGCCGGTGCGGTGGTGGCGACGGACTGGGCCAGTACCTCGACGCCGGACAGTTGCCGCCGCCCGAGGGCGCGCATCGACGACAGGGCGGGACGCTCCGGTTCCCCGGTGGTGAACGAGCGCGCGATCGCGTCGGTGAGTGCGGACACGCGCGTGACGCTAGTCAGCGTGTGTAACAACGATATTGCGTGCGTGCTTCCACTGATCGCACACGTCTGAGAAGGCGTGGTGGTGGTACGGCGCGTGTTCTCAGTCGACTCCGCGAAACCGTTTCCCCGGCGACAACTCCGCGACCCGGGGTGTCTCCAGGATGAGATCCGAACTGATCACCCGGATCGCCGGGCTGACATTTGGGAGCGTGAAATGGCATTCACACGTAGGACTTTCATGCAGGCCCTCGGCGTCACGGGTGGCGCGGGCCTGGCATACGGGGCGATGTCCTCGATCGGCATGGCCCCGGCCACCGCCGGTGTCCCCAAGCGCTTCCAGTCGTTGTCGGCCGGTGATCTCGTCGGCTCGGTGCAGGGCGATCACTCGGTGGTGATCCTCGGCGGCGGACCCGCGGGCCTGTGCGCGGCCTACGAGATGCGGAAGGCGGGCTACAAGGTCACCGTGCTCGAGGCCCGGAACCGTCCCGGCGGCCGGATCTGGTCGGTGCGGGCGGGCACCGAGGAGACCGATCTCAACGGCGAGACGCAGAAGTGCACGTTCTCCGAGGGCCACTACTTCAATCTGGGCGGCACCCGCATCCCGCAGGGTCACATCACCCTCGACTACTGCCGCGAACTGGGCGTCGAGCTGCAGGTGTTCGGCAACCAGAACGCCAACACGATGGTCAATTACACCGGCAGCCAGCCGTTGGCCGGCCAGTCCATCACCTACCGCGCCGCGAAGGCCGATACGTTCGGCTACGTCTCCGAGCTGCTCCAGAAGGCGACCAACCAGGGTGCGCTCGACGACGTCCTCACCAAGGACGACAAGGACAAGCTGTCGGAGTTCCTCGCCAGCTTCGGTGATCTGTCCGACGACGGCCGCTACCTCGGTTCGCCGCGCCGCGGCTACGACTCGGAGCCCGGCGCCGGGCTGAACTTCGGCACCCAGAAGCAGCCGTTCGCGATGAAGGACGTCATCCAGAGCGGCATCGGCCGCAACTTCGCTTTCGACTACGAGTACGACCAGGCGATGACGATGCTCACCCCGGTGGGCGGCATGGACCGGATCTACTACCGCTTCGCGGAGGAGATCGGCGACAGCCTGGTCTACGGCGCCGAGGTCACGTCGATGAAGAACACGCCCGACGGGGTGACCGTCGAGTACCGGGTCGGTGGTCAGCGCAAGTCCGTCAGCGCCGAGTACGCGATCTGCACCATCCCGCCGCACCTGATCGAGCGGCTCGACAACAACCTGCCGGCGGACGTCCTCACCGCGCTGCGGGCGGCCAAGCCGTCGTCGTCCGGAAAGCTCGGCATCGAGTACTCGCGCCGCTGGTGGGAGATCGAGGACCGCATCTACGGCGGTGCGTCGAACACGGACCGGGACATCTCGCAGATCATGTTCCCGTACGACCACTACAACGCCGATCGCGGCGTCGTGGTCGCCTACTACAGCTCGGGCCGACGTCAGCTCGGGTTCGAGTCGTTGACGCACCGGCAGCGGCTGGCCAAGGCGCTCGCCGAGGGCTCGGAGATCCACGGCGACAAGTACACCCGCGACATCTCGTCGTCGTTCTCGGGCTCGTGGCGTCGGACCAAGTACTCCGAGTCGGCGTGGGCGTCGTGGGCGGGGGCCGGCGATTCGCACGGCGGCGCCGCGACCCCGGAGTACACCAAGCTGCTCGAGCCGGTCGACCGCATCTACTTCGCCGGCGACCACCTGTCCAACGCCATCGCGTGGCAGCACGGCGCGTTCACGTCCGCTCGGGACGTCGTCACCGGCATCCACCAGCGCGTCGCGCAGGCCGCTTGAGCCCGTTCATCATTCACGAAGGAGCCATCATGATTTCCGTTTCTCGCAAGGCGATCGCCGCGGCCCTCGCGGGCTCGGCACTGATCCTGACCGCCTCCGGCTGCTCGTCCGACACCGCCGAGGCGGAGACCGCACCCGAGTCGACGTTCGTCTCCAAGTCGGTTCTGGAAGCGGGACAAGCGAATCCGATGATCGCGCAGGGCGTGGCGATCGGTGGCGGCGCGGCCGTCTACAAGACCAGCGGGCTGGGGCCGTCGGCGTCCAACAAGACCGCGCCCGAGGGCACCCCGGAGTCGTACATCGACAGCCAGTTCACCGGCGGTGTGCTGCCGGCGGGTGTCACGGTCACCGAGGCGCAGGGCATCAACGTGCTCAAGAAGATCCGGGAGAACCTGGAGGCGCAGGGGCTGACGCTCGAGGACGTCGTGACGATGCGGGTGTTCCTCGACAACGCTCCCGGCACCGATCGCGCCGACTACGCGGGCTGGAATCGCGCTTACCGTCAGTTCTTCGCCAACACCAACCTAGAGACCGGTGACACCGAGTTGGTGCCGCTGGGGACCGCGGCCCCGGCCGCCCCGATCGAGCGGAACGGCGCCCGCCCCACCCGTTTCGCGCTCGAGGTCGGCACCTTGCCGGTTGCGGGCTGGCTGGTCGAGGTCGAGGTGGACGCGGTCTACCCCGACGGCAAGGAGCCGTCCTGATGGGCGCGCTGAGTCCCGGTCACTGGGCGATCGTGGCGGTGGTGCTGCTGGTGCTGTTCGGGTCCAAGAAGCTGCCCGACGCCGCCCGTGGGCTAGGCCGCTCGCTGCGGATCCTCAAGAGCGAGGTGGGCGAACTGCAGGCCGACGAGCAGCCCGCCGAACTCGGGAACCCCGACCCGGCGAAGCGACTGTCCGCCTAGACCGGACGACGACGGCCGCGCAACGCGCACGCGTTGCGCGGCCGTCGTCGTTCGTCGGGTCACGGCCGCGGCCAGGGGCGTCCACCCATCCGCTCGATGTCGGTGTTGAAGCGCTTGAGGTAGGCCGCGAAGGCGGCGACGTCCTCTGCCTCCCAGTCCGCCATCATCGTGTTCAGCGCCGCGATGCTCCCGGACCGTTCCCCGTCGAGGAGGGCTTTGCCCTCCTCGGTGATGCGGAACTTGCGGGCCATGCCGCCGTCGGGATCGGGGATGCGTTCGAGGAGTCCGTCGCCGAGCATCGCGGTGGTCTGCCGGTGCAGGGTGGACGTGTCGAGGCCGAGGGCGTCGCTGAGCTGGCCGTTCGACATGGGGCCCTCGATGTCGATGCGGCTGAGCAGGATGTAGGCGCTGCTGTCGAGGTGTCCGCCGCTGCGGCGGGGGCGCGGGCTGTTGTGGTGCACGTGCCGACCCAGCAGCATGGTCTCGAAGTCGATCAGATGCGTGGGTTTCTCCATACCGGTCCTCTCACAACCGCATCGTTCCTCGGTGCTCGATGCACTCCCATTGTGCCCGGGCGGAATCGGACATATCACCCTACCTGGGATTTTGCGCGATACAACTTGATTGCATGATACAAGTTGGTTGTATGCTGCAACTAGTTTGAGTAACGAAATCCGTTTGAATCCAGAAGTTGGGAGTCCCGTGGACAGCTCCGCGTCCACCGCCCGGTCGGGCGGCATCGTCACAGTGCTGGCGGTCGCCGGCATCGTGGCGGCACTTATGCAGACCCTGGTGGTGCCGCTGATCGGCGACCTGCCCCGCATTCTCGACACCACGGCGTCCAATGCGTCGTGGGTCATCACGATCACTCTGCTCGTCGGCGCGGTCGCGACGCCCGTCACCGGACGCCTCGGCGACCTGCTCGGCAAGCGGCGCATGCTGCTGTTCTGCGCGGTCCCGCTCGCGGCCGGTTCGGTGCTGTGTGCGCTCGCCGACTCGCTGGCCCCGATGGTGATCGGCCGCGGCCTGCAGGGCCTCGGCATGGGCATGGTGCCGCTCGGCATCAGCGCGCTGCGTGAGCTGGTGCCGCCGCAGAAGCTCGGATCGTCGATCGCGCTCATCAGCGCCACCCTGGGCATCGGCGGCGCGCTCGGCCTGCCGATCTCCGCTGCCGTCACCCAGAACACCAGCTGGCGTGTGCTGTTCTGGGGATGCGCGGTGCTCAGCGTCGTCATCGGCATCCTGATCTGGCGTCTCGTCCCGGCCACACCGGCGATGGCCACCGGCGGTTTCGACTACGTCGGCGCGCTCGGTCTCGGCGTCGGCCTCGTGAGCCTGCTGCTGGCGGTGTCGAAGGGTGCCGTCTGGGGCTGGGGAAGCCCCGAGATTCTCGGCTTGTTCGCGGCCGCGGTCATCGTGCTACTGGCCTGGGGCTGGTGGGAGCTGCGCACCACGGATCCGCTCGTGAACCTGCGTCTGGCCGCCGGTAAGCAGGTGCTGCTGACCAACGCCGCCTCCGTAGTCGTCGGCTTCTCGATGTACGCGCAGTCGCTGATCATCCCGCAGCTGCTGCAGCTGCCCGAGTCCACCGGGTACGGCCTCGGCCAGTCGATGCTGGCGATGGGTCTGTGGATGCTGCCCGGCGGTTTCGTCATGATGGCCGTCTCGCCGCTCGGCGCGAAGCTGTCCGCCGCCCGCGGCCCCAAGGTCACGCTGGTGCTCGGTGCGCTGGTCATCGCCCTCGGCTACGGGTCCTCGATGCTGCTGCTCGGCTCCACGTGGGGTCTGCTGGTGGTCGTCTGTATCTCCAACGCGGGCGTGGGTCTGGCCTACGGTGCGATGCCGGCGCTGATCATGGGCGCGGTGCCGCCGTCCGCGACGGGCTCTGCCAACAGCTTCAACACGCTGATGCGTTCGGTCGGCACGTCCGTCGCGGCCGCGGTCGTCGGCGTCGTGCTGGCGCAGATGAGCACCACGATCGGTGGCGGTCACACCATCCCGACCGAGGCCGGATTCCGGACCGGTCTGCTGATCGGTTGCGGTGTGGCGCTCGTCGCCGCCGCCATCGCCGCCGCGATCCCGGGCCGCAAGCCCGCACCGTCGACCATCGAGGTCGGCGAACCCGCCGTCGCGAAGGCCTGACCAGGGCGTTTGGATCGAGGGATCCCATACTCCGACAAGAAGTTCCGATCCCTGTGAGACAAACGTTCAACAGATGCTAATGTTCGTCCTGCACTGGCCGCAGCTGTCTATTCGCTGCGGCCAGTAGCTATTTTCGCACCCGGAATCCGCGCGGATCCGATGTTTCACGCGAAACGTGACCCCAGCCCGACGACGCCGTCCCGCACGCCGAGAAACCGCCGCGCGGTCGCGATCCGGCCGGCCACATGCGACGCCCGGACCAGTCGACGCGTGGGGCGGCGTCGGGCCCGGTCGTAGCGCCGCAAGGCGTCGGGCACGGCATGTTCGGTGAGCAGTCGGCCGAGGGTGACGGCGTCGACCATCGCCTCGCACGCGCCGCGGCCCAGGTTCGGGGCCATCGAGTGCGCGGCGTCGCCGATCAACGCGACGTTCCCGCGCACGTACGACGGCAGCGCCGGCGACTCGTGGAGGTCGTGGTGCAACACGGTGTCGGGGTCGACCTGCTCGAGGATCTTGCGCACGTCCTGGTGCCAGTCGCCGAAACGGGTGCGCAGGAAGTCGACTCCGTCCGGCGCGTCGGCGGGGGAGCGGACCGCCGCGAACCAGTTCACCAGGCCGCCCTCGCGTGGGGTGATGCCGAACAGCGCGCCGGGACCCCACGTCTCGGTGACCGACGCGGTCTCGCCGGGGATCCACCCGCGCCATGCCGTCATTCCGGTGTATACGGGGCGGTAGCGGGAGCCGAACAGCACGTCGCGGGTGGCGCTGCGGGTGCCGTCGGCCGCGACGACGACGTCGAATCCGGCGAGGGTGCCGAGATCGGGTGCGGCCTCGCCGAATCGGACGGTGCCGGCGGGGAGTCCGTCCACGAGGATGCCCAGCAGCGCCGGGCGGGAGATCAGGTAGGCGGTGCGCCGCGCGCTGTCGACGCGGCCGATCACCGACCCGTCCGGTCGCAGGAAGGCCGCGCGCTGCTGTCGCGCGCCGACATCGCGCACCCGGTCGCCGACCCCGGCCGCGTCCAGCGCGGCAATTGCCTGCGGCCACATGCCGAGTGCGGTGCCCGTCGTCGGGGGCGCGGAGGAGCGTTCGAACACCGACACGTCCCACCCGCGGCGGATCAGGACGTTGGCGGCCGTCAGCCCACCGATGCCGCCACCGAGGATCGCTGCCTTGCCAGCCATGTGGGGGACCGTACCCGACCTGTGACGGCCCTTCCGGGCACCGCTGCGGTGAGGCCTCCCACCTCGGGTGTTTACAGGTCCGCGCGCGCGGCGTCCAATGGAGAGGAACGAAGATGCGCCGCCGTTGACGGTGCGTGAGCGCTGTCCGACTCCGGCGATTTGCCCTCTTGGAGAAGGGAAAGCGCATGATCGCGATGTCCAGGTCCGCGGCACTGGTGGCGGTGTCCGTGGCGGGGCTCGTCCTGTCCGCACCGATCGTCCACGCGGACAACGTCACCGGGACCATTCCGGTCGGCGCCGGTCCCACCGAGGTGGCGATCGCCCCCGACGGCTCCCGCGCCTACGTCACCAACTACTTCGACGCCACGGTCGCGGTCATCGACACCGCGACCGACACCGTCACCGCGACGGTGCCGGTCGGCGGCTACCCGACCGACGTCGCGGTCGGCCCCGACGGTGCCCGCGCCTACGTGACCAACTCCGACGACGGCACGGTGTCCGTGATCGACACCACCGCCGGGGCGGTGGTGGCCACCGTCCCGGTCGGCGACGGTCCGGAGGGGGTCGCGGTCACCCCGGACGGTGCCCGGGCCTTCGTGTCGAACTACGACGGCGGCACGGTGTCGGTGATCGACACCCGCACGGACGCCGTCACCGCCACCGTCCCGGTCGGCCGGCTGCCCTCCGAGGTGGCGATCACCCCCGACGGCGCCCGCGTGTACGTCGCCGAGCAGGGCAGCGACGCGGTGGCGGTGATCGACACCGCGACGGCCGCGGTCGTCGGCAGCGTTCCGGTCGGCGACGGGCCGTTCGGGGTGGCGATCACGCCGGACGGCACCCGGGCCTACGTCACCGCGTGGGACAGCGACGCGGTGTCGGTGGTGGGTCTGCCGGTGAAGGCCGTCGTCGCGACCGTTCCGGTCGGGGACAGCCCGTTCGGCACCGCGATCACCCCGGACGGTGCCCGGGCGTACGTCACCAACTACGCGAGCGACACGGTGTCGGTGATCGGTACCGCGGTCAACGCCGTCGTCGCGACCGTCACCGTCGGCGACAGTCCGTCCGCCGTGGCGATCACCCCGGACGGCACCCGGGCGTACGTGACGAACTATGACGGCGACTCGGTGTCGGTGGTCGCGATCGAGCCGTGACACGACGGCGATACATCGCCCAACGATCGTGTCGATGCTGCAATCCGTCCGCCCGTCGGGCGCGAAACATTCGCTCTAGGCTGTGACGTGCACTTCATTTCCCCAGCAACGGGGAGGAAAACCACAGGTCACGGCGTGGAGAGGGGAGCCTTGCTTGCGTTTCTCCCGGGTGCGTGAATTAACCTTTTCTCAACACGGTGGACTCATAGCCGTCTGAAACGCCCCAGAGCAACGTCGCCGGGGCGGACGTCAGTCCCGTGCCGAGGCTCAACGAGGAGCCCTTCTCGGTCGGTGCCGCACAGTGTCGTGCAGGTACATGCTCTGCAGTTGTATGACCATCAGCGCTGCTGGTCATCGGTGCATTTACGCATACGAAGGCAGTAGGTATGAAGCATCTTCCCGGGCCCCAGGGGCTCTACCACCCGGCGAACGAGCACGACGCGTGTGGCGTCGCGTTCGTCGTCGACATGCACGGTCGTCGCAGCCGGGACATCGTCGAGAAGGCGATCACCGCGCTGGTGAACCTCGAGCACCGCGGTGCCGCGGGCTCCGAGCCCAACACCGGTGACGGCGCCGGCATCCTGCTCCAGGTCCCGGACCGCTTCCTGCGTGCCGTGGTCGACTTCGAGCTGCCCGCCGCGGGCGCGTACGCCACGGGTATCGCGTTCCTGCCGCAGGGCGACGCCGCCGCCGACGAGGCAGCCGCGGGCGTCGAGAAGATCGTCGCCGAGGAGGGCCTGACGGTTCTCGGCTGGCGTGCGGTCCCCACCGACGACTCGTCGCTCGGTTCGCTGGCGCAGGCTGCGATGCCGACGTTCCGTCAGGTGTTCATCGGCTCGGCCGGTGACGCCGTCACCGACATGGACCTCGAGCGCCGCGCGTACGTCATCCGCAAGCGCGTCGAGCACGAGCTCGGCGACGGCGGTGCCGGCGAGGACGGCCCGGGTCGCGAGTCCGTGTACTTCCCCAGCCTGTCCGGCCAGACGTTCGTCTACAAGGGCATGCTCACCACCCCGCAGCTCAAGGGTTTCTACCTGGACCTGCAGGACGACCGCGTCGAGAGCTCGCTGGGCCTGGTGCACTCGCGCTTCTCCACCAACACGTTCCCGTCGTGGCCGCTGGCGCACCCGTTCCGCCGCGTCGCGCACAACGGTGAGATCAACACCGTCAGCGGCAACGAGAACTGGATGCGGGCCCGCGAGGCGCTCATCAAGTCCGACGTCTTCGGTGAGGGCGCGCTCGAGAAGATCTTCCCGGTCTGCACCCCGGGCGCCTCGGACACCGCGCGCTTCGACGAGGTGCTCGAGCTGCTGCACCTCGGTGGCCGCAGCCTGCCGCACGCCGTGCTGATGATGATCCCGGAGGCCTGGGAGCGCCACGAGAGCATGGATCCGGCCCGCAAGGCGTTCTACGAGTACCACTCGGCGCTCATGGAGCCGTGGGACGGCCCGGCGTCGGTGTGCTTCACCGACGGCACCGTCGTCGGCGCCGTGCTCGACCGCAACGGCCTGCGTCCGTCGCGTGTGTGGGTCACCGAGGACGGCCTGGTCGTCATGGCGTCCGAGGTCGGCGTCCTCGACATCGCCCCGGAGAAGATCGTGCGCCGCATGCGCCTGCAGCCGGGCCGCATGTTCCTGGTCGACACCGCGCAGGGTCGCATCATCTCGGACGACGAGATCAAGTCGGAGCTCGCCGCGGCGCAGCCGTACCAGCAGTGGATCGACGAGGGCCTCGTCCAGATCGACGACCTGCCGGAGAGCAAGTACACGTACATGACCCACGACCGGGTCGTGCTGCGCCAGCAGATCTTCGGCTTCACCAACGAAGAGGTGAACCTGCTCGTCAAGCCGATGGCACTCACCGGTGGTGAGGCGCTGGGCTCGATGGGCACCGACACCCCGATCGCGGTGCTGTCGGCCCGTCCGCGGATGCTGTTCGACTACTTCCAGCAGCTGTTCGCGCAGGTCACCAACCCGCCGCTCGACGCCATCCGCGAGGAGATCGTCACGAGCCTGGGCGGCACCATCGGTCCCGAGGCCGACCTGCTGAACCCGTCGGCCGCGTCGTGCCGCCAGATCGCGCTGCCGTCGCCGATCCTGCACAACGACGACCTGTCGAAGCTGATCCACCTCAACGACAACGCGAAGTTCCCGCACTTCCGCAGCGTCGTCGTGCGCGGCGTGTACCCGGTCGCGCAGGGTGGCGAGGGTCTGCGCAAGGCCCTGGACACGGTGCGCGACAAGGTTTCCGAGGCCATCGCCGGCGGCGCCCGCATCATCGTGCTGTCGGACCGCGAGTCCAACGAGAAGTACGCGCCGATCCCGTCGCTGCTGCTCACCTCCGCGGTGCACCAGCACCTGGTGCGCGAGAAGACCCGCACCAAGGTCGGTCTGGTCGTCGAGTCCGGTGACGCCCGCGAGGTCCACCACATGGCGGCGCTTCTCGGCTGCGGTGCCGCGGCGGTCAACCCGTACATGGCGTTCGAGACCATCGACGAGCTGCTGCAGAGCAACCAGCTGCAGGGGCTGAGCCTGGACAATGCCGTCTCGAACTACATCAAGGCCGCCGGCAAGGGCGTGCTGAAGGTGATGTCCAAGATGGGCATCTCGACGCTCGCGTCGTACACCGGTGCCCAGCTGTTCCAGGTGATCGGCCTGTCGCAGGAGCTCGTGGACGAGTACTTCACCGGTCTGCACTCCAACCTGGACGGCATCGGCCTGGACGAGATCGCAGCGGATGTCGCTGCGCGCCATGCCAATGCGTACCTGGATCGGCCGGAGCTGCGGGCGCACCGCGAGCTCGAGGTCGGTGGCGAGTACCAGTGGCGTCGTGAGGGCGAGTACCACCTGTTCAACCCGGACACGGTGTTCAAGCTCCAGCACGCCACCAAGACCGGCCAGTACGAGGTCTTCAAGGAGTACACCAAGCTGGTCGACGACCAGTCGGAGCGCCTGGCGTCGCTGCGCGGCCTGTTCAAGTTCAAGACCGGTCTGCGCGAGCCGATCTCGATCGACGAGGTGGAGTCGGCGGAGTCGATCGTCAAGCGCTTCTCGACCGGTGCGATGAGCTACGGCTCGATCTCCGCGGAGGCGCACGAGACCCTCGCGATCGCGATGAACCGTCTCGGTGGCCGCTCGAATTCCGGTGAGGGCGGCGAGCATCCGTCGCGCTTCACGCCGGACGAGAACGGTGACTGGCGCCGGTCGGCGATCAAGCAGGTCGCGTCGGGTCGCTTCGGTGTCACCTCGCACTACCTGAGCAACTGCACCGACATCCAGATCAAGATGGCGCAGGGCGCCAAGCCCGGTGAGGGTGGCCAGCTGCCGCCGCACAAGGTGTACCCGTGGGTCGCCGAGGTGCGTGGCTCCACCCCGGGCGTCGGCCTCATCTCGCCGCCGCCGCACCACGACATCTACTCGATCGAGGATCTGGCGCAGCTGATCCACGACCTGAAGAACGCGAATCCGCAGGCGCGGATCCATGTCAAGCTGGTCTCGGAGATCGGCGTCGGCACCGTCGCCGCGGGTGTGTCGAAGGCGCACGCCGACGTCGTCCTCATCTCGGGTCACGACGGTGGCACCGGTGCGTCGCCGCTGACGTCGCTCAAGCACGCGGGTGCGCCGTGGGAGCTCGGCCTGGCCGAGACCCAGCAGACGCTGCTGCTCAACGGTCTTCGGGACCGCATCGTGGTCCAGGTCGACGGTCAGATGAAGACCGGGCGCGACGTCGTCATCGCGACGCTGCTCGGCGGCGAGGAGTTCGGTTTCGCGACCGCACCGCTCGTCGTCTCGGGCTGCATCATGATGCGCGTGTGCCACCTCGACACCTGCCCGGTGGGTGTGGCGACGCAGAACCCGGTGCTGCGCAAGCGTTTCGCGGGCAAGCCCGAGTTCGTCGAGAACTTCTTCATGTTCATCGCCGAGGAGGTGCGCGAGCTGCTCGCCGAGCTGGGGTTCCGTACCCTGCAGGAGGCGGTCGGCCAGGTCGACGTGCTCGACACCACCGCGGCGCTCGAGCACTGGAAGGCGTCCAAGCTGGACCTGTCCCCGATCCTGCACAAGGTCGAGTCCGCGTTCGCGGACCAGGACCTGTACTGCTCGGGCACGCAGGAGCACGGCCTGGAGAAGGCCCTCGACCAGCAGCTCATCGAGCTGGCACGTCCGGCCCTCGACAAGGGCGAGGCCGTCGCGTTCGAGTCGGAGATCACCAACGTCAACCGCACGGTCGGCACCATGCTCGGCCACGAGGTGACCAAGGCCTTCGGCGCGGAGGGGCTGTCGGACAACATGATCGACATCACCTTCACGGGTGCGGCCGGCAACAGCTTCGGTGCGTTCGTGCCGAAGGGCATGACGCTGCGCCTGCACGGCGACGCCAACGACTTCGTCGGCAAGGGCCTGTCCGGTGGACGCATCGTCGTCCGCCCGCCGCTGCAGACGGCCGAGGGCTTCGTGCCCGAGGAGAACATCATCGGCGGCAACGTGATCCTGTTCGGTGCCACCACGGGTGAGGCTCTCATCCGCGGCATCGTCGGCGAGCGATTCGCAGTCCGCAACTCCGGCGCCACCGCTGTCGTCGAGGGTGTGGGCGATCACGCGTGCGAGTACATGACCGGCGGCAAGGTGGTCATCCTGGGCAAGACCGGACGCAACTTCGGTGCCGGCATGTCCGGTGGTGTGGCGTTCATCTTCAACCCGGACCGTGATTTCGGGACCAACCTCAACACCGAGTTGGTCGATCTCGAGGACCTCAGCGTCGAGGATTTCGAGTGGCTGCACGGCGCCATCGAGCGCCACCGTGACGAGACCGGATCCGAGGTTGCGGCTCGGATCCTCGCCGACTGGTCGCACCAGAAGGCACATTTCGCGAAGGTCATGCCGCGCGACTACAAGAAGGTCCTCGTCGCTATCGAGACCGCGAAGAAGAACGGAACCAACGTGGACGACGCAATCATGGAGGCAGCTCGTGGGTGATCCGAACGGCTTCCTGAAGCACACGTCGCGCGAGCTGCCCATCCGCCGCCCGGTGCCGCTGCGCCTGATGGACTGGAAGGAGGTGTACGAGGATTTCTCCTCGGACACCCTCAAGACCCAGGCCAGCCGGTGCATGGACTGCGGTATCCCGTTCTGCCACAACGGTTGCCCGCTCGGAAATCTGATTCCCGAGTGGAACGACCTGATCCACAAGGATCGGTGGCGCGAGGGCATCGACCGCCTGCACGCGACCAACAACTTCCCGGAGTTCACCGGCCGGCTGTGCCCGGCGCCGTGTGAGGCGGCGTGCGTGCTCGGTATCAACCAGGACGCGGTGACCATCAAGCAGGTCGAGGTCGAGATCATCGACCGCGCCTTCGACGAGGGCTGGGTCCAGCCGGTGCGCGCGTCGCACATCACCGGCAAGAAGGTCGCCGTCGTGGGCTCCGGCCCGGCGGGTCTGGCTGCCGCACAGCAGCTCACGCGGGCCGGCCACTCGGTGACGGTGTTCGAGCGCGAGGACCGCATCGGCGGCCTGCTGCGCTACGGCATCCCCGAGTTCAAGATGGAGAAGCGCCACATCGACCGTCGCCTGGCGCAGATGGAGGCCGAGGGCACGGTGTTCCGCACCGGCGTCAACGTCGGTGTCGACATCACCGCCGAGCAGCTGCGCGAGCAGTTCGACGCGGTCGTCCTCGCCGGCGGTGCCACCGAGGCGCGCGACCTGCCGATCCCGGGCCGCGAGCTCGACGGCATCCATCAGGCGATGGAGTTCCTGCCGATCGCGAACCGGGTGCAGCTGGGCGACCTGGCCGAGCCGACCATCACGGCCGCGGGCAAGAAGGTCGTCATCATCGGCGGCGGCGACACCGGTGCCGACTGCCTCGGCACCAGCCACCGTCAGGGCGCCGAGAGCGTGCACCAGTTCGAGATCATGCCGCGCCCGCCGGAGGCGCGTGCCGACTCCACCCCGTGGCCGACGTACCCGCTGATGTACCGCGTGTCGTCTGCCCACGAAGAGGGTGGCGAGCGGGTCTTCTCGGTCAACACCGAAGAGTTCGTCGGAGTCGACGGCAAGGTGACCGCGCTGAAGGCGCACGAGGTCAAGATGGTGAACGGCCGCTTCGAGAAGGTGGAGGGCTCGGACTTCGAGCTCGAGGCCGACATCGTGTTCCTCGCGATGGGCTTCGTCGGCCCCGAGAAGCCGGGTCTGCTCACCGATCTGGGCGTCGACCTCAACGAGCGCGGCAACGTCGCCCGCTCGTCGGAGTGGGCCACCAACGTCGACGGCGTCTTCGTCGCCGGTGACATGGGCCGCGGTCAGTCGCTGATCGTCTGGGCCATCGCCGAGGGTCGCTCCTGCGCGGCCGCGGTCGACCAGTTCCTCGAAGGATCGACGTCGCTGCCGTCGCCGGTCCGCACCACCAGCGCGCCGCAGCGCTGAGCGGTCCGGCGGGGACCAACGACGTTCCCCGCCGATCGCACCGAGCTCGAAGGCCCCGTTCCACGCATCGCCTCGCGTGGGACGGGGCCTTCGTCCTTTTTCGATTCGAAATCGGGTTGAGCTGCAGGGTTATTTCTGGACGTTCGACCAGAAAACACTTTCGCAACGATCTTGCAACGGCTAAGGTCCGCCTCATGTGATTTCTGACACAACCGCCAAGTCGGGGGGCGGGCGACCCGAGGAGGATCAGTGTTTTCGTCGAAGATTCGTAGAGCGGCCGGCCCGCTCGTGGCCTTGGTCAGTGCAGCAGCGCTGACTTTGGCCATGGTCGGGACGGCAGGTGCGGACCCCACGGGGCCGCCGCCGTCGGCGACGTCGAACGACCAGACCGCCGACAACATGGGATGGAAGACCGAGGTCGTCAGCGTCAACGGCGTTCCCGGCAACGTCGCCAATCCCGGTGACACGGTGACGTACCGTTCCAGCGTCTGGGAGAACTCGCAGGTCGCCCTGAACCTGGGTCGCTACCTCACCACGATCCGGCACAAGGCGCCCGCCGGGTTCGAATACCAGAGTGCGAGCACTTCGTTGGCCGGGACGATCACCAACGAAGGCAACAATGGAGTCAAGGCGGTCTGCACCGGCGGCGGTTGCAGCTCGGTGCCTCTCACCGGCGCAAAGGGCTTCAAGATCATCGGCAGCACCGTGCTGACCTTCACGACCACGTACAAGATTCCGGAGAACTTCGCGTTCGGCGACTACAACAGCGGGTTCGTCTTCGATGTGTACTCGTTCGGTAGCCAGCAGGGCAGCAACACGTCCGGTGCGTTCGTGCGGGTCGAGGCCAAGCGCGACAACACCACGACGACCATCTCGGCGCCGGCCACCACGAGCAAGGGCAGTGAGACGACCCTGACAGCGACGGTCTCGCCGTCGACCGCCACGGGCACGGTGCAGTTCTTCGAGGGCACGAACCCGATCGGGGACCCGGTCGCGGTCAGCGGTGGTACCGCCTCGCTGGAGCACGTGTTCGACGAGATGGGTACCTACGCCGTCTCCGCGAAGTACACGGCGACAGGGCTTTTCAACAGTTCTGAGTCAGGAACGACACAGGTCGAGGTCGGCCCCGTGGCCACCGCCACCTCGGTAACCGTCCCGGCCACGGCCGAGGCGGGCTCGACGGTTCCCCTCCAGGCCACCGTCACTCCGGCGGACGCCACGGGCACCGTGCAGTTCGCGATCAATGGCACCAACGTCGGTAGCCCGGTCCAGGTCAGCGGCGGCACGGCCACGCTGGACCACCGCTTCGACGATCCAGGCAACTTCGCGGTGACTGCGAACTTCGTCGGTGGCTTCGGTATCGCAAACTCGGCCGCGACGGCTCAGCAGATCGCCGTCTCCTACGGCGCGTGGCAGACCACCACCGTGGTGGTCGAACCGGTGACCGCCGAGGCCGGTAGCCCGACCAACCTGATGGCGACGGTCCGCCCGATCCCGACCGGCGGCACCGTCACCTTCTCGGTCGACGGCACCGAGGTCGGCACCGTCGACCTGGGCACCGCCGACGGCGTCGCGGCGCTCGAGCACACCTTCGATACCGCCGGGACCTATCAGGTGGTCGCCGCATTCGCCGGCACCGAGGGCTTCGGCGCCTCCACCTCCGCACCGTTCACGGCCACGGTCGCCCCGACCGCACCCGTCCTCACGGCGGTGACCGCGGACCTGACGGTTCAGGGTCGGTCGGTGGTCGGTCAGACGGTCACGCTCACCGTGGACGTCGATCCGGCTGACGCGCAGGGCACCGTGCAGTTCTACAAGGGCACCGAGGCCATCGGCGCCCCCGTGGCCGTCGTCGACGGCAAGGCGTCAGTCACCACCACGCTCGACTTCGAGGGAACGCAGCTGCTCACCGCCAAGTTCATCGGCGGCGAGGGCTTCCGTGACACGGTGTCGAATCCTGTGGTGCTGAACGTGTCTCCGGCGCCGGTGGCTCCGGAGCCGGGCGCCGGCAGCCTCGGCTCGCTGTTGGAAGGCCCGCTCGCCGGGCTGCTCGCCGGATCGATCGGAGGCTGACGACATGAGTGCAGGAGGATCGATGAGTTCCAAGCTGTACCGCTACATCGCACCGGTCGCAGTAGGCGCGACGGTCGTTGCCGGCGCCGGCGTTCTGGGTGTTGGGGCCGCCTCCGCGGCGACGACCACCACACCGTTCAACAACGCGTGCAAGGCGACGCCGTCGTCGAGTCTGGCCGGCGGGCCGCAGACTCAGGTGCAGGCGGCCTCGGTGACGGTCGACGCACCGGAAACGGTGGCACCCGGTGAGGAGTTCGTGGTGACGATCTCGCCGCCGCCGATCTCGGTGCCCAACGATCTGGGTTCCGGCGCGAGTCTGTCGAACATCTCGCGGCTAAAGATCGACGTGGCGATGCCGGAGAACGCGCAGTTCATCGGCGCCGAGGTGGTGGCCAACACCTCGTCGGGTATCTCCGGTGTCGCGCCCAACGTCCTCGTCGTCAACGAGCAGGGCAATGTGGATCCGAACGGGCAGATCATCCGTCTGTCCGGGAACAACCAGACGATCGGCAACGGCCCCAGTTCGGCGAAGAACTCCGAGGGCGGCATCAAGGCGAATGCGTCGGGCAGCACCACGACATTCCAGTTGCCCCAGGTCAAGGCCACCCTCAAGGCCGGCGCGGCGGGAAGTATCTCGATGAAGCTGCGCACGGCGGGTGCGGCCGGTCAGTTCGGCAATGACGCCAACTTCCTGACGTTCCTGCCGAGGGCCAGCGCGCCGGTCGTCGGCACCGTCTGGGCACCCACCCAGTGTTCGCCGCGTGACAGCGACACCGGCCCGCTGAACGCGGGAGCCGGCCCGTTGGCCACGATCCAGATCCTGCGGCAGGCGGTCGCCACCGTGAGTTACCTGGACGGCCCGAGCGCAGTGACCAACGGCGGCGAGTTCACGCTCAACGCCACGGTCGTGCCCACCCCGGACAGCGGGCAGGTGCAGTTCACCAAGGACGGCGAGGACATCGGCACGCCGGTCGATCTGGTGAACGGCAAGGCCTCGCTGACGCAGTCGATCGACACCGACGGCGACTACGCCTACGAGGCGAAGTTCCTGGGCGCCGAGTTCTTCAATGCGTCGTCCGCCTCGAAGACGGTCACGGTGACCTCGCAGGACATCCAGACCACCACGTCGGTCACCGGACCGGATCATGACGCCTACCGCGACCAGCCGGTGAACCTCACCGCGAAGGTCGAGCCGGGTGTCTCGGGCGGCACGGTGGCCTTCGAGGTCGACGGAACTCCGGTCGGCACCGCCGACGTGATGGATGACGGCGCCGCGGTGCTCCCGCACACCTTCACCACCAACGGCACGCACCGCGTGATCGCCCGCTACTCGGGCGCCGAGGGGATCTCTCCGTCGGTCTCGCTGCAGTACCCGGTCAGTGTCACCGAGGCGCCGGCCGCCGACGTGGCCACCACGATCGCGGTCGATCCGGTCGCGTCGACCGCCAAGGGCTCGCCGGTGACGCTCACCGCGCGTCTGGATCCGGCTGATGCTCGGGGCACAGTGCAGTTCAAGCTCGGCGACGTGCTGCTCGGTGGACCGGTGCGGGTGGATGCGAACGGCGTCGCGACGCTGACGACGTTCTTCCAGAACCCGGGCGACTTCGTCGTCACGGCCCAGTTCACTGCCGACGCCGGTTTCATCGACTCGGCAGCGAACCCGGTGAACGTCACGGTGACCGGCGATCCGGACACGATTCCGAACCCGGATGGCGGCGGAAGCCTCGCCGGACTCTCGGGGCTGTTCGGTAGCTTGGGCGGCTGATTCGAGCCGTAAGGTGGGCCCCCTCGCGGAATGCGAGGGGGCCCATCCGTGTTCGGGCACGAAAACGACGAATCGAAGAAGCCCACCACCGCGCTCGGCTCCGGTAACGTGCGTTTACCGATCGTGCACCGTATCGACATGTAGGACTGTCAAGATCTACCTGTCGCGTCACCCGCAGGCGTTGTCACGGGAGGGGACGTCACGGCATGTGGCCATGGGGAAGTGGCCACCTGGATCAGATGAGTGGGGTGGGGTGTCGATGCGCCTGAGGAAGACGCTGGCTGCTGTCGGAGCAAGTGCGGCAACGGTTCTCGGACTTGTTCTCGGAACGACGGTCTCGATCGGTGCCGGGGCGGCGCAGGCCGCACCCGCGTGTCCGAACCTGCACGTCGTGGCGATTCCGGGGACCTGGGAGACGACGACCGATCCGGGTGAAAGCCGCGGTCCGGGACTGCTGTCGGCGGTGACCAACCGGCTGCCGTCATCGGTCGGTGTCGATTACGTGACTTATGTGGCGACGGCGTTCCCGTGGGAGACCGAGGTGTACGGCGCGTCCAAGCGGCAGGCCGTCGACAACGCCCGCGGGATCATCGCGGACGTCGCCGGACGCTGCGGCAACACGAACTTCGCCCTGATCGGATACAGCCAGGGCGCGGACGCAGCGGGTGATCTCGCGGCCGAGATCGGCACCGGGCTCGGTGTCGTCCCGGCGAATCGGATTGCCGCGGTGGGGTTGTTGTCCGATCCGCGCCGTTCCGAGGGGGACAACATCGTCGGCCCGCAGGTGATCGGCAACGGCGCCGGTGGTCCGCGGATCGGTGGCTTCGGGTTGGTCAACCCGCAGACGCGGACCTTCTGCGCCGCCGGTGATCTGTACTGCTCCACGCCGAAGGACGACTTCGTGACCCGCCTGGCCGGGTTCATGGCCCAGAACTCGTCGCCGCTGGCCCCGCTCAGCGGTAAGTACGCGCAGGAGGCGCTGGTCATCGCGCAGGACCTGATCGCCGCGGGTGGCATGCCGACGCTCGAATCGCAGTCGTCGGACGGTGCCAACCACGACCGGGCCGAGAAGCTCCGCCAGTTCTACGAGTCGCAGGTGCACCAGGACTACTCGACCTACGTCGTGGATCGCAACGGTGCCACCGCGACGTCGTGGCTCGCGAACTGGTTGCGCTCCATGGCCTGACGGTGTGTCGTGACCGCGGCTCACGTCCGAGTCGCGGTCAGCAGTACGTGCGTTCGGCGGTCGACACGTAGATCTCCGCGATCCGGTCCGCGGGCATCGGCAGGAACTGTGCGTATGCCTTTCCGACCGAATCGAATTCGGCCAGAACGCTCGCGCGCGAGTCGCCGCGCGCGAGGGCCTCGCAGGTGCCCTGCGCGTACAGCACCTCGACACCGTCCATCCCGGTCGGCGGGATACCCGCTCCCCGGAGTGCGGCGAGGTAGCGCTGCCCGCGCTCGCCCGACTCGGCGACGACCTGTTCCGGGGATCGGGCGTCGATCTCGCCGGCCGCGGGTGCGGCGGGACGTGGAGCGGGCGGCGGCACGGTGGTCACCGGTGGTGGGGGCGCGACCGTCGTGGTCGGTGCCGGCAGGGGAGTAGACGATTCCGCCGCTGGGGTGGGGACCGCGGCCTCGATCGGCGTCGGCGGTGCCGCCATCGCCGAGGTGGCGCCGCTCGCGGACGTGCTGGAGGCGTCGTGTCCCGTGTGTTCCGGCGTCGAATCCTGCCCGCCGCACGAGGTGAGGAACAGTGCTCCTGCTGCCGCTACGGCGACGGTAACTGCACGTGTGCTCGTCATGGGGAAACAGTCTGGCATGTTGAACTACTGACTGGTAGACCCTCGACGCTCGAATTGGATGAAAGTCGGGAAATTCCCATTCTCCAGGATTGCCTGTGATATAAACCACTCCAGCTGTTACCTTGCGTAACAGTCGAAGGCGCTCCGAGTCTGCGGTGAATGTGCAGGTAGAAGCCATTCATTCGCCGGACTCTCGGTGCTGTGGACGACGGGGTGTATCCGCAGCACAGTTCGACTGACCGAAACTCGCGGCGAGAGGCGTTCGCCGTTGCTCACCCCTCTGTGTGCCCATAACCCGTGGATACGCACATCGAATGCTCGATAACTGAGGAGGACGTGTGAAGAACGATTCGAGAGTCTCGCGGCGTCGCGGGGCAGTGCGCACCGTGGCCGTGGCAGGTGCGGTGGGCGCCTCGATGGCGCTGCTGGCTCCCTTGGCGTCGGCAGCTCCGACGCCCGCCCCTGTCCCGGGTGGTGGCGTGTGCGATCCCGCAATCGCGCAAGGCTGCCTCACGGTGCTCGTCGAGAGCGGTACGTTCGCGAACAACGGCTTCAACTTGCCGATCGGGCTCGGCGACATGATCATCGCGGGCAACGCCCCTGACGACGACTTCATCCCCCGCGACGACGGCCACAACGGTGTCTACGGCAAGCCGTTGACGGTGCCCGGCGGTGTGCTCGGGGTCGATCTCCCGTTCAACAACCTGTTCGGCTTGGCCGCAGTGACCGCGACGGTCGAGGCGGTAGAGGTTCCGGTGTTCAACGGCGACCTCTTCAACTTCGATATGACCCTGAAAACGCGGATGAAGATCGACAATCCGTTCCTGGGCGACAACTGCTACATCGGGACCGATTCGGCCCCGGTCGAACTGAACCTGCACAAGTCCAATCCGGTCGACGACCCGTCGTCCATCGGTGTCAGTGACGGCACGGAGTGGCCCGCCGGCGTCTTGGTTGCGTCCAACATTCAGAACACGGCGTCGGACTTCACTCTTCCGGGGGCGACGGGCTGCGGTCCGTTCGGGATTCTCAACCCGATCGTCAACTGGCGGGCCAAGGTGCCCAACTCCACCGGAACGGAGCTGACGACCAAGGCGACCGGCTTCATTTCGGAGTCCGCCGCCGGTGGCACGGATCCGCTGGACGGTGCGGACGACGGCAACGGTTCGAGCGGATCCAGTGGCTCGAGCGGTTCCAGCGGTTCGAGCGGCTCGGACAGCTCCAGCGCTTCCAGCGGTAGCTGATTCGCCCATGATCCGGGCGTCCTGCCGGCCCGTCGGGGGGTCGGCAGGACGTCCGTTCGTCTATTTCACCCCGTGGAACCGGGCCATCATCTTCTCGGTGAAGGCGCGCGGCGCGAGCCGCCGGACCGTGAACACCAGCGGCGCCTTGTTTCCCGTTGCGTACAGCGGCCTGGGCTTGTCCGCCTCGATGGCCTTCACCACGAGGTCGGCGACCGTCGACGCCTGGATCCCGCGATCCTCGTTGCGCTGCATCGCCTTCGACACCGTCGTGTAGTCGGCGGTGTACGGGGAGCCGTCGCCGATGTACCGGGTGCGGCGGTCGCCGATGCCGGTCGCGATGGTGCCGGGCTCGACGGTGGTGAGCCACACCCCGAACGGGCTCAGTTCCCGTCGGGCCGCCGACGCGAAGCCCTTCAGCGCGCACTTCGCGGCCACGTACGACGACCGGAACGCGAGCGGGAAGCTCGCGAGCATCGAGCCCACCATCACGACCCGGCCGTAGCCGCCCTCGCGCATGCCGGGCAACACCAGCTGCGTCAGCTGGATCGCGCCCAGCACGTTCACCTGGAACAGGCGGTCGATCGCGTCGAGTGGCAACTCCTCGAGCGGACCCATCTGGCTCTCACCGGCGTTGTTGACGAGGACGTCCACGGCGCCGGCTGCCCGGGCGCACGCCTCGATGCTCGCCCGGTCGGTGAGATCCAACGCCAGGTACTCGACGCCGGGCACCCGCGAACTCTGCTGCAGCGCATCCAGATTACGGGTGGTGCCGAGCACTCGATACCCGCGCGTCACCAGCGCCCGGGCCACCTCGAGGCCGATGCCCGACGACGCGCCCGTCACGAGCGCGGTGCGGCTCACCCGAGGCTCCGGCCCAGCGCGCGTCCGGCCGCGCGGCCGGAGAAGATGCAGCCGCCGAGGAACGTGCCCTCGAGCGCGTTGTAGCCGTGGACGCCGCCGCCACCGAACCCGGCGACCTCACCCGCGGCGTACAGGCCGTCGAAGACGCTGCCGTCGGGCCGGATCACCTGCGAGTCCAGGTTGGTCTCGAGGCCCCCGAGGGTCTTGCGGGTGAGCAGGTTCAGTCGGACCGCGATGAGCGGGCCGTGCGCAGGATCGAGCAGGCGGTGCGGCTTGGCGACCCGGATCGCCTTGTCCGCGAGATAGGTTCGCGCGTTGCGGATGGCCATCACCTGCATGTCCTTGGAGTAGGTGTTGTCCATCTCGCGGTCGCGGGCCACGATCTCGTGCTCCACCTGGGCGTAGTCCAGCTTTGCGTCCGGGGTGAGGGCGTTCATGCCGTCGACCAGGTCGCGCAGGTTGTCGCGGACCACGAAGTCCACGCCGTGCTGCTTGAACGCCTCCACCGGACCGGGTGCGCCCTTCTTCACGCGTCCGAGCAGGAGCTTCATGTCCTTGCCGGTAAGGTCGGGGTTCTGCTCCGAACCCGACAGCGCGAACTCCTTCTCGATGATCGACTGGGTGAGGACGAACCAGGTGTGGTCGTGCCCGGTACCGAGGATGTGCTTCAGCGTCGCGAGGGTGTCGAAGCCGGGGAACAGCGGCACCGGCAGGCGCTTGCCGGTGGCGTCGAGCCACAGCGACGACGGGCCGGGGATGATCCGGATGGCGTGGTTGGGCCAGATCGGATCCCAGTTGACGATGCCCTCGGTGTAGTGCCACATGCGATCCCGATTGACGATGTTGCCGCCCGCGTTCTCGGTGATCTCGAGCATGCGGCCGTCGACGTGCGCGGGCACGCCGGTGATCATGTGCTCGGGCGCGCGGCCCAGTCGGTCGACGGGCCAGTTCTTCTTCACGAGGTCGGGATTGCCGCCGATACCGCCGGACGTCACCACCACCGCCTGCGCACGGAGCTCGAATTCGCCTGCGGGCGTGCGGGACGACTTCACACCCCGCGGTTCGGTCGACGGCTCGAGCACCGTGCCGCGGACGCCGACGGCGGCACCGTTCTCGATGATCAGCCCGTCCACCTGGTGCCGGTAGCGGAAGGTGACCTGCCCGCGGCTCGCGGCCTCGAGCACGGGTTCGCGGAACACCCGGACCACCTCGGGGCCGGTGCCCCACGTGATGTGGAAGCGCGGCACCGAGTTTCCGTGACCGGTGGCCAGTCCGCCGCCGCGCTCGGCCCAGCCGACGTTCGGCATCACCCGCAGGCCGAGGTCGTGCAGGTAGGCGCGCTTCTCGCCGGCCGCGAAGTCGACGTAGGCCTCGGCCCACTGCCGGGGCCAGTGGTCCTCGCGGTCGCGGTCGAAGCCGGCGCTGCCCAGCCAGTCCTGCAAGGCCAGTTCACGGGAGTCCTTGATGCCCATGCGTCGCTGCTCGGGGCTGTCCACCAGGAACAGGCCGCCCAGTGACCAGAACGCCTGTCCGCCCAGGTTTTCCACGTTCTCCTGGTCGACGACGAGGACCTTGCGTCCGGCCTTGACCAGTTCGTGTGTCGCGACCAGACCTGCCAGTCCGGCTCCGACAACGATGACGTCGGCTTCCGTTGCCACTGTCTGTCTCCTGTCCGTTAGGTACCGCTGCTGTAACTGCTCACGACGGTGACGAACAGACGCTGACGCGCCTGTCGGACCGCCTCGTTCTCGGGTTCCATCAGCACCTGCACGGCGGTGCCGTCGTGGATCGCGACCAGCGCGCGCCCCAGGGCCCCTCGGTCGGTGACGCGTCGTCCCGCCGCGGCGAGGGCGTCCTCGACGATCGGCAGGATCGTCGCGAGGATCGCGTCCTCCCGGGCCGCCATGACGCGCTTGAGGGCGGGATTGCGCAGCGCGTGCGCGGTGAACTCGGCGGTGATCCGGTACCACGCGTCGTCGACGGGAATCGCGGCCAGGACGCGTTCGACCGCGGATTCGAGGGTGAGCGTCGCCGGGCGGTCGGCGAGGGCGGAGCGGATGCCGTCGAGCATGGTGGCCGAGCGCTGCTCCCACATCGCGAGAAACAACTCGTCGAGTGAGGTGAAGTTCGAGTAGAACGCGCCGCGGGTGTACCCGGCGCGCTCACACACCTGCTCTACGGTGGAGCGGCCGAAGCCCTCGTCGGCGAACACCGCGCCGGCGGCGTCGAGCAGGCGCTGTCGCGTCTCGGCGCGCCGTTTCGTGACCCGCTTCGGTCGTGGCGTCTCGGCCGTCTGCACTGGTCACTCCCCGCTTTCCGCGTCGGATCCCATTCGATACAAAACTGTATCCGATGAATCCCGGCGTAGCGTCGAAATCGTGCAGATCTGGTACGTGAGCTACGGATCGAACATGTCGCGGGCCCGCCTCGACTGCTACCTGCGGGGTGGCTGTCCGGCCGGGGGTGGCCGCACGTACGCCGGCGCGCGGGACCCGAACCCGCCGGTCGGCCGGACCGCGATCCGGTTGCCGGGCACCGTCTACTTCGCGGGCGAGTCGCTGGTGTGGGGCGGCGGACGGGCGTTCTACGATCCGGACCTGCCCGGCGACACCGCCGCGTGCGCGTATCTGGTGACGGCCGAGCAGTTCGACGATATCCACGCGCAGGAACCGCCGTGCTACGACCGCGTCCTCGACCTCGGGTGGCGCGCCGGTGCCCCGATGCGGACCTTCACGGCGGCCGTGGGTCGAGGCGACGTCGTGCGGACCGCGCCGTCGGCGGCGTACCTCGACACGATGGCCACCGGCCTTCGCGAAGTGTTCGGCTGGAATTCCGAACGGGCGCAGGCGTATCTGCGGGGTTTACGGCCCTGACCAGGGTACCGTCGAGAAGCCGCATACTGTGGCGGCGCTCACAGAATAGGGATCCGATGTCGAATCTGCATGTCGTTGCGACAATTCCGGCCAAGGCCGGCTCCGAGAACACCGTTCGCGCCGCCCTCACCGCGCTGGCGGAGGAGAGTCGCAAGGAGGACGGTTGCGTGTCCTACGACCTGTTCGAGTCCACCTCGGCGCCCGGCACGTTCGTCGTCGTCGAGGTCTGGAAGGACCAGCACGCACTCGACACGCACATGAAGTCGGATCACATGCGTGAGGCCGCCGGCGCGTTCGGCGCCCACCTCGCCGCGGCCCCCGGCATCCACCCGCTGCGCCCCGTCGCCTGACCTATCCTCGCCCCTCACCCTCGCGTTTTGCGCACTTGTCGCGCTCCCGGGCCCCGGAATCTCGCGATAAGTGCGCGAAACGCGAGACGGGCCGGAAGTATTGAGGTTTCCCGACGCGGGGGCGTCGTGTCGACGGGAGCGTGGGGGAGGGGCTCGGATGCGGTGGATCTCGAGGACGGTGGCGACGGTCGCGGTCGCGGCGATCGCTGCCGTCGGAGCGGTGGTGCCGGCGAGCGCTACCCCGGACGCGGGAGAGCTCGGCGCGCAGTGGACGGCCACCGCGGACGGCCCGGGGACGTATCCCGGCATGGACATCGCGTGGGACGTCCCGATCCGAATGAGCGACGGGGTGATCCTGAAGGCCAACGTGTATCGGCCCGCCGACGCGGACGGGCGGCCCGTCGACACCCCGCTCCCGACGATCGTGAGCATGACGCCGTACACGAAACTCGTGTCGGCGCTGGCCGAGGCGGCGGTCTCGGTTCCGGGGATCAGCGACGCGGTCCTGGACTTCGCCGGCGACCTCAATTTCTCGGGAACCTCGTTGAGCGGCATCACCGATCTGACGCGGGCCCTGTCCGGCGGCGGTCTGCGCACGTTCACCGTCGACCGTGAGCTGATCCGGAGCGGTTACACGCAGGTGGTCGTCGACGTGCGGGGCACCGGCTTCTCGCAGGGCATCTGGCAGGTGTTCCAGGAGCGCGAGCAGCAGGACACCATCGAAACGATCGAGTGGGCCGCGCAGCAGGCGTGGTCGAACGGTCGGATCGGCATGAGCGGGGTGTCGTATTCCGCGATCAACCAGATCCAGGCGGCGTCGAAGCGTCCCGCTGCGCTGCAGGCGATCGTGCCGATCGAACCAGGCGGCGATCTCGTTCGGGACGTCGTGGCGCCGGGCGGCGGTGCGGGCGTCGGCTTCCTGCCGTTCTGGCTGGCGGCGGTCAACGGGCTCAAGCTGATTCCCGACGTCCAGGCGTTGATGCAGGGCAACCTCGACCAGACGTGGCTGCGCGACCGGCTCGCCGATCCGGCGACCTTCTTCCAGTACCTCGTCCAGGCGATCACCATCCCGGACGTCGACTCGATCCCACCGGAGCTGCGGACGCTGCTCGAGCCGGACAGCACGCTGCGACAGGCGTGGCTGCCGCATGCGGAGAACGTTGTGGCGCCGACCATGCTCTACGGCGGCTGGCACGACATCTTCACCAACTCCGAACCCAGGCTGTACAACGCGATCCCGCTGGCACCCGGGAAGAAGCAGCTCATCATGGGCGACACCTACCACCTCAACCCGGGCAGCGGCTTCGGCGATCCGGGATACCCGCCGCGGCTCGACGTCCTGCAGCGGGCGTGGTTCGACCGGTGGCTCAAGGACATCGACAACGGCATCGAGACGTACGGCCCGGTCACCTCGTACCAGCAGGGCAACGGCTGGACCACCACGGATCAGTTCCCGCGGTCGGGCGTCGAGCACCGGCGGATGTACCTGGCGGCTCAGCCGAGTGGCACCACCGCGACGTCCGTGCACGACGGCTCTCTGCTCGCGTCGGCCCCGGCCGGCACGACGACATTGACGGTGGCGCCGGGGCTTTCGAGTATGTGCTCGCGCGACGCCGCGCAGGAACTGGCGGGTATCCTCGCGGTGATCGACGGTTGCGCCAAGGACAACCGGATCGCGGAGCGTGACGCGCTCACATTCACGAGCGCCCCGGTCTCGGTGCCCACGCAGATCTCGGGGCCGGTGAACGTGCACCTGAACACCGTCCTCGACACCACCGACGGCTACTGGACTGCGACACTCAACGACGTTGCCCCGGACGGCACCTCGACGGTCCTGACGTCGGGTCAGCTCACGTCGTCGCTGCGCGGCATCGACGAGGCCCGCAGCGAGCGCTCCGCGAACGGCGACCTCACGGACCCGTTCTACACGCTCACCCTCGCGGCGCGGCAGCCGATCGTGCCCGGCCTGCCCACCACGCTCGACGTCGGGCTCACTGCGACGGATGCGCTGCTGCAGCCGGGCCATCGCCTGCGGGTGTCGGTGGCGGCGAGCAACTTCCCGAAGGGCATGCTGCTGCGTCCGCTGCTCAACGAGAGCCGGTTGGCGCCGCAGCACCTGGTGCTCGACCCGGCGTCACCGAGCTTCGTCAACGTCCCGGTCGACATCCCCGTCCCCTGATCCCGAGCTCCCGCCCCACCCCCGCGTTTTGCGCACTTATCGCGCTCCGGAGCCCCGGAATCCCGCGATAAGTGCGCAAAACGCGTTTCACGTGGAACCCGGGGAGGCGGTGGACGCAGGCTCCACTCCGTCCACCCCGTGCACGTCCCGCCACGCGCGGTCGCTGAGCAGCGTGGCGGCGACGAGCACCATCCATCCGCTCATCGACAGCAGTTCGACGCGCTGCGCGAAGCCGAGCCAGCTGTGGCTGCCCGACGGATCGTCGACGCCGACGAGCATCCACAGGGTGCCGACGAGGAACAGTACGACGACGGCGAGCCCGGACCACCACATCGCCCGCGGCGCGCGGTAGACGAAGATCGCGATGATGAACGCGACCGCCGACACCACCGCGGCCGTCACCGATACCGTGCTCGTCAGGGCGTGCCACTGGTGGGTCAGCGGCACCTGCTCCGCCTCGCAGGCGGGCTTCGAACACCGCAGCGGCAGCCGGGAATCGGCGATGGTGCCGACCGCGAAGACGCCCAGTGCGAGCCAGCCGACGGTGGTGAGGAAGCGCCGCGGGGTGATCGTCAGGCCCAGCACCGCCGCGACCGTGAGCACGATCCCGGTCAGTAGATCGCCGCTGCGGTAGAGGATTCCGTACCGCTGGTCGGTCGCCGCGAGCTGGCTCGCGAACCCCTCGAACGGGCCCTCGCCCGAGTTCAGGAAGAACGCGAGCACCCACGACGAGTACAGCACCGCACCCGCGATGAGCAAGGCTGCGATCGTGTACCTGCGCAAAGTCAGTGACACGGCGACCTCAGTTGCGCGGCTTGGCGAACGGGAACGCGAGCGACTCCCGGATGCTGCCGCCGGTGATGAGCATGACGATGCGGTCGACGCCCATGCCGAGACCGCCGGTGGGGGGCATCGCGTGCTCGAGGGCCTGCAGGAAGTCCTCGTCGAGTTCCATCGCCTCGGCGTCGCCGCCGGCCGCGAGCAGCGACTGTTCGGTGAGCCGTTGGCGCTGATCGATCGGATCGGTGAGTTCGCTGTAGGCGGTGCCGAGTTCGACGCCCCACGCCACCAGGTCCCACTTCGCGGCCACGCCCGGAATCGTCGGGTGCGGGCGGGTCAACGGCGACATCGACGTCGGGAAGTTGGTGTAGAAGGTGGGGAACTCGGTCTGCCCCTCCACCAGGTGCTCGTACATCTCCTGCGCGACGGCGCCTGCGTCCCAGCTCTTCTGATACTCGATCTCGTTCTCGTCGCACAGTTTCTGCAGCACCTCGAGCGGTGTCTCCGGGGTGACGTCCACGCCCAGCTTCTCGGCGACCGCGCCGTGCATCGTCTTCACCGGCCACTCGCCGGAGATGTCGACGGCGACCAGTTCGCCGTCCGGGCCGGGACGCATGATCGTCTGGCTGCCGTGCGCGGCGACGGCGGCGGCCTGGATCAGCTCGCGGCACAACACCATCATGCGTTCGTAGTCGCTGTGCGCCTCGTACGCCTCGAGGATCGTGAACTCCGGATTGTGCTTGAAGTCGACGCCCTCGTTGCGGAACACCCTTCCGATCTCGAAGACCTTCTCCATGCCGGCCACGCACAGCCGCTTGAGGAACAGTTCCGGTGCGATCCGCAGGTACAGGTCCAGATCGTAGGCGTTGATGTGGGTGACGAACGGGGCCGCGTTGGCGCCGCCGTGGATCCGCTGCAGGATCGGCGTCTCCACCTCGAGGTAGTCGCGTCCGGACAGGGTGTCGCGCAACGACTTCACGATCGCCGTCCGTGCGGCCAGCAGGCGCCGCGACTCGGGGTTGATCGCGAGGTCGACGTAGCGCTGCCGCACCCGGGTCTCGGCGTCGGTCAGGCCCTTCCACTTGTCGGGCAGCGGGTGCAGGCACTTGCCGTTCATCCGCCACTCCGTCGCCAGCAGCGACAGTTCGCCCTTGCGGCTGCGGCCGATGGTGCCGCTCACCTCCATGAGGTCGCCCAGGTCGAAGTCGGTGGAGAACTCGTCGAGCCGGTCGCCGACGGTGGTGCGCTCGATGAGCACCTGGATGTCGCCGGACCAGTCCCGCAGCACCGCGAACGCGACACCGCCGTACGTGCGGATCCGCAACAGCCGTCCCGCGATTCGCACGCGGGTGCCCTCGGGGGACGACGCCGCCGCGGCGACGGTGTGCGTGGGCGGGTACGCGACGGGGTACGGGTCGATGCCCTCGTCGGCCAGCCGGGCGAGCTTGTCCATCCGTACCCGCACCTGTTCGGGCCGACGCGGTCCCACCGCCTCCGGCGTGGTCACGGGTGCGGCGTCCGGGGCGGGGCCCGCGTCCGGGGCACTGCCGTCGGCGTGCAGGACACCGGAGACGGCAAGCGCCTCCGGCACCGCGGCGTGCTTGCCGGTGTGGGTGGGTGCCTTTGCCCGATGGCCGAAGGTGGGCAGTGTCAGGAAGCCCTCGGCGACGGCCGACGCGATGCCCACGCGCGGCAGCTGCCGGTTGTCGTCGAAACACAGGTACCGCGGCGCCCAATCGGGCTGGTACTTCACGTTCGAGCGGTACAGCGCCTCGAGCTGCCACCATCGGGAGAAGAACAGCAGCATCGAGCGCCACACCCGCAGGATCGGGCCGGCGCCGATGCGCGCGCCCTCCTCGAACGTCGAGCGGAACACCGCGAAGTTCAGCGAGACCCGGACAACGCCGAACTCGTCGGAGCGGGTCGCGAGTTCGGTGACCATCAGTTCGACGACGCCGTTGGGGGCGTCCGGGTTCCGGCGCATCAGGTCCAGCGACGCCCCGTTGGGTCCCCACGGCACGAGCGACAGCATGCCCAGCACCTCGCCGTCCTCGCCGAGCGCTTCCACCAGCAGGCAGTCGCCGTCGAGGGGATCGCCGAGCCGACCGAGCGCCATCGAGAAGCCGCGCTCGGTCTCGGTGTCGCGCCACGCGTCGGCGCGCGCGACGACGTCGGCCATCTCGGCGGGCGGGATGTCGCGGTGGCGTCGGATCCGGACGTCGACGTGCTGCCTGCGGACCCGATGCACGGCCTGACGGACCTGCCGCATCTCGCGGCCGTTGAGGTTGAAGTCGCGGGTCTCGAGGATCGCCTCGTCACCGAGCTGCAGCACCGACAGACCGGCCCGCTTGTAGGCGGTGGCGCCGGCCTCGCTCGCCCCCATCACCGCGGGCGCCCACCCGTACTTCGAACACAGGTCGAGCCACGCGTCGATCGCGTGCGGCCACGCCTCCGGGTTGCCGATCGGGTCGCCGCTCGCGAGGCACACGCCGATCTCCACGCGGTACGTGACGGCGGCCTTGCCGCTCGGCGCGAACACGACGGCCTTGTCGCGGCGGGTGGCGAAGTAGCCGAGGGAGTCGTCGGCCCCGAAGCTGTCGAGCAGGCCGCGCAGTGCGGATTCGTCGTCTCCGGTCAACGCGTTCGACGCGCGCTGCGCCCGGAACAGCGTGATCACCGCGGCCAGCAGCGCGAGCGCACCGAACAGGCCGAGCAGGGTGTTGACGAAGGCATGCGGATGGCCGTCGAACTGTTCGTTCTCGACCACGACGAGCGCGGTCACGCGGTTGAGGGCCCAGAAGAAGCGCTGATCCGACGGCAGCGTCCCCGGGAACAGTTCCACCAGCGCCCAGCCCAGCAGCGTGCCGACCACCAGGCCGGACACGAGGACGCCCAACGCCTTCCAGCCCGCGCCCCGGCGGACCCGCGTGTAGAACTCCTTGCGGGCCGCGATGAGAACGCCGACCAGGACCAGGTGGACCACGAAGGCGACGGCGGCGTTGACGTTCTTGTCGATCACCGCCTCGAACGCGTTGACGACCGCGAACAGCACCAGGTAGATCGTCAGCAGCCACCACGCGATCCGTTTGCGACTCGCGAGTGCGGCCGCGACCAGACCGAGCACCAGTGCCCACGCGAGGCTCGTGTCGGGGGCGTCGAAGTAGTAGTTCTCGATGTACAGGCGCGGCGTGTGCACCAGGTACCGCAGTGCGGGCGACAGGCTCCACAGGAACACCAGCACCGAGAAGACACCGAGGACCAGGCCCGCGATGTGCGGAACCTCGGACAGCCGTCCGCGTTTCGGAGTGAAACGGGCGGGGTGGTGGTCCCGCTTCTCCGTGGTCTCCACAGGGCTACCGGTGCTCGTGGCCATCGACGTCCTTCCAGTGACTGTCGTCTCTCCGAGTCCAGTGTGAGGCGTCGAAGGGCCGTTTGGGGTGAAGGAGGAAGATGGAGGCATGTCTGACGCTGCCCACGAGGTCCCGATCCGTGACGAATCGATCCGCCTGGGTCAATTCCTCAAGCTGGCCAATCTCATCGAGTCGGGTGCGGAGGCGAAGGTCGTCGTCGCCGACGGACTCGTCAGCGTCAACGGCGAGGTGGAGATCCGGCGCGGACGGCAGTTGCGGGACGGCGACGTCGTCGAGATCGGTGGCATGGCGGCGCGGGTGAGCGCACCCGTGTCCTAGTAATCCGCGCGAAGTAATCCGCGCGAACCCAGCCGGACCCCATCCAAGGTCCCCTCCGGCGCCGAATACTCGGACGTAGTCGGAAGGAAGCGGGGACGACATGACGGCTCGCGAGGATGCGACCGGGACGCCACGGCGCCGACTGCCGGTGCGGGCACTGTCGGGGGTTCTCGCGGCCGCCGTCGTACTCGGGATCGGCGAGTTGGTGTCGGTGCCGATCGGCCCCGCGTCGTCGCCGTTCTTCGCGGTCGGGTCCACCACCGTCGACCGCAGCCCGGCCTGGGCGCGGGAGTTCGCGATCACGACGTTCGGCACCAACGACAAGCCGGCGCTGTTCCTCGGCATGACCGTGCTGATCGTGGTGCTGTCGGCGGTGGCCGGCATCGTCGAGCAATCGCGGCGGCCCTACGGCAGCGCGATCCTGCTGGCGCTCGGCGTGGTCGGGGTCTACGCGGCCGTGAACCGGCCCGGTGCGACGGCGCTGTACGCGCTGCCGACGGTCGTCGGGGTCGCCGCCGGCATCGTCACGCTACGGGTGCTCACCGGTCGCCTGCGGTCGCCCGCGGCCACCGGCCAGGAGGCGTCGGGGATGCCGCGGCGGCAATTCCTGGTGCTGGCGGTCACGGCCGCCGCGGTTGCGGCCGCGGCAGGGGCCGCCGGACGCTACCTCGCCGACACGATCGCCGGCGCGGTCCGCAACCGCAACGGTCTCGCACTGCCCACGGTGCCTTCCGCCGGCCGCGCCCCGGCCGTCGCGGCCGGCACCGACATCGCTGTTCCCGGGGCGACACCGTTCGTCACCGGGACCGGCGACTTCTACCGGATCGACACCGCGCTGCAGGTGCCGATGCTCACGACCGACGACTGGACCCTGCGGATCCACGGCATGGTGGACCGCGAGATCACGTTGAGCTGGGACGACCTGATCGCGCGGACGCCGATCGAACGGACGATCACGCTGACGTGCGTATCCAACGAGGTCGGCGGCAACCTCGCCGGCAATGCCACCTGGATCGGATACCGGATCAAGGAACTGCTCGACGAGGTGGGCGTGGCGCCCGACGCCGACATGTTGCTGTCCACCAGTTCCGACGGCTTCACCGTCGGCACTCCCGTCGAGATCCTGCGCGACGGCCGCGACGCGATCCTCGCGGTCGCGATGAACGGCGAACCGCTGCCGTTCGAGCACGGCTACCCGGTCCGGCAGGTGGTGCCCGGGCTGTACGGGTTCGTCTCCGCCACGAAATGGGTGGTCGACTGGGAACTCACCCGGTTCGACCGTGCGGAGGCGTACTGGACGCGGCGCGGCTGGGCGGCGCAGGCGCCGATCAAGACCGCGTCCCGGATCGACGTGCCCGCCGCGTTCGGGAAGATCGCGGCCGGTGCCACGATCGTCGCCGGCACCGCGTGGGCGCAGCATCGCGGCATCGCGAAGGTCGAGATCCGCGTCGATGGCGGCGAGTGGCGGGCCGCGACGTTGGCGCCCGAGTACTCGATCGACACGTGGCGGCAGTGGACGTGGCAGTGGGACGCGCCCACCGGCGTGCACAGCCTGCAGGTGCGCGCCACCGATCTCGACGGCAACACCCAGACCGAGGAGCGGGCGGCGCCGATTCCGGACGGCGCCAGCGGATGGCACTCGCGCACAGTGACGGTGTCGTGACGCGGGGTCAGCGCGCCCGACGGTGCTGGTGCGCGACGGCGAGCCGCCCCGCGGCCCGCAGTACCTGGGGCGCGCGCCGGGCGGTGCGCAGGATCAGGTGATCGATCGCCTTCAGGCTCAGCGGGTTTCGGTCGAGTGTGCGGGGGTCGTCGACGGTGTCGGCGAGCGCGTACAACCGCCAGTGCCCGGGGACGCCCTTGAGGTCGTGCTCGCCGCGGTCGACGAAGGAGAGCCCGGAGCCGACGACGAGATCGCGCACCGTCCGCGACACCATCACCTCGCCGCACCCGGCGGCCGCCCCGATGCGTGCGCCGACGTGCACCGTCATCCCGGTCATCTCGATCCCGGTGCCCTCGATCTCGCCGGTGTGCACGCCCGCCCGCACGCCGACACCCAGTTCGGCCGCCTGGCGGCACACCGTGCGGGCAACGCGGACCGCGGCGGCCGGGCCTTCGAACACGCTCAACGTGCCGTCACCGGCGACGTTCACCAGGCGCCCGCCAGCCCCCTCGACCTCGTTGCGCACCTGGCGTTCGTGCGTGTCGCGCAGGCCGCGGTACCGGCCGTCGCCGATCCGCGCGAGCGTCTCGGTGGATCCGACGAGGTCGGTGAACAGCACCGTGGCGAGATAGCGGTCGGCGTCGAACGGGCGTCGGGTGCCGGTCGCCACCTCGTGGATGTGGTCGAGGACGGGGATCCAGGCCTCGCCCATCGACGTGCCGGGCGGCAGCGGGGGCAGCACGTGCAGGGTGCCGTGCGGGATGGCCGCTGCGACCTGGCGCGACGTCTCCAGCGGGACCGCGCTACGCGCGGAATGCAGTATCCGAGTGGGGCACTGAATGGACGCGAGCGTGTCGAAATAGTCGATCCGGAACAACCATTCGAGATGTGCGCGGGCGGTGGCCGGGGTCGCCGAGCAGCGCTCGAGCAGCGCCATGAGCCGCCGGTTGAACGACGAGTCCTGGGTCGGATCCCACATCGCGATGACCTTGCCGGACCCCCAGTCGTCGTAGACGGCCCGCCACCCGTCGACGAAGCGGTCCCGTGCCGCCACGGTCCAGCCCCGCGGCAGGTCCACGCCCTCGCGGAGCGCGCCCTCGACGAACGGCTGCTGGAACACCAGACCGGTGACGCGATCCGGGTCGCGCGCCGCGATGAGGGCCAGGGCACCGCAGGTGCTGCCGATGCCGACCAGGGTGGCGCGGCGCATCCCGGCCGCGTCCATGATCGCGAGGACGTCGTCGGCCTGCTGCTCGAGGGTGGGGACGTGATCGACCGGGTCGGACAGGCCGAAGCCGCGGCGCTGGAAGTAGACCAATCGGCAGAACCGCGCGGCCTGCTCGAAGACGTAGTGGATGTGGGGATCGGTCCACATGAGATCGGGATGCAGGCCGATCTCGAGGAACAGGACCACGTCCGTGCCGTTGGTGCCGCCCTCGCCCACCACCTGATACGCCAGCGCGTGCCCGTCACGCTCGACGTACCTCGTTCCCGGCGGGTACATAACCCCAGCGTAGCCGGGTTGCTACTCCGGTTCGGGCAGGGCGGCCTCCGGACCGGACTCGCCGCCGAGGACCGCGGCCAGACGCTCCCGCGCGCGGCCCAAGTGGTCCGTCAGCACCGCGACCGCGCCGTCGCCGTCGCCGGCGGCGAGGGCGTCGAGGATCTGCTGGTGCTCGGCGACGATACTGGACGTGGTCAGCAGGTGTTTGCCCTGCACCTGGACCATGCACAGGCGCACCTCGGCGACCAGCGTCCGGAAGATCCGGCTCGTGCGGGGGCTGCCGACCGTGTCGACGAGTGAGGTGTGGAACCGCATGTCGGGTTCGACGACGGACAGCGGAGCGCCGTCGGTGAGCGCGGCGATCTCGGTGTTCGCAGCCACCGCGTCCGGGGGAACCAGGCGGTTGCGGGCGAGTTCCCGCAGCACCTGCGATTCGAGGCCGGCCCGGGTGCGGTAGATGTCGCGCACGTCGTCCGGGCTCAGGTGCAGCACCCGCGCGGTCTTGTGTGCGCTGCGCTGCAGCAGACCCTCGCCGACGAGCTTCTCGATCGCGGCCTTCGCGGTGGGGCGGGCGACCTCGTAGGTGCGAGCGATCTCGGCCTCGGTCAGGGCGGTGGCGTGCGTCAGGTCGCCGGCGAACACGCGTCGCCGCAGTTCGGCGGCCAGTGCGTCGACGATCGACAACGCCTCGACTCTGCCCACCGGATCCTCCGCTCGCTCGATTCCGGTCGATCCTCCCACGGGCCGTCGGCCGTGCACACCTGTCCGTCTACAGATCTTGACTCGCATGAATACTTGTCTGACAATCAAGGAGTCTTGCTCTCGGATGGACGGTTCTCCATGACCCTCGAAGTCACCTCTTCCGCTGCGGTCGACCTGACCGCCCGACTCGGCTCCGCGGTCGTCACCGACCCCGACCGGATGCTCGCGTACCGCCGCGACCAGTCTCTGCTCACACCCGACGGCGAACCGTCGGCCCTCGTCCGGGCGCGCAGCACCGACGACGTCGTCGCGACGCTGCAGATCGCGCACCGCCACGGCACCCCCGTGGTCACCCGTGGCGCCGGCACCGGCCTGGCCGGCGGCGCGAACGCGATCGACGGGTGCATCGTGCTGAGCCTCGAGCGGATGAACGAGATCCTGCGCATCGACGCGGCCGCCCGCACCGCGACCGTGCAGCCGGGCGTCATCAACGGCGACCTCGCCGCGGCCGTCGCCGAGCGTGGCCTCTGGTACGTCCCGGATCCGGGAAGCCGCGCCATCTCGTCGATCGGCGGCAACCTCGCCACCAACGCCGGCGGCACGTGCTGCGCCAAGTACGGCGTCACCGCCGACCACGTCGCGCGCATCAAGGCGGTCCTCCCGGACGGCCGGGTCATCCACACCGGCGCCGAGACCCGCAAGAACGTCGCCGGCCTCAACCTCACGCAGGTGCTCGTCGGCTCCGAGGGCACGCTCGCGGTGATCGTGGAGGCGACGGTGCGATTGCGGGCGCAGCCGTCGGCGGCATCGACGGTGGTTGCGAGTTTCCCGACCACCGCCCAGGCGATCGACGCCGTGCTGGCGATCCGGCAGGTGGCCGATCCGTGCCTGCTCGAGCTGATGGACCGCACCACCATCGCCGCCGTCAACGATCTGACCAGGATGGGCCTCGACGACTCGGCGGGCGCCTTGCTGCTGGTGCAGTGCGACGGGGGCGACGCGAGCGCGGAGGCCGCCCGTTGTGCGGCGGCGTGCACGGCGGCCGGTGCCACCGAGGTCTACGACACCGCCGATCCGGTCGAGGGCGAGGAGTTCATGCAGGCCCGCCGTGTCGCGCTCACCGCCCTCGAGCACCGGGGCAGCACCCTGCTCGACGACCTCGCCGTCCCGGTCCCGCACCTTCCACGCATGCTGACCGCGATCGAGGAGACGGCGGCCCGGCACGACGTGCTCATCGGCACGTTCGGGCATGCCGCCGACGGAAACCTGCACCCCACCATCGTGTTCGACGCGTCCGACGCCGCCATGACGGCCCGCGCGCGGTCGGCCTTCGACGACCTCGTCGCCGCGTGTCTCGAACTGGGTGGATCGATCACCGGCGAGCACGGTGTGGGCGTGCTCAAGGCGCCGTACCTGGAGTCGATGGTCGGCGCGACCGAGCGCGAACTCATGGCGGGCATCAAATCGGTCTTCGACCCCACCGGCATCCTCAATCCGGGGCGCGGCTTCTGACGGGTCTCGCCGGATCCTGTGCGGATCCGTGCGCGCACGGGATACTCGGTGCTGGGAGGTGCTGCCGTGGGCGAGCTGAGCGTGCAGGGCGACCGATTGGTGCTGCGATTGTCTCGTTTCGAGAGGATCGCCGGACTCCGCGGTGATGTCGCGATCCCCGTCGAGCAGATTCGGGACGTCGACGTCGTCGCCGACGCGTTCGCGAACACCCGCGGCATGCGGGCACCCGGTCTCGGAGTTCCCCGACGTCGGCGCATCGGGACGTGGCGCGGCCGGGGATCGCGCGCGTTCGTGGTCGCGCGCGCCGGGGTTCCCGCGGTTCGGGTGCGCACCGTCGGCCGGGCCGCCGGCGCGGAGTTCGACGAACTGATCGTGACCACCCCGGATGCCGCGCAGGTTGCCGGCCGGATCCGCGACGTCCTCGCCGCCGGCCGCCCGGGGGTGTCCGAGCGTGAGGTGACGTTCCGATCGGGAGACGAGACGGCCCTGGCGGGCACCCTCACCGTTCCGGCGGGTGCGGAGGCCGGCCCGGTGGCGGTGATCCTCACCGGGTCCGGGGAGATGAACCGCGACGGCGATCACGCGAAACTGCCGATCGGCGTGAGTCGTGCTCTCGCGGAGGCATTGGCGCGCAATGGGATCGCATCTCTGCGCTACGACAAGCGGGGGGTGCCCAAGTCGGGCGGCGACTACCTGTCGACCGGGATGTCCGACAACCTCGCCGACGCGGCGGCTGCCATCGAATGGCTCAGGACGACAGGAGGATTCGTGCGGGACGCGGTGGCGGTGGTCGGGCACAGCGAGGGTGCCTGCCTGGCCGCGGCACTGGGCGCCGATCGGGAGATCGATCCCGCCGCCGTGGTGCTGATCGCGTGTCCGGCCGTGACCGGCCGCGAGGTGCTGCTGTGGCAGTCCGCCAAGGCCGTCGACGGTCTGCCCACGCCGGTCCGTGCGGTTCTGCGACTCCTGCGAATCGACGTGAAGGTGAAGCAACGCAAGGCAATCGACAAGCTGTATCGGACGACGGAGGACACCGCCCGGATGGGGCTCCGCCGGGTCAACGCCCGTTGGTTCCGGGAGTTCCTCGACTTCGACCCGAAACCGTTGCTGCAGAAGAATCGTTCACCGGTCCTCGCGATCACCGGGGCGAAGGACCTGCAGGTGGACCCGGACGACCTGGAGGCGATCTCCGACCTCGTGCCGGGGGAGGTCGACACCGTCCGGGTACCCGATCTGACGCATCTCGTCCGGCGCGACGCCGACCCGGCGTCGCTGCGCGCCTATCGGCGGCTGGTCCGTGAACCGGTGGATGCGAAGGTGCTGTCGCTGGTGGCCGACTGGACCGCCGGCCACCTGCGACGCATCTGACTCAGCGGACGACGACGCCGTCGTCGTCGCTGTAGACCGTCTCGCCCGGGTTGAAGGTGACGCCGCCGAAGGAGACGGGCACGTTCTTCTCGCCGGAGCCGGTCTGGGTGCTCTTGCGCGGGTTGGTGCCGAGCGCCTTGATGCCGATGTCGAGCGTGCGCAGGATCGCCGAGTCCCGGACCGCGCCGTTGACGATGACGCCGGCCCAGCCGTTGGAGACGCCGCGTCCGGCGATGATGTCGCCGACGAGGGCGGTGTGCACGCTCGCGTCGCCGTCCACGACGAGTACGCCGCCGTTGCCCGGCTCGCTGAGCGTCTGCTTGACCAGCAGGTTGTCCTGGAAGCACTTGATGGTGGTGATCGGGCCGGAGAACGCGGCCCGGGCACCGAACTGGATGAACTGGGTGTCGCAGCTGCGAATGTCGGGACCGATCTCGTCGGCCAGATCGGCGGTCGCTACCTGCTCACTCATGGTTTCTTCCCTTCGTCGGTTCGCCCGTTCACCATAGTTGACTCACCGGTAACTTGTGCCGGTCAGGCGCGTCCGTGCCGACGTTCGTAGTCGTCGCGCACCCGGTCGGCGCGGCGTTGCGCCTTCTCGGCCACCAGGTCCGGATCGAGTCCGTGACTGTGCAGCCGATGCCGCCGGTATACCTGCATCAACGCGATCGCGAAGTACACGAGGGGAATGAACAGCAGCGCCATCATCGCGAGCGGAATCCAGATCGGGCCGGGGATGAGCAGGAACAGCGCGAGGATCGGCAGCACCGGAACTGTGAACCGGATCAGGTACCGCACCGATGCGCCCGGGCCCACCAGGTCCCGGCGGACCCAGTCCTGCAGCGAGTCCGGCAGCGTGCGTCCGAACTGGTAGCCCACGTACTGCCCGAACGTGGGGCGCGAAGGTGCCGACATGCCTCCAGGGTAGTGGGGGCGCGGATCAGGACCGGGCCTCGATGCCTTCCAGGAAGACGGACACCACCGAGTCGGCCAGCTGGTCCATGCCGAACTCGGCGGTGGGCGAGAACCAGCGCAACGACAACCAGACGGCGTCGCGGATGAGGCCGTACAGCACCTCGGCCGGCAGATCCGAGCGGAACTCGCCCGACGCGATGCCGGATTCGATCACCGCCATCCAGGCGTCCTTCGTGGTTCGCGCGGCGTCGCGAATCTTACGGTGCGACTTGAGTTTGCGCAGATAGGTGCCGTTGTTCTGGTAGATCTCCGACGCGTGGGGATGCGCCTGACTGACCCGGAACGACGCCTTGACGAGGTCGTCGAGGCGCCCCCGTGGATCGCTCGACGATTCGAGGATCGCCTTGTACTCGTCGACGAGGGCGTCGAGATACTGGGTGACGATCAGTTCGGCTATCGCGTCCTTGGACGGGAAGTAGTGGTACAGACTGCCGGAGAGGATGCCCACGCCGTCGGCGATGTCGCGCACCTTGGTGCCGGCGATGCCCTTGGTGGCGAACAGGGTGGCGGCCTGCTCCATGATCAAGGTGTGGCGCTCGGACCACTCCATGTCTACCTCCGAAATCGAAACAGCCCGGCGACCCGGGCAGTCGTGTTGTCCATGTCGACTCTATCGGCAGCAAACATTTGCTACCCGTGCGCGGGTCTGCCTCGGTCAGGCACCGGGGTTGCCGAACTGGCCGTTGACGACCTTGGTGGGCGCGATGTCCAGGTCGGCCAGGAAGGCGCGCGTCGCGGCGGCGAGGCGCGCCACGCGGGCGTCCGGGTTGCCGCGCTCGGCGGTGAACACCTCGACACTCAGCACCAGGTCCGGCGAGGTCGCGCGCAGGCGGCGCACCATCTCCCCGACGGCCGCGGTGCCCTCCCCGGGCACCAGCCGACCCGTCATCGGTACGTAGGTCTCGGTGGCGGGCGGCGGACGCCAGCCGCTGATCTGCACCTCGATCACCCGCGCGGCCGCGGCCGCGGTCACCTCGTCGGGTGTGCCGCCCGAGCGGATGTGGTGCCACGTGTCGAACAGAATCCCCACCGACGGCGAGTCCACGCTCTCGACCACCCGCAGTGCCGTGTCCAGGTCCGGGAGACCGGTGCCCGGGATGAACTCCAGGCCGATGCGGACGTTGCTCTTCCTTGCCGGCGCACCCAGTTCGTCTGCTGCCGTTGCCATGTCGTCGACAGCCACGTCGGTTCGGCCGAGGAAGTGCGCTACGTTGAGGGTGCGGGCTCCCAGTTCGACGGCTGCCTCCAGGCACTCCTCCGCGCTCCGTGAGTAACTCTCTCGCAGCGGTGCCGGTACCCGGGCGGGGTCCGGTGCGCCCGGCAGGTAGCCCATCAGCGCGTCGACGACGCCGATGCGAACGCCGGTGGCCTCCAGCTTCCGTCGCCAGTCGGGGTCGGCCCGTGCGCGGAAGAACTGGCCGGGTTGTACCGCGATCTCGGGGAATCCGTGGCGTGCTGCGGCTTCCGCAAGCCCGATCAGGTCGAGCTCGGGAACACACCCCCAGGAGAGGGCCGTTCCGGTCAGCGTGCCGCACCGTTCGTATGTCATGAATGCTCCGTGGTTTCAGGACGGATCGGAGGTCTGATCAGAGGCGGCTCGCGTACCGCCAGGCCTGGGCCGCGAGCCGCTGGGCCTGGGCGCCGAAGGATTCCGGTGTGCGGTCGCTCGCGCCCATCGCACCGCGCAGCGTGCGGGTGTAGACACCCTCGACGATGCACGCGATCTTCCACCAGTTGTAGGCGATGTAGAAGTCGATGTCGGGCACCGTGTCCGGCCGTACCGCGGCGAGGTACTGCTCCACCAGGTCGTCGCGCGTGGGAAACCCCGGCACGCGGGTGGGCGGGTTCTCGAGCGCGCACACCTCGTCGTCGGGCTGCGCCCAGTACGCGAGCAGCTGGCCGAGGTCGGCGAGCGGGTCGCCGACGGTGGTGAGTTCCCAGTCGAGGATCCCGCCGATCGTGCCGTCGGGTGCGAACAAGCAGTTGTCGAGCCGGAAGTCGCCGTGGACGATCCGCGCGGAGCCCTGCCGCGGCAGGCGTTCGAGCAGTCGGTCGTGGGTGCGGCCGATGTCGTCGAGGACACGGACGCGATCCTGGGCCCAGTTCGTGGACCAGCGCCGCAGCTGCCGGGCGAGGTAGTCGTCCCGGTCGGCGAGGCCACCCCAACCGACATCGCGCGGATCGACGGCGTGCAGGGCGGCCAGAGCGCGCACCAGTTCGGCGGCGACGGCCGGGCGGCGCTCGACGGGCACCGTGGCCGTCACGGTATCGGGATCGCGGAGCACGACGCCGTCGATGTGGTTCATGACGAAGAACGGTGCGCCTGTGACGGCGTCGTCGTCACAGGCGCCGACGACCACCGGTGTCGGCACCGGGCTGCTGCGCAGGCGATCGAGCACCTCGGCTTCGCGGAGCACGTCGTGGGCGCGCGAGTGCGCCATTCCCAGCGGCGGCCGTCGCAGGACCCACCGGGCGTCGTCTGCGCCCTGTACCAGGTAGGTCAGGTTGGACCGGCCGCCGGCGATGCGCTCGAAACGGAGCGGTCCCGTCGCGTCGTCGACGTGGTCGGTGAACCACCGGGAGAGCGCGTCGTCGCGGATCCCGGTGTCGGTGGTGCTGGTCATCGGCTGCCTTTCCGGTAGGGGCAGGGCCGGCGCTCGGCGTGTGCGAATCGCCGGTACGAGATGGAGACTATACGGCGCATCAAACATTTGCTACATTCCGTTTGCACCACGATCTCGGCATCGTCACCTGCACTGCGACAGGAGGATTCGTGCAACACTCTCACTCGAACACGGCTGTGGACCGCCGGTCCGCCCTCAGCGTCTGCCTGGCGGCCACGGCCGAGCGTCCGCTCGGGGAATCGCTGGCGATGCTGCACCGCATCGGCGCGGACCGCTTCGGGCTGTTGGCGGCGACGATGTCGAGTCAGGGCTGGGACGAGTCGGTCGAGCTGATCCGGTCGTCCGGGCTACGGCCCGAGTTCATCGCCGGCGGTTGTCGCGCGATGCACGACGGCGACGGATGGGGGCGCGTGCTGTCCTCGCTCGCGCGGGCGATCGACGCCGCGGGAAAGATCGGTGCCCCCACCGTGTGTTTCACCTCGGGCGGTTCCGGCCGCCTCACCTGGGAGGAGGCCGCGGACGCGGCGGTGGACCGGTTCGGTCCACTGGTCGGATACGCGCAGGAACGGGGCGTTGGTCTCGCGCTGGAGAACACGATGTCGATCCGGTCGGCGATGAGCTTCACCCACAGTGTCTCGGATATCGCCGAACTGGGACGGCGGCTGGGCGTCGGGCTCATGGTGGACCTGTGTTCGGCCTGGCAGGAGCGGGGTCTGATGCAAACGATCGGTGACAACCTGGACGCCATTCGGATCTTCCAGATCGGGGATCGCCACGTGGACGCGACGTCGGTGCCGAGCCGTCGGGTGCCGGGGGAAGGCAGCATTCCCCTCGATCGGATGGTGTCCGAGGTGGGCGCGCTCGGCTACGCCGGGCTGGTCGATCTCGAACTGCTCGGTCCGGCGATCGACGCGGAGGGAGCCGAGGGCGCAATGGCTCGAGGACTGGAGTGGATGCGGAAGTACGTGCCGTGATCCTGCGGCGATATGTAGCAAATGTTTGATACGCGCGGACCCGAAGGGACGAAGTCGCGCGGTCGGGACGCAGACGAAGGATGGATCGAATTGTCGGACAAGAGGATGACGGAGAAAGAGGTGGTCAGCCGGCTGCGGTCCGGTATGACCATCGGTATCGGCGGGTGGGGATCGCGGCGCAAGCCCATGTCGCTCGTGCGCGAGATCCTGCGCTCGGACATCGACGATCTCACCGTCGTCTCGTACGGCGGACCGGACGTGGGTCTGCTGTGCGCGGCGGGCAAGGTGCGCAAGGTGATCTTCGGGTTCGTGTCGTTGGACTCGATCCCGCTGGACCCGCACTTCCGCGCCGCGCGACAGGGCGGACGCATCGAGGTCGCCGAGTACGACGAGGGCATGCTGCAGTGGGGCCTGTACGCCGCCGGAATCAGGCTGCCGTACCTGCCGACGCGGGCGGGGCTCGGATCGGACGTCATGCGTGTCAACCCCGAATTGCGCACGGTCACAGACCCCTACGGCGACGAGACCCTCGTCGCGATGCCGGCGATCCCGCTCGACGCGGCGCTGGTGCACATGAACCGAGCCGACGTGCACGGCAACGCGCAATACCTGGGCCCGGACCTGTACTTCGACGACCTGTTCTGCATGGCGGCCGAGCAGGTGTACGTCTCGTGCGAACGCATCGTGCCGACCGCCGAACTCACCGCCGACGCGCATCCGTCGACGATCCGGATCCCCCGCCTGCTGGTGTCCGGCGTGGTGGCCGCGCCCGGCGGCGCGCACTTCACGTCGTGTGTGCCGGACTACGACCGCGACGAGGCGTTCCAGCGGGAGTACGTCACGGCGGCCAAGGACCCGGAGAAGTGGCAGGCGTTCGTGGACCGCTACCTGGCGGTCCCGGAGGCGGAGTACCAGCGCGCGGTGCGCGGCGAGCGTGAGGAGGCTTCGGCATGAGTGCAGCGACGCGGGCGGAAGTGTGTGCGGTGGCGTGCGCCGAGGCGTACCGCGGTAACGGCGAGGTGATCGCCAGTGCGTTCGGGACCATCCCGGCGATCGGCGTCCGGTTGGCACGGCACACGTTCGAACCCGACCTGGTGGTGTCGGACGGCGAGGCCGCCGCGGTGCGCGGGACGTGGGCGGTCGGAGGCCCCGCCGACGGCGAGGTCGAGGCGTGGCTGCCCTTCAACCAGATCTTCGATCTGGTGTGGAACGGCAAGCGCCACATCATGATGATCCCGACCCAGCTCGACACGTACGGCAACTGCAACATCTCCGCGATCGGGGACCACGAGCGGCCGAGCGTGCAGCTGCTCGGTGTCCGCGGTGCGCCGGGCAACACCGTCTACCACCCGACCAGCTACTGGGTGCCCAAGCACAGCACCCGGGTGTTCGTGCCCAAGGTCGACATGGTGTCCGGCGTCGGCAACGACAACGCGCGCAAGGCGGGTCCGGCGGCCACCCGGTACCACGAATTGCGCCGTGTCGTCACGGATCTGGCGGTCCTCGACTTCACGCCGGACACCGGGCGGCTGCGCCTGGTCTCCGTGCATCCGGGGGTCACCGTCGACGACGTCGTCGCGGCCACCGGGTTCGAGCTGGTGATCCCGGACTCGGTGTCGCAGACCCGCACCCCGAGCGCGGAGGAACTGAACCTGATCCGCACCGTCATCGACCCCCGCAACCTGCGCGACAAGGAGGTTCCCGCGTGACCACCGTCGAATCGAACCGCAACGCGCTGCACACCCGGGTGTGCGACCTGTTCGGCGTGAAGTACCCGATCGTGCAGACCGGCATGGGCTACGTCTCCGACGCCAAGCTCACCGCGGCCACGGCCGCGGCGGGTGGCCTCGGGATCATCGCCGGCGGCATGCTGAGCTACGACGAACTCGAGCAGGCGATCCACTACGTCAAGGACCGGACCGACGCCCCGTTCGGCGTCAACCTGCGCGCCAATCAGGAGGACATCGACAAGCGACTCGATCTGCTGATCCGATCCGGGGTCAAGGTGGCGTCGTTCGCGCTGGCCCCCAAGCGGGACCTGATCGCGAAGCTCAAGGACGCCGGCCTCGTGGTGGTGCCGTCGATCGGTGCGCGCCGGCACGCGGAGAAGGTCGCCGAATGGGGCGTCGACGCCGTCGTCGTGCAGGGCGGCGAGGGCGGCGGCCACACCGGCGCCGTCCCGACCAGCCTGCTGCTGCCGCAGGTGGTCGACGCGGTGGACATCCCGGTGATCGCCGCGGGCGGCTACTTCGACGGCCGCGGCCTGGTCTCGGCCCTCGCATACGGTGCCGACGGCATCGCGATGGGCACCCGGTTCATGCTGACCAGCGATTCCCCGGTGGCCCAGGCGGTCAAGGACGTCTACCTGTCGAAGTCGGTGAACGACACCGTCGTGACGCTCGAGATCGACGGGGTTCCGCAGCGGGTACTGCGGGCCGGCACGATCGACCAGCTCGAGTCCACCCGCGGACCACAGCGCGTGCTGCGCGCGGTGCGCAATGCGGTTGCGTTCCAGCGGTTGTCGGGCACCCCGTGGAAGGACATGATCCGCGAGGGCCTCGAGATGAAGAAGAGTCACGAACTCGGCTGGCGGCAGGTCGTCATGGCCGCGAACGCGCCGATGCTGTACCGCTCCGCGCTGGTCGACGGAAACGCCGACATCGGCGTGATGGCCACCGGTCAGGTGGTGGGGCTGATCGACGACGTCCCGAGCTGTGCCGAGCTGATCGACCGGATCGTGCACGAGGCGGAGTCCGTTCTGGACCGACTCGGCGGGGCCAACGAGCGCGTTTAGCCCACAACCGAACTCACACTTCTACGAGGAGACATCAGATGAACCAGCTGAAGGATCGAGTGATCGTGGTGACCGGCGCCGGTCGCGGTATCGGGCGTGAGCACGCGCTGCTGGCCGCTGCCGAGGGCGCCCGGGTGGTCGTCAACGACACCGGCGCCGGACCCGACGGCAAGGGTTCGGATCCGGCGCTCGCGCAGCAGGTCGCGGACGAGATCACCGCGGCGGGCGGCGCCGCGGTCGCGAACACCGCGGACATCACCACGATCGAGGGCGCACAGAGCCTGCTCGACACCGCGCTCGGCAGTTTCGGCGAGGTGCACGGGCTGGTGAACAACGCCGGCATCCTGCGAGATCGCATGTTCGTCAACATGAGTGAGGACGAGTGGGACGACGTCATCACCGGACAGCTGCGTGCGACGTTCGCCCCGTGCCGCGTCTTCGGCGCACACTGGCGCGACCGCTCGAAGGCGGGTGACGCGGTCGCGGCGTCGATCGTGAACGTCTCGAGCACGTCCGGGCTGCTCGGCGCCGTCGGGCAGAGTAATTACGGCGCGGCCAAGGCCGGAATCGCGTCGCTCACGGTGATTCTGGCGCAGGAACTGGACCGTTACGGGGTGCGCGCCAACGCGATCACCCCCGTGGCCCGCACCCGGATGACCGAGAACGTACCCGGCATCAAGGACATGGTCGCGAAGCCCGCCGACCCGAACGAGTTCGACGTCTACCACCCCGGGAACGTCTCGCCCGTCGTCGCCTACCTCCTCACCGAGCAGTGCCCGGCCAACGGATCGGTGTTCTACGCCAAGGGCGGCGAGATCCGGCAGTTCCTCGGCTGGCAGTACGGGAAGGTCCTCGACAAGGGCGCCCGTTGGACCGTCGACGAGCTGGTGCAGGAGATGAGCGGGCTCGTCTGAGCCCGCGCCCCTCGACCGAACCACATTCCTGGAGAGAACATGGCAAACGCAGACGCTGTCGGAGTCGAGGGCGTGCCGTTCGACCTCGACGTCGAGCGGGGCAAGGTCCGCGAATTCGCGAAGGCGACGCACTCGACCAACCCCGACTATCTCGAGCGCGAGGACGCGGTGTCCCCACCGACCTTCCTCACCACCACCCTGCACTGGCAGCCACCCGAGGGAAACCCCTGGAAGGCTGTGGAACTCGACGGCAAGCGTGGCTTGCACGCCGAGCAGCAGTACGAGTTCTTCGGCCCGCCGCCGAAGGCCGGCACGCGTCTGCGCTGCACCTCCCGGATCACCGACGTCTACACCAAGCAGGGCCGGCGCGGTGGGGAGATGACGTTCGCGGTGATGGTCACCGACTTCGTCGACCCCACAGGCACACTTGTGGCCCGCGCGACCATGACCGGTGTCGAGACCGCCCGACCCGCGACGGAGGCATGATGACCGCGACCCTGACCGTTCCCGAGCCCTGGACCGTCGGACCGGTGACCCGCACCGACTTCGTCCGCTACCAGGGCGCGTCCGGGGACATGAACCCCATCCACCACGACCAGACCTACGCGGAGGCGGCCGGCTACAAGAGCCCGTTCTCGGTCGGGATGTTCCAGGCCGGGCTGCTGGCCACCTACGCCACCGACTGGCTCGGCGCCGAGAACGTCCGCTCGTTCCGGGTGCGGTTCCTCGAGCAGGTGTGGCCCGACGATGTGCTCACCTGCACCGCGCAGGTGTTGCGCGAGTACGAGGAGGACGGAGTGTCCAAGGTCGACCTCGAGCTCGATTGTGCCCGTCAGACCGGCGGACTCGCGGTCAAGGCGTGGGCGACGTTCGTGACGGGGGGCGCGGCGTGAAGGTGCAACTGTGCGAGGTGCTCGGCGAGCCGGAGGTGTTGCAGTACAGGGACATCGCCGACCCCGAACCCGGTCACGGCGAGGTCCTCGTCGAGGTGCACGCGGCCGGCGTCAACTTCCCCGACGGCCTCGTCGTCTCAGGGAACTACCAGACCAAGCCGGAACTGCCGTTCGTGCCGGGCTCCGAGGTCGCCGGCGTCGTCCGGGCCGTCGGAGCGAACGTCGACGGTGTCGCTGTCGGCGACCGGGTGCTGGCGTTCTGCGGGATGGGCGGCTACGCGGAACTGGTGACGGTGCCCGCGACGATGGTGTTCCCGATCCCGGACTCGATGTCGTACGTCGACGCCGCGGGCTTCGTGGTGACCTACGGGACGTCGTACCACGGCCTGGTCGACCGGGCCGACCTCGCGGCCGGGGAGACGCTGCTGGTGCTGGGCGCGTCCGGTGGTGTCGGTCTGACCGCCGTCGAGATCGGAAAGGCGTTGGGCGCCCGCGTGATCGCGGCGGCCTCCACCGCCGACAAGCTGGCGCTGTGCCGCGAGCACGGTGCCGACGAGCTGATCGACTACTCCGCCGACGACCTGAAGGCGCGACTGGCCGAGGTGGCACCGGGCGGCGTCGACGTCGTGTACGACCCGGTCGGTGGCGACCATGCGCAGACCGCGATCCGCGCATTGGCTTGGGGCGGACGGTATCTCACCGTCGGATACGCCTCCGGTGACATCCCCAGGGTAGGGATGAACCGACTGCTGGTCAGTGGCGGCGCTCTGCACGGCGTGCTGTGGGGGGCGTGGGCCAAGCGCAACCCGGAGCGCAACGCCGCGAACATGCGTCGGCTGTTCGACTGGTACGACCGCGGCGCGCTGCGTCCGCACGTCAGCGAGACGTACCCGCTGGCGGAGGCATCCGCGGCGTTGGACGTGGTGATGGGGCGACGCGCGCGCGGCAAGGTCATTCTCACGAGCTGGAGGAACTGACGGATGGATCTGTCGCCGAGCCCGGAAGCCCGGGACATCATCGAGCGCCTCGAGGCGTTCATGGACGACTACGTGTACCCGGCCGAGCCGGTCTACGCCGAGCAACTCGAGGCGTCCGGACCACGCAGCCACGAGCTGCCGCCCGTCGTCGAGGACCTCAAGGTCGAGGCCCGCCGACAGGGCATGTGGAACCTCTTCCTGCCCGCGCTGTCCGGACTGACGCACCTGGACTACGCGCACATCGCGGAGGTGACCGGCCGGTCGCCGTACATCGCGCCGGAGGCCCTCAACTGCTCCGCGCCGTCGACCGGCAACATGGAGATCCTGCACATGTTCGGCACTCCCGAGCAGAAGGAGCGGTGGCTCGAACCGCTGCTCGACGGCCGCATCCGGTCGGGCTTCTCGATGACCGAACCGGACGTCGCGTCGTCGGACGCCCGCAACATCTCGACGTCGATCGTGCGCGACGGCGACGAGTACGTGATCAACGGTCGCAAGTGGTGGACCACCGGCGCCGCGGATCCGCGCTGCGAGATCCTCGTCGTGATGGGCAAGACCGACCCGGACGCCGCACCACATCGCCAGCAGTCGATGATCCTCGTCCCGGTCGCGACGCCCGGCGTCGAGATCGTCCGCTCGCTGCCGATCTTCGGGTACCACGACCAGCAGGGGCACGCCGAGATCCAGTTCACCGACGTGCGGGTGCCGGTCACCAACATGCTCGCCGGCGAGGGCGAGGGTTTCGCGATCGCCCAGGCCCGCCTCGGTCCCGGCCGCATCCATCACGCGATGCGCTGCATCGGTATGGCCGAGCGCGGACTGGAACTGATGGTGCGGCGCACGATGGCACGCAATGCCTTCGGTGGTCCGATCTCCGACCAGGGCGTGGTCCGGACCTGGATCGCCGAGTCGCGCATGGAGATCGAGCAGGCGCGCCTGCTGGTGCTCAAGACCGCCTGGATGATCGACCGGGTGGGCGCCAAGGGCGCGCAGATCGAGATCGCCGCGGTGAAGGTGATCGGACCGCGAGTCGCCAGATCCGTGCTGAACCGGGCGATCCAGTGTCACGGCGGCGGCGGCGTGACCGACGACTTCCCGATCGCGCGCATGTGGGCCAGCGCGCGCATCCTCGGCATCGCCGACGGTCCGGACGAGGTGCACATCCGGAGCGTCGCGCGGCAGGAGCTGCGGAAGTACAGGTGAGCACGGGCAGTCCGACAGAAGTACCGACGAAGGTGTGAGTGCAGAAAAGTGTGACCGTCCGTATGGGTTGATCGAGGCTTCTCAGGAGGATGTCGATGACAGGCAGATGGATTCGTGGCTTGCAGAGTTGCGCCGTGTTCGCGGCGGCAACAGTGGTGCTCGCGGGGTGTGGCGGCGGTGCGTCGTCGTCACCGGCCGCGAGCGCTTCCGCCGAACTCGACCCCACCGCGGTTCTACGGGTGACGTCGAGCAATCCCACCCGAAACCTGGACCCGTATCTCCAGACGAGTTACGGCGGATGGGGTTACCTCACAATGATCTTCGATCGGCTCACCGTGGTGGACGGTGACGGAAACCTGCAGCCGGGACTCGCGGAGTCGTGGGAGTTCGCGCCCGACGGTTCGTATCTCGAGATGAAGCTCCGCGACGACGTCACCTTCCACGACGGTGCCAAGTTCGACGCCGAGGCCGTGGCCGCGAACATTCGGCGCGGCCAGACCATGGAAGGCAGCACGGTCGCGGGTACGTTCAAGAACATCGAGGGTGTCGACGTCGTCGGCGAGTACACCGTGCGGCTGCGCCTGCGTCCAGGGACCGGGGTGGAGCTGCCGGGCGTGTTCACGGGGAACGCGGGAATGATGATCAGCCCCCAAGCGATCGAATCCGGTGCGGATCTGCGCAACAACCCGGGTAAGGCGGGTTCCGGTGCGTATCTCGTGACCGCGTACGTCCCCGAGGAGTCGGTCTCCATGGTGCGGGCCGAGGATCCCAACTGGGATCCGGAGGCCGGGAAGCTGGCCGGAATCGAGTTCACGTGGATTCCCGATGCGAGCACCCGCCTCAACGGTCTGAAGACAGGGGCGACCGATCTCAGTTGGGTGAGTTCGGCGAACGAGATCGTCGAAGCGCAGTCGCTGGCGAAGAGCGGAGCACTTGCCGTCTCCGAGGACAAGTTTCGCAGCATCATCGGTCTGTTCATGCGGGCTCAGGGCGACCTGGCCGATCCGCAAGTGCGGCAGGCGGTGGCCACGGCGATCGACCCCGAGGCCGTCAGCGCTCTGTTCTCGGGAACCTGTACCCCCTACCGTCAGCTGTATCCCGCGGGAAGCTGGCCGGCCGACGCGTCGTACGAGTACCCGTACGAGTTCGATCTGGACAAGGCGAAGAGCCTCGTGCAGGCGGCGGGTGGTGCGAAGGTCACGCTGACGTTCGCCGCGGGAACCAACACCGAGAAGCCCGCCAACGTCATCCAGTCGGCGCTGTCGAAGGCAGGAATCGATGCCGAGCTGAACCCGCTGCCGAACACGCAGAACGAGCCCCGCTACGTCGCAGGAGATTTCGAGTCGATGGTCTCGGGGAGCATGAACCCGCGCGTCGATCCCGCCGAAACCGTCAACGCCTACGTGCTCGGCGCCTACGACATCGGCAACGGAAACCCGCAGATCGAGGCTCTCGCGACCAAGGCCGCCGCTCCGACGCTGTCGGAGGAGGAACGGGCGGACCTGTATCACCAGATCTGGAATCTGACGCTGCAGGAAGCGCTGTACGTCCCGATCTGCAACCCGTCGATCGCCACCGTCTCGACCGGGAAGGTCACTGGCGTGGAGGACATGCCGTGGGCCAATCTCGGGATCTTCGACCTTCGTCACGTGGGCATGACGAGGTAGCGGTGACATGACTGAACAGCACATCCGCCCAGGAGGTTTCGTCGAGGCTCCCGAGCACTACGCCGACATGCCGCTCAGCGACGTCGTCCGGTCCTGGGCCCGACAGATCCCCGACGGCCGGGCGTTCGTGACGCCGGCCCGGACCACGACGTGGCGCGAGTACGACCGGTTGGCCGACGCTGTGGCGCGCGAGCTTCGCGCGACGGCCGGTGGTCTCCGCTCCCGGGCGGCGCTGTTACTGCCCGACACGGCCGGCGTCCACGCTGCGCTGTGCGGCAGCTACCGCGCCGGCCGGGTGGCGGCGGCGATCGGTGTGCGGTCCGGGGTGCGGGAGATCGCACACATCATGCGGCGCACCGGCGCATCGGTTCTCGTCACCGCACCGGAGATCCGTGGGCGGTCGTGGACCGGGCTGGTCGAGGAGCTGCGTGAGCAGGGGGTGTTCCCGGCGGATGTCGTGGTGGTCGACGAGGGCAGCGGTGCCGTCGACCGGCATCGTCTCGGCGGAGTCGAGCACGGTGACACGGCCGCGCCGGGCGCCCCGTTCACCACGTCCGAGGTGACGATCCTCAATTCGACGTCGGGGACGACGGGTCTGCCGAAGGTGGTGGCCCACGACGAGCGCAAGTGGGTCGCCTTCGCGCGGGAGGCGATGCGGGGCGGCCGGATCGGGCCGGGGGACGTCGTCTGTTCCGTTGTCCCGGCGCCGTTCGGTTTCGGGTTGTGGTCGGCGCACTTCCTGCCGACCCTGCTCGGCGTTCCGGTGGTGGTGACGGCGAAGTTCGACGTCGACGAGATGGCGATGATGATCGAACGCGAGCGGGTGCCCGTACTGTGCTGTGTCAGTACACAGTTCAGGATGCTACTGCGCTCGGATGCGGTCCGGCACCGGGATCTCTCGAGCCTGCGTGTCCTGTACACCGGCGGCGAACCGGTGCCCTACCGGGACGCCCGGGCGTTCGAGGAGCGCACCGGCGCCAAGGTGTTGCAGTTCTACGGCTCCAACGAGGCCGGGGTGGTGAGCCGTACGACCCTCGACGACGACGTCGAGACGCGGCTGCGTACGTGCGGTCACGTGCTCGAGTCGGCGAACGTTCGGGTACTCGACGACTCCGGCGCCGACTGTCGGGACCGGCCGCGCCGCGGTCGGCCCGCTGTCCGCGGGCCGCTGGTGTCCGCCGGGTACTGGGCGGATCCGGCGGCGAACACCGAGTTGTACACGGGCGACGGCTGGATGCTGCTCGGTGACGTCGTCGAGGTCGACGACGCGGGCCGTGTTCGAGTCGTCGGTCGCACAGCCGATTTCGTCATCCGCGGCGGCAAGAACATCTCGATCGTCGAGATCGAGGAACTCGTCGGTGATCACCCGTCGGTGTCGGACGTGGCCGTCGTCGGGGTTCCCGACGACATCTTCGGCGAACGCGTCTGCGCGGTCGTCGTGCCCGTCGCCGGAGATCACCTGGACACCGAGACGCTCGCGCAGTGGCTACGCTCGCGGGGCGTCACCACCGAGTACCTGCCGGAGTACGTCGTTGCCGTGGATCGGCTCGATGTCGGTCCGGGCGGCAAGACCGATCGCCGGGCCGCGAAGGCGGTCGCGGTGGAGTTGCTCAGCCGTACAGTTCGGTGATCCGATCCGAGAAGTTGTCGACCACCTTCTTGCGCTTGAGCTTCATGCTGGGGGTGATCTCGCCGTTCTCGACGGTGAGTTCGCGTTCGAGGATCGTGAAGCGTTTGATCTGCTCCCACCGGTTGAGTCCGGCGTTGAGCTGATCCACGTACGCGCTCATCATCGCGACCGTCGGTCCCGCCGAGGCGATCTCGCGCAGCGGCCTGTCGCCCATCCCGTTGTCGACAGCCCATTCGGCGACGGCCTCGCCGTCGAGACTGATCAGCGCGACGCAGTACGACTTCCCCTCGCCGTGCACGATGATCTCGCCGACATACGGGCAGATCCCCTTGAACGTCGCCGCGATCGCCGACGGCGCCACGTACTTCCCGTTGGACGTCTTGAACATGTCCTTCTTGCGGTCGGTGATCCGCAGGAACCCGTTGGCGTCGACCGTCCCGATGTCGCCGGTGTGGAACCAGCCGTCCGGTTCCAGGGCGTCCGCGGTGGCCTCCGGATTCTCGTGGTAGCCGCTCATCACGCCGGGACCCTTGATCAGGATCTCGCCGTCCTCGGCGATCTTCACCTCGGTACCGGGGATGGGCCAGCCGACGGTGCCGAACCGGTACGCGGACGGCCGGTTCACGAGCGACGCCGCGCTGGTCTCGGACAGCCCGTAGCCCTCGAGGACCACGATGCCGACCGCGTCGAACCATTGCGCCACATCGCGATCCAGCGCCGCCGATCCCGAGATGAAGAACTTCAGCCGTCCGCCGAACCGGTCCCGGATCTTCTGGAACACCAGTCGGTCGGCCACGGCATACTGAGCTTTCTGACTGCGGGACAGTGCCTTTCCGGACTGCCGTGCCTTGGATGCCGTCAGGCCCACGCCGATCGCCCAGTCGAAGATCTTCTCCTTGACGCCACCCTCGGCCCGCACCGTGCCCTCGATCCGGGCGTGCGCCTTCTCGAAGATCCGTGGCGCCGCGCCCATGAAGGTCGGTCTGACCACCGCGAGGTTGTCGACGATCCTGTCGACCCGGCCGTCGACCGCGGTCGCGAACCCGATCTGCAGCGGCAGCGTGAGCAGCACCTTGCCGAACACGTGCGACAGCGGCAGCCACAGGTACTGGAGATCGTCGGGGTCGAGGATGCCGGTGGCGTCGATGGCCGCGGCCTCGTACGTCCACGCCGAGTGCGGCAGCCGCACGCCCTTCGGCCGCCCGGTGGTGCCCGACGTGTAGATCAGGGTGGCGAGGCTGTCGGGGGAGATGCCGGCGATCCGCTCGTCGACGGCGTCGGGTCGCTCGGACAGCAGGCGCTCACCGAGCGTGGCGAGTTCGTCGAACCCGATCACCCATTCGTCGTCCGGCACGGTGCCGTCGATGAGGACCACCCGGTCGACGTCGGGCATCTCCTCGCGGTGTTCGCGCAGCTTGGCGAGCTGCGCCTCGTCCTCGGCGACGACGATGCGGCTGCCCGAGTTCGCGACGATGAACGCGACGTCGGAGGCGGTGGTCGTCGGGTAGACCGTGGTGGTGGCCGCGCCCGCACACATCACCGCCAGGTCCGCGAGCACCCACTCGTAGCGGGTCGCGGAGGCGAGCGCCACCCGTTGTTCGGACTGCACCCCCAGCGCGATCAGGCCGGCCGCGAGGCGTCTGACGCGCTCGCCCACCTCCGACCACGTCACGCTCACCCAGTCCTCGCCACCCGGCCCCGGGTGGCGGAACGCCTCGGACCGGGGTGACGCCGTCACCCGATCGACGAACATCCGGGCGACCGTCGGCGCCCGCTTCTCGATCTTGGACCAGTCCACGACCTCGTCTGACGCGCGCGAAGCTGTCATGGTCCCGAGTTTAGGAACCCCACAGCAGCCCCTGACCGGGAATTCACGGCACGGTTAGGTCTCGAATGCGTACCGTGGAATCCCGTTCGCGGATCGGGTGGGGAGGGGCGGACATGCCGGGCGATGTGTCGTGGGTGGAGGTGCTCGTCCGCATGGTCGACGGACCGGACCTGCCGGTGCACGGGGTGGTCCGGAGCAGATTCGCCGACGACGACGCGCGACGCGGCACCGTGGGGTGGATGTCGGGCATGCGGCCGGTCGTTCTCACCGGCGGCGGAGCCGGGGACGACGGCGCCCGCGTGTGGCGGGACGGTCCCCGCCTGCGGGTGGAACGCATGGACGGCGCGCCGCTGATGATCTCCGACGGGCACACCAGTTGGCGATTCTCGGACGAATATCCCGAGCCGCTCGAGTACGTCGACGCCGACGTGCGCTATCTCGGCGATGGCACCGAATTGCTCGAACGGCGGCCTGCCACCGACTGGGCCGGTGACGACTTCACGAGACCGAACGGACCGATCGGCACGACGGTGTTCCTGGGCCGCGACGCGTGGACGGTCGAGTTGGCGCCGCCGTCGCGCAAGCCCTTTCCGATCCAGATCGTCGTCGACCGGGAGACGGGCCTGTGGCTGCAGAGCCGGAATGACGGCGCCGGCGTCGTCCACGAGTGGGTCGAGTTCGAGGCCGGCGGGACGTTCGCGGACAGCCTGTTCACGTATTCGGGACCCGTTCGCTCCGCGGAGGAGCGACAGCGGCAGATGCGCGCCGATCACGAGGCGGCCGCGAGCAGGAGGCGGGACTGGTTCCGCGCCAACGTATCCGGTGAGCCGCTGGTCGTCGACGTTCGCGCCGACCTGAGCGTGCGCTACGTGCACACGCTCGACGAGAACACGGGCGCCTTCGAAGCGCGGCTGGGCGACGACCGCGCGATCTCCGGGTTCCTCACGCGCCGTCCTCGGTCCGACGAGCCGTGGCCGCTGCGCATCGCCGAACCGGTGCACCGCTGGTCGACCAACGACTTCGACTGGGCCCTCGCCGTGCAGGGGGTCGAGCTCGCCGACGGTGAGCTCGCCCGGCTGCAGGCACTGCTGGGCGACGCCGACACGTGAGTCAGCGCAGATCGCGGCGCCGCAGTGCCGCCAGTCCGGTGATCAGCAGTCCCGCCGCGATCAGCAGCAGCCACAGGATCGGTGTCAGTTGGAACTCGCCGCCGGGCAGTCGGGGCAGGTGCAGGAACGGCACGAGGTCGAGCAGCGGCTGCGGCAGGTCGGCCACCATGCCGAACACGTAGAGCGCCATCATCGCCGCGAAGACGCCCCACGCCGCGGGGGCGACGCGCGGCACGAGTCCGAACATCGCGACGGTGATCCCGGTCAGCACCCACACCCCGGGCAGTTGCACCAGTGCGGCGGCGAGGATTCGTGGCACCTGCCCGCCGACGTCGCCGATCGACGCCCCGTAGGCGAGTCCCGCCGCGAGTCCGGCCACGGTGAGCGCCACGGCCGGCCCGGCGAGCGCGAACACGATGTGGCTCAGTGCCCAACGGGTGCGGGAGATCGACGCGGCGAGCACCGACTCGGCACGGCCCGCCTCCTCCTCGTCGTGCAGTTGCAGTGTCGCGGAGACGGAGTAGGCACCGGCGACGAGCCCGAAGATGGTGAACCCCAACGCGATGAACGAGTCCTCGATCGCCTGCGTGCCGCCGAGCCGGGCCAGTGCCGCGAGCACCGCCTCGCTGTTCCCGAGTTGGTCGCTGACGCCGTGCGCGGCACCGCCGATCACGAGCGCGAACACCGCCAGCCCCACCGTCCACGCGACGAGCGGTCCGCGCTGTCCGTGCCACGCAAGTCCGACCGGTCCGGACAGCGACGGCGGTGACGTCGCCGGGCCGGGGCGCTCGGCGATGAGGCCCGCGCCGAGGTCGCGGCGGGCGAGCAGTCGGTACGCGACGACGACCAGCGCGACGGTGGTGACGGCGGGCAGCAGCAGCACCCACCAGCGTTCGTCGGCGTAGGGGCGGACCTGCTGGGACCAGCCGATCGGCGACAGCCACGACAGCGCTCCCGAACCGGCGTCACCGACGGCGCGCAGCAGGAAGGCGACCGCGAGCACCCCGAACGAGATGCCGCGCGCGAGGCGGGCCGATGTACTGACCTGCGCCGCGACGGCGGCGACACCGGCGAAGACGGCGCCGGCACCGAGCACGGCCGCACCGAACGCGACCGCCCCGGTCACGCCGATGTCGATCGAGATCAGCCCGACCGTGGCGACGACGGCGCTGACGACGGCCCCCAGCCCGGCCACAGCGAGCGCCGCCGTCAGTCCCGCGTACCGTCCCACCGCCGTCGAATCGAGCAGCTCGGTGCGGCCGGTCTCCTCCTCGGTCCTCGTGTGCCGCACGACCGTGAGGATCACGGCGACGGCGAGGAAGGTGAACAGATAGCCGGCGCGCCACGTGGTCAGCGCCCCCACGCTGGAACCGAAGATCGGTCCCACCAAGGCGATTTCGGATTTCAGGGTCGCCGTCGAGGACGCGAAGGCGTCGAGCTGGCTCTGGGTGGTGTACAGCCCCATGATCGCCTTGCCGTAGACGATCGGAAGCAGACCGATGACGATCGACCACAGCGGCAGGATGACCCGGTCGCGCCGCAGGGCCAGGCGGGCGAGGGCGGTGGTTCCGGTGAACGGGGACTGCGCCGGTACGGCCGCGCCGGCGACGGTCGGCGCCGCGGTGGTGGTCATACCCGGACCTCCTCCGTGAGTTCGTAGTGTCGCAGGAACAGCTCCTCGAGTGTCGGCGGCGTGCTGACCAGGCTCCGGACGCCGGTGTCGCCGAGCGTGCGGATGAGCGCGCCGAGGCTGTCGGCGTCCACCTGGCAGTGCAGTGTCCGGCCGTCGATCCGGATGTCCTCGACACCCGGGATCCGGCCGAGATCGCCGAGGTCGCCGGTGAGTTCGGCCGTGATGGACGTCCGGCTCAGGTGACGCATCGACGCGATCGACCCGCTCTCGACCGACTTCCCGGCTCGGATGATGGTGACCTTCTCGCACAGGGCGTCCACCTCGGACAGGATGTGACTCGACAGCAGTACCGTCACCCCGCGGTCGCGGGCCTCGGCAATGCAGTCGCGGAACACCTTCTCCATCAACGGATCCAGTCCGGACGTGGGTTCGTCGAGCAGGAGTAGCCGCGCGTGCGACGAGAACGCGGAGATCACCGCAACCTTCTGCCGATTGCCCTTCGAGTACGACCGCGCCTTCTTCCGCGGATCGAGGTCGAAGCGCTCGATCAGGTCGGCACGGCGAGTGGTGTCGAGCCCGCCGCGCATCCGCGCCAGCAGGTCGATGATCTCGCCGCCCGTGAGCGACGGCCACAGCGTGACATCGCCTGGCACGTAGGCGACCTCGCGGTGCAGCGCCACGGCGTCACGCCACACGTCGCGTCCGAACAGGGTTGCGCTGCCACCGTTCGCCCGCAGCATGCCGAGCAGCACCCGGATGGTCGTGGACTTGCCGGCACCGTTGGGGCCGAGGAACCCGTGGACCTCGCCCTCGCCGACCGTCAGGTCCAGGCCGTCGAGCGCGCGGGTGGTGCCGAACGTCTTCTCCAACCGGTCGACTTCGATGATGGTGGTCATGCCCGCTCCTCCGAGGGTGCGTGATGGGTGTAGGCGTCGAGCAGGGTCGAATCGGTGAACAGCCCGTCGGTGTAGAGCTCGAGGGCGGGGAGCATGATCTCGTCGGTCATCTCCCGGATCGCGCGGGCCACGTCCACCGAACCGTCGGGCGCGGTGTGCATCTGCAGGTACAGCAGCGTCGACCCGAGGCTGTTCATCGCGAGGTACCGGGCGCGCGCGGTGGGCGAGCGGGTCGCCCGTACCCGGCCCTCGGCGACCGCCGCCTCGAGATAGCTCTCGACGCCGGCGACCATGTGCTCGAACAGCGCCGCGGCGAGGTCGCCGCCGGCCTGGAAGGACCGAACGAGGTAGGCGACCAGTGGTGCGTACCGTTCGATCTCGCCGAGCGATGCGAGCATCCGCGCCGGGCCGCTCGCGGTGAGAACCTCGCGTTTCTCGGTGACGATGATGTCGAGCACGTGCTCGTCGCACACCGCCCGCAGGCCCTGCTTGGAACCGAAGTGGTGGTTGACCAGGCCCGGCGACACCCCGGCCGCGGTGGCGACGGCGCGCACGCCGGCGTCGAATCCCTGTGCGCCGAACACCCGGATCGCGGCATCGCGGATGCGGGCGCGGGTGTTCAGGTCCCGATCCGCCGGAACCGACATGGCTGAACACATGTTCAAAGCATTGCTCGCCCGTTCAGCGCGGGCAAGAGCGGCGGCTCGGTCCTGACGGAATCTTGACGGCGGCACCGACACAACGATTTTGACCCCATCAAGCGTTCGATTGTGTTAGCTTCCCGAAGAAACGGGGTGGTGACGTGAGTCACTACGGAACGAGGATGGAACTACGTGACGCTGAACATCGCCGACCTGTACGAAGCTGTCGCCGACGCGATCCCCGATCGGGTCCCGGTGGTGTGCGACGACCAGCGCCGCAGCTATGCCGAACTCGATCGACGGGCCAACCGGCTCGCCCACCACCTCGAGTCGGTGGGTGTGCGCCCCGGCCAGCACGTCGCGGTCCACATGCGCAACCGCATCGAGTACATCGAGGCGCTGTTGGCCTGCATGAAGATCCGCGCCGTCGCCATCAACATCAACTTCCGCTACACCGACGCCGAGCTGGAGTATCTCTACACCAACTCGGACAGTGTCGCCCTGATCGTCGAGAACGAGTACCTCGCGCCGGCCGGTGCCGCACTGGCGAAGAGCCCGAAGGTCGACAATGTCATCGTGGTCGGCGAGCACGACGGGCTGCCCGCCGGCTACGACGGCGTCACCGCAGTCGACTACGAGGATGCGCTGGGCGCGCAGTCCGACGCGCGCGGGTTCGGGCCCCGCAGCGACGACGACCACTTCGTCATCTACACCGGCGGCACCACCGGCATGCCGAAGGGCGTCGTGTGGCGCCAGGAGGACTTCTACTTCGCGGCCCTGTCCGGCGGCAACATCGGCGGCGCCCCGCGGCGGTCGGTCGAGGAGGTGGTCGCCGGTGCGGTCGCGAACACCGATCCGCAGACCTATCTCGTCATCCCGCCGCTCATGCACGGCGGGGCCATCTACTCGCTTCTCACCGCGCTCCTCATGGGTGCGCCGCGCGTGTTCTGCCGGACGTTCGACCCGGTCGACGTACTGCGGGTGATCGAGGCCGAGAAGATCACCGGCATCACGGTCATCGGCGACGCCATCGCGCGGCCCATCGCGGAGGCGATCAAGGAGCACCGCGGCCGCTACGACCTCAGCTCCCTGAAGCTGATGGGTTCCGGCGGTGCGCTGTTCTCGCCCGCGCTCAAGGACGAACTGCGCGAGCTGATTCCGGGCCTGACGATCAAGGACGCGTTCGGCGCCTCCGAGACCGGCAACGACGGCATCCTCGAGTTCGCCGAGGACGGCACCAAGCGGATTCGATTCAACCCCAACCTGATCCTCGTCGACGAGAACAGCCGACCGATCGCGCCGGGCTCGGACGAGATCGGCTTCCTTGCCCGTAAGGGTCACGTGCCGCTCGCGTACTACAACGACGCCGAGAAGACCGCCGCCACGTTCATCGAGGTCGACGGGGTGCGTCTGGCCGTCCTCGGCGACATGGGCCGGGTGGAGGAGGACGGCGCCATCTTCCTTCTCGGCCGCGGGTCGACGTGCATCAACACGGGCGGCGAGAAGGTGTACCCCGAGGAGGTGGAGTCCGCCCTCAAGACCCACCCGGCCGTGCTGGACGCGCTGGTCGCGGGCGCCCCCGACATCCGGTTCGGTGAGAAGGTCGCCGCCGTGGTCCAGCTGCGCCCCGGGTTCGACGACGTCGACCCGGACGAGATCGCCGAACACTGCCGGATCCACGTCGCCGGCTACAAGATTCCGCGGTCGGTGGTCCTGGTGTCCTCGATCCGGCGGTCGCCGACCGGGAAGGCCGACTACCGCTGGGCCAAGGAGGTCGTGTCGGCGGGGTGAGGCGGGATTCGGGCGCTCGGAAGGTATGTGTATGTGGACAAGCGTCCAATTGTTTGTTGAAATGAGTCGCTTCGAAGCGCATCTCGACGGTCGTCTCGGTAGCACCTGACGTCCGTACGAGTTCATTGGAGGAACGAGATGCGCAGCACGGCAGCAGCGCTCGGTGTGGGTGCCGCCGTGATCGCGATGACGGTCGTTCCCGGGTCGCTGGCGGGCACGGCGGCGGCAACCACCAGCGGGGCGACCGACGTGACCTTCGACATCACCGGGCTGAGCGGGCCGCTCGAACTGTCCGTTCCGCGCACGGTACGCATCGATTGGACCACGGGACAGGACAACGTCACCGGCACGATTCCCGCCTCCAGCGTGCGCGATCGTCGGAACGGCACCAACCGCTCGGTCACGGTATCGGCGTCGATTTCGGACGTCACCAACGGCACCACCACCATTCCCCGGGCCGGGGTCACCTACACGGCGGTCGGCTCGACCATGGGGCTGCGGAGCACCGGACCGCAGACGCTGAGCTCCGTGAAGGCCGTGGCGGGTATCTCCGCCCACAGTCGGCCGGACGTGACGTTCGTGTGGACCCCTTCGCTGCGCATCGATCTGCCCGCCGGTGTGACCGTCGGAAACTACAGTGCAACCCTGATCCAGTCCGCCGTGTAAGTCGTCGGCAGCTCACGAAAGTCATTCCATGCGTTCATTGTTGCGGAACCTTCTCGCACTCCTGGCTCTGCTCGCATCGTTCGTCGCCGCGTCGACGACGGTAGTGCACGCAGCTCCCCAGCTGCCGACCGGGACGATCGGCATCAAGGTTGTAGATCAACCGGTCGACCCTGCTGATCCGCGCACGCAGCACTACATCGTCGGCAATGTTTCTCCCGGCACCCCGATCCAGCGACATGTGCGGGTCTCGAACAACACTGGTCAGTCGCAGATGATCGATGTCTACGCCGGCGCGGCGTCCGAGTGGCGTGGACAGTTCACGACCGGAGAACGCGGTACGGCCAACCGACTCACGGAATGGATCCGCCTCGACAGTCAGCGACTGCAACTGCCGAGCGGGCAGAGCGGTGACGTGACTGTGACGATCACCGTCCCCGCGGATGCGCCGGTGGGTACCCAGTACGCGGGTATCTTGGCGGCGCAGGCCGTCAACGGTGGCGTGGCGGCGGCATCCGAGGTCGGCATCCGCACCTACGTGACGGTGGGCGCCGGGGCCGGGCAGATTGCGGATTTTCAGATCGACCGGCTCACCGGTGAACGTGATCCCGACGGCCGTGCCGTTGTTGTCGCCGATATCCGCAATACCGGCACACGGGCGCTCGACCTCGAGAGCGAACTGAACCTGTCGGGGCCGGCGAACATCGGCCCGATGCCGTCCGATCGTGTGCTCGTTCCCGCCGGCGGCGCCGGAAAGGTGCGCTTCCGGCTTCCTGTCGGCACTGATGTCTCGGACGGCCCCTGGCAGGCGCGTGTCACGTCTCGGGCCGCCTCCGTCGTCCGCGAACTCGACGGCGAGGTGACTTTCCCGACGCCGGATTCCGGCGGCAACGGATCGCTCGGCAGCCTCGGATCGTCCGGCGCGGGATCGTCGGGCTCCCCGCTGATGTGGGTCGGCGTCGCCGGCGCTGCCGCGGCGGCCATCGGGGCGATCGGGTGGACCATGCTGCAGCAGCAGAATCCGCCGGCGGTCCGCTGACGCTCAGCCGAGAGCGCTGAGCTGATCGAACTCGTCGTCGCCGAGTTCGATTGCCGGACGATGTCGCAAACGCATCGAAAGAACGTGCACGGGGTGCGGCCGAGCCTGGACGCGATCCTGCTGTTCACAAGACATGGATCGCGCCCTGATCCCTGTGACGGTGGCCACGGACGGGGTAGGTTGTGTGTAACTCGAAATCTACTCACCAGTAGGAGTACGAAAATGCCTGCTCCGTCCGCGGCGACGTTCGCCCGCCTCGCCGATCTCATTGCCATCCCGGACGCCGCGGACCGCGCGACCCGTCCGGTCGTGGAGGCGTTCACCGGTCGCGAGCTCGCGACCGTGCCGATCGGCACCGCGGCCGATGCGCTCGCCGCGATCGAGCGGGCCCGGGTGGCGCAGAAGGCGTGGGAGAAGCGATCCCCGGTCGAGCGGGCCGAGGTGTTCCTCCGCTACCGCGACCTGGTGCTCGAACACAAGGACGCGCTGATGGACATGGCGCAGGCCGAGACCGGCAAGTCCCGCGCCTCCGCGCAGGAGGAGGTCCTCGACATCGCGATGACCTCCCGCTACTACGCACGCCTCGCCCCGAAGTTGCTGCGTCCCAGCCGGGTCCAGGGCATGCTGCCGGGGCTCACCAAGACCGTCGTCCGGCACCACGCGAAGGGCGTCGTCGGCGTCATCTCGCCGTGGAATTACCCGATGACGCTGGCGGTGTCCGACGCGATCGCGGCACTGCTCGCCGGTAATGCCGTCGTGATCAAGCCGGACAGCCAGACGCCGTACTGCGCGCTCGCGTGTGCCGAACTGCTGTACCAGGCGGGCCTGCCCCGCGACCTCTTCGCGGTGGTGCCCGGCCCCGGTTCGGTCGTCGGCACCGCGCTGGTGGAAAACACCGACTACCTGATGTTCACCGGCTCCACCGCTACCGGACGCCTCCTCGCGGAGCAGGCCGGGCGGCGGCTCATCGGCTTCTCCGCCGAGCTGGGCGGCAAGAACCCGATGATCGTGGCGAAGGGCGCGAACCTGCGTGAGGTCACCGACGCCGCCGTCCGCGCATGCTTCTCGAACTCCGGCCAGCTGTGCATCTCGGTCGAGCGGATCTACGTCGAGGAAGCGATCGCTCCCGAGTTCACGCGGATGTTCGGCGAGCGGGTCCGGAACATGAGCCTGGCACCCGGCTACGAGTTCGGCATCGAGATGGGCAGCCTCGTCTCCGAGGACCAGGTCAAGACCGTGTCCGGCCACGTCGACGACGCGGTCGCAAAGGGCGCCACCGTCGTCGCGGGCGGCAAGGCGCGTCCCGACCTGGGTCCGCTGTTCTACGAGGCCACCGTGCTCACCGGTGTGACTCCCGAGATGGAGTGCTACGCGAACGAGACGTTCGGGCCGCTCGTCTCGATCTACCCGGTGGCCGACGTCGAGGAGGCGATCGCACGCGCCAACGACACCGACTACGGGCTCAATGCGAGCGTGTGGGCGGGCAGCCACGCCGAGGGCGAGGCCATCGCCGCCCGTGTCATGGCCGGCACCGTCAACGTCGACGAGGGCTACGGCCCCACCTGGGGCAGCACCGCCGCCCCGATGGGCGGCATGGGGGTGTCCGGCGTCGGACGCCGGCACGGCGCCGAGGGCCTGCTCAAGTACACGGAATCGCAGACCGTCGCGACCACCCGGGTCGTCAATCTCGGTGGCCCGCGGTGGCTTCCGGCCAAGGTGTGGGCCAAGCTGCTGCCGCCGTTCATCAAGGCGATGAAGTTCGTGCCGGGACGCTGACCCAGCACCTCTCACGCCGCCGGGCCGCCCGATCGTCTGGGCGAACACTCGATCGGGAAATGGCCCGGCCCCCGAGGAGCCCGGGCCGAGCGGATCCGCGGCCGGTTCGTTGGATCTGTTCGAGTCGATCGTCGGCATTCTGTCGACAGTTCGTTAGGTTCGCGCACTAGCTCTTGCATTCGGTTTCGACCCGTTAGTCTCTTTCCTGTGAAAGAGACCGCATGGGTGCGTCGGGCACTCGTGGTCGAGGACCAGCCGCTGATGCGCTCCCTCGTGGCCGATGCGCTGCGGCACGCCGGGTTCGAGGTCCACGACCGGCCGTCCGCGTCGACCGCGCTCGCCGATCTCGACGAGATCGACCCGGACGTTCTGGTCACCGACATCGACCTCGGATCGCGGCCCAACGGGATGGAGATGGCGACGATCGTCCACGCCCGGGCGCCGCACTGCGCGACGGTGTTCCTCACGAACTACCCGCGGGCGGGAATCGCTCCGGGTGAGGGCGTTCCGGTGGGATCGGTGTTCCTGGACAAGGTCGAACTCGAGTCCGTCGAGCAACTGGTGGCGGCGGTGGAATCCGCGCTGGCGGAGAAGCCGCTGCCACCTCGGCGCGTGCCGGACGGTCCCGACGCCGCCCTCGGGCACCTCACCCGCACCCAACTCGATGTGCTGCGCTGCATCGCGCTCGGGTGGTCCAATGCGGAGATCGCCCGGCGTCGCGAGTCGAGCCTGCGCAGCGTCGAGAAGATGGTGACCCGTACCTTCGACGCGCTCGGGGTCAACCACAACCCCGACCTGAATCCGCGGGTCGCGGCGGCGCAGCTGTACGTCCGCCGCTTCGGAATGCCGACGGCGACAGAGTGAGTCGTCGGTTTCCCTGGGTGGCGCGGATCGGCGGCAGCTCCGCCGTCACGCGCTGGTCGTGGATTCTGACCGCCCCGTTCGCCGTCACGGTGATGGGCAGCTACATCACCGCACGCAGCCCGCGGGACTGGCCGTCCTACTTCGCTGTCGCGGTCATGGTGCACATGATCATGGGCGTCGCTCTGCTGGTTGCCTGGCTCACGGTGCTCAGGCCGGATCGCCCGCGGCCACGTGTGGGCGTGGCACTGCTCGTATTCGCGGCCCTCGGCGCCTGCCGACCGTTCCTTCTCGACGCACTGTTGGTGTTCAACGGTTTCCCCACCGACGACAGGTCGATCTGGATTCGGCTGTTCATCAACATGATCACCGGGGTGGTGGCGCTGTCGCTGGTCGCGATCCTCGTGGACTCGGTTCGCGAGCACAACGCGACGATGCAGCGGCTGCGGTCCGCCCGCGCGGCGCTCGACGAGCAGCGGCGCGTCGACGAGGAGTACCTCGCGGGGCTGGGGCGACGTTACGCCGATGATCTGGCGGCGCAGATCGATTCGGCGCTCGCCGCATCGGACCGGGTCGGTATCGACTCGGTGGGCGGGGCGCGCCTGCTGCGGGAGATCTCGGAGGACATCGTCCGGCCGATGAGCCACGCCCTGTTCGACGACGTCACCCCGCTGCCGCAGCGCAGTGTCGAACTCCCGGTGCTGACCCTGGGCGAACGCCTGCGCGGGGTGCTGCAGGCGGTGCGCCCGGCCCCGCTCGCGCTGCCGGTGCTGCTGTACACGGCGGTCGTCCTGACGTATCTCGTTACCAGTTACGGCGTGCGCGAGACGGTGTTGCAGGTCGGCGCCGGGCTCATCGTGTGCATCTCGGGCAACTGGGTCGTGGAGAAGGTGGCGGTGCGGATCGAGGGCGCGACCGCGCGGATCCTGTTCCTGACGGTCGCGTACAGCGCCGTCGCAGCGGTCACCGCGGTGGCGTTCTGGCTGATCCTCGGCGGCGTCGGGTTCCCGCCGGCGTTCGTCCTTCCCGGTATCGCGTTCTATCCGTTCGCCGCCCTCGCGATGTGTCTGATCCGGGCCGCGAACGACCAACGCGCGCTGGAAGAGCAGCAGCTCGCGACGGCGCTCGCCGAGCAGAGCCACCTGTCGGCGGAGGTGCACGGGCGGGTGGTGGCGGCACGCCGCCGGCTCGCGCACGTCCTGCACTCGTCGGTGCAGGGCGAACTGGTGGCAGCGGCACTGCTGATGCGCGGTGCCACGACGGCGCCGGATCGCTCCGCCGGCCGGCCGTCGGTGGAGGTGACGGTGTCGGAGATCCTCGATCGGGTGCTCGACGAGGTGGCCCGCGAGGAGATGCGTCCCCGGATCCCCACCTCCGACGCCGACCAGCAGATCACCGAACTGGTCGCGATGTGGTCGTCCGCGGTGCCGGTGCTCACCGACATCGACCCCGATGTCTGGCCGCTGCTGTCGGCGAGTCCGGTGCGGCTCGAGCACGCGATCGACGTCCTCTCCGAGGGCTTCACCAACGCGATCCGGCACGGAACGGGCGGGACGCTGCACCTGACGATGGTCGTCAACCCGCGGACATCGGTTATCTGCATCGGGATTCGCTCTCCGGGGAGGATCTCTCGTGATGCCGGGGACGGGGTGGGCCTGACCACGCTGGCCGAGAAGGTCGGCACTGCTGAACTGGTCCAGGAGCATGGGTCGGTGCTGCTCTCCGTCCGCCTGGACTGACCGCCCTCCCGCCGACTGTGTCGGCCGTCACGGCAGGTTGTCGCAATACCCGAACGTCCACCGGGACCGCCGAATCGGTGCTCCTAACGTTCCTCTCGGATGCCGGCCACGACAGCCGACGAGCTGACGGACGGCTCGCGCATCCCGCGTGACGAAGGGACGTGAGCCGATATGGGACACACAGCGACGCAACTGATTCCAATCGCACTCGGCATGATCGTCAGCCCGATCCCGATCGCTGCCCTGATCGCGATTCTGCTGTCCGCGCGCGCCAAGGCGAATGCGTTCGCGTTCACGGCCACTGCAGTGGCGGCCTCGGCCGTCATCGTCGGAGTCGTCGCCGCGACCACCAAGACCAGCGCCGCCGACGCCGGCAGTGCCGCCCATCCGACCCAGCTGATCTTCGCGACCGTGTTCGGCCTCGCCTTCCTGGTGCTGGCCGCGCTCAGCTGGCGGGGTCGCCCCCGCAACGGCGCCCCGGCCGCGATGCCGAGCTGGATGGCGCAGATCGACACCATGAAGCCCGGTCGCGCCGCGGTGCTCAGCCTGCTGCTCACCGTGCCGAATGCCAAGAACCTGCCCCTCGAGCTCAAGGCCGGTGCCCTCATCGCGGAGGGGCACCTGCCCCTGGCCCACGCCGCCGCGCTCATCGCCGGTTTCGCCGTCCTCGGCGGGCTGGGTCTGATCGCGCTGGCCGTCCTCGCCGCCGTTCCCTCGAAGCGGGTGACCGCGGCGCTGGGTGTGGTCAAGGAGGAACTGATCCGGCACAACGCCGCCATCATGACCGTGCTGTTCGTTCTTCTTGCGGGCCTGCAGGTTTCGCACATCGTCACCGCGCTCACCGTGTGAACGCATCGAACCGGAGGAGGAGAGAAATGACCAACGTTGCCCCCCAGGCCGATACGGCCATCATCCAGACGACCTACGGACCGGTGCGCGGCACCCACGACGGCCCCGTCGCGGTATGGAAGGGCATCCGCTACGCGGCCGCTCCGACCGGTGTTCGTCGCTTCTGTGCGCCGGTGCCCCCGCAGCCGTGGACCGAGGTGTTCGACGCGGATCGGTTCGGACCGGTGGGGCCGCAGAGTGCCATGCCGGGAATGTCGCTCGGCGACGACGTCCGTCAGGACGAGGACTGCCTGTCGCTCAACGTGTGGGCGCCGACCACGGGCGCGGCGAACAAGCCGGTGATGCTGTGGATCCACGGCGGTGCCTACTTCCGCGGGGCGTCGAGCCAGCCCGTCTACGACGGTCGGGCGCTCGCCGAGAACGGCGACGTCGTGGTCGTCACCATCAACTACCGTCTCGGTGTGTTCGGGTTCGTCGACTTCTCGTCGCTGAGCAACGACCGCCAGCGCTTCGACACCAACGTCGCGATGCAGGACATGCTCGCCGCGCTGCGTTGGGTACAGGCGAACATCGCGGCCTTCGGGGGCGACCCGGACCGGGTCACGGTGTTCGGGGAGTCGGCCGGGGGCGGCGCGGTGACCACGCTGATGACGATGCCGTCGGCGCGTGGGTTGTTCCACCGTGCGATCGCCGAGAGTTCGCCGGCCACGTCGGTGTACAACCAGGAGCGTGCGGCGCATGTGGCACAGCTGTTCCTCGAAATCCTCGGTGGGGCCGACGATCCCGTCGAGCGTCTGCTCACCGCGAGCACCGACGAGTTGCTGGCCGCGTCGGACGCGCTGTTCGCGCGCATCCCCACCGACACCCCCGGGACGCTCGCATTCGGGCCGGTCGTGGACGGGGACCTGCTGCCCGACTACCCGGTGAACGCGTACTGGAACGGCACCGCTCTGCGTGTCCCGCTCCTGATCGGCACGAACAAGGACGAGGCGTCGCTGTTCAAGCTGATGAAGTCGCCGCTCATGCCGCTCGACCCCGACGTCATCCGCGGCATGTTCGCGGAGATCGCGGCCGAGCACCCGGACGTGGATTTCCCCGATCAGGCGCGGATCGAGTCGGCCTATTCGGGGCTCGCCACGAAGAGCGACGCGATGGGCCTCACCCGGGACTTCGGCTTCCGGCTCCCCACGCTGTGGATCGTGGAGGCGCACAGCCGCTATGCCCCGACGTGGCTCTACCGGTTCGACTACGCGACCCCGATGCTCAAGGCGCTCAAGATCGGTGCAACACATGCCACCGAACTGCCCTACGTGTTCGGCAACATCGCACACGGGCCCAAGGAGATCACCTACCTGTTGGGCGGACTGTCCACCGGACGGAAGGTGTCGGAGCGGATGCAGCACCGGTGGCTCGCGTTCGCCACGACCGGAACTCCCGTCGGTATCGAGGGGGAACCGGAGTGGAACGCCTACGACCGTGACGGACGTTCCACACTGGTGATCGACAAGCACGACGCGGTCGTCGCCGATCTCGACGGACCGCTTCGTGCAGCCTGGGGCGAACAGGTCATCGCCTTCGCCTGACCACCCGCCGATGCGGCGTCGGAGATATCGTCCGAAAGTTGGAAATGCCCGGATCTCCAACGGATTTACCCGACGACGTCGCATCGGCTCTGGTGGAATCGCGGTAGCGTCGATACGAGGCGCGCCACCCGAGGAAAGGCGCAACAGATGACCGTGGAATCGCCCGACGCCGAGCCGGAGGTGGGCCGCCGGGAGTGGATCGGACTCGGCGTTCTCGCCGCCGGTCTGTCGCTCATCGTCGTCGACGGCACCATCGTCAACGTCTCGCTGCCGGTGATCATCGACGAACTGGGTCTCGACCTCACCGACGCCCAGTGGATCAACAGCATCTACTCCGTGGTGTTCGCGGCGCTGCTGCTCACCGCCGGACGTCTCGGCGACCGGTTGGGCCGCCGGATGTTGTTCATCGCCGGTGTCGTCGTGTTCATCGGGGGCAGTCTCATGGCGGCGGCGTCGGACTCGTCGACGGCGCTCATCGTCGCCCGCGTGGTGCAGGGTGTCGGTGGCGCGCTGGTGCTGCCGTGCACACTGTCGACGGTCAACGCCACGTTCCGCGGACGCGACCGCGCCATCGCGTTCGGTGTCTGGGGCGCGGTCATCTCGGGCATGGCGGCCGTCGGCCCGCTGCTCGGCGGCTGGCTGACGACGTCGTTCACGTGGCCGTGGATCTTCCTGGTGAACGTGCCGATCGGCATCCTCGTCATCATCGGCGCGTTTCTCACCGTGCCCGAGACGCGGGCGAAGATCACCGTGCCCGGCCTCGACGTGGTGGGTCTGCTGCTGAGCGCAATCGGGTTCGGCGCGTTGATCTTCGCGCTTATCGAAGGCCAGACCATCGGCTGGTGGAAGCCCATCGCGGACCTGAATGTCTTCGGGGCGACGTGGCCGAAGACCGCGCCGATCTCGGCGACCCCGGTCGTCGCCGCCCTCGGCGTCGTTGCGTTGATCGGGTTCGTGGTCTGGGAGCGGCACCGGGCGCGAATCAGGTACTCGGCCATCCTCGATCTGGAGCTGTTCCGGTTCCGCACCTTCAGTTGGGGCAACTGCACCGCGATGGCCGTCGCGATCGGCGAGTTCGGTCTGCTGCTGGTGCTGCCGCTGTTCCTCGTCAACGCGTACGGACTCAGCACCCTCGGCGCCGGCTACGTGCTCGCGGTGATGGCGCTCGGTGCCTTCGCGTCCGGTGCGGCGGCCCGCCACGTCACCGCGCGGTTCGGCGCCCCGCGCACCGTGATGCTCGGCCTCGCGCTCGAGGTGATCGGTGTGCTCGCGTTCGCGCTGTACCTGCGGCCGTCGTCGGCGGCGTGGCTGATGGCGCTGCTGCTCGCGATCTACGGCCTGGGCCTGGGACTCGCGTCGGCGCAGCTCACCGGCACGGTCCTGGTCGACATCCCGACCTCGGAGTCCGGGCAGGGCTCGGCGACACAGAGCACGGTCCGTCAGTTGGGTGCCGCGCTGGGCACCGCGATCCTCGGCACCGTGCTGTCGCTCGGGCTCGCGCACAGCCTCACCGACCGGCTCGAACCGGTCGCGTTGCCGCCGCAGGTGGAGTCGGGGCTGGTCGACAGCACCCGCGACTCGGCCGGCGGCACCATCCCGCCGATCCGGGAGCAGGGCGACCACGGCAAGCTCGGCCCGGCCGGACCGGAGACCGCCGACGCCCTGTCCGAGGGCTTCGCCGACGCCACCCGCTGGTCGCTGTTCGTCGCCGCCGGATTCCTCGCCGCGGGCCTGGCGACCGCCACCCAGTTGCAGCATCGGCGTCCGGAGGACGCGGACGACTCCGAGGCCGCCGCTACGGCGTAGGCGCGGGGTCGGACACGCAGAACTGGTTGCCCTCCGGGTCGGTCAGCGTGGTCCAGCCCAGCCCGGTGACCTCGCCGTCGTGCAGGACGGCGGCGCCCAGGCCGGCCAGGCGCTGCACGACCGCGGCCCGGTCGTCGGCGCCGAGGTCGAGGTGCATGCGGTTCTTGCCGGGCGTCGGTGCGTCGACGGTCTGGAAGTTCAGGTTGATGCCGCGCAGGGTGTCGGCCCGCACCACGTACGCGTCGGCCTCGGCGTACTCGTCGACGCGGCCGAGCAGGACCTGCGCCCACCAGCGGGCGAGGGCGCGGCCGTCGCGGGCGTCGACGGTGATCGTGCCGAGGTAGGGGCTGGGTTCGGGCATCGGGGGTTCGGGCATCGGACCTCACTCGTCGGTGGGGGGAAGGACCTGCCACAGCAGCAGGACCGCGGCGACGCCGAGCGCGCACGCGATCCCGAACGCCGCCGCCAGCAGGAAGGATCCTGTCAGCGACAGCGTCACCGCGATGACCAGCACCGCGAGCACCGCGACTCCGACGGTCTGGATCGTCCGCACCGGCCGTCGGCCGGGACGTTCCGGCACTACCGGCGGGCGCCGCGCCGGGTCATCGCCATCCCCACGCCGGCCGCGCCCAGCACGACGATCACGGCACCGACGATGACGTTCGACAGGATCATTCCCGTGCTCGTACTCACCCCGGAGACCAGCCACGGCGACACGATCAGCCACACCCCCAGAAGCGGTGCGACGAAGGCGATCCCGTGTGTGCGTCCGTACGTGGTGGCGTACCCGGCGGCCAGCAGTGCCACCGCGAGACCACAGATGAGGTTGCTCATCATCAGGGACGTCTGCCCGCTGAATCCGACGATCCACGACGACGCCGCCGCGAAAAGTCCGGCCAGCACCATCAATCCCTCTGCCACCTGGAGGGCGGGACCGCCGCCGAGTTCGTCGTAGCTGTTGCGGAGCGCGACGATGTCCGGGTGGGTTTCCATCGACATGTTCGGTGTGATCGACATGGCGAATCATCTCCTCGGCCTGTTCGACCTGTGTCCTTTCGACACTAATTGCCGGGCCGCGCGGCGTACAGGGCCGTCAGATACCCGCCGAGAACCGCCGGTGCCGGGCGGCGTCGGCGCGCTCGGTGCTGATCGCGTCGACCAGCCGGGTCAAACGTCCGAACGTCGGGCCCATCCGCCGCGGACGGTGGACGATCGCGTCGCAGACGACCCGGCCCGCCTCCTCTGGGCTGAGCGCCGCGGCCTTCAGATACTGATTGTTGGGGGCGACCATCGCGGTCCGCACCAGCGGCATGTAGACCGAGGTGAACGTGACGTTCTCGCTGAGGGTTTCGGCCTGGAAGCTGGTGGAGACCTCGTCGAGCGCGGCCTTCGACGCCACGTACGCGCTGTAGCCGGGTCCACCGAACAGGTTCGCGGCCGACAGCACGTTGATCACCTGCCCGTACCGGCGCTCCCGCATTCCCGGGAGCACGCCCAGCATCACCCGCACCGCGGCCAGGTAGTTGAGTCGCATGGTGCGTTCGAAGTCGTGCGCCCGGTCGTAGGACTGGTCGAGCGGCCGTCGGATCGAGCGGCCCGCATTGTTGACGAGGATGTCGACGCCGCCGTGATCGCCCAGGATCCGGGCGATCGTCGCGTCGGTCGTGTCCGCGTCGTTCAGGTCGCACGGGTACGCGAACGCCTTCCCGCCGCGGGTCTCGATCGTCTCGACCACCTCATCGAGTTCGGCCTCGCGACGGGCGACGAGCAGCACGGTGGCCCCGGCCGCGCCGAGATCGATCGCGGCGGCCCGGCCGATGCCCGACGACGCACCGGTGATCAGGACCCGGCGCCCGGAGACCGACTCGGCGAGCGTGCCGCGCCGGCGCCGCGGAAACGGTCCCCGGGTGTCGAGCGCGTGCTTGGCCTGGAACCACCACCCCGTCCGCTGCGAAACAGTCATGGTGACGCAGCTTAGGCGACTCCGGAGCGGCAGGTGTCCGCTTCAGGCGGTTGTCGCGAGGGCCGCCGCGAGCCCGAATGCGATTGCCATCGCCGCGGATTCGCCGACGGCGCGGCGCAGCGACGCGTCGGCGCCCATTCGGTGCGCGGCGGCCGGGCCGACCCACGTGCGGCGCAGCCACCATCCGGCCGCGAGCAGCGCGGCCAGCGCCGCGACCTTGGCGAGGACCACGCGGCCGTAGCCGGTGGTGAGCAGCGGGGCCACCCCGCCGAGTCGGACGGCGGCGTTGATCACTCCGGTCGCGGCGAGCACCCACACGCACCGCCACGCGATCGTCGAGTAGCGGGGCAGCAGCGTCGACCACGCGCCGCGTGAGCGGGCCGTGAGGGCCAGCGCGGTGAGCATCCCGAACCACGTGGCCGCCGCCAGGACGTGCGCGGCGTCGAGCAGCGATCCGAGGGTCTGCTGCGACGTGTGCCCGCCGATCGGGCGGGCGATCAGCGCCAGCCCGGACAGCGCCAGCACCGGGGCGGCCGGCCACGGCAGGCTGCGCCGGTAGGAGACCGCCGCGATCAGCGTGATCAGCGCGGTGCACACGATGGTGGCGGCGCCGAGGCGTCCGGTGTTGACGACGCGGACGAAGTCGACGACGGTGCCCGGTGCCACCGCGAACCGCGAGCGGCCCTCGGTCTCGGCGGCCTCGAGCACCACCAGCACGCACTCGGCGACCGTCCAGGCGCCCGCCACCGCGGCGAGCGTCTGCCACAGCACGCCGGGGTCGAGCGCGCGGCGGCGCTCGTCGCGCTGCAGCCACTGCCACGCGGCCAGGCCGAACACGGTGGCGCCCAGTCCGACGGCCAGTACGCGCACCGCGGCGGTGGGCGAGGGGCCGTCGGGGGTGGCGAGCAGCCACGCGAGTGCCACCCCGGCCAGGGCGGTGGGGACGGCGAACAGCAGCCAGGCGCGGCCGATGTCCGCCGTCCTCATCCGTGTGCCGCTCGGGTCAGTTCTCGCCGCGCGGCTTGCGCAGCGCGAACCACAGGCCGCCACCGAACACGATCACGGCGGCTCCGACGATCACCCAGATCAGCAGGTTCGGTCCGGATTCTTCGTCGCTGCTCGACGAGTCCTGTCCACCCACCTTCGGGCCGGGGACACCGGTGCCCTCCTGGGTGAGCGTGAACACCCGGGTGCCGCTCACCGGGTGGCCGTCGGCGGACGTCACGCGGAACGCGATCGTGTACTCGCCGACCGGACCGAGGCCCTCGAGCGGCACGCTGGCGGTGTCGCCCTGGATCGTCGGGTCGCCCTTGGACCACAGGTTGCCGTCGGGTCCGACGACGGTGAGCGACGCGAACTTCTCCTGCAGCGCCTCGTTGAACTGGAGGCTGACCCGCTCGGGCGCGGTCGCGATCTGTGCGCCGTTGTCGGGGGTGCTGGCGATCACCGCGGAGTGCGCGGCCGCCGTCCCGGCGCCGAGCAGTGTCGCGAGCATCGCGACGAAACCGACGACGATGACGCGGAAGCGCTGGACCGGTCGGGCGCTCATGAGCGGCGCCCCCGAACCGTCGCGCCGATGCCCAGGGCGGCGCCCAGCGCGCCGAGGACCAGGCCGATGCCGCCGAGCCAGCGGGCGGTGGTGTCGGTGTTGTTCGTGGATTCGTCGACCGAGACCGTCTCGTCGACAGAGCCGTGGGCGTCGCCGTCAGTGCCGCCCGCCGCGAGCGTCAGCGACGGTGCCGGCTTGTCGGGCTCGCTGCCGTCGGCGCCGGGCTGCTGGTCCCACTGCACGACCTTGCCGTCGCTGTAGGTCTGGGTCGCCGGGAACTCGACCACGTCCTGCTCGGGCAGCGGACCCGCGGAGAGCACGAACTGCTGGAACTGGCCGGGGCCGACGCTCACGCCGGGATCGGCCGTCCAGGTCACGGCCGTCGCGATGCCGGACGGATCCTTCTGCACGGCGGACGTCCAGCCGGGCATCGGCTCGGTGCGCGCCGACTTCAGGCCCGGCAACTGCACGGTGAGCGCGGTGGTGCCGGCGGTGTCGGACTCGGTGGGGACACGGAAGGTGAGGACGGAGTAGCCGCCCTGCTCGGCGCCGGGAGCGGCGACGGAGACGTGCGCGGAGGCCACACCGGTGGCGAGCAGCAGCGCGCTGCCGGCGGCGCCCACCGTGAGGAGGGCGCGCGTGATGGTCTTCTTCATCTGGTTCGGGTGTCTTTTCTGTGCGGAGGTACCGGTTCGCGGGTCAGGCGAACAGCGGCGGTCCGCGGCGGGACAACCCGGTGGCGAGCACCGTCGGGCGCGGCGCGCGGCGATTCAGCGGCCGCGGCGTCGACGTGGGCGTCGACTCGACGCGGAGGCTCGGCGGGGCCAAGACGGCCCGGAGCACGCGGGTGATCGGCCCGTACAGGCGCTCGGCGCCCAGGACCAGGACCGCGCACACCACGGTGGCCGCGGCGTGCGCGGCGAGCATCGCGGTGGGGGGCACGCCTTGGTGGACGTGGCTGTCGGAGGCGATGGTGAGCGCGAGGTGCCCGGCGCCCTGTCCGGCCGCGAGGGCGGCGAACAGCGCAACCCGGCTGCGGCTGAGCACGGGTACTCCGCCGGCCGCGGCACCGACCGCGGCGCACGCGGCCAGCAGCAGCGTCAGCGCCGCCGAACCGGGGAACCCGCCGCCGGCGACGCCGTGTGCCGCGACCGCCAGCGCCGCCGCCAACGCGCCCACCGCACCACCGCGGAGCGCGGCGGTGGGGGCGGGTCGGTGGGCGGACACGGCGGTGAGGGCGGGTCGGTCAGCGGACGCCGAGGCGGGCCAGGATGTCGGCCTCGACGCCGTCGAGCTCGGAGGAGATGGCGTGATGCGCCTGCTTGCGGCGGGCGGGCGGCATCTGCTCGGAGGCATGGACGGCGGTGTCCAGGTCGGTGAGCCGGGCCCGGATCGCGGTCGCGAACTGCTGCGTCTCCGCGTCGCCGGGGTGGCGGGTGACGATCTCGTCGACCGACTTCTCGGCACCGGAGATGCGGGCGCTGAGCTTGGCGCCGTGACCGGTGTACTCGCCGAGCTGGTCGACGGCGATGCCCATGCGCTGCGCGCGCTGGGCGTCGAGCTGGCCGCGCAGTGCGGTCGCGCCGCGGTAGGCGAGCGGCACCACGACGGGGGCGAGCATGCGCGCGACACCCATGTAGCGGCGCAGCTGCGCGACCGTCAGGCCCTTCTCGGCGGACTTGACGGCGGCCTTCTCCTGGGCCTTCAGCGTCGAGATCTGGGCCTTGTCGACCTTCTTCTGGGCCTTCGAATCGGACCGATGCTTCTTGCGGTCGTTCTTGGCGCCGAGCTTGGCCTCGAGCTTCGCCTTGTGCTTCAGCGCCTTCGCCTCGGCCTTGCGCGTGGCGCGCCGCTTACGTTTCTTGAACAACCCCACTGGAAAGGCCCCTCCATCTGGTGTTTCGGCGCGTCGGCGGACTGCGCCACAGCTTATCTGTGCATGGTCGGGCTCCGCCGCTTTCGGCTTTACCCTAGGTGAGCACATAATCTTCCACATCGTGTGTTCCCCGAACGGCCCGCAGGACGGCGCCCCCGTGCTTCTCGAGCCCGGTGCGCTGACGCGGTGCCGCCACCGCGTCCATCTCGATGCCACCTACCCGGCCCTTCTCTCGGCGGCCCCCGAGAACACCGGAGTCAAGCAACGGCAGGAGGCGGCGGCCGCGCAACGCGAGGCGGTCCGCGTCCGGTTGATGGACGCCGACCCCGACGCGTGGGTGCGGATCGCACCGGACGGTCCGGCCGGGCAGCGCGCCCGCGCCACCCTCGAGGCGTGCCGGAACGGGGCCGAGAAGATCTGGGGCGCGGTGCTGCCGTCCGAGCGGGACACCGGTCGGCGCGGACGCGTCGAGATCCTGCTCCGCGACGCCGACCGCGGCGGTTACCTCCCCGTCATCGTCGTCAACCACAAGGTCACCGACCCGGGCACCGGTGCCACCACCACCGGACTGTTCGAGTGGGCGCCCGCCGTCGACGAGAAGCGGAAGGTACGCGCCCAGTTGCGCGACCAGATGCGGCTCGCGCAGGTGTACCGGATGCTCGAACGGCACGACCTGGCCAGCCCCGCCCAGCTGGGCGGCGCGATCGGCTACGGCGCCGACTGCGTGCTGGTGCACGACCTGTCGACCGTGCTCGACGACTACGACGAACGCTTCGCCGACCGGATCGCCGTCGCGCGCGGCGAGATCGCGACGGTGCCGTCGCAGATCGGCGAGTGCCGTTCGTGCCCGTGGTGGTCGGGCTGCCGGGAGAAGCTCGAGGAAACCCACGACGTGTCGCTGGTGGCGTCCGGGTCGCGCGCCGACGCGCTGCGCGAGCGCGGGGTGCGCACCATCGAGCAGCTCGCCGCGTGGGAGGGTGACGCGCCGGAGGAGTGGCCGCACAACTCGTTCCACGACACCGTGGTCACCGCGAAGGCCTGGATCGCGCAGGCGCCGCTGGTGCGCCGGCACGAGACGGTCACGGTGACCCGCGCCGACGTCGAGGTGGACGTCGACATGGAGAGCTACCAGGAACACGGCGCCTACCTGTGGGGCACGCTGCTCAACGTCGCGGGCACCTCGGTGTACCGGCCGTTCGTGAGCTGGGATCCGGTGCCCACGCTCGACGAGGCGCGCTCGTTCGCCGAGTTCTGGACATGGCTCATGGCCGAGCGGGCCGGCGCCGCCGCCGTCGGCAAAACCTTTGCCGCCTACTGCTATTCGCGTGCCGCAGAGGACAAGTGGCTGCTCGACTCGGCGCGCCGCTTCGCCGGCACCCCGGGCATCCCCACCGTCGCCGAGATCCGCGAGTTCATCGACAGCCCGCAGTGGGTGGACATCTACCAGGCCGTCGGCGAGAACTTCGTGTGCCCGAACGGCAAGGGGCTCAAGAAGATCGCCCCCGTCGCCGGGTTCCACTGGCGCGACGCCGAGGCCAGCGGCGAGGCGTCGATGAGCTGGTACCGCGAGGCCGTCGGCTACGACGGCGACCCCGACCTCACCCAGCGCCAGCGCCTCCTCGAGTACAACGAGGACGACGTCATCGCCACCAAGGTGCTGCGCGAGTGGATGAGCGAGCGCGCCGTCGCCGAGACCCCGCACGAGTCGGAGCTGTAGGTAGTAGGGGTCCCCCCGTCCTCGCGTTTTGCGCACTTATCGCGGGGTTTGGGGCTCGGGTTTCGCGTTTTGCGCACTTATCGCGCGGGTGGGCGGTCGATCCGGGGCGTCCGGGTGGGCCTCGCGATGAGTTCTCGGCGGGGTCCGGGTCTGTACTTGTGAGAGCACCCCACGAGACGGGAGACCCCTATGACTGCGCAGCTGCCCGCCGCCGAACTCGACCGCCGATACAGCGAGGAGAACGCGCCGCCCTCCACGTGGACGCAGGTGACGGCCGCACTCGATGCCGCCGAGGTGTTCTGGCTGTCCACGGTCCGCGCCGACGGCCGTCCACACGTGACGCCGCTGATCGCCGTCCGGGTCGACGACCGCATGCACTTCTGCACCGGGCCCGACGAGCAGAAGGCGCGCAACCTCTCCGCGTCCGGAGCGTGCGCGCTGACGACCGGGTCGAACGCCCTCGGATCCGGACTGGACGTCGTGATCGAGGGGCGGGCGGTACGGATCTCGGATTCCGCGTTGTTGACCCGCATCGCCGACGCCTACCGCGCGAAGTACGGGTCGGACTGGAGCTTCGACGTCACGGACGGACGGTTCGTGAACACCGCCGGAGGACCCGCCACGGTGTTCCGCGTCGAGCCGTCCACCGTCCTCGCCTTTGCGAAAGGTGAGTACGCGCAGACGCGTTGGCGGTTCTGACGGCTCACATCACCCACAGGTCGGGGCTGCGGGTGCCGATCGATTCGACGATGTGTTGCAGGGCGTCGTCGACCGCCTGCGGGTCGAGCCGGCGTCCGTCCCGAAGGCGCAGGGCGACATGCCCGTTCGCGGCCTCCTTGGGGCCGATCACTGCCTGATAGGGCGCGCGTCGGGCGGTCCGGATCCGGGCGCCGAGGGTGCCCTCGGCCCGGCTCACCGCATGCGCGCGCAGGCCCAGGTCGAGGCAGCGTTGCACCATGCACTCGGCGTGGTCCATCTCGTCGTCGGTGACGGGCAGAACCACCACCTGGGTGGGTGCGAGCCACGCCGGGAAGGCACCGTCGTGCGCCTCGATGAGGTGCGCCACGACCCGTTCGAGGCTGCCGATGATGCTGCGGTGGATCATCACCGGCCGATGTCTGGCACCGTCGGGGCCGATGTAGTGCAGGCCGAACTGCTCGGGCTGGTGGAAGTCGACCTGCACGGTGGACAGGGTGGACTCGCGGCCGGCGGCGTCGGCGATCTGTACGTCGATCTTGGGGCCGTAGAACGCGGCCTCACCGGGGACCGCGTCGTACGGGACACCGGCCGCGTCGAGGACGTCGGTGAGGATCGCGACCGAGCGCCGCCACAGTTCGGGCGCGGCAACGTACTTGCCGCCCGATCCTGGCAGCGACAGCCGGTACCGACAGGGCCGGATGCCCAGCGCCGCATACGCCCGCTGGATCAGGCTCAGGGCAGCGTGTGCCTCGTCAGCCACCTGTTCCGGGGTGCAGAAGATGTGGGCGTCGTTGAGCTGGATCGCGCGGACGCGAGTGAGGCCGCCGACCACGCCGGACAGTTCGGAACGAAACATTCCGCCCAGTTCCGCCATGCGGAAAGGTAATTCGCGGTGACTGCGGGACCGGGATCGGTAGATCAACGCGTGGTGCGGGCACAGGCTCGGACGCAGCAGGACCTGTTCGGCGCCGAGTTGCATCGGTGGGAACATGTCGTCGCGGTAGTGCGACCAGTGCCCGGAGATCTCGTACAGCTCCCGTTTCCCGAGGACCGGCGAGTGCACGTGTCGGTAGCCCGCCCGCCGCTCGATGTCGTGGACGTACTCCTCGAGGGTGTGGCGCACGGTCGCGCCGTCGGGCAGCCAGTACGGCAACCCGGCCCCCATCAGCGGATCGGTGTCGAACAGGTCCAGTTCGCGGCCGAGTCGGCGGTGGTCGATCATCTTCGGTCTCCTCGCGGTTAGGGAGCGAGTGACCAGACGACGAAGCCCCGGGGCACTCGCCCCGGGGCTTCGGACTCAGTCAGCAGTCAGCGCGCCGGGACACTCTCCGGCGTCGTCGTCATCAGTGCGCGCTGCATGTCGGCCACGGTAGCAGCCGAATCAGGCACGCGCATCAACTTTTTCGTATCGCTACCGCGGCGCCATGCGCAGCGCGCCGTCCATGCGGACTGTCTCGCCGTTGAGGTAGTCGTGCTCGACGAGGAACTGCGCCAGCTGCGCGTACTCGTCGGGCTTGCCGAGGCGCGACGGGAACGGGATGCCGGCCTCGAGGTTCTTGCGGTACTCGTCGGTGACGCCGGCGAGCATCGGGGTGTCGATGGTGCCGGGGGCGATGGTGTTGACCCGGATGCCGACCTGCGCCAGGTCGCGGGCCGCGGTGATCGTCATGGCGTGCACGCCGCCCTTCGACGCCGTGTACGCGATCTGCCCGATCTGGCCCTCGAACGCGGCGACCGACGCGGTGTTGATGATGACGCCGCGCTGGCCGGAATCGTCGACGGTCGGCAGGTGCTGCATCGCGTTGGCCGCCAGGCGCATCACGTTGAAGGTGCCCAGCAGGTTGACGGTGATGACCGTGCGGAACAGTTCGAGGTCGTGCGGGCCGTTCTTCGACAGGATCCGGCCTGCCCAGCCGACGCCGGCGCAGTTGACGACGGTGCGCAGCGGAACCCCCGACTCGCCGATCTTGTCGACGACACCCTGGACGTCGGCCTCGCTGGTGACGTCGGCGGGCAGGAACGTGACGCCCGCGGGCACGTTGTCCCCGGCGCGTTCGATCGACTGCGCGAGGTCGAGCCCGAACACGGTGGCACCCGCGTCGGCGAAGCGCTTCGCGGTCGCGGCCCCCAGGCCGGATGCTGCGCCGGTGATCAGTGCCGCGGTTCCCTGGATCTCCACTGCGGTTTCCCCTTCGCGTCGGGTCGACCCCTCACGGTCGGCCGTGTGACCTGCACCATAACGCGGCGCGGTGGGCTCCGCTGGCGTGTGTACCGGCAGTCGCCGGTTTCCTACACGACCGAGAGGGTGATGGTGCCGTTGTATGTGCCGGCGGCGATGCCGCCGGGGTAGTTGACGGTGAGGAGCGGGGTCCAGGTGACGGCCTCGAACGCGGTCAGCCCGATGCGTTCGACAACCACTTTCGCGGTGCCGAGAGCCTGCGCTCCGGTCGAGTCGACCGAGCCCCCAGCCCCCTTTCCGACGACCCCGGAAGCGGTGTAGACGACCGCGCTCTTCGGGATAGTCATGTTGGGGCCGACGAAGTCCGTCGACGACACGGAGGCGGTCCAGTCGACCGGTTCCCAGGCGTACCCGCCGCTGGCATTCACGGTGACGAGAGGGAGGGATCCGGATGCCTTCGTGCCATCGAGAAGGGGGACGATGGCGCCCGGCCCGCCGACTGTCATCCACAAGCTGGCACGACCGTTGGCGACCGTGAACACGGCGTCGCGGGACTGTCGGGGGTCGGTCGCGGCGGTGGTGGAGGTCGTGGCCGGTGCCACGGTCGCCGGTGCGGTCGTGGTGGTCGGCGCAGTGGTTGTGGTGACGGTTGTCGTCGACGCGTCGGCCGTCGTCTCGTGCCGGGAGACGTACCCGCGGGTCGTCGTCGGCGCCGCGGAGGTCGTCGGGGCCGCGGAGGTCGTCGTGGTTGCCGTCGCGGACGAGGTTGCCGGACTGGTCGTGGTCACGTCGACGGGCGTCGCTGCCGCCGTCGGTGCACCCACGAGGACCAGTGCACCGACCGCCACGGCGGACATGCGTACATTCCTCGAATTCCTTCTGTGCCACATGGCGATCACTCCGTTCCCGATGAACGACGCCTGCGCACCAGCAGGTAGGCGATGCCGCCGGCAACGACCAGCACTGCCAACACGATCCCGGCGATGAGCGGCCACGACTTCGAGTTCGAATCGCCCACCGAATCGCCGACGCCCTTGTCCGGGAACGTGATCGTCGCCGACATGTCGTGCTTGTTGAGACCACTCTGGAGCTTCACATCGGCATTCCACGGCCCGGCAGGGAGCGAGGCGCTGTTGGGCACGGCGAAGACGACCTTGCCGTCCTCGCCGGGCGCGATGGTGGTGAGATCGGCGTTGATCGGCTCGGCGGTGAGTCCGCCGGGGCCGCCGCCGAGGGTGAGCTTGCCCGAGAGATCCACGGCACGGCCACCGGTGTTGGTGACCGCGGCTACGACGGATGCCGTTCCGTCGGCTCCGCGCTGCGGGGTGAGGTTCTTGATCGTGAAGTCCGCCGGAGGGCCGTTGCCGGGTCCGACCGACAGGTAGACGCGGACGCCGACACGGGAGACGCTGGTGACACCGTCGGCACTGGGGCGATCGGCCTGAGTCGATGCCCAGATGGCCGCGTACTGCTCCACCTCGGGCGCGTCCTGAGGGACGGCGATAGTCACGGCCACCTCGGACTCTTGCCCGCTCTCGAGCCGCACGGTCGACTGGTCGAGCGAGATCCACGACGTGAGCATGCTCTGTTCGCCGCGATCCGCGACGGAGAACACCCCGTCGACGATGGTCGCGGGGCCGGCATAGACGTCGATCGTCGCCGGTGCACTCGTGTTGTTGGAGACCATCAAGTGTCGGGTGATGGTGGTGCCGGGCGGCAGGTTGTCGATGATGTACTGCTGGGCCCGCGGATCATCCTTGAGGGATTCCGTTGCGTCGAGCAGTCGGATGCCGATCGAGTCGCTCGGAGCGTCCCCCGCGGTCGCACCCGGGGCGGCGCCGGCAGCGGGTGTTCCGATCGCCAGCACCGCGGCAGCGACCGATATGAGAAGGGCGCACATCGCGCGAAGGAAAGGCATGGATCGCTTTCTGCTGGACGGACCGGAACCGACTGTGAGGCTGGGGCGTTGCACAAGCGCTGCCCCAGCCTCACGACCGACAGGAAGAGACTTCCTCAATGTCGGTGTGGACCGACAGATATCGGTGATCGGGCGTGTCAGATGACCGAGGTGGTGACGGTCGCCTTGTAGGTCCCGGGCGTATTGCCGTCACCGAACAGCTGGACGGTCAGCTGAGGAATCCAGCTCGTCGTGTCGGAGAGGATGGTGATGTTGCCCCGCTGGACGACGTCCTTCTTCGTCTCGAGCGTCTGGGTGCCGCCGCCCAGGATCTGCACGGTGGCGGGCGCTAACTGGAACGGGACGACGGACGGCACCTTGTAGGACACCCTGTCCTTGCCGATCGTCACGCCGCTCGCCTGGTCCACGAAGTCGGTGATGGAGACACTTGCGGTCCATCCGCGAGTCCCGCCACGCGAATCGGTCACGCCGACGGCAGTGAGGCTGCCGCTCACGGAGTTGGCGTTGGAGCTCGAGAGGTTCAGGCTGTCGGCGACGCCGGCGGTCATGGACAGACCGCCACCGGAGATGGCGGTGACGATGAACTGAACCGGCGTGTTGGCTTCGGCTGCGTTTGCGGTGGCGGGCACGAGCAGCCCGGCGGCTGCGACGACACCGGCAGCGGCAAGCGTGATTTTGCGCATGTTTCCTCTTCGGGGACGTACGGGTCGAGCGGACAGCCCCCGGGTACCGAACCGAACGGCCCGATTCGGGGTCGATTATTGATACTCGACTGTTGGTCAAGTGTCCAGATCAAACTTAGGTTTGTTTTGGGCCGGGCCTTTGCACTGCGAGGCCGCCATGTTGAACTGGCAATTTTCGTGAAAGCGCCGACCGAACGCTCGACAGTTGGAGGGCATCCCGTCGGAAGCAGTTACTTCGTAACCGACCTGTCGCTGCGCGAGGAGGTGAACCGACAGTTCGAGCGTTTGTTCGCCGCCCCGCGCCCGGCCCGCACCTTCGTCGAGGTGAGTGGTCTTCCCTACGGCGCGACGGTCGAGATCGACGCGGTCGCGGCGGCCCGCACGCGCGGCTGAGCCCGGGGCGGCGGTGCGGCGTCGCGAACCGATCGAGCCGAAAACCTGGCCACACCCGCGCAGATGAGTGACACTGAGAGTGACACATATCTGGGGAGGGTGAAGCTGTGGATCGGAAGACGCAGTACGACGCCGTGATCGTCGGTGCCGGCTTCGGCGGGATGGGCGCCGCGATCGCCCTGAACCGGCTCGGCCTGACGAACCTGGCGATCCTCGAACGCGAGGACGACCTCGGCGGCACGTGGCACGTCAACCGCTACCCGGGGCTGGCCGTCGACATCGCGTCGGTCACCTACTCGTACTCGTTCGAGCCGAATCCGAACTGGTCGCGTTTGTTCGCGCCCGGCGCCGAGCTCAAGAGGTACGCCGAACACGTCGCCGACAAGTACGACCTGCGCCGCTACATGCGGTTCGGGGCCGTCGTGACCGGCGCCCGCTGGGACGAGGACGCCCGGCACTGGGTGGTGGCGACCGACGGGGGCGAACAGGTCACCGGCCGCTACCTGCTCACCGCGACCGGATTCCTGTCGCAGCCGCAGCTGCCGTCCATCGACGGCATCGACACGTTCGCCGGACGTGTCCTGCACACCACCGCGTGGGAGGACGGCATCGACCTGACGAACTCGCGGGCCGCGATCATCGGCACCGGCGCCACCGCCGTCCAGCTGATCCCCGAGGTCGCCCGGAAGGCGCGGGAACTCACCGTCTACCAGCGCACCCCGATCTGGGTGGTGCCGAAGCTCGACATGCCGATTCCCGCTGTGGTGCAGCGACTCTTCTCGCGGGTGCCGGTGACGCAGCGCGTGGCCCGCGCCGTCAGCGACGCGATCCTCGAGGGCATCATGGTCAGCGCCGTGCTGCACTACCGGCAGGCGAAGATCCTCAACAAGGGTGCCGCGGCGGCGTCCAAGCTGTTCCTGCGCGCGCAGGTGCGCGACGGCGGCCTGCGCCGGAAACTGACGCCCCACTACGATTTCGGCTGCAAGCGGCCGACGTTCTCCAACCACTACTACCGCGCCTTCACGAAGCGGAACGTGAACCTGGAGACCACGTCGATCGCGCGGGTCGAACCGGACGCCGTCGTCACCACCGACGGCCGGCGCACCGAGATCGACACCCTGGTCCTGGCGACCGGCTTCAACCTGTGGGATGTGAACTTCCCGGCCATCGAGGTGATCGGGCGGGACGGTCGAAACCTCGGGAAGTGGTGGCGGGACAACCGTTTCCAGGCGTACGAGGGTGTCGCGGTGCCGAAGTTCCCGAACTTCCTCACCCTGGCGAGTCCGTACTCGTACAGCGGGCTGTCGTACTTCACCACCATCGAATCGCAGATGGCGCACATGACCCGGCTGCTCACCGAGATGCGGCGGCGAGACTCCGACGTCTTCGAGGTGACCGAGGACGCCAACACGAGGTTCCTCGACCGGATGACCGCGAACCTCGACGATTCGGTCTTCTACGGCGGCAGCTGCGGCTCGGCGCGGTCCTACTACTTCAACCAGCACGGCGAGGCCGCGCTGCTGCGTCCGACGTCGACCGCCAACGCCTTCGCGGAGGCGCGGAGTTTCCCGCTCGACGACTATCGGATGGAGTCGTCGAGCGCGTGAGGGGGAGGGGTGCCTCTGGCGCCGAGTCGAGGATCCTCGGCGCAGTATCCTCGGAGGTCGCCCCACGACTCGAGGATCATCCATGCCTGACATCCACCCGGCCGCGACCGACGCCAGCTTCAAGCTGCTGCAGACCGACCCGTTCTTCGACGTAGTGGTCGATCTGATCGCCGGCTATCTCGCGTCGGCGTTCGACGACCCCGCCGCAGTCGAGGTGGACGAGTGGACTCTGAGCTGTCTGCCGAGCACGAACAAGACCGCCGAGCGCGAGCGCCTGTTCACGCTCAACATCGGTCCGATGGAAGTGCTCTACGTGGAGCGCTACACGGAGAACGGCGAGACCGTCGACTTCCGCACCGTGCTGTTCACGTCGTTGTCGGCGCTGCAGCGCAGCACCGGGTACAGCCTGGACGGGCTCACGCTGGCCAATCCGCTCCTGCGCTTCAAGCAGACCGAACACGCGTCGGCGGACGGTGACGGTGTACTGATCGACTGGTTCCTGTCCGACGAGGGCGCCGACGAGCAGTTCTTCGAACTGCCGCTCGACGAGACGACGATTCGTCCGCTGGCCGAGCTGCTGGTGAGCAAGGGGCGCGGCCCGTTCGCGCAGTACCACAACCGTGCGTTCGCGCAGCACGTCCTCGATGTGATGAACGAGGATGCCTGACATGACGATTCGGCTCCCGAAGGTTCTGGCGTCCGACGACGCCGCTGCCGTCGAGGTGCTGCGACGGTACTTCACCGAGCCGCTCGTCAAGACCGGGTATCTGCGCAGCGGCGCCCGCTGGGACACGTGGGACTCGACCGGGACCCGCGAGCGGGACGCCGACGTCTTCACCGCGGACGACCTCGTGGCGGTCACGATGCTGGCGGTGGAGGTCTCTCCAGACGGCGCGCAGATCCTGTTGCGGGAGCGCGGCGACGAGCTCACCGAGTTGCTGGCTGCCGTCGGTCCCGACCGTGACCTCGTCGACGAGGCGGACGAACTGACGCCCGAGTCGCCGGTGTGCCGGCTCGAGGCGGCGCTGTGGACGGTCCCGAGCATCGGCCGCACCGTGGCGTCCAAGCTGATCGCGCGGAAGCGTCCGCGTCTGTTCCCGATCTACGACCGAGCGATCGGCGAGGTCCTCGACACCAAGCAGGCCCACCTCGAACCCGTGCGCCAGGCGCTGCGTGGCAACGACGGCGAACTGCATCGGCGCCTCGTGTCGCTGCGGGAACAGGCCGGACTGGACGGCTCGATTCCGGCGCTGCGGATCCTCACGGTTCTCGCGTGGATGCAGCTGAAGTCTCCGCGCTGATCCCGCGCCGATGAGTTCCACGTCCCGGCCCGGTCGATATCTGTGAGACGACGTTCGACGGACGGAGGCACGCATGACGACCGAATACGACCTGGGGCCGGCATCGGCACAGGTGGGCCGGGTGGTCGCCGGGGTTCGCGACCAGCAGCTGGAACTTCCGACGCCCTGCACAGAGTGGTCGGTGGCCGACCTGGTGCGCCATCTCCTCGAGCTGACGAGCGCGTTCGCCGCCGCTGCTCGCAAGGCGTCGTTTCCAGGAGACGGGTCGGCGCGGCCGGCTGAACTGCCCGTCGACTGGCGAGAGCAGCTCGATCGGCAGCTCGAGGCACTGGCCGCCGCGTGGCGTGAACCCGGCGCCTGGCAGGGCGAGGCGGAAGCCGGTGGCGTGACCATGCCCGCCGCCGTCATGGGTGCGGTGGCAATCGACGAACTGGTCCTGCACGGGTGGGACCTCGCGCGTGCCACCGGCCAGGCCTTCGAATCCGACTCGGCCAGTGTCGAGGCGAGCCTGGAGTTCGCGGCCGCGATGTCCGTGCCCGGCAAGGAGGCCGGTCGCGACGGGCTCTACGGGCCTGTGGTCCCGGTCCCGGACGATGCCCCAGATCTGGATCGGCTCCTCGGATACGCAGGACGCGATCCGCGGTGGACGCCGTCCGGCGAGATGGTGGGTGAGTAACCGCTGCGCGCCTGTGGACGATCATGGATCGGCATGCGGTAACGCCGAGCCCTGATGGAGGAACAGTGTCCGATACCCGGCAGTCCGTGGACTACGGCGAGGTCGCGGGGGCGGTCGTCAGCGCGCTGCCCGACGAAGGACACCGCGGTGTGAATCGTCTGAGCGTCGCAGTCATCACCGCGGCACAGTCGTTCGATGCGCTGCTCGCAGCCTTCCGACGGGTCGAGGCGGCTCACGGAGGCGATGGGCGGTGCTTCCTGACGCTGGATGACCCGAACCAGTGCCTCTACACGAGCGGACACGCGCGCGGTAAGCACGATCTGGACGGGGATGTCGAGTACCCGGACGACGAGACCGACGACGCCGTCCTCGCCTACGACACCGCGGTGTTCGAGTCGGCCCGGACGGTGCTCACCGACCCGGACCGCGCGGTTCGATGGGAGGACGTGTGTGGTTCGCTCGTCACCGCGCCGAGCGACATCGACGCGCTGGTCGCGCTCAACCGCGATCCCGGTCTGGTGGTGGACGACGTGCACGTGGTGCAGTGCCTGCCCACCCGCGACGACATCGATCTGCTCGCCGACCTTCCGAACGGCTACTTCGCTGGTGACTGGACGCCGTTCGAGAGTTGCACGGTGGCGCGCTGGATGCGGGAGCGGCACGGGTACGAGCTGGCCGGGATCGGCGCGTCCACCCTCGGGTTCCTGAGCGTCCTCGATCCCGAACAGCGCGACGTCGACGCACTCATCGCGGATCTGCGGGAGTTGTACGGGCAGCGCGACGCCGACGCGTGGAACGAACTCGGGGACGTGCTGCGTGGCTCGCCGACGCTGCTGCTCGGCTACACGGAGAACTTCGCGGACCTCACCGAGGCCTAGACCGGGCAGACGAGCGGCTGTGGGTCAGCCTCCGATTCCCGTGAACCGCTGCGCGTTCGACTCCTCGGCGGCAGCGTAGTTCGCCGCGATCTTCTCGAACACCGACCGCATCTCCGTGACGACGGTGATGTGGTCGGCGAGCGCCCGATCCAGCGGATACTCACCGCCCGACGCCTTCTGCTCGAACTTGCGGGCCAGTGCGACGCCGGAGGGGAGATGGCCGAGGCCGTCGACTGTAGCGAGGCGTTTTGCGTCTCGTTGGAGGATGACCAGTTCGCGGTGTAGTTCGGCGCAGCGGGCCGCACACTTCTCGGCGACGCCGGCCTCGAGGAAGAGCTCACCGGAATCGACCATGGCGCCGAGTTCGTTCCATGACGGGGTTGTCCACATGGTCGGGCCTTTCGGTCAGCGGGGCAGAGTTGGCTCGAGGAACTGCGCGCTCCTGATCGCCTGCGGACAAGGACTTTCCGACGGTGGCAGCCCCTTGGTCTGGTCGGTCCGGAGCATCAGAGCGTCAGGCCCCGCGGCGACCACGACGTCGCAGTGCTCGTTGCGTTTGTCCGACGTCTCACGAACCGTGAAGGCTTCGCGTCCGTTCAGTTCGATAGGCGTCGCGTCGGTGAATCGCTCGTTGGTGAGGATCGAGTCGATCGGCCTTCCGGTGGCGAAGATGGTGACGAAGAAGGAGAGATCCGGGTCGTTCCAACTGCACAGGCTCCAGCCCGGCTGCTTGACGTCTTGGATATCCCGCTCCTCCGACGCCGGATCCAGCCCGATCGTGTGCAGCACCTCGTCCGGAATGCTGCACGGATCGAATGCCGGCTCCCCGGCGTCGGCCTTGGGAGTCTCGGCCTGCCCCTCGACGCTGGTCGACCCGCAGCCGGCCAGTCCTACGACACTGGCCACTACGAGAACAGCAATACCCCAGGACCTCACGTTTCCCCCTCGATTCGCCCAGACGACTCGCTCATTGGATCAGACGCAGCGAGACCGCACCCGGTTCCATCGAATGACCCGCCCGTGGCTACTGGTGACCACGCCACCCTTTTCAAAGATACGATCACGATATATCGTGAGTGTGTCGGAAAACGATGAAAGGAAGAACCGATGAGGAACATGAATCACCGGCGAGGGCCGGAACAGATGCACGGACACCCCGCGTGGGGTGAGGAGATGGGCCGTCAGCGCCGCCATCACCGCCCCTTCGACGGCGAGGATCCCCGCATGCGCGGTGGTCGCGGCCGGGGTCGCGGACACGGCGGACCCCGCGGACGCGGTGGCATGGGTCGAGCAGGTCGCGGCGACGTCCGCGCAGCCGTCCTGCTCCTGCTGAAGGAGGACTCGATGTACGGCTACCAGCTGATGCAGACCATCACCGATCGCACCAACGGTGCGTGGCGTCCCAGCGCCGGCGCGATCTACCCGAAGCTCCAGCAGTTGGAGGACGAGGGCCTGGTGCAGACGACCGCCGAGGGCGGACGCAAGCTCGTCACCCTCACCGACGCCGGACGTGAGTTCGTCGAGCAGAACGCCGAATCCTGGGGCGACCCGTTCGCCTTCGCGGGATCGGGACCCGATCTACGCGGACCGCTCCACGACCTGCACGGCGCCGCCCGCCAGGTCCAGATGTCCGGGACCGCCGAGCAACTCGCCGCGGCGGAGAAGGCGCTCACCGACGCCCGACGAGCGCTGTACCTGATCCTGGCCGGCGACGACCGGGACGCGGGCACGGACGACACCACCACGGAGTCGTGAACACCGGCGTGACCGGTCACCCGGTCACGGCAGGCGCTGCGCGCCGAGCGGTTCGAGGTCGAACTCGTTCTCGCCGAACAACTCCACCGACTCGGCGCGCAGCACCGTCACCGCTGCATCCAGTGACGGTCCGAGCAACCGCAGCGAGTTCATTCGCTGCGAGCAGTACACCGGGAACTCGCCGTGCTCGTCGCGAGCGGCGGTGTTCCACAGCACATCCCCGTTCTCGCTGATCGCGAAGACGCACAGCGAATCGACCAACGACCAGTCGCCGTCCGGTTCGATCATCCAGTCGAATTCCTCGGCTCGACCGTCGAGGTACGTCTCCCGCAGCCGCTCGGTGAGTATCCGACTCCTGGCCTGCCAGCCGTCCGCGTATCCAGCGAGCACGGGCGGATAGACGAGCCACAGCCCGAACAGCCGGCCCCAGCCGAGACCGCGTACGAACTCGCGATACGACGCCGGGAACCCGCCGCCGTCGGCGAACGCATACGCGTCCAACAGGTCGAGATCGAGATGAGAGACCGTGGGCGTGCCCTGCACGCGAATCGAGGAGAACTCGGACATCCGTCAGCGAATCCCGTCCCGCCGCAGGGCGATCGAGACCGCGGCGGCCCGCGAGTCGACACCGAGCTTGGCGTAGATGTGTGCGAGATGGGTTTTCACCGTCGCCTCGCTGATGAACAAGCGTTTGCCGAGTTCCTTGTTCGTCAGCCCCTCGGCGAGCAGGCTCAGCAACTCCGCCTCCCGCGCCGTCAGGGCCTGATCGGGGCGTCGCATCCGGTCCAGCACCCGCGCCGCCACCGGCGGCGACAGCACGCTGCGTCCGGCGACCGCGTCTCGGATCGCGCCGAAGATGTCCCTCGGCGCAGAGTCCTTGAGGAGATAGCCGATCGCGCCGGCGTCGAGCGCGCGCACCACGTCGGCGTCGGTGTCGTAGGTGGTGAACACCAGCACCGGCTGATCGGGCCGCGCCGCGCGCAGCCGTCGGATCGCCTCCACGCCATCGATTCCCGCGCCGAGCGCCAGATCCATCATCACCACGTCGGGGGACCGGTCCGCGGCCATCGTGACGGCGTCCTCACCGGTGTCGGCCTCGCCGATCACCTCGAGGTCCGGCTGCGAATCCAGCAGGGCCCGCAGGCCGGCGCGCACCACGAGATGATCGTCGACCAGCAGCACCGAGATCACGACGCGCCCCCGACCGGAATCTGCGCTGCAACGACGGTGCCCTCACCGGGAGCACTCTCCACCGAGAACGTGCCGCCCAGCGCCTCGACGCGCTGGCGCATCGCGGGCAGCCCGAACCCGCTCGTCTCGCCCACCACGAACCCGGCGCCGTCGTCGAACACGTCCAGGGCGACGGCGTCGGGCAGATACGTCAGGGTCACCCCCACAGTGTGCGCGTTCGCGTGCCGCCGGATGTTCGACGCCGCGCTCTGCACGATCCGCAGCAGCGCGTGCTCGACGTCCGACGGCAGCCCCACCGGCTCGCCGATCACCCGCAGCTGCGCCGACGGCACGTACCCGCGGACGGCCGCCAGCAGCGCGGCGTCGAGCGTCTGCGTCTCGAGGTCGGGGGAGCTCAGGTAGTGGACGAGGTTGCGGGTCTCGGCGAGGTTCTCGCGCAGCGAGCGGGTGGCCACCCGAACCTCGTCGCGGGCCCGCGCACCGGGCTGGTCCCACACCTCGTCGGCCGCCTCGAGGTGCAGCAGCGCGCTGGTGAGACCCTGGGTGACGGTGTCGTGGATCTCCCGCGCGAGACGCTCCCGCTCGGACAGCACGCCGGCCTCCCGCTCGGTCTCGGCGAGCCGCGACTTGGCGTCGACGAGTTCGCCGAGGAGGCGTTCACGCTCGGCGCTGTCCCGCTCCACCTGCCCGTACGCGAGCACGATCAGCCCGCCGGTGCACAGCGGCGCCAGCAGCACGGCCCACTCGGTGCGGCCGCTGAACGACGCGAACTCGATGCCCGCGAACACCGCGAGCGCCGCGACGATCAGGTATGCCGCCCAGCGCGGGAACGCGCGGGTGCACAGGAAGAAGATGGGGAACGCCGTCCACGCGAAGCTCGGCGCCAGCCACACCAGCGCCACCCACGACGTCAGCACCGGCCACACCCACGGCTGCCACGCGCCGCCGCGCCGGGACAGCGCCACGATCACCGCGTACATCGCGGCGAGCATCACGATCAGCCCGGCGACGACGAGCCACCGTCCGCTCACCCCGTGATAGGTCAGGTAGCGGGCCGTCGACGCCGCGAGCAGCACGTAGAACGAGAGGTGGATCGCGACACCGAGCGGTCCGCGGAAGGCGGCGTTGTCCGCGTTTTCCCGGTTGCCCTGCATCGGGCCGATCCTACGGACGCCGCGGGGGCCCGGGATCGGCCATTCGGATGATCCGACGGTGGCCGCGCGGCCGATGCCGCGAACCCGGCGTCGGGGCGAGGGTGGAATCACTCGATTCCCCCCCCCCGTTCGAAAGGCCCCCGATGAACCTCTCCCGCCGCCTGCCCCGCGCCCTCGCGATCACCGTCCCCGCCGTCGCCCTGCTCGCCGCGACCGCGTGCGGCTCCACCGAGGACGCGGCCGCCGCGCCGTCCGCCACCGAGGTCACCCCGGTCGCGCTGTCGTCGCAGAAGCCCGGCGACGCCGAGAAGGGCACCGTCGCCGCCAACCGCCTGTCCGTCGCCACCGCCGGCCGGGCCGCACAAGCCGCGCTCGCCAAGTGCCAGGCCGACGGCCTGGGCTTCGTCACCGTCTCGGTGGTCGACCGCTTCGGCAACGTGCAGGCGCTGCTGCGCGGCGACAACGCGGCCGAGCACACCGTCGAGGCGTCCCGCGCCAAGGGCTACACGGCCGCCGCGTTCGGCGCGAACACCAGTGATCTCGCCGGCCGCGTGAAGGGCGACGGCCCGACGATCGCCGACCTGCCCGGGACGCTGTTCCTTCCCGGCGGCGTGAGCGTCAAGTCCGGCAACGCGTCGATCGCCGGCATCGGTGTGGGCGGCGCGCCCGACGGCAACGCCGATCAGGCTTGCGCCGCAGCAGGTCTCGCGGAGATCGCCGGAAGCCTGCAGTGAGGACCGCCGTTCTGGTGGCCGCCGTCGCGCTGACGGCGGCCGCCTGCGGCAGCGCCGACGTCGTCGCGACGCCGCCCGCACCGGACACGTCCGCCGTCGCCGTCCGCGCGGACGTCACGCCGACACAGTCGCCGATGCCCACGCCGACCCCGGAACTCGAGCGGCAGCTGTTCGACGCAGCCCGTGCGAACGACGTGGCCGGAGTGCGCGCCGCCCTGGACCGCGGCGCCGACCTCGAGGCCCGGGGCGACGGCGGCCGCACTGCGCTCGTCGCAGCGACCAAGGCGAACGCGGTCGCCGCCGCTACGGCACTGATCGATGCCGGCGCGGACGTCAATGCCGCGGATGACATGCAGGACTCGGCTTTTCTGTATGCCGGTGCCGAGGGCCTGAACGACATCCTGCTCGCCACCCTCGATCATGGCGCGGATGTGCTTTCCACCAACAGGTTCGGCGGCACCGCCCTGATCCCGGCCTCCGAGCACGGGCACGTGGAGACGGTCCGGATCCTGATTCGGGCGGGGGTACCGGTCGATCACGTCAACGACCCCGGCTGGACCGCGCTGCTCGAGGCGGTTGTCTACGGCGACGGCTCGGCACGCTACGTCGACACCGTGACGCAGTTGCTCGACGCCGGTGCCGACTCGATGATCCGCGATGCGCGAGGACTCACGGCGCTGCAGAACGCGCACAACCGCGGTCAACGTGACATCGCAGTCCTCCTGGCCGCGGCCGACGGGCACTGACAGACCGTCAGGCGTCGGGGCGGGCGACGAGGTCGGCGATCCGCGCGAACGGTCCGGGCCCGCCGACCCTCACGACCGTCAGTGCCCCTGACGCCTCTACGAGGTCCTCCGGCAGTGTCGTGGGCTCGAGGATCATCAGCGTCCGCAGGGTCGGAAATGCGAGGTCCTCGGGGGTGAGCCGCGTCTGCTCGTCGACGACGAGTACCCGTGCCGGTCCCGACGACTGTGCGTCGGGACGTGCCGTGTTCGCCAGCGTGGTGCTCAGGTCGCCGGACAGCGCTGCGTACGACACCGCGCCGCGGTAACCGGACAGGGTGAGTCCCTCGTCGGCGAGCAACCGGCGCAACCGCAGCATCGGGATCGCGATGACGACGGTGGGCCCGCCGGCCGACGCCACGGTGAGCGGTTCGGGGGCGTCGTCACCCCCGAGTACCCCGGTGCCGAGTTCCTCCGCCGCGATCGCCCAGTACGAGCCCTCGGCGGTCAGCTCTGCGGACACCGTGCGGACGGAATCCAGCAGGGTCTGCTCGATACGTCGCAGTGAGCGGTCTCCGGCCCCGCGGGTGTCCTGGAGCGCCTTCGCGTACGCCGTCGCGAGCGCGCCGAACGCACGCAACGACGGCGCGACCAACTGGGCGGCGCCGGTTCGCAGATCCACCCAGTCGACACGCCCGGTCCGCCGGTCGACCCGTAGTTCCGACAGTTCGTCGTCGCGGGCGATCACGGCCGCACCGACACCGGCGAACGGCGGGCTCGACCACTGTCCCGGGTAGGGGACCGCGCGCACCTCTGCGGTCAGGTGCGTGGCGATGTCGGCGTCGTCGATCATCCACGAAATGCTATTCGTCTCGGAGGATTCGGCCTTCAGGCCGGATCCTGGATCCGCGCCCAGGGCTTGGCGGCCTCGAGCTCGTAGGCGAGTTCGAGTAGGGTGCGCTCGTCGCCGTGGTTCGCCGAGAAGTGCGACGCCAGCGGCAGGCCCGTCGAGGTCTGGTGCAGCGGGAGGGAGATTGCCGGCCCGCCCGTGGCGTTGTTGAGCGGCGTGAAGGCCGCGTAGTTCACCAGGCGTTCGAGGAGGGCATCGAAATCCTGTGCGGGGGACAGGTAGCCGATCTTCGGGGTCGTGTGACTCACGACCGGCGAAAGGACGACGTCGTAGTTCCGGAACATCCGTGAGTAGGTGTGGGCGGTGCGTCGGAGCCGATAGAGCATGCGGGGCGTCTGCGCCAGGTGCTTGCGGTACAACGCGTCGAGTCCACGGCTGAGATTGTCGGTGCCGGTCCGGTCGAACGACGGTCCGAACATGCGCTTGCCGCCCGTGAGGACGGCGAAGGACAGGAAGCCCCAGTAGAGCCTGAAATCGTTCATGAACGTGGCATCGACCGGTAGCGTCGCCTCCTCCACATGGTGGCCGAGCGAGTCGAGCAGATCCGCGGTGGCCTGCACCGACTTCCGGGTCTCGTCGTCGGTGGGCACACCGGTGACGGAGTCGACGATCACCCCGATCCGCAGGCGCGCCGACCCCGGGCCCTCGACGAGCCGAATCGGCGGCTGCTTCGGGTTGCGGTAGTAGCGTTCGGCGGCCGCGTAGAACCGGGCGGAGTCGCGGACCGACCGGGTGACGACGCCCTGGGAGATGATGCGGATCGGCATCGTCTTGTCGGTCGCATCGGCCACGGTGCGGCCCCGCGTCGGCTTGAGTCCGACGAGTCCACAAGCGGCAGCGGGGATTCGGATGGATCCGCCGCCGTCGTTGGCGTGCGCGAAGGGCAGCGCGCCTGCCGCCACCAGCGCCGCGGAGCCTCCCGACGACGCTCCCGCGGAGTACTCCGGGTTCCACGGATTGCGCACCGGGTCGGCGTGTTCGTACTCGGTGGACGCGCTGAAGCCGAACTCCGGCAGTCGACTCTTGCCGATCGAGACGGCGCCGGTGGACAGGAACTGGTCGACGAAGTCGCTGTTGCGGCGGGCCGGAGTCGGGGTGAACGCGGCGCTGCCCTGCCCCGTCGGCAGTCCGGCAACGTCCACGTTGTCCTTGACGATCGTGGGGACGCCGGCGAAGACGCCGGTGCGAGGACTGCCGGCCTGCCGAAGCGCCCGCTCGTAGTCGGCGAACTGGACGCCGTTCAGCGGACCCTGCACCAGTTCGGCGCGCTCGATCGAGGCCTCGACCACTTCGCGTGAGGACACCTCACCCGACGCGATCCGTGCCGCGACACCGGTCGCGTCGAGATCGCCGAGGGCGTCGTCACGAAAGCTGTGGACACGCGGATCGCCGGTCATGTCCCGGAGTGTAGGACGAGACGGCGCCCGGGGGAACAGAGCGCGAGCTCAGCGCGCGTCGGGACGATCGGCGATGGCGGCGCGGATCGCCTGCATCTCCGAGCGCAGCGAATCCAGTTCGGAGCGGATGTCCTGCACGTCGTCGGGCACGTCCGGCGGCGTCGGTTCGGCCGCTACGGTCCGCTTGGTGGCGCGTCGCCGCTTGGGGGCGGGTGGAGGTGTGGTGGATCCCGACGGCGGCGGCACGAAGCCGTTGAGGAACACCGTCGTGAGCATGTCGGTGAGGGTGTCGATGTCCTGTCCGAGGGTGTTGCGGTGCCAGCGCACCGACATGAACACACACTCGCGCATCATCCGCTGGAACTCGAAGATGTCTATGCCCGAATTGAACTCGCCGTCCCGGACGCCCTCCTCGACCACGCTGTACCAGGCGTCGTGCGAGGCCTCGACGGCGTCGGCGATCTCCGGGTACCCGGGCAGGGAACCGAGGTTCGCGAAATCGTTCTGGTAGATCTCCGTCGCGTACGGGTGGGTATTCGCGACCTCGAGCGAGACACGGACGATACGGACGAGCCGGGTCCGCGCGGTCTCCGGTTCGGTGACGACCGCGCGGTACCGCTCCACCAGATCCGTCAGGAAGCTGACCAGGATCTCCGAGACGATGGCGTCCTTGGACTTGAAGTAGTGGTACAGCGTCCCCGAGTTCAGGCCCACGGCCTCGCCGATCTCACGGATCGTCGTCGCCGCGATGCCGCGATCGGAGAACAACCGCGCCGATTCGGCCAGGATGACCTCGCGCCGACCCGCTGACGCCACGCTCACTCCTCAATGTCCAGGTACTCGGTTCGACCGGGTACCACCGAAGGCTAGCAGCGGTGGACCGGCCGACTGATCGACGAAGCGCTTGCTCGGCAGTGGCCTCAGCGGGGGAGACCCTTCGTGCCGGCCGGTGGAGGCGTGTACTTGTGCCCCCACACCGCGCCCTCGGTGATCCGGTAGGTGGGTGCCGGACCTTCGATCCGCTCACCGCCCCAACCGATCTCGGTGGCGTGACCGTCGGGGGAGTGGGCGTCGAAGGACAGTATCCGGTCGCCGGCGGCGAGGGCCGAGTCGATGGCTTCGTGCTGAAACTTCATGGTACGTAGCACCTGTCGTCGGCGTGGAGCGGGAGTCCTAGCGGGTGAGGAAGTCCGTGACGAGCGACTCGAAGTCGTGCTTGCGCTCGACCTGGGCCCAGTGCCCGCACTCGCCGAGGATGTGCAGGTCGGCCTTGGGCATCCGACGCAGCGCGAACAGGGCGCCGTCCGGCGGCAGCATCCGGTCGTCACGACCCCACGTGACCAGCGTCTTGTGCGGGATCTCGTCGGTGCGCGCCCACAGCGGCGCCTTGCCGGGCAGGCCCAGCGACGCCATCACCGCGCGCATGCGCTCGATCGCCCGCGGCGCGGTGGCGTTGGTCCAGCGCTCGTCGAGCAGTTGCGGCGTGATGGTCGCCGGGTCGTAGACCATCGAGTCGACCCACGCCTCGAGGGCCTCGCGGGTTGGGTCCACCAGGAAGGCGTTGAGGCGGCGCGCACCCTCGCTCATCATCGGCCCCAACAGTGGTGCATACAGGCCGCCGGGACCCATCAGCGCCATCCGCTCGACCCGTTCCGGCGCCAGGGCGGCCGTCTCGAGGGCGACCCAGCCACCCATCGAATTGCCCAGCAGGTGCGTCTTCTCGATGCCGAGGTCGTCGAGCAGCCTGACGATCGTCTCCGCAGCGATCTCGGGGTACGGCCGGTCGTACGCCATGTCCGGGCTCGCGCCGAACCCCGGCATGTCGACGACGATGGTGCGGAAATTGCGGGCGAAGACCGGCAGGTTCTTCGAGAAGTTCGACCATCCGGACACGCCCGGCCCGGACCCGTGCAGCAGCACGAGCGGGTGGCCCTCGCCGGCCTCGTGGAAGTGCAGTTTGTCCGTCGCGGACGGCCCGCGGGTGGTGTCGGTGTAGTCGAGGCTCGCCATGCTGGTCCTGTCTCCCGGGCGCGGGCCCACGCCCGCCGTGCAGAATCGGAATCATTGAGCCCGAACGAGACTCGGAGCATCTCCGTGCGGGTGTTGGGGTTGGAGCCTACGGCCGTTCTCGATACCAATCAAGCGATTGAGTGATGTTCGTGTCGAGATTCCCGGTGGACGGGACGGGCGGAGGCGCCACGACTACCGGCGACGCCGACGTCCCCGGCGGGTGGGAACCGCCGAGGACGCGGCCGAAGCTCGGCGAATCCTCAGGCGGCGCGGCGCAGCTCCGCGCGCAGGTGATGCGTCATCGGCACGTCGTCGAACGCCATCCACATGTCGTAGGCGAGCACGGCCCCGTCCTCGAGCAGCTCGAAACGACGCCGGATCTCGTGGACCGGCTTGGCGTCCGGGGAAGCCTCGAGCGCGTGCGACGCGAAGTCGAGGACGCCGTCGGACAGCGTGGCGCGGTGGATCTCGACGAATCCGGTGGGCTGTGCCACCAGGAGTTCGACGGCGTCGCCGGCGGGACGCAGGTACCCGGTCTCGGTGTGCATCGGCATGCCGCCACCGGGCTTACGGGTGCGGGACCGATAGAACAGGAACGGCTTTCCGCTCGGGGAGAGTTCGATCTCCTCGTCGTAGGCGAAGTCGTCGATCGTGGGGTAGTGGCCGGAGCCGCCGCCTACCCAGTGTCCGGCGAACGCGGCGAGATCGCCGAGGGGTGCGAGCAGCTCGGGCTGCGTCTGGTCCATTCGGTCAGTCTAGGAAGTGCGCGACGGGTCGGACTGATCGACGGGCTCGATCGCGGTGCGGTTCTTGGTCACGCGCCGGACGCCGGCGCCCACCGCAGCGACCGCCACCACCGCGCCCGCGGTGATCGGGCCGGCCGGGCTCTCCGGGAAGAGTCCTTCGAGGACGAGCCACGCGCCGAAGGCGAAGAACAGCACCGCGGCGCCGATCCGGACGACGGCCTCCGGCAGGTGCTTGCCGAGCACTGCGCCGACGACGATCGCGAGGGCATCGGCCGCCACCATGCCGACGGTGGAGCCGATCCACACGCCCACCCAGTCGTTGTCGGCCGCGAGGGTGACGGTCGCGAGCATCGTCTTGTCGCCGAGCTCGGCCAGGAAGAATGCCGACGCGACCGCCAGGAAGGCCGATCCGGTGACCTTGCGGGCCTTGTTCTCCTCCTCGTCGGACAGACTGTCGCCGCGCAGCGTCCACAGGCCGAAGGCCACGAAGGCGATGCCGCCGACGATCGAGATGGCGGTGGTGGGCAGTGCCGCACCGAGGAAATGGCCGACGCCGACGGAGACCAGGTGCACGACGGTGGTGGCGACGGTGATGCCGGCGATCACCACCCACCAGCGGTAGCGCAGGGCGAACGTCATCGCCATGAGCTGGGACTTGTCGCCCAGTTCGGCGACGAAGATGACACCGAAACTCAACAGCATTGCGGCCAGCACGTGGATCCTCCTCCGGATTTCTCGTTCTCGGAGGATGTCGGGAAACCTTCCTCCGGCCCCGAACGCGGTGCGCTCGCAGGCCGAAGGTCTCGCCCACCGGTGCAGAAACCGGTTCGCTGAGCCGGGCGGGCACTCGAGGTGCCGGCCAGTATGTCGACTCAGCGATTGGGGGCTACTCCCCTTCGCTGAGGCAACGATAACCCCGGATCAGCGAAAGCGCAAAGGCTGCAATAAGTTTGGAGTCCCGAACTTTTCTCTTTCGGTGACTGTCACGCCGCGAGCAGCATTGCCAGAATCGCGGTGTCGGGATCACTGATCGGATCGATTCCCACCCGCGAAATCATCGATGTGACAGTGCCGTCCGCCTCCGCCTCGACCCACGAAGCCCGATGCTCGAGCCCCAGGTGCGGCAGTCCGGGCAACAGCAGGCACCCCGACGCCGCCCCCGCGCACTCCGGCAACGACGGGACCGTCTCGGCCGGCGGGTGCAGCATCATCAGGGCGGGCGGTTGGTGTTCGGCGAAGCGGCCCGGCGACACCGCGGACTCGCCGAGGACCGGACCCTCCGCGATGATCAAACCGACCGTTCCCGGCGCGGGATCGTCCGGGAGTTCCTCGCGGGCGCCGAACACCGTGGACGTGGGCAGCAGGCCCGGTAGCGATGCGATCCGCACCGCGAGGGCCAGCAACTGTGCCCATTCCCGCGTGGTGTCCGGCCAGCGGCCGGAGATCACGAATCCGCGCAGGTCCCCCGAGGCGTGGAACGGCGCGATTCCGACGAAATCGTTCTCGTTCATCTCGGCCTCGATTCTCCCGGCGTGGTGTCGTCGACGACGGGAGCGCCGAGCGGACCCGATGGTCGGGCCCGCCCGGCGCGCGTCGTTCACACCTCGTTGGGTCCTACGAGCATGCGCCGCTGTCCCACTGGCACACAAGGGGTCTCGAGTGCCAGCAGCCGGGGCGCGAGAGTGTCAGAACCCGGCGCCCGGCACCGCGACCCGTATGCGTCGGATCGCGCCGCCGCCGAGTCGGATTGCGTCCTCGGGAACCCAGGTGTCGGCGGTGCAGACGAACAGATCACGGCCGTCGGCGCCACCGAGAGCCACCGCGTACGGGTGGGGAACGGAGATGCGATCGAGCATTGCGCCGTCCGCGCTGACCCGGATCACCTCCTCGCTGAACGGCGACGCCACCCAGACGGACCCCTCGGCGTCGAGTGCGATGCCGTCCGGCATGACCCGGGGATCGCCGAACTCGATCAGTGCGCGGCGGTTCACGAGGCTGCCGTCGGTCTCGATCGTGAAGGCGGACAGGCGTGTCGGCGTCGCGCGGGTCTCGGCGACGATCAGTGTCGACCCGTCCGGGGTGATCGCCATGCCGTTCGCGAACAGCATCTCGGTTGCCACGACATGCGCGGTGCCGTCGGCCTCGACCATCGCCAGATCGGCGGGGAACGGCGGCTCCGGGGGTGCGCTGGCATCGCCGTAGTTGCCGATGTACGCGCGGCCGCTGCCGTCCACCACCAAGTCGTTGAGGTGCCAGGTGGCGATGCCGCGCAAGTCCGCGTGCGGACTCAGGGTCCCGTCACCGCGGAGTCGGTAGATCCTGCGCTCCTCCACAGATGCGACGACGAGGTCGCCATCGGGCAGGAATCCCAAGCCCGCCGGCTGTCCCGGCACCTCGACGACGCGTTCGAGATCGCCGGTCGTGGGGTCCAGGCGCAGCACCACCCCCCGGTAGATGTCGGAGAACCACAGTCGCCCGTCCCGCCACCGCGGACATTCGGGAAAGGCCAGGCCAGTGGCGATGGTGTCGATTGTGATGTCCGTCATAGCGGTCACTGTACCCAGTGAGCGCTTGTTCGACGAGACGGAGCAACCTCCCAGGTTCACCCCAGGTTTACTCGAGGTTTACCCATTGAACTGGTGCAGACTCCGAGAGAAAGGCTGCACCGACCATGTCACCATCCGGGTCGCGCGGAACCGACGCGCCCTCCGGCTACTTGCAGACAGCCAGCTCGCTGCACGCGTTCAACCGCTACGAGATCAAGTACCTGGCGGAGGAACGGGACGTGCCGCGACTGCGGGAGGCGCTCGCCGCCCACATGGCGTCCGACGAGTTCAGCCCCGTAGGCGGTTACCCCGTCACCAGCCTCTACTACGACACCCGGAACCTGCGGTTCTACTGGGAGAAGATCGAGGGGTTGCGCTTCCGGCGCAAGCTGCGCGTGCGGCTCTACGGCCGTCCGTCCGAGGCCACGGACGAGACCCCGGTGTTCGTCGAGATCAAGCAGCGGGTCAACCGGGTGACGCAGAAGCGCCGGATTCGGGTGCCCTACGCGCAGGCCCGGCTCCTGTGCGACGAGCGGCGGCCGATCGAGCACGACGACCGCCAGCGCGCCTTCGTCAACGAAGTGTCCACTCTGGTCGGCAATCTCGAACTGGTGCCGACGGTCACCACCGGGTACCTGCGGGAAGCCTTCGTCGGCACGGAGGCCGACCTGGGCCTGCGGGTGACGATCGACCATCGGGTGCACGGCCGCGACCGGGACTTCGACTTCGCGTCGAAGTCGGAGAACCGCTTCATCATTCCGCCGCACCTGTGCATCGTCGAGATCAAGGCCAACGAACGCGTGCCGTACTGGGTCACCGACCTCACCGCGCGGCTCGACATGTCGGTGGTGCGCATCTCCAAGTACTGCCAGAGCGTCGAGGCCTTCGGCATGGCGCCGCGATCGCGCATGCACGGCCTCCCCGAAAACCTCACCACCACACCCGCTGACGTGTTCGACGATCAGCTCGCACCGACAGGAACACGATGAACTTCGACCTGCAGGACCTCAGTGGCACGTTCTCGACCTTCGACATCATCATCTCGCTGTCGTTGTCGTTCGTGCTGTCCGCGATCATCGGCTGGGTCTACCGGCTGACCCACAAGAACGTCTCGTACAGCCAGTCCTACGTGCAGACCCTGGTGATGGTCGGCATGGTCATCAGCCTCATCATGCTGGTGGTCGGGTCGAACATCGCCCGGGCCTTCGCGCTCGTCGGTGCGCTGTCGGTGGTGCGATTCCGCAACGCCATCAAGGAAACTCGCGACGTCGGTTTCATCTTCCTGGTGATGGCGATCGGCATGACGACGGGCACCAGGTTCTACGTCCTCGCGATCGCCGCGACCGTCGCCATCTGCCTCGTGCTGGTGCTGATGAGCCGGTTCAACTGGTTCAAGCTCGACGTCCAGCGTCAGGTCGTCAAGGTCCAGGTGCCGCCGGAGGCCGGCTACACCGCGGTGGTCGAGGACATCCTGGTCCAGTTCACCAAGGAGTTCGAGCTCGTCAGCACCGAATCCGTTCGCGCTGGCGCCCTGACCGAGCTGTACTACACCGCGCAGCTGAAGCCCGGGAAGAAGCCGTCCGAGCTGATCGCCGCGCTCAGCGAGGTCAACACCGGTCAGCGGGTGACGGTCCTGACCGGATACGACCAGACCGATATCTGATGACGGCCGAGACAGGTTCGGGCACCCACGGCCCGCCGCGGCGGCGACTGCGGCACCGCATTCCGGTGTCGCTGCGTCAGCACTGGCCGATCGTCGCAGTGTTCTGCGCGTTCGTCCTCGTCGCCGTGACGGTCTTCGGGTCGACCCGCGTGCGTCCGTACATCACCGGCGACGCGACCGTCATCGCGTCGGACATCACCGAGAACATCACCGGCACCGTCGATTTCTTCGACACCGACGAGGAACACTCGGTGAATCTCGAGTTCTCCCAAGCGGACTACGACCGGATGATCGCCGCGTACCGGGACGAGAGTGAGAAGGAGTGGATCACCGCCGATATCACCGTCGACGGCACGCTGATCACCGACGTCGGCGTGCGACTCAAGGGCAACTCCACGCTCATGGGTCTGCGCGGCGGGATCGGGGGACCCGGTGGCATGCAGATGCCGGAACTGCCTGAGGGCATGGAACTTCCGGAAGGAATGGGGGCTCCGGACGGAATGGGACTTCCCGAGGGGATGGAGATTCCGGAGGGGTTCGCCCCACCGGGCGGCGGCGGCCCCGGCGGCATGGTGTCGTTGTCCGCGGACGACCCGAGCTCGCTGCCGCTGCTGATCCGGTTCGACAAGTACGTCGAGGGCCGGGCGTACCAGGGCATGACCGAGTTGTCGGTGCGTCCGGGATCGCCGGTGCTGAACGAGGCGACGGCGCTGTCGCTCACCGCGGAGTCCGGGCAGGCAACGCAGCGCTACAGCTATGCGACCTACTCGGTGAACGGCGGTGCGACACAGACGCGTCTTCTGCTCGAGCACCCCGACGACGGCTATGCCAACTCGCTGTTCGAGAGCCCCGGTGTGCTGTACAAAGCCGACGCCAATTCGTCGTTCACGTATCAGGGCGACGACCAGACGACGTACGCCGACCAGTTCACGCAGGTGAACGGTCAAGGCTCCCAGGATCTGCAGCCGATCATCAGCTTCCTGAAGTGGATGGACGGCGCGAGCGACGACGAGTTCGCCGCGCACCTGGCCGATCACGTGGACGTCGAGTCGTTCGCCCGCTACGTCGCGACACAGAATCTGCTGGTCAACAGCGACGACATGGCGGGGCCCGGACGGAACTTCTACCTCTGGTACGACCTCGACTCGAAGAAGCTGTCGGTGGTCTCGTGGGATCTCAATCTCGCGCTGTCGTCGAACTCCACTGCCGGACCGCATGATTCGATCGGAATGGGTGGCATGGGTGGTATGGGCGGACCGCCCGGTGCCGCGACCGCGAATCCGACGACCACGGAGCCCACGACCGCGGACACCGCCGGTCAGGCGCCGCAGCGCGGGCCGAGGATGGGCGGGCAGCGGCAGGGGCAGGGGCAGGGCGCACCGGTGCAGCAGGGCGGAGCCCAGCCGCAGGGTGGAGCTACCCAGCCGGGTGCGCCGGCGATGGGCGGCGGGGGGATGCGCGGCGGAAATGCCTTGAAGGAGCGGTTCCTCGCGTCCGACGCGTTCACCGGCATCTACGAGAACGCCTACCGGGAGTTGTACGAGCAGCTGTTCGCGAGTGGCCGGGCGATCGAGATCCTCGACGAGATCGCCGAGTCCGTGCCCACCAGCGACGGACTCACCGCCGACGCACTCGCGGAGCAGGTCGAGACGTTGCGCACGCGACTGCAGGCCCGCACCGACGCCCTCGCCGACAACGAGGTCATCGCCTCGAAATGACCCCGCCGACTCCCGCGTTTTGCGCACTTATCGCGCTTCCGGACCCCGGAAACGCGCGATAAGTGC
>NZ_JAIVAH010000030.1 GCF_020171745.1 Prescottella equi
GTTTTGCGCACTTATCGCGAGTCCCAGCACGGGAAACACGCGACAAGTGCGCAAAACGCGAGGGGTGAGGGGCGGGAACTCGGGTCAGGAGCCCTGACGCAGGATGTACCGCTGGACCTTGCCACTGGGGGTCTTGGGCAGCTGCGGGACGAAGTGCACGGTGCGCGGGTAGGCGTGCGCCGCGAACTTCTTCTTCACCAACTGCTGCAGGTCCTCCTCGAGCTCGTCGGTGCCCTCGACACCCGGCCGCAGCACGACGAACGCCTCGAGCACCTCGCCGCGCAGCTGGTCGGGCATGCCGACGACCGCGGCCTCGACGACGTCGTCGTGCATCACCAGCACGCTCTCGACGTCGAACGGGCCGATGCGGTAGCCGGCCATGATGATCACGTCGTCGTCGCGGGACGAGAAGAAGAACCGGCCCTGCTCGTCGACCTGGCCGGCGTCGCCGGTGATGTACCAGCGGCCGTCCGGCGTGAAGCGGGCCGCGGTCTTCTCCGGGGCGTCGCTGTAGCCGGTGAACCACATGAGCGGGCTGGCATGGGTGTCGATCGCGACGCGGCCGGGGGTGTGCGGCGGGGCGATCTCGTCGGCGTCGTCCGCGAGGACAGCGCAGCTCCAACCGGGCAGCGGACGGCCCATCGAGCCGGGGACGACGTCCTCGCGCAGCCCGTCGGCCCACGCGTTGATGATGAACATGCCGTGCTCGGTCTGCCCGTACTGGTCGCGGACCGTCACACCCAGCTCCGCCTCCGACCACGCGATGACATCGGGCGTGAGCGGCTCGCCGGCCGACGACGCGCGGCGCAGCTGCACCGATTCCGGGACGGGCGTCTCGTCGGCGCGCAGGCTGCGGTACACGGTGGGCGCGGCGGCGAAATTCGTGACGCCGAACCGCTCCATCACCTGCCACGTCAGCGGCGCGGAGAACCCGGCGTGCAGCAGGATGCTGCGGGTACCGGACGCCATCGGGCCGAGCAGCGCGTAGTACAGCCCGTACGCCCAGCCCGGATCGGCGGCGTTCCAGAACACGTCGTCCTCGCGAACGTCGAGTCCCCACTCGATGTAGGAGCGGAACGCGGCGAGCGCGCGGATCGGCACCGGAACACCCTTCGGGGAGCCGGTGGTGCCGCTGGTGAACAAACGAACGATCGGGGCGTCGCCGCCCAGCGCCACCGCCGCACCGCGCGGATCGTCGGCGGAATGCTGCGCGAGCAGGTCGGCGAACCGCAGGACGCCGTCGCCGCCGCCTTCACCCGTGACGACGACCTGCCACGACGGGTTCACCGGCATGTCGTCGCCGGGCGCGAGCTTGTCGAGCTGGTTCTCGTCGGAGATCACGACCTTGGCACCGCTGGCCTCGAGCCGGAACGCAATCGCCGGCGTCGCGAACGCCGTGAACAGCGGGACGTGGACGGCACCGCGTCGCCAGATACCCAGCAGTGCGACGACGAGGTCCGCGGACTTGCCCATCAGCGTGGCGACGCAGTCACCGGGCTCGACCCCGAGGTCGGCGAGGGCAGCCGCGAATCGCGTCGACTGCTCCCGCAGCCAGCCGTACGTCAGATCCGTCGAGGACAGGTCGGACTCGACGACGGTGAATGCCACCGCATCGGCCGGGTGCCGGTCGCACAGCAGTTCCGCCGCGCAGGCCTGCGGGGTGTCGTACAGCGCCAAGAGTTCGCGCACGCGGGCGGTGGTGTCGACGGTCATCGTCACTCCTCGTCGTCGGGGCCCGGTTCACCCCCGGGCCGTCGTGCTCCCTATGCTGCAAGTCACAGCCTCGAACCACTACCCCCGGAAAGGGGTGAAGAGGATGCCGACCGACAGCACGGCCCTGCTTCGACCACGCGACCGCGACGCCCTGCGCACTGAGCTGCGCAAAGTCGCCGGCGCCGGCATCGTTCCCGTCGTTTTCGGCGGCGAGGTCCACGACGGCACCCTGCATCTCGACGAGTTCGTCGGCACCCACACCGACGGCCTGCGCGGCCTGGCGGTGTCGGAGAGTTCGGGCCTCGGCGGACACGTCGTCGCCCGCCGCAACCCCGCGGCGGTGCACGACTACGGCCGCGCCCGCACCATCACCCACCACTACGACGGGCCGGTCCTGGCCGAGGGACTGTGCTCGGTGCTCGCGATGCCGGTCGTCGTCCGCGGGAACTCCCGTGCCGTGATGTACGCCGCGATCCGCGAACGCGTCCAGCTGGGCGACCGCATCGCGGACGTCATGATGCAGGCCGGCCGCCGCCTGGCGAACGAGATCGCGATCCGAGACGAGGTGGACCGCCGGGTGGCGCTGCTCGACGCCGCCGCGGCCGAGGCTCCGGCGCCGGGCGGGGCCGATGCCGAGGAGATCCGCGACGTACACGCGGAGCTGCGCAGCATTGCGCAGACCGTCGACGACCCGGCGCTCCAGGAACAACTCCGCGCATTGTCCAACCGCCTCGCCGGCATCGGGTCCCCGGACGAGACCGAACGCCCCGCGCCGTCGGTCGTGCTGTCCCCGCGCGAGGTGGACGTGCTCAGCCATGCCGCACTCGGCTGCTCGAATGTCGTTATCGCCGAACGCCTGTCGGTGAAGCCCGAGACCGTCAAGAGCTACCTGCGCAGTGCCATGAGCAAGCTCGACGCCCATTCACGTCGCGAGGCCGTGGTGTCGGCGCGGCGGTTGGGGTTGCTTCCGTAGCCGTCGGCAGCTTCGCCAGGAACCTGAACTAGAAATCGAAGCTACCGAAGTCGCCTCCCCCGAAGTCGCCTCCCCCGAAATCGCAGTAGCCCGGACCGGTGAACGACGGCGAGACTCCGTGCTCGCGGTGCTCGTCGATCCACACGGCCGAGACCACGACGTACACTGCCACCAGCACCACGGCGATCGAGCCTCCGATCCACAGCGACACCTGCCCGAGCCTCCGGACCCGGTTCGACGCGCGGCGCGCCCCGTCGCGGTCGCCGTCGGCCCACAGCGGATGCACGTTGAACGCGTGCGTGAAGGCCGCGAACGACAACGGCCAGAAGAAGAGCAGCGCCGCGACGGCCCAGCCGCCGTGGACGGGCGGCCGCCGTTCCGCGAGCGCGTCGGCACCACCGTTCTCGTCATCGGAGCCGTCGAACTCGGTCGAAGCAGGCATTTCGGTCATCGCCGCAGCCTAGGGGTCGGGCGGCCGCCACACCGCATAATTCTGGAACACGTTCCACCTCTGTGCCATACTCGCGACCATGTCAGCGACGCCGATCGAGACGACCACGATCATCCGCACCACCACCGCACAGGAGTTGCTCGATCTGGCGCGGCAGTCCCCCGCCGCCGTCGCGGCGCACGACAAGAAGGCCTGGCTGGAGCTGTTCGCGGACCGGCACGTGGTCGAGGACCCGGTCGGCGGCCGGCCCGTCCTGGGCGGGCTGTACGACCGTCGCAGCCACGTCCGCGGCGGCGATCCCCTCGCGCGTTTCTGGGACACGTTCATCGCACCGAACGACATCGTCTTCCACGTCGAGAACGAGGACATCGTCAGCGGCCTCGATGTGATCCGCGACGTCACGATCGAGACCCGCCTCGGCGGCGGCGTCGTGGCGAGGGCGCCGATGCACCTGGTGTACGAGACCACGCTCGACGAGGGCGCGCCCCGCATCCGACGAATCGCCGCGCACTGGGAAGTGGCGCCGATGTTCGCTCAGGTCGCCGGTGTCGATCGTGCGAAACTCGCTGTCGCAGCGGGTATGAGCGCCCGCATGCTGAAACTGCAGGGCCTCGGAGGGTCGCTCGCGTTCGGTCTCGCGGTCCGCAGCGTCGGCGAACGCGGCAAGCGATCGGTCCGGCGTCTGGTCGCCGACGCCAAGCGGGGCGACCGCACAGCACTCGACCTGCTCGGCGGCCAGGTGGTCGACGACGTCACCAAGGCCATCGCGGCCGGCGACACCGTCACCGCGACCTGCACCGTCGACGGTGAGCATGCGGTGCTGTTCTGCTACCTGAACCGGAAGACGATGCAGGTAGCGCGGGCGGTCGTGTACCGGTAGCCAGGAGCTTCCCTACATGCCGCCCAATACCTCCATCATATTGATTACCGCCGGGCCCAAGATGACGATAAAGATGGTCGGCAGGATGCAGGTCATCAGGGGGAAGAGCACCTTCACCGGGACCTTCATCGCCTTCTCCTCGGCGCTCTGACGGCGCTTGAGGCGCATCTCCGACGCCTGGGTGCGCAGGACGTCGGCAATCGCGACGCCGTATTCGTCGGCTTGGATGACGGCTCGAAGGAATCTCCGCAGGTTCGGCGCCTTCGTTCTGGCCGCAAGGTCGAGATACGCGAGGCGTCTCGACTGCCCCATCTGGATGTCCTGCAGGGTCCGAATGAATTCCTCGGCCAGCGGCCCCCTTCCGTTCTTGGCCGCACGCTGCATGGCCGACTCGAACCCGAGTCCCGCTTCCACTGCGATGGTCATCTGATCGAGAGTGTCTGCCAGTGCGAGTTCGATGGCCGCCTGACGCTCCTGACCGCGGCTGTGCAGGAGTAGTTCGGGAACGAAATACGCCAGTGCGACCGCGGCGACGGCAAAGAGGACCCGCCCGATGCTCTGTGACGAACTCACGGCGACAAGCGCCAGCAAGGCGGCACCTGCCGCGAGGACTAGCTTCATCATCGCTGCCCGCTCGGGAGCCCACATTGCAGGGCGACCGGCAAGAACATGCAGGCGTTCCAGCCTCGCCATCGTCCCTGGCGGCGACAGCAGCTTGGCGAAGCGTGCCGGCGAGATCGAAGGAGCAGTCCCCGACACAGGACTCGGCAATGCCAGCTGTGACTGCAGATTCTGCAGGGCCGGTCCTCGCTCCGAGTCCCGGGCGCCGAGCATCAACCACACCAGCATGCCCAACGCCGCGCCCACCGACAGAGCGGCCACGAGCACCAGTGGTGGAATCACAAACACCTCCCGAAGACAGAGCAGCACTAGAACTTGACCGAGACAACCTTGTTCATCCAGAGTCCACCGGCAGTCAGCATGACGAGACCCACACCGATCATCACGTAACCAACGACGTTGTCGGTCAGCCTCGACAGGTACTCAGGGTTCGAGACCATCAGGAACGCGGTGAGTCCGAAAGGTAGTGCCATCAGCACGTAGGCCGACATCTTTCCCTCTGCAGCAAGGGCTTTCACTTGACGACGGATCTGATTCCGTTCCCGAATGGTGTGGCCCACCTGGTCGAGGACTTCGGCGAGGTCTCCCCCGACTTCCCTGTTGATCGCGATCGCCTGGGCAATCCAATTGAAGTCCTCGCTCTGCATGCGCCGAGCGACGTCGTCGAGCGAGTCACCGAGATCACGTCCCACGCGCGTCTCGTTGACGATTCGAGCGAACTCCTCCGACGTGGGACTCTCCGCTTCCCTCGACACTGCATCGAGTGCTCGCAGCATGCTGTGGCCGGCCCGAAGGTTGCTGGCGAGCAGCTGAAGCGAGTCGTCGAGCTGATCGGCGAAGGCTGCCCGTCTGCGACCCGCCATCACCCGGAGATAGACCTTCGACAACCCCGCGGTAATCGCCGCGAGCAAGAGCGCCAACAGAATTCCCGACACGAGTAGGCCTACTGCCGCAGCGGTCACCGCAGCGGCGCCGACCAGAGCAATGTAGTCACCGGGACGAAGCTTCAGGCCCGCCTCCTGGAGCGCCTGGGTCCGGGCTGCAATGCGCCCGCGTCGACGCAGGTTCTGGTCGATCCACTGCACCAATCGCTCCGCGAATCGGGACAGGACCGATTCCCGGCCCTCCTGCCGACCCCGCCGCTCCGCCGATATCCTGGCGGGCGCTTTGCCGACCACGGCAAGTGCGCCACCTGCAAGTGCCAGATAGCACGCCAGCAGCCCGATCACCATTCCTGTCGAGGACGCTAAGAACCCATGAGCCGCCGAAGTATCGGTCGGTGGTGTCGACGCCGCCGCGGGCAGCGTCACCGGGAACGGGTCACTCACCCGGTGCGCCATTCCGCTTCGCACACTCACCACCACCTGGGTGTCACCGCCGACCTCCGAGCGATACCTGACGACATAGAGGTTCCCCAGCGCGCGGGCCGCCGACTGGTAGATCGCGCCGAGCGCCGCGGTGTCCTCCGCAGTGGCGTACTGACCGCGCGACTCCCGGGCAATCTGCTGCAGCAAAGCGGAATTCGTCTCCGATGTCGACATCTGCACGGTATACAGCGACGCGTGCGACCGGCTCAGCACGGTCGGTATCTCCGACATCGCGTGTGCACTCGACGTGTCGGCGCCGTCGGTCAACAACAGCAGGATGTTGTTGGGTGCTTCGCCCCGATCGAGCATCTCGGCGGCCGCGACCACCGAGTCGGCAATCGCACTGTTACCTCCCGCCCTCAGTCCGTCGATTCTGCGGAGCAGATCCTCGGTGTCCGTCGTCAGTTCCGAGATCACCTGCGGTGTCGAGGAAATCGCGACGACGCCGATGTGCGCTCCGGTCGGCGCCTGCCGCACGAAATCCGAAGCGGCCCGCTTGACGTCGTCGAGTGCCGGGCCGGACATCCCGCCGGACACATCGATCGCGAGGACAATGTCCTGCTCGGATCCCGGCTGCTGTCGGACCTCGATCTCTCGCGGCACGCCGCCCTCGGTGAGCGCGAATGTATCCGGTTCGATGGGCTGCCCCGCGAGACTGGGCGGCGCGAGGATGGAGACCTCGGCGTCGGGCAGTCGGGTGGTGTCGACGGCTGCGACCTGGACTGCATCCGGATCGGCATCGTCCGCACCGGCAGGAATCCCCAACAAACCCACTCCGAGGGCGAGCACCACGGCCACCACGAACCGTCTCATGCCCGCCCCCGGAAGGGCTCTCCCACCCCGAACACACTCGGCGACAGTGCAATACCGAGATCCCGGAACTTGTCGGTGAACCGTGGCCGCACACCCGTGGGCTGAGGTTTGCCGAGGAATCGCCCGCGCGCATCGACCCCGGCGCTGTAGTCGAACAGGAACGCGTCCTGCAGGGTGACGATCTCACCCTCCATGCCCTGCACCTCGGTCACATGGGTGACCCGACGCGTACCGTCCCGCAATCGGGTGAGCTGGACGATCACATCGACCGCCGAGGCGATCTGCTCCCGGATGGCCCGCAACGGCAAATCCATACCGGCCATCAGCACGAGCGTCTCCAGCCGGGCAATGGCGTCGCGCGGCGAGTTCGCATGCACCGTCGACAGCGAGCCGTCATGGCCGGTGTTCATGGCCTGCAGCATGTCCAGACTCTCGCCGCCGCGGCACTCGCCGACCACGATCCGGTCCGGGCGCATACGCAGCGAGTTCCGGACCAGGTCACGGATCGTTACTGCGCCCTTGCCCTCGATGTTCGGCGGGCGGCTCTCGAGCCGCACCACATGGTCCTGCTGGAGCTGGAGCTCGACCGCATCCTCGATCGTGACGATCCGTTCTCCCTCCGGGATGAACGACGACAGCACGTTCAGCAGCGTGGTCTTGCCCGTACCGGTGCCGCCCGACACGATGACGTTCAATCGGGCCTGCACACAGGCGTCCAGCAACTCGGCCATCTCGGGCGAGAGGGTGCCGAACGCGACGAGATCGTCGACCTGGAACGGATCCTTGGAGAACTTTCGGATCGTGAGCGACGAGCCGTTGAACGCCAACGGCGGGATCACGGCATTAACGCGGGAACCGTCGGCCAGACGGGCATCGACCAGCGGCGAGGATTCGTCGATACGACGACCGACCGCGGCCACGATCCGTTCGATCACCCGACGCAGGTGTGCCTCGTCTGCGAACCGGGCGGAGCTGCGGGTGAGGGTGCCGTCACGTTCGACATAGACCATGTCGTGGCTGTTGACCATGATCTCGGTGACCGACGGGTCGTCGAGCAAACGTTGCAACGGACCGTGGCCCAGCACCTCGTCGCCGACCTCGCGTAGCAGTCGCTGCCGCTCGTCGAAGGTGAGCGGCGTCGCCTCCTGCTCGACGATCATGGCTAGTTCCTCACGCACCAGGGTGTGGAGCTGCTCCTCGCTCAACGAGGAATCGTTGAAGCGCGTGCCGATCCGGGTGTACAGGGCCGCACTCGCACGGTCCTTCAATTCCGCTAGCGCGTCCGCCGGCGGCGGGGACGCCTTGGGCCGCACCGGCTTTCCGACTGCGGGCGGTGCGGCGGCTTCGGTGGGTGCAGCACCGCGTACGGCCTCCAGCCGTTGGGACAGTCTCACTTCGCGCCCACCGCCTCCGCTGCCCGGTGGCGCGCACGCTTGCCCTTGGCCGAAGCCGGAACCGGAGCCGGAGCCGGATCGATGCGGCCGACCAAGCGCCACAGCTCTTTCGCGGTGCGGTCCCTACCAGGGTTCTGCAGCAACGGAACACCCCGGTTAGTCGACAGCGCAACGGATTTTGATCGTTTGAGGACAATATCGGCGGGGATCCCGATCGTATTCTGGATGTCCTGGACGGTCAGTCCCTCGCGCCGGTCTGCGAAGTTCAGCACGACGTGCCGCGAGGCCTGAACCAGATTCAGTTCGGTGAGTATCTGCAGTTCCTTGTGCATCCCGCGCACGCTCGGCACGTCCATGCCCGATACCAGCACGACGTCGGTGGCGAGATCGAGCGCCGCGACGGTGTGCTCGAGGAGCCCCGGGGCGGTGTCGACGATCACGTACCGGAACTCGGCCGCCAGCTGGGTCAGGAGCGCGGTCACCTGCTCGCCAGTGATGCTGTCCCCCGCCGCCGGCGAATCGGGTCCGCACAGCGCGTACAGCCCGGTCGAGTGTGGCGTCAATTCGGTTTTGAGGACGATCGAGTCCTGGCTGGCCGGACCCGAGACCGCGTCAGCGAGGCTGTGTTCCGGAACCAGCTGGAGTGCGCTGGCGACGTCTCCGAACTGCACGTCGAGATCGACCAGCACCGTCGAGTGCGGCGCCGCAGCAGCGAGCCCGACAGCCAGATTGGTGGCGACGGTCGTCTTCCCGGTGCCACCCTTCGGGGAGGCAACCACGATGATCTTTCCCTGCACCACCTGCCGCTCCGGAGATGTGCTCGTGCCTTGGCGGCGCGCCAACGCCGCCAGCCCGGCGCGTTCGAGGACCACCCGGATGTCGGAGATCTCAGCTTCCGGCGACATCACATCGCGCACCCCAGCACGCATCGCAGTCAGCCAGACGTCGGTGCCCGCATCACTGGCCAGCACCACCGTCGTGCCAGGTGTCGACTGGTCGATCCGGCTGGCCAGCGAAAGACCCTCCGCTCCAGGAACGTCCGGACCGAGGATCAAGACATCCGGCTGCTCGGTCACACCAAGCCCGGCGAGCTGCATCGGACCGTGAGGAACCGGTTGCGCCGGCAGGACCATCAGGTTGCCGTCCGCTGCGTGATACACGCGGCGAGCGAAATCATCACGGGTGGTTAACAACACGACACGGCTCATCGGAACACTCCTTCCGGGGTGATGATGGATGCCCCCGCCTCGTTGGCGCTGAGCGGTTCGTTGGAGAGCCAAATCGTCCCGTACTCCGCCGCAAACAGGACGCGCTCCGCCATCGGGACATCGACGGCCAGCGACACGAGGAACGCCTCAGTCGGGGCAGGACTCGGCGCCGAATCTACTGCGCTCGAATCCTTCTCGCTAGCCTTGGCCAATGTGCCCTGTACACGCGTCACGCGAACCTTCTGAAACCGCAGGTGCGTTTCGTAGTTCTTGACGGGCGGCGAGAAGGACATGAAGACACCGACGGTGTCGCCTGGCGCGATGTGGCCGCCGAGGGCACGCTGAGGCTCGAGCAGGACCGTCACCTCCTGCATCCCCTCGGGCATACCGCCCTGATCCTGACTGCGGGCCGTCGCGGGATCGGCGAAGCGTGCAGACACCAACTGTTCGCCAGCCAACAAGTCGGTGAGCGCGACCTTACCGGCCAGTTGGTCGAGGCTCGTCACCCGCTCCGGCAGCACCGCCATCTCCGGAAGTTTCTTGACTGCAACCATTCCCACGAGAGACTTCGCGGGAGTGTTCTTGGGAATCGTCTGGGTAACGACGAGCACGTCGACGGTCCGGGTACCCTCGAGCGCGCGAGCATCCGCTCCGCGCACGTACGAGATCAGGGCAATTGTCCCGACGACGGCTAGAACGACCGCACAGACCGCAGCGATGACTCGGGTTCTCAAAGAGGGCTCCTAATCGAGCAAACTGATCGTACTCACGCCGAAATCGTTCCCTCCCGGCGTCAGATCCGAATCGAGACTGACTATTTTCACAAAGGTGCCGATGATTCCACGGCAACTGCCGGTACAGCTGAGAGCACCGTGAACATCGTTGTTCCAGTTGAACTCCGGATTGCCACTTAGCCGATAACCTTGAACCTTGAACGCCGCTAGCCCGACGATGTGGAACCAGCCACCGCTACCGGTTCCGCCTGCAACGTCGTAAATCGGAACCCGGACAACTGCGTTCTGAAACTGCTTGATCGTGTCCTTACAGGGTCCAGGGATGTTGTTGCCGGTGTCGCCCGGGGTCGCGTAGACTGTCGGGTCGATCTTCGCTGGGCAACGGCCATTCGAGCCCTGCAGCCAACCAAAGTTGCCGGGCGCCGCATTTCCCGAGGTTCCGTTGCAGCGCGGGGCCGTGACGTTGTAGGCAACAAGGATCTTCACGTCCAGACTCTTCGAGTCGTCGAAATGACACTTGTGGAACGTGAGCGGCAGTTCAGCCGTCCCACCTAGAGGAAACACACAGCTTGCGGTCGCTGACGCCGATATCTCGCTCCGGTCGAATCCGAGGACCGGAGCGAACACATTCCTCCGACCGGTCAGCCCGTCATCGCCCACCGCCGATGCAGTGACCTTGACCTTCCGCTTCACGCCATCGATCACGGCCGTACTCGCGGCCGACGAACTGTTGACGTTTGCTTGGACCAAGCGAGACACAGAGGGTGTCGAAGGCGTTACCTCACAGTCCGATTCTTGAGCAACAGCAAGTGCTGCCGCGTCGGCCCCATTCTGTAACTGGCGTTTGACAACGTAATTTGCGCCGATATCGATCGATATGGCGGCACAGCCCAAGAGTACGACCACGAGGATCGCGACGAGAACCGCAACCACGCCGCGCTCGTCACCGGATAGTCGAGCCGTCACCCACCGCATCGCATGACTCCCGTGCCGGTCAGTGTCGGCTTACCCGGGAATAGCCCCGTCAAGTACTCGAGTGGATAGCTGATCGTGAGCGTCACGGTGCTTCCACTGGGACAGGACGTGGCCGAACAGCCCTGCGTGCCAGAAGTACTGATGCAGATCTCCGCGTCGGTGATGCCCGGGCTGAACACGCCAGCACCCTTCACGGCAGTCCGAGCGGCCGTTGCGTCCTTCTTGATGGCCATCACCCGGACGCCCTCACGAGCAGCAGCACTGACGGCGTTCTGGACGTTGTACCCCCGCCCGAACTCGATAATGCCCAGGACAAGCGTAATCAAGATCGGCACGACAAGAGCGAACTCGACTGCGGCAACTCCAGAATCGGAATGAAGGCGTTTCATGATCACCCCTTGCAAGTCCAACGATGTCGGCGGCCCCCACACGGGAACCGCCGACATCATCCGTTCGACCAGAGTGACCTAGGTAGCCGGCTCGTCGAAGCTGAAGCCCTCGAACAGGCCACTGATCTTTTCACCGAACGCGAAGACGGCGATGATGATCACCATCGCGATGCCGGCAACCATCAACCCGTACTCGACGGCGGTGGCACCCCGGTCTTCACGGGTCAGACGGTCCTTGGCGTCTAAGCCCATGAGGTACAGGTTCGCGAAGAAGAGGTTCATGAGAGCTCCTGATTTTGGTAGGGGAGAGGATCTCTGTTTGGAGTTTCGAGCGATGTGAAGCAGATCACCTTTCCAGGTAATCTGATCGGCAACTGTAGGGCTTCAAAACCGTACTGGACACCCTTCAAGGTCACGGTTTCATCACGATCATCGGGTCTAGTGAAACACCTGGAACTGGTCTACGATTCAACAAGTCTTCGGCGAGATCGACTGCGCCCCAACGAAAGTATTTTCAACAGCAGGTCGATCGCCCCGATTCCCGGCCCCAGGATCACAAGCGAGATCACCGAAAGAGAGCGCAAACTGACAGTCACAGGTGATCAAAGATGATCGTCGCCACGGGGGCCGCAGCCGCGGCATTGGGCATCCTCGCCGGTTCGCTCGCGAACAGGGCGATCGACCGGGTTCGCTCGGAGACTGCGCAAGTCGAATCGGCCGAGACGTCCACGGACCCAAACCCGTCCAACCCCTCCCCCACACCTGTGACGTCCACCCGGATCGCTGTGGTCGACACGTTCACGCCAAACCGCGACGTCGGCGCACGCAGGATCCTCGTCGAACTCTCCACGGCGCTGCTGTTCGTAGCGGTCACAATGCGTCTCGCAACCCTGGACATGCTCCCGGCAGCTCCGGCGTATCTGTGGTTCACCGCGGTCGGCGTCGCCCTCGCGGTCATCGACATCGACTGCAAGCGCCTGCCGAACTTCCTTGTCGTGCCGTCGTATCCGATCGTATTCGTCTGCCTGACAGCAGCTTCCGCGATTCTGGACGACTGGCCGGCCCTGCAACGCGCCGCGATCGGAGCGGCCGTGCTCTTCGGGTTCTACTTCCTGCTCGCCTTGATCTATCCCGCTGGCATGGGGTTCGGCGACGTCAAACTCGCCGGCGTCATCGGCGCCGTCCTCGCCTATCTCTCCTACGGCACGCTGCTCGTCGGGGCGTTTCTCGCCTTCCTGGTGGCCGCGCTCGTCGGTGTGGTCATCCTGGTGACCCGGCGCGGCCGCATCGGAACGACGATTCCGTTCGGGCCGTACATGATTGCGGCCGCCCTGATCGCGATCCTCGCCGCCGACCCTCTTGCGCGCGCGTATCTGGACTGGGCCGGCGCGGCCTGAACCGGATCAGTCGAGCAGGATCGTCGCGAAGGTCGCAACCTGCGTGAAGCCGACCGTCGCGTACGTGCGACGGGCCCGCTCGTTGTAGGCATTCACGTAGAGGCTGGGTACCCGTCCCAATGCGGTCACGGCGGCCGCCACGGCCGCGGTGCCCGAAGCGCCGATGCCCTCGCCACGGCGCGACGGAGTGACCCACACACCCTGGATCTGTCCCACGGAGGCGGACATGGATCCCACCTCCGCCTTGTACAGCACCTCGCCGTTCTCGAACCGCGCCCACGCACGCCCGGACGCGATCAGGTTCGCGACGCGGCGCCGGTAGTTGCGGCCGCCGTCGTTGGCCCGGGGATCGATGCCCACCTCCTCGATGAACATCGCGATCGCGGCCGGCAGGTACGACTCGAGCTCGTCCATGCGCACCTGACGCACGCGCGGATCGGGCCGTACCGCCGAGTCTCCGTGCAGCGCGAGCAGCGGCTGATCCGAACGGATCTCGCGCGCCGGACCCCATTCCGACTCGAGCATCTCCCACAGCGGCAGGGCCAGCGACGCCCGCCCGACGATCGACGAACACATACGCGGAAACCGGGTGGCCCGGTCCGCGAACGACCTCAGATCATCGGTGTCGCCGAGCAGCGGCACCAGGTTGGCGCCCGCGAAACACAACGACTCGGTGGGCCCGCCACGACTCCACATCTCGCCCTGGAGTGCCCGCGGATCGAGTCCGGACTGCTGGACCCGCGCCGCGACCATGCAGGCCGCCACCGGGTCGGCTTCGAGGACACGCAACACCTGGGCGGTGTCCCGACCACCCAGTTGCCTCGCTCCGAGAAGCTTGAGCACTGACGCACCCCCTTGTGCAGTGGGACCGCTCGGCATGAGTTCTGTCAGCGTCGAACTGTCAGTGCCGGATCTGGAACCCACATTGCCATGAACATGCGCCGGGGTGGAAGGATTTCAGCTGACGGTGACCACCGGCGCGCCGCCGGCCTCCCCGCCCTCCATCTCCTCCGCGATCCGCATCGCTTCCTCGATCAGCGTCTCGACGATCTGCGCCTCCGGGACGGTCTTGATGACCTTGCCCTTGACGAAGATCTGGCCCTTGCCGTTGCCGGACGCCACACCCAGATCAGCCTCGCGGGCCTCGCCGGGACCGTTGACGACGCAGCCCATCACAGCGACGCGCAGCGGGATCTCCATGCCCTCGAGACCTGCGGTCACCTGCTCGGCGAGCGTATAGACGTCGACCTGGGCGCGGCCGCAGGACGGGCACGAGACGATCTCGAGCTTGCGCGGGCGCAGGTTCAGCGACTGCAGGATCTGCGTGCCGACCTTGATCTCCTCCGCCGGCGGCGCCGACAGCGACACTCGGATGGTGTCGCCGATGCCCTCGGACAGCAGCGCACCGAACGCGACCGCGGACTTGATGGTGCCCTGGAACGCCGGGCCGGCCTCGGTCACGCCGAGGTGCAGCGGGTAGTCGCACTGCGCCGCCAGCTGCCGGTACGCCTCGACCATGATCACCGGATCGTTGTGCTTGACGGAGATCTTGATGTCGCCGAAGCCGTGCTCCTCGAACAGGCCCGCCTCCCACAGCGCCGACTCGACCAGCGCCTCCGGGGTGGCCTTGCCGTACTTCTGCATCAGCCGCGGATCGAGCGAACCGGCGTTGACGCCGATCCGGATCGGGATGCCGGCGTCACCGGCCGCCTTCGCGACCTCCTTGACGCGACCGTCGAACTCCTTGATGTTGCCGGGGTTGACGCGCACGGCCGCGCAACCGGCGTCGATCGCCGCGAAGATGTACCGCGGCTGGAAGTGGATGTCGGCGATCACCGGGATCTGGCTCTTCTTCGCGATCGCCGAGAGCGCGTCGGCGTCCTCCTGACGCGGGCACGCGACGCGGACGATGTCGCAACCCGACGCCGTCAGTTCGGCGATCTGCTGCAGGGTCGCGTTGACGTCGTGGGTCTTGGTGGTGCACATCGACTGCACCGACACCGGGTAGTCGCTGCCGACGCCCACGTTGCCGACCATCAGCTGACGGGTCTTGCGTCGCGGTGCGAGAACCGGGGTATCGCTGGGAGCACCTGGCATGCCCAAACCGACGGGGCTGGTCACGTTTCGCCTTCTTTCGTTGGTACGGGGCAAGTCTATCGTTCGACCGGAACGTCGAACCGGGTCACGGGAAGAGCTTGATCGGGTTGACGATGTCGGCCGTGAGCGTCAACAGCATGTATGCGCCACCGATCACCACCACGACGTAGGTGATCGGCATGAGCTTCATGTAGTCGACGGGGCCACCGGCCGCCAGACCGCGCATCTTCCGGATCGAGTTGCGGATCTTCTCGTAGATCGTCACCGCGATGTGCCCGCCGTCGAGCGGCAGCAGCGGCAGCAGGTTGAAGATGCCGAGGAAGAAGTTCAACGTCGCGAGCAGTCCGATGAAGACGTCGATGTAGCCGCGCTCGGCCATCTGCCCGCCGATCACGCTCGCCCCGACCACGCTGATCGGAGTGTCGAGGTCGCGCTCGCCACCGGTCACCGCGTCCCACAGGTCGACGACCTTCGATGGCATCTGCGTCAGCGCGTGCGCGGTCTGGACGAAGATGTCGCCGGTGTACACGATGCTCGCCGGGATCGCGGCCGGCAGCGAGTACTGCACGGTGGTCGGCTGCGCGCCGACGCCGATAGCGCCCACCTCCTGCGAGACCGGCGGCAGCGGCTTCTCCGGGGTGGACCCCGGCGGATTGACCCACCGCTGCACCTGCTCGATCTGCACCGGGATCACCAGCGTCTGCCCGTCCCGGTCGACGGTGAACTCCGCCGTCCCCGACAGCGGTTGCGTCGCCTTCACCACGTCGCCGAACGTCGCCGTCTCCTGGCCGTTCACCGCGGTGATCACGTCGCCGGCACGGATCCCGGCCGCGGCGGCCGGACCGTCGCCCACGCACTCGGAGAGCTCGTAGCCGCCGTCCGGGCCGGCCTGCGTCGGCGACGCGCACACGGTCTTCTCCACCACGGCGCGCGTCTCCGGGTTCGGCAGACCCCAGCCGACGGCCAGCACCACGAGCAGCACGAACCCGAGCAGGAAGTTCATCGCGATGCCGCCCGACATCACGACGATCCGCTTCCACGCCTTCTGCTTGTACATCGCGCGGTCGACCTCGTCGGGCGCGAGCTCGTCCACCGCCGTCATGCCGGCGATGTCACAGAAGCCGCCCGCCGGAATCGCCTTGAGGCCGTACTCGGTCTCGCCGCGGCGGAACGAGAAGATCTTGGGACCGAAGCCGATGTAGTAGCGCCGGACCTTCATGCCGAGCGCCTTGGCGGTCCACATGTGCCCGGCTTCGTGCAGCGCGATGGAGGCGCCGATACCGAGGGCGAAGAGCACTACTCCGATAGCGAAGACCATGCGGTTCTAGCCCTCCTGTTTCACGAACTCGCGCGCGCGGGCTCGGGCCCACCCGTCGGCGGCCAGTACGTCGTCCACGGTAGCGGGCGGCGCGGCCCACTCGCCGCCGGCCGCGAGGACGCGCTCGACGGTACGCACGATCTCCGGAAAACGCAGCGAACCAGTCAGGAAGGCCTCCGCGGCAATCTCGTTGGCAGCGTTGTAGACCGCGGTCATGCAGCCGCCCGCCTTGCCGGCCTGCCGGGCCAGATCGATCGCGGGGAACACCACGGAGTCGACCGGTTCGAACGTCCACGTCGAGGCGGTCCCGAAGTCGCATGCGGCCGCAGCGCCCGGGACCCGGTCCGGCCAGCCGAGCGCGAGCGCGATCGGCAGCTTCATGTCCGGCGGGCTCGCCTGCGCGAGCGTCGAGCCGTCGGTGAACGTCACCATCGAGTGCACGATCGACTGCGGGTGCACGGTGACGTCGATGCGGTCGTAGTCGATCCCGAACAGCAGATGCGTCTCGATCAGCTCGAGCCCCTTGTTCACCAGCGAGGCGGAATTGAGCGTGTTCATCGGGCCCATCGACCACGTGGGGTGGGCGCCGGCCTGCTCCGGGGTGACGTCCTCGAGCGCCGCCGCGGTCCAGCCACGGAACGGGCCGCCCGACGCGGTGAGAACCAACCGGTCCACCTCGTCGGCGCGACCGCCCCGCAGACACTGCGCGAGCGCCGAGTGTTCGGAGTCCACCGGGACGATCTGACCGGGCGCCGCCGCGGCGGTGACGAGCGGACCGCCGGCGACGAGCGACTCCTTGTTCGCGAGGGCCAGGCGTGCACCGGATTCCAGCGCCGCCAGCGTCGGCTCGAGCCCGAGCGACCCGACGAGCGCATTGAGCACGACGTCCGCCTCGGTCGTCCGGACCAGCTCGGTGACCGCGTCCGGACCCGACAGCACACCGGGCACCTCCAACCGGGCCGCAGCGGCGGGGTCGGCCACCGCAACACTGGTCACACCCGTCTCGGCGATCTGACGGGCGAGCAGGTCGATGTTCCCGCCCCCGGCCGCGAGTCCCACCACCTCGAACTTGTCGGGGTTGGCGGCGATGACCTCGAGGGCCTGGGTGCCGATGGAACCGGTGCTGCCGAGCAGCAGTACGCGAGTCGGTTGGGTGTCAGCCACGGATCCATTGTTCCTGACCGAAGCTGAGAGAATCACACAGGATTGGACTTCGTACCGGCGACCGTATTCACGACACCGCCGGGACCCAGGTTCGTACGACGCCCGGTCGTATGCCACGATAAGCGGCGATAGCGCATTCGTAAGATCAGGAGGATCGAGCCGTGGTCGGTACCCAGTTGGACCCCACTTCCAACGACCCCGTCGTCGCCGCGCACGTCGACACCGCCGAGGTTCCCTCGGCCGCATGGGGCTGGAGTGGCGAGGCTCCGCGACTGTTCCGTTTCGCCGGCTGGTTCTTCGCCGCGTTCCTGCTGCTGATGATGATCGGCAACCACCACGGCAAGGTCGAGGACCTGTTCCTGGTCGGCTTCGCCGGCGCGATCGTCTTCATCCTCGTGCGCGACATCGTCCAGCGTCGCAAGCCGCGGTAGTCGACACCGCACAGACATCGTCGAAGGCCCCGCACCTTGCAGGTGCGGGGCCTTCGACGTTCCCAGTGGATCGTCAGGCCGACTCGATAACCGCCTGCCCGGTGGGCGTGCGGAACGATTTCGACGTCGTCACATCGGAGTTCGGGTCCCGCTTGTCGACCGCCCGGAAACGGAATCGCGCCTCACCCGCATCGACATCGAGCAACCCGTAGCCGTGGCTCACCATGTCGACGTGCTTGACATGCGGGTTGTGGGCGCGCCGGTTGAGTTCCTCGGCCCGCGCGGCCTCGATCGGGTCGCCACCACTGCTGCCGAGGTCGTACCCACCGTCCCCGGTGTTGGTGGACGTGACCGACGGCACCACGAACTCGACGCCCGCCCGGCGGGTCCCCGGCGCGTTCACCTGCGCACCGCTCGTGGTGCCCGGGGCGAACCCGGTGTCCCACAGCTCTCCGGCCCACCCGTCGTGGTCGTCGCCGGTCACCAGCACCATGTTCTCGACCGACTGCGCCGCGGTGGACAGGATCTCGGTCCGCTCGGCACCGTACCCGTCCCACGTGTCCAGGTAGCCCCGGGCGCCGTCGTCCTGCACCACCATGCCCATCATCATGCTGGCGTTCGCCACGACCTTCCACCGCGCGTCGGACCCGGTCAGCCCGTCGAGCAGCCAGCTCTTCTGCGTCGCGCCCAGCATGGTCCGGCCCGCCGCCTCGGTGTCCGCACAGGCGGTGGCGTCCGTGTCGCCGCACGGCTGCGCGTCGCGGTACTGCCGGCTGTCCGGCGCGAACAACTCCACCGTCTTGCCCACACGCAGCGAACGGTAGGTCCGCAACGGGTCGTCGGCGAACCGCGGCACCGGCATGTGCTCGAACCAAGCCTGCCACGCCCACTGCTTCTTCTGCTGAAATCCGATCGCACCCTCGATCGGTGAGATGACGGGGAACGTCCACCCGTCCTTGCTGTAGTTGTTGCGGAACTCGTGGTCGTCCCAGATCGGCAGGAAGGCGTGCCGGCTGTGCATCAGCCGCAGGTCGGCGTCGGACCGGTACCGGCGGTACTTGTCCCGCATGCTGTCCAGTCCCTGCGGGAACATGTTGGCGTCGAAGCCGCGGACCCCCGGCATGGTGAACTCGTAGACGTAGTCACCGAGGCACACCACGAAGTCCAGATCCTCCTCGGCGAGGTGCCGGTGCGCCGCGTAGTAGCCCTCCTCGAAGCCCTGGCACGTGAACCAGCCGATGCGGACCGGTTCGTTGGAATCGGCGGGCCGCAGCGTCCGGAACCGGCCGACCGGCGACTCTCCCCCGCTGCCGCGGAACTGGTAATAGTAGGTCTCCCCCGGCGCGAGCCCGGACGCATCGAAATGCACTGTGCCGTCGGCATCCTCGCGGACCTGGACCCGATCGGCGAGAACGGGCGCCGACAGGTCCTCGCGGGTCGACACGATCACCGCCACCTCACCGGCGGCGGCGCCGCTGCTGCCGAACGCCCCCGAGCCGAGGCTGCCACCGACAGAGCCCGCGCTCACCGAACCCGTGCTGACCGAACCGAGACTGCCGCCACCGCCGGCCGCACCGACCCGCGTCCACAGCGTCGCCCCGTCGGTCCGCGGCACACCGGCCATCACTCCGTTCGCGAACTCCGGGTTCCGGATCAGTCCCTGCCCCGCATCGGGAGCCTGGCGCAGGACCGGCGCCGCGAGTGCCTTGGCCGGAAACGCGGCCGCGGCGCCGACCATCGACAGGCCGGTGAGGAAGGCACGGCGAGAGACGTTTCGGTACGGAAAGGACATGGGCCACCTCGGGTTCGCGCGGACACGGGTGGCGCTGACCCTACGTCGCGCGTTTACGCACGTGTGCGTTTTGCGAAACCTGGGTGAACTGCGAGTGTCCGCTCAGCAAACCCGGCCCGAGCGGGCGGCCCCGCGAGGGTCAGGAACCCTCCGCCGCCAACTGCCCGCACGCCGCGGCGATCTCCTGACCGCGGGTGTCGCGGACGGTGCAGGAGACGCCCTGCGCCTGCACGCGCCGCACGAACTCGCGCTCTACCGGCTTGGGGCTGGCGTCCCACTCGCTGCCCGGCGTGGGGTTGAGCGGGATGAGGTTGACGTGCACCAGCGGCCCGAGCGCCTTGTGCAGCTTCTTGCCGAGCATGTCGGCGCGCCACGGCTGGTCGTTGACGTCACGGATGAGGGCGTACTCGATCGACACGCGCCGACCGGACTTGTCGGCGTAGTAACGCGCCGCGTCAAGCACCTCGGCGATGGACCAACGATTGTTGACCGGGACCAGCGTGTCGCGCAGTTCGTCGTCGGGCGTGTGCAGCGACACCGCCAGACGCACCGACATCTCCTCGTCGGCGAGCTTGCGGATCGCGGGGGCCAGTCCAACGGTGGAGACCGTCACCGCGCGCTGCGAGATGCCCAGACCGTTCGGTGCCGGCGACGTGATCCGGCGAACCGCCGCGACGACGCGCTTGTAGTTCGCGAGCGGCTCCCCCATACCCATGAAGACGATGTTCGACAGACGTCCCGGCCCGCCCTCGACGTCACCGTCGCGCAGGGCGGCCGCGGCGGCGCGTACCTGGTCGACGATCTCCGCGGTGGACAGGTTCCGCTGCAGACCACCCTGGCCGGTGGCGCAGAACGGGCAGGCCATGCCACAACCGGCCTGGCTCGAGATGCACAGCGTCGCGCGGTCCGGGTAGCGCATCAGCACGCTCTCGAGCAGCGTCCCGTCGTTCGCCTTCCACAACGTCTTGCGGGTCTGCCCCGCATCGCACGCGACGTGCTTGACCGCGGTCAGCAGCTGCGGGAACAGCGCGGCCCCGACCTTCTCGCGCATATCGGCGGGCAGATCGGTCATCTTGTCCGGATCCGCCTCGAGCCTGCCGTAGTACTGCCGGGCCAGCTGGTCCGCACGGAAACCGGGCAGACCCAGCTCCTTGACGGCCTCCTTGCGCTCGTCGGCGTCGAGGTCGGCGAGGTGGCGCGGCGGCATTCCGCGGCGCGGCGCGTTGAAGACGAGGGGAAGCGAGACAGTCATAGTGCCTGCCATTCTCCCACTGACCACCCGGGGTGTCCGATGCACGTGCGAAACACCACACAGTGGGTGATGATCGACACATGGCCGACAAGCGACGTGAGGACCCCGAGGACGTCCCGGCAACACCGGTGGAGGAGCCCCCGACCACCACCGAAGCCCACGGTCGGCACGAAGGTGCCGGTGGCTTGACCTCGCATGACCAGCACAAACTCGGCCGCACCCGAGCGGCGTCCACCTGGACCGGACTGGTCATCGGCATCGTCGTCGCGATCCTGCTGCTGATTTTCATCCTGCAGAACCTCGACTCGGTGACCTTCCAGCTGTTCACGTGGCACTTCACGCTTCCGGCCGGCATCAGCCTGCTCCTGGCGGCGATCGCGGGCGCCCTCATCATGGCGCTCGCGGGTGGGGTGCGGATCATCCAGATCCGACGCGTCGCCAAGCGCGCCGGCTCCGCGACCGAGCACACGCCACCGGAGTAGCCCGCGCACCCCCGCCGGGGCACGATGGGAGTCACGACACGAGTACGACTTCCTGACGAGGAGCTGCCCCCGTGACGACTCACGCACACCGGCCCGCGCACACGACCATCCGCGCCGACCTCGCCCGTTCCTGGTTGCTGACCGCGGCCACCCGCGCGGACGCGTTCCCTCGGCCCGCCGCCGTCGACGCACTGATCCTCGATCTCGAGGACGCGGTCGCCCCCGTAGACAAGCCGGGTGCCCGGAAATCTGTCGTCGAGTGGCTGAGCGGCGACCACGAGGCATGGGTCCGGATCAACGACGCGACGACACCCCACTGGGCCGACGACCTCGAAGCGCTCGCCGGTCTGCCCGGCCTGTCCGGCGTGATGCTCGCGAAGACGGAGAGCGGCAGTCAGGTCGAAGCCACCCGTGGACGGCTCCCGGAAGGGACCCGGATCGTCGCGCTCATCGAATCCGCGGTGGGACTCGAGGCGACACCCGAGATCGCCCGCGCGGAGGGCACGTTCCGACTGGCGTTCGGCAGCGGCGACTTCCGGCGGGACACCGGGATGAGCGACGACGTCCTCGCGATGACCTACCCGCGCTCACGCCTCGTCATCGCGAGCCGCGCTGCCCGGCTCCCCGGTGGCCCGATCGACGGCCCGACCGTCTCGGCGAACGACACCATCCTGCAACGCGACTGCGAGGCGACGACGTCGCTCGGACTGACGGGCAAGCTGTGCCTGCACCCGGATCAGGCGCCGACCGTCAATCGGGCGCTGAGCCCGAGCGCGCACGACATCACCTGGGCGCGGGACGTGATCGCCGAATTGGGCACGGACGGCGAACACGTGCGCGACGGCAGCGACCTGCCCCGGCTCGCCAAGGCCAAGAAGCTCACCGACCTGGCGCGGGAGTTAGGCCTCGTCTGACCGTCACGCCGAGCAGTTCGACGGCGCCGGCGCCCTGTTGAACCGGTCCGTCATCCAGTCCAGCGCGGACGGCAGGCCCGACATCATCGGCAGCCCGTGACCGATCACGAAGCCCGGGGCGATCGGCGGGATCTCCTCGGTGCGGAACTCCACCGTCGCGCCCCGACCGCACCAGTCGGCGGCCAACTGCGTGGCCTGGGTGTGCGGAATGAGGTCGTCGTTGCGCCCCTGCACGATCAACACCGGACTACTCGGCACCGAACGTCCGATGCGCTGTTCGTCGACGACCGCGCGCACCGCCGGCAGTGAGTCGATGAGTTCGGCGATCGAGCGCCCGTCCTTCGTCCACTCCGTGGTGCGGTGCAGGCCGTACCGAGCGATGGTCTCCGGAACACACTGCGTCGCGATCTCGTCGAGCGCCTGGCGGCCGACGGGATTGAGAGCGTCGTCGATCTCGGCGCGGGCCTCCGGATAACCGGCGTAGATGCTGTTGACCGCGTAACCCAGCAGCCCGGTCGCGAGGCCCCCGTCGAGAGCCGCCGCCACCACACGCAGATCCGCCGGCGGCCCGCCTGCATACGTCCCGCGGACGTTCAGCTCGGGCGCATACGACGGCTGCATCTCGGCCGCCGACGCCGCCGCGCCGCCGCCCTGCGAATAGCCCCAGAACCCGATCGGGTTGTCGTCGCCGATCCTGCTGCCGGGCAGCGCCTTCACGGCCCGCGCGGCGTCGAGCAGGGCGTGTCCCTGCGCGCGCCGGTCGACGTAGCTGTGCATCCCCGGCGTCCCCAGACCCTCGTAGTCGGCGACGACGACGTCGATACCGCGCGACAGCAGCGCGTGCACCTGCAGCACCTCGTACTCGACCGCGAAATCGAGCGGGAAGTTGTAGTGGACGACGTCCGCGAAGAGTTTCGACGGCGCGCACTGGTCGCCCTGCCCCTGTGTTCCGGGCCCGAGAACGACCAGCGGACGGGGACCGGCACCGGTCCACGGCAGGCTCGCGTCGAAATACGTGGCAGACGCCGCGGTCGCGGCGCCGTGAGCGTCCTTGGTGCTGTACATGATTCGGTTCGCACCCGACGGCCACGGGCCCTGCTGGTTCGGAACCGACAGCAGCGGTGGGTACGGCTGAGCGTTGACGACGTTGCCGGGCGCTCCCCCGAGCGCCGCGGCCGGAACCTCGTAGAAGTCCGCCGGCGCGGCTTCCGCCACCCCGGCCGTCGCCGCTGCCGCCAGGCACACGCCCAGAATCAGTGCCGGCCCTCGAATCCCCCGCGGTGTGCGCATGTGACCCACCCCACACGATGACAGCGGATGTTGTCAATACCGCGGGTAACACTTACCTTCTCAGAGGATCAGGCCCGCCGGTGCGGATCGGGTATGGATGCGGTAGCCGACCTCGAGCCCTAGCCCCGGTGTCTCCGCGAGAGCGCGCGCCGCGGTCCGTTCGGTGAATTCGATCCCGAGCACCGCGTGCATCGCATCGCGGTCCGGGAACTCCCAGCGGGTCCGGACACGTCGCATCGCGAATCCCTGGGCCGCGAAGAATCCCTCGACCGCGGCCGGGTCGTAGTGCGGAAGATCGGCGCGCATCCAGTCGCCGTACGGCGGAACGGTGGCATCGAGGTCGACGACGGCCAGCACTCCCCCGGGCCGCAGCACCCGCATCGCCTCGAGAATGCCCGGGCCGCAACCGGGGCCGAAGAAGTACGCGGTGCGCGCGTGCACGACGTCGACCGAGGCGTCGGGCAACGGCAACGCCTCCGCGGAGCCCTGCAGGACGGAGATCGCAAGGTGCCCGTCGACGCGGGCGCGGGCGGAGGCCACGAGCGGCGGATGAGGCTCGACGCCCACCACCGACCGTGCGCGCTCGGCGAAGACCGGCAGATGGAATCCGGCGCCGCATCCGACGTCGAGCACGTCGCGGCCACGCCAGTCGGCCAGGTCCGCGAGGGCCGCGAACACAGCTCCGTCGGCGTCCTGGGCGCGGTTCTCGACCTCGTAGATCGCGGGCCAGTGCCAGATGTTCGGGCTCGGGATCGGTCCCCGAGCCCGTCCACGGACCCCGCGCAAGCGGCTCACACCAGAACGGTGAGGACGAGCCAGGTGACGAACGCCGACGGCAGCAGCGAATCGAGCCGATCCATGATGCCGCCGTGCCCGGGCAGCAGCGTGCCCATGTCCTTGATGCCCAGTTCGCGCTTGACCTGGGACTCGATGAGATCGCCGAGCGTCGCCGTGAACACCAGCGCGACGCCCAGGAGCGCACCGACCAGCGGATTCGCATCGAGGATGAACGTCACGGTCAGCACGCCGCCGATCACGCAGAACACCAGCGAGCCCGCGAAGCCCTCCCAGGACTTCTTCGGACTGATCGCCGGGACCATCGGATGCTTGCCGAAGAACACCCCGGCGACGTAGCCGCCGACGTCGGAGCACACCACGACGATCATCAGGCAGAGCACGCGGGCTGCACCGTCGTCCTGCAACACCATCAGCGTCGCGAATGACGCGAGCAGGGGGATCCAGGCGGCGACGAACACCGCGACCGCAGTGTCCCGCAGGAAGTTACGTGGGGTGGCCGCCAGTCCGCGATCAAACAGCCGCCACACCATCGTCACCAGCACCGTGCCGGCGAACGCCCCCAGCACACCCGTAGTGCCGTACGGCCAGCTCAGCCAGATGACCGCCTGCCCGCCCAGCAGCAGGGGAATCAGCGGCACGTGGATGTCGGCCTCGCGCAGACGCTTGGCGACCTCCCACGTCGCGACAGCCATCGCAACCGCGACGACGCCGATCCACACCAGAGGTGCGTACGCGAGGATCAAGATCAACGCGACGCCGAGGCCGCCGCCGACGGCGATCGCGGCAGGCAGGTTGCGTCCGGCTTTGGAGGCCGGGGCGGCTGTCGCCGCGGGGGAACCGTCAGCTTTCCCCACGGCTAGACCTCCATCAATTCGGCTTCCTTGTGCTTCACCAGCTCGTCGATCTGGCTGACGTAGCGCGACGTGGTCTTGTCGAGTTCCTTCTCGGCCCGACCGACCTCGTCCTCGCCCGCCTCGCCGTCCTTCTGGATGCGTGCGAGCTCGTCCATCGTCTTGCGACGGACGTTGCGAATCGACACCTTGGCGTCCTCGCCCTTGCTCTTGGCCTGCTTCACGAACTCACGACGCCGTTCCTCGGTGAGCTGCGGAATCGAGATGCGGATGATGCTGCCGTCGTTGCTGGGGTTGACGCCCAGATCGGAGTTGCGGATCGCGTTCTCGATCGGCGCGAGCTGAGACGCCTCGTAAGGCTTGATGATGACCATCCGGGCCTCGGGCACGTTGATGCCCGCCAGCTGCGTGATGGGCGTCATCGAGCCGTAGTACTCGACGACGATCCGGTTGAACATGCCCGGGTTGGCGCGACCGGTACGAATGGAACCGAGGTCGTCCTTCGCAACCGTGATGGCCTTCTCCATCTTCTCCTCGGCCTCGAAGAGAGCTTCATCAATCACGGCTGTTCCTCCGTCTCGTATCCATCGCGGTCGCGTGCGTTGCGATCCATGATCACATTGCCCGTCGTCATGACTTGACCAGTGTTCCGATCTTCTCACCGGACACAGCGCGCGCGATATTGCCGCGCGTCAACAGGTTGAAGACCATCATCGGCATCTGATTGTCCATGCAGAGGCTGAACGCGGTCGCGTCGGCGACCTTCAGGCCCTTCTCGATGACCTCACGGTGGGTGACCTCGGAGTACATGGTGGCGTCCGGATCGAGCCGCGGGTCCGCCGTGTAGACACCGTCGACCGCCTTGGCCATCAGGACCACCTCCGCTCCGATCTCGAGGGCGCGCTGCGCTGCCGTCGTGTCGGTCGAGAAGTACGGCATACCCATGCCGGCGCCGAAGATCACGACGCGCCCCTTCTCGAGGTGGCGGCGCGCACGCAGCGGCAGGTACGGCTCGGCGACCTGACCCATCGTGATGGCGGTCTGCACGCGCGTGTCGATCCCCTGCTTCTCCAGGAAGTCTTGCAGCGCAAGGCAGTTCATGACCGTGCCGAGCATGCCCATGTAGTCCGAGCGCGCGCGGTCGAGACCGCGCTGCTGCAGTTCGGCACCGCGGAAGAAGTTGCCACCACCGATGACGACTGCCACCTGCACACCCGAACGGACGACCTCGGCGATCTGTTCCGCGACGGTCGTCACCACGTCGGGATCGAGACCCACCTCGCCGCCGCCGAACATTTCGCCGCCGAGCTTGAGAAGCACACGTCGGAATCCTGGACGTTCGTCGGCCGGTGCGGTCATAATTCTCCCTCGGTTCCTGCAGATAGTTCGGTTCTAGAAGTACTACGGTTCAGCGGCGCGCGAAGCCTGTGCTCCGCGGGCGCCGAGTACCCGGGACCGTCCGGCGAAGCCGCCAGAACAGGCCCTATCATCCTGCCTCATTCATCCGTGGGCGCCCCAGTCGACCCACCCACCGCGCAGATCGGCCCCGCACGGATCGGATGGGGCGGAACGTCGGTTCGGAAGTGCCCGAACCGACGACCGCACCCAACCGGCCGGCGGGGCCGATGTGGGAGTGCGACTAGCTGGCGCCGACCTCGAACCGCGCGAAGCGGGTGATCGTGGCGCCGGCCTCGTCCAGGAGAGCCTTGACGGTCTTCTTGGAGTCGGTGACCGAGGACTGCTCGGTCAGGACGACGTCCTTGTAGTAGCCGTTGACGCGACCCTCGACGATCTTCGGGAGCGCAGCCTCGGGCTTGCCCTCCTCCTTGGCCGTCTGCTCGGCGATACGACGCTCGCCCTCGACGACGTCCGCGGGGACCTCGTCGCGGGTGACGTACTTGGCCTTGAGCGCAGCAACCTGCATGGCAGCACCGCGAGCGGCGTCGGCAGCAGCCTCGCCCTCACCGGTGTACTCGACGAGCACGCCGACGCCCGGGGGCAGGTCCGACGCACGCTTGTGCAGGTAGGTGGCGACCGGGCCGTCGAATGCGACGTAGCGGCGCAGCTCGAGCTTCTCGCCGATCTTCGCGGACAGCTCCTGGACCAGGGTCTCGACGGTCTTGCCGTCGACGTCGACAGCCTTGAGGCCCTCGAGGTCGGCCGGCTTGGCGGCGGCAGCAGCGGCAACGACCTTGTCGGCCAGCTCCTGGAACTCCGCGTTCTTCGCGACGAAGTCGGTCTCGGCGTTGATCTCGATCATGACGCCGTCGCGAGCCGCGACCAGGCCCTCGGCCGTGGTGCGCTCGGCGCGCTTGCCCACGTCCTTGGCACCCTTGATGCGCAGCAGCTCGACAGCCTTGTCGAAGTCGCCGTCGGTCTCGGTGAGCGCGTTCTTGCAGTCCATCATGCCGGAGCCGGTGAGCTCACGGAGCCGCTTGACGTCGGCGGCGGTGTAGTTCGCCATGGGGCGATCCTCCTCGGATGAGTTTCGGATGCCAGGCTCTGCGGTTCGCGCCGGAACCTGGCGAAGCAGGTGAGCGAAACGGCCCCGACCGGATAGGTCGGGGCCGAATCGACTTAGGACTGCTGAGCGTCCGCGGCGGGCGCCTCGGCCGGAGCCTCGGCCTCGGCCTCTGCGGCCGGAGCAGCCTGCGAGAGGAGCTCCTGCTCCCACTCGGCGAGCGGCTCGCCCGTGCCGGCCTCCGGCTTGGCGTCCTTGTCGGCGCCGGCGCCGGCGCGAGCCTGCAGGCCCTCGGCGACGGCCGAGGCGACGACCTTGGTCAGCAGGGCGGCGCTACGGATCGCATCGTCGTTGCCCGGGATCGGGTAGTCGACGACGTCGGGGTCGCAGTTGGTGTCCAGGATCGCGATGACCGGGATGTTCAGCTTGCGCGCCTCGCCGACGGCGATGTGCTCCTTGTTGGTGTCGACGACCCAGATGGCCGACGGAACCTTGGCCATGTCACGGATGCCGCCGAGGGTGCGGTCGAGCTTGGTCATCTCACGCGTGAGCATGAGGATTTCCTTCTTGGTGCGACCCTCGAAGCCACCGGTCTGCTCCATCGACTCGAGCTCCTTCAGGCGCTGCAGGCGCTTGTGGACGGTCGAGAAGTTGGTGAGCATGCCGCCGAGCCAACGCTGGTTGACGTAGGGCATTCCGACGCGAGTGGCCTCACCCGCGATGGACTCCTGCGCCTGCTTCTTGGTACCGACGAACAGGATGGTGCCGCCGTGCGCGACAGTCTGCTTGACGAACTCGTACGCCTTGTCGATGTACGTCAGCGTCTGCTGCAGGTCGATGATGTAGATGCCGTTGCGGTCGGTGAAGATGAATCGCTTCATCTTCGGGTTCCAACGGCGGGTCTGGTGCCCGAAGTGTGCGCCGCTGTCGAGCAGCTGCCTCATGGTCACAACAGCCATGGCTGTGTACCTCTTCTTTCGTATGCCGGTTGTCGCAGGGATCGGTGACCCCTGCCCTGGCGCCCGCCCGGTGTCGGACCTGCACGGAGACAGGACCAGCCGACAGCCGGTTTTGTGCGCGGGCGCGCGAAGTCGGACTGTGCGTGCACAGACCGCCCGACAAGTGTACGGCGTCGATCTCCACCGTCCTAACCGGCCGGTCCGGGACCGTTCCACCGGCACCGAGCGCCCCGCACGCACTCGGAAATCTGTGGATGAGCATTTCCTTCATCCACAATCCACTCCGCGGCACCCCGGACTGCGGTCCCGTCGAGTTGGCTCGCTCCATGGCCTCGACGACGACCCTGCGGGCACTGCTCAGCATCGCGCTCTTCCTGGTGCTGTGCCCGGTCGCGGCGGCGAGCCCGGGCACGGCCGCGCCAGTGCGTGCGCAGGACCCGGCGGCGGCAACCGCCCCGAGTCGCGCGCAGTTCGGCTGGCCGTTGCGCCCGCGCCCGCGGGTCGTGCGGCCGTTCGACCTGCCGGAGCACAACTGGCTTCCCGGCCACCGCGGCGTCGACCTCGCCGCGGTGCCGGGCCAGCCCGTCCTCGCCGCGGGAGCCGGCACCGTCGCGTTCGCGGGCACGGTCGCCGGCAAGCCGGTCGTCTCGGTCGACCACCCCGGCGGGCTGCGCACCACCTACGAACCGGTCGAAGCCACCGTGTCCGCGGGCCGACGCGTCGAACGCGGCGCGGTCCTGGGCGCCGTCGCCCCCGGGCATCCCGAATGCGCCGCGGCGGCGTGCCTGCACTGGGGGCTCCGCCGGGACCGCACCTACCTCGACCCGCTTCCACTGGTCCGGGCGGTACGCATGCGGCTGCTGCCGATCGGCGATGCCGGTCAGGCCCGCGGGTGAGCCTGGTCGTGCACCGTGCGCAGCCGCGCCACCGAGACATGGGTGTAGAGCTGGGTCGTGGCAAGACTCGAATGCCCCAGCAACTCCTGCACGACGCGCAGGTCCGCACCGCCCTCGAGGAGATGGGTGGCCGCCGAGTGCCGCAGACCGTGCGGCGCGAGATCCGGGGCACCGGGCACCGCCTGCACAACGTCGTGCACCACCTCCCGCGCCTGCCGCTGGTCGAGCCGCCCACCCCGGCGGCCGAGCAGCAGCGCGTCACCCGAGCGCTCGTTCTCCAGTACCGGGCGCCCGATACGCAACCATGCCTCGATCGCGTCCTCGGCCGGCCGGCCGAACGGAACCACCCGCTCCTTGTCTCCCTTGCCGAGGACCCGCAGGACCCGGCGATCGTGGTCGATGTCGCCGAGGTCGAGCCCGCACAGCTCGCCGACGCGAATTCCCGTCGAGTACAGCAGCTCCACGATCAGACGGTCTCGTACGGCCACCGGGTCCTCCTGCGCGGCACCGGATTCCGCCGCACCCATGGCTTCCGCCGCCTGTTCCTGACGCAGCACAGGCGGCAGCGTGCGGTGCGCCTTGGGGGCGACGAGACGTACACCGGGGTCGACCGACATCCGCCCGGTACGTTCGGCCCACGCCGTGAATCCCTTCGCCGACGACGTCCGCCGCGCGAGCGTCGTCCGTGCGGTCCCCGCCGTCGCCTGTGCCGCGAGCCAGGCCCGCAGCACCCGCAGGTCCAGGTCCGCGAGCACCGCGTCGGGCCGATCCCGCGAGAGGAAGTCGAACAGGCTCGCCACGTCCGCGCGGTAGGCGCGGACGGTGTGCTCGGATCGCCCCCGCTCGAGACGCAGGTACTCGTCGTAGTCGTCGAGGTGCACCCGCAGCGGGTGGGGCAGTTGTGCGTCCGACGACCGGGAGACCATGCCGTCAACCGTCGCTGCGCCCACCGGATTTCGCAAGCGCCCGCGCCGGTAGGGTGCTCGCGTGAAACGAGCGATTCCCATTCCCATGTTGTGCGTCCTGGCCCTACTCTCGGCGATCGCTCCCCTGGCCACCGACATGTACCTCCCGGCGTTGCCCTCGATGACGGGCGCCCTCGACACGTCGGACACGAGCGTGCAGCTCACGCTCGCGACCTTCATGGCCGGACTCGGTGTAGGCCAGTTGATCATCGGGCCGCTGTCCGACGGCCTCGGCCGGCGGAAGCTCCTCATCCTCGGGACCGTGCTCTGCGCGATCAGCGGAGTGCTGTGTGCGATCGCCCCCACCGTGGAGATCCTCATCGCGGCGCGCCTGCTACAGGGTTTCAGCGGCGGCGCCGGAATCGTGTTGGCCCGCGCCGTGATCGCGGACCGCGCGAAGGGCGACGTCGCGGCCCGGCTGTTCAGCATCATGATGATCATCGGCGGCGTCGCGCCCGTCGTCGCCCCGCTGATGGGCGGCGCCCTGCTCGGCCCGATCGGGTGGCGCGGCATCTTCTGGGTTCTCGCCGGAGCGTCGATCGTGATGTTCCTGGGCGTGCTGTTCCTGGTGCCCGAGACGCTGCCGAAGGAACGCCGGCACGGCGGTGGGCTCGCGGCACTGACGCGGAACATGACCTACGTGGTGCGCAACCGGGTCTACGTGGGCTACGCCCTGACGTTCGCGTTCGGCTTCGGCGCCCTGTTCTCGTACATCTCGGCGTCGTCGTTCGTGGTCCAGGAAGTGATGGGACTTTCTCCCGGCCAGTTCTCGATCGTGTTCGCGATCAACTCGGCGGGCATCGTCGCGGGCAGCATCGTCAACACCAAGCTCATCGGGACGTACCAGGCCCGCCAGTTGCTGACGTTCGGTGTGGGCCTGCTGCTCGCGTCGGGCGTGCTGCTCCTGCTCGCGACCACTCTCGGCGGTACTCGGATCTGGCTGGTCCTGCCGCTGCTGTTCGGTGTGGTCACCAGCATCGGTTTCATCATGGGCAATGCCACGGCGCTCGCTCAGGGACAGGTCCCGGAGGCCGCCGGCACCGGATCGGCGCTCATGGGCGCGTGCCAGTTCGGGCTCGCCGCCGTCGTGTCGCCCCTGGTCGGGATCGGCGGCACCGCGGTGCCGATGGCGATCGCGATCGTCGCGTCGGGCGCGGTCGCGATGACCGCACTGAAAACCCTGGCCCGCACCCCGTAGGCCGCGGGCCGGGACGCGTTCAGTTCGCGCTCGCCTCCGCCGCCGCCAACTCCGACTTCCACACGCGGAAGCCTTCCTCGGTACGCCCACGCCGCCAGTACCCGGAGATCGAGGCCGACGCCGCGGGCACCCCGCGCTCCTTACGGATGTACGGGCGCAGGCCGTGCATGACGGCGTCGGCCTCGCCGTGGATGAAGACGTGGACATCGCCCGGCAGCCACGGCATGGCGCGGACCGCAGCCACCAGCGGCGCGTTCACTCCGGCGATGTCGCCCCCCGCCTCGTCCGAGGCGGTGCCGCGGTGGATCCAGGTGATCTCGACGTCCGGCCCGGCCGGCAACGCGACCTCGTCGTCCGCGCCGGACACCTCGACGAACACCCGGGCCACCGCGTCGGGCGCCAGCGCCGCGACCGCGGTCGAGATCGCCGGAAGGGCCGACTCGTCGCCCGCGATGAGATGCCAGTCGGCGTCCCGGCGCGGCGCGTATGCCCCACCCGGCCCCCGCACGGTCACCGTCGCGCCGGGCTGCACGGACGCGGCCCACGGCCCCGCGACGCCCTCGTCACCGTGGACGACGAAGTCGATCGCGATCTCCCGCGCCGCCGGGTCGACGGACCGGACCGTGTAGGTGCGGAGCACCGTGTCGTCGCCCGTCCCGAACTCGATCTTGACGTAGGAATCGGTGAACTCGGACGGCTCGAACGTGTCGAATCCGGGATCCCCCAGCACGACTCGCACCATGTGCGGCCCGATCTGCTCGGATCGCACCACCGTCAGCGTCGACGTCTTTCTTGCCACTGCAACACTCCTCGAAATCACAAACAGTCTATGGTTAGCGTTACCTAACCATAGACTGTTTGTGATTGCCGGACGATCAGCGACCGTGCGGACGCGCCATCGTCAGTCGCTGCACCCACCCGTGCGTGGGCCAGACCTTGAGTCCCGCCCGATCCGGCGTCACCCGCGTGCCGACGAACGCGGCCTCGAGCTCGGGGTCGGGCGCGCCCGTGAATCGGAACTGCTGATCGGTGGTCGCTCCCACCTGATTCCAGGAACGCACCCGGTACACGGCGCGAACGATGTTGTCCGCGAACACGATCACGGGCAGGTCCGGGACGTTGCGCGCCGCCGCACCGGCGGGCCAGGGGCCGCGCGCCGCCTCGTATACGTCCTCGGCGGACAGCGACCGATCGGCGGCGGCCGGGACCCGCACCAGCGCACCCGGGACCGGGAGGCCGGGCGCCGGCAACGCGGAGTACTGGACCGCCAGCTCCTCCACCGACATCGCGCGGCGTTCGAGATCGGCGGGCTCACCCGCCAGGTTGGTCAGAACGGGATTGCCGGAACGACGTTCGAGCAGCCGGAGCGCGTCGGTCACGACGTGAACCGCCTCACGGGCTTCTGCGGCCGCGTCGTGGGCGGTTTCGATCCGGTGCCGCAATACGATGTGGTCCACGGAGTGCCCGGCCGCGTAGATGTCACGGATCCGCTGGGTCCAGGCGCTGCGCGCCTCGTCGCGGTCCGGTTCCCCCACGGTCTCCGAGTCCAGCGTTCCGGCCTCGCCCAGCGCGTCCCAGTCGTGCGAGTAGACCTTGTTACCGCGGCCGACACCGACGTAGAAGATCGAATTGTCCCGCGGGTCCCGCAACGCGTACACGTACAGCCCGAGGTTCTCGACGACACGGGGCGAGAGCGGATTCGGGGCCGGCTTCCGCTCGCGCGGTTCGGCGGTGAGCACCCTCATCACTGCGAGGCGCAGCGCGTCGGAGATCGCCACGCCGCCGACGGCGGGCCCGTCGAACAGGACACTGGACGCGTCCCGCACCGAGCTGAACGTCCGTCCCGCGTTGTTCCCCAGTGCACCCACCACGGCGGCGAACTCGGCGAGACGCGCCTTGGGGTCGACGACCACTCCACTCACCTCGGCGTTCGTGAGGAAGTCGCGGATTCCCGGCGCAGCCAGGAGCACACGGGTGATGTCATCGGGGACTGTCCAGACGGTAGCCATGACGCGACTTTAGGCGATCGCACGAGCCGACGCGGTATGCCTTGTCGTCCAACGGCCGCATGTCCGCTTCCTGGCGGCCGCACGACGGTCGGGCCGACCCGCGTACGCCCGATATCGGCCGCTGCGAGGAATTTTCCGTCACACTCGATGGGTGACCCGACCAGCGGAGTCGACCGAAGACCGTGCCACGCGCGCCGAGCGCCTGGTCGGCTACAGCTACCGCATGCCGGACTTCTACGAGGTCGGGCGGGAGAAGGTGCGTGAGTACGCAGCCGCGGTGCAGAATGCTCACCCCGCACACTACGACGAGCAGGCCGCCCGGGAACTCGGACACAGCGCTCTCGTCGCACCGCTCACCTTCGTGTCGGTGATCGGCATGATCGCGCAGAAGTACCTCTTCGAGCAGATCGTCCCGGGATTCGATCTGAGCCAGATCCTGCAGACGGACCAGAAGCTAGTGTTCCACCGCCCGATCCGGGCCGGTGACCGCCTCACCGTCGACGTCTCCCTGGAGTCGTTCCGCCAGACGGCGGGCAGCGACATCATCGTGACCAAGAACGAGGTCCTCGACGACGCCGGTGCGCCGGTCGTCACGACGCTGACCACTCTCGTGGGACGAACCGGCGACACCTCCGATCCCTCGCGCATCCAGCGCATCAAGGACGTGATGATGCGCGAGGCGTGACCGGTCGGCCTCATCCGCGCCGGAACCACCCCGAATCGTCCGAGCCGACGAACCCGTCCAACTCGAGTACCGGCAGAACCGCGCGCACCCGCTCGATCGGAACGCCCGACTCCTCGGCAAGTTCCCGAGTACCGCGGGCTCCGCTGGCCGGCAGCGCCTCGTAGACCGTCGCCGCGTCGCCCTCGAGAACGTCCAGGGCGCGGGACGGCCCGCTGCCGTCGCCGTCGACCCCGATCGGGCCCGCCTCCTCGACGACGTCCGCGGCACTCGCGACCAGCCGCGCCTCGCCCTCCCGGATCATCCGGTGGCACCCGGTCGACGCCGCCGACGTCACCGGCCCCGGCACCGCAAGCACCGGACGTCCCAGCCGCCGACCCCAACTCGCCGTGTTCCGGGCCCCGCTGCGCCAGCCCGCCTCCACCACGACGACCGCCTCGGACAGCCCGGCCACCAGGCGGTTTCGGGCCAGGAAGCGGTAGCGGGCGGGCGTCGTTCCCGGCGGGTACTCGCTGATCACCGCGCCGTCGCGGGCGATCTGCTGCAGCAGGCGACCGTGCCTGGCCGGATAGGCGCGATCGACGCCGCACGCGAGCACCGCGACGGTCAGGCCGCCCGAGCCGAGTGCCGCCCGGTGCGCGGCGGCATCGACCCCGAATGCCGCACCGGACACGATCGTCCAGCCGTCGGCCGCGAGGTCACCGGCGATCTCGGCAGTCACGTGCTCCCCGTAGGAACTGGCTGCCCGGGTGCCCACCACCGCCACCGACCGGGCCACCAAGTCGTCCACCGACCGGTCGCCGAGCACCCACAACGCCAACGGTGCACCGTCGTCACGCCCCGGCCCGAGCCCGTCGAAGGCGAGCAGCCGCCACCGCGGCCACTCGTCGTCGTCCGGGGTGACGAGTCGACCGCCCATCGACCGCAGCAGGTCCAGGTCGCGGGCCGCGGTGTCCAGGTGCGCCCGCGCCGACGTCCGCCGGTCCAGGAAGCTCGACAGATCCCGCTCCCGCACCGCCCGCGCGGCGTCCACCGGCCCCACCGCGGCCACCAACTGGGCCAGCGGCGGGCACGATCCCTGTACCACCTTCGACAGGTACGCCCAGGCCAGCAGCCGTGGATCGTGCCCGGTCATGCCGCACCCCGGTCCCGGAATCCGAGGGCGGTGGTGACCTGGTCGGTTCCCGGCGCATCGAGACCGGCGAGGTCGGCCAGTGTCCACGCGACGCGGAGCGCGCGGTCCGCCCCGCGGGCCGTGATCACACCCTTGCTCAGCAATCGTTCCAGAGGCGCAACGGCCTCGCGCGGCAGTCGGAACCGTTGCCGCAAGGCCGGTCCCGGCACCTCGGCATTGGTGCGCCAACCGTATTGCTGCCAGCGTGCGGTGGCGGCCGCACGTGCGTCGGCGACGCGGCCACGCACCGCTGCCGTGCTCTCGCCCACCTCGTCCATCAGTGCGCCGGTAGCCACCGCGTTCATCCGGATCCGCAGATCCACCCGGTCGAGCAGCGGCCCCGACAGCCGCCCCAGGTAACGGCGACGGATCGTCGGCGCGCAGACGCAGTCGACCTCCCTCGCAGGGGCACACGGGCACGGATTCGCGGCGAGCACCAACTGGAACCGTGCCGGGTAACGGGCAACGCCGTCGCGCCGCGCGATCCGCACCTCGCCGTCCTCGAGTGGCGTCCGCAGCGCCTCGAGCGCCTTCGTCCCCATCTCGGCGCACTCGTCGAGGAACAAGACGCCGCGGTGCGCGCGGCTGACCGCGCCGGGCTTCGCCATCCCGCTGCCGCCGCCGACGAGCGCGCTCACCGACGACGTGTGGTGCGGCGCGATGAACGGCGGTTCGGTGACGAGCGGGCGATCCGACGTGAGCAGTCCCGCGACCGAGTGAATGGCGGTGACCTCCAATGCCTCCGGGTTCGACAGCGCGGGCAGGATGCCCGGAAGTCGTTGCGCCAGCATCGTCTTCCCGATCCCCGGCGGCCCGGTCAGCATCAGGTGGTGCGCGCCGGCCGCGGCGACCTCGATCGCCCACCGCGCGTCCGGCTGGCCGACCACCTCGCTGAGATCGCCCCGCGTCGAGGTGGTTGCCGCAGCGAAGGGTGCTGGACCGGCGAGGTGTCCCTTGCCCTGCAGCCACTCCGTGACCGCGGTCAGGTGATCCGCACCCAACACCTCGATCCCGTCCACCAGTCCGGCCTCGGCCAGCGCCGACAGCGGCACGACCACCGCCGACCAGCCCGCGTTCTTCGCGGCGAGCACCGCGGGCAACACCCCACGCACCGTCCGCAACCGGCCGTCGAGCGCAAGTTCGCCCAACAACACAGTTCTCTCCAGCCGCTTGCGCGGAATCTGACGCGCCGCGTCGAGTACCGCGCACGCGAGCGCCAGGTCGTACACGCTGCCGACCTTCGGCAGGGTCGCCGGCGACAATGCGAGCGTCACCCGCGATTCCGGCCATTTCGCACCCGAATTAGTCACCGCGGCCCGCACCCGGTCCCGCGACTCCTGCAGCGCCGTGTCCGGAAGTCCGACCAGGTGCACCCCCGGCAACCCGCGTCCGATGTCCGCCTCGATCTCCACGATCTGGCCGTCGACCCCGGTCACCGCCACCGAATGCGCGCGACCGAGTGCCATCAGAACACCGCCGTGAGGTGCGTGACCTCGGGCTCGCGTCGCCGATCGACGAGCACCGCGACGACATCGAACCGCACGTGCGGCCAGTGCTGCTCGGATTCGGCCAGCCAGCGCTGGGCCAGCATCCGAATGCGGCGTTGCTTGGCGTACGTCACCGCTTCGGCCGGACTGCCGAATCCCAGGCCGGACCGCGTCTTCACCTCCACGAACACGATCGTGTCGCCGTCCACCGCCACCAGGTCCAGCTCGCCGTGACGGCACCGCCAGTTGCGGTCGAGGATCTGCAGACCCGCCGCGGTCAATACCGACGCGGCCAATTCCTCCCCCATCGCGCCCAGCGCGAGATTGCGTGCCATCCGGGCATCCCCCTCACCCGGCCGGAACCTCCCGCCGGTGAAGTCGACTGTGCCCGCTCGCGCCGACACGACCGGACGCCGAACAGGGCCGACACGATTGCCCTGTGGATGAAGCAAGTGCTGTGGACGAATCGCGGTCGTTGCGCCGGACCAGGGAGAGTTCATACGGTTGATCTGTGCGGTGCGCGTTCGAGGGCGGAAACCTCGACGGGAGATTCCTCCACGTCGAAGAACACGAGATGAGCGCGTTCCGAGGCCATCCGACATGCTCCCCCGACCAGTCGGCCGAGCAGATTCGTAGCCACGGGCGCTGCGTGTACGTGCGCACCGAGCGGGCCGTCGAACGGGACGGAACGTCCTGGGTCGTCTTCGTGCACTACGGGGACTGGACGAACTTCGAGCCGTACCGCGGCAGCCTCACGTCGGACGATCGTTCCTGATGCGCCGAAGGGCCGCGCACCCCGATCGGAGTGCGCGGCCCTTCGAGGGTTCTCGCCTAGCCCAGGCCGTTGTCCGGCAGCCTGAGGTCGGACTTCTCCAACTCCTCGATGTTCACGTCCTTGAACGTGATGACACGCACGTACTTCACGAACCGAGCCGGCCGGTACATGTCCCACACCCACGCGTCGGACATCCGCACCTCGAAGTAGATCTCGCCGTCGGCGCTGTGCGGCAGCAGTTCCACAGAGTTCGCGAGATAGAACCGGCGCTCGGTCTCCACGACGTACGAGAACTGCCCGACGATGTCCCGGTACTCGCGGTACAGCGACAGTTCCATCTCGGTTTCGTACTTCTCGAGATCCTCGGCACTCATCGGCCTCGACGTCCTCCTGCGTTGTTGTGAACACTCATCATTCCGTACCTATCCCGTCGCACCGAAAGCGCGGCCCGTCGCGGCCTTGAATGCGCGGCTCGCCGCGGCGACATTCGCGTAGGACATCCGGTGCTCGCGGCACGGGCCCAGCTCGTTCAGGGCGGCCGTGTGCACCGCCGTCCCGTATCCCTTGTGGCCGGCGAAACCATAGCCTGGTAGCTCGTCGTCGAGCTCGACCATCGTGCGGTCGCGGGTGACCTTGGCGAGGATGCTGGCCGCAGCGATGCACGCGGCCGCGGCGTCGCCACCGATCACCGGCAGCGACGGCGCCGGCAGCCCCGGCACCCGGAAGCCGTCGGTGAGCACGTAGCCGGGCGCGACGGACAGCCCGGCGACGGCACGGCGCATCCCCTCGATGTTCGCGACGTGCACCCCGATCCGGTCGATCTCCGCGGCGGGGATCTCCACGACACTCCAGGCGACGGCGAGGCGCTTGATCACCGGGAAGAGTTCGTCCCGGACCTTCTCGGTCAGCTTCTTCGAATCGTCGAGTCGGGCAAGCGCCGCGTGCGGCTTGGGGCCCAGGACGCACGCGGCGACGACCAGCGGTCCCGCGCACGCGCCCCGGCCGGCCTCGTCGACGCCGGCGACCGGACCCAGTCCGCTTCGGACCAGCGCAGACTCCATCGTCCGCAAGCCGGACGCTCTGCGAATGACGGTTCTCGGTGGCCAGGTACTCACTGCTGCTGGATGTCGGGGGACGGAATCGATCCCCAGCGGGACGGCGGCAGGACGATGAATGTCGCCTTGCCGATCACATTGTCCACCGGAACGGTGCCCTGCATCTCGTCGGAGACGTGGTAGCGCGAATCCGCCGAGTTGCTGCGGTTGTCGCCCATCACCCACAGGTGTCCCTCGGGGACGGTGACGGGACCGAAGCAGCGCCCGGACTTCACGGCGGTGTCGCACGTCTGCACGCCGGGGATGAACGGGAAGTCCATCGTGATGTACGGCTCGTCGAGGGGCTTGCCGTCGACCAGCACGCGCCCCTGATCGTCACAGCACTCCACGGTCTGCCCGCCCGTCGCGATGACGCGCTTGACGAGATCGTTCTCGTCCGGAGGAACCAGGCCGACCAGCGAGCCCACCTCCTGCAGCCCGCGAACCACGACGTTGTCCGACCGCGTCGACGTGTACCCCTCGGACCACGACTCCGGGCCGCGGAAGACGACGACGTCGCCGGGTTCCGGGTCGCCGAAGCGATAGCTGATCTTCTCGACGACGATGCGGTCGCCCGTGCACCCGGGGCACCCGTGCAGCGTCGGCTCCATCGACTCGGACGGAATGAGGTAGACGCGCGCGATGAATGTCTGCAGGAGGAAGCTCAGCAGCAGCGCGACGACGATGAGGATCGGGATCTCACGCCAGAACGATCGGGGTTTCTTGTCTTTCCCCTTGCGTCTGCGGGACCGTCCCCCGGTCTGCTCCTGCTCGGTCTCTCCCGGCGTCACGTCCGGATCCTGCGGTGCATCTGCCACTGAGACAGATTAGCCCGACACCGCGTGAAAACGGTGCCGGGCCAATCGAAGAAGCTCAGAGCGTCGAAGCTCAGCGCTTTTCCTTGATCTTCGCAGCCTTGCCGCGGAGGTCGCGCAGGTAGTACAGCTTGGCGCGACGGACGTCACCGCGGGTGAGGACCTCGATCTCGGCGAGGTTGGGGCTGTGGACCGGGAAGGTGCGCTCGACGCCGACGCCGAAGGAAACCTTGCGGACCGTGAAGGTCTCGCGCACGCCGCCGCCCTGGCGACGGATCACGACGCCCTTGAAGACCTGCACGCGCTCCTTCGAGCCCTCGATGACCTTGACGTGCACGTTCAGGGTGTCACCGGCGCGGAACTCCGGAATGTCGTTGCGGAGGGACTTGGCGTCCAGGAAATCCAAGGTGTTCATGGGTGTTCCATCCTTGCGTTTTCGCAGGAGCAGAGGAACCGAGCGGCGGTAGCTCGACTGGTTCGTGCTCAGATCAAGTTGAGTCGCCTTCGCCAGGCAACCTGACCATTGTGCCAGACGCCTCGCCGTGCGCGGAAATCGGCGCCGGTGCAGCCTGGACTATCCGTTCGAGCTCCGCCTCGGTCGCGGTGAGGGCGTGTTCGACGCTCGGTTTGCCGGCGACGAGGTCCTGTACGTAGATCTTCGCGCGGATGATCGGACGCCGGAAGCGCTTCTCCCGTTCGATCGCGCGCCGCATGCGACGCGGCCTCGAGACGTACCGCCACCGCGCCCACGGCGCACCCGGACGGCTCAACCGGATCGCCCCGACCAACAGGATCGGGAAGACGAACAGCCCGACCAGCCCGGTCCAGATCTTCCCCTTCAGGATCACGATCGCCGCAATCGCCAGGTTCACCAGCACCAGGACGATCAGCGCCGCCCGCACCGCGATGTGCCGGTCCTCCCGGAACTCGGTGATGTCGAGCAGTTCCAGCGGCTGGAAACCGAGCAGCAGCAGACCGGTAACCGCGAGCGCGACGAACACCGCGTCGACGGACGCTCGCCCCTGATCCGACCAGTACACATCCTTGAGGTAGAAGATCAGCGCGAACTCGTCGAGGACGAGCGCCGCCCCGATCCCGAAGAACGTCGCCAGCACGGCACCGGTCGCCTGCGTCGCCGTCTCGTACAGCGCGATCAGACCGATTCCGGACGCGAACATCGTCACGACCCCGAACACGACGTGGTGGATGTGCTGACCGCCGGGCGTGATGTTGCCCGGCCACCAACGCACCTGGGCCCGGATCATCCGCACGCTGAGCCGGATGAAGATGAACGCGAGCAGGAAGCCGATCAAGAAGAACAGCAGCGGGAGCCGCCCGTTGGCGACGATCTCCCGATCCAGCCAGTGCTGCATCAGGACGGTCCGGGTCCACGGACGATGCATCGGAACCCGATGTGGCAGGTGGACGTCTCCTCGGTCTCACCCTGACGCGCCGCGGGCCGATACCGCAGGCAGTAGTTGGGGGCGCACAGATGCGACCCGCCCTTGATGACACGGCGGGGGTACACCTCGCCGGCCTGCACCTCACCGATCTCGACCCGCGGATTGCGGGGGATGCAGCACGACGATGCGGGCGCGACGTTCTTGCCCGACGCGCTGTGGTCCGCGGTGTGGAAGTCGGTGGTCCACTCCCATACGTTGCCCGCGACGTCGACGAGGCCGTAGCCGTTGGGCCGGAAAGTCCCGACCGGTGACGTGCCGACGAAGCCGTCCTCGGCGAGGTTCTCCCACGGGAACTGCCCCTGCCACGTATTCGCCTGGTGCCGGCCACTCGGGGTGAACTCGTCCCCCCACGCGAAGGTCTTGCGGTCGAGGCCGCCGCGGGCGGCGAACTCCCACTCCGCCTCGGTGGGCAACTCCTTGCCCGCCCACGCGGCGTACGCCTGCGCGTCCGTGTACGAGACGTGAGTGACGGGATGGCGCTCGCGGCCGCCGACGTTGCTGCCCGGGCCCTCGGGGTGCCGCCAGTCCGCGCCGGGAACCCACGACCACCACTGCTGGTAGTCGTCGAGCGAGACCGGGTGTGCGGGCGGGGTGAAGACGAGCGACCCGGGAACGAGCAGCGCGGGATCCGCGTCCGGATAGTCGGCGGGATCGGGCGCGATCTCGGCCGTCGTGACGTGGCCGGTGTCCTTCACGAAACGCCGGAACTCGGCGACCGTCACCTGGTGTGTGTCCATCCAGAATCCGTCGACACCGACCTCGTGGACGGGGCGCTCCTCGGGATAGAAGTCCTCGGAGCCCATCCAGAACGTCCCGGCGGGGATCCACACCATGTTCTTCGGCGCACGGAACGATTCGGTCCGGGTCGACGCGAGCGGCTGCATGGCTCACGAGCATTCCACCTGCAAGGGCGCCGCGAAAGCCGGAGTCTCATCCGGCGTTTCACCCGCAACGGGTGGCGAACCGGACCGATGACCGTGCCACGATCCGAGTATGAACGCCGCTATCGGGGACGTACTCCCCCTCGCGATCGGTGTCGCGATCAGTCCGATCCCGATCATCGCGACAATCCTGATGCTGCTCGCGCCCCGCGCAGGCAGCACCGCGACGGCGTTCCTCGCCGGTTGGATCGCCGGAATCGCCGTCGGGTACGCGGTCTTCGTGGCGATCGGCAGCGCCGTCGATCTGTCGTCGAGTTCGGACGGCAACGCGGTCACCGCGACCGTCCGCGTCGTGCTGGGCCTGCTCCTGCTCGGACTGGCCGTCAAGCAGTGGCGGAACCGCCCGGCCCCGGGCGAGGAACCGACCATGCCGGGGTGGCTGGCCGCCATCGACAAGGTCACGCCCGGGAAGGCGTTCGCGCTCGGGATCGGGCTGGCGGCGGTGAACCCGAAGAATCTGTTGCTGATCATCGGGGCCGCGGTCGCGGTCACCAGACTCGGTGTCGGCGCCGGGGCGATGGTGGTCACCGGCGTCGTGTTCACGGTCCTCGCCGCGAGCACCGTCGCCGTTCCCGTGATCGGCTACTTCACGATGCGCGAGCGCGCGACTGCGTGGTTGAACGGGCTCAAGGGATGGCTCACCGCCAACAACGCCGCGGTGATGGCGGTGCTGCTGCTCGTGATCGGCACGTCCCTGCTCGGCAAGGGCATCGGCGGCTACTGACGAGGACGGACGCCGACAGGCGCCCCGGTCACTGCGGGGGCGCCCGTCGTGCAGTGTCACTTGTTGCCGAAGCCCGCCTTGCGCAGCGCGTCGGCCATCGAACCGCTCGCCGGACGCTCGTCACGACGGTCGCGGCCCTGACCACCCTGGCGCTGACCACCCTGGCCACGCTGTCCACCCTGGCCACGCTGCCCCTGACCGCCACCGCGTTGCCCGCCCTGGCGCGGACCGCGCGGGCCCTGGCCACCATTCGGACCGGCGGCAGCGCCGACCTCGTCGTCGAGGCGCAGCGTCAACCCGATGCGCTGGCGCTCCACGTCGACCTCGAGCACCTTGACCTTGACGACATCGCCGGACTTGACGACCTCACGCGGGTCGCTGACGAACGTGCGCGACATCGCCGACACGTGCACCAGTCCGTCCTGGTGCACGCCCACATCCACGAAGGCACCGAAGGCGGCAACGTTGGTGACGACGCCCTCGAGCACCATGCCGGGCTTCAGGTGCGCGACCTTCTCGATGCCGGCCGCGAACGTCGCCGTCTTGAACTCGGGGCGCGGGTCACGTCCGGGCTTGTCGAGTTCGGCGATGATGTCGGTGACCGTCGGCAGGCCGAACTTCTCGTCGACGAAGTCGGCCGGACGCAGCTTCGTCAGGACCGCGGTGTTACCGATCAGGTCGCCCACCGCCGACCCGGAGGACTGCACGATCCGGCGCACCACCGGGTACGCCTCCGGATGCACGCTGGACGCGTCGAGCGGGTCATCGCCGTTCGGGATCCGCAGGAAGCCGGCGCACTGTTCGAACGCCTTCGGGCCGAGACGCGGCACGTCCTTGAGTCCCTTGCGGCTGCGGAACGGACCGTTCTGGTCGCGGTAGGCGACGATGCTCTCCGCGAGCGAGCCGGCGATGCCCGACACCCGGGACAGCAGCGGCACCGACGCGGTGTTGACGTCGACGCCGACCGCGTTGACGGCGTCCTCGACGACCGCGCCCAGCGAGCGCGCCAGCATCGTCTCGGACACGTCGTGCTGGTACTGCCCGACGCCGATCGACTTGGGGTCGATCTTCACGAGTTCGGCGAGCGGGTCCTGCAGGCGGCGTGCGATCGACACGGCGCCGCGGATCGAGACGTCCAGGTCGGGCAGTTCCTGCGAGCCGTACGCCGACGCCGAGTACACCGACGCGCCGGCCTCGGAGACCATCACCTTGGTGAGGCCGGCCTGGGGGAACTTCGAGATCAGCTCGGCGGCAAGCGCATCCGTCTCGCGCGAAGCGGTGCCGTTGCCGATCGCGACGAGGTCGACCCCATGCTTGGCGGCCAGCGCGGCGAGCGTCGCGAGCGACTGGTCCCACTTGTTGTGCGGCTGGTGCGGGTAGATCGTGTCGTGCGCGACGACCTTGCCGGTGGCGTCGACGACCGCGACCTTGGTGCCGGTGCGGAAACCGGGATCCAGCCCCATCGTGGCGCGCGTGCCGGCCGGCGCCGCCAGCAGCAGGTCCTTGAGGTTGGCCGCGAACACGTCGACGGCGTCCTTCTCGGCGGACTGCCGCAGGCGCATACGGGTGTCGATGCCGAGGGTGATGAGCATCTTGGTTTTCCACGCCCAGCGCACGGTGTCGAGCAGCCAGCGGTCGGCCGGACGCCCCCGGTCGGCGATCTCGAACCGGGTTGCGATCCGGCCCTCGTACACGCTGGTCTCGCCGGGCTCGAGCGGCTCACGATCGGAGGCGAGGGTCAGGGACAGCACCTCTTCCTTCTCCCCGCGGAACATCGCGAGGATCCGGTGCGAGGGCAGCTTCTCGAACGGCTCGGAGAACTCGAAGTAGTCGGCGAACTTGGCGCCCTCGGTCTCCTTGCCCTTGCGGACCGTCGACTCGACCTGGCCGCGGGTCCACATCAGCTCACGCAGTTCACCGACCAGGTCGGCGTCCTCGGCGAACCGTTCGACGAGGATCGCGCGGGCGCCGTCGAGCTGCTCGGCGTCGTATCCGGCGGGGTCGGTCGTCGGATCGCCGATCAGCGCATCCGCGACCGGTTCGTGGCCGGCCTCGCGCGCGATCTGCGCCTTGGTCCGCCGCTTCGGCTTGTACGGCAGGTAGATGTCCTCGAGGCGGGCCTTGGTGTCGGCGAGCATGATCTGCTGCTCGAGCTGGGCGTCGAGCTTGTCCTGCGAGCGGATCGATTCGAGGATCGCGACGCGGCGCTCGTCGAGCTCACGCAGGTAGCGCAGGCGTTCCTCGAGCTGGCGCAGCTGGGCGTCGTCGAGACCGCCGGTGACCTCCTTGCGGTACCGCGCGATGAACGGAACCGTCGCCCCGCCGTCGAGGAGGTCGACCGCCGCGGCGACCTGACTCTCCCGTACATCGAGCTCTTCGGCGATACGCTGGTTCACAGATTTGAGAGCAGTCGTCACGGCGATCGACCCTACCGCTAGCCTGTCGTGAGCGTCGGCAACGAGGCCGCCCGCTGTGATCTACCTGGAGGACCCCGATGGCGAGGGTGCTGTGGCGCCTCGCGGCGGCCTGCGCGACCGCTCTGGTGGTCGGGGGCTGCATGTTCACCCACGACCCGAACGACCCGGCGGCGGCGCTGGAGAGCGCTACCGTGCATGCGGTCGCCGAGATGCCGTCGGGCACGCTCGAGGAGCGGATGACCCGGGCGGTCGACGACGCCCTCGCCCGCGGCGCCGACGTCTCGATCGCTCTGCTCGACCGTCGCGACGGCACCTACTCTGCCGTCGCGGACGCCGCGTCCTTCCCCACCGCGTCGGTCGCCAAGCTGTTCATCGCCGACGACGTGCTGTTCCGCGAATCGCGCGCCGAATTCGAGTTGACGTCCGAGGAACACGAGTTGATCGGCCTGATGCTCGAGCGCTCCGACGACGACGCCGCGAACACGCTGTGGAACGAGTACGGCGGGCCCGAGATCGTCGAGGACGTCGTCGGCCGATACCACCTCACCGCGACCACCACCCCGTACGACGACAACTGGTGGAACACCGAGACCACCCCCGCCGACCTCGTCGACTACTACGCCGGACTGCTCGACGGGCGCGGCGGACTCGACGACGGTCGGCGCACCGAGATCCTCGATCATCTCCACGCGTCCGAGGCCACCTCTACCGAGGGCTACGACCAACGCTTCGGCCTGCCCGACGGCCTGAGCGGGGAAACCTCGCTCGCAGTCAAACAGGGCTGGATGTGCTGCGTCGACGACCGCTGGACCCACGTGTCGACGGGCATCGCGGGTGCCGACGACCGCTACGTGCTGGTCGTCGTCTCCCGTGAGGACCTGGACTACGGCGACGACGACGCCGACTACCCCGACACGTCCCTGACGGCGGCCGTCGACGACGCCAGCGCGACCCACGCGCGCGAGACCATCACCGACGTTGTCCGAACAGTGTTCCCGCTGAGGCGAATCGCCTAGATCGCGATTCGGTGTCCGTGGATGTCGCGCGCATCGAGCCCGGTCGGCAGGCCTGTTCCGTACAGCGAAAGAACGTCGGTCGTGCCACGAAGCGCGTCGACGACGCCGCGGGCCGGCGAGACGAACAGCTGCGGGTAGTCGATCTCACCGAGCGCCGGATCGACGTTCCAGGCAAGCCGCTCCGTGCCGAGCGAGAACTCCGCGTCGACACCCGACTTGTTGCCGCGTGGATCCTGGCGATGCCACTCTCCCTCGAGATGGATGGCGACCAACCCGTGCAGTACGTGGCCCTCGTCATGCGAGAGGCGTTGGTAGCAGAGACCGGTCGGAACGCCTTCGGATCGCAGGAGTGCGGCCAGCAGATGCGATTTCGCGTAGCACAGGCCTACCCGCGCTTCGAGAACGTCGTTCGCGGTCAGTGTCACCCGCGGGTCCCGGACGTCGTACGAATGTCCGACCCGGTCCCGAACCCAATCGAACGCGGCCTCGGCGAACGGCACGTCGCCACCCGCTCGCTCCCGCAGCCGACGCGCCAGCGACCGGACCGCCGGCGACTGGGCCTGGACGATCCCGTCGTCTCCGAGATAGGTATCCGGGGTGGCAGCTTCCAGCGCGAGGTAGGTGTTCGACACGCCCGGAACTCTAGAGCGAACGGTCCACCGTCGCATCGCCTTTTCCGGTGTGGTCTCTCTTCGGTGCGCCCCGCACTAGCTGCGCCCGGCGCCCACCAGGTCGTCGGCGGCGATCACCTCTCGGGCGGCCCGCTCCCCCGACCGCACCGCGCCGTCGACCCATCCGCACATCACCGCCGAACTCTCGGTGCCGGCCCAGTGGATCCGCCCACACGGTGACCGCAGCGCGGGACCGAATTCGGTGAGCACCCCGGTGGGCGCGTGGCTGAGCATGCCGCCGCCGGAATAGCGTTCGGCACTCCAGTCCTGCTCGATGAAGTCGATCGGCGTGGCCGCGTCGCTGCCGAACCGCTCGACCAGGGCCCCGACGACGGCCGTCCGCCGCTCCGACGCGGTGAGCCTGCCCAGTTCCCGTGCGCGGGGCCCCTCGACGATCACACACAGCACCCCCGGCCGCGGCGCGTCGGTGCCGGCATCGATCGTCACCATCGCGGGCGAGTCGGGCGCGGCCGACTGTCCGGACAGTCCGTCGGCCCGCCAGAACGGTTCGTCGTAGACGACCGAGATCTTCCGGATGGCTCCGCTCGGCATGCGCTGATGCAGGAACGTCCGATCGACCGGGAGCAGCGGCTCGTACCGGATCTGCCCGGCCACCGCGAGCGGCACCGCAACGACGGCCCGGCGCGCCCGGACCGACACGTGGTCGGTGGTCACGGTCACCCCGGAATCGTCCTGCGCGATCGTCTGCACCGGCCGCGAAAGATGCAGAGACCGGCCGAGTTCCGCGGCCATCGGCCGGTAGATCGCCCCCATGCCGCCGACCGGGCGGGAATCCTGCGCCGCGTCGGCGACACCGAGGACGAACCCCGGACCGCCGCCGGACGCCATCTGATACAGCACGAACAGGAACGACACCTCGGACGCCGCGGACGTGTAGCAGCCGGCGATCGCCATCTCGAGCAGCTGGTGGGCCGGCTTCGACAGCACGTTGTCGTCGAGCCATTTCGCGAGGCTGATCCGATCCCATTCGGCGGCCCGCTTGGCCTCCCACGGCGCGTCGAGCGGGATGGTCTTGCACAGTTCGCCGAGTTCGAGGAACACGGTCCCGAGGTTCGCGACCGCCCACGGGCTCATCGTCATCGGGATCGTGCCCTGATAGCGGTACTTCTTACCGTCGACCATCATCATCGCGTCGCCGCCGGTGTACTGCTTGTAGGCGGGCACGCCGAATTCGGTCATCAGCGCGCGGATGCGGTCCTGGCCGGGGCCGATCCACGCCCCGCCTCGGTCGATCCAGGTTCCGTCGTCCCGGGTCTCGGTGAAGGTCCGCCCACCGATCCGGTCCCGCGCCTCCAGCAGCACGACGGAGCGGCCCGCCTGTTTCAGGCGCAGGGCCGCGGTCAAACCCGCGAACCCAGCCCCTATGACGCAATAGTCGACATCAGTCATCGCCGGTCACCTCGAGTTCCTGCCTACTCGCGTGACCGACCCCAGGTCAAAGGGCCGGCGAAACCGATCGGGAACCGATCAGGAAAGGAGATCAGGACGACGCTCGGCCGTCCGCTGCAGCGACTGTGCGCGACGCCAGGCCGCGACCTTCGCGTGATCCCCGGACAGGAGGATCGGCGGGACGTCGAGTCCACGCCAGCTGACCGGACGGGTGTAGCTGGGGCCCTCGAGCAGCCCGTCGGAGAACGAATCCTCTTCGTGGGACTGCTGATTGCCGAGCACACCGGGCAGCAACCGGACGACGGCCTCGACCATGACGAGGACCGCGGCCTCGCCGCCGATGAGCACGTAGTCGCCGATCGAGACTTCCTCGACCCGCACCCGGCGGGCGGCGTCGTCGAACACGCGCTGGTCGATGCCTTCGTAGCGCCCACACGCGAAGACCAGGTGCTTCTCTTCCGCCCAACGGTGGGCGGTGGCCTGGGTGAACGGGACCCCGGCGGGGGTCGGAACGACGAGAAGTGCCTCGGAGTCCGGTTCGCCGTCCTCGTCGGTGAGGACCTCGTCGAGCGCGTCGCCCCACACGGTCGGCTTCATGACCATGCCCGGCCCGCCGCCGTACGGAGAATCGTCGACGGCCTTGTGCACGTCGTGGGTCCAGCGGCGCAGGTCGTGGACACCGACGGAGATGAGTCCCTTGTCGATCGCCTTGCCGAGCAGCGCCGCGCGGAGCGGCTCGAGGTACTCGGGGAAGATCGTGACTACGTCGAGACGCACGGTGGTTCGGTCACTCCTCGTTGCGGCTGTCGCCGAAGTCGGGGTCCAGCAGGCCCTCCGGCGGATCGATCTCGATGATGCCGTCGGCGATCGAGATGGTCGGCACGATCGCCGTGACGAACGGAATCAACAGCTCGCCCGACGTCTGACCTTCCGGGCGAATGGACAGCAATTCGCCTGCGGCGGAATGCAATACCTCGATCACGGTGCCCACCGGCGTGCCGGCGTCGGGGCGTCCGGCGGCGATCCGCACGGTCAGGCCCTCGAGCTCGTGATCGTAGAACTCGTCCGGATCGTCGGACGGGGTGAGGTCAGCGGTGTCGATCACGAAGAGCGTGCCGCGCAGGTCGTCCGCGGCGGTGCGATCGGCTACGCCCTCGAGGCGCAGCAGAAGCCGCCCGGAATGCTCCCGGGCGGCTTCCACCGTGTATGTGTGCAGCTTGTTCTCGCGCGGCTTGCGACCACGCAGTTCGGCACCGACGGTGAAGCGCTCCTCGGGTTCGTCGGTACGAACCTCGACGACCAGCTCCCCCTTGATGCCGTGCGACTTGGCGACGCGGCCTACGACGAGTTCCACTGCGTCCTACAGATCGGTGTCGACGACGTCGACGCGGATTCCACGACCACCGATACCGGAGACCAGGGTCCGCAGGGCGGTCGCGGTACGACCACCGCGACCGATCACCTTACCGAGATCGTCGGGGTGCACATGCACCTCGACGGTGCGTCCCCGACGCCCCGTGTTCAGCTCGACGCGAACGTCGTCGGGGTTGGCGACGATCCCACGGACGAGATGCTCGACGGCATCGGCGACGACGGCGCTCATTACTCGGCAGCCTCGGCGTCAGCGGCAGGAGCCTCGGCTGCGTCTTCCTTGGCAGCCTTCTTCTTCTTGGGGGTGACGGCCTCGGCGACCGGCTCGTTCTCGGCCTGCGCCAGCGCAGCCTGGAACAGCTCCAGCTTGGACGGCTTGGCTTCCTTGACCTTCAGGGTGCCCTCGGTGCCCGGCAGGCCCTTGAACTTCTGCCAGTCACCCGTGATCTTCAGCAGGTTCTCGACCGGCTCGGTCGGCTGCGCGCCGACACCCAGCCAGTACTGAGCGCGCTCCGAATCGATCTCGATCAGCGACGGCTCTTCCTTGGGGTGGTACTTGCCGATGGTCTCGATCGCACGGCCGTCGCGGCGGGTGCGAGAGTCCGCGACGATGATCCGGTACTGCGCGTTGCGGATCTTGCCGAGGCGGGTGAGCTTGATCTTGACAGCCATGAGCTGCGTATCTCCTTCAGTGCGCACACGAGTGCACACGTGTCACGTGCAATTCGGCGACCCACCAGGGTGGTGAGTCCGGTTTTGCCTCTTTCCTGTGACCGTCGCGCGGTACGTAACCGGATGCGACGAACAGCGGTTGATTCTGCCAGACGACCCACCGGGAACGAAAACCTAGTCCGCCCGGCCACTCCTCTGCAGCTCAGGTGACCAGAACCACCCGGCACCCCTACGGGGCCACGCCACACCTCGGGTACCGTCGAAGTGTGGCCCGAACCCGTCGAAAGAGCCGACCCGCTCTGATCCTGCTGGTCGTCGTCGCATCCGTCGGATGCCTTGCGCTCGGCTGGTGGCAGTGGATGCGATTCGAAGCCGTCGGTGGCACCGGTCAGAACCTCGGCTACGCGTTCCAGTGGCCTCTCTTCGCGGCATTCGTGGTGTACGCCTACCGACGCTTCGTGCAGCTCGAGGACAACGACGGCGAGAGCCCCGACACCGCGAAGGACGAGCCGACCGAGGTCCCCGAGGGACTCCTTCCGGAACGTCCGAAGGCCGCCACCGACACCACCGATCTCGACGACTCCGACGCCCGGCAGATGCTCGAGTACAACGATTACCTCGCCGAGCTCTCCGCTCGCGAGCCCGATAGGAGCGACAAGTGAGCGGCGGCCCCCACGAGACCACCCCACAGCAGACCACCGCGCCGGCGGCGCCCACGCAGCAGGACAACAAGAAGATCGCGTCGGCCCTGCTCCGCTACCGCGTTCTCGCGTACGCGACCGGCATCTGGCTCCTCGTCCTCACGGCCGAGATGGTCGCAAAGTACATCTTCGGGGTCGACAACCTCCCCACCTGGATCGCGATCGTCCACGGCTGGGTCTACTTCGTGTACCTGATCCTCACCATCGACCTCGCGGTCAAGGTGCGCTGGCCCGCGGGCCGCACGATCGGCACGCTGCTCGCCGGCACCATCCCGTTCCTGTCGTTCTTCGTCGAGCACTGGCGCACCCAGCAGGTCAAGAAGGACTTCGGCGTCTGAGCGGATCCGCCGCACCGACCTACACGAAAGGCCCGTCCGAGCGGACGGGCCTTTCGTGTGTCTGCAGGAGACGCGGCTAGCCGCGAGCCAATGCCGCGAGTGCCGGCACCAGCTGCGCCAGTGCGCGGCCGCGGTGCGACGCGGCATCCTTCTCCGCGGGCGACAGCTGCGCCGACGTCCGCTGTTCGCCCTCGGGCTCGAAGACGGGGTCGTAACCGAACCCGTTGTCGCCGCGGGGCTCACGCACGATCTGCCCGCGCCACTCGCCCCGCACCACGACGGTGTCCTGTCCGGGGATCGCGAGCGCACACGCGGACACGAACGCCGCGCCGCGTCGCTCGTCGGGCACGTCCGCGAGCTGACCGAGCAGCAGCGCGGTGTTGGCGTCGTCGTCGCCGTGACGACCGCTCCAACGCGCCGACAGCACGCCCGGCATCCCGTTCAGGGCATCGACCTCGAGACCCGAGTCGTCGGCGACGCACGGCAGCCCGGTGGCGGCGGCGCCGTCGACGGCCTTGACGATCGCGTTGGCCTCGAACGTCGCGCCGGTCTCCGGAGTCTCGGGGAACGCCGGCACCTCGTCGAGTCCGATCACCTCGAGACCCTCGATACCGGCGGCCGCGAGCACCCGGCGGAGCTCACCGAGCTTCTTGGCGTTGCGGCTGGCGACCAGGATCTTCCCGCTCAACTGCCGAACGCCTTCTTCTTGGGCTCGCCGGCCTTGGGCTCGGGAAGCTCGCCCGGGTACGGCTCGGCGAGCGCGGCCTGCTGGATCGCGAACAGCTGTTCGCAGCCGGCCAGCGCGGAGTCGAGCAGCTTGTCGAGCGTCGAGCGCGGGAACGTGGCGCCCTCGCCCGTGCCCTGGATCTCGACCAGCGTGGCCGTGTCGGTCGCGACGACGTTCATGTCGACCTCGGCGCGGGAGTCCTCCTCGTACGGCAGGTCCAGCCGGACCCGGCCGTCGACGACGCCGACGCTGACCGCGGCGATCGCGCACGAGATCGGCTGCGGGTCCGCCAGGCGACCCGCGGCACGCAGGTACGTCACGGCGTCGACGAGCGCGACGTAGGCGCCGGTGATGGCGGCGGTGCGGGTGCCACCGTCGGCCTGCAGCACGTCGCAGTCGATGGCGATGGTGTTCTCACCGATCGCGGCGAGGTCGATGCACGCGCGGAGCGAGCGGCCGACCAGGCGGCTGATCTCCTGCGTGCGGCCACCGACCTTGCCCTTGACCGATTCGCGGCCGCTGCGGGTGTGGGTGGCCGCGGGCAGCATCGCGTACTCGGCGGTGAGCCAGCCCAGCCCCGAGCCCCTGCGCCAGCGCGGCACACCCTCCTCGACACTCGCGGTGCACATGACCCGCGTGTTGCCGAATTCGACCAGCACCGAACCTGCGGGATGCTTGGTGAAACCGCGGGTGATCCGAACCTCGCGGAGCTCGTCGTCCGTCCTACCGTCTTCTCGTGTCGTCACGACCGAGAGCCTAGTCGGGGTCAGACGGTGTAGACGTCCCCGGCCGACACCGCGTGCACCGGTCCGGAGAACTCGGCCTTCGCCTCGGCGATGACGTCCTCGCGGGACGTCCACGGCGGGATGTGGGTGAGCAGCAGTTCGCCGACGCCGGCGCGGGTCGCGACCTGTCCGGCCTCGGTGCCGGAGAGGTGGATGCCCTCGGGACGATCCGGGCTGTGCGTCCACGACGCCTCGGACAGCAGCACGTCGGCGCCGCGGGCGAGATCGACGACGGCATCGCACATGCCGGTGTCACCGGTGTACGCGAGGACGCGTCCGGCCTTGCTGGTGACGCGGAAGCCGTAGGACTCCGGCGGATGGTTCACCCGGAACGCCTGGACCGCGATCTCACCGATCTCGGCGACGTGCCCGTCGGACCAGCTGCGCAGGTCGATGGTGTCGGAGATGTCGTCGAGCTCGCCGCCGCACTCGGCGGAGGCGACCCCGATGCGGCACGCACTGTCGGTGGGGCCGTAGACGACGGCCCGCCCGCTCGGCGGGGTGGGATGGTAGCGCCGCCACACCAACAGCCCGGGCATGTCGAGACAGTGGTCGGCGTGCAGGTGCGACAGCAGGATCGTGGCCTCGCCGGGATCGGCATGCTTCTGCAGGGCGCCGAGGACACCGGGTCCGAAATCCATGACGACCGGCGGGGTGCCGGGAGCGGTCAACAAGTAGCCCGAAGCAGCCGAGTCGGGTCCGGAGACGCTGCCCGAACATCCCAGGACCGTAATGCGCATGCAAACTATGCTGCCACGCCCACCCGGATCTCAAAAAGCTTCGGGCACTTTCGGCGGCGTCAACTCACATCCGACGCGCGATTGTGATGCGCCGACACGCTGGTCGACGGTGTGACGGCCGAGTCAGCGCAGCGGCCGCACCGCCCCGGCGGAACCGATCGGCCCGGCCGCCGGATCGGTCTTGCGCCGGGCATCGGCGGACAGGATCCACGCGGCGACGACGCCGCCGATCGCGCCGAACAGGTGGCCCTGCCAGGAGATCCCGTACTGCCCGGGCAGCACGCCCCACAGCATGCCGCCGTAGACGAACAGCACCACGACACCGAGCACGATCTGCCCGAAACTGCGGGTGAAGATGCCGCGCACCAGCAGGAACGTGAGCCAGCCGAACACCAGCACGGACGCGCCGAGGTGCGCTGTTCCGACACCACCGGTCAGCCACGTGCCGAGGCCGCCGATCACCCAGATGATCCCGGTCGCGGCGAGGCCGCGGCCGATGCCCGACATCAGCACCAGGAACCCGAGGATCAGCAGCGGCACCGTGTTGGCCAGCAGGTGTCCCCACCCGTAGTGCAGCATGGGCGCGAACAGGATTCCCCACAGCCCGTCGAGGGTGCGCGGCTCGATCCCCCACTGGTCCAGGGGGTTGTTGCGCGCGATCGTGTCGAAGGCCTCCAGGACGTACAGGACGATCGCGAACCCGCCGATGGTCATCGCGGCCCGCTGCCAGAGCGGCCGCGGGACTCGCGGAGGGTTCACGCGTACATCGGATCCGGTGGTCACGAATTCGAGCGTACCGACCACCACCGACCGACGGCCGGTGTCGGACGGTCCCGCCCGCTAGCCGGAGGTCCCGAACGCCGACGGGAACACGTCCCGGTAGCTCGGGATCCCGGCGACGGTGGTGGCCGCGAGGATCGCGTCCACGATCGCGCGTTCGACGCACCGCGCGGCCGCGGTGCACACCGCGTCGAGGATCGGCAGTTCGCACGGGAACGCCGCGGGGACACCGTCGGGCAACGGCGTCTCGTGGGTTCCGGTGGCGAGGGCGAAGATCGTGTCGCCGTCGAGCGGCGAGTGCGCGGGCCGGATCGCGCGGGCCATGCCGTCGTGGCCCGCGACCGCGACCCGGCGGCACGACGCCTTCGACAGTTTCGCGTCGGTGGCGACCACGCCGATGGTCGTGTTGAGCACCGTGGCCTTCTCGGCCAGCGCGTTCGCGGCGGCGAGTTCCGCGGAGGACGGCAGACGCATGCCGCGCCGTTCGGCGTCCGCGAGCGACAGCCCCCACGGCAGGCCCGTCTCGGGATCCCACACCGAGCCCACCGGGTTGGCGACCAGCAGCGCCGACACCGTGATCCCGTCGGCCGGGCCGCCCTCGATGACCGCGCTGGCGGTGCCGACGCCACCCTTGAGCACACCGGCCCGGGCGCCGGTGCCGGCGCCGACGCAGCCGGTCGCGACGGTCGTGCCCGCGCGGTCCGCGGCGCGGTAGCCGAACTCGACGGTGGGCCGGATGCGCCAGTCACCGACCGGAAGATCGAAGACGACCGCGCCGGGCACGATCGGGACGACCTGCCCGGGGGCGCCCATCGGGATGCCGTGCTCGTGCTCCTCGAGCCACCGCATGACGCCGTCGGCGGCGGCCAGTCCGTACGCGCTGCCGCCGGACAGCAGCACCGCATGCACCTGCTGCACGGAGTGGCTGGGGTCGAGCAGGTCGGTCTCGCGGGTGCCGGGGCCGCCGCCGCGGACGTCCACGCCGGCGGTCGCGCCCGACGGCGCGAGCACCACCGTGCAACCGGTGGCACCGCCCGCCCCGAGGGTCGCGTCCGCGTCGAGCACGTAGTCGTGGCCGACGAGAACACCCGTCACGTCACACAGAGAATCCGTCGGTCCGGTCCGGACCGACGTGCCGGGGGCCGTCACGCGATCAGCGCCTGGACGAGGGAGTCCTGCATCCACGTCAACCAGTGGTAGACGTCGTAGTGCGGGGCCCGCGGATCGTCCGGGTCCACCTCGTCGGGGGTGTCGTCGTCGATACCGAGATTGGTGCCGAGCGCGAGGCGGACGTCGTTGAGCCCGGCCAGCCACGCGTCGGCCTGCTCGGGCGTGAGGACGACCTTGCCGCCCTCGGCGGGCACGGTCTGCAGGATGACGGATCCGGCCGCGAGCTTGTCGTCGATGATGTCGGGCTCGTGCAGGCTGCGAAGCGCGCTGTTGACGTTGCCGCGTTCGGAGTCGTTGTCCGGCTTGTCCGGGTCGGGACGCTGGAAGTCCGGCAGCAGCCGGGCGAGGACCTCGTCGGAGGGGGTTTCGGAGTTACCGGTCCGCAGTCCGGTCAGGGCGGCGAGTTCGTCGGTCGGCGCCGACGCCGCGCGCTCCTCGAGGAGTCCGGAAACCGAGGTCACCAGGGACCTCAACACCGTTGCCTCGTGGGCGTCCATCTCCGAACGCAGTTTCAGTCCGCCGAGCGAGTTCTTCCTGGTCCAAGTCCGCACGTCTGTACCCGGGATCCTTACCGTCGAGAGGGATGGATGGCGAAGCGTCTAGGTGTCGTCGCGCTGCATCGTCGCCCACAGGCCGGCGGCGTGCAGTTTCCGGACGTCGTTCTCGACTTTATCGCGGGAACCGCTGGATACGACCGCTTTGCCTTCTTTGTGAACCTGCATCATCAGGTCCGTCGCCTTCGCTTTGCTGTAGCCGAACAGCTTCTGGAAGATGTACGTCACGTAGTGCATGAGATTGACGGGGTCGTCCCAGACGACGGTCACCCAGGGACGATCCTGCGCCTCGGTCATCTCCTCGATCTCAGCCTCCGCAGGTGAGACCTGGGGCGCTGCGGCGGGCATCTTGCCGACCGGGAGTGTGGTCGGGAGAGTCGTCATCGAGGAACACGGCGCCATGGGTCCAGGGTACGGCGTAGCCATGGAACCCGACACCCGCGCCCAGGGCCCGAATCGTAGAGTTGGCCGTGTGGCAACCGTTCCCGCATCCCGCGCCTCCGACACGGTCTCCGACCAGTCCAGCACGGCCCTCATGACCGACCAGTACGAGCTCACGATGCTCGAAGCGGCGCTCGCGGACGACTCCGCTCACCGGCAATGCAGCTTCGAGGTGTTCGCCCGCCGACTGCCCGACGGGCGCCGGTACGGCGTGGTCGCGGGCATGGGACGCATCGCGGACGCCTTGGCGCGCTTCCGATTCGGCGAGCCGGAGCTCGCGGTCGTCTCTCGCTTCCTCGGCGACGCGACGGTGCAGTGGCTGCGGGACTTCCGGTTCTCCGGCGACATCGACGGCTACCGCGAGGGCGAGCTGTACTTCCCCGGGTCGCCGATCCTGTCGGTACGCGGGTCGTTCGCCGAATGTGTCCTACTCGAGACGCTCGTGTTGTCGATCCTCAACCACGACAGCGCGATCGCGTCGGCCGCCGCCCGCATGGTGAGTGCAGCGGACGGCCGTCGGATGATCGAGATGGGCTCGCGTCGCGCGCACGAGGAGTCCGCGGTGGCGTGCGCCCGCGCCGCGTATCTCGCCGGGTTCGATGCCACCTCCAATCTCGAGGCGGTGCGCCGGCACGGCGTTCCCGGTGCGGGCACCAGCGCGCACGCCTTCACGCTCCTGCACACCCACGACGGTGTCCCGGACGAGGTGGCCGCATTCCGGTCCCAGGTGGCGGCGCTCGGCGTCGGCACCACGCTGCTCGTCGACACCTACGACATCACGCAAGGCGTCGAGAACGCCGTGACGGCGGCCGGCACCGAGCTGGGCGGGGTGCGGATCGACTCGGGCGACCTGGGCGTGCTCGCGCGTCAGGTCCGCGAACAACTCGACGGGCTCGGAGCGACGGGCACCCGGATCGTCGTGTCGGGCGACCTGGACGAGTACGCGATCGCTGCGCTGCGGGCCGAACCCGTCGACTCGTACGGCGTCGGGACGTCGCTCGTGACGGGATCCGGCGCACCGACCGCCGGCATGGTCTACAAGCTCGTCGAGGTCGACGGTGTCCCGGTCGAGAAGCGCAGCAGCCACAAGCAGTCCCGCGGCGGGACCAAGCGCGCGCTGCGACTGAGTCGGTCGTCCGGCACGGTCGTCGAGGAGGTCCTGTACCGGGCGGGCACGGCTGCCCCGGTTGCCGCCGACCTCGAGGCGCGCGAGTTGCTGATCCCGATGGTGCGCGGGGGCGACGTCGTCGACGACCTACCCACGCTCGACGACGCCCGGGCTCTGCTCGCCCGCAACCTGGTGAGCCTGCCGTGGGAGGGGCTCAAGCTGTCGCACGGCGAACCGGCCGTGCCCACCCGATTCGCCGGGTCTGTCGAGCCGATCGTGACCGGAGAGGGGTGGCGATAGTGCCCGGACGCGCCCTGATCGTCACAGACGTACAGAACGACTTCTGCGAGGGCGGCTCGCTCGCCGTCGCGGGCGGCGCGACGGTCGCCGCCGACATCAACGACCTGTTCTCGGGGCAGGGGTATGCCGCGATCGTCGCGACCCGCGACCACCACGTCGACCCCGGCACGCACTTCTCCGACCACCCGGACTTCGTCGACACGTGGCCGCCGCACTGCGTCGCGGGGACACCCGGCGCCGAGTTCCATCCAGCGCTCGAGACCGGACCCCTCGAGGAGGTCTTCTCGAAGGGCGAGCACAGCGCCGCGTACTCGGGCTTCGAGGGCGTCTCGCCGTCGGGCCGGTCCCTCGCCCACTGGCTGCGCGACCACGACATCGACGCCGTCGACGTCGTCGGCATCGCGACCGACCACTGCGTCCGCGCGACCGCGCTGGACGCGGCGACCGAGGGCTTCCGCACCCGGGTGCTGCTCCCCTTCACTGCAGGCGTGTCGCCGGTCACCGTCGAAACGGCACTGGCCGAGATGGAGGCGGCCGGCGTCGAACTCGTCGGGCAGGTCGCCGACCGGAGTTGACGGTGTCGGGCAGTACCCTGTTGCGGTGTCCCGTGAGCTGCCGAACGTGCCCGATCTCCTCAAGCTCGCGGTCCGCTCGCTCGGCGGCAAGGAACGCCAGAACCAGCTGACGATGGCGTCCGCCGTCGCGCACTCGATCGACACCGGCGAGCACCTCGCGGTGCAGGCCGGCACCGGCACCGGCAAGTCACTCGCCTACCTCGTGCCCAGCGTCCGGCATGCCGTCGAGTCCGGACGCACCGTCGTCGTCTCTACCGCGACGATCGCGCTGCAGCGCCAGTTGGTGGACCGGGACATGCCGCGTCTCGCGGAGGCATTGAAGCCCGCCCTGGGGCGCCTTCCCCGGTTCGCGATCCTCAAGGGCCGCGGCAACTACCTGTGCATGAACAAGATCCACACGGGGATGGCGCAGGACGATCCGCCCGAGGCCGAGCTGTTCGACGCCTTCGCCGTCTCCCGGCTGGGCCGCGAGGTGCAGCGGCTCACCAAGTGGTCGTCGGACACCGAGACCGGCGACCGCGACGATCTCGTCCCCGGCGTGAGCGACCAGGCGTGGCGTCAGGTCAGCGTCAGCGCCCGCGAGTGCCTCGGCAAGTCCCGGTGCCCCGTCGGTGAGGACTGCTTCGCCGAACGCGCCCGCGCGGAGGCCGCGCAGGTGGACGTCGTGGTCACCAATCACGCGATGCTCGCGATCGACGCGATCTCCGGGATCGCGGTGCTGCCCGAGCACGACGTCGTCGTGATCGACGAGGCCCACGAACTGGTCGACCGGGTCACCGGCGTCGCGACCGCGGAGCTGGCGGCGGCCGCCATCAGCGGCGCCGCCCGCCGTGCCGTCAAGCTCGTCGAGGAACAGGACGTCGACCGGCTCGAGGCCGCGTCGGAGGGCTGGGCGGATCTGCTCGAGGAGCTGCCCGCGGGACGCTGGGACGCGCTGCCCGACGGCGTCGGCATGGCGCTGGCCGCCGTCCGAGACGCCGCGTGGAACGTGCGCACCGCGATCGGCCCGTCGAAGCCCGGCATGGCCGCCGCCGACCCCGAGGCCGCCGCCGCGCGCAACGCCGCGCTGTCGGCGATCGACGAGATCCACGACAGCGCCGTCCGCGTGCTCACCGCGTTCGACGAGCCCGACCCGGCCAAGCGCAAGGACGTCGTGTGGCTGTCGGTCGAGGAGAACCGGGGCAACGTCCGCCGGGTGGTGCGGATGGCACCGCTGTCGGTGGGCGGGCTGCTGCGGGCGAGCCTGTTCGCCGAGTCGACGGTGGTGCTGACGTCGGCCACGCTCACCGTCGGCGGCTCGTTCGACGGGCTCGCGGTGAACTGGGGTCTGCCGCCGGAGTCGCCCTCACGCAGTGACACCGCGACCGCGACCGGCAAGGAGGCGCCGTCGGATGCCGGTCCGCTGCGCTGGAATTCGCTCGACGTCGGGTCGCCGTTCGACCACGCCAAGTCGGGCATCCTGTACGTCGCCCGGCACCTGCCGCCACCCGGACGGGACGGCCTGTCCCCCGCGTTCATGGACGAGATCGAGGAGTTGGTGACCGCGGCCGGCGGGCGCACGCTGGGCCTGTTCTCGTCGATGCGGGCCGCGAAGGCCGCCGCCGAGGAGATGCGCGGACGCCTCGACGTGCCGATCCTGTGTCAGGGCGACGACGCCACCGGCACGCTGGTGAAGAAGTTCGCCGAGGACGAGCCGACGACGCTGTTCGGCACGCTGTCGCTGTGGCAGGGCGTCGACGTGCCCGGGCCGTCGCTGAGCCTGGTGATCCTCGACCGCATCCCGTTCCCGCGCCCCGACGACCCGCTGCTGGTGGCCCGTCAGCAGGCGGTGGAGTCGCGCGGCGGCAACGGCTTCCTGTCGGTGGCCGCGAACCACGCGGCGCTGCTGCTCGCGCAGGGCGTGGGACGCCTGCTCCGCAGCACCGACGACAAGGGCGTGGTCGCGATCCTCGATTCGCGTCTGGCGACGGCCCGGTACGGCGGCTACCTGCGCGCGTCGTTGCCCCCGTTCTGGGAGACGGCCGATCCGAAGGTGGTGCGGCAGGCACTGGCCCGGATCGCGGCGTCCCGACCGTCGAGCTGACGCCGGGCTCATACGGAAACCCGGCCGGGCCGGTGCCCGTCGTCCTATGCTCGGGCGATGGACCCGGTGATCTCGGTTCGCGGACTCACCAAACGCTTCGGTGACGTCCATGCCCTCGACGGCCTCGATCTCGAGGTCGCCCCCGGCGAGGTCCACGGGTTCCTCGGCCCCAACGGTTCCGGCAAGTCCACCACCATCCGGGTGCTGCTCGGGTTGCTGCGCGCGGACGGCGGCGACGTCTCGGTCCTCGGTGCCGATCCGTGGCGGGACGCGGTCAGCCTGCACCGGCACCTGACCTATGTGCCGGGCGACGTGAACCTGTGGCCCAACCTCACCGGCGGCGAGGCCATCGACCTGTTCGGGCGGTTGCGCGGCGGCCTCGACGACAGGCGCCGTCAGGAATTGATGGAGCGCTTCGAACTCGATCCCACCCGCAAGGGCCGCACGTACTCGAAGGGCAACCGGCAGAAGGTGGCGCTGGTCGCGGCGCTGGCCGCGGACGCCCAGTTGCTGATCCTGGACGAGCCGACGTCCGGGCTGGATCCGCTGATGGAGGCGGTGTTCCAGCAGTGCATCGGTGAGGCGGCGCGGGAGGGACGGACGATCCTGCTGTCGAGTCACATCCTCGCCGAGGTGGAGTCACTGTGCGAGGTGGTGACGATCATCCGCACGGGCCGGACGGTGCAAAGCGGAACGCTCGCCGAGCTGCGGCACCTGACCCGCACCACGGTCACGGCCACCACCCGCCGCTCCCCCGACGGCCTCGCCGCGGTCCCCGGCGTGCACAACGTGAAGACACTCGACGACCAGGACAACGGCGTCACGTTCGACGTGGACTCCGAGAATCTCGACGCGGTGATGTCGACGCTCGCCGGCCTCGGGGTCGTCACGATCACCGCGAATCCGCCGACGCTCGAGGACCTGTTCCTGCGCGAGTACAGCGACGAGTTCGATTCGCTGGGCATCGAGCGGCGATGACGACGCAGGCCCCGGCGCTCGAGCAGACCGCGCGGCCCGCCGACGCGTCGACGTCCGATCCGCTCGCGGGCACGTGGACGCTGACCCGGCTGGCGCTGCGGGTCGACCGGATCCGGCTGCCGGCGTGGGTGATCGCCGTCGGCGGGTCGACGGTGCTGTTGGCGTCCAGCTACCAGAACCTCTATCCCACCCCGGAGTCGCGACAGGCTCGCGCGGCGCTGATCGAATCGCCCGCCGCGACGGCGCTCGCCGGGCCGGGTTTCGGGTTGTCGGACTACACGCTCGGTGCGATGGTCGCCAACGAGATCGCGGGCATGACGATGATCGCCGTCGCGATCATGTCGGTGCTGCTCGTGACGCTGCACCTGCGCACCGAGGAGGAGACCGGACGCGCCGAGATGCTGCGCTCGGGCGTCGTCGGCCGGTTCGCATCGATCACCTCGGGACTTGTGGTGGTGCTGCTGGCGAACCTGCTGATCGGGCTCGTCCTGGGCCTCGGGCTGACCGCGGTCGGGCTGCCGGCGCTGGGGTCGTGGAACCTCGCCGCGGGCGTGTTCATGGTGGGCCTCGCGTTCGGCGCGACGTCGGCGCTGTTCTCCCAGGTCACCGAGCATGCCCGCACCGCAAGCGGATTGGGGCTCGTCGCGGTCGCCGTCGCGTATCTGCTGCGCGCGATCGGTGACGTCCGCGCCAAGGAGGACGGCAGCGTGTGGTCGTGGCTGTCGCCGATCGGCTGGGCGCAGTCGACGCGCGCCTACGTCGACGAGCGCTGGTGGCCGCTGCTGCTCGGGCTCGCGGCGGTGGTCGTCGGCGTCGTGCTCGCGTACCTGGTGGTGGGACGACGCGACGTCGGGGCGGGTCTGGTCGCGCCGCGGGGCGGCCGGCCGCGCGCGAGTGGCGCGCTGACCGGGATCACCGCGCTGACGGTGCGGATGCAGCGCAACCAGATCGCCGCGTGGGCCGTCGGCGTCGCGGCGCTGGCCTTCCCGATCGGTGCGCTGGGTCAGCAGGTGGCGGACTTCGTCAACCAGGATCCGCGGCTGGCCGACCTGCTGCCGGGCGGTGAGGGCAACGCCGCGCAGGGCGCGTTCGCGCTGTACCTGGTGTTCCTGGCGATCATGGCGTGCATGTACGCGATGACCGCGGTGCAGTCGGCCCGCAACGAGGAGACGTCGGGACGGGCCGAGGACGTGCTCGCGGGCCCGGTGTCGCGGTGGCGGTGGCTCGGTGCGCAACTCGCGGTGATCAGTGTCGCGACGTCGCTGATCGTGCTGGCCGCCGGCGCCGCGATGGGGGTCACCGCGGCGGCGACACTGCACGACGGCTCGATGTTCGGTCGGCTCGTCGGCTCGGCGGCGAACTTCCTGCCGGCGACGATGACGGTGATCGCGCTGACCGCCGCGGTGTACGCGTGGTTCCCGCGCCTGCTGGCGGTGGTCTGGGTGTACCTGGGCTACGCACTGGTGATCGGCATGTTCCTCGAGGTGCTGCCCGACTGGACCGGCTGGGCGTCGCCGTTCCACTTCACGCCCAACATGCCGGCCGCCGAGTTCGACATCGTGCCGGTGATCGTCCTGCTCGTGATCGCGGCCGCACTGTACGCGCTGGCGCTGGTCGGCTTCCGCCGCCGCGACATCCAGTCCTGACCGGCCCGGGAGGTCGCCGTGCCCGACATCGAATACCGACTCCCCCAGCAGCTCCGGTTGCGCACCGACCTCCCCGGGCCGGGGTCGCTGGCTCTCGCGACCCGTCGCCACGCGGCGGTGGGAGCGTGCGTCGCGTCGTCGGTCCCGGTGTACGCGGCGGACGCGGACGGCGGTGTCATCGTCGACGTGGACGGCAACTCGCTGATCGATTTCGGCTCGGGCATCGCGGTGACCGGCACCGGGGCGTCCAATGCCGCGGTGGCCGCGGCGATCGGCGAGCAGGCGACGCGGTTCACCCACACGTGCTTCATGGTGACCCCGTACGAGGAGTACGTGGCGGTCTGCGAGCGCCTGGTCGCGCTCACCCCCGGAGAGCACGAGAAGCGGGCGGTGCTGTTCAACAGTGGCGCCGAGGCCGTCGAGAACGCCGTGAAGATCGCCCGTCATGCCACCGGACGCGACGCCGTCGTCGCGTTCGACCACGCTTATCACGGCCGCACCAACCTGACGATGGCGCTGACGGCGAAGAACCTGCCGTACAAGGACGGGTTCGGCCCGTTCGTTCCCGAGGTGTACCGGATGCCGATGTCGTACCCGTTCCGTGAGCCACCGAACCCGGACGGCAGCGTGGTCACCGGCGAGCAGGCCGCGAGACGCGCAATCGATGTGATGGACAAGCAGATCGGCGCGCAGCGGATCGCGGCGATCGTCCTCGAACCGATCCAGGGTGAGGGCGGCTTCATCGTGCCCGCGCCGGGGTTCGTGCCGACGCTCGTCGCGTGGGCGCGCGCCAACGGGATCGTGTTCGTGGCAGACGAGGTGCAGACCGGCTTCGCCCGCACCGGTGCGTGGTTCGCGTGCGAACACGAGGGCGTGGTCCCGGATCTGATGACGCTCGCGAAGGGCATCGCGTCGGGGATGCCGCTGTCGGCGGTGGTCGGGCGCGCCGACCTGATCGACGAGGTCCACGTCGGCGGACTCGGCGGCACGTACGGCGGAAACCCGGTCGCGTGCGCCGCCGCAATCGCGACACTCGACCAGATGCGTGATCTCGACCTGTGCGCACGGGCCCGCCGGATCGAGGAGTTGGCCCGGCCGCGACTGCAGGCCCTCGCCGACGACGTCGGAATCGTCGGCGATGTCCGTGGGCGCGGCGCGATGCTGGCGCTCGAGTTCGTCCGACCCGGCACCCGCGAGCCGAACCCGGAGGCCACCAAGCGGATTGCGGCCCGGGCCCTCGAACGCGGCGTCGTCGTCCTCACCTGCGGCACCTACGGCAATGTCGTCCGTCTGCTGCCGCCGCTGGTCATCCCCGACGAACTGTTGTCAGATGGGCTCGACGTCCTCGATGACGCGATCCGTGGGGCCTAGTTCCGATTGCCGTGTCGCTCCGGCTCAGCGGTCTTCGGGACGAGGGTCCTCGGTGCGCGGGATCTCGGTGACACTCCATCCCGCGAAGAAACGGCGGGCATTCACGAGGTAGTTCCGCAGATGCCGAACGAGCGCCGTCACCTCCCAAAACTGCAGATTCATACCCGATGACCCCATCCCCCGCAGCAAGGTCCAGCTCGTCCGGACTCCCCGTGGCGCACGGTATCAACTCTGGAACGGATCGAACACCCACAGTCGGGGCACGAAAGCGTTGAGGTAGATCAGGTCGTGACGGTTTCCTGCGGGATCGAGCTGATAGCAGAAGCTCGACTTGTAGGAGATGCAGTAGATGTCGTCGGTGCCGTACGGGCTGACGACGATCGACTTCGGCGCCGGCCGCCAGGCGTCGGGATGAAGCGGCGTCACGAAGCCCTCACTGGAGAGCTTGTACCCGGGCGGCGGCGCGTCCTGCGCCGCCGCTGCAGGGGCGAGTGCCGCCGTCAGGCCGACGGCCAAGGCCGACGCCGCAATCAGTCGTTTCATCATTCCCCGTCCCCCCTTGTGTGCGAGCGTGTTCCGACCTACACGTACGGTGCCCCGACGAGTCCCAGTTCGGCATCGGTCGCGAGCAGTCGGTGATGGGGCAGAACCCGGACCGTATAGCCCACCGACCCGGACACCGGCAGCGGCGTGATCGCCTCGAACACCTCGCCCAGACCGTCGGTCCCGGTGTGCGCCATGGGAACCACCGTCACGTCGGTGAGGTCCTCGTTCGGACCGACCCGCCCGAGCACGGCCTGCACCACGACGTCGTCCGGCGACAACCCGCCCAGGCGGACGAACGCGCGCAGCGACAGGTCGGCGCCGATCTCGGGGTCGTCGGGCAGCCCGGCGCTGTCGACCTGCGCCACCTGCACGCCCGGCCACGCCGCCTCCACGCGACGCCGGTACTCGGCCACCTCGCGCGCACCGGAGAAGTTGTCGGGCAGCACGTTCCGGGATGCGATGGCGGCGGGCGCGTAGTACTCGACGGCATAGTCGCGCACCATGCGCGACGCCAGTACCTTGGGTCCGAGGCTCTGCAGGGTGTGCCGCACCATCTCGATCCAGCGGGTCGGCAGGTCGTGTTCGTCGCGGTCGTAGAACCGCGGCAGCACCGACCGTTCGAGCAGTTCGTACAGCGCGGTGGCCTCGAGGTCGTCGCGGCGGACCTCGTCGACGACGCCGTCCGCGGTCGGGATGGCCCAGCCGTTCTCGCCGTCGAACATCTCGTCCCACCACCCGTCCCGGATGGAGAGGTTGAGGCCGCCGTTGAGCGCGGACTTCATGCCCGACGTCCCGCACGCCTCGAGCGGGCGCAGCGGATTGTTGAGCCACACGTCGCAGCCCCAGTACAGGTAGCGCGCCATCGAGATGTCGTAGTCGGGCAGGAACACGATGCGGTACCGGACGTCGTGCTGGTCGGCGAACCGCACCACCTGCTGGATCAGTGCCTTGCCGCCCTCGTCGGCGGGGTGACTCTTACCGGCCACCACCAACTGCACCGGACGCTCGGCGTCGAGCAGCAATGCCTTCAGACGCTCCGGGTCGCGCAGCATCAGCGTCAGGCGCTTGTACGTCGGCACCCGGCGCGCGAAGCCGACCGTGAGAACGTTCGGGTCGAACACCTCTGCGGTCCAGGACAGTTCGGCCTCGGTGGCGCCGCGTTCGAGCCAAGATGCGCGGATGCGGCGGCGCACCTCGTCCACCAACTGGGCCCGCAGCGTGTTCCGGGTGGACCACAGCTCGGCCGGAGCGATCTCGCGCAGCCGCTCCCAGCCGCGGGCCTCCTCGAGCATGTCGGGCCCGACGAGGCGCCGCCCGAGGTCCATCCATTCGCGCGCCGCCCACGTCGGGGCGTGCACGCCGTTGGTGACCGACCCGATCGGCACCTCCGCGGCGTCGAAGCCCGGCCACAGCGACTCGAACATCTCCCGGCTCACCTCGCCGTGCAGCCTGGAGACGCCGTTCGCCCGCTGGCCGAGACGAAGACCCATGTGCGCCATGTTGAACACACCCGGGTCGTTCTCGCCGCCCAGGGCCAGGATCCGGTCCACGGCCAGTCCGGGCAGCAGCGTCGACTCGCGCTCCCCCTCGTTGCCGCCGAAGTAGCGGCGCACCAGGTCGACCGGGAACCGGTCGATACCGGCCGGCACCGGGGTGTGGGTGGTGAACACGGTGCCGGCCCGCACCGCGGCGAGCGCGGTGTCGAAGTCCAGTCCCGGGCCGGTGATCAGCTCCCGGATGCGTTCGAGGCCGAGGAAACCGGCGTGCCCCTCGTTCATGTGGAACACCTCGGGGTCGGCGAGTCCGTGCGCGCGGGTATAGGCGCGCACCGCTCGGACGCCGCCGATGCCGGCGAGAATCTCCTGCTTGATCCTGTGATCCTGGTCGCCGCCGTACAGCCGGTCGGTCACCGCGCGCAACTCCGGATCGTTCTCGGCGATGTCGGAGTCGAGCAGCAGCAGCGGCACCCGCCCGACCTGCGCGATCCACACCCGGGCCCGCAGCACCCGGCCGCCGGGCATCGCGACGTGCACGAGCACCGGGGCGCCCGGCCCGCCGTCGCCGGCGTTCTCGGTGAGCAGCCGCAGCGGTAGGCCCTGCGGGTCGTGCGCCGGGTAGTGCTCGGCCTGCCACCCGTCCGCGGTGAGCGACTGCCGGAAGTACCCGGAGCGGTACAGCAGCCCGACACCGATCAGCGGCAGACCCAGATCCGACGCGGCCTTGAGGTGATCGCCGGCGAGGATGCCGAGCCCGCCCGAATAGTTGGGCAGCACCTCGGTGACGCCGAACTCCATCGAGAAGTAGGCGATGCCGGTGGCGAGTTCGGCACCCTTGTCGAGCTGGTCCTGATACCAGCGCGGACGGGTCAGGTAGTCGTCGAGATCGGCTGCGGCCCGGTCGAGGTCGGCCAGGAACACCGGGTCGACCGCCAGCTCGTCGAGCCGGTACGGATCGACCTCACCGAGCATGCGGACCGGGTCGTTGCGGACCGCGATCCACAGTTCGGGATCGATCGACGCGAACAGGTCCTGCGTCGGCGGATGCCACGACCACCGCAGATTGGTCGACAACGGCCCCAACGCCGCGAGACGCTCGGGCAGATGGGCACGGACGGTGAAACGACGCAGGGCTTTCACGCCGCGAACACTACCCATGTTCGGGCCCGGTGACGCGCCGAGTCGGGGCGCCTCCGACGAAGGTACCGACGCAAGAGGGCGCCCTCCGGTTCCGTCGACGGTGGCGACGGAACCGGAGGGCGCGGGTGACTACGTGCCTGCTACTTCCTGTCGGCTGAACTGCCGGCTGCTACAGCCCCCCGAGCAGCAGATGGAGCAGTCCTCCGACGAGGTCGATCAATCCGGCGACGAGTCCCATACGGTTACCTTTCGGTCCGGCTTCGTTCGAAGCGTCGAGTAGTACGCCGTGAACGGTATTCGGGGCGAATTGCCCCGGGATTGCCGCGAGTAAACGAGCCGTAAAGTCGATCTCACCGATTTCCCCGCTCGCGATCCCGACACCACGCGACCCGCTGAACTACCGTTGATCCATCACCTCGACCCTGTCCCCGGACAGTCGGAGCCCGAACGGAGTACGTGTGCCAGGTCGCCTCGCCATCGACGATGTGCTGCCCGCGATCGACGGCGGCCGGTTCCCGGCCAAGGCCGTGGTCGGCGAGGTCTTCCCCGTGTCCGCGACCGTGTGGCGCGAGGGCCACGACGCGGTGGCCGCGACGCTCGTCGTCGAGGGACCCGGCGGCGCTACCGAAACGCTGCGGATTCCCATGCATCCCGGCCACGTTCTCGATGCCTTCCACGCGTCGTTCGCGCCGACGAGGGTCGGCACCTGGACGTACCGGATCGAGGCGTGGGGCGACCCGATCCAGACGTGGCGCAACGCGGTCGAGGCCAAACTCGCCGTCGGACAGGGGCCCGCCGATCTCGCGAACGATCTGGAGCTGGGTGCGCGACTGTTCGAGCGCGCCGCCGACGGCACCCAGGATTCGGACCGGACCCGACTACTCGCGGTCGCGTCCGCGTTGCGGTCGGAGCGGCAACTGCCGGTCCGCGTGGCGCCCGCGTTCTCGTCGGAGGTGGCCGAGGCGTTGCGGAACCGGCCGCTGCGCGAATTGGTGACGGCGTCGCGCACGTACGACGTGATCGTCGACCGCCGACGCGCCCTGTTCGGCTCCTGGTACGAGTTCTTCCCCCGCTCGACCGGCGGGTGGGACGAGCACGGCGCGCCGCGGCACGGCACCTTCGCGACCGCGGCCGCGGACCTGCCGCGGGTCGCCGCGATGGGCTTCGACGTCGTGTACCTGCCGCCGATCCACCCGATCGGCGAGGTGAACCGTAAGGGCCCCAACAACTCTCTGACGGCCGGACCCGACGACGTCGGCTCGCCCTGGGCGATCGGGTCGGTCGACGGCGGCCACGACGCGATCCACCCCCGCCTCGGCACCGAGGCCGACTTCGCGGACTTCGTGGCCGAGGCCGCCCGGCTCGGACTCGAAGTCGCGCTCGATCTCGCGCTGCAGTGCGCCCCCGATCACCCGTGGGCCGCTGCGCATCCCGAATGGTTCACGGTCCTGCCCGACGGCACCATCGCCTTTGCGGAGAACCCGCCGAAGAAGTACCAGGACATCTACCCGCTGGACTTCGATCACGACCCCGACGGCTTGCACGCCGAGGTGCTGCGCGTCGTCCGGCACTGGGTCCGGCTGGGCGTCAAGATCTTCCGGGTCGACAACCCGCACACCAAGCCGCCGAACCTGTGGGAGTGGCTGATCTCGGAGGTCAAGAAGACCGACCCCGACGTGCTGTTCCTGTCGGAGGCGTTCACCCGGCCGGCCCGGCTCTACGGATTGGCCAAACGCGGCTTCACCCAGTCGTACACGTACTTCACGTGGCGGGTGCACAAGTGGGAGCTCACCGAGTTCGGCAACGAGATCGCCGCCAAGTCCGACGAGGCGCGCCCCAACCTGTTCGTGAACACACCGGACATCCTGCACGAGAGCCTGCAGCACGGCGGGCCGGGGATGTTCGCGATCCGGGCCGCGCTGGCCGCGACGCTCTCCCCCACGTGGGGCGTGTACTCGGGGTTCGAGCTGTTCGAGCACGTCGCCGTGCGCCCGGGCAGCGAGGAGTACCTCGATTCGGAGAAGTACCAGCTGCGTCCGCGCGACTACGCCGGCGCCCGCACGCGGGGCGAGTCGCTCGAACCGTGGATCACGACGCTCAACCGCATCCGCCGCGCGCATCCGGCGCTGCAGCAGTTGCGCAACGTGCACTTCCACCACGTCGACAACGACGCGCTCCTCGCGTACTCGAAGTTCGATCCGGTCACCGGCGACGCCGTGCTGGTCGTCGTCAACCTCGACCCGTTCGGTGCGCAGCAGGGATTCGTCTCGCTCGACCTGCCCGCGATCGGGCGCGACTGGCACGATCACCTGTCCGTGCACGACAAGGTGAGCGGCGAGCAGTACGAGTGGGGGCAGCACAACTTCGTCCGCCTCGAGCCGTGGCGGGCGTGCGCGCACGTCCTGGCGCTGCCGCCGATTCCGTTCGACGCGCGGCGTCGCCTCGCCGACCGGGAGCACAACCCGTGACCGCCCCGGATCCAGTGTGCCCTCCCGACCCGCTCGACCTGACGCTGCTCGCGCAGGGCACCCACCACGATCCGCACTCGGTGCTCGGCGCACACGCCCGCGCCGACGGCACCGTCATCCGCGCGCTGCGGCCGGGCGCCGAGACGGTGTCGGTGCGGATCGGCGGCCGGGACCACTCGCTACATCGCGTCGCGCACGACGTCTTCAGCGCGCTGCTCCCGATCCGGGACCTGATGGACTACCGGCTCGTGGTGACCTACCCGGGCGATCACGTCGTCGTCACCGCGGACGGCTATCGGTTCCTGCCCACCCTCGGTGAACTGGACCTGCACCTGTTCGGCGAGGGCCGGCACGAGCGCCTCTGGGACGTGCTCGGCGCGCACCCCCGTACGTACGAGACGCCGGACGGCGTCGTGCGCGGGACGTCGTTCGCGGTGTGGGCGCCCGCGGCCCGCGGCGTGAGCGTGCTGGGCCAGTTCGACCTGTGGGGCGGACGCACCTTCCCGCTCCGGGTGCTGGGGAGCACCGGGGTATGGGAGGTGTTCGTCCCCGACGTCGGCGTCGGCGAGATGTACAAGTTCCGCATCCACGGCCACGACGGCAGCGTCCGCGACAAGGCCGACCCGATGGCGTTCGCGACCGAGGTCCCCCCGGCCACGGCGTCGATCGTCACCGAGTCGGCGCACCGGTGGGCCGACGACGAGTGGATGGCCGCGCGGTCCGGGCTCGAACCGACCCGGGAACCGATGAGCGTCTACGAGGTGCACCTGGGCTCGTGGCGTCCCGGTCTGAACTACGTCGAGCTGGCCGACGAGTTGAGCACCTACGTCATCGAGGCAGGCTTCACCCACGTCGAATTGCTACCGGTCGCCGAGCACCCGTACGGCGGATCGTGGGGCTACCAGGTCACGTCGTACTACGCCCCCACCGCGCGCTTCGGGTCGCCCGACGACTTCCGGTACTTCGTCGACCGACTGCACCGCGCCGGCATCGGCGTCATCGTCGACTGGGTGCCCGCGCACTTCCCCAAGGACGAGTGGGCGCTGGCCCGCTTCGACGGCACTCCCCTGTACGAGCACGCCGATCCGCAGCGCGGCGAGCAACTCGACTGGGGCACCTACGTGTTCGACTTCGGCCGACGCGAGGTGCGCAACTTCCTCGTCGCCAACGCGCTCTTCTGGTTCGACGAGTTCCACGTCGACGGCCTGCGCGTGGACGCCGTCGCGTCGATGCTCTACCTCGACTACTCACGGCCGTCCGGCCAGTGGACGCCCAACGTGCACGGTGGCCGGGAGAACCTCGAGGCGGTCGCGTTCCTGCAGGAGATGAACGCGACAGTGCACAAACATCATTCGGGCGTCGTCACGGTCGCCGAGGAGTCGACGTCGTGGCCCGGGGTCACGCGGGCCACCAGCGTCGGCGGCCTCGGGTTCACGATGAAGTGGAACATGGGCTGGATGCACGACACCCTCGGGTATCTGGGGCGCGACCCCATCCATCGCAGCTTCCACCACAACGAGATCACCTTCTCGCTGATGTACGCGTGGAGCGAGCACTACCTGCTGCCGATCAGCCACGACGAGGTCGTCCACGGCAAGGGCACGCTGTGGTCCCGAATGCCCGGCGACCCCCACACCAAGGCCGCCGGGGTGCGGGCACTGCTGGCCTACCTGTGGGCGCACCCGGGCAAGCAGCTGCTCTTCATGGGTCAGGAGTTCGGACAGAGCAGCGAGTGGTCCGAGGAACACGGGCTGGACTGGCCCGAACTCGAGGATCCCGCGACCGGGGATCTGCACCGGGGCATCCACGCGCTCGTGTGCGACCTCAACGCCACCTACCGCGCCACACCCGCGTTGTGGTCGCTCGACACCTCGCCCGGCGGCTACTCGTGGATCGACGCCAACGACACCGCAAACAATGTGCTCAGCTTCCTCCGGTACGGCAGCGACGGCTCGATCGTCGCGTGCCTGTTCAACTTTTCCGGTTCGGCCCACGCGGACTACCGTGTGGGCTTGCCCGAGCCCGGAACGTGGTCTGAGATCCTGAACACCGACGCCCAAGATTTTCACGGATCGGGGCTCGGCAATCTGGGAGCGGTGACCGCAACGGAACACCCGTGGCACGGGCGCCCGGCCTCGGTGGTGCTGACACTGCCCGCGAGCGCGGCGATATGGCTGGAACTGGAACGGTGAGGGGACATTCGGTGACTGGGCTGGATCGGTGAGGACACGATCGCGACGCACGTCGACGGCGAGGACCCTGCTCACGGTCCTGGTGTCGGCGACGCTCGCGGCCACCGCCTGCACTACGACCACCGAAGGTCAGGCCGCGTCCATCTACGACGACCCGTTCACCGTCGCCGGACTGCCGGCCCGCGGTGGCCCGAGCGGTCCCCGCGAGGGTGTGCCGACCGCACCGCTCGCGGTCGCCGGCACCGACGGCGGCGAGGTCGACGCGCTTGCCGCCAACGCGATCTCGGACATCGAGGACTACTGGGCGAGCGAGTACCCGAGCGTGTTCAAGGGCACCTTCGCGCCGGTGTCGGAGTTGTTGTCGTGGGACCCCGACACCCCCACCGCCGCCCGGTTCTGCGGAATCGAGACGGACGATCTCGTCAACGCCGCGTACTGCATCCGACAGGATTCGATCGGCTGGGATCGCGCCTACCTGCTGCCGAGCCTCATCGACGCCTTCGGGCCCATGTCCGTCGTGATGGTGCTCGCGCACGAGTACGGGCACGCGATCCAGCACAAGGCGGGACTCGTCGGGGACGACGACCCCGGCATCGTGGTGGAACAGCAGGCGGACTGCTTCGCCGGCGCCTTCATCCGGCACGTCGCCGAGAACGGGGCACCCCACTTCACCCTGAACACCGCGGACGGCCTCAATTCCGTTCTCGCGGCGACCGTGTCGGTCCGGGATGCCGATCCCAACGATCCCGATTCGATCCACGGGTCGGCGTTCGAACGGGTCACCGCCGCCCAGATCGGGTTCACCGACGGCGCCGGCGCGTGCACCCGGATCGACGCCGACGAGATCGCCTCCCGGAGAGCCGATCTCCCGCAGGGATTCAACGGCAGAAGCGACGACGGCGAGCTCCCCGTGACGCGGGAAACCCTCACGGTGCTGTTCGACTCGTTCGCCGACGTCTTCGCGCTCGACGACCCGCCGAAACTGGACCTGAACGGCATCGACACCACCTGCGCCGACGCGGCCGCAACCCGACCCGTGTCGTACTGCCCGTCCACCAACACGATCAGCACGGACGTCGCTGAGCTCGCGGCACGCAGCCGGCGCGCAACCGAGATGAACGGCATCGACCCCTTACTGAACATCGACGTCGTCGGCGACTACAGCGCCTACGTCCTCGTCGCGTCCCGGTACACCCTCGCGGTCCAGAAGGCCGCCGGCCAGTCCATCACCGGACCGCAGGCCGCGCTGCGCGCCGCGTGCCTGTCCGGATCGGTCACCGCGGCCCTCAGCCCGGACGGCTCCACCAACGGCACCGAGCGCCGGATCTGGTTGTCGGCGGGTGATCTCGACGAGGCGATCTCGGGGCTGCTGTCCGACGGCCTGGCCGCCAGTGACGTCGACGGCGCGACGGTGCCGAGCGGCTTCTCGCGCGTCGACGCGTTCCGCACCGGGGTGCTCGGCGGGCAGAAGGCGTGCGACGGGCGGTACCGCTGACCGCCCGTCGTCCCGCAGCGACTCAGTAGAGGGCCGAGGCCAGCTTCCGCCGCGCGGCGACCACGATCGGCTCGGCCGGATCGAACAGCTCGAACAGCTCGAGCAGCCGCGTCCGGACCGTGGTCCGGTCGTCGCCGAACGTGCGCTTCACCAGCGCGACGAGGCGATCGAAGGCGGCTTCGGGCTGCTGCGAGTACAGCTCGGCGTCGGCGGCCGCGAACTGTGCGTCGAGCGACTCGGGCTGGGCCTCGGCAACGGCGATGACGTCGTCCGGCAGCTCCTGCACGCGGGCGAGGAAGCGAACCTGACGCAGCGCGGCCTGGGCCTGCTGATTGCCGGGCTCGGAGTTGAGAATGAGGTTGTAGGCGGCCTCGGCGCTTGCGAAGTCGCCCTCGTCGAGCGCGTTCTCCGCGGCGACGAAGCGGGGATCCTCGGGCTCGGGCTCGGGCTCGCCGTCACCCGACGGCGGGCCCGCGAGCTTGCCGGCAACAGCCTCCTGGAGCGCGGCGATCCACTGCCGCAGCTGGGGTTCGGGCTGGGCGCCCGCGAAGTCGGCGAGCGGACGGCCCGCCGCGATGGCGACGACCGTCGGCACCGACTGCACCCCGAATGCCTGGGCGATGCCCGGGTTCGCGTCGACGTCGATCTTCGCCAGGACCCAGTTGCCGCCGCCCTCGTGTGCGAGCTTCTCGAGCACCGGGGACAGCTGCTTGCACGGACCGCACCAGGTCGCCCACAGATCCACGATCACCAGGACCTGGTTGGACCGGTCGAGTACCTCGGTCTGGAACGTCGCCTCGGTGACGTCGATGACCGGAGCCAGTCCGGTGGGGTTCACGGGGGCGGCGCCGTCGGCGGGAGGACCGGCCGGCGCGCTCGGCGGGGCCGGGGCGCGGTCCTTCAAACCGGACAGATCGACGGCTCCGGACATGGCCGCAGCGATTGCAGGGGACGGACGAGAACCGGGTCGAGTCACGGTTCAAGTGTGGCACGAGTGGCGGGCGGGCAGCCATTCCGGCCCGCCACTCGCGGAGCCTGCTAGTGCGTCGAAGCGGTCGTGCGCGCAGCGTTCTGATCCGACGCGCCCACCGACAGTTCACCGAGCTTTCCGTTACGGGCGGCGTGGCGCTCGAACCAGATGGTCATGAACGGCGGCACGCTCGAGACCAGAGCGAGGACGAGCGTCTTGAAGTCCCACTTCAGCGACCGAGCGGTGAGCAGGGTGACGAGGATGTACAGCATGAAGCCGGCGACGCCGTGAACCATGCCCGGAATCTTGACGGCCTCCTCGAATCCGAGGACCCACTTGAAGAACATCGCGACCAGCAGGGCTGCCCAGGTGACGGCCTCCCACATAGCCACGAGGCGGAACCGCTTCGCGGCGGTGGACACGTCAAGAATGTTTGCCATGGCCGCCATTGTGCCCGAGAAACTACGACACCCCGTAGTTGAGACTCGTCACAGTCTCGACCACGGGGTGTCGCGAAGGAGTAGTGGTGCTCCTACTTCTTGGGCACTCGGACGATCAGAGCGTCGCCCTGGCCGCCGCCACCGCACAGTGCGGCCGCGCCGACGCCGCCACCGCGGCGCTGCAGTTCGAGCGCGAGATGCAGCGCGATGCGCGCACCGGACATGCCGAGCGGGTGGCCGATCGCGATGGCGCCACCGTTGACATTGACCTTCGCGGGGTCGATGCCCAGCTCACCGGTCGATGCGATGCCGACAGCGGCGAACGCCTCGTTGATCTCGACGACGTCCAGATCCTTGGGATCGATGCCCTCACGCTCGCACGCGCGGGCGATCGCACGCGCCGGCTGCGACTGCAGCGTCGAGTCCGGTCCGGCGACGACGCCGTGTGCGCCGATCTCCGCGATCCACTCGAGACCCAGGGCCTCGGCCTTCTCCTTGCTCATGACGACGACCGCGGCCGCTCCGTCGGAGATCTGCGACGCGGTCCCGGCCGTTATCGAACCGTCCTTGGCGAACGCCGGACGCAGCTTCGCGAGCGACTCGACGGTGGTGTCGGCGCGGATGCCCTCGTCCTCGGTCACCACGATCGGCTCGCCGCGGCGCTGGGGGATGGTGACCGGCACGACCTCGTCGGCGAACAGGCCGTCCTTCCAGGCGCGGGCCGCGTTCTGGTGCGACGCGGCCGCGAACGCGTCCTGCGCCTCGCGCGAGATGCGCTGATCGTCGTCCTGGTTGCGCTGCTCGGTGAGGTTGCCCATCGGCTGGTCGGTGAAGATGTCGTGCAGGCCGTCGTAGGCCATGTGGTCACGCAGCGTGACGTCGCCGTACTTGAAGCCTTCACGGCTCTTCTCGAGCATGTGCGGGGCCCGCGACATGGACTCCTGGCCGCCGGCCACGACGATCTCGAACTCGCCGGCACGGATTAACTGGTCGGCGAGTGCGATGGCGTCGACGCCGGACAGGCACACCTTGTTGACGGTCAGAGCCGGGACGCTCATCGGGATGCCCGCGGCGACCGCGGCCTGACGCGCCGGCATCTGGCCGGCGCCCGCGGTGAGGACCTGGCCCATGATGACGTAGTCGACCTGCTCGGGCGCCACGCCGGCCTTCTCGAGTGCACCCTTGATCGCTACACCGCCGAGGTCGGACCCCGAGAGGTCCTTCAGGGATCCGAGCAGTCGTCCGACGGGGGTACGTGCCCCGGCAACGATGACAGAAGTGGTCAAGATTCCTCCAGCGGTCGATCTTGGTCGGGACAGCGGTCTCAGCCGTGACCCGGCGCGAACAGTTCAAACGGTAGCGCTACCGTCTGATACATGACATCTTCCTCCCCCAGCACCGCCCCGAGCGGACTGACCTCCGAGCTCGTGACCGCGATCGACCACGTCGGTATCGCGGTGCCGGATCTCGATGCCGCCATCGCCTGGTACGGCAAGCACCTCGGCATGGTCTCCCTGCACGAGGAGGTCAACGAGGAGCAGGGCGTCCGCGAGGCCATGCTCGGCTACCCGGGCCAGGTCGCCGGCGCCACCGCGATCCAGCTCCTCGCCCCGCTGAACGAGAACTCCACGATCGCGAAGTTCATCGACCGCAGCGGCCCCGGACTGCAGCAGCTCGCGTTCCGCGTCACCGACATCGACGCGATCAGCGCCCAGCTGCGCGCCGACGGCGTCCGCCTGCTGTACGACGCTCCGCGCCGCGGCACCGCGAACTCGCGCATCAACTTCATCCACCCGAAGGACGGCGGCGGCGTCCTCATCGAGCTCGTCGAGCCTGCCGCCGACGGCGGACACTGACGGGCACTCCCCGACTCGTCCGCGGAGCGGGCCCGGTGTGACGATCCCGGTCCCACTCCGCGGGCACATCGCCGGTTACCCCCGGTAGATTGGCAGGCATGGCCTATGACCGCGGCATGCCGTTCACCATCGTCCGCAAGGGATACGACAAGGACGAGGTTCGTCGATACTTCGACCGTTTCGACACCGAGCTCCGTCTCATGGCGACGGACCGCGACGCCGCAGCCGCGCAGGCCCGGGAACTGGCCAACCAGCTCGAGGATGCGCGCGACGAGATTGACGAACTGCGCCGCGACGTCGACCGCCTCTCGGTCCCGCCCACGACCGCGGAGGGCATGAGCGAGCGCATCTCCCGCATGCTGCGCCTGGCCTCCGACGAGGCGTCCGAAGTACGCGCGAAGGCAGAAGCCGAGGCCGCGGAGATGGTCTCGGTCGCCGAACAGGAGAGCGAGCGGCTCCGCAAGCTCTACGAGACCAAGACCGCGGAACTCGAGAAGCGCCGCGAGGCGCTCGAACGCGAGCACGAGCAGACGATGCAGGCCGCGCGCGCCGAGGCCACGCGAATCGTCCAGGCGGCGCAGGCCGAGAGCGACCGGCTCACCGCGGAATCCGAGGCCAAGCGCGTCCAGGTCCAGCAGGACTTCGAGATCACGATGGCCGAGCGCCGCGCCAAGACGATCGCCGCGATCGAGGACCTCGAGGCGTCGAGCAAGGCGGAGGCTCATCGCCGCCTCACCGAGGCGAGCCAGGAAGCAGCACGACGCCTGCAGGTCGCGACGGAACAGTCCGAGCGCAAGATTGCGCACGCCAAGGAGCTCGCCGAGGAACTGCGCGTGCTGCGCGGCCGAATCCTCGCACAGCTGTTGGGTATTCGCGGCCAACTCGATTCGGTGCCGGCGATGCTGGCCTCGGTCAACCGCGAGTCCGAACTGCTCGACAACGTCGGCGCGACCGACCTCGAGACCGAGGACGACGTCACCGTCGAACCGGAGGACGACGCCGAGGTGCCCGCGAACGTCCCGGCGACGAGCTAGGACCAGCGGCGGGTCAATCCCCGCGTCCGACGTCCCGCCCAGCACCCGGTGTGCCAGTGCCGACGGTCGTCGGCACCACCGGGGTCGGCCGGCCACGCGACGACGTGCGCCACACCCGGCCGCACCTCCTGGTCGCACCCGGGGCAGCGATAGCTCTTGGTCGCCCGCGCTCCGGGGATCTGCCGCACCATGAAGCGCTCGTCGCCGTAGCCGGCGGGGCCGGATTCCTCGCGGGCCAGTGCGTCCCCGAACAGATTGCCGCGACTCTCCCCCGACGATCCTCCGGATCGGCGCTGGGACTTGTGGGACTGGTTACGGCGCGGCACGACACCAGTTTAAGTGTCGCGCCGACGTCGCTCAGAACAGCCGGAACTCGGTGCTCTCGGTTCCGCGGAGCGCCTCGTAATCGAGAACGAGGCAACGAATTCCACGGTCGGTGGCCAGAGTCTTCGCCTGCGGCTTGATCTGCTGGGCAGCGAACACGCCGGTGACCGGCGCCAGGAGCGGATCACGGTTCAGCAGCTCCAGGTAGCGCGTGAGCTGCTCGACGCCGTCGATCTCGCCGCGGCGCTTGATCTCCACCGCCACGGTGGCGCCGTCCGCATCACGGCACAGCAGATCCACGGGACCGATCGCCGTCATGTACTCGCGGCGGATCAGGCTGTAGCCGTCGCCGAGCGTCTCGACGTGTTCGGCCAGCAACTCCTGAAGATGCGCCTCGACGCCGTCCTTGACGAGACCCGGGTCGATGCCGAGTTCATGGCTCGAATCGTGCTCGATCTCCTCGATCGTGATCCGAAGCTCCTCGCCACCTTTGTTGGTGACGACCCACAACTGCTGCTCGACGCCGTCCGGACCGGCGCCGTCGGTGGTTTCGGAGAGCCAGCACGGAGGGCTCATCCAGTTCAGCGGCTTGTACGCCCGGTCGTCGGCGTGGATGCTCACCGAGCCGTCCGCCTTTATGAGGAGCAGTCGACGCGCCATCGGTAGATGGGACGTCAGACGACCGACGTAGTCGACACGGCAACGAGCAATCACAAGACGCACTCCGCCCACCCTAGTGGATCGAATCGGTCTACTCTCGAACGACTATGGACCCGCGCCGATCCGCCTCCACGCCACTCGGATCCCGACTGCTCGGAACGCCGTCCGAGACTCCCCGCATCCGGCGAATCCGGGTCCAGACCCTCCTGACCACATCCCTGCTCGGCGCGAACCTCGTCGGCGCGGCCGTGGTGGCGATCCTCGTCACGTACGTCGTCCCGGGTCCGCAGATGCTCGACCCCGAGTTCCGCTTCCTCAACTTCGTCGTCGTCCCGGTCTACCTCGCCGTCGCCCTGCTCGTCGGAACCATCAAGGGAACACGGCGCGCGCTGCACAGCCTCGAATGGATGATGCAGGACCGCACCCCGACCCGACACGAACAGCTGACGGCGCTGACCATGCCGTGGCGACTGACGAAGATGCAGATCGGCCAGTGGTCGATCGCGCTGGTCATCCTCACCACCTGCTACGGGCTCGTCGATCCCGAGGCGATTCCGAAGGTGGCTTTCACGATCGCGTTCGGTGGCCTCACCATCTGCGCGTTCAGCCACGTTTTCAGCGAGTTCGCGCTGCGGCCCGCGGCCGCCCGGGTACTCGAGGCCGGCACCCGGCCGGACATCAGGCTCGGTGGCGTTGTCGGACGGACTCTGCTCGCCTGGATCCTCGGAACGGGCGTCCCGATGACGGGACTCGTGATCGTCGCGGTCTTCAGCTACTTCAACCGGGAAACGACACTGCGGCAACTCGCTGTCGCGGTCGTCGGAATCGGCGCCATCACGCTGGTGTTCGGGCTTCTCCTGATCCTTCTGTCCGCGCGAGCCACCGTCGCGCCGATCCGCGCCGTCAAGGCCGGCATGAGCCGGATCGAGGAGGGCGATCTCGAAGCCTCGGTCGTCGTCTACGACGGCACCGAACTCGGCGAGCTGCAATCCGGCTTCAACCGGATGGCCGACGGTCTCCGCGAACGCGAACGGATCCGTGACCTGTTCGGCCGGCACGTGGGCCACGACGTCGCCGAGGCGGCGCTCGTCGAGCCCCCACGACTCGGTGGCGAGGAGCGGGAGGTCGCCATCTTCTTCGTCGACCTCGTCGGGTCCACCGAACTGGCTGCAACGCGCCCGCCCGGCGAGGTCGTCGATCTGCTCAACCGATTCTTCGAGGTCGTCGTCGACGAGGTGGACCACCAGGGCGGATTCGTCAACAAGTTCGAGGGCGATGCGGCTCTCGCAATCTTCGGTGCGCCCCGCGACCTCGAGGACTGTGCCGGACACGCGCTGGCAGCGGCACGCAGCATTCGACGACGCCTCGTCGCGGAGGTTCCCGAGTGCCGCGCGGCCATCGGTGTCGCCGCCGGAACCGCCGTCGCCGGCAATGTCGGCGCCCGGGAACGCTTCGAGTACACGGTCATCGGCGACCCCGTGAACGAGGCTGCACGGCTCTCCGAGATCGCCAAGAACGAGCCTGGACGGCTACTGGCCTCGCTGACGACGGTCGAACGCGCCGGCGCGAGCGAGGCAGCACTGTGGTCGGCGGGCGCCGAGGTCAAACTGCGCGGACGCTCACTTCCCACTCGCCTGGCGCATCCGATCGAGGGAACGCAGCAGAGCGGGTCTCGTGATGCGGTATCGGACGCTTCCGCCGTCTGATCAGATCACTTGTTACTCCGCGACTGCGGCGGCTCGGATGCCGTGGCGATCGACGCCTGAAGTCAGTCTGAGCAGCGCGACGGGTCGCCGTGCCGGCGGCACCCTGAAAAGGGTATGGAAATGCCGAAGGCCCCCACCAAAAATGGTGGGGGCCTTCGGTAAAAGGTGTTCGGCGGTGTCCTACTCTCCCACACCCTGTCGAGTGCAGTACCATCGGCGCTGGAGGGCTTAGCTTC
>NZ_JAIVAH010000031.1 GCF_020171745.1 Prescottella equi
TCGAACAACGCTACCGCCGCGGTCCGCTGATCTTCGGACAGTGAACTCGTCGCCCTCATCAAACTGCTCCCCGGAAGTCGGAACTGAATTTCTCAGTCCAACTTCCGGGGAGCAGTTCATCTCCGAGAGGAATCCTTCAGAACCGGAGCCAGGAAAACCGCTCGCACGGGTTCCGGCCGCGCTGTTAGCGTCGATTCGACGCCCGTTCGACCGAAGGCCCGCGCCGTGACGACCCCAGACCAGACGACGACCCGACGACTCGGGCCGCTGATCCTGCTCAACCTCGCGACGCTGTTCTCCGCTACCGGCAACGGCATCGTGATCGTCGCGCTGCCGTGGCTGGTGCTCGAGCAGACCGGACGCGCGACCGACGCGGCGATCGTCGCCGGCGCGGCGACCCTGCCACTGCTGCTCGCCAGCCTGTTCTCGGGCACCGTCGTCGACAGGTTCGGCCGGAGGCCCACCTCGCTGGTGTCGGACGCGCTGTCGGCGCTGTCGGTGGCGGCGATCCCGGTCGTCGCGGGCACGATCGGGCTGTCGGTGCCCGTGCTCGCGGCGCTCGCCGCGCTCGGGGCGACGTTCGACCCCGCCGGCATCTCGGCGCGGGAGTCGATGCTGCCGGCCGCGACCAAGGCCGCCGGCTGGCGACTGGACCGCGTCAACAGCCTGTACGAGGCCAACTACAACGTCGCCTACCTGATCGGCCCCGGTGTCGGCGGCGTGCTGATCGCACTCGTCGGACCCGAGAGCACGCTGTGGGTCACGTCGGTCTGCTTCGTGCTGTCGCTCGTGACGATCGCGTTCCTGCGTCTCGAGCACGCCGGTCGCCCCGACCATGCGACCCGGCCGAGATCGATGTGGTCGGGCACCCTCGAGGGGCTGCGGTTCGTGTGGCGCGATCGCCTGCTGCGCACGCTCGCGCTCGTCGACATGGTGATCGTCGCGCTGTACATGCCGATCGAATCGGTGCTGTTCCCCAAGTACTTCACGGATCACGGGGAGCCCGCCGAACTCGGCTGGGTGATCATGGCGATGAGCGTCGGTGGTCTCGTCGGTGCGCTGTCGTACGGCGCACTGGCGCCGTACCTGAAGCGCCGGAACCTGATGCTCGTCGCCGTCACGGTGCTCGGTCTCGCGATGATCGGCATGGCCTTCCTGCCGCCACTGTGGGTGCTCCTCGCACTGGCCGTCGTGATCGGCCTGGTGTACGGGCCGGTGGGCCCGATCGCCAACTGGGCCATGCAGACCCGCAGTCCCGAACACCTGCGCGGCCGCGTCGTCGGGGTGATGACGTCCACCGCGTATGCGGCCGGACCGCTCGGCTACATGTTGGCCGGACCGCTCATCGATCAGATCGGCATCAGCGCGACGTTCTTCGTCCTCGCCGTGCCGGTGGTGGTCGTCGCCGCGGTGTGCTTCGCACTTCCCGTACTGCGCGAACTGGACGCCGACCGGAAGCCTCCGACGGTGAGGTTAGGCTCACCGTCATGACTACTTTCGACGCCGCCGTCGTCGCCGCCGTGACCGGCCACATGAACGGCGACCACGCCGACGACAACCTGCTCATCGTCCGCGCGTACGCGGAGCCGGCCGCCACCGCCGCCCGCATGACCGGGCTCGACGGCGAGTCCGGCGAATGGGTCGCCGAGGTCGACGGGGCGGAGCGGACCGTGCGGGTGCCGTGGCTCGGCCCGGTGACCGACCGCGCGTCGATCCGCACCGAGGTGGTCGCGCTGTACCGCGCGGCGTGCGAGAAGTTGGGAGTCGCGCCCAGCGAGCACTGACCGGCGCTCGGGGGTATGGTCCGTCCGTCTGCAACGATCGTTGCAGACGG
>NZ_JAIVAH010000032.1 GCF_020171745.1 Prescottella equi
TCGTTGCAGACGGACGAAAGGATCGTGTCTCGTGGACCTCGAAACCGCTCTCACGACGACCCGGACGGTCCGCAAGCGCCTCGACTTCTCCCGGCCCGTGCCGCGCGAACTGATCGACGAGTGCCTGCGGCTGGCACTGCAGGCGCCCAACGGCTCCAATCGCCAACTGTGGCACTGGGTGATCGTCGACGATCCCACCGTCCGAGCACAGGTCGCCGACCTCTACCGCGAGGGTCTCGCCGAGGCGATGACGCGGACGAACATGCGCAATCCCGATCCCGCGCAGTCCGGCCGGATCCGGCCGTCCGTCGAGTACCTCGGCGAACACCTGCACGAGGTCCCGGCTCTCGCCATCCCGGTACTGAAGGACGATGCCCGCGGGATGGAGGTCTTCATGCAGGCCAGCCGCTGGGGCTCCGTCATCCCCGCGGTGTGGAGTTTCATGCTCGCGCTGCGGGCCCGCGGGCTCGGCTCGGCGTGGACGACCGTGCACCTGTTGCGCGAGCGTGAGATTGCCGACCTGCTCGGCATCCCGGACGGCTACACCCAGGTGGGCCTGTTCCCCGTCGCATACACGCTCGGCACCGACTTCAAGCCCGCGTCGCGTCGCCCCGTCGACGAGGTGCGTAGCTGGAACCGCTTCGTCGAGGTGCCGTCGGCCGGCTAACTGAACCCCATCACCTCGTCGCCCCAGGCCACGCGCATCGCGTGATCGGGATCCGGGACGAGGCTGTCGTGCCCGTCGATCAGCAGGGTCGACCGGGTCTCCTCGCTGTACGGCGCCCAGTGCTTGGAGCCGTCGAGCGCGGCCGGGACACCGTGCCGGGTGAACGCGAGCCAGCGGCGCTGCACACGACCGGACACCTCGACCGCGCTCTTGCGACCGCCCAACCAGAAGGTGGGGTCCGGATTGAGTGTTCCGAAATTGCCGAACACGTACGGCAATTCGGTCGCGTGCGCGGCGCCGACCCGCGCCGCCTTGAGCAGCGGGGTGGCGTGATCGAACCGGTACACCCACGTCGGCGAGTGCCGGCTGTGCGCGTCGGCCACCCACAGCGCGGGCATCCGGAAGGCCGCGTCACGCGAAATTGCGAGCACGCCACGCGGTTTGGCACTGTCCGGGTAGGCGGCGACGATCTCGGCGAGCCGCAGCGGCGAGAGCCCCGGATTGTCCTCGGCGAGACCGGCGAACATCTGCTGCACCGCCTCCGCGCTGACCGGCAGCAGCGGTGAGCGCATGAACTTGAAGATCGACGCCTCGTCCTTGTTCGACCCGATGATGAGCGGGATCCGATGCGAATACCCCTTCTGGAACGCCGCGACCGGGTAGTGCGGAACCAGATCGCGATCGACCACCGGCGCCATCGCGAGCGTGCCCGGCACCTTCGTCGGCACCTCGTTCACGAGCAGGTCGCCGGCCTTCACCAACTGTTCGACCGGCAGCGCGGCGAGGTCGCCGATCCGGTCCGCGGGCAGGTCCAGGATCTCGAGGAACCGGGCCGCGACCGACGCGGCACGCTCGGCGCCGTACACCGATGTCGACGGCGGGCTCTGCGCGATCGCGCGGTGGAACAGCCCCTCCGCGCGTGGCACCGTCATCAGCGTCGTGATGGATCCGCCGCCCGACGATTCACCGAACACCGTCACCTCGCCGGGGTCACCGCCGAACGCCGCGATGTTGTCGCGCACCCACTCGAGCGCCGCGATCTGGTCCCGCAGGCCGAGATTCGACTCGAACGTCCGGTCCGCGGTCGAGAACGACGACAGATCGAGGAACCCGAGCGTCCCGAGCCGGTAGTTGAACGTGACCAGGACGACGTCGCCCCGCTCGGCGAGCAACCGGCCGTCGTAGATCGACTGCGCGGACGAGCCCAGGCAGTACGCGCCGCCGTGGATCCACACCATCACCGGGCGGGGCGTGCCGTCCGGGCGCGGCGCCCACACGTTGATCGTCAGGCAGTCCTCGTCGATACGCATCGACGGGTCGAGGGGCACCGAGGTGTCGTGGCCCTGGGGTGCCATCGCCCCGAACGCGGCCGCGTCGAGCACGTCGGGCCAGCCTTCCGGCGACACCGGGCTGCGGAACCGTAGATCTCCGATCGGCGGGGCCGCGTAGGGAATCCCCTTCCAGGCGAAAACCGAACCGTCGGCATACCCGCGGACCGGGCCGGACCGGGTCTCGACCACCAGGCTTCCCGGCGCCTGCGCCGAGGCGATCTCCACTGCTTCCATCGCGCGGCCCTCCTCACCGTCGGCAGGCCATCGAGCGGGCCTGTCGACCGACTGCCAAGGTACCAATCCTCCGGTGCTAAGGTCGGCTCGTTCACTGACACGGGGTGCTCCGCACGGGCGGGGCTGAGATCACACCCGGGAACCTGCATCAGGTAATGCTGACGAAGGGATGTCACGGCGATGACCACGCCTGTCCACGACACATCTGTCCATTCCGCCGCCTCCGACGGCGCGCGTTTCACCGATCTGCTCTGGGACCGCACCACGGTCCTGCGCGCCGCGATCGACGACATGGAGTTCCTGCGCCGACTCGGCGACGGCACGCTGCCGCTCGACGTGTTCCGCACGTACATCGAGCAGGATTCGCTCTACCTCGCCGAATACGCCAAGGCCCTGGCGCTGCTGGCGGCGAAGGCACCGGATCCGCAGACCGCCGCCTTCTGGGCGACGTCGGCCGCGACGGCCGCCGTCGTCGAGACCGAACTGCACGAGGGCCTCCTGAGCAGCGGCGCACTGCCCGAGCAGACGGGTGCGCCCGAGCACTCGCCGGCCTGCCTGGGGTACGTGTCCTATCTGACCGCAACCGCGTCCACCGAGTCGTACCCGGTGGCGGCCGCGGCGGTCCTGCCGTGCTTCTGGATCTACGCCGAGGTGGGACGCCGCCTGGCCGCCGACGCCCACGAGGTGCTCGCCGCCGACCCGTCCCACCCCTACGCGCAGTGGGTCACCACGTACGACGACCCGGCGTTCCACGAGTCCGTGGCAACCGCCCGCCGTCTGGTCGACGCGGCCGCCGATGCCGCGACCGCGGAGCAGCGCGAGGCCATGGTCCGCGCGTTCGTCGTCGCGACCCGGTACGAGTTCATGTTCTGGGACACCGCCCTGAACCCGCAGCCCTGGCCCGCGTCGTGACGTCGGTGTCGCGGCTGCGCCGCGTCCTGGCCACGTCGGCGATCGTTGCGTCCGCGATGAGCATCCTCACCGGGTGCGGGAGTTCCGACAGTTCCGGGGACACCATCCGGTTCGCGCTCGACTGGACGCCGAACACCAACCACACCGGGCTGTACGTCGCGCTGCAGGAGGGCTTCTTCGCGGACGCGGGCCTGAACGTCGAAGTGCTGCCGTACAACAACACGTCACCGGACACTCTCGTCGACGCCGGCAACGCCGAGTTCGGCACCAGTTTCCAGGATGCGGCCACGTTCTCCCGCGCCGCGGGCGCGCAGACCGTCTCCGTCCTCGCACCGCTGCAGCACTGGGCGACGGGCATCGGGGTCAAGGCCGATCGCGCCGACCTCGCGAGCCCCAAGGACCTCGACGGCAAGACCTACGCCGGCTTCGGCGACCCCGGCGAGAAGGAGACTCTCCGCCAGGTGATCCGGAACGACGGCGGCACAGGCAATTTCGAGACGGTCGTGCTGGGCACCTCCGCTTACGAGGCGGTGTACGGCGGGCAGGCCGACTTCACGGTGTCCTACTTCGCGTGGGAGGGCATCGAGGCGGCTCGGCGCGGCACCCCGATGCGCTACTTCCACTACACCGACTTCGGGTTCCCGGACGCCTACGCGATCGTCGTGAACGGCAACGAGAAGTGGCTCGCCGAGCACCCCGAGCAGGCGCGCAAGTTCGTGCAGGCGCTGCAGCGCGGCTACCAGGTGGCCGCCGACGATCCGGACCGCGGCGCCAAGGCGCTGATCGATGCCAACCCGGGCGTGTTCAGCGACGAGGAGTTGGTCGTCGAGAGCCAGCGGATGCTGGCGGCGGACTACATGAAGGACGCCTCGGGACGCGTCGGGACGCAGACGCGGGAGCAGTGGGCGGGCTACTCCGGGTTCCTGTACGAGCACGGGCTGCTGGCCGGCCCCGACGGCAAACCGCTGACCGCCGAACCGGATTGGTCGACCTACTTCACCGATGAGTACCTCGCGACTCCGTAGACGCGACGCGACGACCACCGCCGGCCCGGTACGCCGACTGCTGCCGGCGGTGGTCGTCGCGATCGCGCTCGTCGCCGCCTGGCAGGTCTACGTGGCGGCCAGCGGGATCCGCCCGCAGGTGCTGCCGTCGCCGGGACGCGTGCTCGAGCAGGGCTGGGCGCACCGCGACGACATCGCCGTGCACGCCTGGGCGACGCTGCAGGTGACGCTGATCGGGTTCGCGGTGTCGCTGGTCGTGGCGTGGATACTCGCGATCCTCGTCGACTTCTCCCCCTGGCTGCGAAGAGCTTTCGTGCCGCTGTTCGTGGTGTCGCAGACCCTGCCGATCATCGCGATCGCACCGCTGATGATCATCTGGTTCGGTTTCGGCCTACTGCCCAAGGTGCTGGTGATCGCCCTCGCGACGTTCTTCCCGATGGCGATCGGACTGATCGAGGGGTTCGCGTCGGCCGACCGCGAGGCCGGCGCGCTGCTGCGCAGCATGGGCGCCTCGCGGTGGCAGCAGTTCCGGTACGTGCGGCTGCCGTCGGCCCTCCCCCGCTTCTTCACGGCGCTGCGCATCGGCGTGACCTACGCGGTCGTCGGCGCCGTGTTCGCCGAGTACGTCGGCGCGAGCAAGGGACTCGGCATCTACATGAGCGTGCAGAAGAACTCGTTCCGCACCGACCTGGTGCTCGCAGCCGTCGTGGTGACCGCGGCGATCAGCGTCGCGCTGTACCTGTGCACGTTCGCGATCGAACGGGTCGTCGCGCCCTGGATCCAGCAGCCCGGCCGGGAGGACCGTCGTGGGTGAGTCTCCGGTCGTCGAACTGTCCGCCGTCACCAAGTCGTTCGGCAACAGACAGGTGCTCGACGGCATCGATCTCGCGGTGCGTCCGGGCGAGTTCGTGTCGGTGATCGGTCCGAGCGGGTGCGGCAAGAGCACCGTGTTCGGGATCGTCGCCGGTCTCGACTCCCCGGACTCCGGATCGGTGTCGGCACCCACGTGCGCGCACATGCCCCAGAAGGACCTGTTGTTCCCGTGGCGGTCGGTGCTCGACAACACCACGCTCGGGCTCGAGGTCCAGCGGATCCCGAAGCAGCAGGCCCGCGCCCGAGCGGCGGAACTGTTCCCGCGATTCGGACTCGCGGGCTTCGAGGACGCGCGGCCGCATCAGCTGTCGGGCGGCATGCGGCAGCGCGCCGCGTTGCTGCGCACCGTGGTCCAGGACCGCTCCGTCCTGCTGCTGGACGAGCCGTTCGGGGCACTGGACTCGCTCACCCGCACCGAGATGCAGACCTGGCTGCAGGACGTGTGGCAGCAGTATCGCTGGACCGTCCTGATGATCACCCACGACGTCCGGGAGGCGGTGTTCCTGTCCGACCGGGTGATCGTGCTGTCCGCCCGCCCCGCGGCGGTGCGCCGTGAGGTGGTCGTGGATCTGCCGCGTCCGCGGGAACTGCCGATCGTGACGTCGCCGGAGTTCGCCGCGATCGAGCGCGAACTCATCGAGGTCCTGCACGAGGAGTCCCGGCGGGCACTCGCGGAGCAGGAGTCCGCCGACTGATCGGGTACCGAACGGTCCCCACCTTCGCCTGACAAAATCTCTTGCTATCAAGGGAACTGGTCGGTTCATGCGCAATCGAGATGTCTGACGCAAAACCCTCGACGGATCGAGACTTCCTCGTTACTCTTCTGTTATGGCGCACGGATGAGGCACCGCCTCCCGCGCCGATTCTCACCTTCATATTCCGGGTGTTCCCACCCGACAGGAAGTTCACGATGACGAAACGCGCTCTGCTCACCGCCCTCGCCACGTTCGCCGCACTCGCGCCGGCATTGGCGCTCGCCCCCACCGCATCGGCGGCGACCGCGACGGGCACGGTCTCGAACGGCATCGGCTGGACGGCCAAGCCGGATGCCGGACCGTCGAACCCGATGGCGAACCAGGAGTACTGCACGCTCGGCGCGGTCGGCACCGACACACTCGGCAACAAGATCGCGATCTCCGCGGGGCACTGCGTGTCGGCGGCCGCGGGCGGTGCGACCGAGTACCCGGACGGGTCGACGGTGTACCGCTTCGGTCCGTCCGGCACGGGCGATCCGATCGGCACCATCGCGTACCGCAACCCGAGCATCGACTACGTGGTGATCCGGCTGAACCCGGACGCGGTCCTCTCGTCGAACGGTCCGGAGGCCCGGATCGACAGCATCGGGCCGTCGAACCCCGACGGCATGCTGTGCAAGGCCGGGGTGCGGACGGGCCTCACCTGCGGGCCGATCTACGGGCAGGAGGCGATGCGGATCAACTCGTTCGTCACCGCCAACGGCGGCGACTCGGGCGGGCCCGCGTTCGTCAACGGCTCACAGCTGGTGGGCATGACCCGGGGCCCGTTCGAGTTCATCGACATCGGCGCGGTCCTGGGCAGCATCGAAGCCCAGGCGAACCCGGTCGGCAAGGGCTTCACCGTCACCGACAACTGATCCGCCGAACGAATACTTGAAACACCACGCGCCCCGCCGCCGGGAAACCGGCAGCGGGGCGCGTGTGTGCGGTACGGCCTACTTGCCGGCGATGTTCATCGCGGCGATGTGGCTGAACAGCATGGAGGTGCCGATCGGGTTGCCGCCACCCGGGTAGGTGGTGCCGCTCGGGGCCGCCATGGTGTTGCCGGCCGCGTACAGACCCGCGATCGGGTTGCCCGAGGTGTCGAGCACGCGCGCCGCGGTGTCGGTGCGCAGACCGCCCTTGGTGCCGAGGTCGGAGATGCCGAACGCAGCAGCGTGGAACGGACCCTGCTCGATCGAGATGAGCGCCGGGCCGCCGCCGGTGAAGGCACGGTCGTACGCCTCCTCGCCGCGACCGAAGTCCTCGTCGACGTCGTTGGCCGCCATCGCATTGAAGCGCTCGACGGTCGCCAGCAGGTTGTCGGCCGGGATGCCGATCTTCGCGGCCAGCTCCTCGAGGGTGTCGGCCGTGTGCCACAGACCGGCGTCGACGTACTTCTCGGTCTCGACCATCGAGACGTTGGTGGCCGCGATCGGCGGGCGCGGACCCTGCTTGTCGTCGTAGATCATCCAGTACGGCAGCGTGACCGAGCCGTCCTCCATGCCCGCGATGATGTCGCGGCCGAGGCGGTCGTAGGGCGCGTACTCGTTGACGAAGCGCTTGCCGTCCTGGTTGACGAAGATGCCGCCGGTGAAGCACAGCGCGAACGCCGAGCGTCCGTCCGGATGCGTCAGACCGGGCGACCACCACGCCTCGCCCATCAGGTCGGTGTCGGCGCCGACGGCGATACCGGCCTGGTGCGCCTGGCCGATGTTGCCCCACGGACCCATGGTGTCGCGGGCGGCACCCGGGACGCCGTACTTCTGGCGCAGCTCGTCGTTGCCCTCGAAGCCACCGGCCGCCAGGATGACACCCTTGCGGGCGCGGATCGCGACCTTCTCGCCGTCACGCTCGACGATGGCACCGGCGACGGCGCCGTCCTCGACGACCAGCTCGACGAGCGGGCTGTTGAGGTTCAGCTTGGCGTTCGGGTAGTTGCCGAGCGCCTTGAGGAAACGACCGATCAGCGCGCGGCCACCGATCAGCATCTCGGGCAGGTCCGCACCGATGCGGTCGAAGTCCAGCGGACCGCGAACCAGCTTGTGCAGCTCACCGACCTCGGAGATCGGCAGCGGCGTCGGCATCGTGTGGCGCTGGCCGTCGTTGCGAGCCTTGGTCACCTTGCCGTAGTAGTCGGGCCACGGCAGCATCTCGAACTTGAGGTTCTCGTCCTGCTCGAGGTACTCGACCAGCGGTGCGCCGCCGCGGACGTAGGTGTCCTGCAGCTCGCGCGGGGTACGGTCGCCGACAACCGCGTGGTAGTACTCGAGCGCGTCCTCGATCGTGTCGTCGGTGCCGGCACGCAGCAGCACCGGGTTGCACGGGAACCAGAACCCGCCACCACCGGAGTACGCGGTGGTACCACCGAACTTGTCCGTCGCCTCGACCAGGATCACGTCCAGGCCCTCGCGAGCCGCGGTGTATGCGCCGGTAACGCCACCGGCGCCCGACCCGGCCACCAACACGTCACATTCTTCGTTCCAGTTGACCATCGTTCAGCCTTTCCCGGCGCAGCCGGATTGGGTTCTCCGCCTTGTCGATGCGGAAGTTGGTTGGGGCCTGCGGCCCCGAGGGAGTGCGACCGGATCAGCCGATCGGGCGCACGGGGTTCGATCCGTCCCAGGTGCGGGCCTGCTCGATGCCGTAGGCGAGCATCTCGCGCATGCCGGCGCTCTGGATGTACTCGAAGACGACGCCCGGTTGGGCGGGCGAGTGCACGTACGCGACCCGGGTTCCGGGTCCCTCGGCCGTGAAGAGTTCGGCGAGCCCGCGGCTGCGGGCATCGGCGAGGGAAGCGTCGAGATCGTCGGTGATCCATGCGATGTGATGGGGGCCGACGAGTGGTTCTCCGGCGTCGTTCGCGTACGGCGAGGGCGTCGACGACGTGATCTGCATGAGCTCGATCTGGAGGTCGCCGGTGTAGCCCATCGCGACGTCCATGCTCACAACGGTGTCGGCGCCCGCGTAGCGCCCGTTCAGCGTCACGCCGCGGAACACGGTCCACGGCCCGACGCGGGCGTGCGTCACCCAGTGGTCGATGGCGGCGTCGAGGTCCGCCACGACATAACCCATCTGAACTGCGGGTTCGGGGACCTCGCGACTCATGCACACCTCCAACGGCATTCGACGTGGTGTGTGATGGTAGCCACCCCTACCGGGTGTGATTCAAGTTGTTGTCCCACTCAGAGGACGCATGCGTCACAGCCGTGCACTGGGCGCTCGAAGCGCCGTCAGCGACCCGATCCGCCGCAGGCCCAGCCGAGCCCGGCGAGCTCCTGCGCCCGGGACAGGACGTCGTCGAGCATCTTCTCGGTGAGCCTTCCGGTGAAGGTGTTCTGCTGGCTCGGGTGGTAGCAGCCGATCACGTTGATCGGCTTGCCGTCCGCAGTGCTGAGCACCGCGACTTCCCCGTGCCCGAACTTGGGCTTCGGGGTGGGGACGGTCCCGCCGGCTCGTCGCACGGCGCCGAGCGTCGCGTCCCATCCGAACGAACCGAGTGCGACGACGGCCCGCGCGAACGGCAGCAGGCGCGCGAACTCGGCATCGAGCCAGCCCGCACAGCAGTCCCGCTCTTCGGTACTCGGCTTGTTCTCCGGCGGCGCGCACCTTACCGCCGAGAGCATCCGCACGCCGAACAGTTTCTGCCCATCCCCGGCGTACTCGACCTCTGCATTCATCGCCAGGCCGGCACGGTGGAGGGCGCGGAACAGCCAGTCGCCCGCCTGGTCACCGGTGAACATCCGGCCGGTGCGGTTACCCCCGTTCGCGGCGGGCGCGAGGCCCATGATCAGCAGCTTCGAGAAGTCGGCGCCGAATCCGGTGACGGGCCGGCCCCAGTACGGCTGATCCGCGAACGAGGCCCGCTTGGTCTCGGCCGCCTGCTCGCGCCAGTCCACCAGCCGCGGGCACGCCCGGCACACGCTGATCCGGGCGTCGATCTCGAGGAGGTTCTTCGCGTCGGCGGCCATCGCGACGACGTCCGCCGCCGACCGGGCCACGGGGGTCTGCGCGTCCGCCGGGTCGCCGGGCCACCCGGAGCCGGGCGGCACCGGGGACGCGAACAGCTCCCCCGTGCCGGGGTGCGGTAGCAACTCGCCGGTCATCGGTTCCGCGCACTCGTAGGCATGCGTCAATTCAACCCGATCGGCACGACACGACCCAGTCGGGTGCGGACGAGCGGGGCGCGGACGCGGACAATCGGCGACATGACTGTGCACCCCGTCGACCCAGCCCTCCTCGAGGCGGCGCGCGCCGCGCGGAAGGTCGTCGTGTTCAGCGGCGCCGGCATGTCCGCCGAGAGCGGCATACCGACATTTCGTGACGCCCAGACCGGACTGTGGGAACGGTTCTCCCCCGAGCAGCTCGCGAGCCCCGAGGGCTGGGAGCGGGACAGCGGACTCGTATGGGCGTGGTACCAGTGGCGGACCGGACTGGTGCGCCGGGTCGAGCCGAACGCCGGCCACCGCGCCGTGGCCGAGTGGGCCCGGCACACCGACGTCCAGATCGTCACCCAGAACGTCGACGACCTGCACGAGCGGGCCGGCAGCGAGGTGACCGCGCATCTGCACGGCAGCCTCTTCTCCCCGCGCTGCAGCGAGTGCGACGCCCCGCACCCGTCGGACGGCGGCCTCGACGTCGAGCCCACCGGCCCGGTGACACCACCCGCGTGCACGCACTGCGGAGGTCCGGTGCGCCCCGGCGCGGTGTGGTTCGGCGAGTCACTGCCCATGGACGCCTGGGAGCGGGCCGAGAAGGCCGTCGACGAATGCGACCTCATGGTGGTCGTCGGCACGTCGGGTGTGGTGTATCCGGCGGCGGGACTGCCGCTGCGCGCGGTCGAGTCGGGTGCCACCGTCGTCGAGATCAACCCGCACGCGACGGATCTGAGCCCGCACCTTCAGCATTCGTGGCGCACCACGGCCGCTGCGGGACTCCCGGCGCTCGTCCAATAAATCAGTGGAAACACTTGTCGCGCCACCCCGCGTAGACCCGCATGGATGCCATAGGCTCCGGCCGTGGCTCCCCAACTTGTATCCGTGATCCTCCCGGCCTACAACGCTGTCGATCTCATCGACGAACAGCTCGACGCCCTGGCCGCCCAGGACTACACGGGCGACTTCGAGGTGGTGGTCAGCGACAACGGGTCGACCGACGGGCTTGCGGGTCATCTCGCGGATCATCCGTTGACGTCTCGATTGAAGCTGCGATACGTCGACAGCTCAGACGGTCAAGGTACGGCGTACGCACGAAACGCCGGAATCGCGGCCACTGATGGCGACTTCCTCGCATTCTGCGATCAGGACGATCGTGTCCACCCAGGCTGGCTGACGGCGTTGACATGCGTGGCCGAGAGCTTCGATGCCGTAGGCGGCCCGGTCGAAACCGCATCGATCAACACACCGGAGGTCGCGTCGTGGCGGATCATGCCAGCGCCCGACGAGCGGTTCGGCGCCTCCGACTTCCTGCCGTACGCGATCGGCTGCAACTTCGGAGCCTGGCGGTCGAGCCTGGAGAAGGTCGATGGATTCGACGAGTCCTTCAGAGGCGGCGGGGAGGACGTCGCGGTGTCATGGCGACTGCAGCTCGCCGGGCTGACACTCGGGCACGCACCGGATGCGTTGGTGGCGTATCGTTTCCGCGACACCTACCGTGGAACCTGGAAGCAGATGTCCGCGTACGGGCGGACCTCCGTGCAGGTTTACCTCACGTTCCGTGAGTACGGACAGCAGCGCGGATCGCTGAAGAACTTGGGTCTGACCCTGCTGGGAGTCGCGCTCCTCAACCCGCTGGTCCCCCGATTCATCGCACGCGTCCCACGGGGCATGTGGGTCGCGCAGACTGCGTTCCTAACGGGAAAGCTCAGGGCCTCTTGGAAGAATCGAGTGTTCTATGTCTGACGCCTCAGCCCTCCGAACACCGACGATGGTCTCGGTCGTCATACCGGCGTACAACGCACTGGACCTGATCGATGTGCAGTTGACGGCCCTCGCCGCTCAGGACTACGAAGGACCGTTCGAGGTGATCGTCAGCGACAACGGCGCAAACGACGGGCTGGCGGACCACTTGCGCGAACACCCGCTGCGGTCCGCGTTGCAGCTGCGCTGCGTCGACAGCTCGGACCGATCGGGCTCGTCGCACGCCCGCAACGTCGGCGTCGCTGTTGCACGGGGAGACCTGCTCGCGTTCTGCGATCACGACGACCGCGTGCACAGCGGCTGGCTCACGGCTCTCGTACACGCCGCCGCGCAACACGAATCTGTCTCGGGCGCCGTCGAGACGGAATCGATCAACGATCCAGAGGTCGTTTCCTGGCGGCCGATGCCGGATCAGACCAAGCCATGTGAGACCCCCGGCTACTTTCCGATCGCTTACGGCTGCAGCTTCGCCGTGTGGGCCGACGTCTTCGACGCGGTCGGCGGCTTCGACGACGCCTTCGATAACGGGCAGGACAAGGACATCTCCTGGCGCATCCAACTGGCCGGATACGATCTCGGCTACGCACCCGACGCAGTTGTCGCCTATCGGCTGCGTAGTACGTATGCCGGGCTGTGGCGCCAGATGCGCGCCTACGGCGAGGGCGACGTGAAGCTCTACGCGACGCACCGCAAGTTCGGCCAGCCGCGCCCGAGCGCACTCGTCCCGGCCAACCTCCTCGCTGGCATCATTCTCCTCAATCCGTTGGTGCCGAAAAGGATTCGGCGAATCTCCACCGGGCACTGGTTGATGCACGTCGGTGGGCTCTGGGGCCGGATCCGCGGCAGCATCCGCTATCGCGTGTTCTACATCTGACAGGAAGACGGAATCCGATCACGGAAAACGCACCGCCCGACAGAACCTACGAGCAGATAGGTCAGCGCACAATGGATTCCCGCACGCCGGCACTGGTGTCGGTCATCATCCCGACCTACAACGCGCGCAACATCATCGACGTGCAACTGACGGCCCTGGCAGAACAGGACTATGCCGGCGCCTTCGAGGTCGTCGTGAGCGACAACGGGTCCAGCGACGGGCTCGCAGAGCACCTCGAGAACCACCCGCTCCTTGCGGTGCTGAAACTGCGACGTATCGACTCCGCCGCGGTGAAGGGCGCACCGCACGCACGCAATGCCGGCGCTGCCGCGGCGGACGGCGACTTCCTCGCCTTCTGCGACGCCGACGACCGTGTCCACCCGGGCTGGCTCTCGGCCCTGGTGAGGTCTGCCCGCGAGTTCGACGCGGTGAGCGGCCCGGTGGAGACCTCGACACTGAACACGCCGGAGGTGGCTTCGTGGCGTCCGGTCCAACCGCCGGACCAGCGGGAGGAGACCGAAGGTTTCCTGCCGTTCGGGCTGTCAGGCAATCTCGGGCTGTGGCGCAGCGCATTCGACATCACCGGCGGGTTCGACGAATCACTCACAGTCGGTGAGGACGTCGACTTCACCTGGCGCCTGCAACTTGCCGGACTCACCCTCGGACACGAGCCCGCCGCGATGGTGGCCTACCGTCTGCGCGACAACTATCGCGCCCTGTGGCGGCAGTCGTTCGCCTACGGCATGGCCGGTCCCGAGCTCTACCGCCACTACCGGTGGTACGGGCTGCGGCCCACGAAGCCGTTGCCGCTCTTCCTGTTCGCGGTGGCGCTGATCGTGCGGTGCCCGCTGGTGCCGACCTTCCTCAGTCGGCTGTCGACCGGTGGTTGGATCTACTACGCCGCGTTTGCGGCCGGACGCATCCGCGGAAGCATCAAATACCGCACCTACTTCGTGTGACCGTGGTCAGAGGAAGTAAGTGCGGTGCTGGACACTGCCGCGTACGCGCCCGACCAGACGGCCGGCATAGATGAACCACTGCCCTCTCGACAGACGGGTCAGAGATCTCGGCAACAACGGGTTCCGAAGGATCAACAGTAGGAGCACCACTGGGAAGGCGACGACGTTGCGGGCATACCCGTGGTCCCGGTACTGCTTGAACAGTCGGGGATCCGTCTCGCCGTAGGTCCTGCTGTGGTCCCACAGCTCCCGGAGAGTGGTGCGCACCCGGTATGCCACGAGAGCATCCGGGGCATGACCGAGGGTCCCGCCGGCCAACTGGACGCGCCACGAGAAGTCCACATCCTCACCAGCGGAGGTGTACGACTCGTCCCACCCGCCTGCGGCGTCGTAGGCGTCGCGCCACACCGCGCAAGAGCAACCGTTGGCGAACGGCAGGAATCCTGGGAAGGAGAATCCCCGTTCGGCGGGTTGCATGAGCATCCGGTCGGCGACCTTGGGGCTGTTCAGCGACGTGTTCTCGAGCGCGCCGCTGACTATGTCGTACCGCGCCGCGGCCGCCACCAGGGCCGACACCCAGCCCGGGTGGACACGATCGTCGGCATCGCAGAAGGCGAGCAGGTCACCGTCGGCCGCCGCCACGGCGATGTTGCGTGCGTGCGACGCGCACTGGACCTCGTGCGCCGGCACGCATCGCAGGCGGAGCCGATCCCGGAGGGGATGCTCCTCCAGATACCCGGCGAGACCGTCCGTCGAGGCGTTGTCTCCGACGACGACCTCCATCGGACCGGCGTAGTCCTGCCCGGCGAGCGCCTCGAGCTGGGTGTCGATCACGTGCCGCGCGTTGTAGGCCGGTATCACCACCGACACCAACTTCGGTGTCCTCGTTGGCATCGTGGTTCTCACTCACTCTCCGATTCGACCCGGCCGAGGCCGCGCAACACGGTGTGGGGCGACGAACCGATGCCCCGCAGGGTGTTCCCGAACCGCTCCACGAAACCCCGCGCGGTCGACTCGTCGAACAGTGCCGTCTGGTACAGCAAACCACCCGTCACGCCCATCGGCACGCCGGCGTCGTCGTACCGGTCGTTGAGACTGAACTCGAGCTCGTGCTTGGCCACGGTGGCCGGCACCGGATGCTGGGCGATGCTCAGTCCCGGGAAGTCCGCCGACAGCCCCTCCGACGCTCGCTGCAGGATCATGGTGACCTGGAACAGCGGATTGTGCGCCGCATCGGAATCCAGTCCCAGAGCCTGTTCGAGGCGCGGATTCGACACATCCGGGTTCGCGTACGCCCCCAGTGCCGCAGTCCGCACCGTCGCCACCAGATCCGCGAAGGTGTCCTCCTCGTCGACGACCACCCGCATCAGGACGTCGTCGGAGAAGTTGCCGACCACATCGTCCAGTTCGGGTTCACCGCGGCCGGCGATCGACGTCGCCACGGTCACGTCCTTCTCGTTCGCGAACCTGCTGACGCACAACGCGAACGCCGCCTGCAACACCATGAACAGGCTGGCCCCGCACTCGCGGGCCACGGCGACCAGCGCGGCATGGGTGTCCGCGTCGACGTGCACCGGCAGTGCCGCACCGGCCGTCGGCCGGACTGCGGGACGCGGCCGGTCGGTCGGCAGGTCGAGGAAATCGGGCCGATCCGCCAGGGTTCGGGTCCAGTAGTCCATCTGCCGATGCGCCTCGCTCGCCGCGTCGTCGAAGTCGCCGAGCAGCGAGTGCTTCCACACCGCGTAGTCGGCGTACTGCACCGGCAGCGGATCCCACTGCGGCTCCACCCCGAGCGCCCGCGCGGCGTAGGCGACCACGACGTCCCGGGTGAGCGGACCGACGCTGAAGCCGTCGGCCGAGATGTGGTGCACCACGACGGCCAGGACGTGATCGTCCTCGCCGATCCGGAACAGACGCATGCGCAGCGGCAACTGCACCGTGACGTCGAAGTCGCCCCACAGGAAGGCCGTCAGCGCGGCGTCGAGCTCGTCCTCGGTGACCGTCACGACGTCCACGTCCGGCACCGCGTCGGCCGTCGGCACGATCACCTGGACCGGACCGCTCTCGCTGTCGGGGTAGAGCGTGCGCAGCGCCTCGTGGCGCTGCACCAGATCGGCCGTCGCGGCCCGCAGGATCTCGACGTCGATCGCGCCACGCAACCGCAGCGCGAACGGAATGTTCCACTCGCCGCCGCGCGTCCGCTGGTTGGCGACCCAGATGCGTTCCTGCGCCGGCGCCAACGAAATCCGGTCCGTCCGCGGCACCGCCGTCAGGCGCGGCCGTTCGAGGCCCGCGCGGCTGTCGACCCGTGCAGCGAGCGCCGCCACCGTGGGCGCCTCGAAGAACTCGCGCACCGTCAGATCCGTGCCGAACGCCTCGTTGATCCGGGCCGTCGCACGGGTCGCGAGCAGCGAATTGCCGCCGACCTCGAAGAAGCTGTCGTCCAACCCGATCCGAGCGGTGCCGGTCAGGTCCGCGAAGACGCCCGCGACGATTTCCTCGGTCGCGGTCCCGGTGCCCCGAAAGTCGCTCGCTCCCGCGAATTCCGGCGCGGGCAGCGCACGGCGATCGAGCTTGCCGGTGCTGCCCAACGGCAGCTCGGCGAGGAACACCACCACGGTCGGCACCATGTAGCTCGGCACCCGATCCGCGACGGACCCCCGCACGTCCGACTCGTCCGGTGCCGCGCCCGGGTGCGGCACCGCGTATGCCACCAGGTGCTCGGCGCCACTGCTGGTGCGATGCACCACGACGACCGCCCGATCGACGTCCGGGTGCGCCGCGACCGCGGCCTCGATCTCCCCGAGCTCGATCCGGAAGCCGCGGAGCTTCACCTGGAAGTCGGTGCGCCCCAGATAGTCCAGGACGGCACCCGACGCGCGGGGCTGCCACCGCACGAGGTCACCCGTGCGGTACATCCGGGTCCCGGTGTCGCCGAACGGATCGGCCACGAACCGGTCGGCGGTGAGATCGGGGCTTCCGGCGTACCCGCGGGCGAGCTGGTCACCGGCGAGATACAGCTCGCCGGGCACCCCGACGGGCACCGGCCGCAGTCGCCCGTCGAGCACGTACACCCGTGTGTTCCACTCGGGGACACCGATGGGCACCGTCGCCGCATCGTCCGGACCGCAGCGGTGATGCGTCACGCTCACCGCGGCCTCGGTGGGCCCGTACAGGTTGAACACCGGGGCCGCGCTGACGTCGGCGAACCGGCGCACCAGGTCCGCCGGCAGGGCCTCGCCGATGCAGATCACCCGGCGCAGCGCCGGCATCGACTCGGCGTCCACCGACGCCACGAACGCGGTGAGCAGCGACGGAACGAAATGCACTGTGGTGACGGCATGTTCACGCATCAGACCGGCCAGGTACTCCGGATCCTGTTCGCCACCGGGACGCGCGACGACGAGCCGCGCACCGGCGGTCAGCGCCCCCCAGAACTCCCACACCGACAGATCGAAGGTGGCGGCCGTGCGGAGCAGCACCCCGTCGGTGCCGTCGAGCCCGAACTGTGCCTGCTTCCACAGCAACTGGTTGGCGATCGCGGCATGGGACACCGTGACGCCCTTGGGTCGCCCGGTGGATCCGGACGTGTAGATGACGTAGGCGGCGTTGTCCGGGTGCAGCGGCGCACGCCGTTCACCGTCGACGATCGGGTGTGCCCCGTGGGCCGACACGTCGAGGGTGTCGACGTCCAGGCGCACCGCGGTGTCCGGTACCGGCACCGCCACATCGCTCGTCGTCAGGACCACGGACGGTGCCGCGGACTCGAGCACGTACGTCGTGCGCTCGACCGGGTGATCCGGGTCGATGGGCACGTACACGCCGCCGGCCTTGGCGACCGCGTACATCGCCACGAGCAGGTCCAGCGACCGGCGGCTCGCCAGCGCCACTCTCGTTTCGGGGCCGACGCCCCTCCCGATCAGGTCCCGGGCGAGCGCGTTGGCACGGCCGTCGAACTCGGCGTAGCCGATCTCCCGGCCGTCCACGATCACGGCGACCGCGTCCGGGGTGGCGCGCACACGCTCGGCGAACAACTCCGGCAGTGTGGTCGCCGGCACCTCACGCCGGGTGTCGTTCCACTCGACGAGCACGGCGCGGCGTTCGGCCTCGCCCTGCAGGTCGATGTCGCCGATCGTCACCCGCCGGTCCGCGACGACGGCGCGCAGCAACCGCTCGAACCGCGCCGCGAACCGTGCGACGGTCTCCTCGTCGAACAGGTCGGCCGCATACGTGAAGGAGGCTGCGATCTCGCCCGGTTCACCGTCGGCATCGTGGTGGTCGACGACCGTCAGATGCAGGTCGAACTTCGCGGGCTCGAATCCGGCATCGACGACGTCGATGCCGAGTCCGGGCAACTCGAACGTGGTGCGGCCGAGGTTCTGCAGCGACAGCGCCACCTGGAACAGCGGGTGCCGGGCGGTCGAACGCTCCGGGGCGAGCACCTCGACGATCCGCTCGAACGGCACGTCGGCGTTCGCGAACGCCGTCAGGTCCGCGCGCCGGACCTGCTCGAGCAGATCCGCGAACGGGGCCTCGGGGCGTACGTCGGCCCGCAGCGCGAGGGTGTTGACGAACATGCCGACCACGCCGTCGAGCGACTGCTCGCCGCGGCCGGCGATAGGCGCTCCGATCGAGATGTCGCCGGTGCCCGAGATCCGGGCGAGCAGTGCCGCGAACGCCGCGTGGACGACCATGAACAGCGTTGCGCCCTGCCGCTTGCCCAGCCCCAGCAGTGCCCGGTGCAGCGACGCGTCGAGCGTGAACGAGTGCGTTCCGCCGCGGTACGACTGCACCGCCGGCCGCGGACGATCCACCGGCAGGTCCAGCTGATCCGGGAGCCCGGCCAGGGTGTCGACCCAGTACCCGATCTGACGGGCGGCGACGGACGTCGGGTCGTGTTCGTCGCCCAGTACCGCGCGCTGCCACAGGCTGTAGTCCGCGTACTGCACCGACAGCGGCGACCACGTCGGCGCCAGGCCCTGCCGGCACGCCGCATACGCGACCATCACGTCCCGTGCCAGCGGCGCGAGCGAGAACCCGTCCGCCGAGATGTGGTGCACGACGAGCACCAGGACGTGGTCCCGCTCGCCCAGCCGAAGCAGTGCGATCCGGAGCGGCACCGCGGCCGTCACGTCGAATCCGCTGCCCGCCAACGCCAGCACCGTGGGCAGCAGGTCGTCGGCGGGGACGTCCGTCGGTGCGAGTTCCGGAAGTACCTGCGTCGCAGCGAGAATCACCTGGTGCGGCCCGTCGGCGCTGTCCGGGTAGACCGTCCGGAGCGCCTCGTGCCGATCGATGGTGGCCGTGATCGCCGCGTGCAGTGCGGCCACGTCGAGGTCGCCCGCCAGTCGCAGCGCCATCGGGATGTTCTCCGCGGCCGAGGTCGGGTCGAACCGGTTGAGGAACCACATCCGCTGCTGCGCGGGCGAGAGCGGGATGCGCTCGGGCCGATCGAACGACCCCAGGGCGGGCGCATCGGAACCGGCCGACGACTCCGCCCGGACCGCGAGCGCGGCCGCCGTCGGACTCTCGAACAGTTCGCGAATGCCCAGCGCGGCGCCGAGTGCCGCATTGACCCGGGCCACCAGGCGGGTCGCGAGCAGAGAGTTGCCGCCGATGTCGAAGAAGCTGTCGTCCACCGATACTCGGGCGAGCCCGAGCAGGTCCGCGAACACCGCGGCGATCCGCTCCTCGATCGGGTTGGACGCGCCCCGGAACTCGCGCGTGGAGACGAACTCGGGCACGGGCAGTGCCCGGCGATCCAGCTTGCCGCCCGCGGTCACCGGCAGACGGTCCAGCACCACGATCTGGGTCGGCACCATGTAGCCGGGCAGGAACTCGCCCAGCGCGTCCCGCAGGCCCTGCGGGTCGACCGACGCCCCGTGTTCGGGCACGACGTAGCCCACCAGGTGCTCGCCGGTACGGGCGTCGCTGTGCATCACGGCGACGGACTGCGCGACGTCGGGGCTGCCCGCGAGCGCGGCCTCGATCTCGCCCAGTTCGATACGCAGGCCGCGCAGCTGCACCTGGGTGTCGGCCCGGCCGACGAAGTCCAGTCGCCCGTCCCGGGTGCGGCGGACGAGGTCGCCGGTGCGGTACATGCGCCGGCCACCGGCCGTGGCGACGAAGCGCGACGCCGTCAGCGCGCGCCGCTGGTGGTAGCCGCGGGCCAGGCCCGGGCCCGAGAGGTACAGCTCGCCGACCACCCCGATCGGGACCGGTCGCAGCCGGGCGTCGAGGATCGCCGCACCGGCTCCGGGGAGCGGGGTCCCGATCGTGATCCGCTCGCCCGCCGTCAGCGGCTCGGTCATCGTGATGATGATGGTGGTCTCGGTGGGGCCGTAGCTGTTGAAGAACCTGCGGCCCGGTGCGAACCGCTCGACGAGTTCCGGCGGACACACGTCACCGCCGACGATCACCGACTCGAGCGAGTCCAGTCCGGTCGACTCGACGGTGCCCAGGGCGGCAGGCGCGGTGAGGATGTGCGTGACCCGCTGGTCCCGGATCACGTCGGCGAGTTCGTGCCCGCCGACCACCGACGGCGGCACGACGACGAGCGTGGCGCCCGTGCTGAATCCGACGAGCATCTCGAACACCGAGGCGTCGAAGCTCGACGACGAGAACCGCAGGACCCGCGAGTGCCGGGTGACCGCGAGCTCGGTGCGCGCGTCCGCGCAGAAGGATGCGAGGCCGGTGTGTTCGACCACCACACCCTTGGGCAGTCCGGTCGAGCCGGACGTGTAGATCATGTACGCGGCACCGGTCGGGGCGATCGGCCCGCCGCGCTCGACGTCGGTGACGGCCGCGGCCGACTGCACCGAGCACTCGCGCGCGACCTCGGGCGAATCGACGACGAGCCATCGAGCCGAATCCGGCAGTCGTTCGGCCACTTCGGCGCAGGTGAGTCCCACCGCCGCGCCGGAGTCGGTCAACATGTGCACGATCCGGTCGGACGGGTGAGCAGGATCGACCGGCACGAACGCGGCCCCGGTCTTGACGACCGCCCACATCGCGACGATCGACGCGACCGACCGTGGGAACGACAGCGCCACGAACGTCTCACGGCCGACGCCGGCACCCAGCAGGACGCGGGCCAGGCGGTTGGATCGCTCGTCGAGCTCGGCGTAGGTGAGCGCGGTGGCGCCGGCACGGACCGCGATCGCCCGCGGGTCGACGGCCGCCCCGTCCGCGAGAATCTGCGCCATCGTCCGCACCGGAACCCGAACCGGTTCGGGTGCAGCGAGTGCGAGACGGCGATCCTGCGGATCGAGCAGGTCGAGGTCACCGACCGCAACCTCCGGGTCGGCGACGACCTGCTCCAGAACCCGGACCAGGCGATCGGCCATCCGGGTGGCCGTGTCCCGGTCGAACAGGTCCGTGGCGTACGTGAGGGACCCGAGGAGATCTGTCTCCGAGGGCCGGAAGGTGAACTCGACGTCGACCTTGGCGACGTCGGCGCCCGGATCCTCGATCGCGACGGTGACATCCGGAAGCTCGAGCACCGCCGCACCGTGGTTCTGCAGCGACAACGCAACCTGGAACAGCGGTGAGTACGCCTGGGAGCGAGGCGGATCGACGGCCTCGACGACCCGTTCGAAGGGAACGTCCGCGTGTGCGAACGCGGCCAGGTCGACCGCACGCGCCTCGGCGAGCACCTCGGCGAACGTGTGGTCCGGATCGATCTCGGTGCGGAGCACCAGGGTGTTGACGAACATGCCGACGAGGTCGTCGAGTGCCCGTTCGCCGCGCCCGGCTATCGGGGTACCGAGTGTGACGTCGGTGGTGGATCCGAGCCGGGCGAGCAGCACCGCGAGCCCCGCGTGCAGAACCATGAACAACGTGGACCCGGTTCGGGCGGCGAACTCCTCGAGGCGCTGGACGAGGTGTTGATCGACCGTGAAATCCACGCGCGCAGCGTGATACGACGCCACCGCCGGACGTGAACGATCGGTGGGCAGTTCGAGAACCGCCGGCGCGCCGGCCAGCCGCTCCCGCCAGTAACCGAGCTGCTGCGCGGCGATCGACCGAGGGTCGGCCTCGTCACCCAGCACACGCCGCTGCCACAGCGCGAAGTCCGCATACTGCACCTCGAGCGGCGCCCAGGACGGCTCCACCGAGCGGGCCCGGTCGGTGTAGGCGAGCATGACGTCCCGCGCCAGCGGCAGCATCGACGCGCCGTCGGCGCTGATGTGATGGACCACCAGCACCAGGACAAGTTCGCCGTCGGCGACCTGGAACAGCTTGCCGCGTACCGGTACCGACGCGGTGACGTCGAATCCACCGGACACGACACCGGCCACGGCGCCGTGCAGTTCCTGCTCCCCCGCCACCGTGACGGGTGCGAGATCGAGTCCGACGCGCTCGGCCGGCACGATGACCTGGTGCGGACCGTCCTCCGACTGGGGGAAGACGGTGCGCAGGGATTCGTGGCGCTCGAGCACGTCCTGCACCGCGGCGTGCAACGCCGCGACGTCGAGCGCACCGGTCAGCCGCACCACGAGCGGAATGTTGTACGCGGGAGACGATGTATCGAACTGGTTGAGGAACCACATGCGCTGCTGCGCGAGGGACAGCGGCACTTCCGCCGGTCGCGGCCCGGCGATCAGCGCCGGTCGGGCGTCCTCCCGAGCGGCTCGGTCCACGCGCGCGGCGAGAGCCTCGACGGTCGTCGCCTCGAACAGGTCGCGCACGCCGATCCTGATGCCGCGCAGCGTGTTCACGCGGGCAACGGTGCGGGTCGCACTGAGCGAGTTGCCGCCGAGGTCGAAGAAGTCGTCCTCCGCGCCGACGCCGACGATCCCGAGGACGTCCGCGAAGACCTCGGCCACGATCGATTCGGTCCGGGTACGCGGCTGCACGAACTCGCGGGTCGGGAACACAGGTTCGGGAAGTGCCCTCGTGTCGACCTTCCCGGAGGGGGTGAGCGGGATCGCGTCGACGATCGTGATGACCGACGGGACCATGTACTCGGGCAGTCGGCCGCGCGCGTGGACCGCGAGTGCGCGGGTGTCCACCACCGCGCCGGGAGCGGGCAGCACGTACGAGACCAGGGCGTCCGCCCCGCCGCCCCGGTGGCCGACGGTGATCGCCTGGTCGACGGACGGGTCCGAGGCCAGCACCGCGTCCACTTCCCGCAGTTCGATGCGATGGCCCCGCACCTTGACCTGGAAGTCGGTGCGGCCCAGATATTCGAGGGCGCCGGACACGGTCCACCGGACGAGGTCACCGGTGCGGTACATCCGGGCACCGTCGACCGAGTGGGGGTCGGCGACGAACCGCTCGGCGGTGAGCGCCGCCCGACGGTGGTAGCCGCGCGCCAGGCCCTGCCCGGTCACGTACAGCTCGCCCGCCACACCGACCGGGACCGGATGCAGGCGCCCGTCGAGCACCATCACCCCGGTCCCCCGGACGGGGCGCCCGATCAGGACCGGCTCGCCGCCGGCCATCGGGCCGTGATGGGTTGCCATGACCGTCGACTCGGTGGGCCCGTAGGCGTTGAACATCTTCCGTCCGGGCGCCCACCGGCGCACGAGCGCGTCGTCGCAGGCATCTCCGCCGACGACGACCACGCCGACCCGGTCGAGTCCGTCGGGATCGACCGTCGCGAGCGCACCGGGCGTCACGAAGGCGTGCGTGACACCGTGCGTGCGTAGCACGTCGGCGAGTTCCTCACCGCCGTAGACACCGACGGGGACCACCACCATCGCCGCCCGTCCCCCGACCGCCAGGAACAGTTCGAGGATCGACGCGTCGAAGCTCGGAGACGCGAAATGCAGTGTCCGCGAACCCGGCACGACGCCGTAGTGGTCACGTTGCTCGGCGACGAACGCCGCGAGGCCGACGTGCGTGACCACGACGCCCTTGGGCAGACCGGTCGACCCCGACGTGTAGATCGCGTACGCGGGGTGCTCGGGCCGCAGCGGCGCGTTCCGCTCGGAGTCGTGGATCGGGTGCGACGAGTGGCGCTCGACCTCGGCCGACGCATCCACACCGTCGAGGACCAGCCAGTCCACCGATGCGGGCAGCGCGTCGACCACCGCGCCGACCGTGACGCCGATCCGGACGCCCGAATCGTCGAGCATGTGCGCGATCCGCGCGGGCGGATATGTCGGATCGACCGGCAGGAACGCGGCACCCGTGCGCGCGACCGCCCACAGCGCGACCACCGAGTCGATCGACCGGGACAGCGACACCGCGACGAACGACTCCGGACCCACGCCGCGACCGATCAGCATGCGGGCCAGGCGGTTGGACCGTGCATCGAGCTCCCCGTAGGACACCACGGTGTCGCCGTACACGAGAGCGTCGGCGGCCGGATCGACGGCGGCGTCGGCGAGCAGGTCCGGCAGCAACCGGACCGGGACGGCGGCGACCGGCACACCGGTGAGCGACGCGCGCTCGTCGGCGCCGAGAAGTTCGAGGTCGCCGACCGGACGCTCCGGATCCGCGACGGCCTCGGCGACGAGTCGCACGAACCGACGCACGAGAGCCTCGACTGTCGTCTCGTCGAAGAGATCACATGCGTAGGTGAATGCAACCTTCGCACCGTCCGCCGCGCCGCTCGCGTCCAGGCGCTCGGTCACGTCGACCTGGAGATCGAACTTGGCGATCCCGAAATCCGTGTCGAGCGCCGCGATCTCGAGGCCGGGCAGCTGAATCGACTGCGGTCGCGACCCCTCGAGCGACAGCACCACCTGGAACAGCGGATGGTGCGCGGTGGACCGAGCCGGGCTGATCACCTCGACCAGTTGCTCGAACGGGACGTCGGCGTGCGCGTAGGCCGCGATATCGGTGCCCCGCACGCGATCGACGAGATCGACGAACGTTTCGGCCGCGTCCACCTGGGTCCGCAGTACGAGGGTGTTGACGAACATGCCCACGAGCCCGTCGAGGGCCGCCTCGCCGCGCCCCGCCACCGGCGTGCCGACGGTGACGTCGTCGGTGCCGGCCGCGCGTGCCAGGAGAACCGCGAGTGCCGCGTGCAGCACCATGAACGGTGTGGCAGCGGTGCGGCGCGCGAGGGCGGACACCGCGTCGTACGTGGCGGCGTCGATCGCGGCCTCGACGGTCCGGCCGCGGAACGTCGGGGCGGCCGGACGGACGCGGTCCGCGGGCAGCTCGAGCAGTTCGGGTACTCCGACCAGCTCGGCCGACCAGTACGAGATCTGCTGCCCGGCGGCCGAACGGGGATCGTCGTCCGCGCCGAGCGCGTCCCGCTTCCAGAGCGCGTAGTCCGCGTACTGCACGGGCAGCGGCGTCCATGCCGGCGCCGCGCCGCTCACCCGGGCCGAGTACGCCTGCACCAGATCGGAAGCCAGCACCGGGATGGACCAGCCGTCGATGCTGATGTGGTGCACGACGACGACCAGCACGTGGGTGTCGGCACTCTCCCTGAGCAGCGTCAGCTCGATCGGGATCTCGGCGGTGACATCGAACCCGGACGCGACCGCCGCCCGGATCCGGTCGTCGACGTCGATGACGGCGCCGTCGTCGAGTTCGTCGAGAGCCAGCTCGTCGAGCGCCTCGTCGGTCGACAGGATCCGCTGGTACGGGCCGTCCGCCGAATCCGGGTACACGGTGCGCAGCGGTTCGTGACGTTCGAGGATGTCGCGCACCGCCGCGATCAGGGCCTCCACGTCCAGTGCCCCGGTCATCCGCAGCGCCATCGCGACGTTGTACGCCGCCGACTCCGGATCGAACCGGTTGAGGAACCACATGCGGGACTGCGCCGGGGACAACGGGACCCGGGCCGGACGCTCCACCGGCACGAGGGCCGCGGCCACTCGACCGTCGCGGCGGGCCGCGTCGACGACCGCGGCCAGCTCGGCCACGGTGGGAGCGTCGAACAGCTCCCGCACACCGATCTGCACGTCGAACGCGTCGTTGACCCGTGCAAGGAGCCGCATCGCGGTCAGCGAATTGCCGCCGAGGACGAAGAATCCGTCTCCCGCGCCCACGGTATCGGCGTCGAGATCGAGGATCTCGGCGAAGACCGAGGCGAGCGTGTACTCGGTGGGCGTGACCGGCGCGGTGTACTCACCGGCCCGGCCGAACTGCGGATCCGGAAGCGCCCTGCGGTCGAGTTTGCCGTTCGCGGTGACCGGCAATGCATCGAGCACCGTCACAGTCGACGGCACCATGTACCGGGGCAATGCGAGGGCCAGGGCGCCCTGCAGTTCGTTCTCCGACGGGTTCACTCCCTCGTCCGCGACGACGTAGGCGGCCAGGTACTCCCCGGCGACCTGGTGGTGACGCAGCAGCACCACGGCCTGCGCGATCCCCGACTGTGCGACGAGCGCGGCCTCGATCTCGCCCAGTTCGATGCGCTGTCCGCGCAGTTTCACCTGGAAGTCGCTGCGGCCCAGGTACTCCAGCTCACCGGCCTCGGTCCAGCGGACGACGTCGCCGGTGCGGTACATCCGGGTGCCGGCACCGCCGAACGGGGCGGCAACGAAGCGGTCCGCCGTGAGGTCGGCCCGGCCCACGTACCCACGCGCCAGCTGGACGCCGGCGAGGTACAGCTCGCCGGCAACCCCCACCGGGACGGGCCGCAGTCGCGCATCCAGCACGTACAGTTCGGTGTTCCACACCGGTGCACCGATCGGCACCGTCCGCGAACCCGGCACGGTCCGGTGGTACGTCACGTCCACCGACGCCTCCGTCGGCCCGTACAGGTTGTGAAGTGACACCGCGCAGCGCTCGTGCACGCGGTTCACGGTGTTCGCGGGCAGCGCCTCACCGCTCGTGAAGATTCGGCGCAGCGACGTGCACCGCTCGATCGCGGCGCCGGCCACGAACGCATCGAGCATGGACGGGACGAAGTGGATCGTCGTGACGCCGTGGTCCCGGACCGCCCGCTCGAGGTACTGCGGGCTCCGGTGACCGTCGGGTTCCGCGATCACGAGATGCGCACCGACCTGCAACGGCCAGAACAACTCCCACACCGAGACGTCGAACGTCACCGGAGTCTTCTGCAGCACCACGTCGGTCGCATCGAGCGGGTACGTGTCCTGCATCCAGAGCAGCCGATTGACGATACCGGCGTGCGGTACCGCGACGCCCTTGGGACGACCCGTGGACCCGGAGGTGAAGATCACGTAGGCGGTGTTCGACGACCGCAGCGGACCGTGCAGTTCCGCAGCGGTGAGCCGGGACGAGTCCAGGTCGCCGAGCGGGATCTCGCCGACGACCACCCCTGTGTCGGCAGGGAGTGCGGTGAGACCGCGTGAGTCCGTCAGCACCAGAACCGGTTTCGCCTGATCGAGAACGTCACCGATGCGTTCGCTCGGCTGCTCCGGGTCGATCGGGACGTATGCGCCGCCCGTCGCGACGACGGCGTACACCGCGACGAGCAGGTCGATCGAGCGAGCCATCGCGATACCGACCGACGACTCGGGCCCGACGCCGGACAGCAGGAGATACCGCGCCAACCGGTTCACCCGGGCGTCGAAGTCGGCGTAGGACAGCGTGACGTCGCCGAACGACACCGCGGGCGCATCGGGCGTCCGCGCGACCTGGTCGGCGAACAGGTCGACGAGGGTCGACGCGGGCACCACGCGCCCCGTCGCATTCCACGTCTCGAGCACGCGGACGCGCTCGGCCGGCGCCAGGACGTCGAGGTCGGCGACCCGCGCCGCGGAATCGGCCACGAGGGCTGCGAGGATCCGGCCCAGCCGATCCGCCAAGGCCTCCGCCGTCACCGCCTCGAACCGAGACGGCTGATACCGCAGGGTGATCCGGACACCGGGATCGAGCAGCGTCATGACGGTGATCAGGTAATGCGTGGCATCGGCACCGCTGAGTCGACGCACGCGCATCCCACCGAGGTCGGTGTCCTCGTTCAACCCTGCCCGTTCCACGGGATACGACTCGAAGACCGTGAGGGTGTCGAACAGATCGCCGATGCCGACCCCGGCCTGGATCTCGGCCAACCCCACGTGGTGGTGGTCGAGGAGCGCGGACTGCGCCGCCTGCAGCCGCGGCAGCAGTTCCGCGACGGTGTCGTCGGCACCGAGCGTCACGCGCACCGGGATCGTGTTGATGAACAGGCCCACCATGTCCTCGACCCCGGACAGCTGTGGCGGCCGCCCCGACACCGTGGCACCGAAGACGACATCGTCCCGGGAGGTCGTGCGGGACAGCAGGATTGCCCACGCCGCCTGGATCACCGTGTTGACGGTGACGCCGGATGCCCGGGCGAGTCGCTCGATGCCGGCGACGAGCGGCGCCGGGACGGGGACGTCGATCTCGACCGGCTCCGACGGCACTCCCCCGTCGTCGGCGGGCGGGGCCAGCAGCGTCGGTTCGGTGATCCCGGCAAGGGCACCCTGCCAGGCATCCTTCGACTGCGCGAGATCCCGTTCGGACAGCCAGGACAGGAAGTCGCGGTAGGGCCGCGGCGCCGGCAGCCCCGCTGCTGCGCCCGAGGCATACCGCACCAGCAGTTCCCGCACCAGCAACGGCATCGACCACCCGTCGAGGACGATGTGGTGGTTGGTCAACGCCAGCACGTACCGGTCGGCGGCGATCCGGATCACGAGGGCACGCAGCAGCGGGGGTCGGTCCATCTCGAACCGTGTCCACCGTTCCTCGTCGAGGACCCGCCGCACCTCGCCGTCGCGCTCCGCCGCCGGCATCGACGTCAGATCCAGCTCACGCCAGGGAACCTCGACGGCGTCGAGGACCACCTGGACGGGAACCCCGTCGTCGTACACGAAGGCGGTGCGCAGGCTCGCGTGACGATCGACCAGACCCGCCACGGCCGCGCGCAGCCGCTCGGTGTCCACCGCACCGGCCAGATCCATCCGGATCTGCGCGGTATAGACGTCCAGGTCGTCCTCGACCATCCGCGCGTGGAACAGCAGTCCCGCCTGCAGCGGGGACAGCGACCACACGTCGCGCATGCCGGGGAAACGGTGCCTCAGCCGATCGAGCCCGCCCTGGGTCGCCGAGACCAACGGGACGTCCGACGGCGTCAGACCGCCCGCACCGGGCAGCGCCGCGTGCGCGGCGAGCCCCTCGAGCGCGCGGCGCCACAGGTCTGCCAGCTCTGCCACCTCGGCGTCGCCGAGCACACCCGTCGGGTACGCGAACGTCGCGGTCAGGTGCGGCCCGTCGGGTCCGTCGACCACCATCGCGTTGATGTCGACCGCCGCGCCGACCGTCATCGCCGATCCACTGCGGGCCACCAGGTCCGGCGCGGACGGGTCCGGGAGCCAGCCGAAGTCGCCGTCGACCGACGGGCCGGCAGCGAGTCGTCCCAGATAGTTGAAACTGATCTGCGGCCGCGCGAGCGCCGCGAGCTCGTCCCGGGTGGTGGGATCTAGGTGCCTGAGCACACCGAAGCCGATGCCTCGGCTCGGCACGGCGATCGACTGCTCCTTGATCGCCTTGATCACCGCGCCCGCATCCGGGCCACCGGCGAACGCATCACCGAGGTCGACGTCCGGGAGCGTCAACCGGACGGGGAACACGCTGGTGAACCAGCCGACGGTGCGTGCGAGGTCCGCGCCCGGCACGGCTTCCTCCTCACGCCCGTGGCCCTCGAGGGTCAGCAGGACCGAACGTTCGAGGATCCCGTGCTCGTGCCGCCAGTGGACCATCGCCATCGTCAGCGCCGCCAGCAGTCCGTCGTTCACGCCGCACCCGTACACGTCGGGAAGGCGACCGAGGACCGTGTCGGTCACGGCCGCACCGACATCGATGCGTACCCGTGCCGATGCGGCAACGACGTCAGCACCGGGATCGAGGGGCCGCGCGCCGATGAGTGGATCGGGGCCGGACAGGCACTCCCGCCAGCGATCGAGCTCGTCCCGGTAGCCGCCGGCGCGTCCCGCCTCGTGCAACGCGTGCGCCCAGCGCCGGAACGACGTCCCGACCGGCGGAAGGTCCACCGGCTCCCCCGCACACACCTGCAGCCACGCCGACGCCAGGTCCGGCAGCAGGATGCGCCACGAGACGCCGTCCACGACGAGGTGATGCGCGACGATGAGCAGACGTCCGCCGTGCTCACCGGCGTCGAGCCAGACCACCCCGAGCATCACGCCGGAATCCGGATCCAGAAGCTTTGCAGCACGGTCACATTCGGCTACCGCGACGTCGTCGAACGCGGGAGTGCCGGGCGCGGCCGCGACGACCACCCGGGTGACGACACTCCCTGCCTCGACAGAACCGGGGTCGACGGAACCGGGAGCGCGCACCGTCAGGACGCGTCCACCCTGTTCGGTCTCGGACAGCCGGGAGCGGAGCACGTCGTGCCGGTCCACGACGGCGTCGACCGTCCGTGCGAGACGCTCCTCGTCGAGACCGGCGGGAGCGGTGACGAGCACGGACTGGTGGAAGTCGGAGAAGTCGCCGCGGGCGGTCATCTCGTGCATCACCGGCGACAGTTCGACGGCGCCGACACCACCGCCCGGAAGCTCCGCCAGCACAGACGCCGGCCCGTCGAGCGTCGTCACGACGCGCGCGATCTCTGCGACGGTCTTGTGTTCGAACACCTCGCGGGCGGTGAGCCCCCACCCGAGTGCTCGTGCCCGCGAGACGATCTGCATGGCGATGATGCTGTCGCCACCGAGCGCGAACAATGAGTCGTGCACACCGACGCGCTCCACGCCGAGTACGTCGGCGACGATCGCCGCGAGTGACTCCTCGACGGGAGTCGACGGAGCCGCGTACTCCGCTTCCGCCGAATGGAACTCGGGAATCGGCAGCGCTCGGCGATCGAGTTTGCCTGCAGCCGTGACGGGCACGTGCTCGAGGTGCAGGACGGCCGCCGGCACCATGTGCGCAGGCACGATGCGGGCGACTCCGGCAGTGAGCGTCGTCGCGTCGAACTCGACCCCGGGGTCCGTCCGCACGTACGACACGAGGACCGGCCCCGACGCCCGCTGATGCGCGACCGTCGCGGCGAAGTTCACGCCGTCCTGCGCCAGCAGTGCCGCGTCGATCTCACCCAGTTCGATTCGGAAGCCACGGATCTTGACCTGGAAGTCGGACCGCCCGACGTAGTCGAGCTGATGGTCGGCCGTCCACCGGACCTCGTCACCCGTGCGGTACATGCGAGTGCCGGGCGGGCCGAACGGGTCGGCGACGAACCTCTCGGCGGTCAGCGCGCCGCGCCGGTGGTACCCGCGCGCCAGGCCGACTCCGGTGAGGTACAGCTCGCCCACGACGCCGACGGGTACGGGTCGCAGCTTGCGATCGAGCACGAGGGCACCCGCACCCTGGATGGGCCTGCCGATCGGAATCTGGGCTCCGGGCGCGAGCGGATCGCCCGTGGTGATCACGATGGTCGTCTCGGTGGGACCGTAGCTGTTGGTGAAACGGCACACCGACCCGAAGCGTTCGACGAGATCCGGGGTGCACACGTCGCCGCCGACGACGACCGCCTCGAGATCGGTGAGTCCTCCGGGGTCGACGGTGTTCATCAGGGTCGGGGCCGAGATGATGTGCGAGACCCGCTGTTCGCGAAGCAGATCCACGAGTTCGATGCCGCCGTGGACATCGGCGGGCGCCACCACCATGGTGGCGCCGGCGCTGAACGCCTGGATCATCTCGAAGACGGACGCGTCGAAGCTCGCGGACGAGAACCGCAGCACGCGCGACGTCGGCCCGATACCCAGTTCCGGTCGGGCGTCGGACGCGAACACCGACAGCCCGGAATGCGTCACCAGCACGCCCTTGGGCACACCGGTGGAGCCCGACGTGTAGATCATGTAGGCGGGGTGGCCGACCCGGACGGTCGCCGTACGGTCCACGTCGGTGACGGCGACGGACGGGAAGCTCTCGATCGCAACGGACGTCGCGTCGTCGTCGACGACGATCCAGTCGGTGCTCTCGTCGGGAAGCCCAGGACGTTCGGCCACACACGTGAGCCCGATTCCGGCACCCGAGTCGCCGAGCATGTGCACGATCCGGTCGAGCGGGAGTCGCGGGTCGATCGGCACGAACGCCGCACCGGTCTTCGCGACCGCCCACACCGCGATCAGTGCCTCCGCCGATCTGGGCATCGCGATCGCGACGAACGTCTCGGGGCCCGCGCCGCGCGCGATGAGCAAGCGCGCCAACCGGTTCGACAACACGTCCAGATCCCGATACGTGACCTCACCGGACTCCGACGCAACGGCCACGTTGTCGGGGTGCCGGTCCGCGCCGAGCCGCAGCAGATCCGGCAGCAACTGCGGAGCCAACGTGGCCGGTCCGCGCAGTGGCACGAGTGCGGCGCGCTCGTCCGCGTGCACGACGTCCACGTCGCCCACCGCGGAACCCGCCGATTCGACGAAGGCGGTGAGGAATTCGAGGAACCGCGCGTGATGTGCGGTCAGGTCGCCGTGGCTGTAGAGATTCGGGTTGGCCTCGAAGTCGATGTGGGCACCGACTCCCGCCGCCGCCGGATAGATGTTGACGGACAGGTCTTCGACCGGCCCGGTGGTCAAGACATGGAGCCGGCCGGTGTCGCGCCCCAGGCGGATCGTGTCGTGGAACATCATGACGTTCACGGCCGGGCCGAAGAACCCGCGGCGGCCACCGCCCGCGCCCGCGTCACGTCGCATGTCCTCGTGCCGGTAGCGCTGGTGCCGCAGGACGCCGGTCAGTTCGACCTGGACCCGACGCGCCAGTTCGGCGCACGTGACACCACCGCCGGTGTCGAGACGGATCGGGACGACATTCGAGACCATGCCCCCCGAACGCCGCAGCTTCGCGGTGGTCCGCGCGGTCACGGGCAGGCTGAGGACGACGTCGTCCTCACCGGTCAGTCGGGACAGGAATGCGCCGACCGCGGCGATGACGACGGAGGCCAGGGTGATGCCGTCGTGCGCGTCGAGCAGGCGGCGGATCGCCGATTCGGCCGCCTTCGGCAACGGCCCCGTGGCCCGCAGGGAATGCGGTCCGACGTCCGCGGAACGTCCCGCCAGGCTGATCGGGTGCGGCAGGTCCCGGGTCCGCTCTGCCCAGTACTGCCGGTCCGTCTCGAACCGCGTGGAGGTCCGGTAACGCGCCTCGTCCTCGCTGATTTCGCGCAGGCCGCTGGGGTTCCAGTCCGCGAGCACCTCGCCGGCGGCCGACGCGGTGTAGCGCGCCGCGGTCCGGTTCACGAACGTCATGGAGCCGAATCCGTCGAGCGCGATGTGATGGATCCGGGTGTACCAGTAGTAGTGCGACTCGCCGATCCGCAGGGTCGCGAACTCGAACAACCTGTCGGTCAGCAGATCGGTGGGCGTGCTGTATTCGCGCCGCATCCAATCCTGCGCGGTGGCCATCGGATCGGCCTCGCCGCGGAAGTCGAGGTGCGTGGTACGGGTGTTGATCGAATCGTCGATCTGCTGGTAGGGCTCGCCTTCGATCTCGACGATCCGGAACATGCCGGTACCCAGTTCGCGCGCGGTGTCCACCGCGGCCGCCGACAGTCCGTGAACATCCAGGTCACCGACGATTTCGATGTACTGGGCTATCGCGATCGGGACCGACTCGATCAAGTGCTGCGCGAACCAGATCCCGCGCTGGGCCGCGGAGAGGGGCAGTACGCCGACGTCGGCGATCGATCCGTTACTCGCTACATCCGATTCTGCAGGCACGCAACTTGCAGAAACACCTTCCGACGCCAACCCAACTACCCTTCACGTCAACCTAGACACACAACACAGGTGACTCGAAGAGTGATTCTTCTCCCATGCCGGACGTGACGATAGCGCGTCGTGGCGGCATGCTCAGGGCGAATGATCGGACTGGGCGATTTGCACGGAAACGCCTATCATACCGACCAGTTCGGACATTGTTGTCCGAAGGCGTCCGCGTGTTTGCTCAGTGCCCCTTGTAGATCGATTCGATCTGCTCGGCGAAACGGTCCGAGACGACGTTTCTCTTGATCTTGAGAGTGGCTGTGAGCTCACCGGATTCCTCGGTGAGATCGCGTGGGAGAACCGCGAACCGCTTGATCGCCTCCGCGTGCGACACAGTCGTGTTGGCGTCGTCGACCACCGCCTGCAGGGCACTCCGGAGATCGGAGTCGTCCGCGAGCTCCGCCACGGTGGCCGACGCGGGCTTGCCGTTCGACACCTTCCAGTTCTCGAACGGCTCGGGATCGAGGGTGAGCAGTGCCCCGATGAACGGCCTGCCGTCCCCCACCACCACGGCCTGTGAGATCAGCACGTTCGAGCGGAGCCGATCCTCGAGCGGACCCGGCGAGACGTTCTTCCCGCCTGCCGTCACCAGCAGGTCCTTCTTCCGTCCGGTGAGAATCAGGTAGCCGTCGTCGTCGAGTTCACCGAGATCCCCCGTCCGCATCCAGGCGTGGTCGAAGACATCCGCCGTCGCCTGCTCGTTGCGCCAGTAGCCGCCGAAGACGACACCGCCCGCGAGCTCGATCTCGCCGTCCGGCGCGATCCGCACCGAGTTACCGCTCATCGGGCGGCCCACCGTGCCGATCTTCTGCTCACCCGGCACGTTGACACAGTGCGCCGCCGTCGATTCGGTGAGGCCGTATCCCTCGAAGATGGGAATGCCCGCACCGCGGAAGAAGTGCCCGAGCCGCGGCATCAGCGCCCCACCACCCGAGATCGCCCACCAGCACTCGTTTCCCATTGCGGCGCGTAGCTTCCGGAAGACCAGGCGATCGGCGAGCGCGTGGCGCGCCTTCAGGAGGAACGACGGGCCACCGGTGTCGAGGGATTCGCTGTACTCGATCGCGGTGGACTCCGCGAAAGCGAAGGCCGCCCGCGGAATCGGGCCGCCCTTGGCCGCGGAGTGCGCCGCACTGTCCCGCACCTTCTCGAATACCCTTGGCACGCCCAGGATCACGTTGGGACGGAACCTCTGGAACTGCTCGGCGACGGTACCGAAGTTCGACCAGTGCGCCTGGATGCCACCGGCCTCGAACATCGCCAGCGACACCGCCCGCGCGAGGACGTGCGCGAGGGGAAGGAAGGTGAGCATGCGATTCCCCGGACGCGCCACCTCACCGATCGACGCGACGAGGATCCCCCGCACCTCGGACAGGAAGTTACGGTGCGTGAGGATGCACCCCTTGGGCCGGCCGGTAGTTCCCGAGGTGTAGACGAGCGAGGCGAGATCGTCGGCGCTCACCCCGGCGATGCGCTGCTGCACGACGTCGTCGGCGAGGCCGGCGCCCTCGGCGATCAGTTTCTCGACCGCCCGATCCTCGATCTGCAGGACGCGGGCGAGGCCCGGTCCCGCGCCCGCAAACCCCGCGGCATGATGATCCCGCTCGACGATCGCCAGGACCGCTCCGGAATCCTCCACGATCCACCCGATCTGCTCGGGCGACGAGGAGTCGTAGATCGGCACGGACACCGCTCCGGCGGCCCAGATCGCGAAGTCGAACAGGGTCCACTCGAACCGGGTCGCCGAGAGCAACACGACACGATCGCCCGGCTGTACACCGGCCGCCACCAGTCCCTTCGCGACACCGGTGACGAGGTCCGCGAATTCGGTTGCGGTGACGTCGACCCAGTCGTCGCCGATCGGCCGGGAGAACAGCACGCGCTGGGGGCTGCGGCGCGCGTGCTCGTACACGGTGTGGACGATCGATTCGCCTGCTGCGATGGTGAATCGGGCTTCGGTGCCGTACTCACGCATGTGCGTCATCTCCATCTCGGTCCAAGTCCTCGACAGTGTCCGCCGGCCCCCGCGCGGTGCGGAACCGACGCAGGATGCTCGCGAACTGGGAAATCTCGGTGGGCGACCAGCCGTCGACCCGCGCGCGAACCTCGTCCAGACGACGGCGGTCCGCGGCCGCGAGCACCGCGGTGCCCTGATCGGTCAGGTGCAGGGGATAGCCGATCCGGAGCGCGCCGATCTCGGTACGCACCCATCCCGAGTCCAGGCACCCACGCAGCTGTCGCGACACGGTCGAACGGTTGACTCCGAACGCGTCGGAGATGTCGGTGGCGCGACAACCAGGATTGCGGGCGACGAACGAGAGGACCGAATGCTGCGCGAACGACGGTCCACCCTGGGCCTCGCGGCCGCCTGCGACCAGTTCGCGTGCCAACTGGACCAGTTCGGCGTGCACCTCGGCGACCTGGTCGAGCATTCGTTCGTGTTGCACAGTGCAACTGTACCGCCGCCCCTCGTGCCGTGCACCGCCGGTGTACCGGACGTAACGTATAGACCGCTGCCGCGACTAACAATCAGACAGCGTCGCAGCGGCGGCCCTGCGCGCACGAGACCGAAGGAGACGATGTGTCCGTTCAGACCGAATCGTTCGCCGTCCACGCCACCGGGTCGTCCGGACATGCCGACACGGCCACGCTCGACCGGCTCGAGCAGGAGATCGTCGACCTGGACGCCCTGATCCTGGAAGCAGTGCGGCGCCGCAGCGACCTGGCCCGGACCCTCACCCCGGTGGACATGACCACCCCGGCCGGCGATGCCTCGCAGTTCGACGATCTCGGTCCGGACGGGTCCGCATTCGACCGAATGCTGGCACGTCTCGCGACCCCCGGATCACGGTAGAACCTCCCCCGAACACACCTCGAGCCGTCTCCACGCCCGTGACTTCCATCACGCGAGTGGAGACGGCTCGGTCGTCTTCCCCGCAGGTGCCCGACGAACGTCAGCGTCGCCCGTGCAGCGCGTGCGCGGTGATCGCGCTGATCGCCCGCTGCTCGACGACGTCCAGCGAGTCGCCCACGTGGGCGTGCAGCGACGCGAGCGCCCCGGCCAGCTCCCCGTCCAGGATCTGTTCGACGATCCCCAGATGCTCGGTCACCGTCGCGTCGACGCGTTCACGCGTCTGGTAGTCGTACATCCGCACCAGACGAATCTGACTGTTCACCGTCGCGAGTGCCCGCGTCAGCGCCGGGTTACCGGCCGCGGTGGACAGATCGAGGTGGAACTGCTGGTCCAGCTGGACGATGTCGGGTGACGGCTCCGGCGGGTCGGCCTTCAGTTCCAGCCAACGCCGGCGAACCGATTCGAGCAGTGGCCGGTCGAATCGGAGTTCGGCGTTCGCGGATTCCTCCAGGTGGCGGGCTATCCCCCGCAACTCCAGCGTCACCCGCAGCTCGTACAGGTCCCGGATGCTGTCGAGGTCCGGGAACATCGGGTAGTAGCCGTCGTCCCGGCGCGTGACGATGCCGTCCGAGTGCAGCCGGACGAGCGCCTCGCGCAGCGGCGTCCGCGATACCCCGAGCGCCTCACACAGGCGTCCTTCGACCAGGCGCGCGTGCGCGGGAAGCTGCCCGCTCATGATCTGCTCACGCAGTTGCTGGTACACCTTCTCCCCCAGGCCGATGGTGGATGGTCCGGCGGTGGTCATGTCGTGCCTGCCTCTCCGGTCAGTGGATGGATTCGTGGACCATCGCCGCGATGCGGCGTTCGAGATCATTGAACGCCACCGAGGTCACGTCGCGGTCCTCGCCCAGATCGATGTCGACGACGTCGCGGATGTGCCCGGGCACGCCGTGCGAGGCACCACCGGTCATCACCACCACCCGATCCGACAGGTACACGGCCTCCTCGATGCTGTGCGTGACGAAGATGACGGTGGTCCCCTCGGCCCGCTGGATCCGAGCGAGTTCGTGCTGCAGGGTGGTTCGAGTCAGCGCGTCGAGGGCACCGAACGGCTCGTCCATGAGCATGACGGCCGGGTTGTTAGCGAGCACCCGGGCGATCGCCACCCGCTGCTGCATACCGCCCGAGAGCTGGTGCGGGTACTGGCCGGCGAACCGCTCGAGTTGTACGGCACGGATGTACTTGTCCGCCTGAGTGTTCGCCTCCGCTCGGCCGAGGCCACGTTGCCGGGGGCCGTAGGCGACGTTCTCGCGCACCGACATCCACGGGAACAGCCCGTAGTCCTGGAAGACGACGCCGCGATCGGGTCCCGGGCCGGCGACGGGCGTGCCGCCCACCAGGAGCTCTCCCCCGCTGTGCGATTCGAAGCCCGCGAGCATCCGCAGCAGGGTGCTCTTGCCACAGCCGCTGGCGCCCACCAGGCACACGAACTCGCCGGATTCGATGGCGAGGTCGACGCCCGCCAGTGCCTGCACTGCACCGGGGCCTTCGCCGTACTGCTTGGCGAGATCACGGATGACGATGTCGGCGGCCTTCGTCGCGGCGGGACTCGTGCCGGGTTCGGCTACTGCATACGACATGGTGAGGGTCCTTTCGTCGAGAGAATCGTGCTGCGGGTCAGGACAACCCGGGACGTCCGCGGGTCGCGACCCGCAGGAGCCACCCCATGAAGCGGTCGGTGACGAAGCCGGCGAGGCCGATGAAGACCATGCCCGCGATGATCAGATCCGTGCGGCTCATGTCGCGCGCCTGGGTGATCATCGCGCCCAGACCGGTGGAGATACCCACGGTCTCGCCCACGACGAGCACCACCCAGGAGAGGCCGAGCGCGATCCGCAGGCCACTCGTGATGCTCTGCATCGCACTGGGAATCACGATCTTGTAGAGCGTCTTCGCCTTGGGGGTGCCGAGCATGGCTGCCGCCTCGAGCAGTCGGGGCGGAACCTGGGCGACACCGACGGTCGTGTTGAGCAGGATCGGGAAGAACGCGGCGACGAAGATGAGGAAGATCGTGGAGCGGTCGCCGTAGCCGATGATGAGCAGGGTCAGCGGGGCCCACGCGGTGACCGGGATGGGGCGCACCAGGTTCACGGTCGTCTCGAGTGCCCGGCGCACCGGCCCGAAGCGACCCATCAGCACACCGAGCGGGATCGCGAGCGCGGCCGCGAGGAGGAACCCGTTGAGGACCCGCAGGGTGCTGGCGGCGAGGTGGCGCCACAGCGATCCGCTGTAGGCGTCGTCGTGGACGCCGCCGACCGCGACGTCCCACATCCGGCCCGCCACCTCGCCGGGCGGCGGCAGGAATCGCATCTGGATACCGAGCGGGAGCGTCCACCCGAAGCGGACGCCGAGACTCCAGAAGCCGACGAGCAGGGCGAGCGCGGGAAGGCCGTAGAGCACGGCGGCCTTCTTCTTCAGTGTCGATACGTCAGGCATCTGCAGACTCCTTCAGGAACGAATCGTCGACGAACTCCTCGAGGTCGGGCTCCACCGGGATCTGTCCGAGCGCCACCATCTGACGGACCAGAGCGGCCACCTGGCCGCGGTAGTCGGCGGACAGGTCCGATCGCGGCCAGATGTTCGCGATCGCGGTCGCGGCGACGTCGGGGTTCAGACCGAACTCCTCCACCACACCGCGGTGCCACGCGTCGCGATCGCCGGCCATGAACTCGGCCGTCCGGACGTGGGTATCGACGATCGTCTGCACCAGTTCGGGCTTCGCGTCGATCGTGCGCTGCGTCGTGGCCAGGCCGATGTTCACCCGGCCCACCGGCGTGTCGTACGGCGAGACGAGGCTGTGCGCGCCGGCCTCGATCGCGGTGGCCGGGCCGAGCTCCGCGGACGCGAAGGCCGAGATCTGGCCGGTCGCAAGGGCCTTGGCCATGTCCGAGAACGGGAGGTTGACCAACTGGACGTCCCGCGCCGGGTCCAGCCCGAGCCGTGCGAGCGTCAGGCGGAGCAGGATCTCCTGCGAGGAACCGAGCGGGAAGCCGACCTTCTGCCCCCGCAGGTCGTCGACCGACTCGATACCCGGCGCCGCGACGATGCCGGTACCCCCATCGGCGGCCGATGCGACGAGCCGAACATCCTGTCCTGCAGCAGAACCCGAGAGGAACGCCGGAACGCCCGCGACACCGAAGTCGATGGCGCCACTGACCAGTGCGTTCTTGATGTCGGGCGAACTGTCGAACACGACCACGTCGACCGCGGTTCCCTCGGGAACGAATCGTTCGTAGAAGAACGGATGGAACAGGTGGGGCTGCCCCCGCAGGGTCCCGACCTTGACGACATCGGCTCGATCACCACCGCCGGCGGGCCGGGCCGCGAACGTCGAATCGATGTTGCTGCATGCCGTCGTGAACAGCACCGCTATCGCGGCAACGACGACGGCGAACCATCGCAATGGACGAAGGGGCATGGGGGCCTCCTGGGTAGAGATTTTCGAAAGGCACTGCAGCGAACCGGTATACGACGCTGTATCCGCTCATGAATACTGTCGTTCGACGCGATTACGCGGTGTGGTCCGCGTTGTGTTCGCAGTGTTAACGAATCTGCCCGGGAGGCCCCGTTCGCGTTACCTGGACGTCACGCGGGGACACCGGCGAGGAAGGCACGCCAGCCACCGAACTCGGTGATGTCCGCGCCCGCTGCCGCCGCCGCGGGCGTGCAGGTGAACCCGACCGCGTGGGTTCCGTCGGCGAGTGTCATCGCGGTGAGCGCCATCGGCTCCGGCAACGCGGCCAGGAAGGACCCGAGACCGGCCGCCGAGATGCGGTACAGCTCGCCCGGCAGGGACCGGCCCACGCCACCCTCGGCCACCCGCACCAGACCCGGCTTGGGCGGCACGGAGTCCAGGCGCACCATGAGGTAGTCGCCGGTGGTGTCGACGGCCCGCACGAACCGCGCTCCCAGCGTCTCCAGCTGGTGGTGCAGCGGCTGTCCACGCAGGTGTGCGCCGAACACCGCCAGCAGAATGCCCTCCTCGGGAGCGACGACGGCCGTGTCACTCGCCACGAACCGCGCAGCCACGTCGAGCGCGACCTGGTCGCCGAACGCCGGCGTCACGGTCATCACGCCGAAGGACTCGTGCGGTTCGCCGGTCGCCGGCACCGCGACGGAGGCCAGGTCCAGCAGGTTGCAGAAGTTGGTGAAAATACCGAGCCGACGATTGATCTCGACCGGATCGGCGAGCACGTCGTCGATGAGTGGATGCTCGGTCGTCGTCGGCAGCAGCAGGGCGTCCAGATCGGCGAACAGGCCGGCGGCGTAGTGCTTCGCGGCCACGAGAACACCGGCGTCTCGCACGAACTCGTGAGCCGACGGCTCGGCCGAGCGCCGGACGATCGCGGCCACCGTCGGATCCAGCGCCGCATCGGGGTTCGCGACGACGAACTCCCCTACCGCATCGAATCTTTCGGCGACGAGGGCGCCGTCGTAGAGCAGGCGCGCGGCCGCGAGCAACGGAGCGATGTCCACCCGGACGATGTCGAGGCCGGCGTCCTCCGCCCGCGCCACGGCGGCCGCGAAACTGCGCCGGTAGCTCTCCGAGAGCACGTCCAGTTGCGCCTCGATCGGGACACCGACCCGGGCACGCTGCGGCGCCGCCAGCGCGACATCAGCCGGCCACGACCGGCTGCGGGGATCGGCAGCGTCGGGGCCGATCATGATCGACATCGCCAGTCCGGCGAGGCCGACCGTGGGTGCCAGAACAGTGACGCAGTCGAAGTCCGCGCATGCCGGCACGACGCCGCGCGTCGGCACCAGGCCGAGCGTGGGCTTGATACCTACGACACCGTTGAACGCTGCCGGAACCCGCCCCGAGCCCGCGGTATCGGTGCCGAGCGCGAAATCGACGAGGCCCAGGCCCACCGCCGCACCGGATCCCGAACTCGACCCTCCGGACACCCGATCGGGATGCGTGGCAGATCGAACGACGCCGTACGGGCTGCGGGTGCCGACGAGCCCCGTCGCGAACTGGTCCAGGTTCGTCTTGCCGACAAGGACCGCGCCGGCGGCGACGAGCCGATCCACCGCCGGTGACGACGCATCGGCGACGTACGCGAACTCGGGGCAGGCCGCCGTGGTCGGCAGTCCGGCCACGTCGATGTTGTCCTTGACGGCGAACACCGTGCCCGCGAGGGGCAGCGATTCACCGGCCGCGACTCGACGCTCCACGTCGGCGGCGTCGGAGAGGACGTCCGGCTCGGGCCGCACGTGGATCCACACCTCGGGACGGGCACTCTCGGCGATGCGTGCGAAAGCCGCCCGCACGCGTTCGGTGGGGGTGCTGGCGTCGAATGTCGTCATCGGTGGCCGCTTTCTCGCACGGGCCGCACAACCGGCCCAACCATGTATACGTCGCTGTATACGCTAGGTGAGCTGCTGTTACATCCGCGCTACACGGAGTGACGATCACGTGTCCGATCGCGCTCCGCCCGGTCGACCGTTCGGCGAGCCGATCTGCAGGGGCACTGCCCGCGTGCGATATTCACTGGAATCGATCCGACGTCTTCCAGGAGTGTTCGCGATGCCCCGAAATCCCGTCCTGATCCGCACGCTCGGCATCGTCGGCATCGCCGCCGTGCTCACCACCGCGGCCTGCGGCAGCGACGAGAGCGGCGCCGCCGAACCGTCGCCCGGCCCGACGACGTCCGTCACCGCTGCGGCGGCGGCCGCCACGACGAAGGCCGCGGCAGCATCGACCCCGATGACCGCGGCCGGGGCGACGACGGCGCAGCAGCAGGCCGGTTGCGTCGTCAGCGAACTGCGCCTGACCCTCGGACAGGCCCAGGGCGCCGCCGGGTCGACCGAACTCCCCCTCGTCTTCACCAATGTCAGCGGGCGAACCTGCGTGCTCGACGGCTTCCCCGGCGTCTCCTACGTGCAGGGCGGCGCGGACGGTGCCCAGGTGGGTGCGGCCGCGACCCGCTCCGGAGCGTCCACCGGAGCGGTCACGCTCACCCCCGGCTCGACCGCGACCGCGATGGTGCGCGCGGCGGAAGTGCAGAACTACCCGGCGGACACGTGTGCACCCACCCCGGTCGCCGGTCTGCGCGTGTACCCGCCGAACGACACCGGGTCGATCTTCGTCCCGTACGCGACCACCGGGTGCTCGAAGACAGGCGACGGCCTGAACCAACTGTCGGTCCAGGCCGTCACCGGCTGATCAGGTCTCGTCAGGAGAGACCGAGCGCCTTCGCGAGCGTCGGCCAGGCCTTGGGCAACTGGACGCGCCAGTAGTCCCATTCGTGGACACCCGCGCCCGCGTAGTCGACCGTGACCGGAATGTCGAGCTGCTTCAGGCGGGACTCGAAGATGTGGGTACAGACGTTGGCACTCGCCTCGATCGTCCCGCCGAGCACGAGACGCCGCATGTTGTCGGTCCCCTCCTCGAACTTGCCGGGCAGCCCGTTGGACACCGACAGGTAGATCGGCTTGCCACGCAGTTGCTCGGCGTTGCGGACCGAGTCGTGCGCGCGCCACTCGGGGCCCTGCGGATCCGACCACATGTTGGTGGGGTCGCCGCCCTGTGAGGTGATCGTCGTCTGCAGGACGAGGCGGCCGAGCGCGTCGTCGGTGGAATAGCACCCGCTGAATGCCGCGACACCGCGGTAGAGGTCGGGGTTCCGGTGCGTGAGCATCACCGCCGCCTGCGCGCCCATCGAGTTGCCCGCAATCGCGTTGACCCCGTTGGTCCCGAGCTTCGCATCGATCAGCCCGGGCAGTTCCTGCGTGAGGTAGGTCTCCCACCTGTTGAGACCCAGCTTGGGATCGATCTCGTCCCAGTCCGTGTAGAGACTCGCGCGCCCACCGTTGACCAGGACGACATTGACGTCCTTGTCCGCGAAGAACGCAGGAGCACCACCGAGTCCCGCGTTCATCCACCCGCTGTTGTTGTTGCGTGCGCTCACACCATCGAGCATGTAGAGCGTCGGGCGGGGCACCGATCGGTCCGCAGGCAGGAGCACCTGCACCGTCACCTCACGGCGCAGCGCCGGGGACGCGACAGTCAGCTGGACAGCCTGCGCCGACAGAGACTTCTCCCCGACGATCTTCGGGGTCACGATGTCGTCCCGCAGCACGGGCGGCGGCCCCGGATCCTCCTGGAGTGCCTCCGGGATCGACGAACCCGCCCCCACACTGCCGGCGCCGGAACTTCCGGCCAGGCTGCCCAGGCTGCCCAGGCTTCCGGAATCGAGGCTCCCCTGCGCCGCTGCGGGCGCTGCCGAGAGAACCAGAGCCATCGCCGCGGTACCCAACACCGCCGCCGAGCCGGCCCGACCTCCCCGCCGCCGTCGAACGCCGTTCCTGCCGTCCTGATCGCGAACGACCCTCATTACATACCTCCCAGTATTCGAACTCGATCCGGGACAGTAGGCGAACGCTCGGACAAACCGACATTCGGCTCCAATCCGTCACGACCGCCTGCCCCGGACCGCCGCTTCGATTTCCACTCGACGGGCGCGATACCGTATTGCTGTGTCCGAGTTCTCGAACAGATCTGCTGGCAGCGACTTCGATCGCGCGCTCGACGACGCTTGGGCTTCGTTCCGGTCAGGCCTCGCCGACCGCATCGCTGCAGCGTCCGTCGACGACCAGTTGATTCTCGAGACCACATCCGAGACCGACGACGCCGACGGCCGCACGCCCTTCGTGCAGTGCCGGGTGGCGGCGTCGTCCGACGGCCCTGTCGTCCGTTGCGAGATACCCACGGATCTGCAACTGCCGCCGCGACGACGGCTGACCGGCGCCGACCGCGCGCACCTGCGGTCCCAGGGGTGGATCGAACCTGATCCGGCCGAGCCGCCGCTGCAGTTCGAGGACTTCGATATCGGCGACGAGCCCGCGCTCCTCGTCGAGAAGACGTCTCGGTGGGCGGATCAGCTCGCGGCGATGATCGTCGCCGTCTTCCGGGAGACCTGGGACGTCCCGCACCCGAGCTTCCTCGCGCTGCATCACCTCGGTGAGGAAGCCGAACCCGTGCCCGGACAGACGCCCGACGCGACCCCGCGTCCCACGCCCCTCGACCGGCACCTGGCGATCCGGCCGCGGGACACGGAGCACCTGCGCGAGGTAATCGCGCAGACCGTCACCGACATCCTCGGCCACGCTCCCGAACGCGATCAGGACGGCGACATCGTGCTCCGGTTCGGCGCCGCCCTCGCGCTGGTGATCGCGAACGAGGCCGCGCCCGAGATCCAGCTGTGGGCGCCCCTGGTGCGCGACATCAGCGGGCGCACCCGCGCCGCGGAACTCGTCACCGACCTCAACCGCCGGTGGCCGTACCTGCGCTTCGCGCTGTACGAGGACCGGCTCCGGGTGATGATCGACATGCTCGCCGACCCGTTCGTGCCGCAGCATCTGGCAGACATGGTCGAGCACCTCGGCGACTTCCTGAACGGGGTCGACGAAGAGTTCGCGTCGCACTTCGGAGGCGTCCTGCATTTCCCGGCGACGCCTCCCGTCACCGTCGGCGACGCCCCGCCGGCCCCGACCGAGACGCCCGCCGAGGTGCCGGATCCACGTCGAGAAGAACTGCCGGACAACAAGTCCGAGCGTCCCCACCCCGTCGAGGAGCCCATCCAGCCGTCACTGTTCGACGACCTCGACGACCAGTAGCGTCACCCGCCGTCAGCAGGGGTTCGGTTCACCGATCTTCACGACGGACAGCACGGCATCGCCCTCACCGATCAGCGCACCCACGGCCGGGGTCTGTCCGACGACGATCCAGTTCGAGTCGACGACCTGATTGCGCCCCTTGCCCGACGCATCCGCGCTGCGCGAGAAGAAGACTCCGTTCTCCTGGATGAGGTCCTGCGCGTCCTGGAGATTCATGCACATCACGTTCGGCATGGGCACGAGCGTCGGGGCAGAGGCCGGTGCCGGGGACGGGGACGGGGACGGGGAAGCAGCGGGAACCGTCGCGGACGGGAGCGCCACCGCACTCGACGCGGGCGGTGCATACGTGGCCGCCGGTGCGACGGTCACGGTCGACGTCGTTGCGGGCGCCGCAGCGCTCGCATCCTCGGACGACCCACAAGCCGTCAGGGATCCGGCAACAGCCACGCCGATCCCCAGCACGACCGCCACCCCCGCGCTCCTGTTTCCGCGCACGACACGAACACCTGACGTCTTCATCGAAGCTCCCCCGGATCCGGCCACCGATCGGGTGGCGCGTTTTGGTCAACGGCCGAAGTTATACAGCAAGGTCCTGGGCGCGCGTTGCGATACCCCGAACAAACCAACCGAAAGGTTCTACGGTAGACAGTCCTGTCACATCATCACGAGGTCGCGCACTCCCGCGGCATCTTCCACGAATCGAGTTCCCATGCGTCTTCGCACGCTCACACTGTCTCTCGTCGGCTGCGCTGCGGTTTCCGTCGCTGCGCCGGCGATCGCGTCGGCATCGACCGTTCACGACTTCCTACCGCCCGCAGTCGCCAATGCAATTCCACAGTTCGTCGCGGATGCTGTTCAGCCCCTGCTTCCGCCCGCTCCAGGAACGGTCATGCGGCCCGGAACAATTCAGGATTTCCTGCCCCGCGAGATCGTCGGCCTGATCCCCACGGGATCCGCCGACGCACTCGGTTCGATGCTTCCTCCGGTCGCCGCACCGCCACTCGCGCCTCCGGCTCCGGCGGCCGCTCCCGCCCCGGCGCCCGCGCCTGCTCCTGCTCCTGCTCCGCAGGCAGCCCCCGCACCGCAGGCTCCTCGCCCGCAGTCCGGGTACAAGAACTGCACCGAGGCGCGCAACGCCGGCGTCACGCCGATCTACCGCGGCCAGGCCGGTTACGCCCCGCACCTCGATCGCGACAACGACGGAATCGCCTGCGAGTAGCACCGCTCGTCCCGCGCCCGAACTGACCCGCCGCGCCCTCGATTGCGCGTGCGGGAGACCACTTCGGGTGCGGGACGGAGCCCGACCTGTCAGGCGTCGGTCGTGGTCGGGGTGATCACGATGTTGATCGGCCGCTCCTCGGGATGGTCGCCGCGGAGCAGTTCGATCCCGTACTCGAGGCGATCGAAGCCCAGCACATGGGTGCGCATGCGGCTGAGCGGGAATCGGCCGGACGCGACGATGCTCGCTGCCTGCTGATACGACTGGACGCTGGACCCGCCGCACCCGATCAACCGGATGTTCTTGAGCGTCAGCAGGTCGATCGGGAAGTTCTCGATCGGCCGGGTCTTCAGCCCCGCCGACACCACCGTGCCGCCGGTCCGGACGATGTCGAGCGCGTCGAGGATCGGGCCGGTCGCGTGCGGCGACGTGTCGAGCACGACGTCGAATCCGCGTCCGCCGGTCGTCTGGTGCGCCGCCTCCCGCAGGTCCTCGGTCTCGACGTCGACCACCACGTCGGCACCGAATTCCTTTGCGAGATCGAGCTTGTGCCGGTCCCGCGACAGTCCGGTCGCGAGGATCGTGTCGGCGCCGGCCGCCTTCGCGGCGACGACCGCGGCGAGCCCACGCTGACCGCAGCCCAGGATCGCGATGGTCGTCCCGATCGTCGTGCCGGGTGTCGTCACCGCCCAGTCGATCGCGGCCGCCAACGGATTCCACAGCGTGGCGTCGAGCGGGTCGGTGCTTGCCGGGAACGGGTGCAGGATCGCGTTCGGGTGGATGTAGACGTGCGTCGAGTACCCACCCCACAGCGCGGGCGCGTGCCGAGTCGGGATGTACCCGTATGCATTCGGGCGGAACGGCCACCCGGAACAGCGGATGGTCGAACCCTCACGGCACGCGTCGCACCGACCGCACCCGAGGAAGGGATTGACGGCGACCCGGTCGCCGACCCGTACGCCGTCCGACCGCGGGCCACCGGCGATCTCCTCGATGATGCCGACGATCTCGTGACCGTTGATCCGCGGGAACGGCGACACCCCCGGCTCGTAGGCCGAGTGCTTCACCTCCCACGAATCGATGTCGCTGGCGCACAGCCCGTTCGCCTCCACCCGGAGCAGCGCGGCGCCGGGTTCGAGGACCGGAATCGGGAACTCCTCGAACCGCACCTCGCGCGGCCCGGTCTGTACCAGTGCGGTTGCCGTCAACGGCGTGGTTGCCATACTCAGCTCTCCTCCACGAATGCGCGGGACGCCTCGGCGGCCGCGATGCGCCTGCGCACCAGATCGATCGCCGCGGCCGAGGCCCCGGCCTGCTCCAGGTACGCCAACTCGGCGGTGGCCTGCGCGACGACCGCGTCGAGGCGTTCCACCGCGAGGTCGCGGGTGAGCAGATCCTGCTCGACCCAGTCGTCCGCCTCGATCCGCTCCTCCGCCGTCATCGGGGTGATCGGCGGCTGCTGCCAGCCGAACGGATCGGACGACGTCACGCCCCGGCCCCGTCGTCGTGGAAGTTGAACAGCCGACGCGCGTTGGTCTCGACGATCTTGACGACCTCGTCGTCCGGCACGTCCTGGAAGCGGAACTCGGCGTGCTTGCGGCTGTTGGGCCAGTACGAGTCCGAGTGCGGGTAGTCGCATTCCCACGTGATGTTGTCGATGCCGACCACGTGCCGGTTCTTGAGGCCGAAGTCGTCGTCGATGAAGCAGCCGTACATGTTCTGGAACCACAGCGTCGACGGCACCACGTCCTGAACCACGTTCTGGTAGTGCCGATGGCGCTCCCACACCGCGTCGATGCGCTCGAGCATGTACGGGACCCAGCCGATGTTGCCCTCGGACAGCGCGACCTTGAGGCCCGGGAACTTGTGGAACACCGGCGAGAACAGCAGGTGCGAGGTCGACGACATCATGTTGGTCGCGTACAGCGAGATGGTCACCGCGTACGGGGCCTCCTCCGCGGTCGCCGGCGGACGACCCGAGGAGCCGAAGTGCATGCACAGCGGCATGCCGGTCTCCTGGGCGGCGGCGAAGACCGGATCCCAGTGGGCGGTGTAGTACGACGGCAGGCCGAGCGGGACCGGGTCCTCCGGGAACGTGATGCCCTTGGCGCCCTTCGCCGCGGTGCGGTGGATCTCCTTGACGCATTCCGCGATGTCCCACAGCGGCAGGATGATCACCGGGATGAACCGGTCCGGCGCGGCGGCGCACCACTCGTCGAGGACGTAGTCGTTGTAGGCCTTGACGCTCAGCAGCGCCAACTCCATGTCCGTGCTCTCGACGGTGAACAGGGCGCCGGCGAAACGCGGGAACGACGGGAAGCAGGTCTGTGCCCACACGCCGTCGAGGTCCATGTCGGCCAGGCGCGCCTTGGGGTCGTAGCAGCCCGGGATCATGTCGGAGTAGCGCACCGGCTCCATTCCGAAGTCCTCGGGATTCTTGCCGGCCACCGCGTTGAGCCCGATCGCGGGGAAGCGCTTGCCCTGGTAGTTCCAGACCTGCATGGGCGCGCCGCCCGACGGGGACGGCTCCTCGACGATGCGGGGGCCGGCGTCGAGGAACTTGGTCGGCAGCCGGTCGGCCCACACGGTGGGGTGTTCGATGAGGTGGTCGTCGACCGAGACGAGCTTCATCCAAGGCTGGAGTGGCATTGGTGTGCCTCCTGTAGAAGTCTGTAACAAACGATTGTTGCACTAGCGAAGGACGGATGTCCGCGAAATCGTGTGCGGAGTCCAGGGCGTCAGATGACGGCGGAGAGATACCCCGGTCGGATCCGCGTCTTGTCGATGTCGTCGGGCTGCCAGCCCGGAACGAGCGCGGTGCCGTCGAGGGTGCGGACCGGTCGATCCAACTCGACGAGCAACCCGAGGTTCCGGGTGATCTTCCCGGTCAGCGTCTTCGGGTCTCCCGTGCAGAGCGCCAACGCGGCCTCGGCGATGGTCTCCTCCGGTTCGGAGTTGCCGGTGGTGACACCGGGCACGGTGAGCGCGTTCTCGGTGGCGATCGAGTACTCCGGCGCCAGCGTGTTGACCGCGATGTTGTCGTCGTACAGGTCCATCGCGGCGCCCGTCGTGATCCGGTCGATCATGGCCTTGGTGCCGCCGTACAGGCAGGCACCGAACGTCGAGTTCGGAGCGAACGGCGGACCCTTGCGCGGCCCCGCCTGGGTCGACGAGATGCTCAGGATCCATCCGGCGCCCCGCTGCCGCATGCCGGGCACCGCTGCTGTCGCAAGGTCCCAACCTGCCCAGACGTTCGTCTCCACCGAGTCGTAGAAGGACTCCCGGGTCATCGCGCCGTACAGCTGGTCGAAGTGCCGGCCGGCGGCGGCATTGTTGACGAGGATGTCGACCGGCGCGCCGAACACCGACTCGGCGTGGGCGATCACCGAGGCGCGGTCGGCGGTCGGGTCACCGAGGTCGAACACCATGGCATCTGCGGTGCCGCCGTCGGCGCGGATCTGCGCGACGGTCTCCTCGAGCGAGCCCTGCAGGCGGCCGTCGCCGGCCCGCATCGAACGCGACACGGCGAGCACGTGGATGCCGTCGGCGGCGAACCGCCGGGCGATGGCCCGGCCGATGCCACGGCTGGCACCGGTCACGACGGCGACGTGCGGAGTCGTGTTGTCGCTCATGCGTTCACCTCATCGAGGGCCGGGGCGAAGTACGGCAGCACGACGCCGTGCTCGATCTCGTGGAACTCGACGGCGACGGGCAGTCCGATCCGGACGTCGGCCGGTGTGCAGCCGACGATGTTCGACACCATGTGGTAGCCCTCGTCGAGTTCGACGATGACCACGACGTAGGGGCTGGTGAACGCCGGCGTCTGGGGCCTGGTCACCTCGGTGTAGCTGTAGACGGTGCCCCGCCCGGCGCTCACCTGCCAGTCGAGAGTGTCCGTCCCACACCCGCGGCACAGCTTGTTCGGGTCGAACTCGGCGCGTTCGCACGCGGTGCAGCGCTGGTAGCGAAGTTCCCCGACGACACACCCGTCCCAGAACGGCTGCGACAGCACGGTCGGCTCGGGCAGCGGGATCCCTGCCTGCTGCGGCGCCAGCACGGTGGCAATGGTGTTCTCGCTCATGGTCGCTCACTTCCCAATAGCAAAACGTCGGTGAAGAAGGCACCCGCTCCGCCGTTGCTGCACAGCACCACCTCGGCGTCGTCGACCTGGTTGGTCTTGCAGACGCCCTGAAGCTGGTGCACGCCGCGCGCGATGCGCTGGGTGAGCTGCACGATGCCGCCGCCGTGGCTGTACGACATCAGGCCGCCGTCGGTGGTCATCGGCAGCCGCGGGTCGTCGCCGGTGACGTTCTCGACGACCCACTCGCCGCCCTCCCCGTCGCCGCAGAACCCGAAAGCCTCGAACTGCCGGATGATCTCGAACGAGAAGGGGTCGTACAGCTCGGCCACGTCGACGTCGGACGGCGCCAGCCCGGCCATCGCGAACGACTTGCGCGCTGCACGACGCCCGACGTACCCGTTCGGGATGTCCGACGACCGGCTGCCGAGATCCCAGCTGGGGGCGTGCTGGTAGGACGGGCCCATGTGGTCCAGTCCGCCGCCCAGCACGTACACGGGCTTGCCGGGAAGATCCTTGGCGCGCTCGGCGGTGGTGACGATGAGCGCGCAGCCGCCCTCGGAGGTCATCGCGCAGTCGAGCAGGTGGAACGGATCGGCGATCATGCGTGACGCCAGGATGTCGTCGGCGGTGAACGGACCGCGCCCGTAGTAGATCGCGTCGGGATTGATGTTGCCGTTGTTGCGGATCCGGGCGGCCACCGCCGCCATCTGCTCGGGCGTCGTACCGTGCTGGTGCATGTGCCGACGCGCGATGAGGGCGAACTCCGAGGCGGTGTAGAGACCGAACGGGGCGACGAACTCGTTGGACGGCCGCGTCCACGGCGCGGTGGACTCGCGTTCGGTGTACCGGCCGGCCTCACCGTCGGCCACCAGGACGGTCTCGCACAGTCCCGCCGCCACGACGCTCGCAGCGTGCAGGACACCGGTGATGCCGCCCGGGTTGTTCGCGTTCCACACCGGGCCCAGGCCCAGCGAGTAGATGAGCTGCGGCGCCGTCTTGCTGTACACGCCGTCGATCGTGGTCGGGTCGATGCCGGACTCGGCGATGACGCCCCGCGCCGCCTCGAGACTGATGGTGAAACTGTTGTGGCCCTCCAACACCCGAGCCTGCTCGGTGTTGTAGGCGGCGACGATCGCCACGTCGCGGAAGGGATGTGCACTCACATCGAGTACTCCTGTCGAATTCAAAGATGAAGGGGGCGTTCGCCGATCACGTTGGTGTCATAGAGATCTCCGAGGCGGGACGCGTCCAGCCCGGCCAGCGCGGTCAGCACCTCGTCGTTGTGCTGGCCCAGCATCGGGGCCGCCGACGTGAACGCCGGTCCCGGGCGACCTGCGAACACGACCGGGAGGCCGGGGATCTCGAGCGGCCCGAACACCGGATGGTCGACCTTCTCCGCGAAGCCGCGGTACCGAACCTGCGGGTTGTCGAGGATCCGGCTCGGATCGACCACCCGCGCGGCCGGGACGCCCCGCGCCGCGAGTTCGGCCGCGAGTTCGTCGGCGTCACGGACCGCACAGAACTCGATGAGCAGTTCGTCGAGCCGATCGTGGTGACGACGCCGCCCGTTCGCGGTGGCGAAGTCCGGGTCGAGCACCGTGTCGGGCAATTCGAGCACCGCGGCGATCGCATCCCAGTGGACGTCGTCGGTGGCCGCGAGCGCAAGCCAGTCGTCCGACCCGCCCGCGCACCGGTACACGCCCTGCGGCGCCGCCACCGGACCGCGATTGCCGTCGCGGGACAGCGAGTTGCCGTAGGCGCTGTACTCGACCACCATTTCGGCGGCGACGTTCAACGCGCTCTCCACCATCGGCACCTCGACGAAGCAGCCCCGGCCCTCGGCCCGGGCGTACTCGAGTGCCGACAGCGTCGCGACCACGGCATGCAGTCCGGCCACAGGATCGCACGGGCCCTTGAGTACCATCGGGCTGCCGTCGCGATAGCCGGTCATCCACGACAGCCCCGTCGCCTGCTCCATCGTCTGCGCGAATCCGGTGCGATCCCGCCACGGGCCGGACAGCCCGAACGCCGGCATGCGCACGAAGACGACGGCCGGGTTCGCCTCCCGCAGCCGATCCCACGTGAGCCCGAAGTTGTCGAGCACACGGGGCGAGAAGTTCTCGATGACGACGTCGGCGTGCCGGACCATCTCCAACAGGACGTCGACGCCCTCGGGGCGGCTCAGATCCAGTGTCACGCCGAGTTTGCCGGCGTTGGCGCCCTGATAGACGCCGCCGGCCTCCCACCAGGCTGCCTCGCCCGGAGACCTGGTGGACGTGAAACGCATGCCGTCGGGTCGCTGCACGGACTCGACCTTGATCACCTCGGCGCCCATACCGGCGAGCACCTGGGTCGCGGCGGGGCCCGCCCAGAACGCGGTGAGGTCGAGGACCCGGACGCCCGCGAGCGGTGCGGCGTCCGACTCGTCGAGTGGCCGGTCCGGCTGCACTCGCGGCGCCCACGGCTGCGCGCCGTCGTGTTCGCCGAGGGCGGGCGCACGACCGACGGCGCCGGGCAACACTCCGTCGACGAGATACGGTCGCCGCGGCTGGACGAAGCCGGCGGGGTTCTCGACGAACACCCCACGGTCGGCGAAGTGCGGATTCTCGGTAACTGTCTCAGGGGTACCGATCGGTGACACGGGAATACGCATGGCACTGGCGATCTCGTCGATCGCGGTGACCGGCATGGTCGACGACCACGCCTCGATCATCGACTGGAACTCCGCGTAGCGTTCCTGGCGCCGGCGCACGTCGACGATCGACTCGTCGGCCAACAGCTCCGCGCGGTCGATCATGATCAGGAAATCCTGGAACATCTGCGCGGTGATAGTGCAGAAGCCGACGTAGCCGTCCAAGCAGTGTTCGATCGACGGGATCTCCACCGTCCGGGCCGTGCGGCGACCGGGCGCACCGGAGAGCGCAGCCGTGACCGGATGATAGAGCGCCATTGCGATGCACATGGATTCGAGCATCGACAGATCCGCCCACTCACCACCGCGACCGCGGCTGCGGGCCCCGATGCGCAGGCCGAGCGCCGTGGCGGCCGCGAACGATCCGGCGATCCACTCACCGAGGCGGCCACCGGCCTGCAACGGTTCGCGACCCTCGGGCCCACGGATCGCCATCGACCCGGCGAGGGCCTGGAGCGTGAAGTCGGTGGCCGGCAGATCGGCCCACGGACCCGTGCGCCCGAACGGCGTGATCGACAGGACGTCCACGCCGGGCATCGTCGAACGGATCAGCTCGATGTCCTCGGCCGTCAGATCGCCGGATTCGACGACGAGATCCGCACCCGCGACGAGATCGCGAACGTGCTTGTCCCGCATCGCCCCCCGGATCGACCGCTTGCCGGACGCGAGGTACCGGAACAGGGCGTCGTCGGCCGGTCCGTCATCGCCGTTCCGGCGCCGGAAGGGGTCACCGTCCGGCCCGCCCTCGATCTTGACGACGTCGGCGCCCGCGTCGACGAGCATCTTGGTGCAGTACGGCCCCGGGATCCCCGTCGTGAAGTCGACCACCCGGAAGTCGGCCAGCAACGACTGCCGTACGTGCTGCTGTTGCACTGCGTTCTGCTGTTGCACTGTGGCTCCTTTCAACCAGCGGGGTCAGGCCGTGACCGGCACGAACTCGTCGCGCAGGACGCGCCGCAGGACCTTGCCCAGGTCGTTGCGCGGTACGTCCGTCCGGAACTCGACGAACGCCGGTACGCGGGACGACCGCAGCCTGCTGCCCACCCAGACGCGGATCTCGTCCGCCGTGGGCACACCGTCCGGACGCGGAACGACGGCCGCGACGACCACCTCACCCCACTGGTCGTCCGGAACGCCGTACACGACGACGTCCTCGACCGACGGGTGCTCGCCGATCACGTCCTCGATCTCGCCCGGCGACAGGTTCTCGCCGCCGCGGACGATGACGTCGTCGAGGCGCCCCTCCACGTAGACGTATCCGCCGTCGTCGATCCAGCCGCCGTCGCGGGTGCGGAACCAGCCGTCGGCATCGAGCAGCGAGGCGCCGGAGTACTCCCCCGACACCTGGGCGCCACGCACCCACAGTTCGCCGCGCTCGCCGGATGGAACGTCGCGTCCGTCGTCGTCGCGTACGACGATCTCGACGTCGGGAACCGGCAGACCGACCGACCCCAGTCGCCGCTGGACGACAGGATCCGACGACGAGATCGCGGCACGGTGCTCGGCGGGGCCGAGAACCGCCACGGAGGAGGAGGTTTCGGTCAGGCCGTAGCCGTTGACGAAATCGACGTCGGGCAGCAGTTCGAGTGCGCGCTCGATGACGGGCAGCGGCATGCGGCCACCGCCGTAGGACAGGTGACGCAGCGACGGCAGGCCGTGCCCGTCCTCGGCGAGCACCTCCACGATGCGGGCGAGCATCGTGGGCACGACCATCGCATGGGTGATCTCCTGCTCGCGCACGAGTCGCACCCACTCACGCTCGTCGAAGTTCGGCATCTGCACGATCCGGCGGCCGCTGTAGAGACCGGTGAGCAGGCCCGCAACACCCGCGATGTGGTACGGCGGAACACTGACGAGAGCGGCCTCGTCGGGTCCCGCGCTGAACAGTTCGGTACCGCCGAGCACGTACGACACCAGATGCCGGTGGCGCAGGATCGCAACCTTCGGGGTACCGGTCGTTCCGCTGGTGTGCAGGAGGACTGCGGGGGCGTCGGGGTCCTGTTCGGCCGGCGGGATCTCGACGCCGACCGCGGCGCTCAGGTTCTCGACCAGCACACCCGGTTCGGCGATCTCGACGCCGTCCACCTGGCCACCGATCCGGGCGACGCTGCCGTCCGCGACCAGGAGGGCCGGCGCGCGACCCTCGATGAGCCCACGCAACGGGTCGTCGGCCAGGCGGTAGCTGATCGGGGCGAAGGGGATTCCGGCCCACGCCGCACCGAACAGTGCGATCGGGAAGGCCGCCCCGGCCGTCGAGCCGTACAGCACGGTCCGTGCCGGGGCACCCACACGATCGGCCGCGAAGCTGCGTGCCAGTTCGAGCAGGCGACCGTAGGTGAGACCGTCGTGCTTGTCGCCGATGGCGATTCGGTCGCCGTCCGCGCCGGCGGCGATCTCGAGAAGTGTCAGGATGTTCATGGATTCCCTCAGTCCGAGGCGGGCATCGCCTTGGGCGCCTTGACACCCAATGTCTCGCCGCCGACCGTGAGCACGCCGCTTCCGGGCTTGGTGCACAGCAGTTCGACGGTGCCGTCGTCGTTGCAGTAACGCTTGCCGAGTTGAAGGTCGCCGCTCGTGCTCCCCGCCGGGTCCCCGGCCTGTTCCGGGGCGACCATCGGTGCGCCGTCGCAGCGAATGTCGACGTCCTGTCCGGGAATCCGGATGACGATCAGTTCGGCGACCGACGTGGTGCTCCGCAATCTGGCTCCGACACGCAACTGCATGAGATTGACTCCTTGAGGTTCTATTCGAGATCGATGCTCTCGGGCACACGGTGACGACGTCGTTGCCCGCGCGGATCAGCCCGGTCCAGAATCCGAGCAAACGTTTGTTGCAAGCACTATTGCAGCCCGATGTGAGCTACGTCAAACACCGCGACCGAGCACGTCCACCTCCCCCGTCATTTCGCGTACACCACGTGGCCGTCGATGAGAACCGTTCCGACAGCACCGGAATCGGGCGCGTCGAGCATCGTGCGCAACGGCACGTCGAGGACGACCAGGTCCGCCGCGGCGCCCGACTGCACCCGCCGGGCCGGGTCACCGGGTCGATCCACGGGGGCCAGGTAGGCGGCCAGTGCCGCCGCTGCATCGATCCGTTCGGGGGCGCCGAACACCGACCCGGAGTCGGTCCTGCGGGTGGCGGCGGCCCGGATCACCGCCCACGGATCGAGCGGGCCGTAGGGGGCGTCACTCGACAACGCCACCGGCACTCCGCCGTCCAGGAGCGTCCGGCAGCGGTAGAGATCCGGGTGATCGCGCTCGTCGACCCGGGCCCGGTAGTCCTCGCCGCGATCGGCCACGAAACCGGGTTGAGTCACGACCGTCACCCCGTACCGGCGCAGGTCGTCCACGACCTCCGCCGGCACGATGGACGCGTGCTCGATCCGGTCCCCCGGAACACAGCCCACATCGTCGAGCACCGCGAGTAGCAGCACCAACGACTCCCTACTGACGCTGTGCGCCGCGAACGCCCGTCCGGCCGCCCGCACCCGTCTGATCGTGTCGGCCAAACGCTCGAGGTCGAGCACCTCGGAGTCCGCGAGCACGATCTTGTACGGCCCCACCGTGACCCGGTCGACATCGCCGCCGGTCAGGCTGTCGCCGAGCGGCACGCCCAACAGGTGCAACCGTTGCGGCAGGTCACCCGATCTCGTCGCGTCGACCAGCGCCGCGAGCGAATCGGCGCCCAGATCGGGGGTGGCGTCGGTGACCGCGGTGACACCCAGTCGCGTCAAGTCCGCTCCGACGGCGTCCAGCCGGGGTGGACGCGACCGCGGGAGCCGGGTCCTGAGCAGGTCGTCGGCACGAATCACTCGTCCGGTGACTTGCCCGTCCGCGTCGCGCTCGACACCGGGGTGGACGACGGCGTCCAGTCCGGTTGCACGGATCGCGGCACTGTTGAGGATCCACATCGCGCCGCTGCGGTGCTGGATCCGCGCCGGTCTGCGGGTGTGAAGCCGGTCCAGCGTGGTCGCCTCCAGATCCCCGGCGACGGTCTCGACGTAGCCGACGCCGCGCACCCAGCCGTGCTCCGAGACAGCCTCGCCCAGTGCTCGTTCCAGGTCCTCCGGTCCCTGTACGTCCGGCGGACCGCAGCGAACCGAGTTCCGGGTCGCCGCCATCGCGTGCAGGTGCAGGTGGTGGTCGACGAGTCCGGGCAGGACGGCCCCTCCGCGCGCATCGAGCGAGGTCCCGGACCCGCGAGGCAGATTCGGTCCCACCTCGGCGATCCGGCCCGCGACGATCCGCACGTCGACACCGGGGCGGCCGTCGACCTCCGCGTTCCGAATGACGAACTGGCCCGTCATGCAGGGACTCCCAGCTCGCGCAGCACCCGGTCGGTGTCGCGCCCGGGTGCGGGCGCGGGCGCGAAGGTCCCGGCCCGACGGCGGGGTTCGGCGATCTCCACCTCGCCGGATTCGCAATCGACCACCCACCGGTCTCCTCGCCGGCGAACCACGGGCGCGGGCGCCTCGACGTCGACGAGCGTCGTCGCCACCACCTCGGACATCGAGACCTCCCACAGGTGACCAGGGCCGCTACCGGGCGGGTCGCTCATCGCGCAGACGGCGGCGGTGAGACCGGTGAGCGGATCGGCGATGGCGTCACCGACGAACATCGGCGAACCTTCGGGGCGGGCCGCGACCAGGCCGCTCGACGCTGCGACGTCGTCGCCGAATCCGACTGCCGGCGAATCACGTCCACGCGCGGTGATCGACACCCACGTGGTCCCGGCCGCGCAGGCGGCCGCAGCGTCGAGCCCGAAGCGTTCCAGCGCGCGAGGCCGTGACGCTTCGACGACGATGTCCGCGGCCTCGACGAGGCGCGCCAGGGCCCGGCGCCCGGACTCGGTATCCGGGTCGAGGACCACCGACTCGTGACCGGAATGCAGCACGTCGTAGAACCGGCGATCCCCGAACCGCGCGCCGTCCGGGCGATTCGGCGTTTCGACCTTGATCACTCGCGCGCCCGCCGCACCGAGCAGGTGCGAACACAGCGGTCCCGCCCACAACGCGCTGAAGTCGACCACCACGAGACCCTCCACCGACCGGGGGCGGGCCTTGATCGGCAGCGACTGCGTCGGCGAGCGATGGATAACGGGTCCGCCGGCGATACCCAGCATCTCGGCGCCCTCCGCGAATTCCGTGCCGGGATGCTCGCGCAGCCACGACTCCACCGCGGGCCAGGGATCGTCGCCGACGTCGCGGCCGACCAGGGCGCCGAGCAGCGCGGCATCGTCGGGTCGAGCACACGAGACGGCCGCCCACCCGTCTGCCGTCGGAAGCAGTCGGCAGTGCCGTCCCACCGAGATGCTCCCGCCTCGAACACCTCCCGTGTACGCGGCGCGTTCGGAGAGCAACCGGGCACCGTCGACCCGCACCGGGTGTGCGGTGTCGGCCGTTGCCGCGCCGATCCAGCCCGAGAGTTCCCGTGCATACGACGCGGCCCGGCCCGGTGGCACGACCGGCGGGCCTTCGGCAGGACCCGTCAGCGCCACCGCTCCGCTCTCCGCCCAGTCCCGGATCCGGTCCATCTGCAGCGACGCCGCCCGGGGTGCCGGAATCGAGAACCTCGTTCTAGACTTCACGCACCCAACACTTGCACAAAGCTTTTCGATCTACGAGGACCGAATGGATTTCCACCCTCCTCACATCACGGCTCGCCAGCTCGCCGACGGCGCCGCCGATGCACCGTTGCTCGACGACTCCGGGGCGATCGACACACCACTGATGGTCGTCGACCTGACTCCCGGCCCGGGTGGACCGGACGACGCGTCGGTGCTCGCCGCCGCGGCACGGCGCGCCCACGCCGCCGATCGGATCCTGCTCGGCGTGAGCCGCGGATGCTCGAATACTCGGACGGTGCTGACCGACCAACTGGACGCCACGTACACCGACAGCATCGACGGCCGTGCCCCGCGTTCCGTCGTCGCGGTTCCCGATCTCGACGGGGCCGTCCGCGATTTCGCGTCCCGGGTCGCCGCGAATCCGCAGGCCTCGGTCGTCCTGCGCCAGGTTCTCCGGAGCAGCGGCGGCCTCGACGCCCGCCCTGCCGTGGACGTCGAATCGCTCGCCTATTCGACGCTGTTGGGCGGCCCGGAGTTCGCGCGGTGGCTCGAACGCCGCGGAGCGCGACCGCTGCCTCCGCCCCCGCACCGGGACCCCGTCCTGGTGGCCCGCCACGGCGACGAACTGCGGATCACTCTCAACCGCCCCGAACGCCGCAACGCGTACGGCGCCCGACTGCGGGACGCGCTCACGTCCGCACTGACCATCGCGACATCGGATCCGTCGATCACCGACGTCGTGCTCGACGGCGCCGGTCCGTCGTTCTGTGCCGGCGGCGACCTCGACGAATTCGGCACGACGCCCGATCTCACACTGGCGCACCTGATCCGCACACGAGCGGGAGCCGGACTGCTCGTCCACGAGTTGGCCGAGCGCATCGAGGTGCACGTCCACGGTGCCTGTGTCGGCGGCGGCATCGAAATTCCTGCGTTCGCCGGCCGTGTCGTGGCGAGTGCCGACGCATGGTTCCGACTGCCCGAGGTCGAGATGGGCCTGATCCCCGGCGCGGGCGGCACGGCGAGCATTCCGCGGCGGATCGGGCGGTGGCGTGCGATGCACCTGTTCGTGACGGGAGCCCGATTGGACGCCCGCACCGCGTTGGACTGGGGGCTCGTGGACGCGATCCGCTGACCAGGACCGGACACGCAGCACACCAAACGCTTGTTGCAGCCCCCGGATTCTCCTGCCATGATTGGCGAACAGGAACCGGAGCACGAGCACTCGCGCTCCCTGCCGCAGGAAGGCCGTGCGCATGCCGTCGAAGCTCGATCGGGAGTCGGCGAGCGATCGCCCCAGCGAAGCGAAGACTGCCTTCGTCACGAAGATCCGCGAGGCGGCACTACGGCAGTTCGCCGAGAGCGGCTACGACGGGACGTCGATGCGAGACATCGGTTCGCTGGTGGGCGTACATGCGGGCAGCCTCTACGTCCACATCAAGAGCAAGGAAGACCTGCTCTACCAGATCGTCGGCGAGATCGCGGAGAGCGGCGAGGCGGCACTGCGACTCGTCGAGGCTTCCGATGTCGGTGCGATCGACAAGCTCCGCATGCTCGCCCGTATCCACCTGCGCTGGTCCATGGCCAACCCGGACGCCGCGAAGGTGTTCGAGCGCGAATGGATGCGGCTCAACGGCGCCCAGCTCGCCGAGGTTCAGGTGAAGCGCCAGCGCTGGGCCGATGCGGTGGAGCGGATCATCCGAGCGGGTGTCGACGACGGCACGTTCCGCGACATGGACGTGGCGCTGGCGGCCGTCGCCTTCCGCTCCGTCCTGAACGCCAACTACACGTGCGACGGCGACCCCGACGTCGACGGCGTCAAGCTCGCCGACGAGTTCGTCGACTTCCTCTTCAACGGCTGGGTCGCTTCCGACCACCGTTGACTCCTCCCTGAACTTGCGAAGGATCCAAGCATGACTGAAACAGCGTTCGTCACCGGCGGAACCGGCGCCCTGGGCGTCGCCGTCACCAACCACCTGCTGTCGATCGGCCGGCGAGTGGTGGTGCCGTTCATCGAGCCGTCGGAGGCGTCCCGCCTCGACGCGCACGACCGTCTCGAACTGGTCCGGTGCAACGTGTCGGTTCCGGCCGAACTCTCCGCAGCTGTCGCAGTCGCCGCGGGTGATTCCGACGCTCCGCTGACGGCACTGGTCAATCTCGTCGGCGGATTCGAGTCGGGTCCGCGCACCCACGAGGCCGACGCGGAGGCCATCGACCGCCAGCTGGATCTGAACGTGAAGACCACGTATGCGGTTCTGCGCGAGGGACTTCCGCATCTCGTCGCCAACGGCGGCGGCTCGGTCGTGTCGATGTCGTCCGGTGCCGCCCTGAAGCCGTTCCCGGGCGGCACCGCCTACAGCACGTCGAAGGCCGCCGTTCTCGCGCTCGCCGAGTCCATCGCGGTCGAGTACAAGGGCGATCACATCCGGTCGAATGCCCTGCTGCCCGGCGTGATCGACACCCCGGCGAACCGTGCCGCGATGCCGAACTCGGACCGAGCCAACTGGGTCGCTCCGGCCGACATCGCCAAGGTGATCGCGTTCCTGCTCTCGGACGACTCCGCGCCGATCTCGGGTGCCGCCATCCCACTGGGTCTCTGACGGTCGTTCCCGGAGGTTCACCGACTCGCTCCGGTCAGTGAACCTCCAGGAACTCTGCCGGATTACGCTCGAGCATCGCCCTAACGGCCTCCGGGTCGAGCCCGGCGGATTCGAGGGCAGGGACCACGTTCGTGTTGATGAACGTGAAATCGACTGCCGGCTTGACCGATTCGTCAGCCTTGAAGTCCTGCCAGGACCCGAAGACCCCGAAATAGGTTGCCAGATCGTGGGACAGGAGTAGCCGGTCTCCGTAGCCACGCGCACACAGCTCGACGACCGTGCCGACCCGATCCTGGAGGCCGTTACCGACCGCGCAGTGCCCGAATCGGTCCATCCCGAGGTAGCAGCCGCGCCGGAGCATCTTCTCCAGGTAGCCGAGATCGTTCGTGTCGCCGCTGTGGCCGAGGACGACCTGGCTCGGCGCGACGCCGCAATCCTCGAACAGATCCAGGATCGCCTCGCCGTTGCCGACCTCGGTGTGGTGGTGGCAGAAGATGGGCAGTCGCTGCTCGGCGGCGACCCTGCCGATGGCGCGGAAGACCCGGTCGAGGATCGGGGTGATGCCGTCATCGGCGCAGGCCGCCTTCATGATTCCGGGGCGCACGCCGGTGCCGGCGATGCCCTCGGCGCACTCCCTGCTCAGCCACGAGTGGATCTCGTCCTCGCTGCGCCAGTTCAGGAAGACCTCCTCCTGGTAGTAGAAGCCGCTGGACACGACGAAATCCACGCCGGACCGCTCGGCCACCTCGCGGATGAGACCGATGTCGCGCCCCATGTTCACCGGCGTGCCGTCGACCACCGTCCGCACGCCGCTCTCCCTGGCACGCCGGAACTGGGCGACCGCGCGGTCCACGATCACATCGTGCTCGTAGTAGTGCTCGCCGAACGCCATTCGCATCGACCAATCGGCGGTGACGATGTGCTCGTGAATGAGGGTCTGGCCCAGTTCCGAGCTGTCGCGCGGTCCGAGGACCGTGTTGACAGGCATGCGGGTCTCCTTCGGATCGGTAGGGAAGAGCGAGGTCACCCGGCAGCGAGCCACGCGTCGCCGAACAGCATGATGCCGTCGGCACTGGGTTTGATGCCGTGCGCGTTCTTGCTCCAGGGGATGAAGTACTTGCCCGCACCGGTGACCACGGTGGGAGCCGTTCCGTTCACGAGCGTCTGGATGTCATCGAGTACCGCGCGCCGCTCGTCGTCACTGCGAGCGGACTGCAATGTGCCGAGCAGGGCATCCATCTCGGGGTTCTCGTAGCCGAGGACGTTCGATGTCGACCCGCCGTAGAAGTTGCCGTACATCCGCATGAACGGCGATTCCTCGAGAATATTGAAGCCGGCGTTCCCGATGTCGTAGTCATGTTGTGCGTACATACGTTTCACGAGATCGTTCACATTGTTGGAGTAGGCGATCTCGACTACGAAGCCCACGGACTCGAGCATCGCCTCGTAGGCCAGCGCACGGTTCTGGGCTCCGGGCTCGTGGAGACTGGTGTAGGTGAGCTTGCCGTCGTAGCCGTCGGCCTTGGCCTCGGCCAGCAACTTCTCGGCCGTCTCGGGGTCGTATCCGGTCCCCTCGACGTCGCCGTGCCACTGTGACCAGGACTGGAACATGTCGGTGCCGGGCATTCCGAATCCTCCGTCGACACGTTGATTGAGTGTTTCGGGATCGATCGCCGCCACGATCGCCTTGCGGACGCGTTCGTCTGCGCCAGGTCGGCCCTCACGCTGATTGATGATCCCGTTGCCGCCTAGGCTGACGGTGTAGACGTAGCCGATGTCACCGGACTCCAGTGAACTGTGCACGACCTCTGCACGATTGAGATACGCGGCCTGGATGCCACCGGTGTGCAGCGCGTCGAGCTTAGCTTGGTCGCCGACGATCGCCGGGAAACGGAGCTTGTCCAGGTTCGGCTTGCCGTCCCGGTACCCCGGGTTGGCGGCCAGCACCAGTTCGTCCTGTGCGGCGAACTTCTCGACCGTGAACGGTCCGGCGCCGACGGGCGCGAAGGTGCCGTTCGCCATCGACGACGGGGCCACGATCATGCCTGGTCCGGTGGTGAACAGGATCGGGAACTCGTTCCACGGCTGCTTCAGGGTGAACACCACGGTCGAGGTGTCCGGGGACTGGATGCTGTCGACGGTCACATTCCACACCTGGGTGTGGGTGCCCTTCTTCTCGAGGTAGTGATCGATGCTCCACCGCACCGCAGCCGCGTCCACCGCGGTGCCATCGCTGAACTTCACCCCGTCGCGCAGCTTCAGCGTCCAGACGGTGTTGTCGCCGCTGGATGTCAGCGACTGCGCCAGCTGCGGCTGGTACTCCTTGGTCGCGGTGTCGTAGCGCATCAGCACGTCGTAGATCGCCGCCATCTCGGTGCCGCCGGTCGCCCCGCCGTCCTGCCGATCGGCCGGGTCCAGGCTGCTCACCGCGCTGTACGTCGCATACGACAGCGTGCCACCGGACACGGCGTCGCCGCCGTCGGCCTGCTCGCCGACCAGGCCCGTCGTGACCTCGGAGGCGTCGGTGGCAGAGCTCGATCCGCCGACGGCGCATCCGGCCAGCAGCGCCGTCGCGGTCATCATCGCGACCAGGTCGGTGACGAAGAGCAGATGTGATCGCTTCAACGAGGCCTACTTTCGTGAGAGGTTGTCCAGCTCCGCCGGCGGCCGAGCTCGATCGCGTTCAGACCCAGCGTCCGGTCTGGATCGAGACCAGGCGCTCCAGGGCGTCCGTAGACCAGGTGGCGGCGCGTGTGCCGGCCACGCGCCGACCCGGACGTGGCTCGCCGAACGCCGGATTCAGAATTCGCGACACCTCTGCTGCCGCGTCGACCGCGAGAGGGGCGACTCGCTCGAGGTTCGAGGTGCGCGCGTCCCCACACAGTGAGATTGCGGCGACTGGCCCGTCGGCACCGCGGACTGCCGCGCCGACGCACGCGACATCGCGGACCGACTCGCCCTGTTCGAAGGCAAGACCGCCGCGTTGTCGGATTCTGTTGAGTTCCTGATGCAGTGTCGCGATGTCGGTGATCGTCCGATCGGTGCGGCGGGCCAGTCGTTCGTCATAGAGTCCGTCGACACGGGCGGGGTCGAGCCACGCGAGCATCGCCTTGCCACCTGCCGTCGCGTAGGCGAGGCCGCGGCCACCGACACGCGACGGCAGGCTGGACGCGAAGCGCCCTCCTCTCTTGTCCAGGTAGACGCTCTCGGCACCGTCGAGGACGGTCAGGTGCACGACCATGCCGGTCTGCATGTGCAGCTCGTGCAGCAACGGTGCTGCCGCAGCTCTGATCTCACCGTCGATCCCGCCCCCGAAGCTGCGCGCCCGGCTGCCGAGGCAATAACCGAACGAGGCGTGTTCCACCCACTCGAGACGAATGAGTTGCTCCAGGATCCGGTGCACCGTCGAACGCGGCAACCCCGCGCGAATCCCCACTTCCTCGAGCGTCAGCCGGGTCGACCGGTCCTCGAAGACGTCCACGATCAACGTCATTCGCTCGATCATGGACGGTGCGACTCTGCGGCGCGGCGTGGTCGCGGCGGTTGATTCGGCGGGGTCGACTCGCGTCATCGAGACCTCCAAACTTGGATCACTGCGGATTCGAAAGGTCGAGCGCCGAGCCGGCTACTGCTCCATCCAGGCATCGTCGAAGAGGACGACGTTGTCGATACTGACGTTGGCTCCGTGCAACTTCGGCGTCCACGCGGTGTACACGACGGTCGGCGCCCACACCGCGTACGGAACGGTCTCGTCGGCTAGCCTCTGGATGTCGTCGATGGCAGTCTGCTTCGCGTCGTCGCTTCCGGCGGTCTGCAGCTTCACCAGTAGAGCGTCCATCTCGGGCGAGTTGTAGCCCGCGGCATTGTTGCTCGATGTGCTGCCGAGCGACCCGTACAGGCGCAGCAGGGGTGCCGCGTCGATGAGCGACGCACCGCTGCGGGCGATGTCGAAGTCCCGATCGACGTAGACGCGGCGAGTGAGGTCGGTGACGCTGTTGGCATACGCGACCTCGACGTCGAAGCCGATCGAGTTCAGCGCGGCCTGCGCGGCGAGCGCGCCTTGACGCGAGGCCTCTTCGTTGATGGCCACGTACGTGAGCTTGCCGTTGTAGCCGTCGGCCTTGGCCTGGCTCAGCAATTCCCGCGCCTGATGCGGATCGTAGGCGACGCCCGGCACAACCTCGTTGTGCCACTTCGAGCCTTCCGGGAACATCGCCGAGCCGGCAGGTCCCTTTCCGCCGTTCACGCGCTGGTTCAAGGCCTCCGGATCGATACCGAGCGCGATCGCCCGACGAACCCGGACGTCAGCACCCGGACGACCCTCGTGCTGATTGATCACTCCGATCGCGCCGAGCCCCTGGAGATCGCGGTAGCCCTCGAGGCCCGAATCGATGGCACTGTCGATGACCTCGGTGTTCCGATAGAGATAGCCGGCATTGAGCTCGCCACTGCGAATGGACTCGAACATGCCCTGGGCGTTGGCCGTGGGAACGAAGCGCAGACCCGCGAGTCGCGGTTTGCCTCCGACGTAGTCGGCGCGCGGCGCGAGCTCGAGCACCTCGTTGGGTGCGAACCGGGTGACGGTGAACGGTCCGGCGCCGATCGGCGTGAACGAGCCCGAGGCTTCCGAACTAGGCGCGACGATCACGCCCGGACCGGCCGCAAGCAGCACCGGGAAGTCGGTCCACGGGCGTTGGAGCCGGATGACCACCGTCTTCGCGTCGGGTGTCTCGACGCCGGCAACCGAGTTCGTCCACACCTGCGCCACATCGCGCTTGGAGGCGACATAGCGATCCAGACTCCACTTCACCGCTGCCGAGTCGACCGGTGTGCCGTCACTGAACGTGGCCCCGTCACGCAGCGTGACGGTCCACGTCTGCCCGTCGTCCGAAGAGCTGAGCCCGGCTGCCAACTGCGGGACGTACTGCGACTTCTCGAAGTCGTACCGCACCAGGGTGTCGTAGATCGCGGCCAGCTCGGTTCCGCCCGTCGACCCGGCCATCAGGGTCTTGGTCGGGTCCAGCGTTGCCGGGAAGCCGTACGACCCGTAGGTCACGATGCCACCGTCGACAGGGTCTCCCCCGCCGGCACGATCGCCGACGTAGCCGATCGCGTACGTGCCACTGACGGTCGACCCACCGGCGGAGTCCTGGCCGTCAGCCGAAGCACAGGCCGTCAAGGCGAGTGCGCCGATGCCCACGAGAGCTGCCGAGCGCCATCCGCGCCACATTCGATGCAACATATCCGTCCTCTCGATGTGAATGACTTCTCGTTGTTCATCGGGCCGACTGCACCGATGTCACGACGGCCACCGGACGCCTCGAACAGCCCGGGCAGCGGTCGGCATGAGGCGGCAATCAACGCAGCCTCGCCGGAAGAAGGAATCTTGTTCCAGTGACATGGAACACTATTGCCATACGGGATTGCAAGACATACGCCCTAATACGTAGAAGTCGTCTGCCCTAATAGAATCGGGTTCCACTGCGCGACGCGTCGGCGATCCCGGCTGCAGCGACCGATCGGTCTCCGTGGATTCCAATTCCTCTGCTGTAGAGTCGCTCTCGCGTGACAGTGCCCTGCAACCACATCGCGGCCGGTCCGAACCGACCGCTTTCCCACCTCGAGATGTGTGACTCACGAGCGGCCGGCGCCATTCGAGGGACTGACCGAGTGGTCACATCCCCGATTGATCCTGCAGGAAGTACCACGAATGTATGGGAACCACATGACGACATCAGCGACAGACAGCAGCGAAGTCCGAATGATCGAAACCGGCACGGCGCCGACCAGATTCGCGCGTGGTTGGCACTGCGTCGGTCTGACGCGTGACCTCCGCGACGGCAAGCCGCACTCGATCCACGCCTTCGGCACCAAGCTGGTCGTGTTCGCCGACAGCCAGGGTGATCTGAAGGTCCTCGACGCCTACTGCCGACACATGGGCGGCGATCTGAGCCAGGGCGAGATCAAGGGCGACTCGGTGGCGTGTCCGTTCCACGACTGGCGTTGGAACGGCAACGGCAAGTGCACCGACATCCCCTACGCCCGCCGCGTTCCCCCGCTCGCCAAGACCCGCGCGTGGACGACGATGGAGAAGGACGGCCTGCTGTTCGTCTGGCACGACCCGGAGGGCAACCAGCCGCCGGCGGAGGTCACCATCCCGGACATGACCGCTCCCGGCGAGGAGTGGACCGACTGGGTGTGGAAGCAGATCACCATCGACACCAACTGCCGCGAGATCATCGACAACGTCGTCGACATGGCGCACTTCTTCTACGTGCACTACGGCTTCCCCATCAAGTTCAAGAACATCTTCGAGGGCCACACCGCGACGCAGTTCCACGAGGGTGTCGGACGCGAGGACATGGCCCGGCCTCGTCGGGACGGCGAACCCGAATCGACGGGTAACAGCTCGGTGGCCGCCTACTACGGTCCGTCCTTCATGATCGACGAGTTGACGTACCACTACCCGGATTTCGACATCGACTCGATCCTGATCAACTGCCACTACCCCGTTTCACCGAACGAGTTCGTCCTCATGTACGGCATCAAGGTCAGACAGAGCGAAGCGGTGAGTGGCGAAAAGGCACAGGCACTGGCCGCCGGCATGGCCAAGTTCATCGCGATCGGTTTCGAGCAGGACGTCGCGATCTGGAAGAACAAGACGCGCATCGAGAATCCGCTGCTGTGCGAGGAGGACGGCCCGGTCTACCAGCTGCGTCGCTGGTACGAGCAGTTCTACGTCGACGTCGCCGACGTCACCCCGGACATGACCAACCGTTTCGAGTTCGAGATGGACACCACCAAGCCCGTCGCGGCCTGGCGGCGCGAGGTCGCGGAGAACCTCGAGCGCCGCGCAGCTCGAGCGGCGAGCGGCAACTGACAGCTCACAGGACGTAGACGAGGACCGGCCGCGCGAGCATTCGCGTGGCCGGTCCTGTCACAGAAGCATTTTCGGGTCGGACGGCCGAAACTATTCTCCGAGCACCAGGCGGGACACGTCCTGGACGTTGCGCAACGCCTCGGGGAATCCGATCCTCCCGGTCGTCCACAGGACGAGCGAATTGAGCATCGTGCTGCCGATCGACAACGATGCGAGGCGTGCCCGCTCGGCGGGCACGCCTTCCATCAATTCGAACAGCGCCTTCCGGTTCGCGGCGGACCGTTCGTCGAGAGTGTCCCGAACATAAGGATCATCGGAGGTCTGCAGTTCGACCTCGAGACGCGCAAAGTTGGGTCCCCGCTGGAATGCCTTCATCTGCCGCGTGTAGAGGTCCACGACCCGATCCAGGACCGATCCGTGCGCGCTCCGACGGCGACCCGACTCGCGTTCCTCGGCCAGCCGTTCGGCGAGAATGTCGTTCCAGGCGACCATCGTGGCGGCGAGGAGATGCTGCTTCGCGGGGAAGTACCGGTAGAGCGTCCCGAGAGCCACCCCGGACCGCTCCGACACCTCGCGCATCTGTATCCGGTCGGGGCTCGTCTCGGCGAGCATCTCGATCACGGTGTCGAGCAGGTGCCGCCGACGCGCGCGCTGCGCGTCGGTCATGTCGTCGGGGCTCATCGGCACGGCCACGGATTCGGTCACGAATGCAGCCTAATCGTCAACCGGTCACCGCCGACTCCGGCTCCGGCGTCGACTCCGGGAACGACGGCGCCAGGTACCCGCCCAGGACGTCGTGCAGTTCGTCCTGGCTCCACCGAGACGCCGACCGTAGGCTCGCCTCGACGGCGGGAGGAGTCATCACGTCGATCCGGTCCCCGTACGCCACCAGAACCCGGCCGTTGACCGACTCGGCCGCGGGCGATGCGAGGTAGACCACGAGCGGCGCAACGTGTTCGACGGACAGCGGATCCGCCCCCGCCTCCGGCCCCGGACCGAACACGTCGCTGGTCATCGCGGTACGCGCCCGGGGACAGATGGCGTTTGCCCGCACACCGAACGACGCGCATCCGCGGGCCGTGGACATCGTCAGCGCGACGACGCCCGCCTTGGACGCCGCGTAGTTGGCGGCACCCGGCGGACCCGACGCGTACGCCTCCGACGACGTGTTGACGATGCGGGCGTAGACCGGCTCCGCAGACTCCTTCGCCCGACGCCGCCAGTGGTCGGTGGCGGCGCGCGTCGTGAGGAACGTGCTGCGCAGATTGACTCGCAGCACGTCGTCCCATTCTTCCGCGGACATGTTGAACACCATGCGATCCCGAATGATCCCGGCGTTGTTGACCAGGACGTCGAGTCGGCCGAACCGCTCCACCGCGAGCGCGACGAGGCGATCCGCGGTGGCCTGCTCGCCGACGTCACCGACGCACGTCACGACGGATCCACCGACGCTGCGGATCTCCGCGGCGACGTCCTCGATCCGATCACTACGGGCGTTGATCACGAGGTCGGCGCCGGCCTCCGCGAGGGCGAGGGCCTCGGCACGGCCGAGACCCTCGCTGGCTCCAGTGACGATCGCGGTGCGGCCGCCGAGGAGTTGACGGGTCATCGTGGTTCCCGCGGCAGCCCGAGGATCTGCTCCGAGATGACGTTGAGCTGGATCTCGAGGGTGCCGCCACCGATCAGCAGTTTCGGCGTCGCGAGATATGCCTTGGCCGCGCGCCCACCACCTGAGACGTCCGCGCCCAGGCTGCCCACGGCCGCCTCCGGCCCGAACCATTCGAGCACCTGTGCGGTGACGTCGGTGATGTGGTGCGCGGAAGCAGCCTTGAGCGCACTCGCCTCGACCCCCGGGTTGAGGCCCGACAGTCGCTTGAGGACGCCGCGATGCGCGAGCGCATCGAGGGCGCCGGTGGTCGAGGTGATCCGGCCGAGCGCGGGCAGCGCGTCGTACCGGGTGTTCGGGTCCAGGGACCGCGCCACCTCCACGGGATCGTAGCGATAGCTGCCCGCAACCGGGGTGTTGCCCATCGCGACCCGCTCGTTCGCGAGCGTCGTGCGGGCCACCTTCCAGCCCTCCCCTGGCGCACCCACCAAGTCGGCGTCCGGAACGAAGACCCCGTCGAGGGTGACCTCGTTGAACATACTGTCGCCGTTGGCCTCCCGGAGCGGCCGGACCTCCACTCCCGGCGCCGACATGTCGACGAGGAAGAAGCTGATCCCCCGATGCTTGGGGACGTCGCGATCGGTCCGTGCCAGGCAGATCCCCCAGTGCGCCTCGTACGCCTTGGAGTTCCACACCTTGTTGCCGTCGATGCGCCAACCGCCGTCGACCTTGGTGGCGAACGTCGTCAACGACGCGAGATCGGAGCCCGCACCGGGCTCGGAGAACAGCTGGCACCAGATGATCTCGCCGCGCAGGGTCGGAGACACGAGGCGCTGCATCTGCTCGTCGGTGCCGTACTGAAGGATGGACGGCAGCGACCACTCACCGATGACCGTGCTGGGCTGAGCGATTCCGGCTCGCTCGAACTCCTCGGCGATGATCAGCTGCGCAGCGGTGTCTGCCCCCAGGCCGAACGGCTCGGGGTAGTGCGGCGCAACCAGCCCGCGATCAGCGAGCAGCACCCGTGAGGCCACCGCGTCGAGTGCTGCGGCCTCGGCGATCGTCGCCGCGACACCGGCGCGGAACTCCGGACGATCCGGGACGCCCAGTACCGACTCCCGCTCGGTGATCAGCGCCAGTTCGCCGGCACGACGGGCCCACGCATCCGGCGAACCGCCCAGCGCGAGCAGGCTCACGACGCGTCGCCAGTACAGGTGGATGTCGTGTTCCCATGTGTTGCCGATGCCGCCGAGCAGGGTGAGCGCCTCGAGCACCACGTCGACCGCCTCGCGGCGCACCGCCGTCGCCGCCCGGGCCGCCGCGAGTGCGAGCTGCTGCCGGTCACCGCTGTCCGCGGCCAGCGCGGCATCCCACACGGCGCTGGTCATCACCTCGATCCGGATGAACAACTGCGCGCACTTGTGCTTGATCGCCTGGAACGACCCGATCGGGCGCCCGAACTGTTCGCGGATCTTCGCGTACGCGAGGCTGGTCTCCTGCGCCCAGCGCGCGACGCCGACGGCCTCCGCGCACTGCAGCACCGCGGCGATCGCTGCGACCTCGTCCGCCCCGGCACCGAGGACGTTCTCCGCAGGGATCCGCGTGTCGGACAGCCGCACCCGCCCGATGTCCCGCGTCAGGTCGACGCCCTCCTCGGCGACGATCTCGACGCCGGCGTCGCTCGCCGACACCGCGAACCACACCGGCCGCTCACCGCACTGACCCGCCAGGACGAGGATCTCGGCCCCGACCGCACCGAGGACCGGAATCGTCTCTCCGGTCGCTACCACCTCGTCGCCGTCACCGTCGAGGGTGACGGTGCCGGTCTCGAACGCGACCGCGCCCGTGGCGCCGCCGGCCAGGCGTGGGAGCAGCGCCTTTCGTGCCGCATCCGTGCCGTGGGACTGGATCACGGCGCTCGCGGTGACCGTCGGCAGCAGCGGGCCGGGGACCAACCCGTGCCCGGACTGTTCCAGCGCCACCGCGAGTTCGAGCAGGCCCGCGCCCGCCCCGTCGTACTCCTCGGCCAGGTGTAGCGACGGAATCCCCATACCCACCAACTGCTCCCAGAAGGCGGGCCGATCGCCGCGCGCGAACTCCTCGACCTGCGCGCGGGTCCGTTCCACGGGTGCCTCGCGGGCGGCGAACCGCGCGAGCGAGTCGGCGAGTGCGTCGTGATCTGGTCCGATACCGATCGGCATATCCGATCAACCTTTCAGTTTGAGCACCTTGCGGGCGTTCTCGTGCAGGAACTTCGGCCACACCTCGTCCTTGAACGGCACGCCCGGCATGTCGCCGAAGATTCGGTCCAGGGTCAACCCGGCAGGGAAGTACCCGGCGTAGATGATCTTGTCGGCGCCGCGAGTGTTCGCGTAGTCGACGATCGCCTTCGGGTAGTGCTTGGGCGCGAACGCCGAGGTCGAGTAGTACAGGTTGGGCCATTTGATCATTAGTTTGACGGCCAGATCCTCCCACGGTTCGCAGCCGTGCCGCGTGACGAATACCAGATCTGGGAAATCGAACATCACGTCGTCGATCAGTTCGACGTGCTGGACCGCCGACTTGAGTCGCGGACCCGCAATTCCGGCACACGCGAAGATCGGGATGTCGAGTTCGACGCACTTGGCGTAGATCGGATACATCTGCGGCGCGTTGAGCGCCACCTGCGGGAACGTACCCGCGGCAAACGAACTCACCGAGAGGATGCCGAATTCCTCGTACTCACGGGTCATCCGGGTCAGTGTGCCCATGATGTCGTTGGGATCGACCGCCGAACCCTGCGGCACGAATCGGTCCGGGAACATGCGGACGGCGCGCTGCCCGGATTCCTTGGCCATGCTGACCATGCCGATCTCGATGCCGTGCTTGTCCATCTCGTGCAACGTCACCGAGATCGGATCGTCGGTCGCGAGGTCCGGCACACCCTTGAACATGTACTGCGCCGGCATGCTGAACTCGTCGTTGCTCTCGCGATCCTTCGTCTGCCGCGTGATGAACGCGTACTCGTCGTAGCCGGCCTCGCGGAAACCGATGTGTGTGTCGACGATGGGGATGCCGTCGTAGGGCGTCATGCGTTCTGCTCCTTCGAGATAGGCCTGCCATGAAGGTCCCGGACCCTGACCTTCTCACGCTCGAGAATGTCCAGGCTGGCCTCGACGTTGCCGGTGTAGTGCGGCGCGGCGCCGCACAGCCACGTCACCGCCTCGACCATCTCCTCGAGCGACTCGGGGACGAACCACTGCGAGCCGACCATGTTCGACGCCACCGACATCGCGCCGGCGGTGGCGACCGCCGAGCGCGGGCGCACCGCGTTGACCCGGATTCCGGTGCCGTTCAGTTCGGCGGCCAGGCCCGCCGTCATCCGGTCCTGCGCGGCCTTGCTCATCCCGTACAGCGCGGTGCCGTGGATGTCGGCGTCGAGATCGGTCTCCCCCGCGGGCAACGGTTCGACCGGGCGAATCCGGGCGGTGCCGCTGGTGATGTTGACGATCCAGCCCTCACCCCGCTCACGCATTCCCGGAATCACCCGCTGTGCGAGATCGAGTGGCGCATGCACGTTCACCTCGAACGTCAGGTGCGCCCGCTTGGCCGGGTAGTCCCGCAGCGGCTGGAAGATCGCAGCCGCCGCGTTGTTCACCAGGATGTCGACGGGCCCGCCCAGTGCCGCCTCGGCCTCCGGGACGATCCGCGCCCGGGACTCCGGATCCTCCAGCGCGGCGGGGACGATCGCGGCCGTACCTCCGCCCGCGCGGATCAGGTCGGCTGTCTGCGCGAGGGTCCCGTCGAAACCACGATCCGGTTCGTCGACGGTGCGCGCGACGATCGCGACCGCGGCACCTTCCGCGGCGAGCCGCTGGGCGATCGCCGCCCCGATGCCGCGGCTGGCACCGGTGACGATCGCCCGATGGCCCTCGAACCGCCGAGTCACGCGCTCAGCTCGGCTTCGAGCTGCTTGGCGAAGGACTCACGCAGCAGGACGTCGTTGGGGTTCTCGGGCAGCTCGGTGAGCGGCTGGGCGACCTCGGACGGTGTGGGGCCGTACTTCGCCGCCAGCGGGGCCAGCGCGTCGAGGTCGAAGTCGTACAGCTCGGCCGCGTTCTCCGCGAACAGCTTCCGCAGCTCCGCCTCCTCGACGTCGTGCATGACCTGGCGGACGCACTCGCGGGTGAACGGGTAGGTGCCCTCGTTGTGCGGGTAGTCGCTACCCCACATGAACTTGCCCTCGCCGAGGGTGTCGCGCGACGCCATGTCCTGCGCGGACGGCATCGTCGCGCCGACCCACACATTGCGGCGGAAGTATTCGCTCGGACGCAGCGGCAACTGCTCGTCCTCGCTGTAGAACAACTCGCCGATCCGACCGGTGCGCTTGACGCGCAGGTCGACGGTGTCGAGCTGGCGCATCAGGTCCGGGGCCCACGAGCACCCCTGCTCGGAGACCGCGAACTTGAGCTTGGGGAACCGCTCGAACACACCCGAGAGGATCATCTGCACGAGCGGACGCATCGAGTAGAAGCCCACCTCGTTGATGTAGAGCATCGAGGCGGTCTTGTAGCGGCCGTAGTCCGGCAGACCGGTGCCCGCGTGGCTGTTCACCGGCACGCCGAGGTCCTCGCAGACCTCCCACAGGCGGTCGTACTCGGGGTCGTACAGCGGCTTGACCCACTTGATGTCCGGAGCGAGGTTGGGAAGCAGGATGCCACCGCGCAGTCCGTTCTCCTTGACCCACTGGACGTCCTTGATCGCCTCGTCGACGTCGTTGAGGAACACCTGTGCAACGCCGGCACGCTGCGCGGGAGCGTCATTGCAGAAGTCCTTCAACCAGCGGTTGTGTGCACGCACGCCGGCGAGACGCTTGTCGAAGTCCTCGGCCCGCGGCGGACCCGCGAGCACCGCCGCGCTGGGGAAGAAGGGCGGGACCGTGTTCGGGAACAGCACCTCTCCGACCGTGCCGTCACCCCGCGTTTCGGCCAGCCGACGCTCGTTGTCCCAGTTGCGGGTTCGGCCGTCGTCGACCAGGTCGCGGTACGGGTTCTTGTACTTGCCGCGCCAGGCGTCGAACTCCTCGTGCCACTGGGAATCGAGGTACTCGCGGTAGGTGGCGTGGTCGGCGCCGGCATGGCTGTCGGCAGAGATGAGGATGTACGGGGTTTCGTTCGTCACTATGACACTCCTGATCGACGGCCCTATTGAAACCGTGTTCTATGCACTTGATTCGAGAGTAGCGCGGATCACGCGCATGTCAAGATGCGAAAGCGAACTTGGATAGAATCTGGTTTCACATAGCCCCTGACCTGCCCCCGGAACGCCACGAGCCCCCGGCCAGGAGGCCGGGGGCTCGTGAGGAGAGTGGAACGCTACTGCTTCGCGGTCGCGAACTTCGAGGCGAACGCGTGAATGCTCGCGACGACGTGATCGAGTTCCTCGTCGCTCATGCCGTGGCTCATACCGAGCGACATGCCCCGCTCGAAGACCTCGTCCGCGAACGGCAGGCCGCCCTCGGGGATGCGGTACTCGACGTTGCGCATCATCGGGTGGCGCGTGACGTTGCCGCTCCACACCGTGCGGGTGTCGATGCCGGCGCCCTCGAGCGACTCCTGCAGATCCCCGCGCGCGAAACCGGCGTCCTCGCGGATCGTCACCGGGTAGCACAGCCACGCGGTGTAGAAGCCCTCGAGCGGCTTGGGCAGACGGAACAGTTCCGGGTAGGCGCCGAAGGCCGCGCTGAACGCGTCGAAGATCTGGTGACGGCGCTTGTAGTTGACCTCGAGCTTGCTCAACTGCACCAGCCCGAAGGCCGAACCCAGCTCGGACGGCTCGAAGTTCCACGGCAGGACGTCGAAGATGAAGTCGTTGTCGTACGCGACACCGTCGAGATCCTCACGGAAGACGCGACCGGTCTTCGCCTGCTCGGAGCCGAACAGGTGCGGCTCGGAGCGGCGGCCCCAGCGGCGCAGCATAAGGCCCTTGTCGCGCAGCTTCTCGTCGTCGAGGCACACCATGCCACCGTTACCGGCGGCCGTGATGATGTGCGACATCGCGAAGCTCGTGACCGTGATGTCCGAGCGCGAGCCGGTCTTCGTGCCGCGCAGGGTGGTGCCGATGCAGTCACACGAATCCTCGATGACCTTGAGGTCGTGCTTGTCGGCGATCTCACGGATCGCGTCCCAGTCGGGCGCGTTGCCGGCGAGGTTCGGAACCAGGATCGCCTTGGTCTTGTCGGTGATCAGCTCCTCGATCTTGCTGACGTCGACGTTGTAGGTGTCGGGCTCGACGTCGACGAACACCGGGATCCAGCCACCGCGGACGATCGGGGACACGTCGGTCGAGAACGTGAGCGGCGACGTGATGACCTCGGAGCCCTTGGGCAGATCCAGCAACTCGAGCGCGAGGTACAGCGCGGACGAGCCCGAGTTGCACATCAGGCCCAGCTTCTTGCCGTACAGGTCGGCGACCTTGCGCTCCATCTCGGCGACGTTCTTGCCGATCTTCAGCGCGAACGGACCACCGCGCAGGACCTCGAGGCAGGCCTCGATCTCGCGCTCGTCGTGAACACTGCGGGCGTAGACAACCCTGGTCATTGGAACTCCTCGTCGAATTCGGGAAGGTGTCCGCATCCACGGTTCGCGCGGACACCGAGTGTCCCCGCGCCACGAACGGGACGGAAAGAGCATGGGCGGGCGTCACATCCGCGCCGGCACCGCTTCACAGCAACCGCGGGGCCGCATCGCCGGGTGACGCAACCTCATGCCCGAATAAATCGTATTGAACGTTCATTCAAGGCGAATATAGGCCGAGGGATGCATGCCGTCAAGACGGGACCGCAGCCGGGTTGTCGCAGCACCTTCGCCCGAATCGACACGGCGCCAATCATGTTCGACGGATCATCGGGCAGTGGGACGGTGCCGCTTTGACGCGACGTGACCGGCGCGGTTAATGTCGTTGAATGAGTGTTCAAATCGGAAGGGACTGAAGTGGCGGAACCCCAGGACCGCAAGTCCGAGATCCTCGACGCCGCAGCCACGCTGTTCGCGGCGCGTGGCATCGCGGGGACGTCGATGCGGGAGATCGGCGACGAGGTCGGCCTGAATGCCGGGGCGCTGTACCACTACTTCCGGTCGAAGGGCGCCATCGTCACCGAACTGGTCACGGTATTCCTCTCGGACCTACTCGCGAACTACCGCACGATGGAGCTCGACCGGCTCGAGCCCCGCGCCCGGCTGAAGGCGATCGTCGACGTCTCGCTCGCGACGGGCGCCGCACGCCCCGACGCGACGAAGGTCTATCACGCAGAGTTCCCCAACCTGCGTGGCCTGCGCGACTTCGACGAGGCCCGCACGATCGCGGACGAGATCCAGACCATCTGGCTCGACGCCATCGAGGCAGGCAAGGACGCCGGCGTCCTGCGAAAGGACGTTCCGTCCAGGGTGTTCCACCGATTCCTCCGAGACTCGGTGTGGTTCACCGTCTACTGGCGCAAGCCGGACGACCCCTACACGATCGACGAGCTCTCGAACGACTGCATCACGGTGTTCCTCGACGGCATGGCCGCGCCCACCCGATAGCACCTGCACCCCCACCACCCCGTACAGCGAAGGAAGAATCTGCTGTGAGCAACTCCGACACCACCACTACCGGCACCGGATCATCCCCCGTCGCTTCGCTCGCCCAGGTCGGCACGGCACGCGTCAAGCGGGGCATGGCCGAGATGCTCAAGGGCGGCGTCATCATGGACGTGGTCACCGCCGAGCAGGCCAAGATCGCCGAGGACGCCGGCGCCGTCGCGGTCATGG
>NZ_JAIVAH010000033.1 GCF_020171745.1 Prescottella equi
GAATGTCACACGCGTTCAGTCTGAACGAACGTGTGTGACATTCGGCCGACGCGTTTCCGGGGTCAGCGCAGGATCAGGCAGGTGGTCGACGCCGTCGCCAGCAGGCGGTCCTGGCCGTCGCGGACCTCGGCACGGGCGGTCGCGGTGGTGCGGCCGGTGTGCTCCGAAAAACCGTGCACGCGAATGGATCCACCGTCGCCCTTGATGCCGCGGATGTAGCGGACGGTGATGTCGAGGGTGGTATAGCCGACGCCGGCGGGCAGCGTGCTCGACACGGAGAATCCCATCGCGGTATCGATCATCGTGGCGATGACGCCACCGTGGACGCTGCCGACGGCGTTGTACTGCCACTCCTGCGGCTCCGCGGTGATCTCGACGAACCCCTCACGGGAGTCGGTGACGCGAAACCCCAGCGTCGATGCGGTGGGGTGGTGGGGAACCGTGCCGTCGACGAGTCCGCGGACGAACTCGAGACCGCTGAGGTTTCGGTTGGCCTCCGCGATCGGGGTCGGGTCGTTCCAGGTATAGGTGCGCTGACGTTCGGTGGACACGCCCCGGACGGTACTCGGGTCGGCCTCCCCGGGCACTCGACGAATACTAGAATTCAATTCAGAAATTGAACCGGACTCGGGTTGCATTCAATTATTTGTTCGGTCGGAGATGTGCAATGAGGGCGTTTCGCCTGGGCCTGATCTCGCGACGACTCGGGGTTCCGGTGTGTGAAGTGCCGATATTCAGCTACCCGTAAGAGCGAGGGGTTAATTCGGGGGTGAAAGATCTCCGCCAGTCTGTAAACCCAAAATCAGACATGGTACTGGACTAGTGTCCATAACTGTTAGTGCAGTTGAAGCCCGCAACGCACCCGACTTCGGGCGGCGGCGGCGGGCGGTGCGAGCCGACTTTCATTACTGGACAGTAGTCAAGCTCCGGAGTCGGCTAACTATCAGCAACATTTGGACGTTTGATTCGCAAAAGTGATACGCCGATGTAACGGCGTCGTTATGGTGTATCGACCTATGCGGATTCCCTCCCCCAACCGCAGCTTCTGAAAAGGAAGTATGTATGCAGAATTCGATACTCAGGCGCTGTGCCGCCCCTGTAACAGGCGCAGCGCTCGTGGCAGGCGTGATGTTGGTCGGTGCCCCGGCCAATGCGGTGACCGCCACGGTCAGCTTCAAGAACACCTGCAAGGCGAGCGCCATCATCACGGTGGACAAGACCGCCGATACGGGAATGACGATCGATGCGCCTGCATCTGTGGCTGCGGGCGCCACGTTTACCTACCGGATACAGCCAAGTGCGGGGTCGATCCCTGACAAGGAGTCAATCGCGACGACGGGCGACATCGTCCGAATGAAGGTCGACTACGCGATACCGGACAACGCCACCTTCGTCAGTGCTGCCGTGGTACCCGGCACGGCGACCGCCAACATCGACAACGCCAGCGGCGGTGACCTGAGTGTGTTGCGAGTCAACGACTCGGGTTCGGCCGACGCCAACGGCAGCATCTTGCGGCTGTCCGGAAGCAATCAGCTGATCGCAAACAGTCCATCGACCGGGACGAGCGATGCAGGCATGCGCGTGCGCAAGACGAAGACCGATCTCAGTGGAAACCCCACCGGCGGTGACACATGGTTCCGCCTGCCCGCGATCGACGTCACGATCACCGCGAACTCGCCTGGTGTGATCCAGCCGAAGGTGCGCACATCCGGGTCGGCCGCCACCTACGGAAACGATCAGAACTACTACACGTTCCAGGCGAAGTCGAGCGCCGGAAACGCGCCGACCAGGTGTACACCGCGTGACGGCAAGAGCAGTGCACTGAACGCCGGTGCCGGCCCGCTCGCAACGATCAACGTCGTTGCCGCGCAAGTGTCGACCACGACGACCCTGACGGCTCCGGGCACCGCGGAGACCGGTGCCCCGGTCACGCTGGCCGCCGATGTCGCGCCCAACAACGCGACGGGCTCGGTGCAGTTCAAGGACAACGGCACCGACATCGGTTCGCCGGTGACGGTGGCCGGTGGCACTGCCAGCCTGGACCACACTTTCACCACGGCCGGTTCGCATTCGATCACCGCGGTGTTCACCGCGACCGGTAACTTCACCGGATCGACGTCGGCGGCTTCGGTCGTGGCCGTGACCGACCCGACTCCGGTCGACGTCGAGACCACGCTGGGGCTGACGGTTCCGCAGAACGCGGAGACCGGCGCGGTTGTCGATCTGACTGCCAACGTGACCCCGTCGAACGCGCAGGGCACGGTCCAGTTCAAGGACAACGGCACCAACATCGGATCCCTCGTGACGGTGGCGGCCGGCGCGGCGACGCTGTCCCACCCGTTCGCGGCGGCCGGTTCGCACAGCATCACTGCCGAGTTCACGGGCGCACCCGGCTTCACGGGTTCGGTCGCAGGTGCCCAGACCGTGACGGTCACCGACCCGGTGGTCCCGGATGTGGAGACCACCACGACGGTGTCGGCTCCGGCCAATGCCGCGACGGGCGCCTCGATCACGCTCACGGCCAACGTCGCACCCATCAACGCGTCCGGCACGGTCCAGTTCACCGCTAACGGCTCCGACATCGGTTCGCCCGCGACGGTGTCGAACGGTGTTGCGACGCTGCAGCACACGTTCTCCGCCGCCGGTGTCCAGGCGATCGGCGCCGTGTTCTCGGGTGACGCCGGATTCGCCGGCTCGACCGCGACGCAGACGCAAAACGTCACCGTGACGGATTCGGATGTCGCCACCACGACGTCGCTGACTGTTCCGCAGAACGCTGAGACGGGAACGGCCGTCGATCTGACGGCGAATGTGCTGCCTGCCGGCGCGACTGGCGCGGTGCAGTTCCAGGACAACGGCACGGATATCGGCGATGCCGTGACGGTGTCGAACGGTGTCGCAACCCTGTCGCATGCCTTCACGACGGCAGGTTCGCACAGCATCACCGCCAGCTTCAGCGGCGGTGCGGGGTTTGCGGGTTCGGCGGCTTCGGCTCAGACCGTGACGGTCACCGACCCGGCGGTTCCGGACACCGAGACCACGACGACGGTGACGGTCCCTGACACGGCTGAGACCGGTGCTTCGGTGACGCTGTCCGCAGCGGTGGCTCCGGTCCCGACTGGCGGCACGGTGCAGTTCAAGGTTGCCGGTGCCAACGTCGGCACTCCGGTGAACGTCGACGGATCGGGCCACGCGACGATGCCGTACACGTTCAATGCAGCTGGCGCATACGATGTTTCGGCCGTGTACTCGGGTACCGCCGGGTTCGCGACGTCGACCGCGTCCGCGCAGTCGGTGACGGTGTCGGATCCGGTTGTGCCGGATACACAGACGGCGACGACGGTGTCGGTGCCAGCGACTGCTGAGACGGGTGCGTCGGTGATGCTGTCGGCTGAGGTGGCTCCGGTTCCGTCCGGTGGCACGGTGCAGTTCAAGGTTGCCGGTGCCAACGTCGGCACTCCGGTGAACGTCAATGCCTCGGGTAACGCGACAATGCCGTACACGTTCAATGCGGCTGGTTCGTTCGCGGTGACGGCGGAGTTCTCGGGTACCAGCGGGTTCGCGGCCTCGACTGCGGGTGCGCAGACCGTGACGGTGTCCGATCCGGCTCCGTCGGATGTGGAGACGGCTCTGGAGCTGCAGGTTCCGGCTACGGCCGAGACCGGTGCCGACGTGGATCTGACCGCGACGGTGGCTCCGTCAAATGCTGCTGGCACGGTACAGTTCTCGGTGGACGGTAGCCCGGTCGGTGCTCCGGTGACGGTGTCCGGTGGTACCGCGACGCTGTCCTACCCGTTCGCTTCGGCCGGCACGAAGTCGGTGACCGCGGTGTTCACCGGTGGTGCAGGCTTCTTGAACTCGGCTGCGGGTGCGCAGTCGGTGACGGTCTCCGATCCGATCCCGGTCGATGTCGTCACCACGACGATGCTGAACGTGCCGGGTAACGCCAAGACCGGTGAGGCCGAGAACCTGTACGCCACCGTGTTCAACTCCACGACCTCGGAGGTCGTGCCGAGCGGCGGCACCGTCGAGTTCTTCGACGGCGCAACGTCGCTCGGAACCGCTCCGGTGGTCGACGGTGTCGCCACGCTGTCGCACACCTTCACCACCGCCGGTACCCATAGCATCACCGCGACATTCAGTGGTGCCACCGGGTTCGCCGGATCCGATGCCGCGGCCAAGCAGGTCTCGGTCACGGTCCCGACGCCGGTGGACGTCGAGACGGCCACCGTCCTGACGGTGCCGGCCAACGCGGCCAAGGGTGCAGCGGTGCAGCTGTCGGTTCAGGTGACCGGTGCCGGTAATGCGCCGGTCAGTGGTACCGTCCAGTTCTTCGACGGGACCACCCCGATCGGGGACGCGGTGCAGGTTGTCAACGGCGTCGCGGTTCTGAACCACACCTTCACCACGGCGGGTGCCCACAGCATCCACGCGGTGTTCAGCGGTGGTCAGGGCGTCGCGGACTCGACCTCGGGTTCGCAGACGATCCAGGTCACCGGCGGCAGCACGGGCGGGGGCCTGGGCAGCCTGAGCGGAATCTTGGGGGGCCTGCTCGGCAACCTGAACTTCGGCTCGTAAGTAGCACCTGACGGTTGGGTGAGGTCCCGCCTCCACACGGAGGCGGGGCCTCACCCGATGTCGTTCATCGATGAGGTGGGTCGGCTGAACACCTCTGCGGTTCACGAGTTCTGTTGCGTAGGAGTAGAACAGGGCGGCTACGAACTCTGCTCGACAGCCTGAGCGGATTCTGCTTCGGTTCTTTGTTTAACGAGTGAAAGCCTACGACCCCCCAGCGTAGTGTAGGGCGGGCCACAGACGTTTCCGGCCAATCGCCCGCGACTTGGACGTTTGTCCGATAGAGTTCGACTCGCATTTCAGACGCGGAGTCGGGCTGCGGATTGGCTGTAGGGGTGGCGTGGGCCCTGCAGCGCGCCCCAGTTCGGTACTCATCGGCGCAGTGTCCCAGGTCGAAACCTGATCCGTTGAGTTGACGGCCGTCGTCCGTCGTCGAAGGGGAAGTGCATGGTTGGCAGGGGATTGCGCCGAGTAGTCGGCGGAATAAGTGTTTTCGCGATGGCCGCGGGATTCATGGCAATGACGGGCGCCGAGGCGGTGGGTGCTGTCGTCAATTCGCCGGTGTCCTGGTCGGATGGCAACAGCTCGTTCACACGTAGCGTCAGCAATACGACGCCGGCCGAGGGCGAGGTCGTCACGGTCTCGACCAAGTTCGAGCGAGGCATTTCCGTCGAGTATGTCCAGGCAGTCAAGGACATTCATCCGACGTGCCTGACGTATGTAGACGGCTCCGCGAAGGTCGGGGGTTCGACCATCGGGGTCGAGAGTATGGCCGCCGACTTCGTACGAGTCGCAGGTAGCTGGGATGTCCGACCGTACGTCGAACCCAAATCGCGAACGTTCTCGTTCTCGTATCTCGTAGGTGCGAATTGCGATCGGAATACTCCGCTGATGACGACCATGCATTACTCGGGAAGTCTCGGCAGCGGCACGTACCAGGACAAGGGTCCGACCATTTCCGTCCTGAAGACCACCACGACATCGCTGGCGTCGGTTGCCACACCGATGCTGACCGGGCAGGCGGTCACGCTGACCGCGACGGTCACCAACGGCGCACAGGGCAATCCAGTCGAGTTCTACGACGGATCGACGAAGCTCGGTGAGGGCACGCTGAACGCCGTGGGAGTCGGCACGTTCGTGTGGACGCCGACGACGGTGGGCGCACGGAGCCTGACTGCGAAATTCCCGCGAACGACGCTCGCAAACGTGTCGCAGTCGGCAGCGCAGAACGTGCAGGTGACTGCCCCCGTGTCCACCGGCGTCTCGGTGACGGCCCCGGGGACCGCAGTGACGGGCACGCCGGTGACACTGTCGGCATCGGTGACCCCGCCGAATGCCGCGGGTACGGTGCAGTTCAAGGACAATGGGACGAACATTGGTAATCCGGTGACGGTCGCGGGCGGCCAGGCGATACTGCCGCACACGTTCACGACCACGGGCGTGCACAGCATCACCGCCGACTTCATCGCAGGGTCAGGGTTCGTGAACTCGTCGGCGCCGGCACAGACGGTGACGGTGAACGCCCCCACATCGACAACGCTGCAGGCGCCGACATCCGCGACGACGGGCACACCGGTGACGCTGTCGGCGTCGGTGACTCCGACGAATGCCGCGGGTACGGTGCAGTTCAAGGACAACGGAACGGACATCGGTACTCCGGTCGCTGTTGCCAGCGGCGCGGCGAGCCTGCCGCACACGTTCACGACCGGCGGCGCGCACGCCATCACCGCGGTGTTCACCGGTAACGCGGGATTCGCGGGATCGACCGCGCCCGCACAGACCGTGAACGTGAGCGTTCCCGACGTTGCTACCTCGACGACGCTGACGGTGCCGCAGACTGCGCAGACCAATCAGTCCGTCACGCTGTCCGCAACTGTTGCGCCGACGCCCACGTCCGGCACGGTCCAGTTCAAGGACGGAAGCACGAACATCGGTGCACCGGTTGCCCTGGTGAACGGTGTTGCGACGCTGCCGCACTCCTTCGCGTCGGCCGGTTCGCCGTCGATCACTGCAGAGTTCAGCGGGTCGACCGGCTTCGCGTCGTCGGTCTCCGCGGCGCAGTCCGTGACCGTCACGGAACCGGATGTCGAGACGTCGCTGTCGGTGACGGCGCCGGCTTCGGCTACGACCGGTTCGTCGGTGGATCTGACGGCGACGGTGTCGCCGTCGGGCGCGCAGGGCACGGTGCAGTTCAAGGTCAACGGCAGCCCGGTGGGTGCGCCGCAGACGGTGTCCGGTGGCGCGGCAAGCCTGCCGTACACGTTCAACGCGGCTGGTTCGTTCGCGGTGACGGCCGAGTTCGCCGGTGCTGCCGGGTTCACGAACGCAACGGCTGCTGCTCAGGCCGTGACGGTGTCCGTTCCGGATGCGGTCACGTCGTTGACGCTGGATGTTCCGGCTACCGCGGTCACCGGTACCTCGGTGAACCTGACGGCGGCGGTCTCGCCGTCCGGTGCACAGGGCGCCGTGCAGTTCACGGACGGCGGCACTCCGATCGGTGCTCCGGTTCCGGTGGTGAATGGTGTTGCGACGCTGCCGTACACGTTCAGTGGTTCGGGTTCGCACAGCATCGGTGCATCGTTCACGGGTGCTCCCGGCTTCGCGGATGCTTCTGCGACGTCGCCGGGGTCGATCGAGGTCAGTGATCCGGATCAGCAGACGACGACCACGGTGTCGGTGCCGGCTACAGCCCAGACGGGCACGGCGGTGACGCTGGAGGCGACGGTCGCTCCGGTTCCGACCGGTGGCACTGTGCAGTTCAAGGTCGGCGGCGTCGATGTCGGTGCGCCGCAGACGGTTTCGGTTGGTGCGGCGAGCCTGCCGTGGACGTTCAATGCCGCGGGTTCGTTCGAGGTGACGGCCGTGTACTCGGGTGTGACCGGTTTCGAGGGTTCGACGTCGGCTCCACAGTCGGTGACGGTGACCGTTCCGGATGTGGTGACGTCCTTGACGCTGGATGTTCCGGCGACGGCGGTCACGGGCGCCTCGGTGAACCTGACGGCGGCGGTCTCGCCGTCCGGTGCGCAGGGCGCCGTGCAGTTCACGGACGGCGGCACTCCGATCGGTGCTCCGGTTCCGGTGGTGAATGGTGTTGCGACGCTGCCGTACACGTTCAGTGGTTCGGGTTCGCACAGCATCGGTGCATCGTTCACCGGCGGTCCGGGCTTCGCAGATGCTTCTGCGACGTCGCCAGCATCCATCGTGGTCAGTGACCCGGATCAGCAGACGACGACCGCGGTGACGGTGCCGGGTACGGCCCAGACGGGCACGGTGGTCACGCTGGAAGCGACCGTTGCCCCGGCTCCGACCGGTGGCACGGTGCAGTTCAAGGTCGACGGCAACCCGGTGGGTGCGCCGCAGGCGGTCTCGGGCGGTGCGGCGAGCCTGCCGTGGACGTTCGACGCTGCGGGTTCGTTCGCTGTGACGGCCGTGTTCTCGGGTGCGACCGGTTTCGAGGGTTCGACGTCGGCTCCTCAGTCGGTGACGGTGTCGGCTCCGGACGTCACGACGTCGCTGTCGGTGACTGCTCCCGCTACGGCCACCACCGGTGAGTCGGTGGACTTCTCGGCGACGGTGTCGCCGGCGAATGCGCAGGGCTCGGTGCAGTTCATGATCGGTGGCGTGGCCGTCGGTGCTCCGCAGACTGTGTCCGGTGGTGCGGCCTCGCTGCCGCACATCTTCAACGCCGCCGGTTCGTTCGCGGTGACGGCGGAGTTCTCGGGTGCTGCCGGGTTCACGGATTCGGTTGCGTCGGCGCAGAACGTGACCGTGTCGGTTCCGGACCAGCAGACGTCACTGACGGTCGAGGTTCCGGGTTCGGCGGCGACCGGTTCGTCGGTGAACCTGGTGGCGAATCTGACGCCGCCGAATGCTCAGGGCACGGTGCAGTTCACCGACAACGGCACTCCGATCGGTGCTCCGGCTCTGGTGGTGAATGGTGTTGCGACGCTGCCGCACACGTTTGCAGCGGGTTCGCACAGCATCGGTGCTTCGTTCACGGGTGGTCCGGGCTTCGCGGATGCGTCGGCGACCGTCCCGGGATCGATCGTGGTGTCCGACCCAGATCAGCAGACGTCGCTGTCGGTGACTGCGCCGGCCACGGCCACGACCGGTGATTCGGTGGACTTCTCGGCGACGGTGTCGCCGGCGAATGCGCAGGGCACGGTGCAGTTCAAGATCGGTGGCGTGGCCGTCGGTGCTCCGCAGACCGTGTCCGCTGGTGCGGCGAGCCTGTCGCACACGTTCAACACGGCTGGCACGTTCGCGGTGACGGCTGAGTTCACCGGTGCTGCCGGGTTCACGAACTCGACTGCGGGTGCGCAAACCGTGACGGTCACGGACCCGGCCCCGGTCGATGTCGCGACGTCAACTCTGGTCGGTGCTCCGGGTTCGGCGACGACGGGTGTGGAGACGACACTGTCGGTGACGGTGCAGGCGCAGACGGGCACGGCGGTGCCGACCGGTTCGGTGCAGTTCCGTGAGAACGGAAGCCCGATCGGGTCGCCGGTGACGCTGGTGAACGGCGCCGCCTCGATCGGCCACACGTTCACTTCGGTGGGCACGCGCCAGGTTTCCGCGGTGTACACCGCGGACGCCGGGTTCGTGGGGTCGACGTCGGTCGACCGTCCGGTGACGGTGTCCGCTCCGAATCCGTCGGATGTGGTGTCGTCGGTGGTGATCGCGTCGACGCAGGCGCCGACGGCGGGCACGCCATACGTGTTGAAGGCGCAGGTGATCGGTGCGGCGTCGTTGCCGGGCACGGTGCAGTTCTTCGACGGTGGCGTGGCGATCGGTGCTCCGGTGCCGGTGGTCGACGGCTTCGCCGAGATCACGCACACCTTCACCCAGAGTGGGCCGCGTCTGATTCATGCGGTGTACTCGGGTGGTACGGGGGTGGCGGGGTCGACGTCGGAGACCCAGACCCTCGAGGTGGCGCAGTCCGGCGGCGGTGACACGGGTGGGTCGCTGGACTTCGGATCGCTCGGCAGCCTGAGCGGGTTGAGGTTCGGTTCCTGATGGTCTGACCGCAGTCTGACCGCACAAAGGGTGTGCTCCTGCCGAAAGGCAGGGGCACACCCTTTTGTCGTTCCGGGCGGGGGCGTCTTCGAGAGATCCGAGAATTAATTGGACACTTGTCCTGCAAAACTGACACACGTACCAGTTTTGACGTCTATCGTGCTCGGCTTGGGAGCTTCGATTCCGCGGCATCCCTCAATCGTTTGTTTCAGGGAGTGCGATGAGTTCCTCGTTACGGAGACGCTGCGCAGCGGCGTTCACCGGTTCCGTGCTGTTATCCGGATCGTTCCTGCTCGCCCAACCGGTGAACGCCGCACCGTCAACGGTCGACTTCAAGACCACGTGCCGGGCCAACGCCATCAAGACTGTCGACAAGATCACCCAAAGTTCCGTCGCCGTCGATGCGCCCGCGACCGTTGCGCCGGGTGAGCAGTTCACCTTCCGGCTGCAGACGAACGGTCAGGCCTACCCGAACTCCGATTCGGGTGCGACCACGACGAGCCTGTCCCGGCTCAAGAACGACTTCGAGATCCCCGCGAACGCTACCTTCGTCAGCGCGACGATCGTGCCGAACTCCGGCATCAACATCGACGGCGTGGCACCGAGCGTGATCCGCGTGGGCGACAACGGCCTTGCCGATCCGAACGGTCCGATCCTGCGGATCTCCGGAAACAACGAGGTCATCGGCAACGGTGCGTCCACCAGCACCAACAGCGAGGGCGGCATCCGGGCACCCAAGTGGAAGAAGAACCTCGACGGCAGTACGAATGGGTCCGGCGACTCGTGGTTCCGGATGCCCGCCATCGACGTGACGATGGTGGCCGGCCAATCCGGCGTCGTCCAGCCCAAGATTCGCACCAGCGGCGACGCCGGCAGCTTCAACAACGACAGGAACTTCAGTACCCAGCTCGCGCGCGCGTCGTTCCTGGGTGACCAGTGGGCGCCCACCAAGTGCAGTCCACGAGATTCCACTTCGGCCGGACTCAACGCCGGCGCCGGCCCGCTGGCGACCATTCGGATCGCCGTGCCGGACGCCGCGACCACCACGACGCTCACCGTCCCGGACACCGCCGCGACCGGCACGGCCGTGCAGCTCACCGCGACGGTGGCGCCCGCAGGGGCGTCCGGCACCGTGCAGTTCAAGGACGACGGCACGAACATCGGCGCGGCCGTGCCCGTGACCAACGGGTCGGCGAGCCTGACGTACGCATTCGGATCGCTCGGCGCCCACAGCATCACGGCGGTCTACTCGGGTTCTTCCGGGTTCGCGTCGTCGACGTCGGAGGCTCGGACGGTGACGGTGACGCCGCCGGTAGTGGCCACGACGACGACGGTCACGGTGCCGCCGACCGCCACCACCGGGCTTGCGGTGGATCTTGTTGCGGCCGTGAGCCCGGCCGGTGCCACAGGTACGGTGCAGTTCAAGGACGGCGCCGCGAACCTCGGGGCACCGGTTCCCGTCGCCGGCGGTGTCGCGACACTGTCGCACGCCTTCGCAGCGACCGGCGCCCACAGCGTCACCGCGGTCTACTCGGGCGGCACCGGCTTCGCCCCGTCGACGTCGACCGCGCGGACGGTGACGGTGTCGGAGCCCATGCCCGACGCCGTCGCGACCACCACCACGCTGACCGCCCCCGCCACCGCGGAGGTCGGGACGGCGGTCACATTCTCGGCCACCGTATCCCCGACACCTGTCGACGGCACCGTGCAGTTCCGGGACGGCGCGACGAACCTCGGTTCGCCGGTGCTCGTTTCGGGCGGGGTCGCCAGCCTGTCCCATGCCTTCGCCCGGGGTGGATCGCACGTGATCACCGCGGTCTACAGTGGCGGCGTGGGCTCGCTCGGCTCGGCGGCGACCTCGAAGACCGTGGCCGTAACGGCGTCGAACATCGGCACCGTCACCCTGCTCAACGCGCCCGGTGAGGCGAAGGCCGGTCAGTCGGTGGACCTGTGGGCCAGCGTGTTCGACCTGGTCGACGGAGCCCCCGCGCCGGCCGGCGGCACCGTGCAGTTCCGTGACGGCGCCACGTCGATCGGAAACGCGATCCCCGTCGTCGACGGCTTCGCCAAGCTGACGCACACCTTCGGTGCGACAGGCGCCCACTCGATCACGGCTGTCTTCACCGGATTCGGCGCCTACACGGCCTCGACGGCGGACGGCCAGGGCATCAACGTGACCCTCGCGTCGGTCGCGGATCTCGCGACGGCCACCGAGTTGGTGCTGCCCCGCACCGGCACACCGGGCACGCCCGTGACCCTGTCGGCGCGGGTCGTCGCCCCGCAGACCCCGCGCGGCACCGTGCAGTTCTTCGATGGCGACAAGCCGCTCGGTGAGGCCGTCGATCTCGTCGACGGGCGTGCGAGCCTCATCCACGCGTTCAGCGGAACCGGCTCGCACACGATCACCGCGAAGTACAGCGGGGCAGAGGGATTCATCGCGTCGGCTTCGGTCCCGGGCACGCTTTCGATCGCCACTCCGGGCGGAACCACGGGTGGCGGCACCGGCAGCCTCTCGTTCGGCTCGTGACGGCGGAGACGACAATGCGACAGCGAAACGCCGAGACGGCGCGAGAAGAACGGACGATCAGCATGACGAGCAGGACCAGGCGGCGACTGACCGCCGCGGCGGGGGTGGCCGCGCTGTCGGTGGCTCTCACAGCGACCTTGGGGTCGGGGGTGGCGGATGCGGTCGCGGTGACCGAAGGGAAGTACACCTTCACCCGCACCACCGATGTCGATTCGCCGCGCGTGGGTGAGACCGTCACCTACACGACAGTGGTGTCGAAGACCGGCGTCGACGGCTACATCAACACTCTCGTCGACGTGCATCCGGCATGTCTCACGTATGTTGCCGGTTCCGCCAAGGTGACCGTCTTCAAGGTCGGCTCCGGGCAGACCGAGTCGTCGGCGGACCCGGAGGTCGGCGCGACCACGACCAAGGTGACTTCCGGAGGCTGGCTGGTGAATTCGAGTAATTCGCTGACGCTGAAGGCCAGCTATCGGGTGTCCGATAGCTGCGCGATCGGTGCGGCGGGCAGCGGCATGACCGCGAAGGGCACCGTGATGGGGAACGGATTCCAGTCGTCGACGGACCAGTCCTCGATGGGCCCGTCGGTGACCGTGCGCCAGGCGACGACGTCGACGACCGTGACGGCACCGCCGACTGCCCTGACGGGCACATCTGTCACCCTGTCCGCTGCAGTCGATCCCGCGACGGCAACCGGTACCTTGCAGTTCAAGGACAACGGTACGAACATCGGCGTCCCGGTTTCCGTGGCATCGGGCGCGGCATCGATGCCGTACACCTTCACGGGCCCGGGTGCGCACAGCATCACCGCGGTGTACTCGGGTGCCACGGCATACGAGGGATCCACCTCGGCCGCACGGACGGTGAACGTGTCGGTGCCGGACGTTCCGACCACCACCTCGCTGACGGTCCCCCCGAGTGCTCTCACCGGAACGTCGGTGACATTGTCCGCGGAAGTGGCCCCGAGTAACGCGTCGGGCACGGTGCAGTTCACGGACGGAAACACGAACCTCGGTGCACCGGTAACCGTTTCGGGCGGCGTCGCCACGTTGCCGCACACGTTCACGACGGCGGGCACGCACCCGATCTCCGCGGTGTTCACCGGAGCCGGCTTCGTAACCTCCACGGCCGGACCGCAGGCGGTCACGGTGACGGTTCCCGATCTGGCCACGACCACCACGGTAAGCGCGCCGGCGTCGGCGCAGACCGGTGCGCCGGTGGCGCTGTCGGCGTCGATCAGCCCGGCACCGAACGGTGGCACGGTGCAGTTCAAGGACGGTGTCACGCTGATCGGCGGACCGATCGATATCGCTGACGGCACGGCAACGCTCGAGCACACGTTCGCATCCGTCGGTAGCCACTCCATCACCGCGGCGTACTCGGGCGCAGCAGGATTCGAGCCGTCGGGTTCGGTCGCCAGGTCCGTGTCCGTGACGGATCCGGTGGTCACCCTGCGGAGCACCGTCACCTTGCTCAGCGTGCCCGGCGAGGCCAAGACCGGTGCAATCACCGATCTGTGGGTGACCGTTCGCAATTCGGCCGGTGCTCCCGTCGACGGCGGCACCGTCCAGTTCCGTGACGGCGGCCAGGAGATCGGAGACCCGGTTGCGGTGAATGCGGGCGTCGCACGTCTGCCGCACACGTTCACCGTGGCGGGCGCGCACTCCGTCTCGGCGGTGTTCTCGGGCGTCCCCGCGCTGGACGGTTCGACGGCGGCCACGCGCATCGTGAACGTGACGACCCCGGCGTCGACCGATGCCGAGACCGCGACGGCGCTGACCGTGCCGGCCTCGGCGGCCAGTGGCGCCACGGTGACGCTGTGGGCATCCGCGGTGTCGTCGGGCCCGGTTCGCGGGACGATCCAGTTCTTCGACGGCGCCACCCCGATCAGTGAGGCGGTGGAACTGGTCGACGGCGTCGCGACGCTGGAACACTCCTTCACCACATCCGGTGCGCACGCGATCACCGCGGTCTACTCGGGTGCGGAGGGGTTGAGGGGGTCGACCTCCGAGGCGCGGACCGTCGACGTCACCGCCATCGATTCGACGCCGGGAGGCACCACGGGAACCGGCAGTCTCGCCGGGCTGCCCTTCGGCTCCTGAGGGAATGGGGGCGGACGTGTGAGCGTCCGCCCCCAGCCCGTCTGTAACGAAAACTGTCCGATCTTGGACGTTTGTTCTATAAAGTCCGAAAGGCTCGGTGCGCCGCAATCGCGGGACATCGAGCGCTGTCGAACAACCGGAGTCGGGCCGGGTATCGGCAGGTACGCAAACGCTCTGGAAGGAGTCGAAATGGCCCGATCGGTCATGCGGCGAGCTGTCTCGAAGGTACTCGTGGGTGCAATGGCTGTCGCCGCGCTCGGAGTCGGCCAGGTTGCACTCGGAAGTGGTGTCGCATCCGCGGCGCCGGTGTCGCAGACGGTTACTGCTTCGAACATTAGCGCCACCAAATCCGTTGACAAGGCGAACCCCTTTCCCGGTGACACCGTGGTGTCGACCGTGACTCTCGGGGCCAGCGGAGTCGACCGGTACATGCAGACCTTCACCGATCTCCCGCCGGCGAACTACGTCCTGCAGAGTGTCAACGCCGACGTGTGGCGAGGTGACGGCGTGTCGGGCGGCCGCAACAAGTCGGGTCCGTTCGACGGCGACGCGTCCCAGGATCCCGTTTCCGGTGCGGTTCGGCTGGACTGGAAGGGATCGGGAAACTGTGTCGCCGCATGGTGCCGACTGGGGCTGCTGAACAAGAACGCGACGCTGACCTTCACCTACAAGGTCGCCGCGAACGCTCAGCCGGGACCGCGGACCACCGGTATGGAGTTCGACATCTACTCCTTCCAGACGACGCAGCGCTGGCACCCGCTGGATCAGTTGAACCTGTCCGTTCAGCAGCCGACCACGTCGACCACCACCACGTTGATCGTTCCGCCGAGCGCCAAGACGGGTGACACGGTGCAGCTTTCGGCAAAGGTGTCGCCGGCGACCGCGACCGGTTCGGTGCAGTTCAAGAACGGCAACACCAACCTCGGCGCGCCGGTTTCCGTCGTGAACGGTGTCGCGTCGCTGCCTTGGTCCTTCGCTTCGCCGGGTCCGCAAGCGATCACGGCCGCCTTTTCCGGAACCAACGGCTTCACCAACTCGAACTCCCCCGGACTGATCGTGGACGTGTCGGCTTCCAGTGACGACGACGTGGAGTCGAACACGATCATGACCGCGCCGCAGACCGCGACGGTGGGCAAGGCGGTGCGACTGTCGGCTCAGGTGTCGTCGACTGCCCAGTCACTTCCGGGCACGGTTCAGTTCTATGACGGCGGCACTCCCATCGGTCCGCGACTCCAGGTCGGAAACGGGGCCGTCGCACTCGACTACGTCTTCGACGTCGCGGGTCCGCACGAGATCAGCGTCGCGTACACCGGTGGCGCCGGAGTGGACGGTTCTGCCTCCCAGGCTCAGACCATCCAGGTAGCGGAGGCGCCTGCGCCCCCCGGACCGGCCGGCAGCCTGGGCAGCCTCGGAAGTTTGGGCGGCGGCAGCCCGATCTTCGGGTCCTGAAGTACCTCGATCGGGGCTCCTCGCGTTTGACGCGAGGGGCCCCGATTCGTTTGTAGGCCATTCCGTAACAACCTGGACGCACGTCCGATACAGTGGGGCGCGCTCCTTTCGGTACATCCGTGTCGAATGGAACGAGCCGGGTAGTCGGAGTCGGGCCGAGACCTGGGCGGAACAACATGCGGAGCCGGTGACGAGAAGATCCGGTGCCGCGGTGACCGTGCTCTGAAGGGAGTCGGAAAATGGCCCGATCGACGTCGCCGTCGCGCGCATCGACCGTATACACCGGCAATGGCCGGGTCCACGGGTCGTCTCACCGATAGCAGCCTTCTCACTGGTCCATCCATGCCCAATCCGCTAGTCGCCGCGGCTGATGACGTCGTCGGGTTGGCATCCATCGAGGTTCGGCGTCGAGAGGAAATGCATGTCTGACAGGAACATCCGTCGCGTTGTCGGGGGACTGAGTGCCTTCGCGGTTGCTGCCGGATTCGCAGCCACCGCCGGAGTCGGTGTGGCCGGTGCGGCGTCGCAATCGGTGAATTGGTCTGACGGTAGTAGCAAGTTCACTCGGACGATCAGCGACGTGAATCCCAAAGAGGGGGACATCATCACGTCGAAGACTGCTTTCCAGCGCAGTAGCGGCGCTGTCGTGGAGTACATCTATGCCGTCAAGGACCTGCATCCGACGTGCCTGACGTACGTCGAGGGTTCGGCGAAGGTGGACGGCTCGCCGCGTGGTCTCGAGAGCAAGGGGGCTGATTTCGCTCGTGTAGAGGGAAGCTCGATCGAGTGGCCGGTGCGTGGGATCGCGAATCCGAATACGCGCACGTTCGAATTCTCGTATCGGGTCGGTGCGGACTGTGCCCGGGACGTGGCGCTGATGACGACGATGCACTACAGCGGATCGCTCGGTAGCGGCACCTACAGCAACAAGGGGCCGACGATCACGGTCAGCAAGAACGTCACGGCGACGACTTTGGCCGCAGTGTCCGGAGCTCAGGTTGGGCAGGTCACCAACCTCGCCGCGACGGTGACTGGTGGCACTCAAGGTGACACCGTCGACTTCCTCAGCGGTGGCAGCAAGATCGGTTCTGGCACTCTCAACGCTAACGGCACTGCGACCCTCGCATGGACGCCCACGACAAAGGGCACGCAGCAAATCATGGCGAAATTCCTTGCGACGTCCAAGGCCAACGCCTCGCAGTCGGATCCGCAGAGCGTCGATGTGGCGCAGGTTGATGCCGTTTCGACCACCACGATCGCCGACGTCACGGGCGCGCAGGTGGGGCGGGCATCCGGCCTCGAAGTGACCGTTTCACCGGCCGCCGCAGGTGGCAGCGTGCAGTTCAAGGACGGTGCCACACTGCTCGCCGATGTACCCGTCAACGGCAGCGGCAAGGCCACGTACCAGTGGACTCCGACGGTCGAAGGCTCCCACTCGATCTCCGCGGTGTTCTCCGGCCGCGACGGTGTAGCCGGGTCGACCGGGACGAAGACGGTGAACGTTGCTGCGAAGCCGGTCCAGAACACCGATTCCACCACCGAAATCTCGGTCGGCAACGGTCAGGCCGGTGTGGCTCAGACGATTTCGGCTCAGGTGACCAATGGTGCTGGTGGCACAGTGACGTTCAAGGACGGCAACACCGTCATCGGGACGGCGACGGTCGACGGCAACGGACGGGCCTCGATCTCGTGGACGCCTGCCGTCGAGGGTCAGCGCACCGTCCGCGCCGAATACTCGGGAGCCGGCACCGTCAACGCCTCCTCCGACGCGATGTCGGTCGTGATTGCGGCCCCGAACGGCGGCGGTGACGGCGGGACTGATGGTGGCACCGGCAGCCTCGCTTCGCTCGGTGGCGGCTTCGGCTCGCTCGGCGGCTAACCAGCCTCGAGGCCTCATACCTCGTCCGGTCCGGAACTGATCTCGCGGGCCGGACGGGGTGTCCGATATCGATTGCAGGACGGTCGGCGCTGCCTGCCGTCGAAGGGGAACCTATGTCTGACAGAAGAATTTGCTGGCTGGCGGTGGGTGCTGCCAGTGCGGTTGCTGTGGGTTTTTTGGTGACGGTGGGTGTGGGTTCGGCGGGTGCTGCAGAGCAGTCGGTGAATTGGTCTGACGGTAGTAGCAAGTTCACTCGGACGATCAGCGACGTGAATCCCAAAGAGGGGGACGTCATCACGTCGAAGACTGCGTTTCAGCGCAGTAGCGGCGCTGTCGTGGAGTACATCTATGCCGTCAAGGATCTGCATCCGACGTGCCTGACGTACGTCGAGGGTTCGGCGAAGGTGGACGGCTCGCCGCGTGGCCTCGAGAGCAAGGGGGCTGATTTCGCTCGTGTCGAGGGAAGCTCGATCGAGTGGCCTGTGCGTGGGATCGCGAATCCGAATACGCGCACGTTCGAATTCTCGTATCGGGTCGGTGCGGACTGTGCCCGGGACGTGGCGCTGATGACGACGATGCACTACAGCGGGTCGTTGGGTTCGGGAACGTACTCGGACCAGGGTCCGGCGATCACGGTCAACAAGAACGTCACGACCACAACGCTGGCGGCGGTGTCGGGTCCGGTGACGGCGGGTCAGTCGGCAACGTTGAGCGCCACGGTAACCGGTGGCGCGCAGGGTGATTCGGTCGACTTCTACGACGGCGCCACGAAGCTGGGTTCGGCAACGTTGAATGCGTCCGGAGTGGCGACGTACGCGTGGACGTCCACGTCGCCGGGCGCGCACCCGTTGCAGGTGAAGTATCTGGGCACCGCGAAGGCGAATCCGTCGGAGTCGACGCAGCAGTCGGTGTCGGTGGTGGTTCCGACGTCGATGACGGTGTCGGCGCCGTCCACGGCGCTGACGGGCACCGCAGTCACACTGACCGCCAACGTGACGCCGTCGAGCGCGTCGGGCACGGTGCAGTTCAAGGACAACGGTACGAACATTGGTTCGCCGCAGCCGGTGTCGAACGGCGCGGCGTCGATGCAGTACACGTTCACGACGGCCGGCAATCACAACATCACGGGAACCTTCACGTCCGGTTCCGGCTTCGCGGAAGCGACGTCGGCGCCACAGCCTGTGGCAGTCAGCGCTCCTGCCGTGCCGACGACACTCGCAATGCAGATGCCCTCGACCGTCGAAACCGGAACCGCGGTGACGTTGACGGCCAATCTCACGCCGGCCAATGCCTCCGGAAAGGTGCAGTTCAAGGATGGCGGCACCGACATCGGCTCGTTGGTCACCGTGTCGGCCGGCAAGGCGCAACTCAGCCACACCTTCACTACCGCGGGCAACCACTCCATCTCCGCCGTGTTCACCGGTGACCCGGGATTCCTCGGATCGACCGCGACCGCGAAGCAGGTGATCGCGACCGACCCGCAGGTTCCCGACGTCCAGACCACCACGGCGCTGACGGCCCCGGCGACCGCCCAGACGGGGGCGGCGGTGGCGCTGAGCGCCACGGTTACTCCCGCCAACGCCTCCGGGACCGTGCAGTTCAAGGACGGCAGTGACCCGATCGGATCGCCGGTCGACGTGGTGAACGGTACTGCTGCCCTGCTGTACACATTCCAGGCCTCCGGATCGCATTCGATCACCGCGGTCTTCACCGCCGGTCCAGGGTTCGCCAGTTCCACCTCGTCGGCACAGTCGGTTCAGGTGTCGGACCCGGCGCCCGGCGACGTGGTGACGTCGACGGCACTGACCGTTCCGGGCACCGCCACGGTCGGGCAGCAGGCCAATCTGTCGGCCCGGGTCACCGGCAACGGGTCGCTGACCGGCACGGTCCAGTTCTACGACGGGTCGACGCCCCTCGGGACCGGTGTCCAGTTGGAGAACGGTGTGGCGGTCCTCCCGCACACCTTCGCCACGGCAGGTCCGCACGAGATCACGGCGGTCTACTCCGGTGGCGCAGGGTCTCAGGCGTCCACGTCGGCCCCGCAGACCGTCCAGGTGGCCGCCTCCGGCGGAGGTGACGGGGGCGGCACGGGCTCGCTCGGCTCGCTGAGCGGGTTCGGTTCCTGACCTCCGATACGGGTCCCGGCCGCAGGGGCGGGACCCGTATCGACAGGCGATCACATAGTCGTTCAACAAGTTCGAAGCTTCCGCGCCCGGGGTCGGGCCGGCGTGGGAGGTGTCACCCGAGGCGATCACTCGAACGGTCGGGATTTCGAAATCCGATGGGCCGAAGAGTGCTCTGGAGAAGGAGAAAGCGAAATGGCCCGATCGAGAACGCGGACAATTGTGGCGGCGGGAGCTGCCACCGCGATTGCTGCGGGTTTTGTGGTGACGGTGGGGGTGGGTTCGGCCGGTGCGGCGGCGCAATCAGTGAGTTGGTCTGACGGTAGTAGCAAGTTCACTCGGACGATCAGCGACGTGAATCCCAAAGAGGGGGACATCATCACGTCGAAGACTGCTTTCCAGCGGAGTAGCGGTGCTGTCGTGGAGTACATCTATGCCGTCAAGGACCTGCATCCGACGTGCCTGACGTATGTCGAGGGTTCGGCGAAGGTGGACGGCTCGTCGCGTGGTCTCGAGAGCAAGGGGGCTGATTTCGCTCGTGTAGAGGGAAGTTCGATCGAGTGGCCGGTGCGTGGGATAGCGAATCCGAATACGCGTACGTTCGAATTCTCATATCGGGTCGGGGCGGATTGTGCCCGTGATGTGGCGTTGATGACGGCGATGCATTACAGCGGGTCGCTCGGTTCTGGTGAGTACAACGACAAGGGTCCGGCGATCACGGTCTCGAAGAACGTCACGACGACCACGCTGGCGGCGGTGTCGAGTCCGGTGATGACGGGCCAGTCGGTGACCTTGAGCGCGACGGTGACCGGTGGCACGCAGGGTGATCCGGTCGACTTCTACGACGGGGTCACGAAGCTGGGCTCGGGAACCCTGAATGCTTCCGGTATCGCGACGTTCGCGTGGACGTCTACAACGCAGGGTTCGCATTCGCTGCAGGCGAAGTATCTGGCCACCGCGAAGGCGAACCCGTCGGATTCGGCGTCGCAGTCGGTGTCGGTGGTAGTCCCGACATCGATGACGGTGTCGGCGCCGTCGACGGCTTTGACGGGTACCGCGGTGACGTTGTCGGCGAACGTGACTCCGTCGAATGCTTCAGGGACGGTGCAGTTCAAGGACAACGGTGCGAACATCGGTTCGCCGGTGGCGGTGTCGAACGGTGCGGCGACGATGCAGCACACGTTCACGGCAGCCGGAAATCGCAGCATCACAGCAGAGTTCATCGGCGCGGGCTTCGTGAACTCGTCGGCTGCGCCGAAGACCGTGTCGGTCAGCGTCCCTGATCAGGCGACCACGACGACACTGACCGTTCCGCCGACCGCGGAAACGGATCAGCAGGTCACGCTCACCGCGAACCTCGATCCCACGAACGCCTCCGGAACGGTGCAGTTCAAGGACAACGGTGTGAACATCGGTTCGCCGCAGTCGGTGTCGAACGGTGCCGCCACGTTGCAGCACACCTTCACCACCGCCGGTAGCCACAGCATCACCGCGGACTTCAGCGGCGCCGGCTTCGTGAGCTCGTCGGCTCCCGCGCAGACGGTCAACGTCAACGTCCCCGACCAGGCGACCACGACAACCCTGACCGTCCCGCAGACCGCGCAGACCGGTACCGAAGTGACCCTGTCGGCCTCCGTCGCACCGAATCCCGGTGGCGGCACCGTGCAGTTCAAGGACAACGGGACGGATCTCGGTGCGCCGGTGCCGGTCTCGAACGGCGCCGCGCAACTGCCGCACACCTTCTCGTCCGCAGGACAGCACGGCATCACGGCCGTGTTCTCCGGTGCCCCCGGGTTCACGACCTCGAGCGCCGCGACCCAGACGGTGACTGTCAGCGTCCCCGATCAGGCGACCGCCACGACGCTGACCGTTCCGCCGACCGCGGAAACGAATCAGCAGGTCACCCTCACCGCGAACCTCGACCCGACGAACGCGTCCGGCACCGTCCAGTTCAAGGACAATGGCAACAACATCGGCTCCGCGGCTCAGGTGACCAATGGTGTCGCCACCCTGCCGCACTCGTTCACCGCGGCCGGCAGCCACAGCGTCACGGCGGTGTTCACGGGCAACGCGGGCTTCTCGAACTCCTCGGCGACGGCGCAGACCGTCAACGTGACCAACCCTGTGGTCCCGGACGCCCAGACCACCACCACGCTGGGAGTGCCGGCGCAGGTGGTGAAGGGAACGACCACGACGCTCAGCGCGACACTCACCCCGGCAAACGCGTCCGGCACCGTCCAGTTCCTGGACGGCCAGACGCCGATCGGCGGCCCGGCCACCGTGACGAACGGAATTGCTTCCGTCCAGCATTCGTTCGCGACCTCCGGTAACCACAGCATCAACGCCGTGTTCACCGGCGGCCCGGGCTTCTTGGGCTCGACGGCGACGGCCAAGTCGGTCATGGTGACCGAGCCCGCGGTCGTCGACGTGGCGACCACGACCACGCTCACCGCTCCGTCGACCGCGGAGACCGGCCAGCAGGTCACGCTCACGGCGAACCTGAATCCGGCCAACGCTGCGGGCACGGTGCAGTTCAAGGACGGCGCCACCAACATCGGTGGCCCGGTGACCGTCACGAACGGCACGGCGACGACGCAGACGACATTCTCGGCGGCCGGCAGCCACAGCATCACCGCGGTGTTCGCCGGTAGCACCGGCTTCAAGGCATCGACGTCGTCGGCGCAGACGGTGACGGTCAACGCTCCTGTGGTGCAGACGTCGCTGACGCTGTCGGCGCCGTCGGACGCGCAGACCGGATCCGAGGTCACCTTCACCGCGACGGTGGCGCCCGCGAATGCGTCCGGCACGGTGCAGTTCACTGTCGACGGCACCAACGTCAGTGGCCCCGTCACGGTCTCGAACGGTGTGGCGACACTGCCGCACCCCTTCACCGCCGCGGGACCGCACACCGTCGGTGCAGCGTTCACCGGTGCGCCGGGCTTCACGAATGCGACGGCAACGACACAGACCGTCCAGGTGTCGACCCCGACCCCGGAGGACGTCGTGACGACGACCGCAGCCACCGTCCCCGGGGCGGCGACCGTCGGGCAGCAGGTGACGCTGTCGGCGAACGTTTCCGGTGGCACCAACCTGCCCGGCACCGTGCAGTTCTTCGACGGTGACACCCCGATCAGCGGCAACGTCGACCTCGTCGACGGCGTCGCGACGGCCCAGCACACCTTCACCACGACCGGCGCGCACGTGATCACCGCGCGCTACTCCGGCGGCCAGGGCGCGAAGGCGTCGATCTCGCCGGCGCAGACGGTCCAGGTGGCCCCGGCCGACGACGGCGGCGGAGACGGTGGCGGCACCGGCAGTCTGGGCTCGCTCGGCAACCTCTTCGGTTCCCTGAGTGGAGTGGGCCGTTCGGGATCCGGATCCTGATCGACGACGGCCCGAGCTGCTAGTCAACGAGACCCCCGACCCATCAGGTCGGGGGTCTCGTGCGTGTTGTGCCGGATCGAACTGTTTTCCCTCCTCGTCCGGACTCGCGTCGATACAGTGTGAGCGCACATCACTCGTCGGGGCAGTTGGGGTGAGGCGCGGCGGGCGTTCGCAGTCGGGAGAGCGTCGGCCGAGTTCGGCAAACGTGTTCTCCTGAGCGCGGTTCCGGCATGCGTCAACCCCCGGGGCTGCACTCTCCTGCGACGAGAGGAGTGCTTGTGACCCGATCCATCACCCGACGACTGGTGTCCACAGTCGTTGCGGGGGCCATGGCCGCGAGCGTGGTCGCTGCCGGGCAGATTCTGTGGGGCGTCGGAAGTGCAACGGCCGCACCGGTCTCGCAGACGATCACCACCAGCAACATCGTTGCGACCAAGACGGTGAGCCCAGCGGTCGCGCATCCCGGCGAGACGGTGACGTCCACCATCACGTTCAAGACGAACGGCGGGGTCGACCGCTACCTGAACAACCTGACCGACCATCCCCCGGCTGGGTACCAGTTGCAGAGCGTGGCCGGCAACGTCTGGCGGGGCGCCGGAGCGAACCTGAACAATCCGTCGGTGTTCGACGGTGCGGCCGTACAGAATCCGACTACCGGTGCGGTGACCGTGAAGTGGACAGACGCCTTCCTTGCGCTGGGACTGATTCCCGGCCTCGGGAACGGCGACATGCACCCGACCCTGACATTCACGTACAAGGTGCCCGACAATGCCCAGCCGGGCCAGCGCAGCGCCGGGATGAGTTTCGACATCTACTCGTTCGCGACATATCAGTCGTTCAATCCCATGGCGGGACTGGCTGTTTCGGTCGATCCGCTGGCCACGACCACCACCGTGTCGGCGCCGTCGAGCGCGATCACCGGGGCGCCGGTGACTCTGTCTGCGAACGTGACGCCTGCGAACGCGCCCGGCACGGTGCAGTTCCAGGAGAACGGCACGAACATCGGCTCGCCGGTTCAGGTTTCGGGTGGAGTCGCTTCGATGCAACACACCTTCCAGGCGACGGGCTCGCGAAGCATCTCCGCGACCTTCACCGGTTCCACCTCGACGTACGCCACGTCGAACGCGCCGGCCCAGACCGTCTCGGTGACCGCGCCCGACGCCCAGACGTCGACGTCGCTGACCGTGCCGACCGATGCCAAGACCGGCACGTCGGTGTTGCTCACGGCGAATGTGACGCCCGCCAACGCGACCGGCTCGGTGCAGTTCCGTGACAACGGTGCCGACATCGGCACCCCGATCCAGGTCTCCGGGGGCGCCGCGAATCTGCAGCACACCTTCACGACGGCGGGCACGCACAACATCGTGGCGGTGTTCACTGCGGGCAACGGCTTCGTCGGTTCCACCTCGCCGGTGCGCGCCGTGGCCGTGACCGAGCCGGCCCCGAGCGATGTCCCCACGACGACTACGCTCACTGTCCCCGGGACTGCGACGACGGGCCAGCCCGTGCAACTCTCGGTCCAGGTGGCCGGGGCGGCGACCCTGCCCGGCACGGTGCAGTTCTACGACGGCAACACCGTGGTCGGGACGCCCCTCGTTCTGGTCGGAGGCCAGGCGTCGGTGACCCACACGTTCACTACACCGGGCGCGCACCAGATCGTGGCCGTGTACTCCGGCGGTCCGGGCGTTACCGGGTCGTCCTCGGTACCGCAGCCCGTGCAGGTCACGAACGCGGACGGCACCGGCAGCGCCGGGTCGCTCGGTGGCGGCACCCCGATGTTCGGGTCCTGATCTCCTGACGTCGTAGTGGCCGGGGACGCGAAGTGTCCCCGGCCACTCCGCGCCGACTACGCTGCACACTGTGGAACCCTTCTACCGAACGATCATCGGCGTCGCCCGCGCAGTGTTCGCAGGCCAGGGGCTGAAATTCACCGTCACCGGCGCGGAGCACGTCCCCGCGTCCAAGGGGGCGGTGATCGCGATCAACCACACCGGCTACATGGACTTCACGTATGCGGGGCTGCCGGCCCGCGCCGTCAAGCGGTACATCCGCTTCATGGCGAAGAACGAGGTCTTCGTCAACAAGATCTCCGGCCCGATGATGCGGGCCATGAAGCACATTCCCGTCGACCGGGCGGCCGGCGCCGACTCGTACCGCGTGGCCGTGCAGGCGTTGCGCGACGGCGAACTCGTCGGCGTCTTCCCGGAGGCGACGATCAGCCGCAGCTTCGAACTCAAGGAGTTCAAGTCGGGGGCGGCGCGGATGGCGCTCGAGTCCGGCACCCCCATCGTGCCGATGGTGATCTGGGGCTCGCAGCGGGTGTGGACCAAGGGGTTCCCGAAGCGTCTGGGCCGGACCAACACCCCCATCTCGATCGCCGTCGGTGAGCCGATCCCGCCGTTCGAGCCGGCGTCGGAGATGACGGCGCTGCTGCACACCCGCATGGAGGAACTGCTCCGCGGCGTGCAGGCGAACTACGAGCACCCGGCCGGCGAATACTGGGTGCCCGCCCGGCTCGGCGGCGGCGCCCCGACGCTCGAGGAAGCGAACCGAATGGACGCCGAGGAGGCCGAGGCCAAGGCCGCGGCCCGGCGCGCCAGGGAGACCGGCGGAGCCTAGATCGGGCGGCCCACCGGTGAAATAGCGCTCACCGGTGGCTATGGAGAGGCCGTTTGTCGTCCCAAAGGGGCAGAATGGCCCGGTGTCCACCGAACTGCCCAGCCTCGTCGCCAGCGATGTCGACGGCACCCTGATCGACGACGCCGAACGCGTGACCGCCCGGACCCGGGCGGCCGTGCAGACCGTCGTCGAGTCCGGAACGCCCTTCGTCCTCGCCACCGGACGGCCGCCGCGTTGGCTCGCCCCGGTCGTCGACGGACTGGGGTTCGCGCCGCTCGCGGTGTGCGCGAACGGCGCGGTGCTCTACGACGCCGACGCGGACCGGGTGATCAGAGCGTCGACCCTGTCGGTGGAGACCCTCGCGTGGCTGGCCGACCTCGTCGACTACGAGCTTCCGGGAGCCGGACTCGCGGCCGAGCGCATCGGTGCCACCGCACACGACACCGCGACCGCCCAGTTCGTCAGCGCTCCCGGCTACGAACACGCCTGGCTCAACCCCGAGCACACCGAGATGGCGCCCGAGGACCTGCTGTCCGCGCCCGCCGTCAAGATGCTCATCCGCCTGCCCGGGGCGAGCAGCGCCGACATGGCCGCCAAGCTTCGCCCGCTGGTGGGGGAGCGGGCCGACCTCACCTACTCGACGAACAACGGCCTCATCGAGGTGTCGGCGCCGGGGGTGACCAAGGCGTCGGGGCTGAAACTGATGGCACAGCATCTCGACGTGGCCCACGACCGGATCGTCGCGTTCGGCGACATGCCCAACGACATCCCGATGCTGACGATGGCTGGTCACGGCGTCGCGGTCGAGAACGCCCACCCCGAGGCGAAGGCGGCGGCCGACGAGGTCACCGCCACCAACTCGGCCGACGGCGTCGCGCTCGTGCTCGAGAGGCTTTGGAAGAACTGAGCTTCGGCTCCGACAAGACACAGAAAAGGCCTGCCCTCCACGAAACCGTGGAGGGCAGGCCTTTTCGTCGAACGGTCAGTTGATCGCGACCGGAGCCTCGGACACCGCGTCCGCCGGAGCCGGAGCGGGGGCCGCAGCCGGAGCGGCCGCGTCGTTCATGATCGTGGTGACCTGGCCGGTGGCCTCGTCGAAGATCATCGAACCGCGCTCGAAGTCGGAGCGCTTGCCGCCGTCCACCGCGTACTCGTCGCTGATCGGGAGGCCGATGTCACCCATCACGCCGCCGGCCGCGGTCCACTGCTCGAAGATCTTGCCGATCGTCGTGACCACTCCACCGAGGGGCGAGGTGAAGATGCCGCCGTTCTGGAAGAACGCGTACACCTGGCCGGTCGCCGTGGTCAGCAGGCCGGTGATCGCGTCACCCACCATGCTGCGGTTGCCGCCCATCGCGAGCCACTGGCGGGCGATCGGGTTGGAGTCGGCGATCGACAGGATGCCGTTCACCACCGCCGGGATCTGCGCATTCAGGTCGAGCGACCCGGCCGGGTTGGCGCCACCGTTGTTGCCGCCGCCGTTGCTGGGGTTGGTCGGCGGCGTGTTGCCGCCGCCACCACCGGTGCTGCCGCCGTAGTTCGCCGCGGCGATGTTCCGAATCTGGTCCATCTGGGCGTAAGCGGCACTACCCGGGCACTCGGTGTAACCGACGTCGCGGTGGGCGAAGATCGTCGGCAGGACGACCCGCTGGCCCAGCGCGTACTTCGAGTACTGCGTGCCCTCGGAGTACATGGTGACCTGACCCTTGGGGTTCAGGTTCGCGAGCTTGAGGCGCCAGCCCAGGTACTTGCCCACCGACTCGATCGTGGCCGCCGGCGCCGGCTCGTTCACGAAGTTGCCCATCATGGCGATACCGACGGTGTTCTCGTTGAAGCCACCGGCGTGCGCGCCCTGGACGGGGCGGTCGAGTCCGCCGAAGCGACCCTCGAAGATCTGGCCGAAGCGGTCGACCAGCACGTTGTAGCCGATGTCGCACCAGCCGAGCGACTGCGCGTGGTAGGCGTAGATGCCGCGCACGATGCCCGCCGACTGCTCGCGCGTGTAGTTGTTGGTCTCGGCCGTGTGGTGCACCGTCGCGCCACCGGTGGAGTCGTCGTAGACCGCGCCCTGGCAGCGGATGCCCTCGTTCGCGCCCCACGCCTTACGGGAGATGATGTTGATGCCGTTCACCGATGTCGGCGTGGCGATGTCGTCGAGGTTCGCGTCCTGCGGTCCGCTACCGGGATTGATGAGTACCGCCGCGATGTCGTTGGCGGTCAGGGCTGCGTCCCGCAGCGGCTTCGACACGGCCGCGGGGGTGTAGCCGAGCGGCTGGGTGGCTTCGGAATCCGACTGGGGAGCAGGCGTTTCGGTGGCCGGAGCCCCCGGAGTCTCAGGAGCCTCCGGAGCGCGGTGGGCCGGGTCCGTGGGGTCCGTGGGGGCCGGTGCGGAGTCCGTGCCTGCAGCGCCGGCCGTTCCTTCCTTGGGCGTCACCAGGATCTGCACGGCGTTCGTGTCGCCGACGAAGACCGGCTCGGTGCCCTGCTTACCGCTGATGCTGCCGTCGACGAGATCCGGCGTGATCCACTCGCCCCACGAGCCGTCCGCGAGCTTCGCGCGCAGCTGGGTCACCGACGACTCGAGGTTCGCGGCCGTGACGCCGACCATCGAGAACGGGGTGTCCTGCGTGACCTCCTTGACCGTCGCGCCGAGGGTCTCCGGGGAGACTTCGCCCGGGGCGGACGGCGCCGGAACGGGATCGGAGATGTCGCTCGGGGCCGTCGACGGCGTCACCGACGGCGCCAGCGGCGTGAGCGACGGAAGCGTCAGCGTTCCTCCGCCCGGGAGAGGGATCTCGTGCGGGAGCGGAAGGTCACCGAGGCGGATGTCGGGCAGGTCCAGGCCCGTCAGTTCCTTCAGGGGGATGACGATGTCCGGAACCGACGCGAGCACGACCTCCGCGATCTGCGTCTCGATCGACGGTGCCGAATCGCTTGCCGACAGGACGTCCGAAGGCTCGCTGTTCAGTGCCTGAACGGCGAAGGGGGTGGCAACGGCGACTGCTGCGACTGCGGCCAGGACTATCGAGTTCTTCGGTCGACGGTGCGGCAAGGCGAATCTCCTCGTGGTAATGCGCGGGGTGTCTTCGTGCGCTGCGAGCGACCTCTCGGCCGGCCGATTCCGGGCGGTTCGGTATCGGACTGAATCCTGAGGGCTCCCTTGGGAGGAAGTCCACAGCCCATCCGAGGATGTCTGCAACTTGTGATGCAGATGTTACCGGTGTGACTGAAGTTACTTCAGTGGCGGATGTTGCCAACAGCAGTCACAGTTGCCACACTAGTCGCAACATCCTTAACGCTCAACCTTAGCTTGAGCCTTTGGGTGACTGTGCTGGTCGGGGCCGCTTCGCTCCCGTTCCATTGCCCGCTCCGGACTCTGCACAGGCCCGCACGGCCCCCAGACCCCAGTGATGAGGAGCGAGCCTATGGCGACCCCCCGCCTTCGCATTTCCGCAGATCGTGTCCTGCGTCGTCGACGCATCGGCGGACGCCCGTCGCGCTCCCTGGCCAGGCTCGCCGCCCTCGGCCTGGTGCCGGCCCTCGCCGCGGGCGCCGCGATCGGGCTGGCCGTCGTCGATCGCGGCCCGGACTCGGAGATCGCCAACGTCGTCGCGGCCGGCACTCCTATCAATCTGTACGGGCACGGCTACGGGCACGGCCGCGGCATGAGTCAGTACGGCGCCTACGGCTACGCGAAGAACTTCGGGTGGACCGCGGAGCGCATCGTCGGGCACTACTACGGCAACACCCAGCTCGGTCAGGTCGCCGATCCGTGGGTCGCGGTGCGTCTCATCGGCCGCGACGACAAGCGGCTCGACGTCTACTCGGAGACCGGTCTCAACGTCGCCGGCCTCTACTTCGGACCGAACTCGGCCGCGCATCTCGTCCCGACGGCCGGTGGCGCCGATGTCACCGTCACCGACGGGTGCACCGGCCGCGAGATCTGGCGCGGCTCCACCAGCCATCCCTGGGTCGACCCGGTGAACCTCGGCGCGAACCGTCCGGCCAAGGAACACCTGCGCCTGTGCGACGGCAACGTCCCGTATCGCGGCGCGATGAACGCCACCCGCGACGGCAACGGTGCCTGGCGGACCGTGAACCGCGTGCTGATGGAGGACTATCTCCGCAGTGTCGTTCCCGCCGAGTCGATCCCGTCGTGGGCCGATTCCGGCGGCCGGGAGGCGCTGCGGGCGCAGGCGATCGCGGCCCGTTCGTACTCCGCGGCCGAGCGCCGCTACGGCTACGCGCAGACCTGCGACACCCAGTCCTGCCAGGTGTACCGCGGATCGTCGAACGAGGACTGGCGGACCAACGACGCCGTCGGCTCCACGTCGGGCACCGTCATCAAGCGTGGCAACCAGATCATGGCGGCCGAGTTCTCGTCGTCGTCGGGCGGTTTCACCGCCGGTGGCGTCTTCCCGGCCGTGATCGACGAGGGCGACGCGGTGTCTCCGAACCGCAACTGGCAGCAGACCGTCACCGCCGGAGCCATCGCGAACGCGTACGGCGTCGGCGAACTTATCTCCTTCGACGTCATCGGCCGTAACAACCTCGGCGCCGACGGCGGCCGCGTGACCCGCGTCAAGGTCGTCGGGACGTCGCGCACGGTGGAGGGGTCGGGCGACGAGGCCCGCTGGAAGCTCGGCCTCAAGTCGGACTGGTTCACCGTGGGCGCCCCCGGCCCCGGTACCCCCGGACCCATCCCGGGTCTGCCGCTCCCGCCGGGCTCGCTCGAGTCGCTGCCGCTGCCGGAGTTGCCGCCGCTGCCCGAGATCACCCCGGGGTCGGTGGAGTCGCTCCTGCCGCAGTTGCCGCCGCTTCCTCCGCTGCCGCCCCTGCCGCCGGGCTCGGCCGCACCCCTCCCGTTCGCTGCTGCCGCGGGTGACGCGATCGCCGAGCCGATCGCCGCTCCCGCGGAGGAAACCGCCGCAGTGGCGGAGGAGTCGCCGATCGACGCCAAGTATCGGGAACTGGGCGGACCGGCCGGAGCGCTCGGTGAGCCGACCGGCCCCGAGCTGATGCTGGCCGACGAGTCCGGCAAGTTCCGGACCTACACCGGCGGCACCATCTTGTGGACACCGACGCTCGGCACGCAGGTCGTCGACTCGAACGTCGTGCTGCAGCCGGTGGCGGCGGAAACGGACGTCGTCGCCGGGTAGATCCGACACAACTCGGGATCGGGCAGGACCACCGCACCGTGCGGTGGTCCTGCCCTTTTCTCGTTTCGCGTGAATTCCCCTTGACCTTGACGCAGCGTCAACCTGCAGGCTGGGTGTACCGACGCATCGAGGAGGCGACGTGAACCGGACCGGAGAGTGGTCGATCCAGCAGCTCGCGCGGATCACCGGGACCACGAGTCGGACGCTGCGGCACTACGACAGCATCGGCCTGCTCGCCCCCAGTCGGATCGGGACCGGCGGCTATCGCCACTACGACCAGGCGGCGCTCGTGCGGCTGCAGCGGATCCTGCTGCTCCGCGAGCTGGGGCTGGGGCTGACGGCGATCGCCGAGGTGCTGGCCGGCGACACGGACCCGGGGTCGGCGCTCGCGACGCACCTCGACCTGCTCGAGCAGGAGCAGGAGCGGCTGCGGCGTCGCATCGCGTCGGTACGCACCACGCTGGACAAGACGAGGAGAGGTGAGCCACTGATGGCCGAGGAGATGTTCGACGGATTCGACCACACGCAGTACGAGGAGGAAGTGGTCGAGCGGTGGGGGCGGGAGGCCTACGACCGCGGTGACGGCTGGTGGCGGTCGCTGTCCGATGCCGACAGGACCGGCTTCCAGCAGGACCAACTGGACATCGCCGCAGCCTTCGGGCGCGCGCACGCCGCCGGACTCGCCCCCGACTCGCCCGAGGTGCAGGAGATCACCCGACGGCACTACGCGTGGGTCGCGGCAGGCTGGCAGGGCCGTCGACCCACGGCCGACGCCTTCGCGGGCCTGGGGGAGATGTACGTGTCCGATCCGCGGTTCGCCCGGAACTACGACCGGCACGGGCCGGGCACCGCCGAGTTCGTCCGGGACGCGATGCTGGCCTTCGCGCTGAACCTGTAGCGGTTCCGGGTGCGCCTTTCCGGTGGTTCACGCCACCGGAAAGGCGCGTCCCGGTCGCTGTCGCCTACCCTGTTTTCCGTGACTGCCCAAAACGCGCCCCAGCCGTCCGCAGGTCAGTACGACCTCATCATCGTCGGATCCGGATTCTTCGGACTGACGATCGCCGAAAGGGCCGCGACTCAGCTCGGTAAGCGAGTGCTCGTCGTCGAGCGCCGGCACCACCTCGGCGGCAACGCCTACTCCGAGGCGGAGCCCGAGACCGGCATCGAGATCCACAAGTACGGCGCCCACCTGTTCCACACGTCGAACAAGCGGGTGTGGGACTACGTGAACCAGTTCACCGACTTCACCAGCTACCAGCACCGCGTCTTCGCGATGCACAAGGGCCAGGCCTACCAGTTCCCGATGGGTCTGGGCCTGGTCTCGCAGTTCTTCGGCCGGTACTTCTCGCCGAACGAGGCGCGGGCGCTCATCGCCGAGCAGTCTGCCGAGATCGACACCAAGGACGCGTCCAACCTCGAGGAGAAGGCGATCTCGCTGATCGGTCGCCCCCTGTACGAGGCGTTCGTCCGCGACTACACCGCCAAGCAGTGGCAGACCGACCCCAAGAACCTGCCCGCCGGGAACATCACCCGCCTGCCGGTGCGGTACACGTTCGACAACCGCTACTTCAACGACACCTACGAGGGCCTGCCCGTCGAGGGCTACACCGCGTGGCTCGAGAACATGGCGAAGGACGACAAGATCGAGGTCCGGGTGAACACGGACTGGTTCGACGTCCGCGATGACCTCCGTGCCGCGAGCCCCGACGCGCCCGTCGTGTACACCGGCCCGCTGGACCGCTACTTCGACTACGCCGACGGCGAGCTGGGCTGGCGCACCCTCGACTTCGAGACCGAGGTCCTGCCCACCGGAGATTTCCAGGGCACCCCGGTCATGAACTACAACGACGCCGACGTGCCGTTCACGCGCATCCACGAGTTCCGTCACTTCCACCCGGAGCGGGACTACCCCGGCGACAAGACGGTCATCATGCGCGAGTTCTCCCGGTTCGCGGAGAACGGCGACGAGCCGTACTACCCGATCAACACCCCCGAGGACCGGGCCAAGCTCGAGGCCTACCGGGTGCGTGCCAAGGCCGAGGCCGCGGAGTCGAAGGTGCTGTTCGGCGGTCGCCTGGGCACCTACCAGTACCTCGACATGCACATGGCGATCGCGAGCGCGCTGTCGATGTTCGACAACACGCTGCGCCCGCACCTCGAGTCCGGCGCACCCCTGGCCGGAGAGCTCGCGTGAGTGCGCTGCTCCAGCGGGTCCTGCTGCCTCGGCCCGGTGAGCCCCTCGACGTCCGCAGTCTGTACGCCGAGGAGTCGACGACCAACGCCCGGCGGGCGCACGCGACGTCGCGTACGTCGCTGTCGATCGGCGCCGAGTCCGAGGTGTCGTTCTGCAGCTACTTCAACGCCTTCCCGGCCAGCTACTGGCGCCGGTGGACGGTCCTCGAGTCCGTCCTCCTGCGACTGGAGCTGACCGGGCACTGCCGCGTCGACGTCTACCGCTCCAAGGCGGACGGATCGCGGATCCACGTGGAGGGCAAGGAGTTCCGCGAGGGCACCCTCGAGTTCACGGTGGATCTGGGGCCGTTCGAGGACGGTGGCTGGATCTGGTTCGACATCACCACCGACACCGAGGTGGAACTGCGTAGCGCCGGTTGGTACGCGCCGGGCGACGCGCCCGGCGAGGGTCGCGTCGCCGTCGGTATCCCCACGTTCAACCGCCCCACCGACGCCGTCAAGGCGCTCGCCGCGCTCGCGTCCGATCCGCTCGTGCTCGACGTGATCGACGCCGTCATCATGCCGGACCAGGGCACCCGCAAGGTGCGCGACGAACCCGGCTTCGCCGAGGCCGCCGCGATCCTCGGGGACCGCCTCGCCATCCACGACCAGGGCAACCTCGGCGGTTCCGGTGGCTACAGCCGCATCATGTACGAGGCGCTGAAGACGACCGACAGCCCGTACATCCTGTTCATGGACGACGACATCGAGATCGAGCCGGACTCGATCCTGCGCGCACTCGCGATGTCGCGGTTCGCGAAGAACCCGATGCTCGTCGGTGGTCAGATGCTCAACCTGCAGGAGCGCAGCCACCTGCACACGATGGGCGAGGTCATCGACCGCTCCGTCACGATGTGGGCCGGAGCGCCGAACGCCGAGTACGACCACGACTTCTCGCAGTACCCGCTCAGCGACCGCGAGAACTCGAAGAACCTGCACCGGCGCATCGACGTCGACGGCAACGGCTGGTGGATGTGCATGATCCCCCGCGTGTGCGCGGAGGAGATCGGGCTCCCGATGCCGCTCTTCATCAAGTGGGACGACTGGGAGTACGCGCTGCGTGCCCATCGCGCCGGCTACCCCACGGCCACCGTGCCCGGCATCGCGATCTGGCACATGGCGTGGAGCGACAAGGACGACGCCATCGACTGGCAGGCGTACTTCCACCTCCGGAACCGCCTCGTCGTCGCCGCGCTGCACATGCCGGACAACATCACCGGCCTGGTCCGGCACACGGTCAAGGCCACCGTCAAGCACCTGGTGTGCCTCGAGTACTCGACGGTCGCGATCCAGAACCTCGCGATCCAGGACTTCCTCGCCGGGCCCGAGCACGTCGCCGACCTGCTGCCCACCGCGCTGGGCAACGTCCACGCGCTGCGCAAGCAGTACCCGGACGCCGTCGTCCTCCCGTCCTCGACGAGCCTGCCGCTGCCCTCCGGTGCCGGAGTGGGTGCCGTCGGCGAACCCAAGGGTGCGCTCGCGAAGATCGTCCGTCTCGGCAAGGGGCTGGTCCACGGCGCCAAGGCGGTCGACCCGCGCCACCTCGAGCAGCCCCAGCTCAACGTCCCGACGCTCGACGCCCGCTGGTACCTGCTGTCGCAGGTCGACGGTGTCACCGTCACCACCGCCGACGGTCGTGGCGTCGTCTACCGCAAGCGGGATCCCAAGGTTGCCGCGCGCTTGTTCAAGGAGGCGCTGCGCCTGCGCCGGGAACTCGCGGAGCGGTTCCCGGAGCTCGCCCGTGAGTACCGTGCCGCAGCGCCGGACCTGACCAGCAAGGAAAGGTGGGAACGTGTCTTCGGCATCTGAGGTCCGGATCCTGCAGACCGTCCAGGGCACCATCGGCGCCCAGCCCGCGGTCGTCAAGGCGGCCCGGGGCATGTCGCACTTCGGTGAGCACGCCCTCGGCTGGGTCGCCGTCGCCGGTATCGGTGCCGCGCTGGACAAGCCGCGTCGCCGCCGCTGGGCCGGTGTCGCGGTGGGTGCCGTCGGCGCCCACGCCGCGTCGATCGTCATCAAGCGTGTCGTGCGACGTCCGCGCCCGAACGACCCGTCCGTCCAGGTCAACGTGTCGACGCCGAGCAAGCTCAGCTTCCCGTCGTCACACGCGACCTCCACGACGGCGGCGGCGGTGCTGCTCGGCCGGCTCACCGGGCTACCCTTGCCTGCGGTACTGGTCCCGCCGATGCTGCTCTCACGCCTCGTCCTCGGAGTGCACTATCCGACCGACGTGCTTGCGGGGTCGGCACTCGGCGCCGTGTCCGCCGCCGCCGTGCTGCGGGCCGAGCAGAAGTTTGGAGTGAAATGAGCGAGGAGCCTGCCGTCGTCACCGGGCCCCCGAAGACCCTGGCCGGCGGCATCGTCAAAGCCGTCCGCCCGCGTCAGTGGGTCAAGAACGTGCTCGTCCTCGCCGCACCGCTCGCGGCCGGGTCCGTTACCGAAGCCGACGTGCTGCTTCCGGTCGCACTCGCGTTCGTCGTGTTCTGCATGGCCGCGTCCGGCATCTATCTCGTCAACGACGCGATGGACGTCGAGGCCGACCGCGCCCACCCGACCAAGCGCTTCCGGCCCATCGCGGCCGGTGTGCTGCCGGTCAACATGGCCTACGCGATGGCGGCCGTGCTGCTCGCCGGCTCGATCCTGCTGTCGTTCGTCGCGAACTGGCAGCTGGCCGTCGTCATGGCCGTGTACATCGCGATCCAGCTGGCGTACTGCTTCGGGCTGAAGCACCAGGCCGTGCTCGACATCTGCATCGTCTCGTCCGGCTTCCTGCTGCGCGCGATCGCCGGCGGTGTCGCCGCGGAGATCCCGCTGTCGCAGTGGTTCCTGCTGATCATGGCGTTCGGCTCGCTGTTCATGGCGGCCGGCAAGCGGTACGCCGAGCTGCAGCTCGCGGAGCGCACCGGTGCGAAGATCCGCAAGTCGCTCGAGTACTACACCGGCACCTACCTGCGGTTCGTGTGGACGCTGTCCGCGACCGCGGTCGTGATCTGCTACGGCCTGTGGGCGTTCGAGCAGGATCGCGCCAACGACACCAACTGGTTCGCCATCTCGATGGTGCCCTTCACGATCGCGATCCTCCGGTACGCGGTGGACGTCGACGGTGGCGAGGCGGGCGAACCGGAAGAGATTGCACTGGGTGACCGGGTGCTCCAGTTCCTCGCGATTGCCTGGATCGGAGTAGTAGGTGTCGCTGTCTACCTCGTCTGAGCCGACTTCTGCCGCCGACGAGACCGACACCGAGTCGCGCCCCCTGGGGGAGCGGATCTCGCGTGCGGTCTTCGTCGGCGGCGTCGCGCTGACGGCTCTCCTCTTCGCGTGGGGGGCGTGGCAGCGCCGGTGGATCGCCGACGACGGGCTGATCGTGCTCCGCACGGTCCGCAATCTGCTGGCCGGCAACGGCCCCGTGTTCAACGCGGGCGAGCGGGTGGAGGCCAACACCAGCACGCTGTGGACGTACGTCGTCTACGCGGTCGGATGGGTCACCCAGGCTCGGCTCGAGTACGTGGTGCTCGGTATCGCGCTCGTGCTCTCCACCGCCGCGATCGTGCTGGCGATGGTGACGGCGAAACGTCTCTACGCGGACAGGATCTCCGGCACCACCGTGCTGCTGCCGGCCGGTGCGCTGGTCTACATCGCGCTGGTCCCGGCACGGGACTTCGCGACCTCCGGGCTCGAAACCTGCCTGGTCATCTTCTGGATCGCGCTGCTGTCGCTGCTGCTGACGCGGTGGGCGCAGGCGTCCGTGCCGTCGACGCCGTCGATCCTCGTCCTGGCCTTCGTCGCCGGGCTCGCTCCGCTGGTCCGACCGGAGATGGCGCTGCTCGGTGCCGCCGCGCTCCTGATGGTGCTGCTGGCCACCGGGATCGACTGGCGGCTCCGGGTTGCCGTGATCGCGGTCGCCGGCGCGGTGCCGGTGGCGTATCAGATCTTCCGCATGGGCTACTACGGGCTGCCCTACCCGAACACTGCGGTGACGAAGGAAGCCGGCGGCTCCAAGTGGGGCAAGGGCTTCGACTACCTGCAGAATCTGGTCGACCCCTACAAGCTGTGGGTCCCGATCCTCCTCCTCTGCGTCGCCGGGCTGGTCCTCTGGCTGCTGCGCCGTCCCGCGCCGGCCGGGCCGCCCGCCGGCGCCGACTCCTCGCGCGTGCGCCGGTTCCGGGCCTGGCTCCGCAGCCCCTCCGCCGCAGTGGCCTTCATGCTCGGCAGCGGGATCGTGTCGGCGGCGTACTCGATTCGCGTCGGTGGCGACTTCATGCACGGCCGCACGCTGCTGCCCGCGCTGTTCTGCCTGCTGCTGCCCGTCGCCGTCGTGCCGGTGCGGTTCCCGAGCCGCCGCGACCGGGGGGACCGCCGCGCGACGATCGCAAGTGTCGTCTCCCTGGCTACATGGGTGGGCGTCGTCGGATGGGCGCTGTGGGCGGCGAACTCGGACGGCATGCCGAACGGCACCGTCGTCGGCCGGAACGGAATCGTCGACGAGCGGGCGTTCTACTCCCTCGAAACCGGTCACGAGCATCCCATCCGGGCCGAGGACTACCTCGACTTCCCGAGGGTGCGGGCCATCGCCGAGTCGATCGCCGCCAGCCCGGACGGCGGCGTCGTCATCTCCGCCGGCAACCACGACTTCATGTACGTGGTTCCGCCGCCGGGCATCCCGCCGGAGGGCGGCGCCCCGCACACCGTCTTCTTCCCGATGCTGGGCATGGCCGCGATGAACACCTCGCTGGACGTGCGAGTCCTCGACAACATCGGGCTGGCGAACCCGATTGCCGCGCACACCGATCGGATCGAGGACGGGCGCATCGGTCACGACAAGGACCTGGCACCCGACTGGATCGTCGCCGACGCCGGCATGGTCGGCCTGCATCCGTGGATTCCGCCGTTCATGGACGAGCGCTGGGTGGCGGATGCTCGTGTGGCGCTGACCTGCCCGGAGACGCAGGACCTGCTCGCGTCGTACCGGTCGGAGCTGACCTGGGCGCGATTCAAGCAAAACCTACGCCGGTCGTTCGAGTTCGCCGACTATCGGATCGACCGGGTTCCGGTCTACGAGATCCAGCGGTGCGGCCTCGAGGTTCCGCAGTCCTGACCGGCGTCGACTGCCTGTCGGACCTGCGAATATGTCTCTTTTGTGTAACGCAGACGTCGGCGGTGTCGATGATCATCCAGTGACGAGACGTCGGCATCGGATGCCTCCGTTGTCGTTTCGAGGGCATTTGTCTATGTGCACCGCGTGACATAAAGTCCTCCGAGCGCAGTGTGACCTGAAACAGGATCGTTATCTCCCTCCGGGGTGATGCGGCCCTGCTTCCCCGACGGAATCGGGTCGGCACCCTCCTGGAGCGGTGCCGCGGACGAAGACGAAGAGAGAGCAGTATCCATGCGTTTTGATCGACAGAGGCTTACTCGGCGCCTCAAGCAGCGCTTGCTCGGCGTGTCCGCCGCAGCGCTGGTCCTGCCGGTGGTCGCCGGAATTGCCGGCACCGCCGTCGCGTCGGCCGCGCCCGTCGTGCACCGTGCCCCGGCCGGTGGCTACGAGGAAGTCTTCGTCGACTCGAGCATGGGGCCGATCAAGGTCCAGATCCAGTGGGCCGCACGGGGCGGCGACGCCGCCCTCTACCTGCTCGACGGACTGCGGGCACGCGAGGACGCCAACGCGTGGACCTTCGAGACCAACGCGCTCGACCAGTACCGTCTCGACAACCTCACTCTCGTGATGCCGGTCGGCGGCCAGTCGAGCTTCTACACGGACTGGTACGCGCCCAGTAACTTCAACGGTCAGAAGATCACCTACAAGTGGGAGACGTTCCTGACCAAGGAACTTCCCGCCTACCTCGAGACCCGTGGCGTCTCGCGTACCAACAACGGAGTCCTCGGACTGTCGATGGGCGGCTCGGCGGCCCTGACTCTCGCTGCGTACCACCGCGATCAGTTCAAGTTCGCCGGATCGCTCTCCGGCTACCTGCACATCTCGGCGCCCGGCATGCGTGAGGCGATCCGCATCGCGATGCTCGACGCCGGTCGCTTCAACGTCGATTCCATGTGGGGTCCGCCGTGGAGCCCGAACTGGCTGCGCAACGACCCGTTCGTCTTCGCGCCCAAGCTCGAGGGCCTGTCGATGTACATCTCGGCCGCGAGCGGCCTTCCGGGTAAGTACGACAACCCCAAGAAGGCGATCGACTACTACAACGCTGCGAACGCAATGGGTCTGGAAGCCCTGTCGCTGGCCAACACCCGCGCCTTCCAGCTCAAGCTCGCCACGCTGAAGATCCCCGCGACCTACAGCTTCCCGGCCAACGGCACCCATGCGTGGGGCTACTGGTCCGACGAGCTGTGGAAGGCCCGCGGCCAGATCCTGAACACGCTGAACGCGTGGTGACACCCCATGACGTGACGTGAGACGCCTTCCCCCGCACACCCTGTGCGGGGGAAGGCGTCCCGCGTTCGGGTGCGGATGCGCGCCCGGCCCCGGCTCGATAAATTCACTTACCGCCCCAGCGAGGCAACCCCGGATCGTCCCTTCCGCCGTGTAGTAAGGAAGCGACGAACTCGGCCCCGAGGGGGGCGCCCGCCACGACGAAGGAGAGTTGTCCCCATGCGATCAGGTCTCGAGCGGTCGTCGTACCGCGCCGGCACCGAAGGTAGGTGGCGGAGGAGGGCGCTCAGCGTCGCCGCAGCCGCGCTTGTCATGCCGATCGCGGCGGGCATCACCTCGGTCGGTACCGCCGGTGCACAGTCCCTCGGCACTCCCGGTGGCACGCCCTCCGTGCAGGCGGGTGCTCCGGGAGGTGTCGCCAAGGTCGAGTGGCTCACCGATCGCCGCGTCGCGGTGTGGGTCAACTCGCCGTCGATGGGTGTGCCGATCCAGGTGCAGCTGCTGCTCGCGCGCGACTGGAACGCCAAGCCCGACGCCAAGTTCCCGGCAGTCTTCATGCTCGACGGCATGCGCGCGCGGGACGACGAGAACGGCTGGACGCTCGAGACCGACGCCGAGGCCTTCTACGCGGACAAGAACGTCAACGTCGTCATGCCGATCGGTGGCAACTCCAGCTTCTACGCCGACTGGCTCGACCAGAACAACGGTCACAACTACCAGTGGGAGACGTTCCTCACCAAGGAGCTCCCGCCGATCCTCGAAGGCCAGTGGCGCACCACGCAGACGCGCGGCGTCGTCGGCCTGTCGATGGGCGGCACTTCCGCGATGATGCTGTCGGCCCGCAACCCGGGCTTCTTCAAGTTCGCGGGTTCGCTGTCGGGCATCCTCACCACCACCACGCTCGGTATGCCGCAGGCCATCTCGTACGCGATCAGCGACGCCGGCGGATTCGACGCCGACGCCATGTGGGGTAATCCCACCAACGACGCATGGGCCGCACACGATCCGTACCTGCTGGCCGACAAGCTCAAGGGCATGAGCCTCTACGTCTCGAGCGGTAGCGGCACCACCGGTCCGTACGATCAGCCGTCCGGGATCCCGGGCATCAGCACCAACTACGCGGGTATGGGTCTCGAGATCCTGTCGCGTCTGACGTCGCAGACGTTCACCACCAAGCTGCGCAAGCTGAACATCCCCGCGACGGTCAACTACCGTCCGTCGGGCACGCATTCGTGGCCGTACTGGGAGTTCGAGATGCACCAGCTGTGGCCCCAGCTCGCCACCGCGCTCGGTGTCGAGGCCGACAAGCCGGGCTGCGGCGTGGGTGGTGCGATTGCACCGGTCGCGAACGGCAACAACTGGATCGGCGACTGCCTCACCGGCGAGTACTCGGTGCCCGGCGGTGTCGCGCAGGACTTCCGCTTCGGACGCATCTTCTTCTCGCAGAGCTCGGGTGCACAGCCCGTCGCGGGACGCATCGGTGGCACCTACCAGGGCGCGAACGGACCGGCCGGCGTGCTCGGGTTCCCGACCACCCAGGAGTACGGCACCCCCGACGGCCGTGGCCGCTTCAACCACTTCCAGAAGGGCTCTATCTACTGGACGCCGCAGACCGGCGCCCACGCGGTGAGCGGTCCGGTCAAGGACGAGTGGGTCAAGCAGGGCTACGAGGGTGGCCCGCTCGGCTACCCGCGGGCCGACCAGACCAAGCTGCAGGGTAAGGACGGCCTGGTCCAGGACTTCGAGAACGGTTCGATGTACTGGAGCCAGCCGACCGGCACGCACGCGGTCCGCGGCCTGATCATCAAGAAGTACGGCGAGCTCGGCTGGGAGGGTGGCCTGCTCGGCCTCCCGCTGACCAGTGAGATCGGTCTCAGGGACTTCGGCGCCTTCAACCGCTTCGAGAACGGCAACATCTACTGGAGCCCCGCGAGCGGCGCCTGGGCGGTCCGGAACGGCCCGATCTTCGACGCCTGGGCGAAGGAGAACTACGAGAACGGTCGACTGGGCTACCCGATCGGCGACCAGTTCGACGTTCCGGGCGGCGTGCAGCAGAAGTTCCAGCACGGCGTCATCACCATCAAGGACGGAAAGGCGACCATCGCCTGACGATGGTCCGACCACGCGCGGGGCGGTGACCGGATCCACGGATCCGGGCGCCGCCCCGCGTCGTATGTAGCCTGTTTCAAGACATCGTTTCGACACAGCAAACTCGAGGACTGACATGTCGCACTTCTCCCGTACCCGCTCCGCGCTCGCCCGCACCATTGCGACGAGCGCGCTCGTAGTCGCCGCCGGCGGACTGCTGGTCGCCTGCGGCGACGACGACTCGTCGGCCACGGGGGAGCCGTCGACCACGTCCGCCGCTGCGTCCACCACCAAGACGACGTCGAGCAAGACGACGGGTGACGCCGCGGCGCCTGCGCCTTCCGGTGGCGGCAGCCAGGCCACCACCGACGCCGTCGAGCAGCAGCAGTCCGTGCCGAGCGGGTTCCCCGGCCCCACCGAGGTGCCGATCGACCCCCGCGGTCAGGCGTTCCTGGACGGTCTGAAGAAGGAAGGCATCACGCCCGCCGGCAACGGCCAGATCGCCGTCTCGACCGCCGACTACATCTGTGCCGCGAAGGAGCAGGGCAGCTCCAACGAGGAGATCTCCACGTTCGTCACCGCGGCCGTCGGCAGCGAGGCGATCGCGTCGGGCCAGGAGATCTCGCCCGAGCAGGCCGGTAAGAACGCGGGCATCTACATTCAGGTCGCCCAGGCCGAGTACTGCCGGTAGTCGCGCGTGAGTGTGAGCGGCCGCGGAACGCGGAAGTCCGGGAAGAACCGGGGGCGTAGGCGCTTCGGACTCGTCGCAGTGCTCGCGACGATCCTGGTGCTCGTCATCGTCGCGATCTGGTACCTGCTGGCCGGGCGAGTGCCCGAGCCGGCGCCGCCGACGCCTCCAGGGCCGACACCGCCGAGTGCGCAGCCGGCGGATTGTCCGGACGTCCAGGTGATCTCGGTACCCGGAACCTGGGAGTCGAACGCCGCGGACGACCCGCACAACCCGACGGCCAACCCCGCGTCGCTCATGCTCAACGTGACTCGGCCGCTGCAGGAGCGTTTCTCGCCGCAGCGGGCCGACGTCTACACCGTCCCGTACGTCGCGCAGTTCTCCAATCCGGTCGCGCTCCCGCCGGACGGCCAGGAGTCGTACAACAATTCGCGCGCAGCCGGGACGGCGGCGACGATCGACCTGATCGAGCGTCGGCACGCGGAGTGCCCGCTCACGACGTATCTACTCACCGGCTTCTCGCAGGGCGCAGTGATCGCGGGCGATGTCGCGGCGCGGATCGGTGCCGGCGACGGCCCGGTGTCGCCCGACCTCGTGCTGGGCGTCGGCGTGATCGCCGACGGCAGGCGCGATCCCGCGGCCGCACCGACGATCGGTCCGCCGGTCGCCGGTGTCGGTGCGGAGCTGTCGCTCGCGGGCCTGAAGCTGCCGGGCATCACGATGACGGGTGTGCGTCCCGGCGGCTTCGGTGCGTTGGCGGATCGCACCGTCCAGATCTGTGCCCCCAGCGACGGAATCTGCGACGCGCCCGCAGAGGCGCTCAAGGTCGGCAACTGGCTCAGCAGTGCGTCACGACTGACCGAGTACTACAACAATCCGGTCCACGCGATGTACAACTCGTTCGTCGTCGACGGCAACGGAACCACCGCCACACAGTGGATCACGAACTGGGCGGTCGACCAGATCGACGCGGCGCCCGAGCCCGCGCACGAGTGATCCGCCGAAAGTCGTAGTCCGAACCGACTCCTCAGTAGCCTCACGAGCGGTAATGTCCGTGCTCGCGACCCGATCACGGGTAACGGGGGTGGATCCCTATGCTTGATTGGTTGTGCCTGAACGGGCCGGGGGCTGCATGCGTGAACGAGGAAGAAGGCTTTGATGGGTTCCACCGACGTCTCGGACGTCCGCGCGCCGCGTAAGTTCCGGTTCGCGGCCGGTGGCGAGGGTAATGCCGAAGAGGGCGGTGCTCGTCGATTCCTCAAGCTCGCGCAGAAGGCCGAGGAGCTCGGCTACGACAGCTTCATGATCCCCGACCACCTGGGCAATCAGGTGGGGCCGATCGCGGCACTGGGCGCACTTGCCGTCGCGACCGACAAGATCCGGTTGGGCACGGCCGTTCTCGCGAACGGTTTCCGGCACCCCGCGGTGCTCGCCAAGGACGCCGCCACGATCGACGTCCTCTCGGGTGGCCGTCTGGAGCTCGGCATCGGCGCCGGATGGATGAAGGAAGAGTTCGACAAGGGTGGCATCGAGTACGAGCGCCCCGGTGTCCGAATTGCGAAACTCGAGGAGTCCCTGCAGATTCTGGACACGCTGCTGCGTGGCCAGGAGTGCAACTTTGAGGGTGAGCACTACCGGATCAGCGGACTCAAGGGCAGCCCCCGTCCGCGGCAGGGCCCGCGCCCGCCGATCGCGGTCGGCGGCGGTGGCCCCAAGATGCTGGCCCTGGCGGCCAAGTACGCCGACATCATCTCGGTGGCCACGCCGACCAGCAAGGACGGCCGTCTGCTGCTGTCGGGCATCACGATGGAAAAGACCATCGAGCGGGTCGAGCGGATCCGGGACGCGGCCGGCGACCGGTTCGACGACATCGAACTGAACTGGACCATCACCACGATCATGGTCACCGACGATCGAGAGCAGGCCGCCGAGATGGCTCTGGCCGCGCTCGGCCAGGGGTTCCCGCCGAACATCGAGGTCGACACCGCGTTGTCGGTCGAGGAACTCCTGAACTCGCCGTACCTGGCGATCGGCACGTACGACGAGATCGCAGATCAGATCCGTAACGTGCGGGAGAAGACGTCGATGTCATATGTGGGCGTCTTTCCGACTCAGATGGAAGCATTCGCGCCGGTGATCCCATTGCTCCGGGGCGAGTAGACGATGCGCATCTGTAACATGTTGCTGGTTTCGAGTCGATGGACCGACTCGTAGGCGTGTCGTCTACGTCCCGGAAGTTGCGAGTGGCTACAAAGGAAAAAGGTAGCCACGAGCGACGACAAGAAGCAGGCCACGACCGACGAAACAGAGAACTAACGATGAATCCGCGCGGCGAAGGAAGTCTGGGGCGCAACTATGTCGGTTGATGGTTGTGTGATCGCTTCGACAGGAGAAGGAATGAACGCGATGTTCGACGACTACCTCGACGAACACGGCCACATCCGGCTCACGCCGGGGCACACGCTGATCGACTACGTCGATGAGCACACGCGCAACAACGCGGGTGACCTGGTGTACCGCTATGTCGACTACTCGCGCGAGCGTGACGGCGAGGCGCAGGAGTTGACCTGGGGCCAGTTCGGTCTACGCCTTCGTGCCGTCGCAGCCCGCCTGCAGCAGGTCACCGAGTACGGCGACCGTGTCGCGATCCTCGCGCCGCAGGGCCTCGACTACGTGACGTCCTTCTTCGCGGCAATCCACGCGGGTCGGATCGCGGTCCCGCTGTTCGATCCGGACGAGCCCGGTCACACCGACCGCCTGCACGCGGTTCTCGGCGACTGCGAGCCCGCCGCGATCCTGACGGCGACGTCGTCGGCGGCCGGAGTCCGTCAGTTCTTCCGTTCGCTGCCCGCCGCGAAGCGTCCCCGGATCATCGCGGTCGACGCGATCCCGGACAGCGTGGGCGACACGTGGGTCCGTCCCGCGATCGAACTCGACGACATCGCGTATCTGCAGTACACGTCCGGCTCCACCCGGACGCCGGCCGGTGTCGAGATCACGCACCGTGGTGTCGCCACCAACGTGCTCCAGATGGTCGACTCGCTGGGGCTCAGCGAGAACTCGCGCGGTGTCACCTGGCTGCCGCTCTACCACGACATGGGTCTGCTGACGGTGATCCTGCCCGCGCTGGGCGGCCAGTACATCACCATCATGAGCCCGCGCGCGTTCGTGCAGCGTCCGTACCGCTGGATCAAGGAACTCGCGGCGATCTCCGACGGCGCCGGAACGTACGCCGCGGCCCCCAACTTCGCCTTCGAGCACGCCGCGGTCCGCGGTCTGCCGAAGGAGGGCGAGCACCTCGACCTGAGCAACGTGATCGGCCTGATCAACGGCAGCGAGCCGGTCACGGTGGCGTCGATGCGCAAGTTCAACGACGCGTTCGCGCCGTACGGCCTGCCCAAGACCGCGATCAAGCCGTCATACGGCATGGCGGAGGCCACGCTGTTCGTCTCGACCACGCACCCGTCGGACGAGGCCAAGGTCATGTATGTCGACCGCGACCAGCTCAACGCCGGTCGCATGGTCCAGGTCGACCAGGACGCGCCGGGCGCGGTCGCGCAGGTCGCGTGTGGCGCCATCTCGCGTAGCCAGTGGGCCACGATCGTCGATCCGGAGGCCGCCGCCGAGCGTCCCGACGGCTACGTCGGCGAGATCTGGCTGCACGGTGACAACATCGGCCAGGGCTACTGGGGTCGCGAGCAGGAGACTGCCGAGACCTTCCACAACAAGCTGCTCGAGCGTCTGCCCGCGAGCTCGCACGCCGAGGGCGCGCCGGACGACGCCAACTGGCTGCGCACCGGCGACTACGGCGTGTTCGTCGACGGCGAGCTCTACATCACCGGCCGCGTCAAGGACCTGGTGATCGTCGACGGTCGCAACCACTACCCGCAGGATCTCGAGTACTCGGCGCAGGAGGCCAGCTCCGCGCTGCGTCCCGGTTTCGTCGCCGCGTTCGCGGTCCCGGCGAACCAGCTGCCGACGCAGGTGTTCGAGAACTCGCACTCCGGACTGGTCTTCGACCAGGACGACGCCTCCGAGCAGCTGGTCGTCGTCGCGGAGCGCGCGCCGGGCGCCGGTAAGGCCGACCCGCAGCCGATCGCGGACGCCGTCCGCGCCGCCATCTCGTCGCGTCACGGTGTCACCGCGCGCGATGTGCTTCTGGTTCCGGCCGGCTCGATTCCTCGTACGTCCAGCGGCAAGCTGGCCCGCCGCGCGTGCAAGGCGGCGTACGTCGAGGGGACGCTGCGTGGCGGCCACATCCAGACCGCGTTCCCGGACGCCGTTTCCGACTAGATCCTTTTCTGACGGATAGCTTGGTGAGTTGATGGCTGAACACGAGATGACGGTCGCGCAGCTGCGCGAGTGGATGCGCAACTGGATCGCAGAGGCTACCGGGCAACCGGCGGCGGCGATATCCGACGACCGACCGTTGGAGGAGTTCGGTCTCTCCTCCCGTGACGCAGTCGCGTTGTCGGGGGAGATCGAGGACCTCGTGGGGGTCACGCTCTCCGCCACGGTCGTGTACCAGCATCCGACCATCGCCTCGTTGGCCACCCGCATCATCGAGGGTGAGCCGGAGCTGCCCGGAGACGGCGACGACGCCGCGTACTACCGCGGCGGCGTCCCGGCCGGGCAGTCGCACGACATCGCGATCGTCGGTCTGGCGTCGCGGTTCCCGGGCGCCGGGCACACCCCGCAGGAAATGTGGAAGCTGCTGATCGAGGGCCGCGACGCGGTCACCGACCTGCCCGAGGGCCGCTGGGCGGAGTTCACCGCCGATCCGTACGTCGCGGCCGCCGTCGAGAAGGCCGCCACCAAGGGTGGCTACCTCGACGACGTGCAGGGTTTCGACGCCGAGTTCTTCGCGATGTCGCCGCTCGAGGTCCAGAACGTGGACCCGCAGCAGCGACTGGCGCTGGAGCTGACGTGGGAGGCGCTCGAGCACGCGCACATTCCGGCGAGCGCGCTCAAGGGCCGCGAGGTCGGTGTGTTCCTCGGCTCGTCGGCCAACGACTACCAGCTGCTCGCGGTGAGCGACCCGGCGTCGGCGCATCCGTATGCGCTGACCGGCACGTCGACCGCGATCGTCGCGAACCGCGTCTCGTACTTCTACGACTTCCGCGGCCCGTCCATCGCGCTCGACACGGCGTGCTCGTCGTCGCTCGTGGCGGTGCACCAGGCGGTGCGCAGCCTGCGTTCGGGTGAGTCCGAGATCGCGCTGGCCGGCGGTGTGAACATGCTGCTCGCGCCGCCCGCGACCCTCGGGTTCGACGAGGGCGGTGTCCTCACCGAGGACGGCAAGATCAAGGCCTTCTCGTCCGATGCGAGCGGCATCGTCCGCGCCGAGGGTGGCGGCATCGTCGTCCTCAAGCGTCTCGAGGACGCCGAGCGGGACGGCGACACGATCCTCGCGGTCGTCGCCGGTTCCGCCGTCAACCAGGATGGCCGCTCCAACGGACTGCTCGCGCCCAACCCGGACGCGCAGGCCGACTGCCTGCGCCACGCCTACCGCGACGCGGGCATCGCGCCGTCCGGCGTCGACTACATCGAGGCGCACGGCACCGGCACGATCCTCGGCGACCCGATCGAGGCGGACGCGCTCGGACGCGTCGTCGGCCGCGGCCGGGACGACGACAAGCCGGCGCTGCTCGGTTCCGCCAAGACCAACTTCGGCCACCTCGAGGCCGCCGCGGGCGCCGCGGGCCTGATCAAGGTCGTGCTCGCGCTGCAGGAGGACGTCATCCCGGCGTCGCTCAACTACGCGGGCCCCAACCCGTACATCCAGTTCGACAAGGCGCACCTGCAGGTCGTCCCGGAGGCGACGGCGTGGCCGCGCTACACGGGTCAGGCCGTCGCGGGTGTGTCCGGCTTCGGTTTCGGTGGCACCAACGCGCACGTCGTGGTCCGGGAGTACGTCAAGGCTCCGGCGCAGACGGTGTCCGAAGACGCCGTGGCCGATCTGGACCACGAGAACACCACCATCGAGGCCGAGGCCGAGCGGATGCTCGCCGAGGCCGCGGCGTCGGTCGGGCTCGACGAGGCGTCGGACGCCGTCGAGGTCGCGGAGACCGCGGTCCTGCTCGCGGTGTCGGCGTCGATGCCGTCGCGCCGTCGCCGCGCCGCCGAGGATCTGGCCAACTGGCTCGAGACCGAGGAGGGCAGCCGGACGCCGCTCGCCGACGTCGCGCGCACCCTCGCCAAGCGCAACCACGGCCGCTCCCGCGCCGTCGTGATCGCGAAGAACCGTGCCGAGGCCGTCACCGGTCTGCGCGCCGTCGCCGCCGGCAAGCCCGCCCCGGGCGTGCTGACCGCCGACGCGCCCGCCGCGAAGGGCCCGGTCTGGGTGTTCTCGGGCTACGGCTCGCAGCACCGCAAGATGGCCAAGCAGCTGTACATCGAGAACTCGGTGTTCCGCGCGGCCGTCGACGAGGTCGACGCGCTGATCGAGGACGAGGCCGGCTACTCCATGAAGGAGAAGTTCCTCGACGACTCGCTCGACTACGACGTCGAGACCTCGCAGGTCGGTATCTTCACGATCCAGGTCGCGCTCGCGAAGATGTTGCGCCACCACGGCGCCGAGCCGTCGGCGCTGGTCGGGCACTCGATGGGTGAGGCCGCCGCCGCGTACGTGTCGGGCGGCCTGTCGCTCGAGGATGCCGTCCGCGTCATCTGCTCGCGCTCGCGCCTGATGGGCGAGGCCGAGGGTCTGCTCGAGGGCGACGCCATCCGTCTGATGGCGCTCGTCGAGTACAGCTCCGAGGAGATCGAGAAGGTCCTGCCGGACTTCCCGAACCTCGAGGTGTGCGTCTACGCGGCCCCCACCCACACCGTGATCGGTGGCCCCGAGCCCGAGGTGAACGCGATCGTCGCGCGCGCCGAGTCCGAGGAGAAGCTGGCCCGCGTCCTGCAGACCAAGGGCGCGAGTCACACGTCGCAGGTCGATCCGCTGCTCGGTGAGCTGGCGGCCGAACTGGCCGGCATCGAGCCGCACAAGCTGAAGGTCGGGCAGTACTCGTCCGTCGATCAGGACGCGTTCTACCCGGCGGGCCACGCCCCGATCCATCCGGTCGAGTACTGGACCAAGGGCCTACGCCACAGCGTGTACTTCACCAATGCCGTCAAGGCCGCGGTCGACGCCGGACACACCACGTTCGTGGAGCTGGCGCCGAACCCGGTGACGCTGATGTCGGTGGCCGCGACCGCGTGGGCCGCGGGCATCGCCGACACCCAGCTGATCCAGACGCTCAAGCGCAAGGAGGACGAGCCGCTCGGCGTGCTGACCGCCCTCGCGCAGCTGTACGTCCACGGGCACGCCGTCGACCTGCCGTCGTTGCTGCCGTCCGGCGACTTCGCCGACCTGCCGCGCACCGCGTTCCTGCGCAAGCGGCACTGGATCGACGCACGCGTGTCGTCGGCGGGCAACACCCGGGTTCCGGGTGCGCACGTCGCGCTGCCCGACGGCCGTCACGCGTGGGAGGTGCAGGCGTCCGCCGTCACCGACCTCGGCGCACTCGTCACCGCGGCCGCGTCGCAGCTGTTCGCGGACGTCGCGCTGACCGGCGCTGTCGCGCACGGTGAGGTGCCGTCGGCCGGGACCCTGACCACGACGCTCGTCCCGCATCTCGGTGGTGCGTCGGTGCAGGTGCACGCCAAGACCGGCAACGCGTTCTCGCTGGTGTACGACGCCGTCGTGTCGTCCGGTGAGGCGCTGCCGGAGCCGGTCGTCGCGGCCGTCGCCGCCAAGCCCGCGGCGTCCGACGAGGTTTCGACCGAGTCCGCCGAGACCTTCGGTGACCGTTGGGATCCGGAGAGCTCGCAGTCGCTCGAGGACCGCCTGACGATCGTCGTCGCGGAGTCGATGGGCTACGCGCCGGAGGATCTGCCGGGCGAGATCCCGCTGATCGAGCTGGGTCTGGACTCGCTGATGGCGGTGCGGATCAAGAACCGCGTCGAGTACGAGTTCGACATCCCGCAGCTGCAGCTGGCGGCGGTGAAGGACGCGAGCCTGCACGACGTCGCGAAGTACCTGCGCTACGCGGTGGAGAACCGCGAGGAGGTCGCGGCCATGGCCGCGCAGCAGCAGTCGGAGAAGGATGCCGGCGATGCCGTTTCGGAGGTTGCGGCTCCGGTCGTCGAGTCCGAGGAGAAGGCTCCGGCCGAGTCCGACGAGGTCGGCGTCCCCCCGCGTGACGCGGCGGAGCGTCTGACGTTCGCGTCGTGGGCGGTCGTGACGGGCAAGTCGGCGCCGGGCATCTTCGGCACGCTGCCGATCCTGGACGACGAGTCCGCCGAGAAGCTGGCGACGCGGCTGACCGAGCGGTCCGGCGGCGAGATCACCGTCGACGACGTGCTCGACGCCGAGACGATCGAGCAGCTCGCCGAGACGGTGCGTCAGCATCTCGAGGACGGCCTGAAGATCGACGGCCTGGTCCGCACGCTGCGGCCGCGGGCCGAGGGCTCGGATGCGGTGCCGGTGTTCGTGTTCCATCCGGCGGGTGGCTCGACGGTGGCGTACGAGCCGCTGCTCAAGCGTCTGCCCGCGCACACGCCGATGTTCGGTCTCGAGCGGGTCGAGGGCCCGATCGACGAGCGCGCCGCGGCATACGTGCCGCTGCTGCGCGAGATCCAGGGCGACGGCCCGTACGTGCTGGCCGGCTGGTCGCTCGGCGGCGTGCTCGCCTACGCGGTGGCCCGCCAGCTGCGCGAGCAGGGTGCCGACGTCCGCATCGTCGGCCTGATCGACACCGTCATGGCGGGCGAGCACGTCGAGGACACCCCCGAGGAGATCCGGGCCCGCTGGCAGCGGTACGCCGCCTTCGCGAAGGAGACGTACGGCGTCGACGCCCCGTTGCCGTTCGATCGGCTCGCGGCGGCGGGCAGCGACGAGGAGCAGATCGGGATCCTGATGGACCTGCTCAAGCTCAGCGGCGCGAAGATCCCCGGCGGCATCATCGAGCACCAGCGCACGTCGTGGCTCGACAACCGCGCCATCCAGACGGCGGACCCGCAGCAGTACGACGGCGATGTCGTGCTGTACATGGCGGACAGCTACCACGACGGGGCGATCGAGCTCGAGCCCGCGTTCGCGACCCGTCAGCCCGACGGCGGCTGGGGTGAGGTGGCGAAGAACCTGGAGGTCGTCTACATCGGTGGCGACCACATCCAGATCGTCGACGAGCCCTACATCTCCAAGGTCGGCGCGGACCTGTCGAACAAGCTGACCGAGATCGAGAAGCGGAGCAACTGAGTGAGCACCACCACCGCGGAAAAGCTTGCGGAACTGCACGAAAAGCTCGAGCGGTCGAAGGCCCCGGGTAACCCGAAGGCGATCGCGCGGCGCGCGGAGAAGGGCCTGCCGACGCCGCGTGAGCGGATCGACATGCTGCTCGACCCGGGCACGTTCGTCGAGATGGGCCAGCTGGCCCGCCAGCCCGGCGACGAGTCCAACCCGTACGGCGACGGCGTCGTCACCGGCCACGGCCTGGTCGACGGCCGTCCGGTCGCGGTTTTCGCGCACGACCAGACCGTCTTCGGCGGTGCAGCCGGTGAGATCTTCGGCCGCAAGGTCGCGGCCATCGGGGACTTCGCCATCAAGATCGGTTGCCCGGTCGTCGGCATCAACGAGTCCGCCGGCGCCCGCATCCAGGACGCCGTGACGTCGCTCGCGTGGTACGCCGAGATGGGCCGCCGCCAGGAGCCGCTGTCGGGCATGTGCCCGCAGATCTCGATCATTCTGGGCAAGTGCGCCGGCGGTGCCGTCTACGCGCCGATCAACACCGACATCGTGATCGCGACCGAAGAGTCGTACATGTTCGTCACCGGACCGGACGTCATCAAGTCCGTGACCGGCGAGGACGTCAGCCTCGACGAGCTGGGCGGCGCCCGAAACCAGGCGCAGTACGGCAACGTGCACCACGTCGCGGCCGACGAGAAGGCCGCGTTCGAGTACGCGCGCCAGTACCTGAGCTACATGCCGTCGAGCTGCACCGAGCAGCCTCCGATCATCAATCCGGGTCTCGAGCCGGAGACCACCGAGGACGACCTGTCGCTCGACTCGTTCATGCCCGACGCCGACAACGCCGGCTACGACATGCACGACATCCTGATCAAGATCTTCGACGACGGTGAGTTCCTCGAGGTCCGGGCGGAGTCGGCGCAGAACATCATCACCGGATACGCCCGCGTCGACGGCCGTCCGGTCGGCGTGGTCGCGAACCAGCCGATGCATCTGTCGGGCGCGCTGGACGCGGCGGCGTCGGACAAGGCCGCGCACTTCGTGCGGGTCTGCAACGCGTACGACATTCCGCTTGTGTTCGTCGTCGACACCCCCGGCTTCCTGGTCGGTGTCGAGCAGGAGAAGATCGGCGTCATCAAGCGTGGCGGCCGCTTCCTGTTCTCGTATGTCGAGGCGAGCGTGCCGAAGGTGACTGTCGTGGTGCGCAAGTCGTACGGCGGCGGCTACGCGGTGATGGGCTCCAAGCAGCTCGGCGCCGACGTGAACCTGGCGTGGCCCACGGCCCGCATCGCGGTGATGGGTGCCGAGGGTGCCGTCAACATCATCGGCCGCAAGCAGCTCGAGGCCGCCGGTGACAACGCCCCCGCGGTCCGCGCGCAGCTGATCAACTTCTACAACGAGTTCGTCGCCACGCCGTACATCGCGGCCGAGCGCGGCTACGTCGACGCCGTCATCGAGCCCTCGGCCACCCGCCTCGAGATCCGCAAGGCGCTGCAGCTGCTCCGCGGCAAGAAGGTGTTCAAGAACCCGCGCAAGCATCATCTGCTCCCGTTCTGATCCTCTCGTGTGGCCGAATGTCACATGCGTTCAGTCCAACTGAACGCATGTGACATTCGGCCGTTCACGTTCGAGGCCCTGCTCGTACGCACTGACGAGGTCGGCGATCACTGTCCGAGGGTCGCGTCGGATCTGCTTCGGCAGGGTGGCTACCACGATGATTCCGTGGCGCTGCATCCTCGCGCGGCGTAGGAGTGTCGCCTCGTGCGCCTGGGCGGTGAAGTGGTGCTTCAAGGAGTCGATTTCCCAGGCGACCGCGACGTCGTCGATCCACCCGTCCGGGCGAGCGATCCATTCCCCGTCCGCGGCGACGATGTCCTTGTTGTGGCGCATCCGCGGTAATGCCGTTGTCGCATACAGCTTCTGCGCCTCGACCTCGGCGACGGAGTGTGCGTCGTCCGACAGTTCACGCACGACACGGCGCGGTAGGGCGCTGCCGCGACAGCTGCCGTTGTCGAGTTCCTCGGCGAGGTCGGCGACCTCGACGTCGCCGCGTTGAACTGCCCCGACCAGCAGTGCGCGGCACGAGTCGGGTCGCGACGTACGCCGGGCCGCGTCGAGCAGACTCCGGGAGATCGGTGCGATTCGCAGTGAGCCCTTCGGGATGGGTGTGGGCATGCGCCATGTCCGCTCGACGGTGACGAACGAGAAATCCCTGCGGTGTTTGGTCGACGGGACGAGAAGGAGCACGTCGCCTTTACTCGCAGAGTGGTCGTAGCCGTGGATTCCCAGCGCTGCATGACCGGACAGGACTGCCGATGGGCCGCCGTAGACGAGGGCAGCCGTATTGCGCTGCAGCGTGCTGAGCGGAGCGTTTTGCAGCGCAACGACTCCGGGCAGCACCCGCTGCCACGGTCCACCCTGCCGGCACCGCCCGGAGATCGTCCCGCGCGCGACGCCGGCGTCGAGCAGCGCCTGGGTGCGCACGATCCCGTTGGTGCCCAGCTCGAACAGCCCGGCCGGATCGTCTGCCCATGCTCCGCGTCTCATCCCGTCATGCTCGCCGCCCTGGAGCGGGTTTCGACGGGCTCACCCGGATCTGTGGATAGCCGCGACGGTTATCCACAACCCCCCGAACGGCCGAATGTCACATGCGTTCAGTCCAACTGAACGCATGTGACATTCGGCCAAACAGGCCAAACGGGTTTACGGCTCGTACACCCTCATGGTGCCCGGCGACCAGAGGCCGGAGCGGGTGACCTGCTGGGTCTCGACGGTGACGGGCTGGGCATTGGGGTAGTGCCGGTCGTACCGTTCGAGCGAGCCCCAGTCCCGGCCCCAGTCGTGGTTCAGGTAGGTCGGGATGGCGGTGGCGCTGGCGAGCATCTCGGTCCAGCCGAGCGGGCCGCCGTTCTCGAGGGACTGCCAGGTGTCGGTGGAGCTGACCGCGAGGGGCCGGTCCGGCAGGATCCGGTACTCGGGCATCTCGGCGACGCCGTTGAGGTGGTCGAACGGGCGCTGGCACGGGAACTGCAGTCCGACGGCCCAGTCCAGCAGGACGGGCTGCTGGGTGCCGACGACGGTACCGAGCGACTCGAGCTTCGGCACGCGCGGCGGCGTGAAGGCGAGCCACTGGTCGCCGGTGAGGTTCGGGTCGCTGGCGCTGATCCGCACGACGTCGGTGTCGGCGGGCAGTTCGTCGAGCGGGACGCGCAGGTTCCGCCACGACGGGGCGGGGCCGATGTCGCGGGGCACGTAGGTGCCCTGGATGTCGACGGTGCCGTCGGCCTGCCGCTTGCCGTATTCGACGACGAGGGCCTGGCCGTAGTTGGTCTGTCCGCTGATCTGGTCGACGGAGAAGATGCGGCCGGCGGCCGACAGCACGATGAGCGGCGCGTCGTCGCTGCGTTCGGGCAGCTGGTACCAGCTGGAGACGACCGAGGCCGACTGCTGGATGCCGTCCTGGTAGCTGCCGAGGACGGGGGTGCGGGCCGGGTCGAGCCCGAACGGCAGTTTGACGGTGCTGCCGTTGATGCCGAGCGCGCCGACGCCGCCGGTGGTGCCGGAGCCGGAGCCGGTCTCGAAGCTGGGCCCGATGCTCTGGCTGTCGGTGTTGCCCATGCCGGCCTTGACCTCGACGAAGTCGGCGGTCAGGTCGTCGGGCACACCGTTGGGGGTGAAGCCGACGGGCTTGCTGCCGCCGAGGGGGTCGTTCGGGTCGGCGAGCGGGTTGGCGGGGTCGGCGATCGGGGTGAGGGCGCCCGCGTTGGGGTTCGATTCGACGAGCACGTCGTCGGCGAGACCGCACGACCTGCCGGCGAGTGCCTCGACGTTGGAGCGGCCCAGCGAGTACGCCGGGTACTGCGACACGGCGCCCTTGAGCATCGACAGGACCTCGAACAGCACCATGGCGCCGGCGATGACGGTGAGCGGTGCGGCCGCGAACTTGCGGATCCGTCGGCCCTTGGCGGTGCCGGGCTTCTCCGGTGGCGGCGCATAGCCCTCACGCAGGTACTGCCAGGCGACGAGCGCGACGGACAGGCCGAACAGCGCCAGGAACAGGGTGCTGGATTCGCGGCCGCTCATCTGGACGGTCTTGTCGAACCACGGCACGCCGTAGCTGGAGACGTACCAGTAGCCGTTGATGCCGGAGAACGACAGCGCCAGCACGAACAGCAGTCCGGCGAGGAACATCGTGCGGTTGCGGCGGGAGCGCAGCGCGCTCGCGGACACGACGACGGCGGTCAGCGCGGCCAGGGAGCCGGCGATGCCCGCATAGGCCCCGAAGTGGTGGGTCCACTTCGTGGGGTTGAACATCATGAAGAACATCGTTCCGAAGACGATGCCCATCAGACGCCACGACGGTCCGGCCGCGACGCCGGGGATCCGCTTGCGGCGCAGGAACACGAACAGCACCGTGAACAGGCACAGCAGCATCGTCAGGAAGGCGAAGCGGCGGGCCAGCGAGCCGTCGGTGGTCTGGACGAACAGGAAGTAGTAGCGCTGGTAGTCCTGGAACCACTCGAGGTTCGGGCCGATGATGGTGCGGACGCGGGTGGCCTCCATGACGGCCGCCCACGTCTGGTCGGCGAACACGGCGACCAGCACCAGCGTGCCCGCCGCGGCGAGCGGCAGCAGCTGCGAGAAGGTGCCGACCTCGCGGCGGCGCCGGACGATGAGCCGGGTGATGGGGCGCAGGCCGGCCAGCAGGGCGGCGATACACATCAGACCGGTCGGGGCGGCGGCGAGCGTGAACGCGCCGATGAGGGCGGCGATCGCGGCGGGCAGCAGACGTCGGGTCGCGATGGCGCGTTCGATCGAGCACCACGTCAGCAGCGCGCCGACGGCGACGATCGGTTCGGGGCGCAGGCCGTTGTTGTAGGGCAGCCAGAACGCGAGGAAGACCAGTCCACCGGTCCACAGGGCGACCCGGTTGTGGCGCACCGCGCGGCCCAGGCGCGGCAGCACCTCGCGGCTGATGACCATCCAGCACAGGATCGCGGCGAGTAGCGCGGGCAGGCGCATCCACGGGCTCGCGGTGGAGATCTTCGCCATGAGGGCGAGGACGTCGTAGTACCAGCCGAACGGCGCCTCGGGGACGCCGAACCAGCGGAAGTAGTTGGCCATGTAGCCCGAGTGCTCGGACGCGCGGGCCATCGTGAGCAGGTAGCCGTCGTCGGCGGTGTTGGCGCCGAAGAAGTGCCAGCCGACGAGGGTGCCGACGACGACGCCGTCGACCGCGGTGACCTTCCACCAGCGGGCCGGCAGGAAGCGGCGGGCCCGGCGGCCGTCCGCGCCGTCGAGGCGGTGCAGCGCGACCAGCGAGATCAGGGTGGCGAGGATCGCGCCGATCATCGCGATCAGCTTGACCGGCGTCGGGCTCGACGAGAACCGGGAGTCGATGTCCATCGAGAACTGCAGACCGGGGACGGTCTTGCCGGCGAGGTCGGTGAAGATACCGACGACCTGCGGCCGGTAGTCGAACATCATCTCGCCGACGAGGGGCTTGCCGTCGTCGTCGGTGAGGCCGACGAACTCGGCGGTGGTGCCGTTCACGTCGGATGCGATCGAGATCTCGGTGCAGCCGGATTCGACGTCGTCGCGCGACGCGGTGGCGATGACGACGTTCCGGTTGAGGACGTCGACGGACTCGCTGGACACGCGCACGAACATCGCGTTGACGGGCGCGTCCTCGCCCTGGGGCGGCGCGGTGGCGAGCAGGATGCCGCCGGCGTCGGGCATCTCGGCGACGGCCCGGCAGGGGATCGTCGCGGACAGCGACGTCGGCACCTGCGACATCAGCGGCGCCTCCACGTTGGCGGCGACGCCGTTCTCGGGCCACGACACGCTCGCCGCGGTCTGGGTGACCGGCAGGAACGGTGTCGCGAGCGCCAGCAGCAGGCCGATCAGGCCGGTGACCATTGCGATCAGCCGAGCGTTGCGGAGGTCCGCTTTTCGGGGTCGGGAAGCCGGCGGTACGTCGCCGGCTTCGGGTCCGGGCGCGGGAACTGTCACAACGTCGGGCACGGTGATCGATCGTAGGCGAGATGCTTTCGTTATCCGAACGAGGTCACCGGCTCTCAGTTACTTCACAGGCTGGTCAGGCGGGTGGCGTCTCCCGGATCGGGCCGGGTGACCACAGCCCGGAGCGGGTGACCTGCTCGACGTCGACCTGCGCGGGCTGCGCCGATTCGACGATCGGGGTGAATCGTTCGAGGGAACCCCAGTCCCGCCGCCAGTCGCCGTCCAGGTAGGTCGGGATGGTCTCGGCGTTCAGCAGCAGCGACGTCCAGCCGAGCGGTCCGCCGCCGATCGCGTCCTGCCACGCGTTGGTCGCCTGGGCGCCCACGCGGTCGGGCAGGATGCGGTACTCGGGGACCTCGGCGACGCCGTCCTTGTGGTCGAACGGACGCTGGCACGGGAAGGCCAGGCCCACCGACCAGTCGAGCAGCACCGGCGCGCTGCTGCCGACCACGGTCTGCAGGGTCTGCATGTGCGGCACGCGCGGCGGGGTGACGGCGAGCCACTGGTCCGGCGCGAGCCCGGTGTCGGACGCGACGAGCCGGACGGCGTTCGCGCCGGCAGGCAGCTGGTCGAGCGGCACCCGCAGGTTCCGCCACGACGGTGCGGGCCCGATGTCGATGGGTGCGATGCGGCCGAGGGCCTCGACGCTGCCGTCGGCCTGCCGCGTGCCGTATTCGACGTCGAGGAGCTGGCCGTCGGTGACGATGCCGTCGGGGTCGACGGAGTGGATGCGTCCGGCGGCCGCGATCGTGAGGATCGGGGCGTCGTCGCTGCGGTCGGGGAGGCCGTACCAGCCGGTGACCAGTTCGGAGGTTTCCTGCGCGCCGGACTGGTAGCTGCCGAGTACCGGGGTGGTGGACGGCGACAGCCCGAACGGCAGCGACACCGAGCTGCCGTTGACGCCGGTGGACGCCTCGGTGCCGCCGCCCGTGCCGGCCCCGGTTCCGGTGGTGGTCTGGCCCGAATCGGAGTCGGCGTCGACGGAGTTGGCGCCGCCGGTCGCGACGGCCTCCTTGTCGGCGGTCAGGTCGCGGGCGACGCCGTTCGCGGTGAAGCCGGTCGACTCGGTCGCGCCGAACGCGCCGGCGCCCGCGAGGTCGGTCGGCTGGTCCAGTAGCCGCAGCACGGAGGCGTTCGTGTCGTCCTCGACGAGGACGTAGTCGGCGAGCGCGCACGAGTTGCCGGTCGCCGAACGCAGGTTCGCGTGCGCGATCGAGTACGACGGGTACTGCGCGACGGCGCCCTTGAGGAGCGAGAGCACCTCGAACAGCACGACGGCGGCCGCGGCCAGTGTCAGCGGTGCGGGTGACCAGCGGCGGATACGGGCGAGCCGACCGTTGCCGTTGGGCGCGGTGTCCGTGGCGTCCTTCGCATTCTTGGCCCGCTCGTAGGGCTCGCGAATGTGGTACCAGGCGGCGAGCAGCAGCGTGAGCACGGTCAGCCCGAGCAGCGCGGTGGCGAAACTCTTGCCGCCGATGGACGGCGGCTTGTCCCACCAGGGGACGCCGAAGCTGGACACGTACCACCAGCCGTTGGGCCCGGTGAACGACATCGTGAGGATGAACAGCACCGCCGCGGCGAACAGTGTGCGGTTGCGCTTGGAGCGCAGGCTGGCGCCGGCGACGGCGACGGCTGCGAGGGCGGCGACGGATCCGGCCAGGCCCGCGTACACGCCGAAGTGGTGGGTCCACTTCGTCGGGGTGAAGCTCATCAGCAGCAGTGACGCGAAGATGATGCCGAGGATGCGGCGGGACGGCCCGGTCGCGGTGCCGGGGATCTTTCCGCCGCGGCGCAGCAGCATCAGGATGCACACGATCAGGCACAGCAGCATCGCGAAGACCGCGAAGCGGCGGGCCAGCGAGCCGTCGGGCGAGATGTTGAGCAGCGCGTCCCAGCGCACCCGCTCGTCGAACCAGGCGACGTTGGGGCCGACGGCGGTGCGCACCCGCGTCGCCTCGAGCACCGAGGCGAGGGTCTGGTCGGCGAACACGGCGACCAGCACGACGGTGCCGGACGCGAGGATCGGCGCGATCTGGCCGAAGACGCCGACCTTCGGGGCGCGCCGGACCGCGATCTGCACGATCGACCGGGCGCCGGCGATCAGCGCGGCGATCGCGATCAGCCCGGACGGTCCGGCGGCGAGGGAGAACGCGGCGATCAGCACCGCGACGGCGGCGGGCAGCATTCGTCCGGTCGCGATCGCGCGTTCGATCGAGCACCAGGTGAGCAGCGCGCCGAGCGCGATGATCGGTTCGGGGCGCAGGCCGTTGTCGAACGGCAGCCAGAACGCCAGGAACACCAGACCCGCGGTCCACATCGCGACGGTGTTGCGGCGGACCATCCGGCCGAGGCGGGGGATCACCTCGCGGCTGATGATCATCCAGCAGAGGATGCCGGCGATCAGCGCGGGCAGGCGCATCCACATGCTGGCGGTGCTCACCTTCGTGAACAGCACGAGCACGTCGTAGTACCAGCCGAAGGGCGCCTCGGGGACACCGAACCAGCGGAAGTAGTTCGCCATGTAGCCGGCGTGCTCGGAGACGCGGGCCATGTTGAGCAGGTAGCCGTCGTCGGACGTGTTGGCGCCGATGACGTGCCACACCAGCAGGCCGCCGATCACGACCGCGTCGATGCCAGTGAATCGCCACCAGCGGGCGGGCAGGAAGCGGCGGGTGCGGCGGCCGTCGACGCCGTCGAGGCGGTGCAGTGCGACCAGCGAGACGATCGTGGCGAGCACCGCGCCGATCATCGCGACCAGCTTGATCAGGGTGGGGCTCGACGAGAACCGGGAGTCGAGGTCGGCGCGGACGTCGAGACCGGCGGGCGGGGTGCCCTTCAGGTCGGTGAAGACGCCCACCATCTGCGGGCGGACGTCGCCGTCGACGACGGTCGCCTCCTGGTCGGGGAGGCCGGCGACCGCGGCGGTGGTGCCCTGCGGGTCGGACGTGACGACGATCTCGGTGCAGCCCTGCAGGTCGTCGACGGGCACCGAGAGCAGTGCGGTGTCGCGCAGGATCGCCCGCAGCCGGGCGGGTTCACCGTTCGACGCGGCGTCCACCTTGATCACGAGGCCGTCGGCCTCGACGCGCCCGGCGGACGTCGGTGCCGTCGCGACGAGTGCGCCGCCGTTCTCCGTCAGCTGCCCGACGGCGCTGCACGGGATGCTCACGTTCAGCTGCTGCGGCGTGTAGGAGACGAGCGGCGCCTCGACGCTGGTGAGGCTGCCGTTCTGGGGCCAGCTGATCGATGCCGCGTCCTGCTGGACGGGCAGGAACGGGGTGGCGATCGCGAGGATCGCGCCGAGTAGGCCGGTGACGATCGCGACGAGGCGGGCGGTTCGAACCCCGCGCGCCTTGGCGCTCGAGTCGACCTGGGCGGGGGCTGTCACGTCGTCTGGCACGAGACTCGACTCTAGGTGAGCGCGCGGGTCACGTCAGATTCCGCACGTCCCACAGCCAGACGCCGTCCACCCAGCGGCCGTCGACGCCGAGGAGCCGTTCGATGGTGGTGTGCAACGCCTGCTGGTTCTTCCCCGGCGGCAGCACCACGACGTCGGCGTTCCAGAACCGCAGGTCGGCGAGTGCGGTGGCGCGGGTGGCATCGTCGATCGCCGGCACCGAGCCGGTGCCCTGCGTCTTGGCGAGCAGCAGCGCGGTGGGGCGGTCGTCGGGGCCGTACTTGCCCTTGTCCTCGGGGCCGGCGGGGCCGACGAAGTAGCCGCCCGCGATCGGATAGCCGAATCTCTGCCCCACCTGCCACTGCAGCGCCTTGGCGTCCTCGGGCCGGGGGAGGGGGACGGTGACGACGGATCCGTCGGACACGTAGGAGCGCCAGGTGCCGTCGGCGAAGAACGCCGGCACCGGGGCGCGGTGCGCGACCTCGAGCGGGGCCGGGGCGAGCGGCAGCAGCGAGACGGCGAGCCAGCCCAGCCACAACAGGGTGGTGGAGCGCTGGCCGACGCGTCCGGCCGCGATGGCCCGGTCGGTGCCGAGCGCGAGGAGGATCGCGATGGCGGGGATGCAGCCCATCGCGAAGCGGGACTCGAGGACCGATTCGAGCAGCGGCAGCTTCGCGAACAGCGTCCACGGCAGCGTGATCCCGGTGTCGGTGTGCGCGACGGTCAGTTCCACGCCGAGCGAGAGGACACCCATCACCGCGACGGTCGCGGCGGCGGCGCGGGCCATCGGCACGCGCCACAGCCAGATCGCGGTCATCGCGACGAGCAGCAGCAGCGGCCAGCCGAAGAATGCGTTCTCCTCGGTGGCGTTCATCGACAGGCCGACCGCGGAGCCGGGATCACCGGCGAGGGACTGGGTGGGGAAGCGGGTGAAGGCGTTGACGTCGTTGCCGACCGGGCCGTGCTCGATCGAGTGGTAGCTCTGCGGACCGAGGAACTGCCACCACAGCGGGAGCGCGACGATCGCGAGTGCGACGCCGCCGGCGACGCACAGACCCTTGAAGCCGCGCTTGGCCGCGGCGATCGCCGCGCCGGGGTGCGATGCGCCGTAGGCGATCCCGAAGACCACGAACGCCATCGAATAGATCAGCAGCGGCTCTTCGCCGAGGAAGATCTGGTACGCGACCGCGAGTCCGAGCAGCACGCCGTTGCGGATCGGGCGTTCGCCGCTCGCGAGTCGGATGACCAGCAGCGCGATGAACGGCAGCAGGAACAGCGCCACGAAGTTGGGGTGGCCGTTGGTGTGCGAGATCATCGCTGGCGCGAAGCCGCAGAAGACGCCGCCCACCGCTGCCGCGAACCGGGACTGCACGACGCGCCGCGACAGCACCCAGTACCAGGCGGTCGCGGTCCCGGCGAGGCCGAGCGTGAGCGCGAGCGTGAATGTCACGGTGGGGCCGAAGATCAGCGTGATCGGCGCCAGCGGGACGCTGACGCCGAACATTGCGGTGTTGGCCATCAGGTTCACGCCGAGCGGGTAGTTCTGCAGCGTGCTCGAAAGCGGATTCTCGAAGTTCGCGAGGGAGTGCGCGGTGACCGCGAAGAACCACTCCCACATCGTCTGGTCCTGGCCGCTGCGGACCAGGTAGCCGTCGCCGAGGTGTTTCCACTGGCGTCCGAGCACGAACACTGCCAGCGCGAGGAACGATGCCGCGGCGACGAAGTCGGTCGGTGTGATCCGGATCCGTCGGGCCCGGGTGGCGACCGACTGCGTCGTTGTGGTCGCCGGCGTCGCCGTGGACGACGTGGTCCCGTCTGACAGTTCCAGAATTTCGCTCACATCGCCCCTTCCGCGTTGCTGGACGGCGGGGCGTGGCGCCGCGCAGCCGTCGGTTGGCCGGAGGCGAGAATACCGCAGCTAGCTGGGTCCTACCTGTGAGAAGCGGTGGGCCCCGGGGGCGTAACGGGCATAGGGGACGACGTGGTCGGCGTTCTCGCGACGCCGGAGAGACTGCAACCAGGGGGTTGCGAATAGGGGTAGTTGGTGCAAGTCTGGGGTTGCAGGTATTACCGAACCGGAGGGATGGAACCGATGGAACCGATGGACGTGATGGACCGAATCGAACGGACGATAGAGATCGACGCCCCGGCGGCGCGGGTGTGGAAGCTCGTCAGCGAACCCGGCTGGTACATCAACGGCGAGCAGATCGTGGAGCACCGGATCGAACGTCGCGGCGAGCTGGACGTCGTGCACGATCCCGTACACGGCGAGTTCGCCTTCGCGACCGTGCAACTGGACGAACCCCGCTACGCGGCCTTCCGCTGGCTCGCCGATTCCGGTGTCGCCGACGGCCCGTCGACGCTCGTGGAGTTCACGATCGTGGAGACGTCGCCCGGCAGGGTCGCGCTGACGGTGGTCGAGACGGGCTTTGCATCGCTGCCGGGCACCGAACTGGAGCGCCGCGAGAAGTACGACGGCAACGTGGCGGGCTGGGCGATCGAGATGGCGCTCGCGAAGGGTCACCTGGAGGCCGTGGATGCCGTCGGGTGAAACCCCCACTGCTCCCGTGGTGTTCGCGGCGCTCGCCGATGACACCCGCTGGGACATCCTGCTGCGCCTCGGGCGGTCCCCGGCGTCGGCGTCGGCGCTGGCGCGGGAACTCCCCGTGTCGCGGCAGGCGATCGCGAAGCACCTCGCGGTGCTGCAGGAGGTCGGCCTGGTCACCCCCCAGCGCGACGGACGTGAGGTGCGGTTCGTGGCGGTCGGTGCGCGGCTGAGCGAGGCGGCCGCTCAGCTCGAGCGGATCGCGTCCGGCTGGGATCGTCGCCTCGCGCGGATCAAGATGCGCGCCGAGGCGCCCGATCCGGACTGACCGCGGCGGGGTCGAGGGCGGCGGTGATGTCGTCGAGGGAGAGGTCGAGGACGCGCGCGACGGCGGCGATCGTGAAGAACGCCGGCGTCGCGATGCGTCCGGTCTCGATCTTGCGGAGGGTCTCGGTGGAGATCCCCGCCTCGAGTGCGACCTGCACCATGCTCGTCTCGCCTCGGGCGGATCGCAGCAGGTCACCGAGCCGCCGGCCCCGTTCGAGTTCCTCCGCCGTCAACGGCTCGCGCACCATGATGCCTATAGTAATACCGGTATAGTTATTCGAACCGGAGGTGTGGGCAGTGGTCGAACTCAAGACCGAATCGGAGATCCAGGGCATGCGGGCGGCGGGTCGGGTCGTCGCCGACGCGCTCGCGGCAGCGCGTGAGCACGCGCGAGTGGGGGTGAGCCTGCGCGAACTCGACGCCGTCGCGACAGCCGTCATCGCCGATGCCGGCGCGGATCCGCTGTTTCTGAACTACCGCCCGGACTGGGCGCCGATCCCGTTCCCCGGAGCGATCTGTTCGTCCGTGAATGATGCTGTAGTGCATGGTATTCCGTCGGACTACCGGATTCGGGACGGCGATCTGGTGAGCATCGACGGCGGCGCGCGGCTCGGCGGCTGGTGTGGAGACTCGGCGATCAGCTTCGTTGTCGGTTCCGCGGATCCCGCCGACGAGGCGCTCGTCGCGGCCACGGACGAGGCCCTCCGCCGCGGGATCGCCGCCGCTCGGGTAGGGAATCGTCTCGGCGACATCGGTGCCGCGATCGGCGCCTACGCCCGGGGTCTCGGCTACGGAATGTTGGCCGACCACGGCGGTCACGGCATCGGCCGCGTCATGCACGAGAGCCCGGACGTACCCAACGAGGCCCGCGCCGGACGGGGCATGCGCCTGCGCGCCGGCCTGGTCCTCGCGATCGAACCGATGCTCATCGCCGACGGCTCCGACGACTACCGCCACGACGCCGACGGCTGGACGCTGCGTACCGTCACCGGTGCCCGTGCCGCGCACAGCGAGCACACCGTCGCGATCACCGACGACGGCCCGGTGGTGCTCACGGCACGGCACTAGGCTGCTCGTATGCCGGATTGGACGCCGATCTCCGACGCGCTGCGCCGCGTGGGAGTGCGGGACGTCCGCGACGACGGCACCACGCGGGCGATGTACTCGTCGGATGCGTCGCTGTACCGGGTGCCGCCCACGACGGTGGTGTTCCCGCGTGCGGTCGACGAGGTCGCGGCGGTGCTCGACGTCTGCCGTGCCGAGGGGGTGCCGATCACGGCGCGCGGCGCCGGGACCTCGGTAGCGGGTAACGCGGTCGGCCCGGGGGTGGTCCTCGATTTCAGCCGTCACCTGGGTCGGGTGCTCGCGGTCGATCCCGACGCGCGCACGGCCGTCGTCGAACCGGGTGTCGTACAGGCGGCGCTGCAGCGCGCGGCGGCCCCGCACGGGCTGCGGTTCGGCCCGGACCCGTCCACGCACAACCGCTGCACCATCGGCGGGATGATCGGCAACAACGCCTGCGGTGCACGCACTCTCGGCTACGGGCGCACGTCCGACAACGTCGCCGGCCTCGAGCTGCTCGCCGGGACGGGGGAGGCGCTGTCGCTGCCCGACGCCACCGACGTCCCGCTCCTGGACCGACTCCGCGACGTCACTCACGCCGAATTGGCCACGATCCGAACCGAATTCGGCCGCTTCGGTCGGCAGGCGTCGGGGTATTCGCTCGAGCACCTGCTGCCGGAGAACGGCTTCGACGTCCGGAAGTTCCTCGTCGGCAGCGAGGGCACGCTCGGGATCGTCACACAGGCCACCGTGAATCTGGTGCGGGATCCGGCGCACCGCGTGCTGGTCGCGCTCGGCTACGACGACATCGCGTCCGCCGGCGACGACGCCAACGCGGTCCTCGGGTTCCGGCCCACGGCGTGCGAGGGCATCGACTCGCGCCTGGTCGACGTCGTCCGGGAGCGACGCGGGCCCCAGGCGGTGCCGCCACTGCCGAACGGTGCGGCGTGGCTGTTCGTCGAGATCGCGGGCGACGAGCGTGACGAGGTGCTGGGCCGGGCGCGGGCCCTCGCGAACGGGTGCGGCGCGATCGACGCCCTCGTCGTCGACGACCCCGCCCGGGCGGCGGCGCTGTGGCGGATCCGGGAGGACGGTGCCGGCCTGGCCGGACGCAGCCCCGCGGGCAAGCCCGCCTACGCGGGCTGGGAGGACGCCGCGGTCCCGCCCGACCGGATGGGCCCCTACCTGCGCGACTTCGACGCCCTGCTCACCGACTTCGGCATCACCGGCCTGCCGTACGGCCATTTCGCCGACGGCTGCCTGCACATCCGCCTCGACCTGCCGATGGACCGGCCCGAGGCCGCCGCCGTCTTCCGACGCTTCCTCATCGCCGCTGCGGAACTCGTCGCGCGCTACGACGGGTCGCTGTCCGGCGAGCACGGCGACGGCCGGGCCCGCAGCGAACTGCTCCCGCTCATGTACTCGCCCGACGCGCTGCGCCTGTTCGGCGCCGTCAAGCACGTCTTCGACCCCGAAAACGTCCTCAACCCCGGTGTCCTCGTCGACCCGCGGCCGGTGGACGCCGACCTGCGCGTCCCGCAGACGACGCCGCTGCGAAAGAACCTGGCGCTCGCGTACCGCGACGACGACGGCGACTTCGCCCAGGCCGTGCACCGTTGCACGGGCGTCGGGAAGTGTCGTGCCGACACCACCGGCGCCGGCGGCGTCATGTGTCCCTCCTATCTGGCGACTCGAGAAGAGAAGGACTCGACGCGCGGACGGGCCCGCGTCCTGCAGGAGATGGTCAACGGCAGCCTCGTCGATCAGGGCTGGCGCTCGCCGGAGGTACACGACGCCCTCGACCTGTGCCTGTCCTGCAAGGGTTGCGCGTCCGACTGTCCCACGGGTGTCGACATGGCCTCCTACAAGGCGGAGGTCCTGCACCAGAGCTACCGGAAGCGGTTGCGTCCGGCCTCGCACTATTCACTCGGGTGGCTGCCGCGCTGGGCGGCGCTCGCCGGCCGCGCGCCCCGTCTGACCAACGCGGTGACCCGGCTTCCGGGTGTCGCACCGGCCGCGCTCACGCTCGGGGGAGCGGATCGACGACGCCACGTCCCGCAGTTCGCGCCCACGTCGTTCCGGCGCTGGTTCGCGTCGACTGCCACCCAGCGCCGCGCCACCGGCGACCCGGTCGTGCTGTTCGTCGACACCTTCACCGACCACTTCACGCCGGAGGTGGGCATCGCGACCGTCCGGGTCCTGGAGGACGCCGGATTCCGGCCGCGGCTCACCCCGAAGCGGCAGTGCTGCGGCCTCACGTGGATCACCACCGGCCAGCTGGACGCGGCCCGCCGCATCCTCGGCCGCACCGTGACCGCTCTTGTAAAAGAAGGAACGCCGATCGTCGGGATGGAGCCGTCGTGCACGGCGGTGCTGCGCGCCGACGCCGTCGACCTGCTCGGGACTCCGGAGGCCCGCGCTGTCGCCGAGTCCACGCGGACCCTCGCCGAACTGCTCGTCGACCGCGACGGCTGGGAACCGCCGGATCTGTCGGGCACGACCGTCGTCGCGCAGCCGCACTGCCACCACCACGCCGTGATGACGTGGGATGCGGACGCCGATCTGCTGCGCCGCGCGGGTGCGCGGGTGGAGCGTCTCGGCGGGTGCTGCGGACTCGCCGGCAACTTCGGTGTCGAGAGGGGGCACTACGACGTGTCCGTCGCGATCGCCGAGCACCAACTCCTGCCGGCCATCGCGCGGACGGACCCCGAGGCCGTCGTCCTGGCCGACGGCTACTCCTGCCGGACCCAGATCACAGATCTGGCGCGGAGAGAGGGCACTCACCTGGCCCAACTCCTGGCCGATCAGGGAAAACGCGACTGAGGCACAATCCAGGCATGCTCTCCACACCGGTCCTCGTCACGATCATCTCCGTCTGTATCGGGTTCGTGCTGTTCGTCCTGGCGGCGAGCGGTGCGCGGGGGAAGTGGGACAAGCGCCTGGTGATCGGTCTGCTGGTTGCGGCGGTGCTGTGTCTGACGGCAGTGCCCCTGTCCGTCGCGCTGAGTGCGGCGGTCTGACGCGGATGGGCGCCGGTAGTAATTGGCCCGCCGACTGGCCGACGACGGCCCGCCAGATCGCGATCGCCACCGACGATGCGATCTCCGCGGCGCGCGGCGGTTTGCGCGAGCAACTGGCCGACGTTCTCGACGACATGGTCGCGCTGCCGTTCGAGCAGGTGACGATCGTCCACGCCGGTGTCGTGCGAGCACTGCTGGAGGACCTGCATCCCGACGGCTTCTCCGGCGAGGACATCCAGGACGCGCTGACGCGGGTCGCCGGCTCGGCGATCAGTTGGCTGCCCGACCTCGACGTCACGGCCCTCGCCGCGGTCCTCACCGGAGCGCTCGGGCTCACCGAGATGAGTGACGACGCTCAGCGGATCGGCCAGTCCGGCTACCTCCGGAGCGCGGTGCTGGTGATGGCCGATCTGCTCGTTGCCGCCGACGTCACCGCGGACCGCTACATCCGCGCCGCGATCGGTGAGATCGCGCGGGCCGAGACCATCGAGATGCCCTGAACGGGCTCCTCGACGCTGAATCGTGGGTGAATCGTGCGCCCCAACGGTGCTGACCTGGCGATTTGGCAATCTCCGGCGGGTTCGCGTAACTTATTCCAGGTCAGAGCGACACGGACACCGACCCGGCCGCGACCTTTACAGGTCAGCGAGGGTAAACGAGGTTGTACGGGGAGCGCCTGGTAATCCGAGTGTGAAGCATCCTGTAGGGTTGTGGAGCGCCTTCGGGTGGCCGAGAAAGTGCCGGATTTGCTTCCGGAACTTGATCGGGTTAGGCTAGAACGGTTGCCCCAAAACAAGAAACTGCAAGGTTTCGAGTGATGGTGTGCGCGTGTTCTTTGAGAACTCAACAGTGTGTCGATGAATGTCAGTGCCAATTTTGGTACTCCACTTCACCTTTTTGGTGGGTGGGTATTTGCTGATTGTTCCATTCT
>NZ_JAIVAH010000034.1 GCF_020171745.1 Prescottella equi
GGTACAACACCGAACGGATCTCGACACGACTCGAGGGCCTGAGCCCGGTCCAATACCGGGCCCAGGCCCTCGCGGCCTAGGCTTTCACTTAGCCAGTCCAACAATCGGGGACCAGTTCACTGGCGAGAGGAATCCTTCACGATCAGGGTGGGTGACTACTTCCGGTGCCGCAGTGTCCGGACGATCCCGTCGCCGATCGACTGCAGGATCTGCACCAGGACGATCAGCACGACGACCGCGACGAGCAGGACCGGCGTGTTGAACCGCTGGTAGCCGTACATGATCGCGAAGTCGCCCAGTCCCCCGCCGCCGATGACGCCGGCCATCGCCGAGTAGCCGACCAGCAGCACGACGGTCAGCGTCGCGCCGGCGATGAGGGCCGAAACCGATTCCGGCAGGAGCACTTTGCGCACGATCTGCCCGTTGCTCGCACCCATCGCCTGCGCGGCCTCGACGCGGCCCACGGGCACCTCACGCAGCGCCGACTCGACCACGCGGGCGTAGAACGGGATCGCGCCGATGGTCAGCGGCACGATCGCCGCGGTCGGGCCGATCGCGGTGCCGACGATCAGCCGGGTGGTACCGATCAGCGCGATCATCAGGATCAGGAACGGCAGCGACCGGAAGACGTTGACGATCGTGCCGAGTACGGCGTTGACGGCGCGCTGCGGCCACAGCCCGCTCGGGGAGGTCACGTGCAGCACCACGCCCAGCAGGACGCCACCGATCAAGGTGAGTACGAACGAGATTCCCACCATGTAGAGGGTCTCCTGCGTCGCCTCCCACACCTCGGGGAGCGAGTCGTACCAGGACAGCTTGTTCATGCGATTCGTCCTTCGATCCGGGACTCGGGACCCCAGGAGAGCGTGGTGCCGGGCTGCGATTCGACGAATGCCTCGACGTCCGCGCGGGGTACGTCGGGCCCGAACTTCAGCCGCAGACGGCCGACGGTGACACCGGCGACCTGCTCCACCCGGCCACCGACGACGGAGATGTCCACGTCGAGCTTGCGGACCAGTTGGGCGAGCCACGGACCGTGCGCCTCGTCACCGATGGTGGTGACGAGCGCGGTGTCGGCGTCGGCGCCGATCGACGGGTCGTCGCCGACCGGGACGATCGCCGCACCCAGTGCCGAACCGGGGGTCCCGACGAGATCGAGGATCCGTCCGGTCTCGGCGATCCGGCCGTCGTCGAGCCGGGCCGCGGACGTGCAGATGCGGCGCAGCACACCCAGTTCGTGGGTGATGAGAACGACGGTGACGCCGATCGAACGGTTGAGTTCGACCAGCAGGTCGAGCACCTGGTCGGTGGTGTCCGGGTCGAGAGCGCTGGTCGCCTCGTCGCACAGCAGGACGTCCGGGTTGGACGCCAGCGCGCGGGCGATACCGACACGCTGCTGCTGCCCGCCGGACAACTGCGACGGGTAAGCCTTCTCCTTGCCGCCGAGCCCGACGAGTTCGATCAGCTCGTCGGCGCGGGCACGGCGTGCCTTGCGGTCCATGCCCGAGAGCTCGAGCGGGAACTCGACGTTGGCCCGCACGGTCCGCGAGTGCAGCAGGTTGAATTGCTGGAACACGGTGCCGATACGCCGACGCGCCTTACGCAGTCCCGCGCCGGTGAGCTGGGACAGATCGTCGCCCCGCAGCACGATGCGGCCGCTGGTGGGCTGCTCGAGCAGGTTCAGGCACCGCAACAGCGTGGACTTGCCCGCGCCGGACGGCCCGACGATGCCGAAGATCTCACCCTCGGCGATCTCGAGGTCGATACCGCGCAGCGCGGCGACCGGGTCCGCGCCACCGGTGGCGGGGAAGGTCTTGACCAGGCTCTCGACCGTGATCATCAGCTGGCCGCGTGGACCGGGACGACGGAGCCGGAGTAGTTCTCCTGGATCCAGGTGGCGGTCTCCGGCGACTCGAGCGCCTCGGCGAGAGCCTTGACGCCGGCATCGTTCTGATCGGCAGCGCGGACGACGAGCAGGTTCGCGAACGGGTTGTTCTCGACCTTCTCCGACAGCAGCGCATCCTTCGCCGGCGTCAGGCCGGCCTCGATCGCGTAGTTGGAGTTGATGACCGCGGCGGTGATCTGCGGGTCACCGAGGTTGCGGGCGATCTGCGAGCGCTCGATCTCGACGAACTTCAGGTTCTTCGGGTTCGCCTTGATGTTCGCCTGCGTGACGACGGACAGGTCGGCCTCGGCAAACGGCTTGTCCATCTGGATCAGGCCCGCCGACTCGAGCAGGTATAGGCCGCGCGCGAAGTTGGTGGTGTCCTTGGGCAGCGCGATGGTCGAGCCGTCGGTGAGCTGGTCGACGGCGGTGATCTTCTCCGAGTACAGGCCCATCGGCTCGAGGTGCACGTCGGCGACGGACACGAGGTCGCTCACGCCCTTCTGCTTCTGCCAGTCCGCGAGGTACGGGGAATGCTGGAAGTAGTTGGCCTGCACGTCACCGGCGACGAGCAGCTCGTTGGGGTCGATCTCGCCGGTGACCGGCTTGATGTCGAGCTTGACGTCACCCAGGACGCCGGAGTCGGCGATGTGCTCGAGGATCTCCACGTGCGGGGTGCTGGACGCGGAGATCACCAGCGTCTCACTGTCGCTGCCCGACGAGCAGGCGGCCAGACCCGCGGTGAGCAGGGCGGCTGCGGAGAGGACAGCAGTGCGGCGCAAGAACATTGAAAAGAACCTTTCGAGATCGTGGAGACGGTCAGCCGTGCAGGGCCGGCAGGTCGAGCAGGTCGCGGTGGTACCGCTCGGTGACGTTGGGGTGTGCGCGCAGGCGCGACTTGAGGGCGTTGAGTCCGTAACGCGCGTGCAGGGTGCCGCCGTGCTGGTCCGGGCCGACGCCCGCCGCCTCGGCCGCGAGTTCGGGCGAGAGTGGCACGGTGGGCAGCGCGTGGTCGTAGCCGGGGTTGAGGAAGAACGGCAGCGACACCCGGTCCTTACCGGCGGCGGGCGGCAGCACGCGGTGCACCGTGGCCTTGAGGTAGCCGCCGGTGGCGACCTCGAGCAGTTCGCCGATGTTCACCAGCAGGTGGCCGGGAAGTGGCGCGACGTCGAGCCAGCCGCCATCTGTTTCCACCTGGAAACCGGTGCTGCCGGGCTCCGGGTAGAGCAGGGTCAGCGCGCCGACGTCCTTGTGGCTTCCCACGCCCTGGCCGGTGACCGAGCCGTCGTGACCCGGGTAGCGCGCGATCTTCAGCAGCGGGTCCGGGTCCGCGAAGGCGGCGTCGAAGAAGTCGGCGGGCGCGCCCAGCGACCGCGCCCAGCCGCTGATGAGCCGCAGGCCGGCGTCCTGCGCCTGGCTCGACCACTCGAGCGCCAGCTCGCGCAGCCGCGGTACCGCGGTCGGCCACAGGTTGGGTCCGTGCAGCACGTCCCACGGGCGGTCCGGGTCGATCGGGTCGACCGCGGCGCGCTCGGGTCCGATGTCGAGCTGCTCACGCCAGTCGATGTAGCCCTGCGTGCGCTCGCCGCCGACGCGGGTGTAGCCGCGGAAGTGCGGCGAGTTGCTGTTCTCGATCTCGAGCTTGTCGGCCTCCGGGAGCGCGAAGAACTCGCGGGACGCGGCGATCAGGTCGTCGGTGAGCTGCTGATCGATGCCGTGACCGGTCAGGTAGAAGAAGCCGATCTCGTGCGTGACCGTACGCAGCGCATCGACGTCGAGGTTCTCCAGATCGATGATCGGGAGCGACTGTGCGGGCATGGAACTGGACCTTTCCCCACGGGCACCTGCTTCTGATGAGCGCTGCGACGAGTGGGTGCCCGATGGGAGGACAGTGCGCGGGAAGGCGGGACGGTACGAAATGTGCCGTCGCGCAGGTTTTCTCGTCTCAGCGCTGACGCATGCAACAACAACCGCCACGCATTCGCGTGGGGGCGACGGTTGCTGCAAGGCCGCGCATCGGAGTCCTTCCCGGACGAGATCGTTGTCGGCACGCCGAATCGGACATGCCTGTGCTTGGAGGCTAACCCGACGCACGGGCGGACTTCAAATCGAACGTATACGCACGACGACGAACGGCGACATCCGTGAGACGAACGGTCGGAGCCGTCGATCCGACCCGCGAGGACCGGCCCGGCCGGCCCGGTCGTCGGGGCTGGTCCAATCGGGGCCGATCCAACCGTCAGCCCGGCGGTTCGGCCATCTCGAGTGCCTTCGTGGTGAAGACACGGTAACCACGGTGCGGACGGTAGCCGTGGATCTCGGGCGTATCGAGGCTGCGGATGAACGAGAGGATCTGCCGGCTGAACACCTGCCCGGGGACCAGAACCGGGAAGCCCGGCGGATACGGGGTGACGAAGGTCGCGGAGACCACCGGCCGCCCGGACTCCGTCGCCTCCTCGACCTCGTCCGCGGTGAGGTACTCGCACCGGGTGTCGTCGTAGGCGAGGAAGAAGGCCCGCCGTACATCACCATCGGAAGTGCTTGCAGCACCGTTTTTTTCGAGGAAGATCGGATGGAATCCGCTGAAGTCCGGCAGCGGCGCCGTCGGGCTCGTCAGGCGGGTCACCGCCGCCTCGTGGTAGCCGCGTTCGATCGTGCCCATGTCGGACAGGCGCTCGTCGAGCTCGTGGGCGAACTTGACCAGCACCTCGACGAGGTAGGCGACCGAGCTGCGGGTGGTGCCGATGTTGGTCATGAACAGCACCGTGTTGCGGGAGGTCTTGTTGATCTGGACGCCGTAGCGGTCCATCAGCTCGGCCCGTTTGAAGGTGTCCCCGTCGATACCGGTCGACCCGATGTAGAGCGTGATCCGCGACGGGTCGAGCACGAACTCGTCGCGCCGCCAGGCGCCGACCATCGCGCGCAGGCCCCCGCGCAGCGGCTGGTCGATGCGTGAGGGCCGGAACTCCTCGGGGATCAGCTCCGCCGTCGAAAGGCAGTGCATGTACCTGCTCAGCAATGGATGGTGGTCGACCGCGTCGCGCAACCGCATCGCATTCTCGACCTGCTTCTGCACCAACTCGGCGCCCTCGAGGTCGGCCTGCCTCCGGCCGATGTCGAGCGAGGCCAGAATCTGATAGTTGGGCGAGGTGGAAGTGTGCGCCATGTAGGCCTCGTGAAATGTCTCCTCGACCTTCTGGTCGAACTCCTGGTCGAAGACGTGGATCATCGAGCCCTGACGCAGCGAGGTCAGTGTCTTGTGCGTGGACTGGGTCGCATAGACCCGGACCTTTGCCCGGGCCGGGTCGGGCATCAGCCGACGGCCGAGCAGCGTCTCGTCGTCGGCGCCGCGAACCTGTTCGGCGTACTCGGCGAACTCCGCCCGGTAGGCGGGGTCGCGCATCCGCTCGCGCACCGCGCGCGCCGCATGCATCGCCGTCCGGGTGCGGTAGACGGGGTGGAATCGGGCGAAGGCGAACCACGCCTCGTCCCAAAGGAACACCAGGTCCGGCTTGATCGCCAGGCATTCCTCGATGACGCGCTCCACGTCGTAGATGACTCCGTCGAAGGTGCAGTTGGTCAGCATCAGCAGCTTGACCCGGTCGAGTTTTCCGGCCGCGCGGAGCGCGAGCAGATTGGACTTGATCTCCCGCAACGGCACCGCGCCGTACATCGAATACTGGTTGAGCGGATATGCGTCGAGGTAGGTGACCTGGGCGCCGGCGAGCATCAGCCCGTAGTGGTGCGACTGGTGACAGTTGCGGTCGACCAGGACGATGTCGCCGGGCGCGATGAGTGCCTGGACGACGATCTTGTTGGCTGTCGAGGTGCCGTTGGTCACGAAGAAGGTCTGCCGCGCCCCGAACGTCTTCGCCGCCAGTTGTTGCGACTCACGGAGTGGACCGGTCGGTTCGAGTAGCGAGTCCAGTCCGCCACACGTCGCGGACGTCTCGGCCAGGAACACGTCCAGGCCGTAGAAGTCCAGCATGTCGGAGATCCAGTGCGAGGTGACGATCGACTTACCCTGCGAGATCGGCAACGCGTGGAACACACCGGTCGGACGAGAACTGTATTCGCGCAGCGCGCTGAAGAACGGGGTTCGATACCGCGCCGCAACCCCCTCGAGCAGACTCAGATGGAGATCGAGCGATCCCTCGCCGGCGTGGAAGACCCTCCGGAAGTACTGGCCGAGTTGACCGGCGAGCTCCTCGACCGCGATCTCGGTCATCAGGTACAGGTCGAGCTCCGGGCGGGTGTTGGCGAGCTCGTCGGCCAGGATCCGCGTCCGCTCCTCGGGCGTGTGCCCGGCCAGCTTGTCCGCGACGTCGGTGTAGAGGAAGTTCGCCAGGGCGGACAGATCCTGCCGGGACTGATGGGCAAAGCGGCGGCGGATCACGCACGCCTGCAGATTCACGTTCAGGCGCGCCGCGATGACCGCGTCGTCGCCGCTGCCCACGACGACCAGTTCGTAGATGAACTGGTCGTCCGGCCGACGCCAGGCACGCACCTCCCGGCGCAGTGCGCGCTCCTGCGCATCGGTCATGGCTTCGACCACGAGCACTTCGAAGTAGTGGGGCCGGGATCGGTCACCGGGATCGTCGCTGCGCGGCGAGTCCGGGCCGATGACCTCGACGTCCCCGTCGACCGGGGACACCGTCGTGCCGCTGCGGTAGGAACTGGTGACCAGCGCGCGGTTGATCCGGGTGACCGTGCGGGAGAACTTGTCGTACACGCCGGTCGTGAACAGCCGCTGAGTCTGGGCGAACACCTGCGGTCCGGGAAAAGCCCAGTACCGCTCGAGCGGCCGCAACTGGCCGAGCAGGTCCTCTACCCGTTCGAGCAGCGGCCCGATCGGCGCCCCGCGGGCGGCCGCGCCTGCCAGGTGCGCGCTCGCGCCCTCCAGCCGGCACCACGAGTCCGCACGGAACTGCCACATACTGTTGTAGGCCCGCGGATTGACCTCAGGCATCACAGCCTCCACCGCAACGGTCACGACCGGCAGCCGAGGTCGGTCGACGACGGCGCCGTCGTGCCGAGCAATCCCAGCCTGCTCCCCCGCGTCCGGTCAGGCAAGCGACGGCGGGTCCGGGTTCAGCCCAGCCGCCCGGACAGCCGCTCGATTCGGCTCAGGCTCGCACCGTCCAGCCCGACGATCCGGACGCCCTTCCGCCGGGCCGCGTACTTGGCCTGCACCGCGTCGAGGGTCGCGACCGTGGACGCGTCCCACACTTCCGCACCGGTCAGGTCGATCACCACCGAGTCCGGGTCTCCGACGTAGTCGAACCGGTGCACCAGATCGTTGCTGGACGCCCAGAACAGCTCGCCGGTGACGCGGTAGGTCCGCTCCCCGTCCCGGTCCACGACGTCGATCCGCGTCAGATGAGCGACACGGCGCGCGAACGCGACCATCGCGGCCAGCACGCCGAGGATGACGCCGACCGCGAGGTTGTGGGTCGCCAGTGTGCCGACGACGGTGACCACCATGACCAGGGTCTCGCTGCGCGGCATCAGGCGCAGGGTCCGCGGCGCGATGCTGCGCCAGTCGAACGTCGTCACCGCGATCACCAGCATCACCGCGACCAGTGCCGCCATCGGGATCGCCCCGACGACGCCACCGGCGGTCACGCACAGCATGAGCAGGAAGGCACCGGCGAGGAAGGTGGAGATCCGGGTGCGGGCCCTCCCCTCCTTCACGTTGATCATGGTCTGGCCGATCATCGCGCAGCCGCCCATGCCGCCGAACAGCGCGCCCGCGGCATTCGCGACGCCCTGGCCCCACGCCTCACGGGTCTTGTCGGACGGGGTGTCGGTGATGTCGTCGACGAGCTTGGCCGTGAGCAGTGATTCGAGCAGGCCGACGAGCGCGAGGCCCAGCGCGAACGGCGCGATGATCGTCACCGTCTCCCACGTGAGCGGCACGTCCGGGATCATCCACGTCGGCAGGCCGGCGGGCAGCTCGCCCTGGTCGGAGACGTCGGGCACGTCGAGGTGGAACAACGCGACCACCCCGGTCAGGACGACGATCGCGATCAGCGGCGCGGGAACCGCTTTCGTCAGCCGGGGCACGAACACGATCATCGCGAGACCGGCCAGGACGAGCGGATACACCAGCCACGGGACGTCGAACAGGTGCCGCAACTGGGCGCTGAAGATGAGGACCGCGAGGGCGTTGACGAACCCGATCATCACCGAGCGCGGAATGAACCGCACCAGGCGGGCCAGGCCGGCGACCGCGAACAGGATCTGCAGCGCGCCGGCCAGCCACACCGCGGCGATCAGGTAGTCGATGCCGTGCGACGCGACCAACGGCGCCACCACCAGCGCGGTCGCCCCGGCGGCCGCCGACACCATCGCCGGCCGACCGCCGACGAACGCGATCGTCATCGCCATGATGCACGACGTGTAGAGCGCAACCCGGGGATCGACGCCCGCGATGACCGCGAACGAGATGACCTCGGGGATGAGCGCGAGGGCGGTCACGAGCCCGGCGAGGGCCTCGGTCGTCAGTCGGCGGGGGGAACGCAACGCGGCGCGGACGGACGTGGCGTCGGCCGGGGTGGAGAGGGTGTCGTGCACCGGGAGAGTCTAGGGACCGCCCACTCCGACCTGCAATTACGCCGGACGGGATCTCGTCAAGCGACGTGACATACCCACGGAGGTGGATTAGCCTTCGATCGACTTTGGATCAAGATCAACTATTTCGGCCGGCAGGCGATCCCTCGACCGGCTCACGGGGAATCTCGCGGGGGCGCATGACGATCGAACTTCGTGGCAGAGCGGGCTTCCAGGCCATGAACTCGGTGCCCGGTAACCGGACTCGACTCTCGGTAGCCGATCTGGATCGCTTCTATTTCCGCATCGATCAGTGCGACATCGGATCGCTGGCTGTCAGCAGAATTCAGGTGACACCACACCGGGCAGGTCAAGGTGCCGTCGAGGATGCCGATGTCGTCAATCTCTTCCTCGTGCTCGCGGGTGGAATCCGCGTCGAGTCCGGACGCAAGCACATGTCGTTCAGCCCTGGGCAGATCACCGCACAGATGGGATGGAACCGACACGAGGCAGTCCTGGACTCGTTCAGTGACGAACTGCTCCTGCGCATCGACCGTGCAACGCTGGCCGATCGCGGCGTCGTCCTCCCGTCCGAGGTGCTCCACTTCGGTCCGGAGCAAGCGACAACGACGACGCGCGCATTGTCGGCGTTGGTCAAATCGGTTCTGGGAGCTCAGGCACTGACCGATGACGCCGTTCCGGCGGCGGTGGAGAGTGCTGTGCTCGAACTCGTCGTCGGCCTGCACCACGAGGGTCTCGGCTACGCCGGGGTGTCCAACGACCTGGACCGGGGACTGCATGCGCGTGCCGTGGCGATCATCGCCACCCGGTACGGCGATCCCGAACTCACTCCGTCCGCACTTGCAGGCTGCCTCGGCGTCGGAGTCCGCCAACTCCAGCGGGTGTTCGAGAGGGCGGGCACCACCGCCGCACGGGAGATTCGCACCACACGCCTCGGCCACGCGATCACCCTGCTGCGCGACCCCCATCGTCGACGACTACCTCTGTCCGAAGTTGCCGCGATGGCCGGCTTCTCCTCGACCGGCGAGCTCCGCCGCGCGATGCACGCCGAGTACCAGGTCACGCCGTCGCAGATGCGCGATCGCGGACTGTTCGTCGTGCGATGACACCGCAAAGTGTCACTACGCGACGAGATGTTCACTTTCGCGTCACGGTTGTTGGAGGCACCGGATTCGAGGGTGTACTCCTGATGCGTCTTCGGCCCACCTCGGGCCGCATGTCAATGGAAAGGCTTTGTAGAAGTGCTTGATTCGCTGTGGGATCTGTTCTGGTACACGCTGGTCGTGTTCGCCTTCGTCGCTTACCTGGTCATCCTGTTCCAGGTGCTGACCGACCTGTTCCGAGACCGGTCTGCGTCCGCGATCTCCAAGGTTCTGTGGGTGATCTTCCTGGTCGTGCTGCCGTACCTCACGGCGTTCGTCTACCTGGTCGTGCGTGGGCGCGGGATGGCGGAGCGCAGCGCCGCCGCTCACGAGAAGGCGCGCAGTGCCGCCGACGACTACATCCGCCAGGTCGCAGGTCGTTCGCCCGCCGCGGAGATCGGCGAGGCGAAGGCACTTCGTGATGCCGGCGCCATCACCGACGAGGAGTTCGACCAGATCAAGCGCAAGGTCCTGAGCTGAGCATCGACACCGGCGACGGCTCCACCGCACCGAGCTTCACTGCTCGGTTGCATCGGTACGTACGCTCGTTCCACCCAGTGGGCCTCGTCGGCGCGCTGCTGTTCTTCGCATGGTCGATGACGCCGTCGCTGCTCCCCCGGGCGTGGTATCTGCAGGGCGTCGCCACGGGCATCAGCATGGCCATCGGTTACGGGATCGGCTGCGGGATCGCCTGGGTGGTGCGCCGATGCGGGATCAGCCCACGATGGGCCGATCCGGCGAGCCGGCGGGGGTGGTGGCTGCTCGCGGCCGCCACCGCCGTCGTCGTCCCGCTTTTCCTCGTTCTCGGTTCGGTGTGGCAGCAGCGAATCCGTGACCTCGTCGGAGTCGAGCAGGCTTCGCGCGCGTTCTACCTCCCGGTCCTGATCGTCGCTCTCGCCCTCGGCCTGGCACTCGTCGGCATCGGGCGAGCGCTGCGGTCCGGCGTCAACGGACTGACTCGGCAGATCGCGCGGGTCGGCTGGATGGCGCCCGTCGCACGCGTGACCGCCCTCGGCCTCGTCGTGGTCCTGGGAGTCCTGCTCGTCAACGGTGTGCTCCAGCGGGGCATCCTCGCGCTTGCCGAACGATCGGCTCACGCCGCCGATCTCGGCACGGCGGAGGGCATCGTGCAGCCGACCTCCGCGGAGAGGTCGGGCTCGAAGTTCTCGAACGAGGCCTGGGAGACCCTCGGGCAGCAGGGGCGCACGTTCGTGGCGAGCGGCCCCAGCGCCAAGCAGATCGCGGACGTCACCCAGGCTCCGGCGGTGACCCCGATCCGGGCCTACGCCGGCCGTGAATCCGCCGACAGCGTGGCGGGAATCGCCGAACACGTCGTCGCCGAACTCGAGCGCACCAACGCCTTCGACCGCAAGGTCCTCGCGGTGGTCACCACCACCGGTCGAGGATGGATCAACCCGAGGGTCGCCAACGCGTTCGAGTACATCAACGGAGGCGACACCGCGATCGCCGCGATGCAGTACTCGTTCCTGCCCAGCGCGCTGTCGTTCATCGCCGATCGGGAGACCCCCCAGGAGGCCGGCCGAGCGCTGTTCGAACAGGTCCATGCGGCGTGGGCCCAGCGCCCAGAGGATCGGCGACCGAAACTCGTCGTCTTCGGCGAGAGCCTCGGCTCCTACGGCAGCCAGGCCGCGTTCGCCTCCGGTACGGACATCGTGGAGCGGACGGACGGTGCCCTGTTCGTCGGCACGCCGAACTTCGCACAGCCGTGGGGCCGTATCACCGACGCCCGAGATCCCGGGTCGACCGAACGGCTTCCCGTGGTCGACGACGGGCGACACGTCCGGTTCGCCTCCCGCCCGGAGGACACCGAGCTGCCGGGCGACTGGGAAGCGTCGAGGGTGGTCTACTGGCAGCACGCCAGCGACCCCATCACGTGGTGGTCGTTCGATCTGGCCTTCCGGCAGCCGGACTGGCTGCGGGAGGCTCCGGGGCCGGACGTCTACCCCGGAATGCGATGGCTGCCGATCGTCACGTTCTGGCAGGTGACCCTCGACATGATCTTCTCCGCCGACGTCCCGGCCGGCGCCGGGCACACCTACGGACCCGAAGCGGTCTACCTCTGGGCGCAGATCCTCCAGCCGCAGGATCTCGACAGCGAACGGGTACACCGGATCTACGCCGCCATGGCGGCGCCCGATACCGAAAGCCCTTCGGAGACAACGGCCCTACTGGAACCCACGAGATGAACGGACACACTTCGTGAACGACACGAGCACCGGTCGAAAACTGTTCGAAGCGTCACCGCGCAACATCGCGGCCGCAGCGCTGACTCTGGTCGCGGTGATCTTCATCGTCCAGAACCGCAACTCCGCGGCCATCGATCTCTTCTGGGTATCCGTGCGGGCGCCGCTGTGGGTGATCCTGGTCGCCGTGTTCGCGGTCGGCTGGGTCGCGGGCCTGCTCACCACCCGCCGCTCGAAGAACTCGAAGAAGTAGTGACACCTGCTGGGGCCGGGCGGAATGCCCGGCCCCAGCAGGCTCCGATCACCGCGTGCGCGCTCCTACCAGGAGCCGGTGCGCAGGACGATCTCGGTCGCCAGTTCGGCGGGCGCCTTCGCGGGGATGTCGTCGACGCCGTCGAGTTGGACGATCCGGAACTCCGAGTAGGCATACCGCCCGCTCGCGTCGGCGCACGGGCGTCCGAGCGACGTGCCGACGACGACGGTGGTCGGCAACTCGACCGCGGGGCACGCGGCGTCGAGCACGGCCCCGTCGGTGCCCGGAACGGCCGGATGTCCGCGGTCGGCGACGATGAGGCTCGCGAACCGCCCGAACGTCTTCGCGGCCAGTTGCCAGGCGAGTTCCGCGCCCACACCGGCACCCACGAGGTTGACCCACGGGAGCTTGAGCTCGTCGAGCATCGCGATCACCGACGGCTGGTCGAGCCCGTCGACGGTCTCGGGCACCACGGTCCGCAGATCCGACTCGTGCAGGCGCGCGCAGACGGCGTCGAAGACGTCGGCGGGAGCACCCGCGTCGGGCAACAGAAGCACCGTGTGCCGGCTCTCCGGTCCCCCGATACGGACCGTCACGGTCCCACTTCCCACGGCAACGTTCGTCGACTCCATGAACCAAAACGGTACGCGATCCACGTCACGGAATCGGACACCTATGCGGGATAGACCTTGCCGATGATCTCCTTGGCCATCGTGGTCGCGGGATCCTGTCCGTTCGCGGCCGGTGCGAGGTTGGCCCACACCACCAACGTCACCTTGTTCACGGGGTCGTGGCCCATGAACGAGTTGAATCCGGGCAGCTCGCCGGTGTGACCGAACATCGGGCCCATCTTCGCTATGCCCCAACCATATTCGGCCGAGCCCGCGTCGGAACTCGTCGGCTGCACGCTGGCGAGGCGCTGGGCCTGCAGGTCGGCGCCCAGCAGCTTGCCGCCCACCAGTGCCTGCACCCACGTGACGAGATCGTTCGCGGTCGAAATGCCCGCGCCCGCCGCCCACGCCCACGACGGGTTCACGTTCGTGACGTCGTTCGGCTGCAGCGATCCGTCCTTGGCGGCCGCCTGCATCTGCTCGGGCAGCGCCGGATCGGTCAGCGTGTCCATGTTGGTCCCGAACACGTAGCCGTGCGAGTAGGGCGCCGGGATCGTGCTGTCGACGGTGTCCGGGAACGACGTGCCGGTCAGCCCCAGCGGACCGAAGAGCCGGGACTGGAAGATCTGCCGCAGCGGCTTGCCGTCGAGACTCTCGGCGATCAGGCCCAGCAGCACGATGTTGGTGTTGGAGTAGTGATAGCCCTGCCCCGGCGGGAAGTACGGCGGGTTCGCGAAGCCGAGGGCCAGTAGATCCTCGGGCTTCCACTGCTTCTGCGGGTCGTTGTCGAGCGTCTCGTTGAGTTCGGCGGTCTCGGTGTAGTTGAACAGGCCGCTACGCATGTCGAGGAGCTGCTCGATGGTGATGTTGTCGCCGTTCGGAACGTCCGGGCGGAACTTCGACACCGGATCGTCCAGCTTGATCTTGCCCTCCTGCACCAACTGCAGGATCACGGTGCCGGTCATGGTCTTGGTGTTCGAGCCGATCCGGACGTGCTCGGCCGGGTCGACGGAATCGTTCTGCCCGCGAGTGCCGGTTCCGTACTTGACGGTGAGATCGCCGTCGGGGGTCTTGAGAATCGCGACGGCGCCGGGAATCTGCAGATTCTCCGCGACGCTCTTGACGATGCCGTCGAGCGTCGCGAGGTCCATCTTCTGCAGCGCAACGGTCGACGACGCCGCACTCGTCGTGGTGGTCGACGACGTGGCGTCGGTGTCGGACTCGTTCGACGAGCATCCGGCGAGCACCAACGCCGCGACGGTGATGCCGCATGCGATGCGCACGCTCACACCGGTATCGAAGCTTCTGCGCACGTCGACACTCCTCACCATCGGCCCGCCAGAACTACTGACGTCGTTCCGCAGCTTAAGCGCGTCGATGACCCGCTGCGGGGCGAACAGGGAAACGGCAGGAGCCGGTAGCAGGGGTTGACTGAACCTCGACGCCACTTCTATGGTTCATTACATGAGTAATGAACCAGTGAGCCTCGAAGGGGACGGGGAACTGTGCTGAACGAGGAAGGCAAGCCCCTCTTCCAACAGATCGCAGGGCTTGTCGAGAACGCAATCATCGACGGCTCACTGCCGGAGGAGTCACAGGCGCCGTCCACCAACGAACTAGCCGCCTTCCACCGGATCAATCCAGCGACAGCGGCGAAGGGCCTGAACCAGCTCGTCGCCGACGGAATTCTCTACAAGAGAAGAGGTATCGGCATGTTCGTCGCCACCGGCGCGCGGGAGGCACTCAGGTTCCGCAGGCGCGAACAGTTCGCGGCGCAGTACGTCGCTCCGCTCGTGCGCGAAGCCGAGAAGCTCGGAATGAGCATCGCCGAACTTCAATCCATGCTGGACAAGTGGGAGGAACGTCCATGACCATGACGGACACAGACCGGGACACCATCGTCTCGGTACGGGCGATCGGGCGACGGTACGGCGACGTCACCGCACTCGACGACGTCTCGTTCGATCTGCACGCGGGGAAGATCTACGGACTCCTCGGCCGCAACGGCGCGGGCAAGACCACGCTGATGAAAATCCTCACCGGCCAGGAACTTCCGAGCGCCGGAGAGCTCAGAGTGTTCGGCGGGGCGCCCTTCGAGAACGCGCAGGTTCTCCAGAACCTGTGCTTCGTCAAGGAGAGCCAGAAGTATCCCGACGACCTGAAGGTCAAGCATGTCCTGTCGGCGGCAGAGCTGCTGATGCCGAGATGGGACGCCGAGTTCGCCGGCCGACTGATGGACGATTTCCAACTCCCCGACTGCCGCCGGGTCAAGAAGCTCTCGCGCGGAATGACGTCAGCGCTCGGCATCGTCATCGGATTGGCATCACGCGCGCCGCTGACGCTGTTCGACGAGCCGTATCTGGGCCTCGACGCGGTGGCCCGCCAGCTGTTCTACGACCGACTGCTCGCCGATTACGCCGACAATCCGCGCACCGTCGTGTTGTCCACCCATCTCATCGACGAGGTCGCCGACCTGCTAGAGCACGTCATCGTGATCGACGGCGGTCGTATCGCCGCCGACGCCGAGACGGATGATCTGCGCAGCCGACACATACAGGTCAGCGGGCGGACCGCCGCCGTCGATTCCTTCACGGTCGGCAGGAGCACCCTGCACCGTGAGGACATCGGCGGCTTCGCTCGCGCAACAGTGCAGGGAGCGTTGACCGCGGCAGACCGCGCCGAAGCTGCGCGGCTGGACATCGATCTTGCCCCGGTTTCCCTGCAACAGATCACGATTCGAAGCGCCCTCGACGGCCGCGCCGACAGCGCCAAGGAGTTCCGATCATGACCGTAGCCACCCTTCCCGCCACATCGGCGCACCCCGCTCCCACCGGCGTCCGACGCCTTCTCGCGGTCTGCCGCCTCCACGCGGTGTCGTGGCCGCTGCTACTGGCCGCACCCGCCGCGATCCTCGCGGTCACGTTCGCCATCAACCTCACGATCTTCGCGCTGATCGACGCCGATGACGAGACCCACGTCACGGGCGCGGTGCTCGCGCTCTACGGCTTCGTCGTCGCGTTCTACACCCAGGCGATGGCGCAGACCTTTCCGTTCGCGCTCGGGCTGAGCGTGACGCGGCGCCAGTTCTTCACCTCGACCACGGTCGTCGCGATCGTCCAGTCGATCGTCTTCGCCGCGGTGCTGCAGTTGCTGTCGGTGATCGAGGCCGCGACCGACGGGTGGGGCGTAGGGATGCGCATGTTCGGCGTGCTCCGCTACGCGACCGATTCCGTTGTGCTGCAGACCGTCACGCTGTTCGCGAGCCTGCTGCTGACCACTGCGCTCGCGATGCTGCTGGGCGCGGTCTTCCTGCGCTGGCGGACCTCAGGCCTGCTGATCGCAGGAATCGGCACGATCGGGGCGCTCGGCCTCGCCGCTGTCGTCGTCACGTGGGCGCACTGGTGGCCGGCGATCGGGTCGTGGTTCGTCGATTCCCCCCGAGCGGTGGTCCTGGCAGTGGTGCCCGTGGCCGCTTCGGCCGTGTCGATCGCCGCGACCTGGGCAGTACTCAGGCGAGCAATGATCTGATCGTGGACAGATCGCTCGGCGCGCCACCACCCAGCAGCGCGTCGAGCGCGTCGATGTCGAGATGGTTCTCGACGAGGTCCGCGAGCAGATCCAGCTGCGCCTCCCGGACCCGGGCCACGTCGGTGTCCGGCGCGACGACGAAGCCCGCCCGGCCGGCACTCTCCGCCACCTCGGCGAGGAACCGGCGCCGATACTCGTCGTTCTCGAGGATCCCGTGCCAGTGGGTGCCGCGCACGCTGCCGCGGACGCTGCCCTCCTTCGCCCCGTCGGCCGCCGTCAGCAGGGGGGCGTCACCGTTTCGACGCACCCGCCCGTGGTGGATCTCGTAGCCGCGCACCGGGATTCCGTCTGCATCGCCCTCGACCTGCGCGAGCACCTTGTCGGTCGCGAACTCGATCTCGAGGTCCAGCAGACCCAGGCCCGGAACCGGACCGGTGCCGGATTCGACGTCGTCGTCGATCACCGCGCCCAGCATCTGGTAGCCGCCGCAGATGCCGAGAATCGCCCCGCCGGCCTGCGCGCGACGGATCAATGCGTCGCCGATTCCGCTGCGCCGCAACCACTCCAGGTCGGTGACGGTGGACTTGCTACCCGGCACCACGACGAGGTCGGAGTCGGCCAGACGCGACGGCTCACTCACCCAGTGCACCGAGACACCCGGTTCGCACGCGAGCGCCTCGACGTCGGTGGAGTTGGAGATGCGCGGCAGCCGGATCGCCGCGACCCGCAGCCACTCGTCGCCGACCGGCGGCGCGGGGCGACCGACGGGCGCGTCCCCGACCACGCCGAGCGAGTCCTCCGCGTCGAGCCACAGGCCCTCGGCGAACGGGATCACCCCGAGCGTGGGGCGGCCGGTGAGCGCCGTCAGCTGGTCCAGGCCGGGCTCGAGCAGGCTGACGTCGCCGCGGAACTTGTTGATCACGAACCCGGCGATCAGCGCCTGGTCCTCCGGTGAGAGGACCGCGACCGTGCCGAACAGGTGCGCCAGCACTCCCCCGCGGTCGATGTCGCCGACGACGATCACGGGCAGCTGCGCGGCCTGCGCCAGCCCCATGTTCGCCAGGTCGGTGGCCCGCAGGTTGATCTCCGCGGGCGAGCCGGCTCCCTCACAGATCACCACGTCGAACTCGGCGCGCAGCGATGCCAACTCGTCGGCGACGAGCTCGCGCAGCCACTCCCGGTGGGTGATGTAGTCGCGGGCGCCGACCGTGGTGACGGCCTTGCCGCGGACCACCAGCTGCGACGTCCGGTCACCGCCGGGCTTGAGCAGCACCGGGTTGAACCGCACACTCGGGTCCAGCCCGCAGGCCCGCGCCTGCAGCGCCTGTGCCCGGCCGATCTCGCCGCCGTCGAGCGTGACGACGGAGTTGTTCGACATGTTCTGCGCCTTGAACGGCGCCACCCGCACCCCGCGACGCGCCAGCATCCGGCACAGCCCGGCGACGAGGACGCTCTTGCCGGCGTCGGACGTAGTGCCGGCGACCAGTAGCGCGCCGCTGAGCGCCGCGGTCACGGCAGCGTGAGGATCTCGTTGCCCTCGTCGGTGACGACGATGGTGTGCTCGAACTGGGCGGTCCACTTGCGGTCCTTGGTGACGACCGTCCAGCCGTCCTCCCAGATGTCGTAGTCGACGGTGCCGAGGTTGATCATCGGCTCGATCGTGAACACCATGCCGGGTTCGATGACGGTGTCGACGTTGGGCTGGTCGTAGTGCAGGATCACCAGGCCGTTGTGGAAAGTCTCACCGATGCCGTGGCCGGTGAAGTCGCGGACCACGCCGTAGCCGAAGCGGTTGGCGTACGACTCGATGACGCGGCCGATGACGTTGAGTTCGCGGCCCGGCTTGACGGCCTTGATCGCGCGCATCGTGGCCTCGTGGGTGCGCTCGACCAGCAGCCGGTTCTCCTCGGATACATCGCCCGCCAGGAACGTCGCATTGGTGTCGCCGTGCACGCCGTCGATGAATGCCGTGACGTCGATGTTGACGATGTCGCCGTCCTGGATGACGGTCGAGTCGGGGATGCCGTGGCAGATGACCTCGTTGAGCGACGTGCAGCACGACTTCGGGAAGCCGCGGTAGCCCAGCGTCGACGGGTAGGCGCCGTGGTCGCACATGTACTCGTGCGCGATACGGTCCAGCTCGTCGGTGGTGACACCGGGAGCGACGGCCTTGCCGGCCTCCTGCAGCGCCTGAGCTGCGATCTTGCTCGCCACCCGCATCTTCTCGATGGTCTCGGGCGTCTGCACCCACGGCTCCTTGCCCTCGCGGGCCGTCGCCTTCCACACGTACTCGGGACGCTCGATGCCCTTGGGCACGTCGAGGACGGGTGAGACGGTTCCGGGAACGAGAGCAGTGCGAACAGGCATGGGTCCAGCGTAAACCGCGTCCCGGTGCGCGCTGCCCTCCCGCCCCGCACCGACCCCGTGCCGCGTCCCGAAACGGTCCGCGACCAGCCCGGATGCGTTTATCCGGAAAGTCGGTATGGTGAGCGGTCAACCTGGTCAGAAGTGAGGGTGACAATGGGCCAGCAGTCGCGGGCCGCCGAACATCGGTGGGCTCCGGTCAAGGTCAGCAAGGTCGTATCGGCCGTCTCGGACGACTTCGTCCATATCGACGTCGAACTCGACGGTGACATCCATCCCGAGTGGGCGTGCGCCTTCGCCCGCATGAGCGGCGCCAGGAACGCCGAACTGATGCTGCACGCGGCAGAGGAGCCGCCCCGCATCACACTGACGACGCGCAGCGACTACCGCGAGACCGCGGAACTGTCGGTGGTGTACCTCGTCGAGGAAGTCAACCTCTACATCCGGCTCGCGATCGAGATGGTGGGCAGATAGTCGCCGCAACGTGGTCACGGACTTCGTCCGGTCGCCCCGGTACAGCGACCTGATGCGCTCGATCGGGCCCGGCACGACTTCGGCGCGATGGTTCTCCCGTCGCCGAGTCACCGCGTCAGGGGGAATCGCGCAGGCATCCCGGTCAGCCGATACAGCCGAGCCAGGTCGATCGCGGGTTTCGTCGGGCGCATGCCCGGCCGCACTCGCGGCACCCGCACCCGCAATGCCCCCGGCGCGACGGTGCACCGGACGGGCGTGCGGAACATCAGGAATTCGCCGTCGACCCCGATCGGGATCTCGTCCCGGTCGGAGTGGACGACGACCTCGGCCGCGCGGGTCGTGGTCAGCCCCCGGGTGTGGCCGCCCTGCAGCAGTCCGACCGCGTCCCGGGCACTGGCCACCGACACGACCACGACACCGAGAACGCCGGCGTCCAGCCGTTCCCGCCGTCCCAGACCCACGAGATCCGTGGTCCGATACGGCCCGTTGCTCACCAGCACCGCTTGCGGGCCGCCGAACGTTTCACCGTCGATGTCGACGGTCAGCCCGGAATCGTGCTGCCGGCCGAGCAGGTCCGGCAGCATCTGCAGGGCGGTCGCCGTCTTGTCGTCCCGGTAGGCCGGGCTGCGAACCACTTCGGCGTACACCCCGAACGAGGCGTTGTTGACGAACGGATGGCCGTTCAACACGCCGAGGTCCACCCGGATCTCCACGCCGTCCCGCAGTGCATCCAGGCAGGTCGCGGGATCGTCCCGGTCCAGTCCGAGGTCGAGCGCGAAGTGGTTGCGGGTTCCGGCGCTGATCACCAGGAACGGGAGGTCGTGCTCGGCCGCCACGGCGGCCACCAGCGCCTGAGTCCCGTCCCCGCCGGCCACCCCGAGCAGATCGGCGCCGCGTTCGACCGCCGCTTGCGCCAGCGCGACGACGTCGACGGTCCCCGGACCCTCGAGCAGGACCACCTCGGCTCCGAGTGCCTCGGCCTTGCGGCGCAGGTCGAACTTCTCCACCTTGCCTCCGCCGGAGTGGGGATTCATCACGAGGAACGGGCGCCGCGGTGGCGGGACCGAATGCTCGGGCATCGTGTCCGTCTCGTCCCCGTCGGCCAGCGCCGCGTATGCGCAGAACACCGCCACGATCAGCAGCCCACAGGCAACCAGGACCACCCACAGCAGGTGGGCGCGGACGAACAGCACGAGAACGACCATCGGCGCCAGCACCGCCACCCCGAGCGAGGACGCCCGCGGCACACCACGACTGCTGAGGAACCAGTACAACCCGGCGACCGTGACGACGACTCCACCGACCGCGACCAACAGCAGGGCCACAGTGCCGAACAGTCCGGCGACCACGATCGGGACGCCCGCGGCACAGGCCCCGGCGACGAATGCCGCACGCGCCCACCACCGCCGGGCCCGCGACACCGGAGTGGTCGGTCGATGGGCTGTCTCGGACACGATTCGCCTCCTACCGTGCATCCGCGCGGCGCCGGAACGCATCGACCGCCGCGTCGATCGTGGGATAGAAGTGGCCGGCGTCGAAGCGCTCGCCCAGGCCGAACCGCACCAGACGGTCCTTGATCGGCCCCTTCATCTCGGCGAAGGCCAGGCGGATGCCCTGGCCCTCGAGATACCGGTCGAGGTCGACGAGTTCGTCGACCGCGGTGGTGTCCAGCCCGGTGATCGGTTCGGCCGCGATCACCACCCACTCGGTCGGCGCCTCCTCGCGCTTCACGACCGAGCGCACGTAGTCGTCGAAGATCCCGCCGTTGGCGAAGAACAGCGGTGCGTCGAAGCGGATGATCACCAGACCCGGGATGCGGTGCCCGTCCGGGTGCCGCGAGATGTCGTGGAAGCCCGGGCCGGACGTCAGCTCGACGAGTTCGGTGCGGTACGGCTGCCAGGCCCGCAGGACGACCGCGACGAACGACAGTCCGATCGCCACCAGGATGCCCTGCAGGACGCCGACCAGCGCCACACCGAGGAAGGCGGCACCGGCGAGTCCGGCCTCCACTCGGCTCATCCGCCACAGCCGTGCCATGCCCTTGACGTCGATCAGCGCCGTCGCCGCGACGATCACGACGGCGCCGAGAGTGGCGTCGGGCAGATACGCGGTGACGCCGGGCGCGACCAGCACGAACGCCAGGACCGCCAGCGCGCCGACCGCCCCCGCCAATTGCGTATGCGCACCGCTCTGTTCGGCCACCGGAGTCCGGGATCCACTGGCGGAGATCGGGAACCCGCCGAACAGGCCGCTCGCGACGTTGGCCGCACCGATCGCCTTCATCTCGGTGCTGCCGTTCACGTCCTCGCCGCGGCGGGCGGCGAACGTCCGCGACAGCACACCGGTGTCGGCGAACGCGATCAGCGCGATACCGGCCGCCGGACCGATCAACTGCAGCACGTCGCCCCAGGCGACGCCGCCGAACGACGGCAGCGGCAGGCCCTTGGGAAGCGCGCCCACCATCCCGATCCGATCGTCCAGTCCGATCGCGGCGGAGAGCACGATCGAACCGACCACCGCGACCAGCACCCCGGGAATCCGCGACCACCACAGCCGGAACGCCACGATCACGGCGAGTGAGCCGACCCCGACCGTCGCGGCGACGGCGTCGACGTCGCCGGCGAACACCGCCTTCCCGATCTCGACGATCTCTCCGAGGATGCCGGACGCCTCGACCGGGAACCCGAGGAGTTTCGGCAGCTGGCCGACCACGACGATGAGCGCGATCGCATTGAGGTAGCCGAGTCGGATGGGCTTCGACAGCAGTTCGGTGACGAAGCCCAGGTTGAGGAACCCGCCGAGGATGAGGATCGCCCCGACGAGAACGGCAAGCACCCCGGCGAGGGCGAGTGCGCTCTCGGGATCGCCGACGGCCGCCAGCGGCAGCACCGCCGCGGCGATCAGCGGAGCGAGCGACGAATCCGGGCCGAGGACGAGGATTTTCGACGGTCCCAGCACCGCGTAGGTGAGGAGCGGCACGATGGTCGCGTACAGACCCGCGTACGCCGGCAACCCGGCGGCCTCCGCATACCCCATGCCCGCCGGGATGAGGAGCGCGGTGAGCACGAGCCCGGCCACGATGTCCGTGCGCAACCACTCGCGGCGGTAGCCCCGGGCCGTCGCCGGGCCGGGCAACCGCCACAGCAGTTCCGTCCAGGCCATGCACGGATTATCGTCCCGGAACCGCTGCGGGCTCGGGGATTCGGGCAAGATCCGTCCGCGGGCGCCGGAGATCCCGATCAGCGCACGCGCGCACGCCGCGGGTCGACGACGTCCGTCGCGGGAATCGGTGACGCAGGCGCCGTTCTCTGCCGCCGCCGGCGCCGCAACCACTTCTCGGCCTCGATCACGACCGGGATGATCAGCGACCACCCGAGGCAGGCGAGCCACTGCGCACCGGTGAGGGATGTGGTGGTGAGCAGATCCTGCAGGAACCCCAGCTCCACCGCGAGCACCGTGACGATCGTGGGGATCGACAGGATCTTGAGCGCGCCGAGGATGGGCGGGGCGACACCGGATTCCGGGTCGCGTCGCATCACCAGCCCGGCGAGCACCGAACCGAGGGACAGGACCACGAAGGCCATCGTCATCGGGACGTTGGGTTCCGTGGGACTCATGGTGCCCGGCGCCAGCAGCAGCGCCGCGAGCGCGACCGCGAACTGTAGGACGCCGTACGCGAACCACTGGACGAACGACGTCCGGTTCGCGATCGGCTGTTTCGGATCCCGGGGCGGCTTGTCCATCAGGTTCGGCGGCGGCGGATCCTGCATGATGACGATGACCGGGAACAGCGTGATGAAGAAGTGTTGGAAGATCACCATGAGCGGGGTGAGCGCGACCCCGTCGTTGATGTCGAACACGCTCGCGACGAGGAACAACAACACCAGAGAGAAGAGCTTGGCCATCTGGTAGCGGATGTAGGCGACGATCTTGTCGTAGATGCTGCGGCCCAGATGGATTGCGGTGACCAGGGTCCCGAAGTTGTCGTCGGTGAGGATGATCCGGCCGGCCTGCTTCGTCACCTCGCTGCCCGAGCCCATCGCCACGCCGACGTCCGCCTTCTTCAGCGCGGCAGCATCGTTCACGGCGTCACCGGTCATCGCGACGATCGCGCCACCCCGCTGCATGACGTCGGCCAGGCGCAGTTTGTCCTCGGGGGTGACGCGGCCGAACACGTGCAGTTCGGGGAGCCTCGCCGCGAGTTCGTCGTCCGTCATGGCCTGAAGCTCCGCGCCGCTGACCGCGCCCGGCCCCAGGTCGAGTTCGGCACCGATCGCGGCGGCGGTGATCGCATGATCCCCGGTGATCATCCGGACGTCGATGCCCGCGCCGTGCGCGGTACGCACGGCGTCGACCGCCTCCGGCCGCAGCGGGTCGATGATGCCGACCATTCCGACGAACGTGAGATCGTCGACGAACGACATCGGATCGGCTGCCACCGCCTGCTCGTCCCCGTCCAGGACCCTGGTGGCGAAGGCCAGGACGCGCAACCCCTTCTCGGACATGGTCCGGTTCGCCGCCAGGATCTCCTCCCGGACGTCGTCCAACGGCACCTGCTCTCTACCTGGGCGGAAGGCCGACCGGCACCGCGCCAACACCACATCGGGTCCGCCCTTGACCAATTCGACGAACCGGGTGGTGCCGTCGACCGGCAGGCTGTGGAACGTCGACATGAACTTGTAGGCGGAATCGAACGGCACCTCGGCAACCCGCGGATAGGTGCGCCGGGTGAGCGGGGCGTCGACACCCATCTTTGCCGCGAGCACGACGAGCGCAGCCTCGGTCGGGTCGCCGACCACGTCACCGGCGTCGGAGACGGTGGCGTCGCTGTCGAGGCACAGCCCGTAGGCGAGGAGGGTGAAATCCGGGACCGACTCCCCCGCGACGTGTCGGATCGCGCCGGACTTGGCGTAGCCTTCGCCGCCCACCTCGAACCACCGGCCGTGGAAGTACAGCGACCGCACCGTCATCTGGTTCATCGTCAGCGTGCCGGTCTTGTCGGAGTTGATCGCGCTGGTGGCGCCGAGCGTCTCGACGTCGCTGAGGTTCTTCACGATCGCCTTGGCGTCGGCGAGTTGTCGGGCGCCGTAGGCCAGCATCGCCTGCACGAAGGTCGGTAGCCCGGTGGGGATTGCGGAGACACCCATCGAGATACCGAGCAGCATCACCGTGGTGAGGTCCTGCCCTCGGAGCAGCCCGATCACGACGATCACCGCCACCGCGGTCCACGCGATGATGCCGAGCACCTTCGTCAGTGAATGCAGTTCGCGCTGCAGCGGCGACAGGCTCGGTGCGATCGCGGAGAGCAGCGACGCGATCTTCCCCATCTCGGTGCGCATCCCGGTCTCGGTCACCACCATCGTCGCGGTGCCGCGGGTGACCGAGGTGTTCTGGAACAGCATGTTGCTGCGGTCGCCGAGTGCGGCGTCCGCGGCGGTGAGCGTCCCCGGATCCTTCGCGACCGGTGCGCTCTCTCCGGTCAGCGCCGCCTCCTGTGTCTCCAGAGTGGCCGAACGCAGAAGGCGGCCGTCCGCCGGAACGAGATCCCCGGCCTCGAGTTCCGCGACGTCGCCGGGGACGAGATCGGTTGCGGGAAGCTGCGTCAGCGCGCCGTCGCGGATCACCCGGGCCTGTGGTGTCTGCATCTTCGCGAGCGCGTCCACGCTGGCGCGTGCCTTCAACTCCTGTTGGGTTCCCAGGACGATGTTCACCACCACCAGGACCGCGACCACGATCGCGGTCGAGATCTCCCCGATCACGAGGCTGATGATCACGACCGCGACGAGCATCAGGTTCATCGGATCCTTCAGTTGCAGCCACGCGAGCGCCCAGACCGACGGGGCGGGTTCGGCCGCAATCTCGTTGGCGCCGTATCTCTCCCGCCGCGTCGCGGCGTCAGCACTGCTCAGTCCGGACCGGGAGTCGGACGTCAGCGCCGACAGGACCTCGTCGGGGCTCTGGACGTGCCACGTCGTTCGGGAGTCCGTCGGGGCCGTGGCACCCGTCCGGTCGGGCACCGGTTCTGCGGTGGCCATGGCTGCGACTCCTTTCCCGGCGGTCGGGTGCGTCAGAAGGGGGTGGGAATCCAGTGCAGCGGCTGCATCGGCGGGACATAGCCGTCGGGGCTTTGCCGCTCGGGCAGGTTGACGTCGGGTCGCTCGAGGGGTTCGTAGGGAATCTGGCTCAGCAGGTGGCTGATGATGTTGAGTCGCCCTCGCCGCTTGTCGTCGTTGAGCGCCAGGTACCACGGAGCCCACCCCGTGTCGGTGAACCGGAACATCTCGTCCCTGGCACGCGAGTAGTCGTACCAGTGGCTGTACGACTTCAGGTCCATCTGCGACAGCTTCCAGTACTTCCGCGGGTCGTCGATGCGGGACTGCAGGCGCAGCGTCTGCTGTTCCTCGCTCACCTCGAGCCAGTACTTCAGCAGCAGGACACCCGATTCGACCATCGCCCGTTCGACCGTCGGGATCAGTTGGAGGAACAGTCGCGCCTGCTCCTCCGTGCAGAATCCCATCACGCGCTCGATGCCGGCGCGGTTGTACCAACTGCGGTCGAAGATGACGATCTCGCCCGCCCCGGGCAGGTGCGGCAGGTACCGCTGGATGTACATCTGCGACTTCTCGCGCTCGGTCGGTGCCGGTAGTGCGACCACCCGGAACACCCGCGGGCTCACCCGTTCGGTGATCGCCTTGATGACCCCGCCCTTCCCCGCCGTGTCACGCCCCTCGAACACGATGCAGATCTTCGCCCCGGACGACCGCACCCATTCCTGCAATGCAACCAGCTCGCCCTGCAGATGCGCCAACTGGCGGCGATAGTGCTTGTTGGACATCGGCGGGGCAGGCTCGGGGGCGCCCGAATCGATCAGTTCCCCGGTACCGGCCGGCGGCCGTCGCCTGCGCTCGGACTTCTTGCCCTCGGAGTTCTTGCCCACGGATGCCTCCGTATCGCGGATACCCCTCTTCCCCAGCCCGTTCCATTCTGCGTCGTCACGGACGGCTTCGCCGCGGAACGCGCCTTTCCGTCGGTCCATCCGGTCCACTCCGGGATCGCTCGGACCGGGCGGTACGAACCGGTTCGGTTTCGGTGCCGTTTCGAGATTGACTGAACCCACCGTGAACCAGACGATTGTCGAATGGAGGCGGACGGCGAAGCGCTTCAGATCGACCAGGTCATCGAGCGCCTGATCATCCGGCACCCGGCTGTCCCGCCCGGCGAGGTCGAGCGCGTCGTGCGCGGCATCCACGCCCGCTTCGTCGACGGCAAGGTGCGCGAGTTCATTCCCCTGCTCGTCGAGAAGGCCGCCCGCCGACACTTCGCGGAGCAGTCATCGGCCGTTGCCGATCATGAAACCGAGGCGTCCGCCACCGACGTTCCCGCTGTGCACATCTAGTTCCAGTCGTCGATCTTGACGTCGCGGGGATCCGGTGCGCCCGTGCCGGTTTCGACCAGCGACTTCAGACTCATCAGGAAGAGCGCCCATTTGGTGCTGCAATGGTGCATGAACTCCACGGGTTCCTTCCAGCCTTCGTGCGCAAAGAGGACGACTGTGTAGTCGCCGTCGCGGCGGAGGTCCCAGACCACTCGGGTGCCGACCCATTCCTCGGGCCCTTCGATCACCTCCCACAGCACTCGCTTCGCGGGCTGGAGCTCGATCACCTTCATATCGAATCCGTCTGTTCCGAACCGGAACCGAAGCGTTCCCCCGGCGTTCGCGTCCCCATCCGTGTCGCTGGCCCACCAGCCGACAAGACCGTCGACCGTCGTCAGCGCCGCATAGACATCGTCGACCGAGGACGACTTGATCCCGACCCTGTGCAGAATGTCCACCATCTCGAGTTCCTCTCTCGTGTCACTTTCGAATGTCGCGTTGGATCGCTTCTGCGATCCGCTTGATGCGCTGCAGCCTGGCATCCCATGTCGACCCGACGGCATTGAGCTGCGCGACGGCGCGGGCGAGTTGTGCATCGTCGACGCGGTAGAGCCTCTCCCGGCCCACGGGCGTCACATGCACCAAACCGACGCGGTCGAGAACACCGAGATGTTTCGCGACAGCTTGACGGGTCACGGGTAGCTGCTCGCTGAGGCTGGTCGCCGTCCCCTCACCGTCCGCCAGCAACAGGTCGAGCATTCGTCGCCGTGTCGGGTCCCCGATCGCCGACCAGAGTCCGTCGTCGACAAGGGCGTTCATCGGCCCGCCCCCAGTCGGCTGGAGCACTCGACGAGGCGCGGCAGATGCCGGTCCCACCCCTCGATGTGCGACCTGTACTGCTCCTCGAGAACGGCTGCCTCCCAGCCCATCTCCCGGAATCCGGTTTCCGTCATGCGGACCGTCGTGCCCTCCCCCGAAGCGACGAGCTCGAACGTGACCAGCAGGGAGCCGTCCGAGGCGGCCGCTCCGTCTGCCAGATGGACCCAGCGGAAGGAGAACAACCGGGGCGGCTGAGCGTCGACAACCATGATCCGGGCAACATGCCCATCCCGCGAAGTTCTGTCGCCCCAGACCAGTTCGCCGACGGAGCCAGGCACCGGTTCGAAGTCGACGACCTCGTCGGGCCACCACTCCGTCAAGTGTTCGGGAGAGCTGAGGACCTCGTAGACCACGTCCGGCGTGGCTTCGATGTAGATCGATCGCTCGATTCGTCCGTACTCCATACCGGCCCCTCATCCGCAACGTTTGGTTGCGCATAAGGCTAGCCGGTCGAGGACGATGTGCGCAACCAAACGTTGCGCTTCATCCCGCGCGCCCGAAAAGCGCGATCAGCGCAGTTCCGTCACGAACGCCATCCGGTCGCCGCGATACAACGACCGCACCCGCTCGATCGGCACCCCGGCCGTGTCTCGCGAGACGCGGTGCAGCTTCAGCATCGGCATCGCGGTGCTCGACTCGACCAGACCGGCCTCGCGCGGAGTGGGCAGCGCCGTCTCGATTCGCTCGGTGGCGGTGGTGAACTCGATCCCCGTCGAGCGGATCGCCGCGTACAGCGACGTCTCCGGGTCGAACGTATCGGCGAGGTCCGGGAACCGGTGCAGCGGCAGGTACGTGCTCTCCAGACCGATCCGCTCACCGTCGGCCAGCAGCACGCGTTCGAGATGGATCACCGGATCCCCGACGGCGATCTCCAGGATCTCCGCGAGCTTCGCGTGCGCGTCGACCTCCTCCCATCGCACCAGAATTCGGCCCGGCTCCCGCCCCTGACTCAGCGCGCCCTCGGTGTAGGAGCCGAGCGAGAGGGGCTGCACCATCTTCGGTCGGGCGACCACGGTGCCCCGGCCTCGGCGCTCGACGCGTCCGGCCACCAGCAGTTCGTGCAGCGCCTGCCGGACCGTCTCCCGGGACACTCCGCAGCGGGCGGCGAGTTCCCGCTCGGCCGGCACCGGGTCGCCCTCGGACAGGTCCGCGAGCAGATCCTCCACGTGCGTCCGGACGACGTAGTGCTTGGGCAGGCTCTCGGCGGTCATCGCGCCGCCCGCACACGTCGGGCCACCGCGAGGATGTCGTCGACCGACGGCGCCTGCGCACCGGGCACTTTCGCGCGGTCGTCGTAGCGGCGCAGCCGGACGGCGTCCGGCCACCACGGATGATTGATGCGAGTGTCGTCGACCGCCGGTCCGCCCTGGTGACACAGGGTCGCAACCGATTCCGACGAGAGCGTCTCGGCGTACGCCGGGTCCGTGGCGACGAGATACCGCTTGGCGGCCACGTGTGCGCCGGCCAGCCAGCCGACCCGCTCCCCGAAACGGGGAGTGAGCCACTCCTGCGCGACGCGGTCGTGTGCCGCGTCGACTCCCATGCCCAGGAGCGGACTGCGCGCGAGGTCGTGCAGCGCGGCGGCGAGAACCAGTTCGTCGTCAGCGCCGTCCGCGAGGGCGTGGCCTGCTGCCTGCACGGCATGGTCGAGTTCGTCGACGGCCTCACCGTCGAACACTCCGCGGAGCGAATTCAACAGCGCAGCAGCCTCTTCGAGCACGGCGGAATCGTCGTTCACACCGGTCAGCGTACACAAATTCCGGTCTATACCAATTGTTCATCTGGCGTTTCCCGAATGCCCCCCAGTTGGTCTAGACCAATGGTCAGGCTGTGCCCCATGCGAATTGCAATTGTGGGCGGAGGAATCCTCGGCACGGCGCACGCCGACGAGGCCATCCGCCGCGGACACGACGTCGTCCATCTCGAACGCGAACTCGAGGCGCGCGGTGCCACCGTACGCAACTTCGGATTGGTGTGGGTCTCCGGGCGGGCCGAGCACGAGCTCGACGCCACGCTCCGCTCCCGGGAACTGTGGGCCGACCTGGCCCGACGGGTCCCGGAGATCGGCTTCCGCGCCGCCGGATCGATGACCCTGCTGCGCACCCCGGAGGAGGTCGCGGTCGCCGAGGACATGGTTGCCCGGCCCGATGCCGACGTCCGCGGCTTCTCGCTGCTGGACCCCGACGCGGTCCGCGCCGTCAACCCCGCGCTGCGCGGCAAGTTCCTCGCCGGCCTGCACTGCGTCCGCGACGGCGCGGTCGAGTCCCGCATCGCACTGCCCGCGATCCGCCGCCACCTCGCGGCGTCGGGCCGGTACACCTTCCACGCCGGCACCGAGGCACGCGAGATCACCACCAGCCCAGCGGGTGTGCGGATCCGCGACGACCACGACCGCACCTTCGACGCCGACCTGGTCATCGTGTGCCCCGGCGCCACCCTCGGAGGCCTGGCCCGCGACCTCGCCGGCGACCTGCCGCTGCGCCGGGTGCGCCTGCAGATGATGCAGACCGCGCCGCTCGGTGAGGCGCTCACCACCGCGATAGCCGACGGCGACAGCATGCGCTACTACCCCGCCTTCGCCGGATCCACGCTCGACGCGCTGCGCGCCGCGCAGCCGCAGGAGCCCACCGCCGCCGAGCACCGGATGCAGCTGCTGTGCGTGCAGCGCCTGCACGGCGGGCTCACCATCGGCGACACCCACGAGTACGACGAGCCCTTCGATTTCGACGTCGACGAGGCCCCGTACCGCCACCTGACCAGCGTCGTCGAGGAACTCCTCGGCCGTGATCTGCCGCCGATCGTCAAGCGCTGGGCCGGTGTCTACAGCCAGTGCCTCGACCCCGCCCAACTCGTCCACCGCGCCCAGCCCGCCGACGGCGTGTGGGTGGTCGCCGGACCGGGCGGACGCGGCATGACCCTCGGGCCCGCCCTCGCCGAACAGACCGCCGACCAGCTCGGCCTGTAACCCCGACCTCTCAGGAGAGACCGTGACCACCATCAAGCTCGCCGTCCTCGACATGGCCGGCACCACCGTCGCTGACGACGGCCTCGTGCTCCGAGCGTTCGACGCCGCCGGCGCCGCCGCCGGGCTGCCCGCGACGGGCCCCGAGGCCGACGCCGCCCGCCAGTACGTCCTCGACACGATGGGCCAGTCCAAGATCGTCGTCTTCCGCGCCCTGTTCGGCGACGAGGACCGCGCCCAGGCCGCCAACCGCGCCTTCGAGACCGAGTACGACCGGCTGGTCGACGAGGGTGGCGCCTCCGCGATTCCCGGTGCCGCCGAGTCGATCACCGCGCTGCGCGACGCCGGCGTCCGGGTGGCGCTGACCACCGGCTTCAGCCGCACCACCCAGGACAAGCTGCTGGCAGCCCTGGGCTGGCAGACACTCGCCGACCTGACGCTCTCCCCCGCCGAGGCGGGTCGCGGCCGCCCCTACCCCGACCTGATCCTCACCGCCCTCATGCGCATCGGCGTCGACGACGTGAAAGACGTTGCCGTGCTGGGCGACACCGCCAACGACATCACCAGCGGCCGCCGCGCGGGCGCGAGCGTCGTCGCCGGCGCGCTGACCGGTGCACACGACGAACAGCAGCTGCGCGCCGCCGACCCGACGCACGTCGTGCCGTCGGTCCGCGAGTTCACCGAACTCGTTCTCTCGCACTGATCTTCTTCCCGAGTTCTTCCGTCACCGTTCGAATCCCTCACCCCAGACAGGAATCCCGAATGAGCAGGAACACCAAGCGTTTCCGCGTCGGAATCGCAGCCATCGCCCTGAGCACCGCGGCCCTCACCCTCACCGCGTGCGGCGGCACCGGCGCCGCGGCCGGTACCGGCGGCGAGACCGTCACCGTCTACAGCGCCGACGGCCTCTCGGGCTGGTACAAGACGCAGTTCGCCGCGTTCACCGAGGAGACCGGCATCGCGGTCAACCTCGTCGAGGCCGGCTCCGGCGAGGTGGTCTCCCGCGTCGACAAGGAGCAGTCGAACCCGCAGGCCGACGTCGTCGTGACGCTGCCGCCGTTCATCCAGAAGGCCGACGCCCAGGGCCTGCTGCAGCCCAGCGGAATCGACACCTCCGCGGTGCCCGCCGACGTCCAGGACCCGGCCGGCAAGTACGTGCCCGTCGTCGACAACTACCTGTCGTTCATCGCGAACCCCGGCGCGAACCCGGCCCCCAAGACGTGGGACGACCTGCTCACTGACCAGTTCAAGGGCAAGCTGCAGTACTCCACCCCCGGCCAGGCCGGTGACGGCACCGCCGTCCTGCTGCTGCTCCAGCACCTGAAGGGCAAGGACGGCGCGCTCGAGTACCTGACGAAGTTGCAGGCCAACAACGTCGGACCGTCGTCGTCGACCGGCAAGCTGCAGCCCAAGGTCAGCAACGGCGAGCTCCTCGTCGCGAACGGCGACGTGCAGATGAATCTCGCGTCGATCGCGGACGACGGCTCCAAGTTCGGGATCTTCTTCCCCGCCGAGGCCGATGGCAAGCGCACCACCGTCGCCCTGCCGTACGTGATGGGCCTGGCGAAGGGTGCCCCGCACTCCGACGAGGCCAAGAAGCTCATGGAATACCTGCTGTCGGAGAAGGCCCAGCAGTCGGTCGCCGGTGACGCGCGCGGTGTGTCCGTGCGCACCGACGTCCGCGCGGCCGCGGGCAACTCGACGGACCCGTCGACCCCGACCGGCCTGGTGAACGGCGTCGAGGTGTGGACGCCGAACTGGAACGACGTCCTCGCCTCGCTGGACGCCGACATCGCCGCCTACCAGAAGGCAACCGGTAACTGACATGCCACGATTCGAGCCCGGGCGGTCCCTCCGCACCACGATCGGCAAGGCACCCGACGCCGCGTCGGGTGAGGCCGACTCGTCCCTTCCGGCCATCACATTCGACCGGGTGAACGTCGCGTACGGACACGGACGCGGGGCCACCCGGGCCCTGATCGACTTCAATCTCCGCGTCGCCCGCGGCGAGACCGTCGCCCTGCTCGGCCCCAGCGGCTCGGGCAAGTCCACCGCGCTCAAGGCACTGGCCGGGTTCACCCGGCCGGTGTCGGGCACGGTCCGCCTCGGCGGCCGCGACGTCACCGACCTGCCGCCCGCCAAGCGCGGGATCGGCGTCGTCGTCCAGTCCTACGCACTGTTCCCGCATCTGAGGGTCGCCGAGAACGTCGCGTTCGGGCTTCGCGCACAGCGGGTTCCGCGCGCCGAGATCGCCGGACGGGTGTCCGACGCCCTGGCGATGGTGGGAATGTCGGCTTACGGCAAGCGTTTTCCGCGCGAGCTGTCGGGCGGCCAGCAGCAGCGCGTGGCGATCGCCCGCGCGCTGGCGATCCGGCCGAAGGTGCTGCTGCTCGACGAGCCGCTCGCCGCCCTCGATGCACAGCTGCGCCAGAGCATGCTCACCGAACTGCAGGAACTGCGCGCCGCGCTGCCGGACACCGCGATGCTCTATGTCACGCACGACCAGTCCGAGGCGCTCGCGCTCGCGGACCGGATCGCGGTGATGCGCGACGCCCGCCTGGTGGACGTCGACACCACCGAGAACCTGTGGAAGCGACCGCCGAGCAGTTTCACCGCAGCGTTCCTCGGCGGCGCGAACCTGCTGCCGTGCACCGTGACCCGCGTGATCGGGACGTCGGCGCTGGTGTCGGTGGGCGGCACCCCCGTCACCGCACACGCCCCGCAGCCCGAGATCGGCCGCACCGAGTGGGAATCCGACGCCGGCGCGCTGCTGTGCCTGCGCCCGCACGCGATCACCCTCACCTCCCCCGCCGAGCGCGGGGTGCTGCCGGGACGGATCGTCGCCAGCGTGTGGCGCGGTGCGTCGACCCGGGTGACGATCGCGCTGCCGCGCCTGCCCGAGACCCCGATCGACGTCGACGTCCCCGGCCACGACGAGCGGCCCGTCGGCACCGAGGTGGGCATGCGCTTCCCCGAGCGCGGCGCGGTGCTGGTGCCGGTTCCGAGGGCGGCCGGGGAGGTTTCACAGTGACTGCCGTTCTCGACGCGCCCGTCGCCGAACCGCCGGTTCGCCGTGAGCCGTCCCGCTGGCGGTCCGGGCTGTGGGTGCTGCCGCCGCTGCTGCTGGTCATGGGGTTCGCGGTCTACCCGATGGCCCGGGTACTGGCCGAGTCCACCGTCACCGACACCGGCCGCGGCTGGTCCACCTGGACAGAGGTCCTGGGGTCGGTGTCTTTCCGGAACGCGTTGTGGCGCACCGTCGAGGTAGCGGTCGCGTCGACGCTGGGTTGCCTCGTGCTCGGTACGTTCCTCGCGCTGGTGCTCGCGTTCGTGCCGTTCCCCGGGTCGAAGGTGGTGGGCCGGCTGATCGACACGATCCTGTCGCTACCGTCGTTCCTGGTGACGCTCGCGTTCACATTCCTCTACGGCACCGCCGGCGCGGTCAACGCGCTCATCACCCGGATCACCGGCGCCGATCAGGGTCCGCTGAACTTCCTCAACACCCCGCTCGGTGTGATCGCCGCCGAGATCACCTTCTTCACCCCGTTCGTGGTGCGGCCGCTGTTGGCGGCGTTCTCGCAGATCCCCCGCGATCAGCTCGATGTCGCCGCGAGCCTGGGCGCGTCGCCGCTACGGGTGCTGCGCCAGGTGGTGCTGCCCGAGGCGTGGCCCGCGATGATGGCCGGCGGATCCCTCGTTCTGCTGTTGACGCTCAACGAGTTCGGCATCGTGCTGTTCACCGGCGCCAAGGACGTCATGACACTGCCGGTGTTGATCTACACGCACGGCATCGTCACGTTCGATCTGCCCGGCGCGGCCGTGATCGCGACCGTCCAGGTGGCGCTGTCGCTCGCCCTGTACGGCGGCTACCGATTCCTGTTCGCCCGACTGATGGGAGGCAGCCGTGCTGCTGTGGACCCGACGCGCTAGGTATCTGACGCTCACGTTCTTCGCCGCGGTGGTCGCGATCGTGTTCGTCGCCCCGATCGCCACGGTGATCGCGGCGGCCCTGGCGGGCGCCTGGAACGGCCCGTTGCCGTCGGATCTCGGCACGAAGAACCTGTCGGCGGCGCTGTCCGACGACAACCTGGCCAGCATGATCGTCAGCCTGCAGACCGCGATCATCGCCGGCGGACTGGCGCTGATCGTCGGAACCTGGGCGGCCCTGGCCGCGCGGGAGGCGCCGACGTGGCTGCGCAAGGTCACCGACGCGGTGTTCCACCTGCCGGTTGCGCTGCCGTCGGTCGCGATCGGCCTGGGGCTGCTGATCGCGTTCAACGAGCGACCGCTGCTGCTCGGCGGCACCAAGTGGATCGTGATCCTCGCGCACGCCGTGCTGGTGCTCGCCTTCGCGTTCAGTTCGGTGTCCGCGGCGCTGGATCGCCTCGACCCCGCCTACCGGCAGGCCGCCGAGTCCCTGGGTGCCGGACCGGTCCGGGTGCTGCTGCGGATCACGTTGCCGCTGCTGGTGCCGGCCCTCGGCGCCGCAGCCGGGCTGTCCGTCGCGCTGTCGATGGGCGAACTGGGTGCGACGATCATGGTGTACCCCGCGACGTGGAAGACGTTGCCGGTGGCCATCTTCGGGCTCACCGATCGCGGCCAGGTGTTCCAGGCCGCCGCCAACACCACCCTGCTGCTCCTGGTTACCTTGCTGACTCTGCTGGTCCTCGGCCGGATCCGCGGCCGCGGCGCCGCCCGCTGATCCGCCGTCCTTCCCCCTCAGCCCACCCACCCACCCCCTGCCCCC
>NZ_JAIVAH010000035.1 GCF_020171745.1 Prescottella equi
ACCGCGAGGGTGTCCGACTCGGCTACCCGCCACTTGAGGTTGGCCTCGTGATCGACCCGTTCGTGATCGACCGGGCGATGGACCCGTACCGCAAAGGCAAGCGCACGCTCGAGGCGACCTGCAACGCGTACGGCGTCCGCCTCGACGACGCCCACTCGGCTAGTGGCGACGCCCTCGCGGCGGCGCGGCTGGCATGGAAACTGGCGCGCAAGTTCACTCGACTCTCCGGGCTCGACATCATGGCCGAGCAGGCGAAGTGGCACGCCGACCGTCAGGCCGACTTCGCCGCCTACCTGCGCCGTGAAGGCAAGGATGCGAGCGACGTCAATGGCGACTGGCCGATGCGTGGCCGGATGCCAGTAGCGGAGCCCGTACAGGCAACCCTGGACGAGCAGGTGGTGGCATGACCCTCACTTCCGACGACTGCCTCGCTGCAGAGGTAGCCATCCACCGCACCTGGCTCGATCACGCGGAGGCCGCACTCGACCAGTGCATCGCACTCGGAGTGCCGTTCTCCGCTGACACCCTCCACCAGTTCATCCCCAAGGGTGTTGAACCACACCACGACAACGCCATCGGAGCGTTCTTCAACGCCGCCCGACGGGCAGGGCGCATCAAGCACACCGGCCGATACGTCGTCGCAACCCGCGGCAGTCGGCACGGCAACCGCAACGGACTCTGGACGAGGGGGCCCAACGCATGACCGACACCGACAGCACGCCGCGGGTCTTCACTGTCGCCGACGGCGCCACCCGCCTCGGGCAGACGGAGGCCTGGTACCTCCGCCAGCTTCGCGGCCGCCACCTTCCCGGCCACAAGATCGGCCGCAAGTGGATGCTCACCGAGGGCGACATCCGCCAGGCGCTCGAGCTGACCGCGGTTGCCGCGACCCCGCGGGTGGCTGATCCTGCTGGCCTCACGCGAACATCCCGGCGACGCATCGGCCAGAAGATCGCATGACACTCGCGGTCGTCGACCTCTACGGCCCGGACGGCAAGCGCATCAACGAGCGATGCTCCCTCGGCTGGCACGCAGCCTTCATCCACAGCCAGCCGGCACCCGCCCCCATCCGCGTCATCGACCCCGTTTTCGGGCGCGGCTGGGGGTGGATCTGCAACGACTGCACCACCATCCAGAAACGAGAAGAGGCGGCGTAATGGAGAAGGTCTGGCTGTCCTCGACCTACTACATGGACCCCAAGCTCGCGGGCTGCAACGCCTCCGTCGAGCGCATGTTCACCAGGCTCCTCGCCTACGCCGGCAACGCAGAGACGCGCGGGTTCCTCCCCGAAAACGTGCACATTTTGGTCGGAATTCCACGCGGAAAGGACGCGGTTTCGGAGCTAGTTCGTCGCAAGGTTCTACACGCTTTGGACGAAGGCGGATTCGAGTTCGTGAGCTGGTCGCACTGGCAGGAAAGTGGCGACAAGCTGGTGGAACAGCGAGCCAAGGACCGCGATCGGAAGCGTCGAAAGCGCGCCGAGAAGGCTGATCTGTCCGCGGACACGTCCGCGGATGTCCACCCCCATAGAAGAGAAGAGAAGAGAAGAGAAGAATCTAGTGGTTACGTAGAGAGGGAATCTCGCGTGAGCAACGCGCCCGCGATCGAACCCCCAACCGCCGCAACCCCGCCCGAGCCACGCTGCCCGCAGCATCTCGACAATCCGACGACTGCGGCATGCCGGCCATGCGGCGACGCGAGACGAGCGCGGCAGGCATGGGATGCCGATCAGGAGCGGGCTCGGAAGCTCGCGATCTCCGAGGCGGCGCACCAGTCCGCACTCGCCAGGTCGCTCGCGATCGCCGACTGCGGGATGTGCGACGACGAGGGCTATCTCGGCACGATCCTGTGCGACCACGACCCCGAGACGCCCGAGCGAACCCAGCGAGGCATCGCGGAGTGCCGTGCGGCGATCGGGAAGGCGCGTATCGCATGAGACTGCGGGGGAACGTATTTCGTGCGGCAGCGTCGAAGCTGGGCGGCAAAGCGCGGGTGTGGGGGATGGGTGTGGCCGCCACTAATTCCGCGCTCCGTGTGCGTACGGGATTTCGTTGGCTCAAACTGTTGCGTGAATGCACGCAACCGAATACCATCGATGTAACCCGGTGCAACGGGTCTCAATCGGAAGGAATCCCCATGCGAACGCTTATCGAGCGTGGCGAAGTCATCGCCCTCGACTGCTCCCACCCGGACACGATCCTGTTCTACGACCCCAGTTACGGCCCGTACGAGAAGTGTGTGGAGTGCGAGGTCATCCTCGACGAGGAGGACGCGCCGGCCGCGACCACTGACAACGATCTGACGGACGACGAGCTGCCCGTCGACGAGGTGACGGTGTGGGTGTGCTGGTGGCTCGGCGCACTGACGGCGACCGCGGTCCTCGGGCTGCACCTGCTGTGGGCGTGGGTGACGGCATGAGTGAGAAGCTGCGCTGGAAGATCGCCCACCACCTGAACAAACTGCAGCGGTTCTGCTGGTCCGACCTCGTGATGTGGGCCCTCGGCTGGCATAAGCGGGACGGTGTGAGCCTCCGTGACCTACAGGGTGGATCAAGCCTCTGCAAGCGGGAGGCCGCCCAACCCGGCTGCTCGTGCAACTGCGGCAAGTTCCGCGGACCGGGCTTTGGCGGTGCCGCATGAACGCCGAACTGGTCACCAACGACAACCCCGTCCAGGACACCGTCGTCGACGTCCTCCGCTACCGCATCGAAGACCGCATCCGTTACGCGACCGTGCGCCTCGCCCTCGACGGCGACCTCGACGACGTGATGTGCGTCGAAATGCCGCTCCACGACCTCGAAATCAGGAGGGCCGCATGAGCTTCGAACGCCACCTGCAGGTGCAGCTCGACCGCCTCGGCCGCGACCACCGCGACATCGACGACGAGCATCCGCGGTCGTGCTTCTGCCCGACCTGTGACCCCGACTATCACATCGAACTGCGACGAGACCGGGAGTGCGCGCAGTGAGCATCTACACGATCACCGTCAAAGCCTGCGACGACAGCATCACCATCCAGGCCGACCTGACAGGCGCCGGCGCTGCAGCAGTCGCGAAGGTCGCTCGCGCCATCACCGCATCGAGTTCGTGGAGCGGTCAGCCCGTGATGTACATCGCGACGGGCGCCCACGAGTTCGCGGACGAGACAGGGGATGACCTGTGAGCAACCCGAACAAGGCCAAGGGTGACCGCGCTGAGCGCGCCGTCCGCGACTACCTCCGCGCCAACGGCTTCCCGCACTGCGAACGCACCCGCGCCGGCTACACCCGCGACGCCGGCGACCTCCACCCTGCACCCGGACTCACTGTGCAGGTGAAGGACCGCGCCCAGTACGCGTGGCCCGAGTGGCTGCGGCAGCTCGACGAGCAGCGCCAGGAGGCCAAGGCGGATCACGCCATGCTCGTCGTCAAGCGCCGCGGCCTAGGCGATCCGGGGGAGTGGCTCGCAGTCATGCCGCTCGCTGCGATCGCCCGCCTGTTGCGCGATGCCGGGTACGGCGACGTGCTCGAGGGGGTGGCGTGATGACCGCCTTCGACCTCTACGGCTTCTCGACCTTCGATCCGAACGTCGTCGACACCCGGCACGAGCTGCTGTGCCCCGGCTGCCGCGTCTGCGACCACGACGCCGGCGGCCCCTACGACCGCGACTACACCGACATCTACAACCCCGACGGCACCAGGAAGGCAACCCGATGATCCAACAGGCCAGGAACCGTGAGCGGATCATCCGTGCCGACCGCGCCTACGGGGCCGTCAACGACTGGCCCGAGGCACTCGGCGAACCCATCAAACTCCTCGCCACCATCCTCCAGGGCACACCCCGCCTCGACGGCGCCGCCTGCGTCGGTGAGGACCCCGAACTGTTCTTCCCCGACAGCCGGGACTACGCCGCCCAAACCAAGGCCGCACAGATCTGCAACGGCTGCCCAGTGCGCGACACCTGCAGCACCTGGGCCACGGAAACCAACCAGCGGCAGGGCGTCTGGGGTGGCATCGACCGCACCACGCCGATCAGATCCAAGGCCACCGACACCCACTGCAAGAACGGGCACCCGTGGACCGACGAGACGACGTACTGGAATCCACGCAAGAACCGGAAGCCGTACCGGGTCTGCAAGACCTGCCGCACCGAGAACCTCTCCGAAAGCGACGAGCGGCGGGCTCAGGTGGGCCAGCTGACCCGAGCCGGCCTGTCCGTCGAGCAGATCGCCGTGGCGCTGCGTTTGTCGCCGCGGCATGTCAATCGCCTACGGGCTGCGGCATGACCGCCCGCGGCATCACCAACCCCGACAAGGAGACCCAGCGATGAGCACCATCACCCGTGAGCGGCTGATCGACGTGACCGCGACCGCGATCACGGACACGGACGACGACTTTTCCACCGTCCGCGAAGCCGCCGAGTACATCCTCGACGCCATACTCGCTGCCCTGCATCCCGAGGTCGCCACCACTGAGGAACTGGCGGCACTACCCCCTGGGTCGGTTATCCGCGAACCGGACGGCGCGATCGGCATGGTCATGGTGGCGCGCGACAAGCGGCGCGTCATCGGGTGGCCCGGCACCCTTCCCGTCAACGAGCTGGACGAGGTGGTCCACGCTGCGTGTGGCGACCCTCTGACCGTCATCTACCGCCGCGACACCCAGGAGACCCGATGACCGACACGATCACGCCTGCATCGACGTTCACCGCGGAGGAGTGGCGAGCCGGGGAGAGGATCGCCCGTGCCAACGGATTCGTGGGCGAAGCGGACCACTACGCCGCGCAGGCCGCCCGTTTGGAGGCCGAGTCTGCCCGCGACGAGGAAGCGGAACGGCTTGCGAACGAGGAGGCGGAGCGCCTGGCGAAGGTGATGTGGTCGGCGAACCCTCGCGGGCGGGCATGGGAAAGCCTGTCGGCTGAGAGCCGCGAGATCAAGGTGGCCTGCGCTCGTGCCGGGCTCGATCGGCTGGCGGCTGATGGGCGTCTACTCCCCGAAGGCGGGACGGTGCTCACGGAGGAGCAGGTGGCGAATTTGCGGTGGCTGATGGCGCAGTACGTCGGCTTCGATGGCGATATCGATTGCCCGCCGTACGCGAGCCTGGACGCACTGTTCACCCCGCCTGCTGTGTCTGTCCCGGACAGCGGGCCGGATGGCACACCGGAGAAGCCCTGGCCGACATGGCAGGACGTGCCGGAAGGCGTGAAGTACCGGAGCCGCGACGAGCACGGCGATGTCATCGGCAACTGGTGGTGGTGGAACCAGAAGGGCATCCGCTACACCGAGAACGAATGCGGGCACCCGCGGGCATCGAAGACGTCCGAGGAGCGCATGACCAACCACTACGCCCCGTTTGTGCGTGTGGACGGAGACAAGGCATGACGACCGCGCAGACATGTCCGGCATGTGGCGCAGCAGCCCTGGAGATCGAGTGGCGTTTGGAGCCGAAGCCGATCGGCTCTCACTCGCTGGCGGGTGTGCAGATGAAGGTGGCGGCGACGTCGTGGCCGTGGATGGTGTGCCGGTCGTGCGGCGTGGAAGCGAAGGGGAAGAGGGAATGAGCACTGCGGAACAGATCATCGCCGACGTCCTCGGCGAGCATGGAACCAAGGCCTACGTCGCCGCGCATGTGGCGGCTGCACTCACCAACGCCGGCAAGACGATCGTGGAGCAGGAGAACGTCGAGTGGGCCATCGTCGGCGTGGACGGCCAAGACGAGTGGATCGACACCGGCGAGCACGAGGGGCATCTCTCCTCGCAAGAGAAGGCTCAGCAGCGCGTCGATGACTACTACCGCGGCGACGAGACGGCCATCGTGGTTCGCCGCTTCGTCACCGAGTGGCAACCCGTGGCTGCTGCTCGTGTGGCGGAGGGCGGTGAGCGCGGTGAGTGACTGGATCGAATCGCACCCCGGGAAGTTGGGCGGCATCCCGTGCATCCGCGGCACCCGTGTTCCCGTCGACCAGGTCGTCAACCTGATGGTGGATTGCACGGACGAGGAGATCGTCGGGTTCTACCCAACGGTTCCCATCGAAGCTGTTGCGGCACTTCGAGCGGGGGGCGGTGACCAGCCGTGAGCGTCTGCAAGCATTGCGGTACCGCCACCCCGAAGGAGCAGCCATGACCAACACCGCCCCGATCATCGGTTACATCGTTGTCTCCAAGCTGGCACGGGGGGACGGCGGATTCGGCTACATCGACGTGAGTCCGCTGTGCACGGAACGGACGCACGCCGAGATCAACCGCGATGGGTGGCTCGAGATGGCGAAGAAGCATCCAGTCCGCTACCGGGACACCGAGTTCATCATCGCCGAAGTCAGGGGGAACGCATGACCGACGACCAAGGCTGGTACATCCCACTCCACGAGCAGGACGCCCTCGCAGCACTCCTCCGCGACGAGGTGCCCGACATCCTCGCCGCCCTCGCCGCCTGCATCACGGCAGAAGGCCACCGCACCCGCATCAGCTACGACCCCAAGGTCACCAACGGCAGCGACGAACAACCCCTCCCGTACGACGACAGCGCACAGGAAGCCGCTGACGCACTCGGCAACGAACTCGCCACGTGGGTCCGTCACACCTGTGAGCACCGCGGCATCGACTACGCCGGCGCCTGGTCCCCGGCGGGCTGGGCGAAGTGGCTGGCCGACAACGTCATCGCCCTCGCCCTCACACCCGGTGCCGAGGAAGCGCCGGGCATGATCGGGCAGGCCGTGACCGCGGCGCGACGGGCGGCGCGGGTTCCGAAGCGGCGCACATGGGGTGGCAGCGTCGAGGAGGCGGGGGCGACAAGGCTGAACGCCCGCGGCCTCGAAGTCCTGGCGCGGGAGATGGGCGGCGATTGGGCGGGATTGACCCGCCGCCGCGTCCGTACCCTCCACGATGCGAAGCTCATCAGCCCCGTCGACGTCGACGAGCAGTCTGACGAACCAGCCATCTACCTCGCGGGGGATGTTCTGGCGGCGCACGTGCAGTACCCGACGAGAGGGCGGAAGACGGCATAGGTGGTGTGGGCGTCACGCCAGGCCAACGGGGAAGATCAATATCGCACCCCACTGAACAGGAGACGTATAGGTGACTGACACCGCCCCCCATCGCCCACTTGGTGAACTAAAAGTGGCAAGCCTCCGCGGCATCCTCTACCACGCACAACGTGTGGGCGAACCCGTCACGATCACCACCGCTGCCGATGGGATCGTCGGCACCGTCGTCAACTTCTATGACGGCGACGACATGGAAGATGCCGCCGTCACCCTCCGGGGAATCCAAGGCGAGGTCACCCATTGGATCGCCCTCCGCCACATTGTCCGCATCAGCACGTATTAGCCCGGAGGGCGGCCTCTAAGCCAACCCCATGTGCTAAGCTGACGCCGCAGGCGCGAGAGTTGTATCCACAACCTCGCGCCTTTGGTGTTCACGGGGCATGTCAGTTGTCGACGGCCAATAGACTGGCTAGCTCCGCTTTACATACGTCTTCTGTCGCATCGCACGCCTCGCGAAGCCTGATCCACTCCCCATCGAAGTCCTCGAATGAGGTTGGCTCAGATTGTTTCAGTGCGATGACGACTGTTAGGGCGGATGAGAAGAGATCGCTTCCAGCCAATCGCAAGTGTTCAAAACTGAGTTGAATCTTGTCGCCTGCCACAAGGCTGACAGCATGGTGTCGCATCTGAGCCTCGGTGTAGCTCTGACGGAGAGTGCCCACTACATCATCATCAAATTTCACCTTGGCCCGAAACTCGCTCGCGTCCTGGGACACCTTGATCCAGCCTCCAAGTGCGGAGACCATCGCGTCTTTCATTTCCTCGCGGTTCTTCCAGCGGGCCTCTATGGACGCTTCTTCTAGTCGTGCACGCTGTTGGGCATCAAACTGGGTCTGCGCCTGGATACGCTGCTCACCCAGCTGCGTTTCGAACTGTCGCCGCTGCTCGGTCAGCGTCTGTGTGAACTGAGTTCGGGTGTCCTTCCGCGATTCGCGGCCACCTACATAGGTGATCACGGCCGCAAGTAGGACTCCCGAACCCGCAATAAGTGTGGCCTGAGCTTGAGTCAGGTCGCCCCACCAAGACATGTTCCCCTCCTGCACAGATGGACCTGGGGCGAAACCCCTCACCCCAGGAGTCAGTTAACCAGCACAACAATGGTTTGCGGCACACGCGTCGGGCGCTTTACAGCCCGCCTCCCTCCGGGACAGTGCCGCACCCCGCGAGCAGCTTGCCAGCGCCCGGGGATACGGCGCCCCGTCGACTATCTCCCCCTGTCGGCGGGGCGCACCTACTTCCGTCGATGAGGGTTCACAGCGCCGCGTCTTCGGCCTCTGGCCGCGACACGCCGTCCGTGCTCAGTGAGGTGCAATCGTCCAGGCATAGTTGAATCCCTTGCATGCAAATCAAGAGGGGCCAGGTGGTCGGCGGTGTGGGTATCGCAGCTACCGCTATGGGCGGGTACCTTGCCGGTCGTGCCTTCGCGATTCCAGGTTCCTCTGAGTTCTGGGATATTGCAGCTCAGCCAGTCGCGACCGCGTTCGCTGGAATCGGTGCGATAGCTGCCGGCGCGCTGGCCTTTGCCAACGGTCATCGCACTCGCCTTCAAGATGCGAGACATCATGCGGAGTCATCAGAGCGGGATCGCGAAGCGGGACTTAGGGTTCGGTATACAGAGTCGGCGAAGCAGCTTGCAGACGAGAACCCGGCGATCCGCGAAGCAGGTGTCTATGCAGTAGCTGCTCTCGCCGACGACTGGCATCGATTCGGAGCAAGAACGAGCCAGCGCGAATTGGGTGATTCTGAGCAGCAAGTGTGTGTCAATCTTCTCTGCTCATACTTGCGTGCGAACCGACACCAGGACGCCGCCGAAGCGCGATCGGAGCAGGCTGAGCGACAAGAGGGCGCGGTCCGCTCCACGGTCGTGTCGGTCCTACGTCTGCGACTCAACCGATGGCGGGAGCAAGGTGTAGCAACGCTTGATCTGGCGGGTGCGGATTTGCGCGGCGAGAACCTGGAAGGTCTCGATTTCTCGAAAGCGAATCTCACGAAGGCTGATCTCTCGAACGCGAATCTGCTGTCTGCGGATCTCTCTGGCGCACTGTTGAGCAACGCGAATCTGTTCGACGCCACCCTGATCGCAGCCAACCTGTGCGGCGCTTCCATGCACGGGGTTCGAGGCTGTCGTGCCAGTTTCAGCGCTGCGCAGATGCGAGCCGCCTACATCGTGGAGGCGAATCTTGAGGACGCAGAGCTCATCAGGGTTGACTTGACTGCGGCGCATGTCATCAGGTCCAACCTATCTCACGCTAACCTGTTTGAAGCCAACTTGGATCAGTGCAACCTGTGGGGCGTTGACCTCACCAAGACGGGCGTAACGCCGGCGCAGCTCGATAGCGCGAATTGGGCGGATCTTGACACCACAACAATCGTCGAGCCGAATGATGGAATCCTTTAGAGTCTTGCCCTACCACCTCCACCTCAAACCCGGTCAAGCCGACAACCTGGACAAGCCGGAAGTCAAGCACAGAGGCTTCACCCTGTTCAAGCGCTAACCACCCGCACGGGCGGACCCACCCGGACGGAGGTGAGCCGTGGCAGAGGAACTCACCCCCGAACGCGAAGCCGCCATCCGCGAAGGCCACGCCCTCGGACGCTCACAAGCCGACATCGCCCGGGAACTCGAAGTGCCGCAGCCGATCGTGTCCCGATGGGCGAAGAAGCTCGGCATCGTCTGGACCATCTCCCCGAACGTCGCCGCGATGAACGACAAGACGCGAGAACGCATCGCGGCCGGGCGGGCACTCCTCGCTGAGGCTGCACTCGCCGACGCCCTCGCGCTCCGCGAACGCATCTGGGACCAGTACGAAGTCGTTGCCTCCACTCCAGCCGGACCCGAGCGCATCACCCTCGACCTGCCCGACGCCAAGGCCGTCTCCGACTTCTCCAACGCCGTCCAGAAGCTCGTCGCCACCCACGAGAACCTCACCCGTCTCGGCGCCGGCAGTAGCGCGGACCACGCCAAGTCGATGCTCATGCAGATGCAGGAAGCCCTACAGCAGGCCGTCGAACTGGAAGAGGCGCAGGAGGCCGAGTGAGCATCCTCGACGACCTGTCGATCAGCCGCAAACAGGCCCGCTCCATCGCCCTCGCCAACGCCGACGCCTCCAAGTCCCAGATGAACCTGTGGCACGGCGCCGTCCGCTCCGGCAAAACCGTCGGATCGCTGGTGAAGTTCCTGATGAAGATGGCCGACGGCGCAGACCTCACCGGCGAGAGCGTCGTGATCGGCCGCACCCGAGACACCGTGTACCGCAACCTCATCGCACCGCTGCAGGACCCGAAGATCTACGGGCCGTGGGCTGAGCATGTCCGTTACAACCGCGGCGCACCCACCGCCGACATCTTCGGGCAAGAGGTCCACGTCATCGGCGCCTCCGATGTCCGCTCCGAGGCCGTCATTCGAGGCATGACGATCAAACGGTCGTACTGCGACGAGATCAGCCTCATGGCTGAGGACTTCGTCAACATGCTCGTCTCCCGACACTCCGTCGAGGGCGCATGGCTGGGCGCGACGACCAACCCGGACGGACCGAAGCACCCGTTGAAGGTGAACTACATCGACCGGGCCGGCGAGATGGGGCACCGGATCTTCCACTTCGAGCTGGAAGACAATCGGCGCTTCCTGCCCGACGGCTACATCGAGAACCTGTCCCGGCAGTACACCGGGCTGTGGCACGACCGGTTCATCAAGGGCCTGTGGACGATGGCCGACGGTGTCATCTACGAGTGCTTCGACCCAGCCCGGCATGTGGTCGACAAGCTCCCGACGATGCAGCGCGTGCTCGCCGTCGGCATCGACTACGGCACCACGAACCCGACCCGCGGCATCAAACTCGGCCTCGGCGACGACAACCGGCTGTACGCCATGGCTGAGTGGGCGCCGGCGCAGGGCACGACCGCGGAGCTCGAGCGCAGCCTGCGCACGTTCTGCGAGACCGACGCCCCTGACTACCTGTTCGTCGACCCGTCCGCGGCGCCACTCAAGCTGCAACTCAACCGCGACGGCTGGACGAACTACGCCAACGGCTCCAACAAGGTGTCCGCCGGCATCGGCCTCGTTAGCGCGCTCCTGTCGACCGACCAACTGCTCATCCATTCGTCGTGCACCGAACTGCTCGGGGAGATTCCCGGCTACGTGTGGGACACCAAGGCCGCGCAGAAGGGGGAGGACGCGCCCGTGAAGTTCAACGACCACGCCGTCGACGCACTGCGTTACGCCGTCGCCACCTCCCGCCCGATGTGGCAGCCATTCCTCCCGACTATCGACGCCGCCAAGCGGCTCCCCGACGAACGAATCGAGGTGGCCGCGTGAGCCTGCCCGAAGCGAACACGGCCTGGCCGCCGCCCGAACTCGCCGCCGTCACCGCCCGAGTCCAGGAATCCCACGTCTGGTGGGAAGGCGACCCCACCAAGCTCAGCGCCTTCTACGGCAGCGAGCAAGGCCGCACCAGCCCATCCGGCATCAAGGCCCGCACCAAGGCCGCGGTCGACGCGTTCTGGGGTCGCACCCCGACGCCCGCCGGCCAGGCCCCGAAGCGCTACCACGCGCCGATCGCCGGTGTCATCGCGAAGCTGTCCGCGACCGAACTGTTCAACGAGGCCGTCAAGTTCCTCGACGCGGGCAAGGACAAGGACGTCCAGGCGCACATCGACCGCATCTTCAACATCCCGCGGTTCCACTCGAGCCTCCTCGAAGCGGCCGAGTCCTGCTCGGCACTGTCGGGCAACTTCCAGCGCGTCGTGTGGGACACCGAGATCGCCGACCACGCCTGGATCGACTTCGTGGACGCCGACCGCGCCATCCCCGAGTTTCGTTGGGGCAGGCTGGTCGCGGTCACGTTCTGGTCCGAGCTGGCCGGCGGCGACGACCGGGAAGTGTGGCGGCACCTCGAGCGCCACGAGCCCGGCCACATCGTCCACGCCGTCTATCAGGGCACCGCATCGAACCTCGGCAAGATGATGGCCCTCACTGACCATCCAGCCACCGCCGGCATCACCGTCGATGGAGCGGATGAGGGACGCGGATCCTGGGTCGAGACGGGCGTGAAGGACCTCACCGCGGCGTACGTGCCGAACGTGACCCCGAATCCGGAATGGCGGCACGACCCGAAGCTGAAGAACCTCGGCCGCGCCGACATCTCCACCGACCTAATCCCGACCTATCACGAGCTGGACCGCATCTACTCCTCGCTCGTGCGGGACTTCCGGCTCGGCGCCGGCAAGGTCCACGCATCGGAGTCGGTGCTGACGAATCTCGGTATGGGGCAGGGTCTCGCGTTCTCGGAGGAGCAGGAGATCTACTCCCGCGTCGGCTCTGGTGGCTTCACCGGCGACGGTGACATGAAGTCGATCTTCGAGTTCTTCCAGCCCCAGATCCGCGTCCTCGAGCACGACCAGGGCGGGCAACTGCTTCTCCGTGAGGTGCTGCGGAAGACCGGCTACAGTCCCGTCTCGCTCGGCCTGTCGGATGAGGTGGTGCAGACCGCGACGGAGGCGATCGGCAAGAAGGATCTCACCGTCAAGACGACCGGCGCGAAGTCCCGCCACTGGGGCTCCGCACTGGCGCCGCTCTCCACGACCACGCTGCGCGTCGATGCCCACCTGTTCGGGCATCCGGCGCCGACGGAGGAGTTGGAGTTGGAGTGGCCGCAGTTCGCCCGCGAGCCCGATGAGGCGAAGGCGCGAACGGTCCAGGCGTGGGAGGCCGCGAAGGCCGCGTCGACCAGGACGAAGGTGGGCTACCTCCACTCGGACTGGGACGACAAGAAGGTCCAGGAGGAAGCCGACCTCATCGACAAGGCCAACACGATCACCGTCCCGGACTTCTCCGGCGGGTTCGGTGGGGATCAGCCGCCACTGCCCGACGACGGAACCACCGCGAGCGATGAGGCGGTCGACGGAGGGGAGTAGCCGATGGCGCTGGACCCCTCCGAAGCCGCGGGCATCCCCAATAAGCTGATCGCCCTCTACTCCGACGCTGAACTCGCGCTGCTCGCGGCGATGACGCAGGCGATCATCTCCGGCATTGATACGCCGGAGTGGGAGGCGATGCAGCCGCAGGAGATGCTGCGGTTCCGGCACTTAGCCGAATCCATTGCCGCGCAACTGCAGGCGCAGATGCCGTCGATGGTGACCGATGCGATCGTCGAGGCCGCTGCCCGTGGCCGTGCCGCCGCGGACGCCGACCTCGCCGACGTACCGACTGCAATGCCGAAGCCACCGGAGCTGTACCTGCCGGCGCCGCGAACGCGTCAGGCTGCGCAGCAGGCGTGGCTGACGCTCGCGCAGTTCACGCAGCAGATCCCCGGCAATGCTGTCGGCCTGTATGGGCAGGTGATCACGCAGGTGCGGATGCGCAGCGCGAGCGCGGCCCGGGCGAAGCAGTCGGCGGGCGAGTTGTTCGGCAATCAGATGGCGCCGGGCGAACGGCTGGAAGCGGTACAGATGTCGCTAGATCAGCTGACGAAGCGCGGCATCACCGGTTTCCGCGATAGCCGCCAGCGCAACTGGTCGATGACGTCGTACCTCGAGATGAAGTCCCGGACGATCATCAACCAGACGCTCATCGACTCGCATACGGACCGGATGGTGGAACGCGGCCAGGACTTGATCGTCGTGTCCTCACACCGCAATCCGGCGCCGCAGTGTCAGCCGTTCGAGGGCCAGGTGCTCAGCATGTCCGGCGAGACCGGCACCGTGATCCGCCCGTCAGCGGTCGGTGGACACGGCGTGAAGGTGCGGATCAGGGCGACGCTCGAGCAGGCTCGCGCCGCAGGATTCCAGCACCCGAACTGTGGGCACGCCGTCTCGGCGTTCGTGCCCGGAGCCTCGCGCACGTTCAAGACCGAGCCGAACCCTGAGGGGTACGAGGCGACACAGCAGCAGCGGGCGATGGAACGCGCCATCCGCGACACCAAACGCCAACTCGCTGTGGCGGCCACCCCGCAGGCGAAACGTGAACTCCAGCATCGCCTCAAAGCGCAGCAGGTAGCACTGAAAGCGCACATCGACGAACACGACCTGAAACGCCGGCCGAAGCGAGAGGGCATCACCGGTGAGTATCGACCAGTGCCGCCTCGCACTGGTACACCACCTCGGGGACCGGCGGGCCCGCCACCGACACGCACAGGCGGCGGAGGCGGAAACAATGGGGGCGACGGGGATGATCCCGAAAGCTGGGTCGATCCGTCCATTACAGGGCTGTCCGACGATGAGATTCGCGACATGGCCAAGGGACTCCACTTCCCGAGATACACCCAGGCCAACCAGCCGAACGCGGTCCGCCTCTACGGTGACGACGCCGTGTCCTTTCAGAACGTCGCGGCACACGCGCTGTATGGGCTCCAGACACAGAAGTCGAAACGGAAGCGGAAGCAGGCTGGGCACAAGAGCGGGATCATGGCCCACGGGAAGACGTGGTTCCCCCGCGACATGAGCGACCAGGACGTCCTAGACACCATCGTTCGCGTGCTCGACGACCCGGACTACTTCATGCCGATCGGCCCAGAGGGCGGCGGCAACGACCGGCGGGCTGTCGCGAAGCTCATCGACGGCAACCTCTTTGCAGTCCAGTGGTTCCCGAAGCCGGATGGCTCGAAGGTGTTCTCGGCGGCATTCCCCATCGGTGGGCGTGACATCTACCGATGGACCGAAACGGCCGATGAATCAGGTCGGCATGTTCACCATGTGCCGATAGACTGGGATGATTTCCGATCCAGATACAGGGAGGTGTGAAGTGGATAGCCCAGCAGTTCGCGAGGAGAAATGCGCACTGGCATTGCGCGATGCACTTCGCGACTCCCTGCCTGCCGGCGTGATGGGATCCGTCTGGACCTCCCTTGCCGGCGGGGAATTCGAGGACGCCTCTCGCGACATGCTCGACCATGCGGCGAAGCTACATGTGCCGATCCCCGATGACGCCCGCGATCTAGTCCGGGACGAGTTCCTCACTGGCGACTACGAGCCAGAGTTCGAGGATTGGGTACGCGCCCAGTTGGAGCAGATCCCCGCACGCTGACCTGAGAAGGCCCCGAGAGTGCAATGTTCCGGGGCCTTTCTCATGCCTGCTACAGGAGATCGTTTGGGGCTACCTGCCCAATGCAGTTTGACGACGATCGGCACTCGAACTCCATTGGTTTCGGTGGCTTCGTGAAGTTGAAACCGGAGATCGTCAGGTAGTACCGCCAGAGCGGGCTCCCACACTGGATGCATGGCACGCTGGTCGGTCGCAGCTCGCGAGTTGTCCCCATGCCGCGCAATCTACGGCAACGCCTTCCTGGCGCGCACAAGACTTCCCGCCGCATGGCGGACCCCGCAAAACCCATCCAGCCCCAAGCCGCACGGCACGGGGGCAATGCCGCATGGCATCAGAAGGAGAGCGCAATGGTGAACCTGATCGACAACCTTCAATTCCTCGTCGGAGCTGGCGTAGGTGTCGGCGTCGGTGACCCCACCGATCCGCCCGCTGACCCGGTAGATCCGCCCGTCGATCCGGTCGACCCGGTAGATCCCCCGGCCGATCCGCCCGCGGACGACCCGAAGGATGACGAGACCGACTGGAAGGCCATGGCGCGCAAGCATGAGCGCGACGCCAAGGCCAACCGGGCAGCGGCCGTCGAGCTCGAGAAGCTCAAGCAGGCGCAGATGACCGACGCCGAGAAGCAGGCCGCCGCAGTCAAGGCCACGGAGGAGCGCGCAGCCGCCGCCGAAGCGAAGGCCGCAGTCCTCGAAGCCGCCCTCGAACACGGGATCACCGACAAGAAGGATCTCGAACTCCTCGCCGGTCTCCCCGCCGACAAGGTCGCACCGTTCGCCAAGCGCATCGCAGCACAGAAGGCCCCCGCCGGCCGCTCCGGAAACCCGGTCGACGGCGAGAAGCCGAAGCCCAAGCCCACCACACTCACTGGCGCCATCGGCGCCCATTACGCCTAGGAGCCATTCATGGCTATCACCCTCGCCGAGTCCAAGCTCAACGCTCAGGAAGACTACGACCCCGCGGTCATCGACGAGTTCCGCAAGACCAACGCCGTCCTCGACTCGCTCGTCTTCGACGACGCTGTCTCGCCCACCGGCGGCGGCACCCTCGACTACGGCTACCGGCGCCAGGTCACCCAGGCAACCGCCGCGACCCGCGCCTACAACACCGAGTACACGGCACAGAACGTCACGACCGAGAAGAAGAGCATCACGCTCGCCGTCATGGGCGGCAGCTTCGAGGTCGACCGCGTGCTCGCCAAGCTCGGGCCCGCGGCGTCGAGCAACGTCGCCCTGAACGTCACGCAGAAGGTCAAGGCCGCCAACGCGAAGTTCAACGACGAGCTCATCAACGGCGACGTTGCCGTCGACGCCAACGGGTTCGACGGCCTCGACAAGGCGCTCACCGGATCGGCGACCGAGTTCAACGCCAGCACGGTGACGAACTGGACGGACTTCGACACCGACCAGCGCGCCGCCTTCAAGGCTCTCGACGTCCTCGACGAGTGGCTGTCGATGCTCGATGGCACCCCGACTGTCGTGGTCGGCAACACTAAGGCGCTGGCCCGCGTTCGCGCCCTCGCCCGCCGCTCCGGCATGTACACCAAGGACGCGATCGACGGGCTGATCGGCGCGAACGGCCGTCCCATCGAGCGCGAGTCCTACGGCGGAATCCTGTTCGTCGACGCCGGCGACAAGGCTGGCTCGTCCAGCCCGGTCATCCCGATCGAGGGTCGCACCGTCGGCACCGCGCAGACCGGCCTGACGGACCTGTACGCCTACCGCGTCGGTCTCGACGGCTTCCATGGCGTCTCCACCGTCGGCGGCCAGCTCGTGCAGACGTGGCTGCCCGACTTCTCCACCGCCGGCGCGGTGAAGAAGGGCGAGGTCGAACTCGGCCCGGTCGGCTGCGCACTCAAGGCCACCAAGGCGGCCAGCGTCTTCCGCAACATCAAGGTCCAGTGATGGCAATCGTGACCGCCCCGGTGGCGGACTACACGGGCGAAGTCGCTGGCGTGACGTTCGTCGCCAGCAAGGGTGAGACTGACGACGACAACGCGCTCGCGTATTTCCGTCGCCACGGCTACGAGGTGACGGAGACCAAGCGCGCACCTCGCGCCAAGGCTGCCGAGGACTGACCGCACGCCCGCCCCCCGCGCCCCCTTCCGGGCGCGGGGCTGGCGGGACCACGACTTGGTGGTTGGTGCGTCCCTACGTGGCTCGGCGCAGGACATAGATACCCACGTTAAGGCGGGCTGGGCGTTTCGATGCCGAGTACCTTTCGCGCCCTCACGACCGACCTGCGCACCAACCACCAACCCCTCCGAGGAGGTACCGTGCTCGTCTTCGCTACCGAGGATCAACTGTCGTCCTGGCTGGGCACACCTGGCCCACTGAACGCCGGAGTCCTGTTGCGGGAGGCGTCAATTCTCGTCCGCGACGCGTGTCGGTGCGATGTGTTCGACACGCTCCCGAACGGGCTGCCGGAAGACGACGACAAGCGGGAAGCCCTACAGGACGCCACGTGCGCGCAGGCCGCCACATGGGCTGCCACTGGCGACGACCCACTCAAGGGGCCCGGCGGTCAAGAGCCGCGAATGACGCTGTCGGGCATCGACGGCGCGCAGGTGTCGTTCGACACCTATCTGACCGCGGGTGATCGGGCGAAGTCGCTGACACAACTGTGCGCATCGGCATATCGGATCCTCCGTAGTGCGGGCCTGGCGTCGTCGGCGGTGCAGTCATGACCGACCTGCTCGCGCACTGGTGGCGCTGGCCGGTCATGGTGGAGCGCCACGCGGGAGACGGTACGGACGGGCCTGTGTTTGAGGCTGCAGAAATGATGCGCATGAGGATCACCGCCAAGCGCAAAAAGGCCCTCTCGGCCGACGGTACGGAGGTCATCTCCGAGGCTCGCGCATCGGGCCCGGCCAACACTCGGATCATCCCCGTCGGCTCGATGGTCACCCTCCCGCCCGAGTGGGGGAGTCGCCGCGCCGAAGTCCTCGCCGAGCAGCTGCATCACGACGGCGCCGGACTGACCCCGAACTTCTACTCGATCGACCTGACGTAGGAGGTGTCGTGCCCGTCGAGTTCAACTACGGCATCGCGGCAACTGTCCGCGGCGCCGCCAAGAGTGGCCTCCATGACGCCGCCGAGGTCGTGAAGCAGGAAGCGATCGAACGCTGCCCCAAGGAAACTGGCGCCCTCCGCAACTCCGCCGGCACCGCCTCTGACGGTATGGAAGCGGTCGTCTACTTCGACACCCCGTATGCGGCCCGGCAGCACGAAGAGGTCGGCTGGCATCACCAGGACGGCCAGGCGAAGTACCTGGAGAACGCCGTCAACGCCACGCAGGCGACGGTAGCCAACGTCATCGGCGAGGCGATACGGAGGTCCATCGCATGACCACCCGTCCGCCCACGAGCGACGAACTCGAGGCCGCTCTCGCGCAACGCCTCCACGACATGGGCCTCGCCGACTACCGACCCGCTGGCGCCTACCCGACGAACCTGACAGTCCCGGCCGTGTTCTTCGGCACCATGCCCGACAAGCCGAACGGCGCGGTCCTGATCAACGTCTACAACGACGACCGCGAGCGGGACCCGCACACACCGATCTACTTCGTGCAGTTGCGGTTCCGATCCGCCTTGGGCACGCGCCGGGACACAGAGCGCATGGCGAACTGGATCTTCGACGCCCTCGACGACCGCACGAATGAACGCTCCAACAGTCAGTGGGGCGCCATCCGCGTCCTGTCCTGCCATCGGCATCTCCGCGCCCCCGCCGAGCCGGACGCGAACGGCCGCTGGTCCCGCCCCGACTCCTACACCATCATGACCAACCCGTCCTAGGAGGACGAACACATGAGCGCACCCACGCAAGCACTCGCATCGACCCTCGCCCGCGACTGGATCCTCGAAGTCCTCATCGACTCCGACTGGACCCGGGTCCGCGGCCTGTCCTCGGTATCCCCGATCTTCGAGGGCTCCGAGCAGGACGACTCCGACATCGACTCCGGCGGCTTCGCCTCGCAGATCGTCACCGGCCTCGCCTTCCGCATCGAGGGCTCCGGCAAGCGCAAGGGCGACAACACCACCGGATTCGTCGACGACCCGGGACAGAACTTCCTGCGCAAGAAGGGCCGCAAGACCGGCGCCGACAACATCGTCACCGCCCGCATCTACCGCCGCGACGCCCTCCCGGACGCCCATCAGGCGGAGACCACGGTAAAGTGGACGGACTCGGCGGCCGGCGACACGAACGCACTGCAGGAGTTCTCGTTCACCCTGTCGGGCCGCGGTGAGCCGCAGGAGATCGTCAAGCCGCTGGTCCCGTCGTCCAGCCAGGTCTTCAACGTGAGCTTCGGCGGCGCGACCGCCGGTAACGCCACGCTGACCTGGAACGGCAAGACGACCGCGAACATCGCGTTCAACGCCGCGAACGCGGCCGTCAAGTCCGCCCTCGTCGCCCTCGACGACGGCTACGGCGCCAGCGACTTCACCGTCACCGGATCCGCGGGTGAGTACGTGGTCACCGTCCCGGGCGGCGTCCTGACCGGCGACGGCGCCGGCCTGACCGGCGGCACCCTGACGATCACCGCCGCCTGACCTGAACCCACTTCCCGCTGAGGCCGTGACTCGCGTAGTGGCGGCCTCAGTGGTCTGCACATAAAGGCGCGCACATGCCCTTCACTCCGCTAGAAGCCGCAATTGAACGCATTCGGGCTGTCGGGGTTCTATTCACGGCTGAGGTCAACACCCTTACCGAGCTGGGCATCCCGGCTAAGTCCTGGCTGTGCAGCGAACTCGGAGTCGACGAGAAGCGACTTCATGAGCTCATCGCCACCCGCCAGGTCGGCGCAGGGGTCGCACTCCCCATCCTCGAACGCAACCTCGCCACCTAATCCGATTCGCAAGGAGACCCTGTGCCGTACAACGATCTTCGGGAGTTCTTCGATCCCGACCTGCACCTGCCGATCAACGGCAAGACCTACACGATCCACACGCCGAACGCCGCCGACGGCCTGCGGCTGCGGGCAATCTTCGCCGACGACGAGCAGACGCTCACAAACACCGACGAGCTCGCCGAGATCGCGAAGCTGTTCGGCGCCGACATCGACGACGACGGCAACCCGGTCGGCGGCGTCTGGCAGCAGATGAACGACGACGGCATCTCCTGGGGAGAGATCATTCACGCCGGCCGAACCGCCCTCATGCACTACGGCATCAGCGCAGACTTCGGCGCCATCTACTGGCGAACCGGCATGGACGGTGTCCTGGGAAACCCGCTGCCCCCGAACCCGAACGGGGAGACGGGGGAGAACCCGAGCCAGTCTGCATCTGCGCCGGAGAGTGCGGAGGAGCCCTCACCTGCCGACCTGGCACCTACGGCCCTGACGACCCCGGCGGCGGCCCGTACCTCGAAGCGCACGGCATCCGCGACTGGATCCACACCGAACCGAAGCAAGCGGCCCCGCAAGGCGTCGTAGTCGACCTCTCCTGGCGGGCGATCCTGCGGGCCTGGACGGCGGTCGAACTCGACCTCCAAGACCTCGGCATCGACGTCGAGTCCGGGGTGCTCGAGCAGCGGTCGTGGCGGTGGCTGGCCGTGCGCATCACCGGCTTGATCGCCGACCCGGAATCCCGGCTGAGGCTGCGACTCACCGAACCCGCCTAGGAGGCCCCTGTGTCCCTGAATGTCGGCACCCTGAAGGCCGTCCTCACCCTCGACGACAGTGAGTTCAACACCCGGATTCAGCGGGCTCCGCAGGCGTTGACGAGCCTGGATCAGGCCGTCTCGCAGACCGGCGCCCGCATGTCCGGGAAGCTCGGTCAGGCGGGCGAGCAGGGCGGCCGCCAGTTCGGATCGAAGCTGTCCTCGGCGGCGACCGCATCGGCGTCGGCCGCGGGCGATAAGGCGGGCCAGGGGTTCGGGCAGCGGTTCTCGTCATCGCTGTCGTCGGCGGTGTCGAACGCGTCGCAGGAACTGCAGTCGAAGCTCGGAGTGTCCCTGCCGACGTCGGCGGCCGCAATCGGCGTCACTGCGGGCGCGGCGCTCGGCGCTGCGATGTTCAAGGGCTGGAACCGCCTCACCTCGATCGAAAACGCTCAAGCGAAGCTGTCCGGTCTCGGCAACTCCGCCCAGGATGTCGCCGCGATCATGCAGAACGCGATGGCCGCCGTGAAGGGCACCGCGTTCGGAATGGACGAGGCCGCCTCCACCGCGGCCGGCGCAGTGGCCGCCGGCATCAAGCCGGGCCAGGACCTGCAGAAGACCCTCACCCTGGTCGGGGACTCGGCGACCATCGCCGGAATGGGCATGACCGAGATGGGCGCCATTTGGAACAAGGTCGCCGCCTCGAACAAGATCCAGGGCGACGTCATCGCCCAGCTCAACGACGCAGGCATCCCGATCGTCCAGCTGCTCGGCAAGGAGCTCGGCAAGACCGCCGAGGAGACCCTGAACCTCGCCTCGAAGGGCGAGATCAACTTCGAGACCTTCCGTGCCGCAATGGAAAAGGGTCTCGGCGGTGCTGCGCAGAAGTCGGGCGAGACGGTCTCGGGCGCGTTCAAGAACATGGGCGCCGCAGTGTCCCGGTTCGGCGCCCTGCTGGCGCAGCCGGTGTTCGACCGCGCCGGCGGCGTCATGGGTGGCATCACCGAAGGTATCGATGGCGCCGGCAAGGCCGTGAAGGCTGCGCAGGGCGCGTTCGATTCGATCCCGGCGCCGGTGCAGTCTGCGGTCACCGTGTTCGCCGCCCTGAAGTTGGCGTCGATGGCGCTCGGCACGGAGATGGGTCAGAAGCTCACCTCCCCGGTGCGGAATGCAGCGTCGGCGATCGCGTCGTCGACCGGCAATCTGACCGGCAATGTCGGCGCGTGGCGCAACCTGTCGGGGGAGCTGAAGCAGACCGCCCCTGCCTTGAACGCTGTGCAGCGCAACGCGATGGCACTGTCGACGGGCACGGGCGCGATCGGCAAGATGGGCACGGCATTCATGGATGCCGCGGCGCAGGCGAAGCGGATGCCGAACGTCATGGGGGCGGCGGCAGCGTCGTGGCAAGGGGCGAAGTCCGCTGCCTCTGGTCTGTCGAACGTTCTCGGTGGCCCGCTCGGTATCGGCATCATGGCCGCCACCGCACTGTGGGTTAGCCACTCGAATGAGGTTGCGAAGGCGAAGGCGCAGACCGAGCAGATCGGCGCCGCCGTCTCCGACACCGCCACGGTGCTCTCCTCGACAGGCGGCAAGTACAGCGAGGCGGGCCAGCAGGCCGCCGCCGCTGCACTGGAGACGATCAAGCTTAAGGACGGCACCACCAGCCTCGGCGAGGCGCTCTCGAAGGCGAATATCCCGCTCGACCAGGCCGCAAAAGGCCTCGCCGGGATGGGCGATGCGGCCGAGAAGACACGTGAGCAGCTCAAGGATGCTCACGAGCAAGCCGCTGACCAGATGGGTCTTTGGGATCGAATCAAGCAGGACTTCTTCGACCTCGACATCCGCACACCCTTCTCGGGCCCGAAGCGCAACGACGAGTACGACACCGAGTACAGCGACGCTCTCGCCGCCTACGACAAGGCGCGGGAGTCGATCAAGAAGAAGCAAGACGCGATCAAGCGTGAAGCGGAAGCGGGCGGCTACAAGCTAGAGGTCGCCGTCGATGGCACTGTCGCCCTCGACGGGATGGTGGAGTCGCTCAAGGAGTTCGAGTCGAACGCCAAGGGTGCGGCCGCCGGCGTGGACATCCTCACGGGCGCGCTGAACAAGCTGTCGGACGACCAGTTCACCGTCCACGACGCGCAGGCGAGGCTCAACGAGTCGTTCCGTGAACTCAAGGAGTTGGCCGGCACGCTCGGCAATGTCGGCCTCGATGGCTCCGGACTGATCGACACGAAAACCAAGGAGGGTGCTACCGCCGATAAGGCGGCACGGCAGGCGGCGGAGGGCTACAAGGAACTCGCCGCATCACTCTATGAGTCAGGGCTCCGCGGCCAGGGCCTCACGGATGCGTTGCGTCCGCAGTACGACCAGTTCCTCAATCTAGCTACTGCGATGCTGGGATCCCGCGAGCAGGCAGAGACGCTCGCGAAGTCCCTCGGGCTGATCCCAACGGACGTTCAAGTCAACCTTGACATCAAGAACGCCGCGAACACCAAGACGGTGCTGGATTCGATCGGCGACCAGTTCAAATCGTTCGACGGCACAACCTCGACGATCACCGTGACATCGTTGTCCGACCAGGCGAAGACTGACCTCGAAGGCATCGGGTTTACTGTCGAGCAGATTCCTGGGACGAAAGAGTTCACGATCGTCCCGAACACCAAGGCGGCGTTCGACGCCCTAGATGGGCTGCGCGGCAAGTACGACGGCATCCCTGCCGTCAAGCCAATCACCATTGAGACGCCGGGCTACGAGGGTGTCATGGCCGGGCTCGAGCAGCTCGGCATCAAGGTCCACTCGGACAATGAGAAGCATATCGTCATCGCGGACAACAGCCCCGAGACGATTGCGCGCCTCTCCGAATTGGGCATCAAGACGACGACCCTCCCGAACGGCAAGGTCGTCATCACCGACAACAGCGTGGACATCGCTGGAAACATCGACCGCAACCTCAGCGGAAAGCAGACCACTGGATCGCACACGATCTACGTCAACGAGGTCATGTCCGGCACCGGGACAACCGGCACCCCGAGGGCCGCCGTCGGCCAGCACTACGGTGCCGACGGCGGACTGCGCGGTATCGGCGCCGGCGCATGGATGCTGCCCTTCAGGAAGCGCGCCAGCGGGATGCTTGACACCGCGCACATCGTCCAGGGGCAAGGGCAAGGCATCTTCGCCCAAACCCCACTAGGCAACGTCCAGTACGGCGAAGGTGAAACCGTCTGGGAGGCATACATCCCCGGCGCGCAGTCGAAGCGCACGCGGTCTCTGGCGATCCTCAAGGAGACCGCACGCCGCTTCGGCTACGGCCTCGTCAACAAGCGAGACGTCATGGCCGACGGCGGAATGCGCGTCGACCGATCGGCAGCCGAGGCATACGCCAAAGCCCACAACGGCGAAGGCTACGTCTACGGCGCGCTCGACTGCTCCGGCTACCTGTCGGGCATCTACAGCAAGCTGACCGGCAAGAACGTCCGCTTCACCACCGCATCGGACTTCGCAGCGTTGGGATTCGTCCCCGGCTACGACCCGAACGGCTTCTCCGTCGGCACCAACGGCGGCGTCGGAGAGAACGGCCACATGGCCGGCACCCTCTACGGCACCAACGTCGAATCAGCCAGCGGCGCCGGGATCCGGTACGGCAGCGGCGCTCAGGGCGCAACCGACTTCCCTGAGGTGTGGCATCTCCCGGAAGCGAGTACCGGCGGGGACAATCCCGCCACCGCATCGGGTGGTGGGCAGCAGGCCGATGGCCAGCGGGTGTTCGTCACCAACTGGCCCAGTGGCGCCGGATATGGCGGCGGATCCGGATCGTCGGGCGGTTCAGCACCTTCGGGTGCGGGAGCCGCACCGGCGCCGACCTCCTCGCCGGCGTCGAACCCGATCGCCGATGCTATCGACGGCGTCCGGGCACTGCTCGAGCGCGGCGACTACACGTCCAGCCTCAGCCGGGTGGGCGTCGAAGAGGATGATCCTCGCGTCATCGCCGCTCTCGGGCTGCGGTCCCTGCTCGCCAATGGAGAGTTCACCCAGAACCTCCGTGAGGCGTTCGGGGTGGAGGAGGACGACCCGCGCATCGTGCGATGGCTCGGCCTCCGCGCCGCGGCCAACGGCCAGTTCGACCAGAACGTCCGGGAGACCTTCGGTGTCGAGGAAGATGACCCGAGAGTCGCTGCAGCATTCGGCGTTCGATCGCTCCTGGCCGACGGGCAGTTCACCGGCAACCTCCGCGACGCTTTCGGTGTCGAAGAGGACGACCTGCGGGTGGCCGCAACCCTGGGCGTGCGATCACTGCTCAAGGACGGCGACTTCACCGCCAACCTCCGGGACGCATTCCAGGTCGAGGAAGACGATCCCCGGGTCGTCGGACTGCTGGATCTCCGCAAGGCGATCGTCGACCGGTTCCCACACCTGCAGCCGATGGCGATCGAGCCCGCGGCTCCGGATGCTCCGGCGCCGACCGATCAGGTGGCCCGCGAGAACCCGCCTGAGGTGAAGTCCTACGAGGTGAAGACCCCGCAGGAACGAATGGCGGAGTGGACGGAGCAGGCCGGCCAGGAGTGGCTCGACTCGTTCGGGCTCAAGCCTGGCGGCGCGATCGGCGCCCTCATCGACGCCGGCAAGGAGCCGGAGAACGTGCGGGCGCTCGAGCAGATGGTCGAAGTTCTTCGTGTCATCGCCGAGGACCCGCCCGTGCAGGTCGTCATCAACGCCAAGGACGGAGACGACGCCGTCCGGAAGTGGCAGGAGTACATCGGCGGCAAGAGCCTGTCCTGGATCAAGTAGGAGGCACACGTGGGCGCAGCCCCCACCGTCGAGCTGGAGGGCGTGAACGGTCAGATGTTCACGCTCTCCGGCCCTGGCGCCGGCGCAGAAGGCGTCACTCTCAAGACCGATATCCAAGGGCTTTACGACTCGCCCGTGAAGCCGATCTACAACTCGCACGCCTTCGAGAAGGGATCCACCTACGGCGGCAAGCGAGACCTTCAGCGCGACATCCAGTTCGGCGTCGGCGTGCTTGGCGCGGCCGGGTCCTGGGAGGAATTGGACTCGGCGTGGCGGTTGGCGTTCGACTATGGCCGCACCGCCCGCTTGTGGGTGGAGACGGAGAGCTCGCGTCGCTACATCGACATCGCGCTCGCACGCGAGCCGGAGGTGAAGGACCCGTTCAAGGGGCACGCCCTCGGCTATACGCGGATCGTCATGCACTGCGTCGCCGCGGACCCGTACTGGTACGACAAGGTCGACACCTTCCCCTGGGCGTCCACCGTCGACACCATGGGCGGGTCGACAGCGAACGGCACCATCGTCGTCCCGTTCGCGAATCCGACGCCGGATCCGATCTGGGCGCAGTGGGTGGTGCAGGCGGCCACGGACGCCCGTTGGACGATCCCCGATTACAGCTTCGGTGACGACCGCTACCGGCGGGCCACGGCGGACGCGAATCGGCGCATCGTCGTGCCGAAGCTACTCGCCGCCGAGCACCTCTACATCAACACCGACGAGGCCGCGAAGCACGAGCAGGTCCGCTCGAACATCGACACCCAGATCTACCTGCGCATGAACGGAACCCAGTTCCTCTACCCGATCAAGTCAGGGCAGAAGCGCACCGAGTTCAACGTCTCCGTCACCGGCGCGCCCGCGGGTGTCGGCATCCAGTTGCGGCTCATCCGCCCGTACTCACGACCATGGGGGTTGCGCCTGTGACCACTGTGCAGACCATCGACTTCGACGCCGTCTTCGACGAGATCACCTCGAAGATCAAGGCCGAGGCTGAGGAACGCCTCATCCCGCCGCTGATCCGCATCTGGGACGGCGACTGGAACCTCCGCGGTATCTGCAAGCGGGAGATCAGCGCCGAGTTCTCGTTCATCGACAATGAGACCGGCGTCGGAATGTTGGAGATGCCCGCCGACTACTTCCTCTCGGAGTGGCTGGCGGCCGCCGACGAGCGTCCCACCTCAAATGTGCACGTCACGATGGACAAGGACGGCGCCCGTTGGGGTGGCCGCATGTCCGAGCTGCAGGTCATCAACGACGAGCGCGGCCGGCGCGTGCGCGTGTTGTTCGAGCACGACTACGAGGAACTCAAGCACATTCTCGCGTGGCCGAACCCGTTCATGCCGATCGGGTTTCAGTTCCCGAAGGTGTGGATGCACTTCGGGCGGTCGCGCACTGGGCTCAAGACCACCTTGCATGTGAACCTGCGTCGGCTCGAGAAGTCTCCCTGGCCGGTGGCCGGCAACCCGCTGACCGTCTCGGCGATGAACGCGGTCGGCGACCTCAACAAGTGGTCGCAGGTCGTCAAGCCTGACCTGACGCCGGACAACTCTGTCGGCGCGATCGTCAGATCCCGCATGAAGAACATGCACGAGGTGTCCCGGAAGCAGGTCGCCGACGGCCAGTTGACGTGGGAGCCGCGCCGGTACCTGCAGGGCGATCCGCCTCCGTGGCCCGGCGCGAACCTCCGGCACGGCGCCCTCGTCTGGGACCTGATCGACAAGTCCGGCTGGAACACTGGAACCTCGTTCGGTGGCAGCATCTTCTCCGGCCTGATCCGGCAGTTCACCAGCATCGGCGCCGACGGCCTTGAGGAGTCCCTCGAAACCGTCGCCGACCCGAACATCCCGGCCAACTACGCGCAGCCGGGCGTGAAGGGCTCCGATCCGTCGATGCCCGCGGTGGTCTACCGCGAGTCCGAGCACACCGGCATCCAGTCGTCGATGTACTCACTCAAGCCCGCACGGGACCGCCAGATCGTCGCGGGTGGGCACTCGATGCCGATGGTCAACGAGACCATTGGTGCGGCAATCCAGATGGCCGGCGACCTGACCGCGATGATCCCTGGCGTCCCACCGCTCGGTGGTGTCGCCGATGCGATCCTCAAGCCGCTCTACACGGACGTCGTCCTCGCGTTCGGCAAGTGGGAGAACATCACCCGCGCCCAACGTATGGGCTGGTCTCACTACCACGAGCGGTTCCAGGAGGGCGCCGACCGGGCGTACACCATCGCCTGGCTGCTGGCGATGCGCACGGGGCGTTGGGAGACCCGCGAGCAGCACTCGGTCACCCTCGAAGTCGCCGACGGTGCACCGTGGAAGATTGGCCAGAACGGATTCGGCCACTACTTCCTCGGCGACCGCATCGGCTTCTCCCTGCAGGCCCCGCTCGCCCCGGGCCGCATCATCGTCGAACGCGTCTCCGAACTCGCCATCTCATGGGATCGGGACTCAACCCCGACGTGGCGGATTCAGGTCGGGCAGCGCAAGCACGAAGACCCAGTGCTCAAGGCCTTCGAGCAGATGCAGGAATTCATCGGCCTCATCCAGGAACTAGGAGTGATCTAGTGGAATCGCGCATCCCGACATGGGACAACTGCGACCGGACCGATCCGAAGCTGGCCCTCAAGCCTGCCTGCGTGGGCCTGCCATGGGCGGGCCCGCAAAAGTTCACCCCACCATCGGATCTCGCCGAAGACTGGTCGGAGCACTGGACCAGGATCGGCGTCTGCTACGTCGGCCACATTGCAGCGTTGGCGGACGAGAACGGCATGATCCATGTCGACCAGCTCCCGACGCCTGCCTTGAAGCTGATCCCGCCACCGCGGGGGCAGCAGCATCCACAGAACGCGACGATGCAGTGGGTGGGGATCGACGAGCCCGAGCCACCGCCCATGGTGATCCCGGACGTGTCCAGCGAGCAGTACACCCGCAACGAGCAGGCGGCCATCGCTGAGCAGCTCTACCGCGACGGCGTCATCCCGTCGCCCGAGCCTGCGCGGGATGTGGCATCGGTGGAGCGCACGTTCGATCCTCGCGACTACACACCCTCCGAGGTCCGTGGCTACCTCATCGGCCAAGACGACCGTGAACGCTCCCGGGTCCTCGCGCTCGAGATGACCGGCAAGTGCCGAGAACAGATCCTCAACGACCCCCGATGGAAGGGGATGTGACATGGCTCAGTACAAGGCTGACGTCGACATCTACACCAGCAACGACAGCGGACCCCGCAACACCGGCTCCCTCGCGTGGATCATCTTCCACACCACCGAGAATAGCGGGAACACGACCGCGCAGGACGTGGCCCGGTACCAGCAGAACCCCAGCGCCGGCGGCTCGTACAACGTGCTCGTCGACAAGTTCGGCACCTCAGTCCGTTCGAATGACGACAACTACATCCCCTGGGCCGCGGGCTCTGTCCAGGCCAACGGCCGCGGGCTGCACATCTCCGTCGTCGGCCAGGCTTCGACCTCCCGTGAGGTTTGGTTGCGCGACTACGACAAGGCGCTGCGCAAGGCAGGCGAGGTCGTCGCGAAGTGGTCGAAGGACTACGGCATCCCACTCGCACGCCTGAACGCAACACAGCTCAAGGCGGGCTCGAAGGGCATTGCCGGGCACAACGAATGCTCGCAGGCATTCGGCGGCTCTGACCACTGGGACCCCGGTACGGGCTTCCCCTATGACTTCGTCATCAACTACGCCCGCGGCGGCGCCACAACCCCACCACCCGCAGGAGGCGGTATGAACCTCGAGCAGAACATCAATGCGCAACTGACCGGCTCGACCGAGGTCGGCAAGTACCCAGGCTGGGCGCAGCTCGGCAACCGGACGGTCGTCGACGCGCTGGCAGCGATCGGCGCCGCACTGAAGATCCCCGGCTTCAAGGACCCGAAGGCAGGTCAGTGATGAACCCGAACCCGATCCTCGATGTGCTGCGCGCCAAGATGGCGGAGCAGCCTCTCGTGAAGAAGTACGCGAACACCGTCACCACCGCGGTCGGTCTCGTCGTCGCGCTGCTGTGGGCGGTGCTCTCGGCGGGCGTGAACGTCCCCGAGGGTGTCACTTCCGGCGTCCTGGTGCTGATCTCGCTGCTGACGGTCGTGGGCGTCAAGTTCACTCCGAACGGTGTGACCGACAAGCAGATCGACGAGTTGGAGCAGTACGTCGGCAGACATCGCGCAGAGGGGTAGCGCATGAGCCCTGTGCTCACGATCGTTCTCGCGGTCATCACCGGAGGCGGTTTCACGGCGGCAGTCAATGCTGTCGTGGGCCGCCGCCGGTCGAAGGCGGAGGCGGGGAAGATCGATGCCGACGCCGCGAAGATCATCGCCGAGGCGGCGGCCGCGCTCGTGACCCCCATGTCCACGCGGATGGGCTCGCTCGAGCAGCGCGTCGAGGTACTTGAGGCGGAGAACGCGCACAAGACAACGCTTCTCGATTCGGCGATCCGGTTCATCCGCGACTTGCTCGATTGGATCGGGCACCGGGTGCCCGGTGAGGCGCCGCCCGACATTCCTGCAGACCTGCGTGCGGAGGTGGAGCGATGACCTACCCAGTCGGCCCACCCCCTGACGGCGCGTACGTGGTCGGCTCCGACTACGGGCAGAGCGTCAGTGAGACGAACGCGATGGCGCTCATGACTGGCGGCGTGAAGGACGCTTTCGGTGGCGCGCAGAACAAGTTCAAGAACCAGTTTCAGGTGTTTACCGATGGGCAGCTCGCGCTGAACCAGCGCACTGACCTACTGTCGCCGCTACTCGACTTCGGGTCCGCCTATATGAACACAGATCAGGGGTTCAACCAGACCGGGCAGTGCTCGTTCTCAAACCAGATCGGCCCCATGCAGGGCTGCCGCCTCTCCAACGGTCGGATCATCCTGAATGACAGGGGGCTGTGGGATATTCGCTGCCAGCTCTGGTTCGACTACATCAACCTTTTGACTGGCACCGTCGAGTGGCAGATCCGGATACTCACCCCGTCGGGGAGTGTGTTCTCGCAGACCCGCGCCAAGCTGAATGACAACGGGTCGCTGTCATCCACGAACATCTGCTCGGTCGTCGTGCCAGAGCCGGGCTATCAGGTGCAGGCATGGGTGTCGTACATCGCGGCGTTCCGCGGAATCCTTGGCGGGCCCGACCGCAATCGACTCACGGTCCAGCACATCTCCCGTGACACCGCCACGGGCAACACAGGACAGGGGTAACAATGACCATCCTGACTGGGACCGTCCGCGACATCGGCGCCTACGACGACCTCACCAACTTCACGTTCGCCACCCCGACCGTCCGCGAGGACGACTCGGGCGACGGCATCATCACCACCCGCAAGGTTCGATGCCAAGCGGCCGCGGGCGTACTCACCACCCCAAACCTTGAGCCCGGCATCGCGATCCTCACCATCCAGGGCGACCCGCGCCCGTACCAGATCACCATCCCAGACTCGCCCACGCCAGTGCAGTTGTGGCCGCTGATCCAGGCCGCGACCCCGCCCGACCCGGGCGCGTGGACAACCGGGTATGTCTCCAACGCCGGCGGGATCGCTCGCGTCAAGGCGGTACCGCTCACGGCGTACCCCGGCATGGCGAAAGACCCCGCCACCGTCTACGTGCTCTTCGAATAGCCACCCATACCTCAGGAGTTCAGCATGGCTCACATCGGCAAGTTCTACGGCGGCTTCCTTCTGAGCGCCGTCAACAAGGAGATTGACCTCGACACCGACACGCTCAAGGTGATGCTGTGCACGTCGGCGTACACACCCGATCAGGACGCGCATCGGTACAAGTCGTCGGTGACAGGCGAGGTATCCGGGTCCGGCTACAGCGCCGGCGGCGCCGCCCTCACCGGCGTCACCGTCACCTATAACGCGGCCACGAACACGCTCAAACTGGATGCCGACGACACCTCGTGGGCGGCAGCGACGATCACAGCCCGTCACGCGGTCATTTACGACAGCACACCCGGTTCCGACGCGACCCGGCCCCTGATCGGATACATCACGTTCGACCAGGACATCTCATCGACCGCAGCCGCGTTCCAGCTGATCTGGGATTCCGCGGGCATCTGCACGATGACCGTTTCCTAGCCTCGGGAGGTAGCCGTGCCAATCGTCCAAGGCGGCAAGGTCGCGGCAGTTCTCCGCTACATCGACGAGGACGGCGTCGAGCATCACGTAGTGCAGGTGCGCCTCGGTGACCACATGGTGTGGGACGGCACGATTCCCGCGTTGGCGTCGGTGCAACAGTTCGCGGCGTCGGGGCGAGTGCTTCCTCCGTCACCGTCGGCGGGCCAGTCAATCACCAGCCCGGACGTCTCGGCGACGTCAGAGTTCCGTGCGCTGACAGTCTCGGCCGGGGCTCGCGTCCCGATGCCCACCATGTCGGCAGCCGGGCAGCTTCACCCATCGGGCGTTGCCGCAGCGGTGTATGTGGAGATCCTGGCGGCGTCCGCAACTGCAGGGATGTCGAAAGTGTCGGCCGGGCAGGTGGCCGCGGGTGTCGCACGTGCGCCCGCATTCACGGGGAGTGCCGTCGTCGTGCCGCCTACGGTCGTGATACCAGCGGCCGTGAACGTGCAACTCGCCACAAGCGCAGGCGAGGTGCGGTCGGTAACCGTCAACGGGCTAGCTCTCGCGCAGGCGGTAGCAGCGGCGGCGTCCGGCCAGATGCGCATTCCAGCACTCCGCGCAGGGCGGGCACAGGCCATGCCTCGTGCCACTGCTACCGCGAAGGCTCTCACGCCATCGGCATCGGGTGCTGCGGCGGCATTGGCGTCCACATTCGGGGCAGCTGGGCAGTTCCCCGCCGCAGTCGTCGCCGTGCCATATCCGGCGGGCATGGACAAGGTCGGCACACAGCAGATCCCCAGAGACTCGAACATCTCTCTCCCGCTCTTCCCTCGCGCAACGAAGGTGCGCGGCTGGGCGGTGCGGGCAGGCTACCCGGGCACCGCGATCGTCGACGACGGTCTCGAGGCCAGCGCCGCTATGACGGTGAACTTCACCGGCAAGGTGACGTTCCAGGCCGGCGGAGTTGGAGTCTTCGTGCAGTTCATGGTCGTCAGGAATGATTCCGAGGTTCTAGCGATCGGCAACACGGGCTCCACACTGACTGGCACCGCGGCCCTGGCGCCGAACGACACACTCTCGCTCTACGCATGGGGGCAGGACTCGGTAGCCAACGCGTACCGAAACATCATCGAGGCGAACACCTACCTCTACTGGACGCTCAGCTAGGAGGGCGCATGGAAACGGTCACCCTCTCGGGCCTTCCCGGGCACACCATCACCCTCGCCGTCGACGGCGCCTGGCTCTCCTGCGAGGTCCGCGACAGCAGAGGCGAGATCCGATACTCGGCAGGCTGGGACACCACACCCACCGCATGACATTGGCCCCCACCCTTCACTGGGTGGGGGCCTTCAGTCGTTGGAACCGAACCCTGGCCGCCGGCGTCCAACCAGGTGTGGATGACGAGCTGTGGGACATCGCCCTATGGGAGGCCGAATACCAGCAGTGGCTGACCGACTCCGGACACGAGTAGGGGACGCGGCGTCTACCCCAAGCTGCGTCCCCTTGCCCGCACGCCCGCTTCCCTCAGGCGCACCCCGACGATAGCACCACCATCGAACACATGTGCGAAAATGGGTGGGTGCCGATGTACGAACGCGCACCCAAGACATGCCCCAACGGCCACCCCCTCACAGCGGGGAAGGTGCTCGTCGGATGGTTCGCGTGCGGCTGCGCCGGCACCGGCGGACACCGCACCTATGACTGCCGCACCTGTGGGGCCATCCTGTACCGGCCAGACCATGAAGGGCGGCGCGACTACGGCAACCGATGGCGGCGGAAGGGAGCAGATTCGGATACTCGTTGAACTCGTCAGCCGCCGAGCGGATCGTCGGTGCGGTGCTCGATCCAGTGCAGGTGGAGCCAGTGCCTCTGTTTCTCGGCGAGTTGAACGTGAGTCGCGCTCCCGTGAAGTGCGGCGTAAGCCGGGTACTTTCGAATGTCCTCAGCCAGATCAATCGTTCCGCTGGAGTCAACAGCAAGAAGTCCAACGTCGAACAATCGATGGAGATCGCGCCGGATCAGCAGCCCGCCTTGGTCCTTGTGCTCGCCGACCTTGGCGTAGCTGTACAGATGGCAAGCCTCCAGCACTGCTGACGGGCAGGGTCCCGTCAGGGCGCAGTGCTCTCCGTACTGCTTAAGCAGTGTTGCCCGGAAAGCTGGCTGCCCGAGTCGCACGCGAACGGGTCTTGTCGTGTGTCCACCTGCGATCTGGCTCTCCGTGACGGCGAGGGCGCGCAGCGGGTCGCCGGCCGTCACCTTCGCCAAGGCCTCCTTGAAGTCGTTCCACCGGAGGGGGCGGAAGCTGTTCTGGGACTTTGGATGAACGCAAAGGCTCCGCAGAGTTGCGCCGTCGAGGAGGCCTTCGAGGTCGATCCAGGCCTGATCGTGAGTGGATCTGTAGGTGTCGACTTCTTCCTCGATGACGACCGGGTCGTCGAATTCCACGCCGCAGTCGTCGCAGCGGTAGATCGGCTTCTTGGTTGTTCGAGGGACGACGTTGGCGAGACGGCAGTCAGGGCACCGGAGCCCGGGCTTGATCATTTTTCCTGTGTCGTCGATTCGCTCAATCACGGAGGCTCCGAGCAGGGTCTTCGCGTCCCATAGGACGACGACGTCTCCGGGATGGACTTTGGCATGGTTGTGGACTTTGCTGTCCCAACTGTAATGAGACGACGGATTATCGTCGTACTTCCCGCTGCCGACGATGCGGCGGTAGTTGCCGGACTTCGACGTCGTTAGCCACGCGGTCCGCCCCTCGCCGAGTTCCATACTGTTCCCTCCCGTCACCGAACCGAACAGGGATCGTCGGTAGCATCCACCTGTTGGTAGCGCCACGAATGTATACGGCGTCTCTGACGAACCAGCTACAAGGCGTTGACGCGGTCAACACCCGACGGGAAAACTACAGGTCACGAATCTGCGTCAACGCACCTCGATCCGACGCCGACTGCAGGTCAGTCCGTAAAAACCGTGATCAACAAAGGGGTTCGAGTCCCCTTAGCTCCAC
>NZ_JAIVAH010000036.1 GCF_020171745.1 Prescottella equi
GTTCGTTCAGACTGAACGCGTGTGACATTCGGCCGACACGGAAGAGAAAGAAGCGCTACGGCGCGGTCAGCACCTCACGCCCCACGAAGGGCACCAGGGCGTCCGGCACGCGCACGGAACCGTCTGCCTGCTGGTGGTTTTCGAGGATCGCGACGAGCCAGCGGGTGGTGGCGAGGGTGCCGTTGAGGGTCGCGGCGGTCTGCGGCTTGCCGTTCTCGTCGCGGTACCGCACGTGCAGGCGGCGTGCCTGGTACGTGGTGCAGTTCGACGTCGACGTCAGCTCGCGGTACGCCTGCTGCGTGGGAACCCAAGCCTCGCAGTCGAACTTGCGGGCCGCAGACGATCCGAGGTCGCCGCCGGCGACGTCGATGACGCGGTACGGGAGGCCCATCGCATCCAGCATGTCGCGCTCCCACGCGAGCAGACGCTGGTGCTCGGCGTCGGCGTCCTCCGGCTTGCAGTAGGTGAACATCTCCACCTTGTCGAACTGGTGGACGCGGATGATGCCGCGGGTGTCCTTGCCGTAGCTGCCGGCCTCGCGGCGGAAGCACGACGACCAGCCCGCGTACCGCTTGGGGCCGTCGGCCAGGTCCAGGATCTCGCCCGAGTGGTAGCCGGCGAGCGGGACCTCGGAGGTGCCGACGAGATACAGGTCGTCGTCGGCCAGGTGGTAGACCTCGTCGGCGTGCTGGCCGAGGAAGCCGGTGCCCTGCATGATCTCGGAGCGCACCAGCACCGGCGGGATCATCATGGTGAACCCGTTGGCCATCGCCTTCTGCGCCGCCAGCTGCAGCATGCCCAGCTGGAGCATCGCACCGAAGCCGGTGAGGAAGTAGAACCGCGAGCCCGACACCTTGGCGCCGCGCTCCATGTCGATCAGCCCCAGCGACTCGCCGAGCTCGAGGTGATCCTTGGGCTCGAAGTCGAACGTCGGAATCTCGCCGACGGTCTCGAGCGTGATGAAGTCGTCCTCACCGCCGGCCGGGGCGCCGTCCTGCACGATGTTCGAGATCGCGCGGTGCGCCTCGTCCAGCTTGGCCTGCGCCTCGTGCTGCGCGACCTCGGCGTCCTTCACCTTCTGCGCCAGTTCCTTGGAGCCCGCGAGCAGCGCCGGACGCTCCTCGGGAGACGCCTGCCCCACCTTCTTGCCGAACGCCTTCTGCTCGGCGCGCAGCGTGTCGCCTGCCAGGATGGCGGCGCGGCGGGATGCGTCGGCCTCGAGCAGCGCGTCGACCAGACCGGGGTCTTCGCCGCGGGTGCGCTGCGAGGTGCGGACGGCGTCAGGATTCTCGCGAAGGAACTTGAGGTCAATCACGACCACAAACCCTACTTGGTGACGCCACGATCATTCCGGGTGCTGCCCCAATATCCGCAGATAATCCTCGCGTCCGAACATGCGTGCGGCATCGAGCGCCGACGGCTGACCGGCCGCCGCGTCCGCACCGGCGGCCACGAGCGCGGCCACCACGTCGTCCTCGCCCTTGAACACCGCACCGGCCAGCGGCGTCTGCCCGCGGTCGTTGGGGCGGTTCACGTCGGCACCGCGGTCGGCCAACGCGCGCACCGTGTCGGCGTGACCGTGGTACGCCGCGAGCATCACCAGCGTGTCGCCGCTGCCGTTGGTGAGGTTCACCGGGACACCGGCGTCGACGTACTGCACCAGCGTGGCCACGTCGCCGGCGCGGGCCATGTCGAACAAACGACCCGCCAACTCCTGCACGTCCGCGGGCTCGCCGCCGCCGCGCCGATCGGGAGATTCCTCACTCATGCCGCACGAACCTACGCGGAAACTTCGGCAACCGCGCCCGATGCGGGCATTATGTAGGCGATGTCCGACGAGCAGCCACAGCCGACTCCAAGCCCGGAGCGGGGCCGACACCTGTCCGCGCCCGTGACCAGGCGCGCTCTCGCGCTCGTCGCGATCGGCGCGGTCCTCGCCGCGATCGCCACCATCTTCCTGGCCGGCGGCTTCGACCGCGGCGAGAAGCTTCCGGCGCACACCAACACCGTCGGGCCGCAGCCCACCGGCGCGGTCGCGGGCGACGCATTCGGATCGGCGACGACGGGCGACTGCCTCACCTGGTCCGAGGCCGACGCCAGCGACCTCGAGCAGGTGGACTGCGCGCAGCCGCACCAGTTCGAGGTGGCCACCGACATCGACCTCAGCCTGTATCCCGGCATCGAGTTCGGACCCGGCGCCAAGTTCCCCGGCGTCCTGCGCTTCTCCGAACTGCGCGACGAGCAGTGCGCGCCGGCCGTCAACACCTACCTGAACGGGCGGTTCGACCCCAAGGGCAAGTTCAGCGTCGGACTGATCAACCCCGGCGAGGCCGGCTGGTCGGCGGGCGAGCGCACCATCCGCTGCGGCCTGCAGTTCTCCGGAGTCACCGGAACGCTGCTGTCGTTCCAGGGCATGGTCGAACAGCAGGACCAGTCGAAGGTGTGGGACGTGGGAACCTGCGTCGGCATCAACCAGAACGTGCCGTCCGATCCCGTCGACTGCGCCCAGCCGCATGCGTTCGAGGTGGTCGGCGTCATCGACCTGGCCAGCCAGTTCCCCGGCGGCATGCCGTCGGTCGAGGACCAGGACCGGTTCCTCGAGAAGGCCTGCACCGACGCCAGCACCGGCTACCTCGGCTCGCCCGACGTGCTGCGCGACAAGACGCTCACCCTGTTCTGGGACAACCTGGACCTCGACAGCTGGCTCGTCGGCAGCCGCAAGATCAACTGCTCGATCGGCCAGGAGGTCGACGGCAGCGGGTTCGCCACCATCGTCGGCAGTGCCAAGGGCGACATCCTGATCAACGGTCAGGCCCCGGTCCCGCCGCCCGCCGCCCCCGACGGCCGTTCGCTACCCACCCCGCTGCCCGGCGCGGCACCGCTTCCGGGAGCCTGACGTGCCGGTGACCATGACGACCGCTCGCTTCGAGGAGCTGGTCTCCGAGGCGCTCGACCTCATCCCGCCGGAGTTGGCCCGCGCGATCGACAACGTCGTCGTGCTCGTCGAGGCCCGCAACGACGAGGAGCCGACGCTGCTCGGGCTCTACCAGGGCATCGCACTCACCGAGCGGGATAGCCACTACGGGGGCGCGCTGCCCGACACCATCACGATCTATCGCGACGCGATCCTCGACGTGTGCGAGACCGACGACGACGTCGTGCACGAGGTCATGGTGACGGTGATCCACGAGGTGGCGCACTACTTCGGCATCGACGAGGACCGGCTGCACGAGCTCGGCTGGGGCTGACCGCCCTCTCGCGGATTTTTCGTCGGTTTCACATGGAACCGACCGGCCTCCTCCGGCGTCCAACCAATCGAGGAACAAGCCTGGCGCTGGTTCCGGTTGCCGCCGTCCCCGAGCCGAGGAGTGCACCGCCATGTCGGACCACGTGTATGTCGACCCGGACGTCCTCCTTGCCGCGGCCGGGGAGATCGACGCGCTCGTCGCGCGCCTGCAGACCTCCCTCGCGATCCACTCCCCCGCGCTGAACGTCGCACCGTCCGGCGCCGAGGAGGTGTCGGTGCTGGCCGCCGGCTACTTCAACCGACTCTCGGGCAGCTTCGGTACCGCCGCGGGCCGCGGGATCGAGGAGTTGATCGCGGCCGCCGCGATGCTCCGCGCGCAGGCCGCCGCGTACCGGGAAGAGGACCGGACGCTCGGCACCTCGCTCATCGCCGGCATGTGACGCCGCGCATCAATCGACAGTCGATCTCGAGGGGGAACGCAGCATGACCATCGGTGTCACCGGCGTCGTCTGGATGCCGCGCGGGGCAACGGTCAACTCGACCACACTCTCGGCCGGGGCCGGCCCGGTACCGCTCGGCGCGGCGAGCCCGGCCTGGGCGGCGCTGTCGGCGAGCCTCGCCGACGCGGGCGCCACGCTCAACCGGGTGATGACGGAGCTGCGTGCGGGCTGGACGGGTGTCGCGGCCGACGCCGCGCTCGCCCGACTCACACCGTTCACCACGTGGGTCGAGCAGTCCGCGGCGCTCGCCGCGGAGACGTCGACCAAGGCGTCCACGCAGGCCGGGTCGTACACCACCGCGGCGATGACGATGCCCAGCCTGCCGGAGATCACCGCGGTCAAGGCCGCCAAGACCGCGGCATACAGCACCGGCGGTGTGGTCAACGGTTCCGCGGCCGCCGCCGAGGCCGCCGACCGTGCGATGGACTTCCGGGCCGGAGTGGTGATGGAGGTGTACGAAGCGGCGTCGAGCATCGTCACGACACCCGAGACGTTCACGCAGCCGCCGCCGCTCACCAACGGTTCGACGGCCGGGCTCGACGCCCGGGACGCCGGCGAGGTGGCCCGCCGCCGGCTCGAGCACGACTTCCGCACCGACCCGGTCGGCACGGTCGCGGCCGTCGCCACCGCGTTCGCGCAGAGCCCGGGCGTGGCCACCGCCGCATCCCAGATCGGCTCGGCCGCCGGTGCCGTCTCCTCCGCCACCTCGGCCGCCGCCAACATCGGTGGCGCGGTCCTCGGCGGGCTGGGCGGCGCGGCACCCGCACTGGCGAACACCCCGACCGGCACCGGCGGGGACGCGCGTCCCGCCGGGTCCCGGTCCGGCGCATCCGGCATGTCCGGTGCGTCCGGCATGTCCGGCCCGGCGGCGTCCCGGGCCGCGGGAGTCGGCGGCGGAGCGGGCGCGGCCCTGCCCGACGGCTGGGCCCAGGCCGGACAGCTCGACGGCTCGGGCGCGCGCGGCGGCGCGGGCCATGCCGGAACGGGCACGGGACCGGGATCCGCCGCGGCAACCGACGGGCTCCGCACCGACGCCGCGGCGGCCGCCACCCGGAACCAGGCGACCGCGGGCGCCCCGGCGGGCGCGCCGCGCGGCACGGTCGACACCGACGACGCGGACGATTCCGGGCACAGCACACCCGACTACCTGCGCCGGTTCGAGCACTTCACCGACGGCCGCACGGTGATCCCGTCGGTGATCGGCGCCGCGCCGGACGAGGACGGGCGGTGATCGACTTGGGCATCGACCCCGTGGGCACCGCGCTGCCGTCGGTCGCGCTGACCGTCGACGAACTCGATCTGCTGGTCCATCTGCTGGATGTCGACGTCCTGCCGGTGGTGCTCGACGCCGGCCCCCGCTTCGACTCGGTGCCCGCCCGGGACGCCGCGTTCGACCGGGCCCACGACACGCTCACCGCGGCCGGACTGCTCGACGGCGGCGCCGTGCACCCCGAGCTGACGCGGTGGCTGCGCGTCCTGGCCCGGCCCCGCGGCGAGATCGCGGCGCGGCGGTTCGCGGCCGGCACCGTCTCGCGGCTCTGCCTGGCCCGCGGCGACGACGGCGCCGTCCTGGCGCTGCGCAGCGGCGACGCGCTCACCGTCCAGTACCTGCGGCACGACCTCGCCGGACCGGTCGCGCACGCGCTCGGTGCGGCCGACGCCCTCCCGTTCGGGGTGGTCAACCGGCCCACCGACGTGCTCGGCGCGGCCCTGGACCGTCTCGTCGACCCGGACCGGGCCGCGGCGGAGCTGACCGGGATCGGGGTGCCGGCCGCGGACGCCGCCGTGATCGGACCCGCGTTCGCCGGGTGTCCCGTCTTCACCGAGATCGTCGGCATCGTCCACGAGGACGGCCGCCCCGACCTGATGCACGGGCCGGTCACGGTGTTCGACACCGCGGCCGGACGGATCGTCGGGACCACCAGCGTCGCCGCCGACGGCACCCGCTGGACCTCGCTCAGCCCCGGTCACCCCGGACGGCTGCGTCAGGCCCTACTCGGCCTGCTCGACGCCCTCGGCTGAGGCGTCAGAGGCGTCAGCCCATCGGGTCGTCGGTGGCGCCGGCCGCCTCGGGCTCGAACCAGGGCCGCTGCGGGGTCGCGTCGAACGGCGGATCGTAGGTGCCCCACCGGACGCACTGCCAGCCCGCGTCCGTCGGCACCAACTCCACCGTCGACGTGTTCTCCAGGTGCCGGTCCGCCGCGAACGCGCCCGGCACACCCGACAGGTAGGCGGCGACCAGCCGGATCGCGGCGCCGTGGCTGACCACCACGACGTCGCCCGCCGCGCCGCCGTCGAGGTACTCGCCGCGCAGCGCATCGATCACGGGCACATAGCGTTCGACGATGTCGTGCCCGGACTCGCCGCCGGGGATCCGCGCCGACAGATCGCCGGTGTGCCAGGTGTGGAACACCTTCGCGAACATCTTGTGCGATTCGAGGTCGGAGCGGTCCTCGAGCTCACCGGCCTGCGCCTCGTGCAGGCCCTCCCGGACCTGCAGCGTGATGCCCGACTCCGTCTCCACGAATCCCGCCGTCTCCCGGGCACGCAGCGCCTGCGACGACACCAGCGCGGTCGGCGGGCGCAGCGCCAGCCGCGAGCCGAGCGACTGTGCCTGTGTCCGACCGAGTTCCGTCAACCGTGCGCCCGGCAGCCGGGTATCGAGCCGACGTTCGACGTTCGCCTCCGTCTGCCCGTGCCGGACCAGGATCAGCCGACCGCTCATGCGCCGGCCTCCCCGCGACGCAGACGCTCCAGCCAGGCCGCGTCGTCGGCGTCCGGCATCGGCGCGCCGCCGCCCGGCACCGCCGACGGCCACGACCCGAGGAACCGGACGTCGCTGAAGCGGTGCAGCGCCTTGAGTGCCTCCGCGACCAGGCCGTCGTCGATGTGCCCGACGCAGTCCAGGTGGAACAGGTAGGTGCCGAATTCCTTGCGGGTGGGCCGGGATTCGATCCGGGTGAGGTCGATGCCGCGGGTCGCGAACTCGGTCATCGCGCGCACCAGGGAGCCGGGCACGTTGTCGAGGTGCAGCACGACGCTGGTGCGGTCGTTGCCGGTGCGGGCCGGGGCCGGGCCGGGCGCGGTGACGAGCACGAAGCGGGTGCGGGCGCCCTCGTAGTCGGCGACGCCGGACGCGAGGGCCGTCAGCCCCAGCCGCTCCCCCGCCAGCGCGGTGGACACCCCGGCGTCCGCAATGCCGGCCGCGACGTCCTCGGCGGCACCGGCATTCGACGCCGCGGGCTCGACCACCGCGTTCGGCAGGTTCCGGTCGAGCCAGGCCTGCACCTGGACGGTCGCGACCGGGTAGGCGCGGACGGTGCGGACGTCGTCGAGCGTGGTGCCGGGGCGTCCGACGATCGTGAACGCGACGTCGAGTTCGGTCTCGGCCATGATCTGCAGCCGGTCGCCGAGCGCGAGCGCGTCCATCGTCGGGCGGATGGATCCCTCGACGGAACTCTCTATCGGGACGACGGCGCCCGCGACCTCACCGCGGCGCACCATCTCCAGCGCCGCGGGCTGGCTGACGGCGGCGACCCGCTCGACCTCACCGGTGAACGTTCCGGCCGACTCGAGCTGGGCGAGGGCCATCTCGGTGAAGGTTCCGGTGGGTCCGAAGTACGCGATACGTGGCACGCCTACGAGATTACGCACTCGGCCGCGGCGCACTCCCGCGATCGGTCCCGGTTCCGTTACAGCAGACCGGGGTTACAGCAGACCGGCACCGGCGAGCACGCGGTCGACCTCGTCCCGGTCGGCCACCTCGATGCCGAGCAGCACCCCGCGCACCGCCTCGGCGGCATCCGGGTTCAGCGCGGCCAGCGCCGCCGCATCCGGCGCGGCGAGGGCGGCCCGGACGTCGTCGCCGCGCAGCGACGCGACCGTCCCGGCGAGCAGCGCAAGGACCTCGGCGCCGTCGGCGGCGCGGGCGACGAACCCGACGGAGGTGTGGGTGAGGACCGCGAGGAAATCGGCGACGACGCCGGCCGGCTGGCCGGCGATCAGTCCGGGGCTGTGCCCGGCGTCGGCGAGGAGCTGCGCGGATTCGGCGAGCGTCGGGCCGGACTCGTCGGACTCGTCGGGCGTGACGAAGACGGCGACCGGCGCGGACAGGCGGAGTTCGACGGCGTCCTCGACCTGCTCGGGCGTGCAGTCCACGTGGTAGCGAACGGCGCGGTGATCGATCGCGCTCTGGAGGGCGCGCGGGGCGACGTCGAGTTCGACGACCACGGCACCCGCGTCGGCGTCGGTGCCGACGGCGGCGGTGAGCACAGACGCGGCCACGACCGGATGGCCGGCGGTCACGGCGTCCCGGGGGACGACCGGAACGGCGGCCTCTCGCCGCCGGTGGAGCAGCCCCGCGACGAGCGGCTGCGGCGCGCTGTTGCGGGACGGAAGAGTCGGCATCGACAGGGACACAGGGATCGACACACCACCACGTTAGCCCGGACCGGCGGAAACTCCCGATTCCGAGCCGGAGGGGTTGCCCCACCACCCCCGAGGAATTAGCTTAGGTTTACCTCACTTTCCGCTCTGTTCGCGTCACTCGACCCGAAGGATGCCGCCATGCCCCGTACCACCGGACCGTCCACCGCCGAGCGGATGCGCAGCGCGAGCGCGCGCGCCACCGACGCGGTCCTGGCCGTCGCCGGGACCGACCCCGTCGTCACGTCCCTGCACCACCTGAGCGCCGATGGCACCGTGGTCGTCGTGGCCCCGTCCGACGCGGCGGTCACCGCGCTGGCCTGGCAGTACGGGCCGGGCGGGCTGCCCGCGGTCCTCGAGCTCACCGACTACGCGCCGCTCGCGCTGCGGGAACCGGTCCGCTCGCTCGTGTGGCTGCGCGGCAATCTCGTCGCGGTGCCCGACGACCGCGCCCGGCACCTCGCCGACGCCGTCGCCGCCGAGCACCCGGATCCCGCGCTGCTCGACCTCGGTCACGGCGCCTCCCTGCTGACGCTGCGGCTCGAGTCGGCCGTCGTCGCCGACAGCAGCGGTGCCGAGTCCGTCCCGGTCGACGCCCTGCTCGCCGCCGCCCCCGACCCGTTCCAGGACGTCGAGACCGCGTGGCTGCAGCACCTCGAGGAGGACCACGCCGACCTCGTCGAGTTGCTGGCCCGGCGGCTGCCGTCGGTGCTGCGCACCGGCCGGGTGCGGCCACTCGGCATCGACCGGTACGGGGTGCGCCTGCGGATCGAGGGCGCCGCCGGCGACCACGACGTCCGCCTCGACTTCACCGAACCCGTCGACGACGCACCGGCGCTGAGCCGGGCGCTGCGGATCCTCGTCGGCTGCCCGTTCGTGAACGGACTGCGCGCACGACCCTGATCGCGGAATCACCACCTCGCCCGGGCTGTTCTACAGATAAGCACCGAGGCCGCATCAGGGTGGTCTCGACCGACATCGGAAGTTCACTCGTCATGACTGCCGCAGTACCGCGGCGTGCCTCGGGCGGGGATCCCCGCCGCAAGCCCGGCAAGCCGGTGTATCGACCGCCGACGACGATGCTCGTCGACCCGCGCTTCGAGGCGCTCGCGACACAGTTCTTCCACCTGTTCCACCGCACCCGGGACGGCGGCGGGGCCCTGTCCGTCTACCTGCACGGCAAGCCGGTCCTCGACGTGTGGGCGGGGTGGGCGTCGCCGATCCGCAAGTGGGATTCCGAGACCGTCACGCTGTCGTTCTCCACGGGCAAGGGTGTCGCGAGCACGGTGCTGCACCGCCTCGCGCAGCGCGGGCTGATCGACTACGACACCCCCGTCGCGGCCTACTGGCCGGAGTTCGGCGAGGCCGGCAAGGAATCGATCACCGTCCGCGAACTGCTCAGTCACCGCGCCGGACTGCACCGAATCCGCGGCCTGGTGCCGGGACGGCTCGCGCTGCTCGACCACGACCGGGTCACCGCGGCCCTCGCCTCGGCGGTGCCGGATCCGCGGCGCACCCGGATGCCCGGCTACCACGCCGTCACCTACGGAACCTTGATCGCGGAACTGACCGCGCGGGTGACGGGCAAGCCGTTCGCGGAACTGGTGCGCACCGAGGTTGCCGAACCGCTCGGCATCCCCGAGTTCTGGTTCCAGGTCCCCGAGTCCGAGAAGGGCCGCATCGCAAAGGTGTTCCCGCACATCAACCCCTACGGGGTGCCGTGGGGACTGACGTCGCTGACGCTGTCGCTGGTGCCGCATCTCAAGGACATCGCCGACGCCGGCATGCCCGAGGGCTTCGACCTGCTGGTGCGCGACCCGACGATCCACGACTTCGTGATGCCCGGCTGGAACGGGGTGTTCAGCGCCCGGGCACTGGCCCGCATGTACGCGGCGTTCGCGAACGACGGCGTCGTCGACGGCATCCGGTTCCTCGAACCGGACACGCTCGCGCAGCTCAGCGAGGTGCAGACCCGGGCCCGTGACTACGTGCTCGGCATCCGGATGAACTGGCGGCTCGGCTATCACGCGGCGCTGGTCGCGGCCCGCACCCAGCATTCGGGCGCGTTCGGGCACTACGGGATGGGCGGGTCCGGTGCGTTCGCCGACCCGGACAGCGGGCTGTCGGTGGCGTTCGTGACCAATCGGCTCGGCAACGCGCTGACGCCGTTCGCGGACCTGCGGCTGCCCAGCCTCGGCGCGAGAGCCGAATCCCTCGCCCACCACCTCTGACGCGGATTGCGGCTAGCGTCGGCGGGGTGATCACCCGCACCACCGTCGACTCGTGGCTCCGCCCGACCGCGCCGTCCCCGTCCGAGCCGCCGCTCGACGCCCGCGAACGGCGCGCCCTGTGGTTCGAGATCACCATCGTCCTGCTGGTCACGTTCGGGCTCAACGGCGTCTACAGCGCGCTGTCGCTGCTCGAGTCGGCGCTGCAGCCGGGCGGGCTGTCCGAGCAGGTGGTCGCGCTCAACCCGTCCCGGTCGACGCAGTCGTTCATCGACCTGGCCCGGCAACTGCTCGGCGTCGTCAAGCTCGCGGCGTGGGCGGCGCTGGGGCTGTACCTGCTGTGGCGCAGCGGCCTCGGCCCGCGCCGGATCGGCCTGGGCCGCACCCAGCTGCGCGACGGGATCCTCCCCGGCGTCGGGCTCGCGGCGCTGATCGGGCTCCCCGGGCTGGCGTTCTACCTGGCCGCGGTCGCGCTGGACATGAACCTCACGGTCATGCCGAGCACCATCGACGACCACTGGTGGCGCCTGCCGGTGCTGGTGCTGTGGGCGATCGCGAACTCGGCCGCCGAGGAGATCCTCGTCGTCGCGTACCTGATCTCGCGGCTGCGGCGGCTCGGCTGGAGCGAGAATTCGTCGCTGCTGGCGTCGGCGCTGCTGCGCGGCAGTTATCACCTCTACCAGGGGCTGGGCGGCGGCCTCGGCAACGTCCTGATGGGTCTGATCTTCGGGCGCTACTGGCAGCGCACCGGAAAATTGTGGCCGCTGGTGATCGCGCACGCGCTGATCGACGCCGTCGCATTCGTCGGGTATGCCCTGCTCCGCGGCCACCTGTCGTGGCTGCCCTGACCGCATCTGCCGGTATCGCACGTATTCTCGGTGCGTGAACGGCGAGACCCCCGACAGACGTCAGCCGGGCCCGCCGCACCGCGGCCGGCCCCAGCCACCGCGCAACATCCCCCCGCCCCCGCGCCGAGGTGGGCCGCCGCCGCAGCGCCCCCCACAGCAGCCCGAGGGCACCCAGATCATTCGCCGCGACGGCCGGCACGGCGGTCCCGCGCCGCGTCCGGCGCCGGCCCGCGCCTGGTCGCAGGCACCGGAACCGCAGGCGTACTCGCAGCCCCGAGGCACCGGTCACGCTCCCACGCAGACCCCGCGCCCCTACGCCGAGCCCCGTCGCGTCCCGCCGGCACCGCCGCGCAATCCGCAGCCGCCGCGGCCCCCGGCCGCTCCGGCCGAACCGCCGAAGCAGCGCCGGCCGCGCAAGCGGGGCACGTGGCTGCGCCGCGTCGCGCTGACCCTCGTCGTCCTGATGGTGGCGTCCGTAGGCGGGGTGGTCTTCCTCGACACCAAACTGAACCGCGTCGACGCCCTCGCCGACTACCCGGGCCGCGTCGCCGACACCCCCGGCACCAACTGGCTGCTGGTCGGCTCGGACAGCCGCGCCGGCCTGTCGGCCGAGGAGGACCGCCAGCTCGCCGCGGGTGGCGACATCGAGGGCAAGCGCACCGACACGATCATGCTGGTGCACATCCCCAAGAGCGGCGCCACCACCATGGTGTCGATTCCGCGCGACTCGTACGTGAACATCCCCGGCATGGGCCGCGGCAAGATCAACGCCGCGTTCTCGCAGGACGACGGCGAGCAGTTGCTGGTCCAGACGGTCGAGGAGGCCACCGGGCTGCGCATCGACCACTACGCGGAGATCGGCTTCGGTGGTTTCGCGGGCATCGTCGACGCCCTCGGCGGCGTCGACATGTGTGTGCCCTACCCGATCGACGATCCGCTGGCCGGCATCAACCTGCAGGAGGGCTGCCAGGAGCTGACCGGCCCCGAGGCCCTCGGCTTCGTCCGTAGCCGCGCGACCGCGATGGCCGACCTGGACCGGATGAACAACCAGCGAGCGTTCATGAGCGCGCTGTTGAAGAAGGCCACCTCGCCCCTGACGCTGATCAATCCGCTGCGCTTGTGGCCGATGATGACGAAGACGGCCGGTTCGCTGCAGGTCGCCGAGGGCGACCACCTGTGGAATCTCGCCGGGCTGGCGTGGGCGCTGCGCGGCAAGATGGTGACCACCACGGTGCCGGTCGGCGGCTTCGACGTCGTCTCGGGCTGGGGTGACGTCCTGCTGTGGGATCGGGAAAAGGCGTCCGAATTCTTCGATGCTCTAGCAAATGACCGACAGGTTCCGCCGAGCCTGCTCACCGGCGCACCGTGATGCTCGTCGCTGTCCCGACAGCGACGGCACTACGGCGGCATTGCGGGCGGTAATGTTCCGCATATGACTGAAGCGGCGCACACCAGCGAGTTCCATCAACTGTTACAGGCCCAGATCCGCAACGAATTCACCGCCTCACAGCAGTACACCGCGGTCGCCGTCTACTTCGATTCGCATGATTTGCCGCAGCTGGCCGGCCGCTTCTACAGCCAGGCCGCCGAGGAACGCGATCACGCGATGATGATGATCCAGTACCTCATCGACAACGACCTGCCGGTGACCGTGCCGGGCGTCGACGACGTCGTCACCGAGTTCTCGTCGGTCCGCGAGCCGGTCGCCCTCGCAGTCGCGCAGGAGAAGACCGTGACCGAGCAGGTCACGCGCCTGGCACGCACCGCCCGCGACACCGGGGACTACCTCGGCGAGCAGTTCATCCAGTGGTTCCTCAAGGAACAGGTCGAGGAGGTCGCCAGCATGACGACGCTGCTGACCATCGTCGATCGCGCCGGCGACAACTACTTCAACGTCGAGGACTTCGTCGCCCGCGAGATGAGCTCCGCGGTGACGGCGGACTCCACGGCGCCCCGGATCGCCGGCTCCGGCGCCTGACACCTTTCGCTGCAATTGCCGACATACTCGGCAATTGCAGCGAAACCGAACACCGGGACAGTCCGCCGAATTGAGGCGACACTAATTGAGGCAATACTAGGCTTAATTAGGTTCCGCTTGGGTGACAGTTCGATCCGATCACCTATATCGTGGCTCCATGAGTGCTTCAGACGATTCGCATCGGACGAAATTCCACGCACTTCTCCACGACCAGATCCGCAACGAATTCAATGCGTCGCACCAGTACCTGGCGACCGCCGTGTATTTCGACAATGCGGATCTCCCCCAGTTGGCCCGCCACTTCTACAAGCAGGGCAACGAGGAACGCAATCACGCGATGATGATCATCCAGTACTTCCTGGATCGGGACATCGCGGTCGAACTCACCGGGGTGGACCCCGCGCGGTGCCATTTCGAGGGCGCACGCGAACCCATCGCCCTCGCGCTGGCGCAGGAGAAGGCCGTCACCGAGCAGATCGTGACCCTCGCGCGGACGGCCCGCGACGACGGCGACTACCTCGGCGAGCAGTTCATGCAGTGGTTCCTCAAGGAGCAGGTCGAGGAGGTCGCGCGCATGACGACGCTGCTGACCATCGCCGATCGCGCCGGCTCCAACCTCTTCGATCTCGAGGACTTCGTGGCGCGGGAGATGCGCAGCGTCGACGACGCGTCGGGCGCCCCGCCGGCCGCGGGCGGCACCATCTAACTGTCGAAACAGCCGCAGGGTCCCTTCACGCGCTCACAGCGCACGAAGGGACCCTGCGGCTGTCTGGAAACTCAGCGCAGGGTGACCTGGCGGCTGCGCAGTCCGTCGCGCGCGCCGCGCTCCGCCACGGTGAGCGGGGCGTCCGTGGCCAAGGCCTCGGCGAGACGCTCGCCCAGCTCGGCGGTGGCCGCCGCCCACTCGTTGACGTGCTTCTCGGGATCGAGGTCGAAGACCGGCACGAGCAGGCCGTGCGTGCGGAACGACCCCGCGAAACGCGAACCCTCACCGAGGTGCAGCCCACCGGCGGCGTGCACGCGGGCGAGCGCGAGCATCAGCTCGTCCTCGTCCTCGGGGCGCACCCAGCGCAGGTGCGCCTTGTCACCGGCGTCCACCCACCACGCGGCGACGACGCCGTCGGCCTCGACGCGCGCGGACGGCATGATCGCCTGGTTCGCCTGCACGACGGTCGCGGCGACGTCGGGGGCCGGCTCGACACCCTCGGGGATCCACCAGTCGAAGGTCTGGTGGACGGTGATCTTCGGGAGCGCGTCGGCGACGAGGACGTCGGCCAGACGCGGGCCGCCGGCCTGCGGGTCGGCGAAGGCCAGCGAGGTGCCCGGCTCGGCGCTCTGCGCCCACGTCACCGCGGCACCGAGGTCGGCGCCCGGGTCGGCCGTGTGCGCCTGGACCTGCAGGCCCACGTAGCGGCCGGCGGTGCCGGACTCGTCGCGCACCAGCGCGGCAACGGCGCCGGGCAGGACGGTGGCCGCGGTCACCGGGGTGGCGGCGTCCCGGACCGGGAGTTCGACGAGCGCGGACGGCACGAACTCGCGCAGGGCGACGAGATCGCATTCGGCGGCCAGGCCCGCGAAGGGGCGAGTCGGCGCGGCGACGTCCGCCTCGCGTTCGAGGCGGCGCTGCTCGAGCTTCTCGGCGCGGTTGCTGCCCGGCTTGGGACCACTGTTTCTCTTGCTCTTCTTACCCACGAGCCCAAAACCTACACGGACACGCCGGTTCTCTCAGCCGCCCAGCCAATTCTTGGTGCGTCCCGGATGGTTGGTGGCGACCCAGCTGACGCCGAGTTCCCGGCACAGTGCGACGTCCTCATGGTCGTCGACGGTCCAGCAGTAGGTGGCGCGGCCTGCCGCGGCCGCCTTGTCGACGATCTCGGGGTGCTCGCGCAGCGTCCTGATCGACGGCCCCACCGCCGTGGCGCCGACCGTGGTGGCGGCGCCGCCGCCGAGGTAGCGCGACGCGTCGCCCAGCAGGACCGTCGGCAGCAGGGGCGCCGACCGGCGGATCCGCCACACCGCGCTCGCCGCGAACGACATCACCACCGCCCGCGAGTGGTCGGCGGAGGCGGGGGCGGCCAGGCCGAACCGGGCCAGTTCCGCGAGCAGTTTGCTCTCGACCAGACCGCCGTAGCGGACGGGATGCTTGGTCTCGATGAACAGTTTGGTGGGCCGCGACGTCCAGTCCAGCACCAGCGTGATGAGGTCCGCCAGGGTGAGCAGCCCGGCAGGCTCGTCGCCGTCGCCGTAATCGAATTCGCCGAGCGAGCTCAGTGTCATCTCGCTGACCACACCGGTGCCGGACGACGTCCGGTCGACCCGGCGGTCGTGGACGCACACGAGGTGGCCGTCGCGGGTGAGCCGCACATCGCACTCGAGGCCGTCGGCGCCCTCGGCGAGCGCCAGTTCGTACGCGGCGAGGGTGTGTTCGGGGCGAGAGGCGGAGGCGCCGCGGTGCGCGACGACGAGCGGTCCACGACGGTCGGGGCTCATCCGGCGAGCACCTCCTCGGACCGCGGCACGTTGATCCAACGGGTGACGGGGTGCGGGCGGCCCAGTAGGTCACGGCCGTCCAGGCGCCGGATCACGAGCAGCGCCAGCAGCGCGGTCGCGACGCCGACGGCCGCGGTGACCCCCGCCAGCACGACGCCGTCCGCACGCGCCTGCAGCGAGTCCTGGTTCCGCCACAGCACGTTCAGCACGACTAGGACGCCGCCGGTGATCCAGGCCGTCCACCAGAGCCGGATCGCACGCCGGAGCCGACGGTCGTCGCCCGCGATCTCGCGGAGGTACACGCCGGGCATCACGAGATTCAGGCCGGGCACGAGCACGCCGACGAGCAGTTCGCGCAGCGGGCGGGGGTCGGCGAGCCCGCGGGCGGTGAACACCCGGGCGCGTTCGACGTGCAGCCGGAACGCGACGGCGACGGCCGCGGCGACGGCGACCAGCGGCCCGGACAGCTGCGTCGACCACACCATCGCGTCGGAGATCGCGAGGGTCAGCGGATCCACGAGCCGGACGCGGTTGAACACGAGCAGCCCGTACCGGAAGGCCTCGGCCAGCGTCGCGAGCCCGAACACGAGGGCCGTGCAGGCGAGCAGGGTGGGCGCGAGATCGGCGACCGCGTCGGTGCGGCCGGCGGGCGCGTCACGCTCCTCCGGTGGCGGGTCGAGCAGCCCCCAGCGCGGGATCTGGCGGTACCGCGGGGTGGGACCGAGGGAAGTGCCCGTCCGACGACGCGCCGCGGGCGGGTAGGGGCTGCGGGCCACCCAGCGGAAGTTGCGGCCGGACGCCGGCGCGGGACGCCGGGTGTCGACCGGGGAGAGGAGGACGCCCTGGCAGCGCGGGCACCACTGCGCGGGCGCACCGGCCACCGGCCACTGCGACGCGCACCGAGCGCACACCTGGACGACGGTCATCTAGAAGATCTTCGGCGCATCGGGGTGGTCGTCCGAGGTCAGCGGCAGGCCCGCGACCTGCCACGCCACCATGCCGCCGTCGACGTGATACGCGTCGAATCCGACGGAGTTCAGGAACTCGACGGCGACGATGGAACGGCCGCCCTGCCGGCACACGACGTACACCTCGGCGTCGATGTCGATCTCGTCCATCCGGGCCGGTAGGTCGACGACCGGGATGTGCTGGGCGCCGGGCGCGTGGCCGAGTGACCATTCGTCGGCTTCGCGCACGTCCAGCAGCACGACGGTCCCGTCGCGCTCCACCGGGAGGTCCGTCACGTGAACGGTCGGAACGTGTGGAGAGGTCACGTCATCGATTCTGGCACGACCCCCGGTCGCAGGAGGCGCGTCCGGCGTTACGCGGCGGCCCGGTTCGTGACCGGACCGAGACTGTAGCGGAGATCACAACACCGAAATGAGCATTGAAATGTGACCTGCACCACTTGCGCTTCCGAGTTATCCACAGTTTCCACAGGCTCATCCACAGTTCTGAACAACCTTCGGGGCGATCATCCACAGGTCAGCGCAGTGCTGTGAGTGCTTTGCTGACAACTGTGCACGGTGGGACTCGCGGCAATCCACAGCCTGTGTGGATCACCCCCTCTGCGGATTGCCGCGAGCCGGCGCGGACCGGAACTCCCCACCCGGGACGCGTGCCCACGTCCCGCCCCTGAGTTCCGGCCCAGCCTCCCCCCCTCGTCGGGACGCTCCCATCCCGACATCTGCTCTGACGCGGCGGCACGCGAATCGGTTCCATCGATCCTTCCGACGCCGACGCACGTCACACTCCCTGGTGCGGCACAGTGGACTGCATGGACCTGAGAATCTTCACCGAACCGCAGCAGGGCGCCACCTACGACGATCTCCTCGCGGTGGCGAAGACCGCCGAGCAGTGCGGGTACGACGCCTTCTTCCGGTCCGACCATTACCTCGCCATGAACGTCGAGGGGCTGCCCGGTCCGACCGACGCATGGATCACGCTCGCCGGGCTCGCCCGCGACACGTCGACGATCCGCCTCGGCACACTGGTGACCTCGGCGACGTTCCGCTACCCCGGCCCGCTCGCGATCTCCGTCGCGCAGGTCGACGCGATGAGCGGCGGACGGATCGAGCTGGGCCTCGGCGCCGGCTGGTTCGAGGAGGAGCACCGCGCGTACGGCATCCCGTTCCCGTCGCTCGGCGAGCGCTTCGACCGCCTCGAGGAGTCCCTCGCGATCATCACCGGGTTGTGGGAGACCCCGTTGGGACAGACGTTCAGCCACGAGGGCAAGCACTTCCCGATCGCCGACTCACCCGCGCTGCCCAAGCCGGTGCAGTCGCCGCGGCCGCCGATCGTGATGGGCGGCATGGGCAAGAAGCGCACCCCCGCGATGACGGCCCGCTACGCCGACGAGTTCAACCTGCCGTTCGTGTCGATCGAGGACACCGTCGCGCAGTTCGGACGGGTCCGGGAGGCGTGCAAGGCGATCGACCGCGATCCCGATTCGCTCGTGTACTCCAACGCGCTGGTGCTGTGCTGCGGCCGCACCGAGGAGGAGATCGCGCGCCGGGCCGCGAGCATCGGACGCGACGTCGACGAACTGCGGCAGAACGGGCTGGCCGGCACCCCGGCCGAACTCGTCGACAAGATCGGCCGCTACCGCGAGGCCGGATCGCAGCGCATCTACCTGCAGATGCTCGACCTCGCCGATCTCGACCACATCGAGCTGGTCGCGTCCGACGTCATGCCGCAGATCGGCTGATCCGACCGACCGACGTTCGACCGACAACTACATCCATCGGACACGGCAACGGCCACAGCGCCTTTGCGACGCCGAGACCTGCCGCTGGTGCGCACCCGATCTCGATCGGGTGCGCACTTCGCCGTTTCACCGCATTCGGAAAACAAAGTGTTCCGTTGAACGGAAGAGCTATCTGTGATCGTGCCCACGCCATCTGTAATGGGCGTCACGTCGTGTGACTCGGACCACACATCGCAGAAAGGCGTTACATGTCAGGAACTCTCGGCACCGCGGCCACCACCCCGCGGGCCGTCTTCGGAACCGGCTGGACCCCCCGGCTCGTTCTGTCGCTGGTCTCGATCGCTCTCGTCCTCGAGATCGTCTCGCTCAGTTCGACGATGGCCGCAGTCGCGATGATGCCGATCGGTGAACACTTCAAGACCGATCAGGTCGCCTGGGTGACAACGGCTTACCTGCTGGCCGCTGCGGTTGCCTGCCCCCTGGCCGGCAAGCTCGCCGATATCCACGGCAAGCGCAAGGTGTTCCTGATCAGCATGGCCATCGCCGCGGTCGGTGCGCTGATGTCCGCGGTCGCCCCCAGCTTCCTGATCCTCGTGATCGGCCGCGGCCTGTTCGGCGTCCTGATCGCCTGCATGTTCCTGGGCTTCTCACTGATGCGAGACGTCTTCCCGCCCAAGACGCTTGCGCTCGCGGTCAGCATCGCGGCCGGCGGCATGGGCCTGATGACGATCCCGTCGCCGTTCATCACCGGCCTGCTGGTCGACGCGTGGGGCTTTCGCTCGCTCTTCTGGTTCCTGCTGATCGCCCTCGCGGTCCTCGCTCCGTTGGTCATGCTCACCACCCCCGAGTCGCCCGTCCGCAACAACGCGCGCCTCGACTACCTCGGTGCCGCGCTCCTCGGCGGCGGCCTCGCGGCCATCCTGGCCGGCATCAGCTTCGGTCCGTCGTGGGGATGGACCGACAGCGGAACCCTGCTGATGATCCTGGGCGGTCTCGCGCTCATCGCGATCTGGGTCCCGATCGCGCTGCGCACCACCGACCCGATCGTCGATCTGCGCTTCTTCCGCCACGGCCCGATGCTGCGCATCTGCCTCTCGGCAGGCTTCGCTTACGGCACCATCTCGCTGTACGCGACGCTCATCCCGATCATGTGCATGACGCCGTCCGTTCTCGGCCTGGGCTACGGCTTCAGCGTCGACGCCAAGGGCGTAGGCCTGCTGCAGATCCCGATGGGCCTCGGCAGCGTCATCGCCGGCATCGTCGTCGGCCGCATCCTGCGCAAGCGTTTCCCGACACTCACGCTGGCCGGCGGCGCGGGCCTGCTGCTGCTGGGGTCGGTGTTCACAGCGTTCTGGCACGTCGGCAAGGTCGAGGTCCTCTTCGGCATCCTGCTCTTCGGTCTCGGCATGGGCGCCACCACCGCGTCGATCCCGAACCTCACGATCGCGTCGGTTCCGCCGTCGGTGCAGGCCTCGATGTCGAGCATGGTGCAGGCGTCGCAGACCCTGATCGCGTCGGTCATGCCGGTCATCGCGTTCGCGGTGCTGAACTCGAACGTCGCCACCGTGATCGAGGGCTACGGCTTCTACACGGACGGCAGCATGAGCGTTGCGTATCTGATCGCGGCCGCATCGTCGCTGGTTGCGATCGGCATCGTCCTCACGCTGCATCGCCGCCGCAGGGAGATCACCGAGCAGGTCACGGCCCAGACCGCGGCCGAGACCGTCGACCGGGAGCCGGTCCCGGCAGCCTGATCACCGCACACGTGGGGCCGACGCCGTATCGGCGTCGGCCCCACGTGGCGTTCCGAGCGGAAACCTCAGGCGCCCAGTCCCACAGGACAACTCACGCCGGTCGCGTGCACGGGGCAGTAGCCGCCGGGGTTCTTCGCGAGGTACTGCTGGTGGTAGTCCTCGGCGTAGTAGAAGGTGTCGAGCGGTGCGATCTCGGTGGTGATCTCGCCGTAGCCGGCGGCCCCGAGGCGCTTGCCGAACGCGTCCGCGGTGGCCCGCGCGATCGCGGCCTGTTCGTCGGATTCGGTGTAGATCACCGATCGGTACTGGGTGCCCTGATCGTTGCCCTGACGCATGCCCTGCGTCGGGTCGTGGTTCTCCCAGAACTGCTTGAGAATGCCCTCGTACGAGATCTTCTCCGGGTCGAACACCACCAGGACCACCTCGGAGTGTCCGGTGCGGCCCGAGCAGACCTCCTCGTAGGTGGGGTTCGGCGTGTAGCCGCCCGCGTAGCCGACGGCCGTCGAGTACACGCCGTCCAACTCCCAGAATTCCTTCTCCGCACCCCAGAAACAGCCCATGCCGACGACGGCGATCTGCATGCCGTCGGGGAACGGTGGCGTCAGCGGGTGCCCGTTGACGTAGTGAGCGTCGGGAACGGGCATCGCGACATCACGACCGGGCAGCGCCTGATCCTGGGTGACCATCACGGATTTCGTACCGGCGGGGGCGAAGAGGTCGTCGAACCAAGACATAAGCCGATGCTACGCGCGGTCGCGGGTCGCCATCGGGTCGTCGGTCGGCTCGGCGGCAGTCTCGGCCGCCGGGGCGGCGGTCGGCTCGGCAGCAGTCTCGGCCGCCGGGGCGTCGCCGCGTCTGGTGCGCTCGGTCAGCCACCGTGCGGCCGGCACCTCGACCCATCGGTACAGCACCTCGGACACCAGTGCCGTCACCACCAGGAAGGCGACGACCGCGCCGGTCCGGCCGAGCGGCCCGACCGCGTTCTCGTACACCCGGTACAGGATCAGCGTGTGCACCAGGTAGATCGCGTAGCTGCGGGTCGCGGTCCAGCGGACGACCGCCCACCGCGTCGGGCTACCGCGCCACCGCCCGAGCAGCACCACCAGCGCGGTCACCGCGGTGATCGTCCACAGGTAGCGGTCGCCGGCCCAGTACACCCGGATGTCGGTGGCGAGGCGCACCACCTCGATCTGTGCGAGGACGCCGACGACGATCCAGCGCCAGTTCGACAGCCGCGCCCACCACAGGTACATCAGCTGCCCGAGGAAGACGGCCGGCAGCGTGGCGGCGACCTTCGACAGCATCGGCACGGTGTACGGGTGTGGCGCGTAGAGGTTGTAGAGCAGCACCAGCGCGCACACCGCGGCGCCGACGAGCGGGACGGCCACCGGACGCGTCCGCAGCACGGGCCGCATCACGACGCAGTACACGTAGAACATCACCTGCACGACCAGCGTCCAGGTGACCCCGAGGACCGCGACCTCGGGTTTGAGGAAGAACCCGCCGAGCGCGAAACTGAGCGCGGCCTCGACGTTCGAAATGCCTGGTTGCCCACTGAACATCCCGTTGATACCGAAGCGGACCAGCAGGATCGCGGCCGCGATCGCCACCCAGAACGCCGGGAGCAGCCGTCCGATCCGGTCGATCAGGAATCGGCCGGGCGCGTGTCGGATCGCCGACCTGGTGATCACCGCGCCGGTGAGCATCATGAAGATCGCGACGCCGACGAACGAGAGGTGCTGATTGAGACCGAGTCCCTCCACGAACACCGCGTACACGCCGTCGATCAGCCACCAGCCGTCGCCGAGATCGTCGATCAGATAGAAGGAGATGTGCGAATAGATGACGGCGAGCACTGCGATGGCCCGCAGGAGATTTGCCCCGGTCAATTCGACACGTGGCGCCCTCTCGACCCCCGAGGATGAAGCGGGCGTCACGGAAGGCACCGCTCGATATTAGTGTTCCGTTCAGTTCACGTTCCACTTCCGGGCGCCGACCGTAATGTCCGGCACACGAAAACCGGGCCAGTTTAAGGGTCTCCGAACTTTTTTGTGAGGTTATTCCCACCTCAGCAGTCTGCTTGCGCAGGGTGTACCAATGAGATTGGGTTATCCCCGAGCACGATTCACGAACACACACGTCAGGGCGCCACGCCCGCGAAGAAGGGATTCTCGTGTCTGTCTACACGCTGCCCGATCTGCCGTACGACTACGCCGCCCTCGAGCCCCACATCTCCGGCAAGATCATGGAGCTCCACCACGACAAGCACCACGCCGCGTACGTCGCCGGCGCCAACACCGC
>NZ_JAIVAH010000037.1 GCF_020171745.1 Prescottella equi
CCTCCAGCGCCGATGGTACTGCACTCGACAGGGTGTGGGAGAGTAGGACACCGCCGAACACCTTTTACCGAAGGCCCCCACCATTTTTGGTGGGGGCCTTCGGCATTTCTGCGTCTTTTTCAGGGGCGCCCGCCGGTCCGGCGCCACGACCAGGAGCGCCGAGCCGCTAGGGGCGTTCGGCGTCGTCGGAGTTCCGGGCGATCCGCCGCAGGAGCTCGGCCAAGACTGCTCGCTCGGCGTCGTCGAGTCCGTGCAGCAACTGCCGATCCCGCTCGACCCGGCGGGGGAACTCCTCGTCGACCATCGCGCGGCCGGAATCGGTCACCCTGAGCAGTACCACGCGCCCGTCGCGCTCGAAGCGCTCACGTTCCACCAGCCCCAACTTCACGAGCCGATCGGCATGCTTGGTCGTCGCGGCTCCGCTCACCATCGTCACCGCGGTGACCTCGCTGGCGCGGAGGGGGCGATCGCTGCGCGCCAGCGCGCACAGCACCTCGAACTCCGCCCGCGATACACCACTCGGGCCGAGAGCTCGGTCGAGTCGGTGCAGCGCTTGTGAACTGATCCGGGTGATCCGTCCGAGCACCTCTATCGGGGACGTGTCGACGTCCGGGTAGGTCGACGCCCACTCCTGACGGACCTTGTCGATGAAATCGGGCTCGGAACTGACGGTCGGATCCACTTCCCCATCCTAGCCAGGGATACTTTTCGCTTCATTAGTATTTTACTAGTGAACTACTGCGCGTACACTGGTCGAAGTGACTGCACTCGAGACTTCCGACCCCACTCGGCTCGGCCATGCGCGGGGCGCCCTGGCCCACGCCGTCGCTCCGAGCACGTGGCGTCGGGCCTTCGAACTGCGAGCGGCCGACGCGACGATCGCGCCGGCGCTCCGGGTCGGTCTCGCCACGGCGGTCGTGTTCGTGGCAGGTGGACTCCTGGGCTACCGGGAACTTGCCGGCTTCGCGGCGCTGGGGGCACTGTCCTCGGCCTTCGGTCGCTACGAGCCGTACCCGCGCCTGGCGGGCAAGCTGGCGCTGGTGGGTTTCGCGCTCGTCGGTTTCGTGGCCTTCGGTGGCGTACTCGGTGCGGCGGCACTGCCGTCCGCGGTTCTCATCGGAGTCCTGTCCCTGGCAGCGGGTGTTGCGTCGGCCTTCATGAGCGCCTTCCAGCTGACCGGGCCGGGTCCGGTGATCCTCATCTTCGCGGCCACCGGGGCCGCCGGCTACTCGACGTCGTCGAGTGATGTCCTGTCTGTTGCTGTGGCCGCTGCGGTGGGCGTCGTCATCGGGTGGGTCGCGGCGATGCTGCCGGGTCTGATCCTGCCGCTGGGACCGGCACGGTTGGCGACGGCGCGGGCTCTCGTCGTCGTCGGATCGATCGAACAGGATGGGAATGACCGTGTTCCGGCCGCGCGAGCCGCGCTCGCGCGAGCTCGTGAAGTCCTGGCGGCGAGCGGACATGAGCGTGCACGACGCGGCCACGGCCTCGATCTCGCACTGCTGCTGGATGCTGCCGACGATGCGATCGATGTCTGGGTGGCCGACGGCGACGCCACGCGGATCCGCGAGATCGCCCGGCACGAGTGCGAACTCCGCAGGGTCAAACGGTCCGGGCGTCTCGGTGGGGTCGCGGACCGGCCGACCGCTCGCACCGAGCTTCCAATGCCCGCGCGGATGCTGCAGGTGGCGCGGGCGAACGTCCGCTCGGCCGCGCTGCGTCACACTGCGATTCGGGTCGCCGCGGCGTCCGCGGCGGCGGGGTGGCTCGCGTGGGCGTGCGGGCTCGCGCACCCGCTGTGGGCGTCGATGGGAGCGATCGCGGCACTGCAGGGCCTCAACTTCACCCACACCGTCCAGCGCGGAATCCAGCGTCTGGTCGGCAACATCGGAGGTGCCGTGATCGCGGCCGGACTCATCGCCGCGTCGCTGGGCTTCTGGGAGGCCGTCATCGCGGTCATCGTCCTGCAGACCGCGGCCGAACTCATGGTGCTGGTCAACTACGCGCTCACGTCGCTCGTGGTGACACCGATGGCCCTGGTACTCACCGGGTTCACGTCACCGATCACGCCCGAGGCCGGCATGACCCGCATCCTGGACACTCTCATCGGCGTCGTGGTCGGCGTGCTCGTCGCGGCGGTGACGGTCAGCCGCGCCGACCGTCACCACCTCGTCTGAGTCAGCCGACGCGCGTCACGATCGCGAACGGGCCGACCTCGTCGACGGTGAAGCGGGGGTCTTCGAACAGCGACTTCGGGAAGGAGACGCTGTAGCGGCGGACGTTCGGATCGTTCGGGTAGACGTCCTCGGCGAGGCGCAGGGTGTAGCCGTCGGCGCTCTTGCGGAAGACGAACACGTCCGGTGCGCGCCACGGCAGTTCGTCGAGTGCGGACACGAGCTGGTCCGGCGTCTCGAACTCCGTCCAGCTCTCGATTGCCTCGGAGCGCTCGCGGAACTGTGCCAGCGGGTTCGCGTAGTGCGACGTCAGCGCCTGGAATCCGTAGTACGGGTAGAAGCTGAGGAAGCTGGTGTCCGACGTGAGCACGACGGTGTCGTGGCGTTCGCCGGGGCGTCGCTCCAAAATGGTCCGGTCGATGTCGCCGTAGTAGGAGGCCGCGCCGGGTGGGCGCTGGTCGCCGCGGACGCCGTCGCCGTCCGTGTCGGTGTAGGCGATCGTGATGTCGTTCGACAGCACCTGGGGGATGTTCTGTGCGAAGGCGAGCAGGCCCACCAGCCCGACCACGACGATGGACGCCTTCACCCGGGGGTTCTCGCTCGTCGCCAGGACCAGCCAGCGCGCGAAGTCGAAGAAGCCGAACACGCCGGCGGTGCCGAGCAGCAGGATGAGCACCGGTTCGAGGCGGAAGGACAGGAGCGTGCCGCCCACCGCGGTGAACGCCATCGACATCAGCGACCACAGGTAGATCGCGACCACGCCGATACCGAGCGCCTGCGCGCGCCGCGACGAGGTCACCCGGAACACCAGCCAGATCGTGCCGAGCAGGCACAGCGCCCCCGATAGCGAGAGCTGGAGCATCGGAAGCGGCAGGCGCGCACCGGCGTCCGGGAGGTAGTGCGTCGCGGTGCCGCTGTCGGCGGGTACGCCGTGCAGCGCCTCGAGCAGATAGGGCAGCCAGACCGTCAGCGCGATTGCAACGGCGATCACGGCAATGACGGCCAGCCGCACCAAGGGGCCGACCGCCCCGCGCCACGAACCCTGCGCCCGGACGGCCAGGCCGGCTGCGACGAGCGCCATGAGCGTGATCGCGAACGCCGAGAGCCCCAGGTAGAGCGTGTAGAACGCGGCGGCGACACCCAGGAACACACCGGTGCCGGCGACGGCTCCCCAGCCGCCGTGACCGGTCTTGTCGGGCCGGTGCAGTCCGCCCCATGCCAGCACCAGAACCGGCGGGACGAGAACCGCGATCACCGCGCCGTACGGTTCGGCCGACGCGTACGCGACCACCAACGCAGCGGACGCCAGAGCCACCACGACGGCCCGGTCGGTGCGAATCAGTTTGGTCCACAACACCAGTGCGATCACGGCGGCGACGGCGATCGAGCCGATCGCGTACGGCTTGAAGGCCTCCCAGCCGTCCATGCCGAGCAGGTTCGCGACACGTCCACCGATCCAGAACCAGCCGGCCGGGTAGTAGGGCGGCAGATCCGCGTACGTCATGTCGTGCAGGGCAGCAGAATCGGTGAGGCGTGTGAGGTATTCGGTGCGGAACTCCTGATCGACCGAGATGCCGTGCAGGTACAGCTTCGTCGCGCTCAGCGGCATGCCGAGCGTCACCGTCACGAAGCCGGACAGCCCGGCCCACGACAGCACGGTCGCCGCGCGCATCCACCGTCGGGCACGGAAGAGGACGACACACAACGCAAGTACGGCGATCGTGACGACCTGACCCACCGTCGTGACGGCCTGTGTGACGTTCGACGACGGGAACGCCGGCCACGACACCCGACCGAAGGCGAACAGTCCCACCGCGGCGACGATCGCGGCGACGATGGCCCCGAGGATCATCTCGACAGCGGTTCCGCCGGCCAGCCGGGCAGGGGTGACTCGCGACGCTGCGAGGGGGGCTGCACCTGATTGCGACACGGCCCGAGCTTACTTGGGCGCGGGTCCGGAACCGGGCTTCAGTAGGTTCGAGGAATGAGTGACGAGCACGCGCAGACGCCGCAGTGGTTCCGAGAGGCACTGGCCGCGCCGGTGGAGACCGGCGAGGTGGACGTCGACGGCGCCACCATCCGATTCCGGGCGTGGGGCGCGCCGGGAATGCCAGGCCTCGTGCTCGTGCACGGCGGGGCGGCGCATTCGCGGTGGTGGGACCACATCGGTCCGCAGCTTGCGGGCGATCGTCGCGTCGTCGCCCTCGATCTCAGCGGCCACGGCGACAGCGACACCCGCGAGCACTACTCGCTCGACCAGTGGGCGCACGAGGTGGCGGCGGTGGCGTCGGCGTCGGGCATCGAGGGCCGCCCGGTCGTGGTGGGCCACAGCATGGGCGGAATCGTCTCGTTCGTCGCGGCGCACCTGCACGGCGACCGGCTGGCCGGGGTGCAGATCGTCGACTCGCCGATCCGTCAGCGCACGCCCGAGGAGGAGGCCGCCCGGCGGAAGGCCGCGTTCGGGCCGAAGAAGGTGTACCCGACCCGGGAGGAGGCACTCGCCCGGTTCCGGTTCGTGCCGCCGCAGGAGGCTGCCGTGCCGTGCGTGCGCGAGCATGTGGCCGAGACGTCGCTCGTGGCCGTCGAGGGCGGCTGGTCGTGGAAGTTCGATCCCGCGATGTTCACCCGATCCGGCGGCGACACACTGTCCGTCGCCGTGCCGCGCTGCCCGATCGCGTACTTCCGCGCGCAGCACGGCATCGTCTCCGAGGATCTGATGGAGCAGATGCGGGAGCGGTTCGGCCCGTCGGCCATCGTCGCGGAGATCCCCGACGCCGGCCATCACACGATGATCGACCAGCCGCTCGCACTCGTCACGGGCATCCGCACGGTCCTCGCCGCCTGGGCCGCCTCGTCCTGACCGCGTTTTGCGCACTTGTCGCCGGAATCCCGTCCTCCCTGGCGCGACAAGTGCGCAAAACGCGGGGGTCAGGGGGAAGGCTCGGTGCGGGTGATCGCGCGGGTAAGCGCGTCGGCCGAGAACTGCGCGAACTTGCCGCCGCCAGCGAAGTGGTCAGCATGCCGCGGCTGTGGCGATTCCGTCTCTGTCGCAGGACTGACGAACGCCGATCCACAGCCGTATCTGAGTCCTGACGCTAGCGGATGCAATGTTCGTAACCAGCTGAAACCTGACGAACGTCACGGCTTTCAACGCCCAAAGTGATTGGCACCGAGTGCATGCCGTGGGCCAATCTCGGGATCTTCGACATTCTCCACGTGGGCATGACCCAATAGCCGTTCGGTGGCGGTTCCGGCTGGCGACGAAGGTGAAGGTGTTTCCGAAGTCGCGAAAGTGGCAGGGGCGCCGACATCTGGTTGTAGGGCATCTGCGCACTGTGAACCAGACAGGTGTGCCAAGACTTGGCGCCACGTTGCGAAGGGACCTGCCTCTAGCCCTGCAGCCCTGCGCCTCTCGGCATTCGACTGATGCGACCGGGCTCGGCGACACCACCGTCGGATCATTCGAGGCAGGGGAGCGAGGTCGCATCGAACGCGGCGACAGTGGCCGTGGTGCGGGACTGCGAAATCAGTAACGGGGAGAGATCGGAGCGCGTTCCCAGGCCTGGAGGACCGTGCTCCGATCTGCTATCCAATCCGTTAGGTGGTGGTCAGGGGCTTGTGTGCCGCATGCTGCGCGGCGATATAGCCATAGACCAACCCCTGGCCGATCGTGGCGCCGGCGCCGGGATAGCTGTGGCCGAAGGCATTCGCTGCGGTGTTGCCGATCGCGTACAGCCCCTCGATGACATCGCCGTCCTCGCGCAGGACGCGGGCCTGAGCATCGGCGCGGACACCGCCGCACGTACCGAGGTCACTCAACGTCATCTTCACCGCATAGAGAGCGTTGCCGTCGAGCCGCCTCAAGTTCGGATTCGGAGTTACTGTCGGATCACCGTAGTAGCGGTCGTACGCACTGGCGCCGCGGCCGAAATCTGCGTCGCTACCAGCCGCGGCAGCGTCGTTGTACCTCAGGAAGCTGTCGACGAATACTTCCTGCGGTAGGCCGACCTTACGGGCGAGTTCGGCCGGACTGCTCGCCTGGTGGGCGATGCCGTACTTGAAGAACGCAGGAGGCAAGGGCTGGCGAGGGAAGATTCCGCCGGCGAACACATAACTGTTGCGGTATTCCTGGTCGAAAATGATCCACATCGGCTGGGCTGGGTCACCCGCCTGCTCCCGCTCGAGCACACGTTGGCCGAAGGTCATGTAGTCCGTGGCCTCGTTGACGAAACGGCGGCCGGTATGGTCGACGATGAACGATCCCGGCAGTGCGCGCTCGGCGAGCATCACCATCGGCTGCCGTCCATTCATGCTCGCGACCGCAGGGAACCACCAGGATTGGTCCATCGAGTCGATGCCGGCACCGAGCTGCCGCGCCGCTTCGATCGCGTCTCCGGTGTTGCCCTCTGCTCCGAGGCTCTCGTGCTCGCCGAGGCTCTCTGACTGGTACTTTCGGCGCCACGCCATGTTGTGGTCGAAGCCGCCGGCCGCCAACACGACTCCTCGTCTGGCTGTGACGGTCACTTCTCGCCCGTTCTGGGTGACGATGGCGCCGGTGACGCGGGCGCCGTCGGTGACGAGCCGAGTCAGCGAGGTCTCCGTCCACACAGGGATGCCCGCTCGCACCACACCGGCGTACAGGCCGGCCGCGAGCGCTTGGCCGCCTGCAAGGTACTCGCGCTTGAGGACATATTTACCGAAGAGGCCTTGCGACAGGCGCCGGATGATGCGCGGAACAGCCTTTCCAGGCTTCTTGGCCATCAGGTTCATCCACTTGTAGTCCGCGCCCGTCACCGGCATCGGCAGTCCAGCTTCCATCAGACCGGGACGCAGGCGACCTCGCTCATCCCCCAACACCGAGGCGTCGAACGGCAGGCACTCGCAGGTGCGTCCGGCAGCGCTGCCGCCCGGCAGTTCGGGATGGTAGTCGGAGTACCCCTTGGCCCAGAAGAACTTCATGGGCGTCGTGCGGCGGAGCATGTCGACAGTAGCGGCGCCGTGATCGACGAACGCCTCGCCGCGCTCAGCGGGAGCTGAATCACCGACCGTCGCATGTACATACGTCTTAGCGCGCTCGATCGTGTCGCCGGCACCTGCCTCAGCGAGCACCGGGTTGGCCGGCATCCAGAACGCTCCGCCGGACCGCGCCGTCGAACCGCCCACATACTGTGTCTTCTCCACGATCAGTGTGGACAGGCCGAGCTCGTTCGCGGTCAGGGCGGCAGCCATCCCGGTGCCGGACCCGACAACAATCAGATCGACAGTGACGTCATGGGCTGATTTCGTAGCGGGTGCAGGTTTTTTGGTCATTGAACAGATCCCTTCACATGGTTCATCGATGGGCCGCAAGGAGAGGTGTGGCGTCATAGGTGCCGGGATGCCCGGTCACTCGAATGCGCCGGAGAGCTGAACCGCTGGAAGCGGTTCGGTCGAAGTCATGATGCGTAGTGTCCCAGGGTTTTCCGTCCGGGCCCGCGCTCTCGGATCGACCTATGGGAGCAGAGCGAAGCTTAGTCTGAACATGAGCCGAGACGTAAGTTGGGGGCTGGCGCAAGGGGATCTGTCCGGGTGCCGCGCCCCCGGAATCCTGGGACGCCGACGCCGAGTTTCGACTACGACGATGGGCGGTGGGAGAACCCCACCGCCCACTCGCACACCGTCAAGGACGCGCGTCACGCGTCCTTGAACGAACTGCCACTGCGGATGAGCAGTGTGAAGCCGATTGTGATGAGGCCGAGGACGACCGCCATGATGGCGACGGCGTTGAGGCCGCTGACGGTCGGTGCAGTGCTGCCGGCGGACGTCGCGGACGCGGCCAGCAGCATCGTCGCGATCGAGGTGCTGATGCCCTGTCCACCGGTGCGCAGCACCGAGTTCGTGCCGGTAGCCTCGCTCGTGTTGCTCTCCGGAACGGCTTCGACGATGAGGTTCGGCAGCGCGGTGTACGCGAAGGCCGTGCCGATCGAACTGGTGATGACCATTGCGAGCATCCCCACGATCGAGTCGTGGAAGACGATGAGCATCGCACTGCTGATGGTGAAGAGGGTGGTGCCGAGCAGCATCGACGAGCGCGCTCCGACGGCCTTGGAGATTCGGCCGCTGAGCGGGGTGCATGCGAAGCCGAACATCGCGCCGATGAACGAGAGCCAGCCGGCGTTGGTGGCGGAGACACCCAGACCGAACGGTGCCGTTGTGGGGGACTGCAGGATCATCGAGATCATCATGGTGCTGATACCCATCGGGCCGACCGCGATCGCCAGCGTCGCGAGCATCGTCAATGCGACCTTGCGGTCGGTGAACAGACGGACGTTCACGATCGGATCGGTGACCCGTAGCTCCCAGAGCACCCACAGCGCCAACACGGCGAGGCCACCGATCACGAGGCCGAGCGTCTTGGAATCGGTCCAGCCCCAGGAGCCGGACTTGTTGATACCGAGCAGTATCGCCGCAACTGCCGGCGCGAACGCGATGGTACCGAGGTAGTCGACTCGCTGTGTCGTTCCGACGGGCGGTCGCCACGGCAGGACGAACAGCACCAGCAGGAGTGCGAGCACCGCGTACACGGCGGCGACGACGAAGATCATGTGCCAGCTGGCGTGGTCGAGCATGATCCCGGCGATGACGAGCGAAGCGGCGCCGGCGGCGACGGCCGAGCCGGAGATGATCGCGATCGCGACGGGAACCTTCTTCGCCGGTAGGTGCTCGCGGGCCAGGCCGATACACAGCGGCAGGATCGCGCCCGCCACGCCCTGGATCGCTCGGCCGACGATGATGCTGCCGATGCTGTCGCCGATCGCGCTGATGAAGGAGCCGATCGCGGCGGCGGCGAGGAGCACGACCAGGACGCGCTCACGCCCGTACATGTCGCCCAGGCGGCCGCAGACCGCTGCCGAGGCGGCGGCCACGAGGAGGAACGCGGTGACGGCCCAGCCGACCGTCGCTGCGTCGCTGTGGAATTCCCGGATGAACGTCGGGATGGCGGCGTACACCATCGACGTCTCGAAGGCGCTGATGATCTCCACCAGCATGAGGACGGTGATGATTACCCAAGCCGGTCGCTGCCGGTGGTAGCGGCCCCGCGCCGGCCCCGCGCCGGCGGTGAGGATGTCTGTATTTGCTGTCACTGAACTAGATCTCCAGACTCTCGAACGGCCCGGAATACGGGCGGAGGTACGGGAAGAGAGAACAATCGCGAGTTCGTTCGCGCCATCGGATGGCGGAGGTGTCAGTGACCTCACGCCCGTTGCGCGCGTCACAGTGTTGCACATCACCATCTGCGCTGTGAGCGGGCGTGCACTCAACGGGGCCGGGGCGTTGCCGAATCGCCTGCATGCCATGGCGAAAACTCCCGGCGGATCGGCATGAGATCTTTCGCCGCAAGAGAGGGGAGGTCTCGTTCAGCAGGATTCGACGCTGCTGGTGTCGCTCCCTTCGGCACGGTCGACTTGGTCGATCGACTTGTGAGGGAAGGTATTCGCAGTTTTGCGGACGCTGTAGCGTGCGGATTCGCGGCGGCGCGAGACATGTTCCGCCGAGGTGGAGCTAAGCGAGGTGTTGGCCATCTTGCGTAATCGCCCGGGTGAGCGCGTCGGCCGAGAAATGCGCGAACTCGTTGGAATCGAGGTAGGACGCCCAGTCGTTGACGATGCTGGCGGCGACGCCCTGCATGCCGGACAGCAGGAACGGCAGTACCGCGGTCTCGTCGCGCAGGACGCGTCCCTCGTTCGTGGCGGCCTCCGTGACCGCCGCGAGGACTTCCTCGTCGTAGAGCCTTCCCGAATCATGCACTGCACGAAGTGATTCGCGCTCGATGCCCACAGCATGTTCGGCGTCCCGCCATATCTGGGACATGCGCCCGAGGCTTCCCCATCGTCGCGCAGACTCGTCGATGATCGCGGCGACCAGCGCGGCCACGCCGCGGTCCCGGGGGAGCGCGGCGACGGCCTTCGTCGACTCGACGATGTTCTCGTCGAGAAGCGCCATGAAGATGTCCTGCTTGTCGGCGAAGTATTGGTAGATGAGCCCGGTGCTCGTGCCGGCTCGCTTCGCGACGGACCGGATCGTCAGCGCGGAGTAGCCGCCCTCGTCCAGCAGTGCCGCGGCAGCATCGAGTGTCCGGCGTCGCCGGACCTCCGCGTCGCCGTAGATCGACCCTCCGCTCGATTCACCCACCTCAACACCGTAGCCGGGCGGATCGCCCACCACCAAGAATGAACAATGTTCGTTTTGGGATTGAACATGGTTCATTCTGTGGCTACAGTCACTCTCGTGACGACGAACCTTGACACCGCGAACCACTTCGACGCCGCCGCACGGAGCGGATCGGACGCCCGGGCGGCAGTCGAAATCGCTACGGATGCAGGGCGACTGCTGCTCGAACTGCGCAGCAAGTTGACCCTGGAGGGTGCCGACGCGGCCGAGCTTCGCCGAGCAGGCGATCGGCTGAGCCACGAGTTCATCGTGGGTGCGCTCGGGGAGCGGTTCCCCGGCGACGCGGTGCTCTCCGAGGAGGGAGCGGACGATCTCGCCCGGCTCGGCGCTGAGCGTGTGTGGATCGTCGATCCGCTCGACGGCACCCGCGAGTTCGGTGAGGTCGACCGCTCCGACTGGGCCGTGCACGTCGCGCTGGTCGTGAGCGGTGAACTGACCGTCGGCGCCGTCGCGATGCCCGCGCTCGGGGTCACCTATTCGACCGAAGCCGCCACTGCGCCGACCGAGCCCCGGGGCGGCGCGCCGAAGGTCGTCGTCAGCCGCACCCGTCGTCCCGAACCCGTGATGGCGCTGGCCACCGCGCTGGACGCCGAACTTGTCGAGATGGGCTCGGCCGGCGCCAAGGCGATGGCGGTGGTCCGCGGCGAGGTCGACATCTATGCCCACGCCGGTGGCCAGTACGAGTGGGATTCGGCGGCCCCGGTCGCCGTGGCCCGTGCTGCCGGACTTCATGTTTCACGTATCGACGGGTCCGAACTCGTCTACAACCAGGAGAACCCCTGGTTGCCCGATCTACTGATCTGCCGCCCCGAGTGGGCGGGCAAAGCACTGGAGGTACTTGCACGATGACCCGTGCGCTGACCCACCTCGAGAGACTCGAGGCCGAGAGTATCCATATCATGCGCGAGGCCGTCGCGGGGAGCGAGAACCCCGTGATGCTGTACTCGGTCGGCAAGGACAGTGCGGTGATGCTGCACCTTGCCCGCAAGGCGTTCTATCCGTCGAGGCTTCCGTTCCCGTTGCTGCATGTCGATACGACGTGGAAGTTCCGGGAGATGTACAAGCTGCGTGACGAGTCCGCTGCCGCAGGCGATTTCGACCTCCTCGTCCACCAGAATCCGGAGTGTGTGGAGAAGGGGATCAACCCGTTCACGCACGGATCGTCGACGCATACCGACATGTGGAAGACCGAAGGCCTCAAGCAGGCCCTCGACCTCCACAAGTTCGATACCGCGTTCGGTGGCGCCCGTCGCGACGAGGAGAAGTCCCGTGCGAAGGAGCGTGTCTTCTCGGTCCGCTCGGCTGAGCACCGCTGGGATCCCAAGCGGCAGCGCCCGGAGTTGTGGCACATGTACAACGTCCGGCGCTCGCCCGGCGAGACGCTGCGGGTGTTCCCGTTGTCGAACTGGACCGAACTGGACGTGTGGGAGTACATCCGGCAGGAGAACATTCCGATCGTGCCGCTGTACTTCGCGGCCGAGCGTCCCGTGGTCGAGCGGGACGGCACCCTGATCATGGTCGACGACGATCGGATGCCGTTGCGGCCCGGTGAGGTCCCCGAGCTCAAGAGTGTCCGGTTCCGCACCCTCGGCTGTTATCCGCTCACGGGCGCGGTCGAGTCGACGGCCGCGACCCTCACCGACGTCATCCAGGAAATGTTGCTGACCACCACGTCGGAGCGTCAGGGACGCGTGATCGACCACGACAGCAGCGCCTCGATGGAGAAGAAGAAGCAGGAGGGGTACTTCTGATGGCCCACTCGTCCAACCTGATCGCCGACGACATCGAGCAGTACCTCGAACGGCACGCGACCAAGTCCATGCTGCGCTTCATCACGTGCGGCAGCGTCGACGACGGCAAGAGCACGCTGATCGGCCGGTTGCTGTACGAATCGAAGCTGGTGTTCGAGGACCAACTGTCCGCTCTCGAAAGCGATTCGAAGAAGGTCGGTACCCAGGGCGAGGGTCTCGACTTCGCGCTGCTCGTCGACGGTCTGGCGGCCGAGCGGGAGCAGGGCATCACGATCGACGTCGCCTACCGCTACTTCACCACCGAGCGGCGGAAGTTCGTCGTTGCCGACACTCCGGGACACGAGCAGTACACGCGCAACATGGTCACCGGCGCGTCGACGGCGGATCTTGCGGTGATCCTGATCGACGCGCGCAAGGGCGTGCTGACCCAGACGCGCAGGCACTCGTACCTCGTGTCGTTGCTGGGCATCCGGAACGTGGTCCTCGCCGTCAACAAGCTCGATCTCGTCGACTACTCGCAGGAGGTGTTCGAGCGGATCGTCGGCGAGTACGCGGCATTCGCCGCCGAGATCGGACTCGACCGCGTCGTCCCGATCCCGATGTCCGCGTACATGGGTGACAACCTCACCGAGCGAAGCCCGAACACGCCCTGGTACCAGGGTCCGTCGCTGATCGAGCATCTCGAGACCGTCGAGATCGACGACGACCTCCGGACCGGTCCGTTCCGGATGCCGGTGCAGTGGGTGAACCGTCCGGACCTCGACTTCCGTGGCTTCTCGGGACAGATCGTCGGCGGTGTGGTGCGCCCCGGCGACCGGATCCGGGTGCTGCCCAGCGGAACGGAATCCACTGTGGAGCGGATCGTCACGACGGATGGCGACCTCGACGAGGCCGTGGCCGGTCGATCGGTCACGATCACCCTCGCCGACGAGATCGACATCAGCCGCGGCGACGTCCTCGCCGGGGTGGACGCCCTTCCCGGTGTTGCCGATCAGTTCGAGGCGCAACTGGTGTGGATGGGTGAGCACGAGATGCTGCCCGAGCGTCCGTACCTGTGCCAGATCGGCACGATGACGGTGCAGGCGCGGATCACCCGGCCGAAGTACAAGATCAACGTCAACACGCTCGAGCAGACTGCCACCAACACGTTGGCACTCAACGAGATCGGCGTGTGCAACATCAGTTTCGACCGGCCGGTGCCGTTCGACGCCTACACCGACAACCGCGACACGGGCGGCTTCATCCTGATCGACCGGTTGACCAACACCACGGTCGGTGCCGGCATGATCGCGCACTCGCTGCGCCGGTCGGACAACATCCACTGGCAGGCCGTGGACGTGAACGCCGAGTCCCGCGCGGTGCTGAACGGCCACCGGCCTCAGGTGCTGTGGTTCACGGGCCTGTCGGGGTCCGGCAAGTCGACGATCGCGAACGAGCTCGAGCGGCAGCTGCACGCGAGTGGTCGCCACACCTATCTGCTCGACGGCGACAACGTCCGCCACGGCCTGAACCGGGACCTCGGCTTCACCGAGGCAGACCGTGTGGAGAACATCCGGCGGGTCACCGAGGTGGCCCGATTGATGGCGGACGCCGGGCTGATCGTGTTGGCGTCGTTCATCTCTCCGTTCCGGGCGGAGCGGGACGCGGCGCGCGAACTGGTCGGCGAGGACCGCTTCTGTGAGGTGTTCGTCGACACCCCGATCGAGGTTGCCGAGGAGCGAGATCCCAAGGGGCTCTATCGGAAGGCCCGCCGTGGGGAACTCGCCAACTTCACCGGCGTCGACTCGCCCTACGAGGCACCCGAGTCACCGGAGATCCGAATCGACACCACCGACCTGACGCCCGAGCAGGCGGCCGACCTCATCGTCGAGGTGCTCCGCGAGCGCGGCGTCATCGCTTGATCCGGCCCGATTCAGCCAATCACACCTGAGGAGCGTTCCCTGTGCCCACCCGAGACGAAATATGTTCGGTGATCGATTCGTACGTCAAGCATCTCGGTAATCACGATGTCGACGAACTGGTGGCGCTGTTCGCGGCCGACGCGGTCCAGCATGAGCCGCTGGGCGTCCGGACCTACCGCGGCATCGACGAGATCCGCGAGTTCGACATCGCGAACGCAAAGGTGGCGTTCACGGTGAGCCGCCACTCGCCGATCGTCGTCTCCGGGCGGTATGCCGCGATGCAGTTGCGCGTGCAGCGAGAGGGCATGCCCGACTTCCTTGCCAGCGATCTCTTCGAGTTCGACGACACCGGCAAGATCGTCTCGCTCAGCGTTGTTCTGGATCCGGAGGCGCAGGTATGACGTTGGGATTGCAAGCACCGCAGGAGATGCCGGCGCTGCTCGACGGGAAGGTCGTGGTCGTCTCCGGTGTCGGGACGGGGCTCGGGCGCTCGGTGGCGGTCCGTGGCGCGCTGGCCGGCGCCCGGATCGTCCTCGCCGCGCGGACCGAGTCGCGGCTGACCGAGGTCGCCGAGGAGATCCGCGAGCTGGGCGGTATCGCGGTGTCCGTGCCGACCGATCTCACCGACGATGCATCGGTGACGAACCTTGTCGACGTGGCACTCGCGGAGTTCGGAGCGGTCGACGCGGTGGTGCACAACGCGTTCGTGCAGCCACCGCACGAGCGACTACTCGACGCCGACTTCGATACGGTGCGGCAGGGTCTGGACATCAACCTGCTGGCAGCGCTCAACCTGACGCGGAAACTGGTGCCCGCGCTGGAGAAGTCGCAGGGGTCGGTCGTGATGATCAACTCGATGGTGCTTCGGAACCAGTTGCCGAACTTCGGGGCCTATCGGATGCAGAAATCCGGGCTGCTGGCTCTCGCCCGCAGTCTCTCGGTGGAGATGGGCCCGATGGGTGTGCGGGTGAATTCGGTTGCACCGGGTTATATCTGGGCGGAACGCGTCCAGCGGATGGTGGAGAAGCAGGCCGATCAGCGCGGCGTCGAGCCGGCCGAGGTCTACGCCGAGATCGCGGCCGGCACCGATCTGCGTCGGCTGCCCGAACCCGACGACATCGCGAATGCGGTGCTGTTCCTCGCCTCCGACCTCGCTCGCGCGATCACAGGGCAGTGCCTGGACGTCAACTGCGGCCAGGCCCACCACTGATCCACTCTCACAAGGATGTAGGAATGACTCAGGATTACGACGGAATCGGTTCCATCGAGGACCTGCACGCGCAGGCGTGTGAAGAGACCGGCCTGGACGGTTTCGGTGGCGACGAGCATCTCGAGGGTTTGCGGGTTCTGTTGGACTCGTTCGCGAACGAGGCCGACCTCACCCCGCAAGGGCGAGTGGTCGCCCGGAAGATGATCGTGTCAGCGCTCAGGGGCCGGCTGATCAGCGAGGCTGCGTTCGCGCGTCACCCCGGGCATGTCGACGTTGCGATCGAGCGGCCGATCTTCATGTGCGGACTGACCCGTACGGGCACCACCGCGCTCCATCGCCTCCTCAGCGCAGACCCTGCCAACCAGGGTGTCGAGATGTGGCTGGCCGAGGCGCCGCAGCCCCGTCCCGCCCGTGAGACCTGGTCCGAGAACCCCGATTTCCTCCGCTGCGACGCCTTCTATCGGGCGCGTCAGGCGAACGAGGCCGACCTGATGAAGGTGCACTTCATGGGCGCCGAGGAGGTCGAGGAATGCTGGCGACTGCTCCAGCAGACGATGTTGTCGACCTCGTTCGACACCATCGCGTACGTGCCGTCGTACACGGAATGGCTGGCGAAGCAGGACTGGACCGGCACCTATGCCCGGTACAAGAAGAACCTGCAGCTCATCGGTATGAATGATCGTGATCGCCGCTGGGTGCTCAAGAGCCCGAGCCACGTCTTCGCGATCGACGACATCTTGAAGGTCTTCCCGAATGCGCTGTTCGTTCGCACCTTCCGTGACCCGCACACCTCGATGGCGTCGACCTTCAGCCTCGCCGAGCAGGGCGGACACGGCATGTCGAAGGCCTTCGACCGCAAGACCATCGGACGGACCCAGCTGGATCTGTGGGCGCGCGGGAACGCGAACTTCCAGGAGGCCCGGGCTCGCCACAACCCCGAGCAGTTCATCGACATCGACTACCGCGACTTCGTGGCCGACCCGATCGGGACGGCCGAGAAGGTCTACACCCAGTTCGCAATGCCGTTCTCCGACGAGGCGCGCCGGGCGATCGCGGATGCCCACGAGGCCAGCCTCGCCGACCACCGACGCCCGTCGCACAAGTATTCGCTCGAAGACTTCGGAATCACCGCTGCTGAGGTCGACGCCAAGTTCGCCACCGTCTGACCCCTCACCTGGATAGGAATCCACAATGAACGCCACCTGGGAAAAGTTCTGCACCGACCTACTCGACGTCGGGAACATTCTGTCGGACCCGATCGTGCCGCAGGATCCGCTGACGCAGGCCGAGGGCGCCCGCTACCTGTCACGCCTGTTGCGCTACTCGACGATCAACTGCGTCGAGTACACCGATCCGCGCTGGCCCCAGTTCACGTCGGCGCCGAACCCGAACATGATGACGAAGATCGGCGCCGACAACCCGGACAACATCTATATGCGCGCCAACATCTCCGGTAAGTACACGTACCGGATCACCGGCACGCGTGGGACCATCCCGCTGATCACGTTCGGCTCCCGCGTCAACCGCTACCACATCGACGGCACCATGCTGCAGACCGGTGACCTCCACATCCACGACCTCGAAATCGACCAGCACGGCCGCTTCGAGTTCATTGCCAGCGTGGACAAGCCGGCCGAAGGGGCATGGCTGCCGCTTTCTGTGGACAGCAACCTGATTTCTGTGCGGCAGACCTATGCGGACCGCCGCAACGAGGTGCCCGGTGAGCTGTCGATCGAGTGCCTGAACCCGGACGGTGACTTCGTTCCGCTGACCGAGGAAGAACTCGGAGAACGTTTCGGCCGCGCGATCGGCATGCTGAAGGGGTCGGCAGCGACGTTCCTCGAATGGTCGCGTGAGTTCATGCCGCAAGCCAACGAGATCTTCGACCGGGGCCAAGAGCAGTTCCAGAAGGCCGGCGGTGACCCGACGATCTTCTACTTCCACGGCTACTGGAAGCTCGCCGAGGACGAGGCGTGGGTGATCGAAACCGAGGTTCCGAACTGCGAGTACTACAACTTCGTGTTGCAGAACTTCTGGGTGGAATCCCTCGACTACAACCGGTCGAACATCTACATCAACAACCACACCGCCAAGCTCAACGACGACGGAACTCTCACGATCGTCGTCGCGGCCAAGGATCCCGGCTACGGGAACTGGATCAGCACCGACGGCCACGCAGAGGGCACGTGGGCGATGCGCTGGATCAAGGCCGACTCGCACCCGATCCCGACCGCGAAGGTCGTGAAGATCTGAGTCGCAAGGCTTTCCGCACGGTCCGCCCGCGCTCGTCGCGGGCGGACCGTGCTCGTGAGTCGATCGACCCGACAACGGAGGACAACGTGCACAACCAGACCTTCCGGCCCGCCCGACTGCTGCTGGGCGGCTTCGCCGCGGTCGCCGTTCTGCTCGCGGGATGCTCGTCCGGAGGGACGGATGCCACCGTGGCGTCGGTGTCCCTGCAACAGGCAGGTTTCGTGGGGGACAGCGCCGTCGACACCGAACCGGTCGCCGGTGGATCGCTCACCTTCGGGTCGTATTCGCTGCCAACTGTTCTCGATCCCGCGCGGACCCAGGCGGCCGCCTCGACGGGCGGCACCGAGATGGCGGCGATCTACGACACCCTCGTCCGTCACGACACCGAGAGCCGGACCTTCGTGCCCCAGCTGGCGGAGTCGCTCGACAGCAGCGACGATCTCATGACCTACACCGTGACGCTGCGCCCCGACACCCGGTTCAGCGACGGGAGCGTGCTCGACGCCCGCGCCGTGAAGTGGAGTATCGAGCGGTTCGTGGCAGCGAAAGCCGATGCGTCCCAGACGTGGACGAACGTCGTCGACGCGATCGAAACGCCGGACGAGGGGACCGTCGTGTTCCGGCTGAAGCGGCCCTGGGGCGACTTCCCGGTGCTCCTCAGCACGGGAGCGGGAATGATCGTCGGAGCCGGATCGGAGAAGGACGGCACGTTCTCGCCGGTGGGGGCCGGCCCGTTCGCCGTGACGAAGTTCGCGCCCCGGGAAGAGTTGCTGCTCTCCGCGCGCTCGGACTACGTGGGCGGGAAGCCGCCGCTGGACACGTTGCGGTTCGTGCCGACGGCCGGAGCCCAGGCCCAGTACGAGTCCATGCGCAGCGGACAGTTCGACATGACCTACATCCTCCGCGACGAGCAGGTCATCGACCGGGTGCTCGACGCCGGATACTCCGGCTTCCTCAGCCCCACCGGGCAGAACGGCATCGGCGTGATCAACAGCAGGCCGGGACGTCCCGGCGGGGATGTGAGGGTGCGACAGGCGATCGCGTACGGCGTCGATCCCGAGGCGATCAACCAGCGCGCCAATGCCGGGCTGGGAACGGCAAGTTCGGAACTCGTTCCGGAAGGCTCCCGCTGGTACAGCGGTGTCGAGGGAATCCGGTTCGACCCGGAGCGGGCCCGGCAGTTGCTCGGTGCCGCGAAGGCGGACGGCTTCGACGGGCGCATCTCGTACCTCACGACTCATGATCCCGGCCAGCAGGCCACGGCGCTCACTGTCCAGGCGGCGCTCCAGTCGATCGGATTCGACGTCACGGTCGACTATGCGACCGACACCACCGATCTGGTTCGGAAGGTGTACCGAGACCACGATTTCGACCTCACCAGGGCTGGTGCGCCGATCGGCGAGGAGGCGCCGTTCCTCAACCTCTACGGCAGTATGGGTAGCGACTCCCGCAACAACGCAACAGGTTTCGCCGACCCCGAGATGGATCGACTGCTGATCGCGGTGCAGACGGCGCCGACCGACGACGCCAAGCGGGACGCGATCGGCGACGTCCAGCGATACGCGAACGAGACCGTGCCCTACGTTCTCTGGGGACCGGCAGCGGTCCTGACCGCGTGGGAGCCGACGGTGCACGGCGTCAAGCGCACTGTCACGGACATCGTGCTGTTCGACTCGGCGTGGAAGTCCGCGGGCTGAGGTCTCACGAGACGAACGGGAGTCCACGGCACGTCTGCCGGCTCGAAGCGTGCCGTGGGTTCCCGTTCGAGGGCGCGAACGGGTGGGTGATTCGGCACCCTCGGGTGCCTGGTGACGGCCCCGGGCGGACGCCATTGTTGTAGGTGTCCACCCGGACCGACACCGAACAGAAGGACCGCCCAGATGATTTCTCGCACCGTAAAGACGCTCGCCGCTTCGCTTCTCGTCGCCGGAGGCGTACTCGGCGCCCAGGCTGCAGTGGCCAACGCCGAGATTCGCACCGCCCCCGACGGGACCCAGACGACCGTGTGCGTCTACGACGGCAAGGACTACAGCGTCGGCAGCAAGGTCTACCACCCGGACGGCACCTACCAGACCTGCAAGAGCGACGGTACGTGGCAGCGCGTCAAGCCGAACACCGGCAACGACATGCGGGCCGTTCCCGCCCAGCCCCGCTCGGCGATGTAGGACGAGCGAAACGATCAGGCCCACCACAGCACTGTGGTGGGCCTGATCGCGAGTGCTGTTCCTAGATGGGCAGCTTGCGGAAGATCGCGCGCGGGACGTGCCGCAGCGCGATCATCACGAAGCGCCACGGGCCGGGCGTCCAGACGATCTCCTTGCCCTTGTCGGACGCGGCGACCGCGAGCTCGGCGACGATCTCCTTGTTCACCGTCAGCGGCGCTTCCTTGACGTGCGCGCTGAACTTGGTGCGCACCATGCCCGGTCGCACCACGGTGACCTTGGGGCCGAACGGGGCCAGCGCCTCGCCCAGACCGAGGTAGAAGCCGTCGAGACCGGCCTTGGTGGAGCCGTAGACGAAGTTGGCGCGCTTGACCCGCTCACCGGCCACCGACGACATCGCGATGATGCGGCCGAAGCCCTGTGCCTTCATCTTCTCGCCGAGCAGCACGCCCACCGAGACGGACGCGGTGTAGTTGACGTTCGCGACCAGCACGGCCTTGCGCTGGTTCTGCCACAACTCCTCGGCGTCGCCGTCGAGGGCGAACGCGACGATCGCGACGTCGATGTCGCCGGCCGAGAAGGCCTCGTCGATCATCTTGGGGTGACCCTCGGTGTCGAGCGCGTCGAAGTCGATCAGGTCGACCTGCGTCGCACCCGCGGCCTTCATCTGCGCGACGGCCGCGTCGCGACCCGGATCGTTCGGCAGCGCAGCGAGAATCACGCGCAGCGGTGCCTTCTTCAGGTACTCCTCGCAGATCGCCAGGCCGATCTCGGACGTGCCACCGAGGAGCAGCAGGGTCTGGGGGTTACCGACGGCGTTGATCACTGCAGTTCCAACCTTCTGGACATGTCGGAGGCGAAAACGCCTGTGGGGTCGACGGATCGGCGGACCTTGATCCACTCGCCTATCCGCGGGTACATGGCATGGAACGTCTCGGCTGTGGTCCGCGAATCCTTCGCGGTGTACAGGCGGCCGCCGAACTCGAGGACGCGCTTGTCGAGTTCGGTGACGAACTCGTTGAGCCCCGGCTTGATCCGGAAGTCCACGCAGATGTTCCAGCCGGCCATCGGGAAGCTCAGCGGCGCCTTGTTGCCCTCGCCGAACAGCTTGAACACGTTGAGGAACGAGTGGTGTCCCGACGCCTGGATGTCGCGGATGATCTGCTTGAACTCGCCGACGGCCTCCGGCGGCACCACGAACTGGTACTGCAGGAAACCGTTGGAGCCGTAGGCGCGATTCCACTCACCGAACATGTCGAGCGGGTGGTAGAACTGCGTCAGATTCTGGACCTTGCCGCGGTAGTTGCCGGCCTTGCGGAACCAGACCTCGCCGATCGCCGAGAAGTTGAACTTGTTGGCCAGGCCGTTCGGGAAGATGTCCGGGAACGTCAGTAGCGTCGGCGCGTCGAACTTCAGCGGGTTCTTCTGCAGCTTCGCGGGCAACTGGTCCAGCTTGGCGAGGGAGCCGCGGGAGATCGCGGCGCGACCCAGCTTGGGTTCCGGCGCGATCGCGTCGAACCACGCGCTCGAGTAGTCGTAGTTGGCCTCGCTGCCGTCGCTGTGCAGCGCGATGGTCTCGTCGAGGGTGTGGGTGACGTCGCCGTCGGCGATGAAGTACGCCGTCTCGGTCGGCGTCATCTCGATGGTCGCCTTGAGGATGATGCCCGTCAGGCCCATGCCGCCGACCGTGGCCCAGAACAGCTTCGCGTTCCGGCCGGCCGGGGTGAGGGTGCGGATCTGGCCGTCCGCGGTGAGCAGATCCATCGAGCGCACGTGGTTGCCGAAGCTGCCGGCGCTGTGATGGTTCTTGCCGTGGATGTCGGACGCGATTGCGCCGCCGATGGTGACCTGGCGGGTACCCGGCAGCACCGGAACCCACAGGCCGAACGGCAGCGCGGCGCGCATCAGCTGATCCAGGTTCACACCGGCGTCCACCGTCACCAGACGGCTGTTGGAGTCGATGGTGTGGATCCGCTTCAGCGCGTTCATGTCGACGACGAGTCCGCCCGCGTTCTGCGCCGGGTCACCGTACGAGCGGCCCATGCCGCGCGCGATGACGCCGCGTCGCAGGTGCGACGGCTTCGACTCGTTCTGCTCCGCCACCTGCGCGACCGCCTTGGCGATCAGCTCGACGTCGGGCGTGGACAACACCTGTGCGGTGGTGGGCGCGGTGCGTCCCCATCCGGTGAGGGTGCGGGTCTGCGTGGGGAGCGGCTCGTGAGCCGTCTCTTCTGCTGTCTCGGACATCGCGTACGAGGTTACCTGGCGGTAGTGGACGACCCTCGGAAAGAGTGCGCCGATCCACAACTTCTTTACTCGCGTTTTGCGCACTTATCGCGGGATTTCGGGGGTCCGGAAGCGCGACAAGTGCGCAAAACGCGGGAGTGGGGGACGGATCAGGCGGGGACGATGAGTCCGGCGGTCTGGGTGCGTGCCTTGGCGAAGCGGTCGGCGACGTCGGCCCAGTTGACGATGTTCCAGAAGGCGTTGACGTAGTCGCCCTTGACGTTCTGGTAGTCGAGGTAGAAGGCGTGCTCCCACATGTCGAGCATGAGCAGCGGGGTCAGGCCGATGGAGATGTTGCCCTGCTGGTCGTAGAGCTGGACGATGATCAGGCGCTGGCCGATGGAGTCCCAGGCGAGGATGGACCAGCCGGAGCCCTGGATGGCGTTGGCGTTGGC
>NZ_JAIVAH010000038.1 GCF_020171745.1 Prescottella equi
TCGCGTTTTCGGGCCCCGAAAACGCGACAAGTGCGCAAAACGCGGATCAGAATCGCTGGACGAACGCGTACCAGTCCCCTTCGATGTGCCGGTACCCGATTTCTCCGTCGCGGCGGGGGTCACCGAGGTAGGGCTGCTCGCCCGGCAGATAGGCGACTCCGACGGAGTCGATCAGCCCGCCCTCGACAGTGAATCGGCACCCGCTGTCCCCGACTCGGTGGACCGAGTACACCCGGTACGCACCGATCCACCGGGACCGGAAATCGGCACCGTCGGACGGATCCGCGCACGCGACCGCGGCCCGCTGCAGGTCGTCCTTCGACACCCACCAGCCGAGTCGTCCGGGCAGATCGGCGGCCGCCAGCCCGACGGTGACCAACACGATGATCGGCGCGACGAGCGTGACACGGCGCCACCCGTAGCGGATCGAGCCGAACACGACCGCGGCCAGCCACACGACGCCGACGATGACCAAGGCTCCCGATGCCAGCGCGAACAGGGGGTAGAACACGGCGGGCGGCACCAGACTCCACAGCACCACCAGACATGCCGTCGCCGCCAGGAGCGGAATCACCCAGCCGACCGTCAGACGCCACCACCGCGGCGCCGGGCGCCGGGCCGGCTTCGTCTCACCGACGTCCGGATGCGCATCTTCCATCCCCCCACACCCCTTCGCGTTTTGCGCACTTGGCGCGACCTCCCGATACCCAAAAGTAGCGACAAGTGCGCAAAACGCGGGGAGGGACGGACGCCGTCAGCCGAGGGTGTCGGGCAGCGGGACGTCCTCCTCGAGCACGTGCTCGGCGAGGAACGACTCGACCACCTGGTACCAGACCTTGGCGTGCTGGGGGCTGAGCACCCAGTGGTTCTCGTCGGGGAAGTAAAGGAACCGGTGGTCGGTCTTCCCCTCGGCGTCGGCGGGCAGCCCCGACTCGGACAGCAGCTCGTACCAGAGCCGAAGGCCCTCGCCGATCGGCACGCGGTAGTCCCGGTCGCCGTGAATCACCAGCATCGGGGTGACGATGTCGGCGACGGCCAGGTGCGGCGAGTTCTCGAACGCCATTTCGGGCGTCATCTCCCGCGCCCAGTACCAGGCCGCGTCGGTGGTCGGGGCGAACTGGTCGAGCGCCCACAGGCTCGCGTGCGTGACGATCGCCTGGAACCGGTCGGTGTGCCCGGCGATCCAGTTCGCCATGTAGCCGCCGAACGAGCCGCCCATCGCGGCGGTGCGCTTCGCGTCGATCTCCGGCAGCGCCTCGGCGGCGTCGGTTATCGCCATCAGATCCGTGTACGGCGCCTTGCCCCACTGGCCCCAGCCGCGCTGGACGAAGTCCTGCCCGTAACCGGTCGAGAGCGCCGGGTCGGGCAGCAGCACCGCGTAGCCCTTCGCGACCAGCAGCCACGGGTTCCAACGCCATGACCAGGTGTTCCACGAGTTCAGCGGTCCGCCGTGGACCCACAGCACGAGCGGTGCCGGGGTGTCGGCGGACGCGGACTCCGGCAGCGCCAGCCACGCCCGCAGCGGCGTGCCGTCCTCGGCCTGCCCGACGACCTCGGTGAGCCGGCCCGGTACCCGCGGCGACTCGGACGGCGCGCGCAGTTCCGTGACGGCGCCGACCGTGTCGCCGGTGAGGGTGATCCGGACCGGGTGCGGCGGCCGCTCGTAGGACGCCCGCAGCGCGTACACGGCCGAGCCGTCCGGCGCGACGAGCAGGTCGGTGTAGGCGGCGTCGTCGGTGGTCAGCGCGGTCGGGTTGCCGTCGCCGCGGAGCACGAAGACCGGGCCGCGGCCCCGCTCGTCGGCGGTGAGCACCAGTCCGGCGCCGTCCGGGAGCCACGCGGCCGACGTGGGCCAACGATCCCAGCCGGACACGAGATCCGAGATGCGGCCGTCGGCGAAATCGAAGCGGTGCAGCGTGATCCGCGGCGCCTGGTCCGGATCGCCGTACGACTCACGCAGGTACACGACGCTCGCGCCGTCGGGCGAGACGACCGGACGCGACAGGTCCGCGGCGTCGTCGTCGACGAGCGTGGTGCGCTCCCCCGTCGCGGCGTCGATCCGCACCAGTACCGTGCGCATCGCGCCGAGCACACCCGGCAGTGACCACGTGCTCACGACGAACGAGCCGTCGGGAGCCAGGTCGTAGTCCGCCTCCCGCAGCGCGATGCCGGGGGCCGGGGTCAGGTCGTCGAGCACGATCTCGCCGTCGACGTCCGACGCCCCGGCCAGCAGGTGCGGGACGTCGGGGCCGAGATCGTGGTCCCAGTGCCGGACCGGGTACCCGGTGTGCAGGATCGCCTTGACCTTCTTGTCCTTGCGTTCGCCGCGGATCCGCTCGTCGTCCTCGGCGGTGGCGCCCAGGGCGGACGTGGACACCACGACACGCGGGGCCGACCGCGCCGCGCGCACCCCGGAGATTCCGCCGCCGCGCGAGGCCACGCGGGACGCCTCACCGCCGTCGGCCGGAAGGCGCCACAGCGCGTTCGGGGCGTCGCCGGACTCGTCCGGCGCGGGCCGGGACGCGGTGAACAGCAGATCGCCCGCGCTGGTGAACGCCGCGCCCGCCTCTCCCTTCGCCCCCCACGTGATGCGGCGGGCGGGCCGCTCACCGGCGGGGTCGATCTCCCACAGCGCCGAGACGTACTTGGTCTCGTCGGCGTCGAGGACCGCCTGCGCGACCACGAGACGCGAACCGTCCGGGGACAGCGCGAGTCCGGACAGCCGGGGCAGTGCCAGATAGTCGTCGAGGTCGTCGAACGGTGTGCCGAGTGGAGTCTGTGGGGTGGAGGTCACCCCTGATTGGTACCACTGTTCGGCACGCCGCCGAAGTCAGCGTGGATCGCGCCACATCTTCCACAGCGTCGGACCACCGTTCGGGATCGAGATCTCGCCGGTCACCTCGAATCCGAATCGTTCGTAATACGGAATGTTGGCGTGTTTGCTGGACTCGAGATAGGCGGGCGCGCCCTCCGCGTCGCAGCGCGACAGCCGGGAGTTCAGCAGCGCCTTCCCGTATCCGCCGCCGCGTCCGGCCGACGACGTCCCGATCGTCGACAGGTACCAGTGCGGCTCGGTGGGGTGCGCGGATTCGAGGGCATGCGAGACCTCGGCGCCGACACGGAGTTTGCCGCCGAGTGCGCGGATGACGGCGGGCAGGCTGCGCAGCGAATCGAGACTCGACTGCTTCCACCGGCCCGGCGGGTCCCACAGCGCGCCGCCGACGATCGTGCCGTCGGGTGTCTCGGCCAGTTCCGCACCGCCGCCGGCGAGGTGGTGGTAGCGGGACTCGGCCGCGAACAGGCGTGCCATGCCGGTGGGACGTTTCGCATCGTCCGGGAACATCCAGCACATGACGGGGTCGTCGTCGAACGCCTCCGCGAGCGCACGCGAAAGCGCGGGAATATCGGATCGGGTCACTGGCCTGACACCCATGACCGCGAGCGTACCGGCTGGATCAGGCGAGCAGGGGCGCGATGCGCTCCGGGATCTGGTCCAGCGCGAACGGCAGGCTCACCACCGTCGACCACGCCATCGCCTCGGCGGCCTCGTCCTCGAGGACGATCGTGCGTCCGTCCTTGACGACGTCGAGGGTCTGGTACACCGGCGTCTTGGCCAGCTCGGCCCGCAGGTCGTCGCCGAAGCCGCCGCCCGCGTACCAGACGAGCAGGTCGACGTCGGCGAGCGAGAGCTGCTCGGTGCTGATCTCCGCGAAGTTGGTCTTGCGAACCTGTTCCGCGACAGGCGGGTTCACGAACCCGAGTTCGGTGAAGAATCGGACCTTGGGATCCTCGGGACCGTACACACCGAACTGGCCGGGACCCTTGAGCGCGCCGACGAGAACCGTCTTGCCCGCGAACGACGGATTCGCCGCGGCCACGTCGGTGAAGCGCTGCTGCACGCCGGCCACGAGTTCGGCGGCCTTGTCCTGCTTGCCGAGCACCTCGCCCAGGATCGTGGTCTGGTCCTGCCAGCGCACGCCGTAGTCGGCGACGCCCGCAGGCTGCGCGACGGTCGGCGCGAGCGCGGACAGCTTGTCGTACTGCCCCTGGGTGAGCCCGGAGTACGTGCCCACGATGAGGTCGGGCCCGACGGTCGCGACCTTCTCGATGTCGATGCCGGTGCTCGCACTGCCGATGATCGTGGGCTGGGCGTCTCCGAGCAGCGGCTGCGACCACGGCCACACCGCGTACGGGTAGTTGCCGTACCAGTCGAAGACGCCCACCGGAACCGCACCGAGCGCGAGCAACGCATCCTGGTCGTTGTAGCCGACGCTGACGATCCGCTGCGGGTTCTCCGGCACCGTCGTCTGGCCGTACTTGTGGGTGACCGTCGCGCCGGAGCCGCCGTCGGAGCCGCCGTCGCCCGAGCTGCTGCTGCACGCGGCGGCGAACGCGAGAAGCGCACCGGTGCTGCCGATCAGGAATCCGCGGCGCGAGATTGCGCCGGCTCGCGACTGGAGATCACCCATCGAAGGACCCTTCGTGTCGTGGTGGTGCATTCAGGAGAAGGTAAGGCTAGCCGACACTACCTGGCCGTTCGGTGCGTCGGACCGTGCGGACCCGACCGAATCGGGCCAGTATTGGGCCATGACGCGCACCGGGCCCCGGAAGGACATCGACGAGAACGACCTCGTCGTCGACCACGCGAAGGACTACGCGGCCGGTGTCCCCGCCGTGTTGGTGTCGCTCGAGCGCGCCGTGGAACAGATGGGCGTGGCCCGCACCGCCCGCACCCTCACCCGGCTCAATCAGCGGCACGGCTTCGACTGTCCGGGTTGCGCGTGGCCCGAGACGCCCGGCCACCGCAAGCCCGCCGAGTTCTGCGAGAACGGCGCCAAGGCCGTCGCCGAGGAGGCGACGCTGCGGACCGTGACACCCGAGTTCTTCGCGGCGCACCCGATCTCAGAGCTGAACGGGCACACCGACTACTGGCTGGGGCAGCAGGGCCGGCTGACGCATCCCATGGTGGTGCGTCCCGGCAGCGACCGCTACGAACCGATCGAGTGGGACGACGCGTACCGGCTGATCGCCGATCATCTCCGGAAACTCGAGAGCCCCGACGAGGCCGTGTTCTACACGTCCGGGCGGACGAGCAACGAGGCAGCGTTCCTGTACCAGTTGCTGATTCGCAGTTTCGGCACCAACAACATGCCGGACTGCTCCAACATGTGCCACGAGTCGTCGGGCAGCGCGCTGACCGAGACCATCGGCATCGGCAAGGGGTCGGTGTCGGTGCCGGATCTCGAGCAGGCCGACCTGATCCTCATCGCCGGTCAGAATCCGGGCACCAACCACCCGCGGATGCTCTCGACGCTCGAGAAGGCGAAGTCGAACGGCGCACGGATCATCGCGATCAACCCGCTGCCCGAGGCCGGACTGCGGCGCTTCAAGGACCCGCAGAAGGTGGGCGGTGTGCTCGGTCGCGGCGTGGACATCGCCGACGAGTTCCTGCAGATCCGTCTCGGCGGCGACATGGCGCTGTTCCAGGGCCTGGGCCGACTGCTGCTCGAGGCCGAGGACCGCTCCCCCGGAACCGTCGTCGACCGCGCGTTCGTCGACGCGCACTGCGCCGGCTTCGACGACTACGCCGCCCACATGCGGGACGTGGACCTCGACATCGTGATCGAAGCCACCGGCCTGACGCGACGCCAACTCGACGACACCGCACGCGCGCTCGCGGATTCGCAGCGGACAGTCGTCTGCTGGGCGATGGGCCTCACACAGCACACGCACGCGGTCGCCACCATCCAGGAGGCCGTGAACCTGCTGCTGATGCGCGGCATGATCGGCAAGCCCGGCGCCGGCGTGTGCCCGGTCCGCGGTCACTCGAACGTGCAGGGCGATCGGACCATGGGCATCTGGGAGAAGATGCCCGAGGAGTTCCTCGCCGCGCTCGACGCCGAGTTCTCCATCGAGAGCCCGCGCAAGCACGGCTGGGACACCGTCGACGCGATCCGCGCCATGCGCGACGGCCGCGGACGGGTGTTCGTGGCGATGGGCGGCAACTTCGTCTCGGCGACGCCGGACACCGCCGCCACCGAGCAGGCACTGCGCAACTGCGAACTGACGGTGCAGGTTTCGACGAAGCTCAACCGCAGCCACGTCGTGCACGGGCACACCGCGCTGATCCTGCCGACCCTCGGGCGCACCGACCTCGACGTCCAGGCGACCGGCAAACAGTTGGTGTCGGTCGAGGACTCGATGTCGATGGTGCACCTGTCGCGCGGACGCCTGAAGCCGGTCAGCGAGCACCTGCGCAGCGAGGTGGCGATCGTGTGCCAACTCGCGCGCGAGCTGCTCGGCTCCGACCATCCTGCGCCCTGGTCGACGTTCGAGGGCGACTACGACCGGATCCGGGATTCGATCGCCCGAGTCGTCCCGGGCTGCACCGATTACAACACCCGGGTCCGCCGGCCCGACGGCTTCCAACTCCCCCATCCCCCACGGGATTCGCGCGAGTTCCGCACCCACACCGGCCGGGCCAATTTCACCGTCAGCCCGCTCGAGTGGACCCCGACACCACCCGGGCGGCTGATCCTGCAGACCCTGCGCAGCCACGACCAGTACAACACCACGATCTACGGCCTCGACGACCGATACCGCGGCGTCAAGAACGGCCGCCGCGTGGTGTTCGTCAGCGCCCACGACATCGCCGAGATGGGTTTGCACGACGGGCAACCGGTGAATCTGGTGTCGGAGTGGACCACCGCCGACGGCACCGTCGAGGAACGACGGGTCCACGACTTCCGGGTGGTCGAGTACAGCACCCCGCGCGGCAACGCCGCCGCCTACTACCCCGAGACGAACCCGCTCGTCCCGCTCGATCACGTTGCCGCCAAGTCGAACACGCCGGTGTCGAAGGCCGTCGTCGTGCGGCTCGAACCTGCCAGGGACCGCTAGATGGGCCGGGTCACCGCACGCCGGCCCGTCCTGCGCATCACGCCGGACGGCACCCGGCGTCGACCGGACGCCCTGGCCGTGGAGGAACCGCTCGAGATCCGCCTGGGCGGACGCTCACTGACCGTCACGATGCGCACCCCGGGCCACGACGTCGAACTGGTCCACGGGTTCCTGCTGACGGAGGGGATCATCGCGGCCGCCGAGGACGTGCGGGTGGTCCGCTACTGCGACGGCGTCGACGCGGACGGCGCCAACACCTACAACGTCCTCGACGTCGAACTCGCCGCCGGGGTGCCCGATCCGGGCAACCGCGGCCGGCGCGAGTTCCTCACGACGTCGGCGTGCGGCGTGTGCGGCAAGGCCTCGCTCGACGAGGTCGCGGTACGGAGCCGATACCCGTTGTCCGACAACACGCTCGAGGTCACCGCGACGGCCCTGTCCTCGATGCCACCGACGCTGCGCAAGGGCCAGCGAGTGTTCGAGGCCACGGGCGGACTGCACGCCGCCGGGTTGTTCACCACCGACGGTGCGCTGCTGGCACTCCGCGAGGACGTCGGCCGGCACAACGCGGTCGACAAGGTGCTCGGCTGGGCGCTCACCGCGAACCGGATCCCCGCGTCCGACACGGTCCTCATCGTCAGCGGCCGCGCGTCGTTCGAACTCGCCCAGAAGGCCGCGATGGCCGGGATTCCGGTGCTCGGCGCGGTGTCGGCGCCGTCGTCGCTGGCCGTGGACCTCGCCCGGGACCGCGGGATGACACTCGTCGGGTTCCTGCGCGGCGAGAGCATGAACGTCTACTCGGGCGAGCACCGCATCAAGATCTGACGCCGGTTCGCCCACCACCCCGCGGCGCCGCATGCCACAGTGGAGACCACGCGGGTCGGGCGAACGGGAGGGGCGTCACGTCATGACCGGAAGACGGATGCGGCACACCATTGCGGCCGCCGCGGGCGCACTCGCCGTGGCCGGCCTTCTCGGCACCGCCCCGGCGTCGGCGACCGTGACCGGGCAGGGCGAGGTGCGGACCTTCGGCAATTCGATCCTCGTGACGCTGCAGAACATCGACTCCAGCACCGACGCGCCGGCCCGGTGCGCCACCGTCGTCTTCGACACCGCCGACCAACCGGTGATCACCAATCTGCAGGAAATCTACGACGGCGGCCTCGGCATCTGGTGGACCACGATGCCCACCGAGACACTGCATCTCGCAGGTCAGTACACCGACAGCGCCGACTACCGGGTAGCCACCGAGTGCCGGGACGACGACGGTGTCGTGCAACTGACCGACACCGTCGTCACCCTGCCCGAGGGCGAACTCGTCGGGAACCCGCCCCGGTACTCGGAACTGTTCGGGCCGTTCTAGCAGAGACCGGCCGGCTTCTCCCCCGCCTGCAGCGCGCCGAAGAATTGTTCGGCGTCATCGAACGACTGCGGCACCGCGGAGCGGTGATCGGCACCCTCGTAGGTCTTGTAGCCGACCTCGGAACCGTTGGCGCACAGTGTCTGCACCACGGCCCGACTGGCGGGCTCTGCGATGAGGGCGTCGGCGGTGCCCTGCAGCACCAGCGTCGGAACCGTCAACGTCAGCTGTCCGAGCGACTGCTTCTTCAGGTACGTCACGAGCTTGTCGATGTCGGCGCCCGGTGCGAACGCCTTGTCGACCGGCACGGAGCCGATCACGTTGCGGATCTGGCCGACGCAACTCGTGCGAGCCGCGGTGAGCAGGACCTCCGACTCGGGCGTGACGTAGTCATCGGCGACGATCGACGGATCCGCGGCCTCGGCACCCAGCAGGATCAGCGGCAGGAAGGCCAGCGCCGGGGCCACCGCGGGGTCGCCGGACGCCAGGTACTGCGGCGTCGCACTCGTCTCGTTGCCCGGGGCGATGGCGACCGCGCCGCGCAGGTCCAGTTCGGGCGCACGCTCGGCACCCTGGGCTGCGGTGAACAGCGTGGCGTGCCCGCCCTGGCTGTGCCCCATCGCGTACCACTGGTTGCTGATCGAGTCGTCGAGCTCCCGGCTGGCGCGCACGATGTCGACGACCGCGTTGGCCTCCGTGCCACCGTCCATGTACGGGTGGCCGCCTGGGGTGCCCATGCCGACGTAGTCGGTCTGCACCACGACGTAGCCGTCGGCGACGTACCTGTCGAGGACGGCGTCGACGCCGCCCAGGTAGTCGTGCGCCGGGCCGTCGGTGGTGTCGTTCGACGGCGCACAGATGTCGGACACGCCGGTGGTGCCGTGTGCCCAGCTGAGCACCGGCCAGCCACCGTCCGGCGCGGGCGTGCGGGGAATCGACACCGTCCCGGACACCACCACCGGGTCGCCCTGCGCGTTCTGCGACGCGTAGGTGATCAGTTCGCTCCGGCCGGCGCTGGGCAGCACGGGCGCGCCACGCAGCTGCTGGACCGAAAGTAGTTGCCCGGGTTCCAGGGCCGCTCGGGCCTCGTCCGGCGAGTTACTGCTGCATCCGGCCGCGACCAGCGCCACCGTCGTCGCGGCAACCGTGAAGAGGCCGGCACGACGGGCGCGGACGCCCCCGTTCCTCGACAGCGGATTCACGAACACCTCCAAAATTAAGAAATCTTTCTTAGCCCGAAGAAGATAACCCATTCAGTACTCTTGCCGCTATGAACTCGAACGGTCGCGACACGATCCTCCTCGTCGCGGAGCGCCTCATCGCCGAACGCGGACTGCACGGGGTCTCCGCCCGCGAGATCGTGAGAACGGCAGGCCAGCGGAACAACTCGGCGATCACTTACCACTTCGGATCCTGGGACGGACTGCTCGAGGCGGTGTGGCTCGAACACATCGGCAGCATCAACGAGGTGCGTGCCCGAATGCTCGACGACATCGCCGACGACGCCCCGAACCGACTCGACCAACTGGTCGCCGCCTACGTGCACCCGTTCGTCACCGAGATTGCCGCACGCAAGCCGTCGTACTGGGCGCGTTTCAACGAACAATGGCTGACCGGCGTCCACATGGACTTCGTCGACCGGCCCACCACCCTGCTCCCGGACGACGCCCGATACCCGCGCATCCAGGGCATGGATCTGCTCAAGAACCTCTTCGCGGACATGAGTGCCGAACTCACGCAGCTCGATCCCGAGGTCCGGACCCGACGGGTGGCGACGATGGCCCGGTTCGTCGTGTCCGGCCTCGCCACGTGGGAACGCGAGACGACGACGGATAACGCGCCCGACCTCGCCAACTTCGAAGGTGAACTCACCGCACTCGCATTGGCGCTGCTGCGGGCCCCCTGACAGGACGGACAAGACAGAGGGGCTCGGGTGCCGTCGGCACCCGAGCCCCTCCACGAGGTGTATCCGCCCCTATGCGCTCTTGTCGCGGCGCTCGCGCTCCGGCTTGCGCGGCACGATCGTCGGGAGCACGTTGTCGTTCACCGTTTCCGCGGTCACGACCACCTTCGCGACGTCGTCGCGGCTGGGGATGTCGTACATCACCGGCAGGAGGACTTCCTCCATGATCGCGCGCAGACCACGCGCACCGGTGCCCCGGTGGATCGCCTGGTCGGCGATCGCCTCGAGCGCGTCGGTCGAGAACTCCAACTCCACGCCGTCCATGTCGAACAGGCGCGTGTACTGCTTGACGAGTGCGTTCTTCGGCTCGGAGAGGATCGTGACGAGCGATTCCTTGTCGAGGTTCGTCACCGACGCCACGACGGGCAGACGACCGATGAACTCGGGGATCAGACCGAACTTGATCAGATCCTCCGGCATGACCTCCGCGAAGTGGTCCTGCGTGTCGATCTCGGCCTTCGACCGAACCTCCGCACCGAAACCGATGCCACGCTTGCCCACTCGATCGGACACGATCTTCTCGAGGCCCGCGAAGGCACCGGCGACGATGAACAGCACGTTCGTCGTGTCGATCTGGATGAACTCCTGGTGCGGGTGCTTGCGGCCGCCCTGCGGCGGAACACTCGCCTGCGTGCCCTCGAGGATCTTCAGCAGGGCCTGCTGCACGCCCTCACCGGAGACGTCCCGGGTGATCGACGGGTTCTCGCTCTTGCGGGCGATCTTGTCGACCTCGTCGATGTAGATGATGCCGGTCTCGGCGCGCTTGACGTCGTAGTCGGCGGCCTGGATCAGCTTCAGCAGGATGTTCTCGACGTCCTCGCCGACGTAGCCGGCCTCGGTGAGCGCGGTGGCATCCGCGATCGCGAACGGCACGTTGAGCATCTTCGCGAGCGTCTGCGCCAGATAGGTCTTGCCGCACCCGGTAGGGCCGAGCATCAGGATGTTCGACTTCGCGAGCTCGACGGTCTCGCCGCGGGCATCCCGGCTCCGGTCACCGGCCTGGATCCGCTTGTAGTGGTTGTAGACCGCCACCGCCAGCGTCCGCTTCGCGGAGTCCTGGCCGATCACATAGTTCTCGAGGAAGTCGCGGATCTCCGCGGGCTTGGGCAACTCGTCGAGCTTGACCTCGCTCGACTCCGCCAGCTCTTCCTCGATGATCTCGTTACAGAGATCGATGCATTCGTCGCAGATGTAGACCCCGGGTCCCGCAATGAGCTTCTTGACCTGCTTCTGGCTCTTACCGCAGAAAGAGCACTTGAGCAGATCGCCGCCGTCACCGATGCGTGCCATCTCGTAAGGTCCCTACTTCCTTGTCTACGTGCGAGCATCCTCACCCGGTTCCCCACCGCCGCGGTTGCAGCGGATGCGAACCCCGAATCCGGATCGAAGGCCCCTGGTGTGACCGTACCCGCAGATCGGGAACGAGGTCGACCAATAGCCGGTGATTCCCCCGCAGCACGAGCGCAGCGGGAGAATCAGGCCGACGTCGTGCGCGGAGTGCCCAGCTTGACGGAATCGCATCCCGGTCCGCCGCAACTCACCTCTCGGGCGTGTCGACGAACCGGGATGCCCCACATCACTTCTGCGCCGACAGCTTCCGGTACTGGAGCACGTCGTCGATGATCCCGTATTCCTTCGCCTCCTCGGCGGTGAGGATCTTGTCGCGATCGGTGTCCTTGCGGATCACATCGGGGTCCTTGCCGGTGTGCTTGCCCAGCGTGGTCTCCATGAGACGACGCATGCGTTCGATCTCCGCAGCCTGGATCTCGAGGTCCGACACCTGGCCCTGGATCCCGCCGGTGGCGGGCTGGTGGATCAGCACACGCGCGTTCGGGAGCGCGAGGCGCTTGCCCGGGGTGCCCGCCGCGAGCAGCACTGCCGCGGCCGACGCTGCCTGACCGAGGCACACGGTGGTGATGTCGGCACGCACGTACTGCATCGTGTCGTAGATCGCCATCAGCGACGTGAACGAGCCACCGGGCGAGTTGATGTACATCGTGATGTCACGATCGGGGTCGAGCGACTCGAGCACGAGCAGCTGCGCCATGACATCGTTGGCCGACGCGTCGTCCACCTGCACGCCGAGGAAGATAATGCGCTCCTCGAACAGCTTGTTGTACGGGTTCGACTCCTTGACGCCGTAGCTGGAGTGCTCGATGAACGACGGAAGGATGTAGCGCGACTGTGCACCGGCCGGAGCCTGGCCACCGAGCGCGTGGGCGGCACGGGGATCGAACATGTTGGTCATCAGTTCTCCAAGGATGATGGGAGCGGAAGGGAGGGACCGGGTCGCGGCACTAGTTGCCCGCGCCGCCCGCCTGCCGCGCGCGGGTGACGACGTGGTCGACGAAGCCGTACTCGAGCGCTTCCTTCGCGGTGAACCAACGGTCACGGTCCGAGTCGGCGGTGATCTGCTCGACGGTCTGGCCGGTGTGCTCCGCAATGAGCTCCGCCATCTCACGCTTGGTGTGCGCGAACTGCTCGGCCATGATCGCGATGTCGGACGCGGTGCCACCGATACCGGCGGACGGCTGGTGCATCATGATCCGCGCGTGCGGCAGGGCGTACCGCTTGCCCTTGGTGCCGGCCGACAGCAGGAACTGTCCCATCGAGGCGGCCAGACCCATGCCGAAGGTCGCGACATCGCACTCGGCGAACTGCATGGTGTCGAAGATGGCCATGCCGGCCGTGACCGAACCACCCGGCGAGTTGATGTACAGGTTGATGTCCCGCGTGGGATCCTCCGCGGACAGCAGCAGGATCTGGGCGCACAGCTTGTTCGCGATGTCGTCGTCCACCTGCGTACCGAGGAAGATGATGCGCTCGCGAAGCAGGCGTTCGAACACCGAGTCGCTGAGATTCAGGCCGGAGGTGGCCGAAGTCATGGCGGGGTTCTGGTAATTCACGGTACCTGCCTTCTGATAAGTCGTTGGTTCCTGACACAGACACTAACGAAGTAGGGCGGCACCGGAGTCCCGGTGCC
>NZ_JAIVAH010000039.1 GCF_020171745.1 Prescottella equi
AGGGGTTCGAGTCCCCTTAGCTCCACCAAGTTTCTGCAGGTCAGAGACGTAAAGCAAGATCAACTGAATAGCCGTCAACGGTAGCGGTCAACAACGAGTCGCACCGAGACGCTACGATCACCTCCCGAGAGGCACTGAACAGTGCCGAACGGGAGGTTTCTTCGTTATGGCGAGCATTCGCGTCCGCACCCGCAAGGACGGCACCTCCTACTCCGCGGTCCTCTACCGGCACTCCGGTCAACAGCGGTCAACATCCTTCGACGACCCACTTGCCGCCGAACGCTTCCGCAACCTCGTCGAACAGGTCGGCCCCGACAAGGCCCTTGAGATCATCGGCGCCACCGAACGAGCCGCGGGGGAGCAGACGGTCACGATGTGGATCACCCACCACATCGACCACCTCACCGGCATCGAGGAAGCCACACGCAATCGGTACCGCCGCTATCTCGAGCTCGACATCAATCCCGTCATGGGCGCACTGCCGCTCTCTGCCGTGACCGAGACGACTATCGCCCAGTTCGTCAACGCACTCACTGCTGCCAAGGCGTCCGGCAAGACGATCAAGAACAAGCACGGCTTCCTCTCCGGCGCCTTTCAAGGCGCAGTGCGCGCCGGTCACCTCGGCGCTAACCCATGCGAAGGCCGCCGGCTCCCGCGGGCCGACGCAGGCAAGGACAACGCCACCTTCCTCACCCCGGAGGAGTTCGCGCTCTTGCGGGACGCGATGACCGAACGCTGGCGTCCGATGACGACCTTCCTCGTGTCGACGGGGATGCGCTACAGCGAGGCCGCGGCACTCACCGTCGGCGACATCGATCCCGACGAGGGGACGGTCCGCATCAACAAGGCGTGGAAGTACACCGGCGACAGCGAACGTCGACTCGGCCCGCCGAAGTCGCGTAAAGGTGTGCGCACCATCAACATTCCGACGCAGGCCGTCACGGCAGCCGGGGACCTCGACCGCCCCTACGACGCGCTAGTGTTCGCCACACAGTCTGGCGACCCGATCTCCGCGCAGCTCTACCACAACAAGGCATGGAAGCCGGCGCTCAAGAAGATCGAGGCCCAACTCGGCGGCAAGACTCCGTCGCCACACGACCTCCGCCACACCTGCGCCTCATGGATGATCGCCGCCGGCGTCCCACTCCCCGTGATCCAGGCCCACCTCGGGCATGAGTCGATCACCACCACCATCGGCGTCTACGGACACCTCGACCGCCGCAGCGCACAAGAGGGCGCCGCGGCCATCGGGGCCGCGCTCGGGGGCTCTAAAGGACCGCAGGTATCAGGATGATGGAGCCGCTGACATGTATGTCTTCATAGCGTCGAAGCTCATGTCAACGGAGAGTCCAGTCATCTTGCAGGTTGCTGCAGTGACACTGCTGACGGAATCCGCAAAGCATTCCGACCCGAAGATTGTGGACCGCACAGAGTCTGCAGCGTCGCGCACGGAAGCGATGTTGTAGTCATCCTTACCCTCGAGAGAGTCGAGGACAGTATTCGCCATCCGGCGCTTTGCTGCAGAGCTATTGATGCAGTCATCCAGCGCGCCCTCGGCCGCACACCTAGAAGCGGAGAGGCTGCTGATCTCAGGGCCATGCGCCGACCAGGCGGCGGCGACAGGCCCCTGACTCTGATCCGCCTGCTCAGTCGCAGCTTCGCTATTGCTACATCCGGCCGCAAGCGCCGCGGCAGCTGCGATGGCTGCTATCCCGGTCAGAGTCCTACGCAACTTGATCCCTCCCCACTCTGCCGATCAAGGCGATCGGCGCTCCAGTTCTGCGTCAATGTAGCGCCGCTCGGCCTCGGTCAGGTTCTGAACCCTGATCTTGAGGCACTCGAGGTCCACCCAGAGTTCCTCGGCGGCCTCGTCGTCGATGCGGTATCGGTTCCAGGCGAGCACGTCGATCAGGTCGTCGATCGAAATCAGCAAGCGCGCCGTGATTCGGTCGACCTCGCGCTCCTCGCGCATCGCGTAGTACGGGTGGTCCGGGACCGGGCCGCGGCCGACGTGGACGATCTCGTGGGCCAGGGTGTACCGGCGCTCTCGCTGATTCGATGTGCGGTCGATCTCGATGCCGTCAGTCGTCCACCGGCCGCGTAAGCCCTCCTCGCCACAGTCGGTGAACCGGACATCGATGTCCGGGTACTTGTCTCGCATGTGTCGCCACGGATGCCATCCCCCCGCCATCCGCCGAGTGTGAGGTAAAGCACCGACAATGAAAACGTTACGCGCCGTCCTCGGGCCCATCTGGATCGGGAAAGTCCTCATCCTGGCGCTCCGTGCGCTTTCGCTTCCGCGCTTCCGTCTCGCCCTCTTGGGCGGCTAGCAGCTCTGGCCCGCTAGCGCTCGATGCAGGCCGTTTCGGACGTGGCTTGATCTTCATGATCCGTCGGCCGACGTCGCCGGCCTTCTCGACGATCTGTCGCTCAGCCAGTCGTCGCGACACCTCGTAGAGCAACTCCTGATCGCTGAGGAGCTTGGGGTCCGGCGCGAGGGCGGTGACCTTGGCCTCCTCGGCGGTGATCACCTCCGCCGCGATCATCGCCTCCATTACAGAGACGTCGAGCGCCTCGGCGACGGCGCGCACCCGATCCGCGGTCGGCTTATGCGCCCCACTCATCCACCGGGACACGATCGACGGCGTAACCCCCGCCTCCGCGGCGAGTCGTGCGGCGTCCCAGCCGCGGTCATCAAGACGTGCGCGTAGGAAGTCGCTCCAGTTCGACATACCCGCAGCGTAACGGGTGAATCCGTTGCGTCAAAGCTGTTGCGTTGTTGCAACGCGTGCGCTAGTGCAACTTACAGAGTCGTGATTTCGTGCGCGAAACCTGTTGCATCAACGCACCTGACTCGCTATGGTGAGTGCGTGAACGCAACCGGTATTCGCACACGAAACTTGGAGGGGATGTGAAGGGCTTTGCGATCAACAAGGCGCGGTTCCTTCGGGAGATGAAGGAGCGCTCCATCCCGGACCCCGCCGCGCTCGCCCGCGAGTTCGGCCTGAACAGGAGCACCACATCGCGAGTTCTCAAGGGGGAGTGCAACGCCGGACCCGAGTTCGTCATGAAGGCCCGCGCCGCTTGGGGGCTTCCGTTCGAGGAGTTATTCAGCGAGCCGAAGTCGCGGAAGAAGCGAGCGCCCGCCGCGAGCGCGGCGTGACCGAAACGAGAAAGCCCGCCCCGGTGCAACGGGACGGGCAGGCACCCACCAACCGGAAGGAAAAGCAGATGCACGACAAGACTACCGCGGAGACGCTGGACGAAGCCATCGCACGCATGAACAACCTCCTCGAGCGTCGCTGGTGGTTCATGGAGGGGTCGCAGGCGCTATTCGGCGGCTGGCGAGTGGCGGCACCACTGCCGACCGGCGTGACGCATCCCGAGATGGACGAGTCGCTCAGCATCGCCGCAGAAGGCCCTGACTTGGCAACCCTCGTCTCGACCGTTGCCAATAAGGTCGCCGAGGCGCTCGCGATGCGAGGTGCGGCATGACCGCCACCTTGACTACTCTGCCGGATCTCGTGCAGGGCACCGACGAATGGCTCGAGCAGCGCCGCGGGATCGTGACCGCATCCGTCGTCGACAAGCTCGTCACCACGAAGACGCTCCAGGTCGCGAGTAACACGGAATCCCGCGGACTGACAGCACTTCTCGCGGCCGAGCGAATCACCGGCTGGTCCGACCCGACGCACATCAGCGACGACATGCTCCGCGGCATCGAGGATGAACCGAAGGCGCGCGCCAAGTACGCCGAGCACTACGCCTTGGTCAAAGAGACCGGATTCATGATCCGCGAAGACGCTGGCGTCAAGCTCGGATACTCCCCGGACGGGCTGGTCGGTGACAACGGACTGATCGAGATCAAGTCGCGCCGACAGAAGATCCACTTGCAGACCATCCTGGCCGACCAGGTGCCGACCGAGAACATGGCGCAGCTCCAGTGCGGACTGCTCGTGTCGGGGCGCGACTGGATCGACTACATCTCCTACTGCGGCGGGATGCCGCTCTGGGTGAAGCGAGTCTTCCCTGACGAGCGCTGGTTCTCCGCGATCACCGCCGCCGTCCGCGCCTTCGAAGAGAACGCCGCCGAGATGATCCGCCTCTACGAGGAGTCGGTCGCCGGCTTCCCTGCCACCGAACGAACCATCGAACTGGAAATGGTGATCTAGTCATGGACCTCACCGAATCAATCGCCCCGAAGTCCGACCAGCTCAACGCCGAGGACCTCCTTGGCGGTCCGCGCACCGTGCAGATCGAGAGCGTCACCAAGGGGTCGGCCGAGCAGCCGGTCAACATCCACCTCGTCGAGTTCCCTGGCCGCCCGTTCCGGCCGAGTAAGACGGTGCGACGCATCCTCGTCTCCGCGTGGGGGCCGGACGCATCCACATACGTCGGCCGCCGGATGTCGCTCTATCGCGACGCCTCGGTGCGCTTCGGTGGCCAGGAGGTCGGCGGAATCCGGGTCAGCCACCTCTCGCACATCGACCAGCGGCTCACCCTCGCCCTCACAGTGACACGGGGCCGACGGACGCCGCACGTCGTCGAGCCGCTACCTGACGCGCCACGGTCGGACGTGACGGTTGATGTCGACAGCTTCATCGCCGCCATCGAAGCCGCGAAGACCAAGGATGCGCTAACGGACCTGTGGCATCAGAGCTCGTCGCTTCCCGAGAGCGACAAGAAGCGCACCAGGGAGCGAATCACAGCCCGCGTCGCCGACCTCGAAGCGCCCGAGCCGGAACTCGGACTAGAGCCCGCCGGCACCCCCGATCCCGAACTGCCCACCGAAACGGAGACCGCCTGATGAACTGGACCACCGCACCGATGGCCGCGTTCGACCTCGAAACCACTGGCCCCATCCCCACGAACGCCCGCATCGTCACCGCGCACCTCGAAACCATCGACGGCAAGGTGACCAGCGGCCGAAACTGGCTCCTGAACCCCCAGCAGGGAATCCCCGAGGGCGCCACCGCGGTGCACGGCATCACGACCGAGCACGCCCGCGAGCACGGACAGGACTACGCCGGCGGCTACGACGAGATTCGCCAGGCCCTCACCGCGGCATGGGATTCCGGTCACGCCGTCGTCGCCTTCAATGCGGCGTACGACCTGACCATCATCGACCGCGAGGGTGTCCGACTCGGCTACCCGCCACTTGAGGTTGGCCTCGTGATCGACCCGTTCGTGATCGACCGGGCGATGGACCCGTACCGCAAAGGCAAGCGCACGCTCGAGGCGACC
>NZ_JAIVAH010000040.1 GCF_020171745.1 Prescottella equi
ACCAACTTCCGGGAATATCAGGCGCTCCCCGTACAACCTCGTTTTCCCTCGCTGACCTGTGAAGATCGCGTCCGGGTCGGTGTCCGTGTCGCTCTGACTTGGAATAAGTTACGCGAACCGACGGCAGAACACCAAATCGGGCTCTTGCCGAGTCGAAGCGCCGCCCGTGGTGCCGGCACTCCGACTCGCATCCGGCCTGGTGCCGGGCTCTGTCACCGAGTCGATAGTGCGGTCAGGCCCCGGCCCAGGCCCCGGCCCAGGCCCAGGCCCAGGCCCAGGCCCAGGATGGCTCGGCATCACGATCACCGATCCCGTCCTGACAGTGGAGATGACTGTGCCGTCTCGCAGCGTCCCGCTGTCGAGCCGCTTCCCTGCTCGTCCGCCAGGGAGGTCTTCGTCTGCCGACGCGCTCGACACGGAGCGACTCCCTTCATTGATCGCGGTCGTCCGGACTGCCGGCAGCGCTTCCCCGTGACCGCGTGCGTAGTCCCGCACCCGGACCCTGGTGGCCGGGGTCAGCGTGAATCGGTTCCCCTGTCCCGTTTCCCTCCGGACCAACCCGGAAGCCGATCCGACGTCGATGGCCGGCACCCACCGAGGCCGTTCGTGCGACCGGAGGACGCCGACTCCATGGGGGAAGGCCTGCAGCATCGCGAGATCGTTGACGAGGACGTCGCAAGGGTTCTCGACGAACACGCCCTCTCCCGGGGCCCTTGGTGCCTGCCATCCCCGTCAGGACCGCCGCTTGCATGATCTTCGAGGTCGGTGACGGTTCGGGGTCGCGACTGCCGGTCATCGCCGCATATGCCCGGCTCATGGCGGTCACTCACCGATCCGGCTCCTCGATTCGCGGCAAGAACACCGGGCACGCGCAGACACCGGAAACTCAACCGGCGCTGTGCCAGCAAACAGCGAAGCCGCTGTCCTCTTCTAGCCGGCAAGTAGCGACGCCAGAATGTCGGCCGTCGTATGCAGGTTGACGCCGATCTCTTCGAGGTCGATCAGCCGCTCGGGACTCGCCTGCGACACAGCGTCGGTAGCCAGCACTGTGCGAAAGTCTCGTTCGCTCGCGTCGAACAGGCTCGCTCGTGGACAGTTCGGCAGGTTGCATCCGGCCACCACGACGGTGTCGCATTCCCATGTACGGAGCAACGACTCCAGTTCGGTGCGATGGAATGCGCTCCACCGCGGTTTGAACAGCAGGATCTCGCTCGGGCCCACGTGCTGCGCGTTTCCTGCAAGCAGCCACTCTGCGTCCAGTCTGCACTCCGGCGGCAGAATGCCCTCGGCGACTTGCGATCCTTCCGTTCCGGGTGCGGCCACCTCGGCGCCGTCTTCGATCAGATCCCGCCTCGGCAGATCAACGTCCGAACTCCCCGGCACGTACAGGCGGACCACATGGACAATCGGCCGTCCGACACGCCGAAAGGCCTTCACCAGCGACACCACGTTCGGCACAACGTCAGATGTGCCTGCGATCGCTGCCTGCCCGCCGTCGAGGAAGTCGCGCTGCAGATCGATGACGACCAACGCGGACCGGTCCCACTTCGGCGTGATGTAGTCGGTCATGCGCCCCTCTCGAGACAATCTCCGTCGGCGGCCTGCTCATCGATCTGTCCAGGACGCCAGCGTAACCCGCTCTACCTGGCTCCTCCATGCGTCCGCACACATCGCGAGTGGCACCCGACTCGGGATTCCCGAGTGGTCGGATACCGTCGTTGCTCGCCGGACGACCAACCAAAGACCGGTCGAGGAGCCGCCGGCAGACCAGTTGTTGCGGTGGAGAGCCGCACCGTCCTTCGGAACGACATCACGACAAGCGGCGGTCTCACTCAAAAGGCAAGTCGCGAAACGGCTCTGACGAGACATGGGAGAGGCCTGATGGTCAACCATCTGTCGATGGACCGTTGGACGAAGCCAGCGCGCCGGAGGGATCCTCGACCACGCGAAGCAGCGGGGAGCACCCGGCATCGTCTTGAAGACGGGACGGTCCGGAGTCCGTCGTGGCGCAGAACCCGAGGGTCGTTCCCCAACTCGGCCCGTCGGGTAGGCCCCACAGGTCGATGACCTCGGTGTCGCGGACGTCGACCGATCGCCGTCGGCCCCGAACGCCTCGTCAATGGCTGACGGGAGCCCTCGAACCGGAGTGACCGCCCCTCAGGCAATCCGTAGACCTCGAGTACACCCCCATGCCGACCCCGTCGACGTACTTCACAGATCTGGCCGGCACATACCGTGGGAAGGCGTCCTACACGGTCGGAGACCTGGAGGCCGACACCCCGGGCGGCGAACCGGCAGACACGACCACCGCGGTGCCCGCATCTGCGTCGACCCAACCGTAGAACCCGAGTTCCGGCTGATCCGCTCGAGCGAAGCCGCCCCAGCCTCCTCGATGACGGCACAGACCCCTACCGGCGATACGAGCAGCAACACTCACCCCGCGGATGCTCCCGCGCCGCGCCCGCAGAGTTCAGGCAGGCAGATTCCTCAGTTCGACTGCACAACAGTCGATTTCGAGAAGCCGAGATGGACGAGGTTGGCATCGGCCCGGAGCCGCGGCACAAACAACCACGGACTGCAGCGGCCGCAGCCTCTCCCGGACGCCACCCTTCAGCAAGTGCGATTCCCCGCAGCGCGAACCGCTTCGACCATTACCCACGGCGTCGAAGCCCTCCCGCACATCGCGTCGAACAGTGTTTGACCGGCGAGACCGTGCAAACCTACGGAGACGTTGGGCACCCTGCTCGGGTCTGCGACTACGCATATGCGGGACGGCAAGCCGAGGCCCAAGAAGGGACAGTCGGTTGTCGGTCCGAGAGCCCCGTCCTGCAGCTGCCGCCGGCATGCGTGATCGGAAGCGCGCCGACCATGCCACTGGCCCCAGATTGAATGAATCACATTCGATTACAACCATTTTCGGCACCGTCGGGATCTACTCGCCGCTGCGAAACCGGACAGCTCGTGACGATCTCGGCATCCGTATCCTGCTGCGGGCACCCCTGCTGTGCTCCCGAGGCGGACTCGGCTGCACTGAAGTCTCGACCGAACTGTAGTGCTGCTCGGGACGTTGGATGTGGGTTCACGCGTGGGTGTCCTGCTCCCGCGATCACTGTCAGCTGTCGCGGCGCCTTTCGTGACGGAGGACCGTGCGCAGTCGAGTCGGGCAGCATCCCGTGTCGACACCTGCATCGTCGTCCAGCGTTCCGACGCAGTGCCCGCAAGCGCGCCGGCCAAGACGGGCCGCCGATTCGGCCGTCGGCGCCGCGTGGATGCCGCCCCGCACAGCGCACGACCGGGGAGAACCCACCAGCAGGGTGCGGGTCTGATTGTCTGGTGCCGTCCACACACGCCCATCTATTGGACGGGTGCGAGATCGATCGCCTACGCGAGACGGCATTTCTACGCCGGACGGAGCGAAGCTCCAACAAAGCACAGGACTCAAGTACGAGCGGTTGATCACACACAGCGCACAACCGATCATTTCAGGGCCGCTACAGATGGGCCCTCGGTCGGATCGATCGAACCGGATACCGGAGCCCGCGATCGGGCGCCGGCCTCGTCGAGGATCTCGCGTTGATGCTGCACGGACTCGAGGACGCCGAACGCCCCTAGCGGCTCGGCGCTCCTGGTCGTGGCGCCGGACCGGCGGGCGCCCCTGAAAAAGACGCAGAAATGCCGAAGGCCCCCACCAAAAATGGTGGGGGCCTTCGGTA
>NZ_JAIVAH010000042.1 GCF_020171745.1 Prescottella equi
TGAACTGGTCCCCGATTGTTGGACTGGCTAAGTGAAAGCCTAGGCCGCGAGGGCCTGGGCCCGGTATTGGACCGGGCTCAGGCCCTCGAGTCGTGTCGAGATCCGTTCGGTGTTGTACCAGTGGATGTAGTCATCCACTGCGGCGGCCAGGGCGTCGGTGTCGAGGTAGCGGGTGTGGTGGAACACCTCTTCTTTGAGGTGGCCGAAGAAGTTCTCCATCACGGCATTGTCGTAGCAGTTCGCTTTGCGGGACATCGATTGTGTCGCACCAGAATCGGTGAGCAGGCCCCGCCAGGACGGGTGCTGATACTGGAATCCCTGGTCGGAGTGCACGAGCAGTTTCTGCCCGTCGCCGATGGTCGCGAGGGCCGTCCGCAGGGAGGTGTTCGTCAGCTCCAGGGTCGGTGACGGCCCGAGCGAGTACGCGATGATCTGGCGGTCGAACAGATCCATGATCGGCGACAGATACAGCTTCCGATCACCGACCCGGAACTCGGTCACATCGGTGACCCACTTGCGGTTCGGGGCATCAGCGGTGAAATCACGGTCGAGGAGATTCGCCGCAACCTTCCCGACCCGGCCCTGATAGGCGATGTATGTGCGCGTGCGGCGGACCCGGCAGACCAGACCGAGCGTGCGCATCAGCATCAGGACGGTCTTCTTCGCCACCCGCCAGCCGGCCCGCGCCAGCACACAGTGGATGCGGCGATGCCCGTAGCGGCCGCGGCTGCCCTCGAACACCTCGGTGACCGCGGCCTTCAACTCGGCATGCGGGTCCGGGGCCTGCAGGCGTGCCTGGTGATAGAAGAACGTCGACCGGGCCAGCCCGGCAACGTCGAGGAGCACATCGAGACGGTGCTCGGCCTTGAGAGAGACGACGGCATCGACCTTCAGCGTCGTTCTTGCGCCCTCAAGGCCCGCAATTTTCCCAGGTAGGCGACCTGCGCCCGCAGTCGCTCGTTCTCCCGACGCAACTGCTCGAGCTCGCTGACCTCGCCCGACCCAGCATCGGCAGGCTTCGTAGGACGACCAGGATGTTTCGGGGGACGACCGGGCTGTTTCGGACGCAACCCGTCCTCGCCCTCGTTGCGATACTTGCGCGTCCACATCTCGATCAGCTTCGGCGACGACAAATCGAACTCCCGAGCGAGCGCGACTTTCGTCTCGCCCGCGAGGTATCGGCGCACCACCTCGAGCTTGAACTCGAACGAGTACGCCTGCCTATCCCGAGGTTTGGCCACCAACGCTCCTGTTCCACGAACCCGCCACCGGTCATACAGCCGTTTGACCGGCGGTCGGCCCGCACCCAGGCTCGACGCGACCGCACGAACCCCCAAGCCGACCTCGAACAACGCTACCGCCGCGGTCCGCTGATCTTCGGACAGTGAACTCGTCGCCCTCATCAAACTGCTCCCCGGAAGTCGGAACTGAATTTCTCAGTCCAACTTCCGGGGAGCAGTTCA
>NZ_JAIVAH010000043.1 GCF_020171745.1 Prescottella equi
AGCCTGAGACGTGATGCGTAGCCGATTGAGGCGAATTCAGTGATCCTATGCTGCCGAGAAAAGCCTCTAGCGAGCTTTCACACGGCCCGTACCCCAAACCGACACAGGTGGTCAGGTAGAGAATACTAAGGCGATCGAGATAACTGTGGTTAAGGAACTCGGCAAAATGCCCCCGTAACTTCGGGAGAAGGGGGGCCTCGTCTGGTGACGGAACTTGCTTCCTGAGCTGGGTGGGGCCGCAGAGACCAGAGAGAAGCGACTGTTTACTAAAAACACAGGTCCGTGCGAAGTCGTAAGACGATGTATACGGACTGACGCCTGCCCGGTGCTGGAAGGTTAAGAGGACCGGTTAGCCAGTAATGGCGAAGCTGAGAATTTAAGCCCCAGTAAACGGCGGTGGTAACTATAACCATCCTAAGGTAGCGAAATTCCTTGTCGGGTAAGTTCCGACCTGCACGAATGGCGTAACGACTTCTCTGCTGTCTCAACCACAGACTCGGCGAAATTGCATTACGAGTAAAGATGCTCGTTACGCGCGGCAGGACGAAAAGACCCCGGGACCTTCACTATAGCTTGGTATTGGTGTTCGGTTCGGTTTGTGTAGGATAGGTGGGAGACTGTGAAGCGGGCACGCCAGTGTTCGTGGAGTCGTTGTTGAAATACCACTCTGATCGTATTGGACATCTAACCTCGGACCATGATCTGGTTCAGGGACAGTGCCTGGTGGGTAGTTTAACTGGGGCGGTTGCCTCCCAAAATGTAACGGAGGCGCCCAAAGGTTCCCTCAGCCTGGTTGGCAATCAGGTGTCGAGTGCAAGTGCACAAGGGAGCTTGACTGTGAGACTGACAGGTCGAGCAGGGACGAAAGTCGGGACTAGTGATCCGGCACCGGCAAGTGGAAGCGGTGTCGCTCAACGGATAAAAGGTACCCCGGGGATAACAGGCTGATCTTCCCCAAGAGTCCATATCGACGGGATGGTTTGGCACCTCGATGTCGGCTCGTCGCATCCTGGGGCTGGAGTAGGTCCCAAGGGTTGGGCTGTTCGCCCATTAAAGCGGCACGCGAGCTGGGTTTAGAACGTCGTGAGACAGTTCGGTCTCTATCCGCCGCGCGCGTTAGAAACTTGAGGAAGGCTGTCCCTAGTACGAGAGGACCGGGACGGACGAACCTCTGGTGTGCCAGTTGTTCCGCCAGGAGCACTGCTGGTTAGCTACGTTCGGAAGGGATAACCGCTGAAAGCATCTAAGCGGGAAGCCTGTTCCAAGATGAGGTTTCTCACCCCCTCGAGGGGGTAAGGCCCCCGGCAGACCACCGGGTTGATAGGCCAGAACTGGAAGTCCGGTAACGGATGGAGGTGACTGGTACTAATAGGCCGAGGACTTACCACAAAGAAGCTACGCGTCCACTGTGCGGTATCTGAAACAACACACAGATATCATTCACCCCCAACATTC
>NZ_JAIVAH010000044.1 GCF_020171745.1 Prescottella equi
TTCGGTGGGTGGGTGATGGCGTGCCTTTTGAAGAATGAGCCTGCGAGTTAGCGGCATGTCGCGAGGTTAACCCGTGTGGGGTAGCCGTAGCGAAAGCGAGTCCGAATAGGGCGTCCTTTAGTGGCATGTTCTAGACCCGAAGCGGAGTGATCTACCCATGGCCAGGGTGAAGCGACGGTAAGACGTCGTGGAGGCCCGAACCCACTTAGGTTGAAAACTGAGGGGATGAGCTGTGGGTAGGGGTGAAAGGCCAATCAAACTCCGTGATAGCTGGTTCTCCCCGAAATGCATTTAGGTGCAGCGTCGCGTGTTTCACTCTGGAGGTAGAGCTACTGGATGGCCGATGGGCCCCACAAGGTTACTGACGTCAGCCAAACTCCGAATGCCAGAGTGTGAGAGCGCGGCAGTGAGACTGCGGGGGATAAGCTTCGTAGTCGAGAGGGAAACAGCCCAGATCGCCGGCTAAGGCCCCTAAGCGTGTACTAAGTGGAAAAGGATGTGGGGTCGCGAAGACAACCAGGAGGTTGGCTTAGAAGCAGCCACCCTTGAAAGAGTGCGTAATAGCTCACTGGTCAAGTGATCCTGCGCCGACAATGTAGCGGGGCTCAAGTACACCGCCGAAGCCGCGGCATTCACATAACACCCATGCAGTTCTACGGAGCTGTGTGCAGTGGTGTGGATGGGTAGGGGAGCGTCGTGCAGCCATGGAAGCGCCGGAGTGATCCAGGTGTGGAGGCTGCACGAGTGAGAATGCAGGCATGAGTAGCGAAAGACGAGTGAGAAACTCGTCCGCCGAATGACCAAGGGTTCCTGGGCCAGGTTAATCCGCCCAGGGTGAGTCGGGACCTAAGGCGAGGCCGACAGGCGTAGTCGATGGACAACGGGTTGATATTCCCGTACCCGTGTGAACGCGCCCCTGGTGAATCAGTGATGCTAAGCGCCCTGAAGCCACTTTCGAACCTTCGGGTTCTCCGGTGTGTGGATGCGCGTGAACCGATCTGGTAGTAGCCAAGCGATGGGGTGACGCAGGAAGGTAGCTGAGCCAGTCAGTGGTAATACTGGTGTAAGCGTGTAGGGCG
>NZ_JAIVAH010000045.1 GCF_020171745.1 Prescottella equi
AGCCATGGCGTCGCGCAATGCTTCGCGCACGGTCTGGGTTTTCATCGGTGTGCCTTCCGGGAAATCCGGGGAGGCTTTGGACACCACCTCGACCGGAGCCGCAGCTTTCGCCGGAGCAGACGCCGGTGCTTCGGCCTCCGCAGGGGCCTGAGCCTCAGCAGCGGGGGCAGGGGCCGCGATGTCGTCCGCGCTCTCGCCCTCTTCGACGAGGATCGCGATCACCTCGTTGACCTTCACACCCTCGGTGCCCTCGGCCACGAGGATTTTGCCGACGATCCCTTCGTCCACGGCTTCGAATTCCATCGTCGCCTTGTCGGTTTCAATTTCCGCGATGATGTCGCCGGAGGAGACGGTGTCGCCCTCCTTGACCAGCCATTTCGCGAGCGTGCCTTCTTCCATCGTCGGAGAAAGGGCGGGCATCAAAAGTTCGGTTGCCATTGTGTCGTTCTCCCCGGATCAGGCGTTATGCTGCGGAATTTCGTCCGCGTAGATGTCGGTCCAAAGCTCTTCGAGCGCCGGTTCCGGGCTTTCCTTGGCGAATTCTGCGGAGGCGTTGACCACGGCCTTGATGTCCTTGTCGATGGCCTTGAGATCGTCCTCGGTCGCGTGGTTGCCGGTCAGAAGGATAGACCGCACGGCCTCGATCGGATCGCGTTCTTCGCGCATTTTCTGCACTTCCTCGCGGGTCCGGTATTTCGCCGGATCGGACATGGAGTGACCACGGTAGCGGTAGGTTTTCACCTCAAGGATATACGGCCCTTTGCCCGCGCGGCAGTGGGCCACGGCACGCTCACCGGCCTCTTTCACGGCCAGCACGTCCATGCCGTCCACTTCCTCGCCTTCGATCCCGTAGGCCGCGCCGCGTTCCCACAGGGATGGCGATTTGGTCGAGCGGGCCACCGAGGTGCCCATGGCGTATTGGTTGTTTTCAATGACGAAAATGACCGGCAGGTCCCAAAGTTCAGCCATGTTGTAGGTCTCATAG
>NZ_JAIVAH010000046.1 GCF_020171745.1 Prescottella equi
CCACTGCCGGCCGTCAGCTCACCGCTGCCGGTGTCGCCACTGCCCGTGTCGCTGCCCGAATCGCTGCCGGATCCGAGGTCCGCGAGGCTCCCGAGGTCCAAGTTCGAGCTACCCACCTCGGTCTCGCCCGTGCTGCCCAGTCCGAGGCTGCCGAGTGCGAGGTCCGTGAGGCTGCCCAGATCGAGATCCGTGCTTCCGGCGGTCAGCTCACCGCTGCCGGAGTCGCCGCTACCGGAGTCGCTGCCCGAATCACTGCCCGAACCGAGGTCCGCGAGGCTACCGAGATCCAGACCCGAGCTGCCGGCATCCGTGCCACCCGCACTGCCCGCGTCACCGGTCGAGCCGAGGGCCGCCGCACTACCCACGACCGGGAGGGCCAGGCTGCCGAACGGAAGCGCCAAACTCCCGAGAGCCGCCTCACCCAGGCTGCCCAAGTCGAGATCGCCACTGCCCGCAGTCAACTCACCACTGCCGGTGTCGCCACTGCCCGTGTCGCTACCGGAATCGCTGCCCGAACCCAGGTCCGCGAGGCTCCCGGCATCCAGCCCCAAGCTGCCCAGTACAAGCTCGCCCAAGCTGCCCAAGTCGAGATCGCCGCTGCCCGCAGTCAGCTCACCGCTGCCGGAGTCGCCGCTACCGGAGTCGCTGCCCGAATCGCTGCCCGAACCGAGATCCGCGAGGCTACCGAGATCCAGACCCGAGCTACCCGCGTCCGTGCCGCCCGCGCTGCCCGCGTCACCCGTGGACCCGAGGGCCGCCGCGCTACCCACGACTGGGAG
>NZ_JAIVAH010000047.1 GCF_020171745.1 Prescottella equi
TGGCGCAGGCTCTGACGGATTGTAAGCGCACGGTTTCAGGTACTATTTCACTCCCCTCCCGGGGTACTTTTCATCTTTCCCTCACGGTACTAGTCCGCTATCGGTCACCAGGGAGTATTCAGGCTTATCGGGTGGTCCCGACAGATTCACAGCAGATTTCACGGGCCCGCTGCTACTCGGGTGTCCGTCACGACAGTCACCATGTTTTCGTCTACGGGACTCTCACCCTCTACGACAGGCCGTTCCAGACCACTTCGACTAACACGATGATTTCTTACTGTCGGCCAATCCGGCAGAATTGACAAGACGGATCCCACAACCCCACGAATGCAACGCCCGCCGGCTATCACACACCCATGGTTTAGCCTCTTCCGCTTTCGCTCGCCACTACTCACGGAATCACATGTTGTTTTCTCTTCCTGTGGGTACTGAGATGTTTCACTTCCCCACGTTCCCTCCACACGCCCTATATATTCAGGCGCGGGTAACCACACATCACTGTGGCTGGGTTTCCCCATTCGGAAATCCTCGGATCTCAGCTCGGTTGACAGCTCCCCGAGGCTTATCGCAGCCTCCTACGTCCTTCATCGGCTCCTGGTGCCAAGACATCCACCGTACGCTCTTAATTACTTACAACAAAGATGCTCGCGTCCACTGTGCAGTTCTCAAACAACACACAA